>NZ_BSPQ01000006.1:0-10110 GCF_030161115.1 Psychromonas marina
TATCTGAGGCATTAGCGAGTATTTGACTTTCATTGAAGATAAGCACGCTATCTTCATCAATGGTATATGAGGTTTCTCCAGCAATCGGTAAGTCATTAACGGCAAGTACTTCAATACCTGCATTACCAACGGTGACAGCTCCCGCCTCATCGACAACCGCAACATCTAAATTGATATCGCCATTGAAATTTTCGTTTGGTGAGAATGTGACTGAACCATCTGGGTTATTAACTAATACACCATCAGTACCAGAGTAACTCACGCTATCAAGCGCAACTTCACCTTCAATATCACTCGCATTAGCAAGTAATTGATTTGGGCTTAAGGTAATGCTGCCATCTTCATTCATTTGGTATGAAGTAGACCCAGCGACAGGTACATCATTAACTTCAGCAACTGTTATATCGATGTTCGCTGGTGTGGTTACCGTACCATCGCTTACGCCGAAATCGAGTTGCACGTCACCGTTGAAATTTTCATTTGGTGCGAAGCTATGTGTGCCATCGCCATTACTGGTTAATACGCCATCAGTACCGGAGTAGCTTACGCCATCAACACTTAAGTTATCACCGTCAACATCTGTTGCATTAGCAAGCAGTTGCTCATCAGTGATAGTGATAATGCCATCTTCATTCATTTCGAATGCAACATCTGGTGCAACCGCCGCATCATTCACAGGGTTAACCGTAAGGTCAACGCCCGTTGCAACCGTGGTTGTGCCGTCTGATACATCAAAGCTTAAATCTAAGTCGCCATTGAAGTCCGCATCTGGTGTAACCGTGAATGAACCATCTGGGTTTTGAACAACCGTTGCGTTGTCACCTACCGATAGGTTTTCAGCAGTTAATGCATCACCATCTACATCACTCGCATTCGCTAATAACTGCTCTTGCGATAAGGTAATTGTGCCATCTTCATCAACTGAGTAAGCGACATTGCCATCAACCACTGGCGCATCGTTCACAGCTAATGCACTGATACCCGCCGTGGTTTCTGCTGTTGCGCCATCATCATCGATAACCACAACATCTAGGCTGATTTCTCCATTGAAGTTTTCGTTAGGAGAGAAAGTAACCGAGCCATCTTCATTAGTGATTAATACACCGTCACTGCCTGAGTAGCTGACGCTATCAAGGCTAACCGTGCCATCTACATCACTTGAGTTCGCAAGTAATTGCTCTGGACTAATGGTAATTTGCCCATCTTCGTTGACCGTGTAACTTGTGCTGCCCGCAACCGGTGCATCGTTCACATCAGCAACCGCAATATCAATGTTTGCTGGTGTAGTCACCGTGCCATCGCTAACACCAAAGTCGAGTTGCACGTCACCGTTGAAGTTTTCATTTGGTGCAAAGTCGTATGTGCCGTTACCGTTATCGGTTAACACACCATCTGCGCCGCTGTAGCTTACGCCATCAACACTTAGGTCATCACCGTCAACATCCGTTGCATTGGCAAGCAGTTGTGCATCAGTGATAACAATAACGCCATCTTCATCCATTTCGAATGAAACATCAGGTGCTACCGCGGCATCGTTGACAGGGTTAACCGTAAGGTCAACGCCTGCTGCTACGGTTGTTGTGCCATCTGATACATCGAAGCTTAAATCGAGATCACCATTGAAGTCTGTATCTGGTGTGATAGTGAATGAACCATCGTCATTCGCAACAACCGTTGCATTACCGCCAACAGAGAGGTCCACCGCAGTGAGATCATCGCCCTCAACATCCGATGCATTGGCAAGTAGTTGCTCTTGCGATAGGGTAATAGTGCCATCTTCATCTACTGAGTAAGCAATGCTACCGTCAACCACTGGTGCATCATTAACCGCAATAGCAGTAATACCCGCAGTCGTTTCCGCTGTTGCGCCATCATCATCGATAACCACAACATCCAGGCTGATTTCGCCATTAAAGTTTTCATTTGGTGAGAATGTAACAGAACCATCTTCATTAGTGATTAACACACCATCACTGCCTGAGTAAGCCACGCTATCGACGCTAACCGTACCATCCACATCACTACTATTTGCTAATAGCTGTTCAGGACTAATTGTAATTTGACCATCTTCGTTTACCGTGTAGGTCGTACTGCCTGCAACCGGAATATCATTAATATCGGTCACCGTGACATCGATATTCGCACCAACCGTTTCATTTCCATCTGTCACAGAGAAGCTGAGATCCACTTCACCATTAAAGTTTTCATTTGGAGCAAAACTATAAGTACCATCACCATTGTCGGTGAACACCCCTTCTGTCCCACTGTAATCAACATTACTAACGCTTAATTCATCACCGTCAATATCTGTCGCGCCAGTGAGTAACTGTTCATCAGTGAAAGTTAATGTGCCATCTTCTTCAACTGTAAATGCCTGATCTTCAACTCCTACCGTGATGTCATTGATTGGATTGATAGTCAGATCAATATTCGCTTGTACCGTCTCTTCACCATCAGTGACATCAAAGCTTATATCCATTTCTCCATGGAAGTTTGCATCTGGTGTAAGGGTAAATGAACCATCGCCATTTTCTGTAACGGTAACATTATTGCCACCAGAGAGATTTCCAGCGACTAAATCATCACCGTCAACATCACTTGAGTTCGCTAATAATTGTTCTTGAGATAACGTGACACTACCATCTTCATCCACGCTGTAAGCAAGGTCGCCCGCTACTGGCGCATCATTCACCGCAATCACTTCAATGCCAGCAGTTGTTTGTGCTACCGCGCCATCATCATCAATCACAGAGATATCTAAGCTGATATCACCATTAAAGTTTTCATTTGGAGAGAAAGTCACTGAGCCGTCGTTGTTTTGAACCAAAATACCGTCAGTGCCTGAGTAGCTAACGCTATCTAAGCTCACCGTGCCATCAACATCACTGCTGTTCGCAATGAGTTGCTCTGAACTAATGGTAATTTGACCATCTTCATTAACAGTATATGAAGTGGAACCTGCAACCGGTGCATCATTCACATCAGCAACCGCGATATCAATGTTTGCTGGCGTTACATCTGTACCATCGCTTACACCGAAGTCTAATTGTACATCGCCGTTGAAGTTTTCATTTGGTGCAAAGCTATGTGTGCCATCACCATTATTGGTTAATACACCGTCTGCGCCTGTGTAGGTAACAGAATCAATTGATAAATTATCACCCTCGATGTCCGTTGCACCAGCAAGTAATTGCTCATCGGTAATAACGATAATGCCATCTTCATCCATTTCAAATGCAACATCTGGTGCCAGCGCTGCATCGTTAATTGGGTTAACCGTTAGGTTTAACTCTGTTGATACAATTTGATCGCCATCACTCACATCAAAGCTGAATGATACGTCACCATTAAAGTCAGCATCAGGTGTCACTGTATAAGTGCCATCACCGTTATCCACTAAGGTGACATTTTCATCGTCGGAGGTAACATTGAGTGCAACTAAATCATCACCATCAAGATCCGTTGCGTTCGCTAATAGATCGGCTTGAGTAATCGTGATTGAACCATCTTCATCAACCTGAGCTGTCACTGCATCGGATTCTGGCGCATGGTCCACTTCAAAGTTAATCACTTGAACCGTGCTTGATTGATCATCATTAGAAAGCTCTGTTGCCGTTGCTTTAATCTCTAATGATGTCGAGCCGGTGTAATCTTCAGGGAATGTAATTGCTAGGTTTTGGTCTAGTACGGTTGTTGGAATAATCGCACTACCATCTTCACCAACAACGATTTCACCTTGGAAGATTTGACTGTTGGTTTCACCTACATCGATGGTAAATGTAAAGTCGTCAAAGTCTTGATCACCGCCACCAAAGATATCTTCAACACCGTAAACGATGTCACCATCTTCATTTAATGATGTTTTGGTATGTTCGATACCATCTTCATTCAGATTAGTACTGTTACCACCATGGAATATCGCATCACCAAACTGGCTGACGATTGGTGTTTCAGTACCATCTTCACTGATATGAACTAAGTGTGGGTCCACTGAGTCGATCGTTGCGGGGTTACCATCAGCATCACGAAACTCAAAGGTGCCCTCTTGCATACTATCGAAATCATTACGATTGTTACCGTTTGGAATAACAAACAGATTGAAGCTTTCTCCCGCATCAACATCAAAAGTAAACGATGATTCGCCAGCAACTAAGTCTCCGCCAGAGCCGACTTGAGATGCATTTTCAAAGCCAATTTCTACACCGGTAATATTACCCTCTTCATCAACCGTGTAGTAACCCGCTGTATTTTGATATCCTGCACTTTCACCTTGGAAAGTAACCGTAATATCAGTGCTTTCGTAACTAGTAATACCATTAGTTTGTTCGTCAAACAGCGCTTCACCATCGTAAGTCAGTACCGAACCTTCTGGCAAACCATCCACTTCTAGTGTTAGTGTTTCCGATAAATCTTGGTCAATTAAGCTAGCGTCTATATTAAGCTGAGTCGTAGATCCTGGCTCAACCACAATCGCCTCATCGGTAACAACATCGCCATCACCAGTAGTCACTGTTAACTCAGGTGCATCAGCAACCGCTTCAATAGCAACATCGATAGTTTGTGAAACTTCATCAGTACCATCAGTTACGCTGAAATCAACGGCAATATTACCACTGAAGTTTTCTGTTGGAGTGAACGTGTAAGTACCGTCATTATTGTTAGTTAATGCACCTTGATCACCGCTATATGAAACATCGGTAATACTCAGTTCATCACCTTCGACATCCGTTGCTTGTGCTAACAGTTGCGCTTCAGTGAAAATTAATGTTTCATCTTCTTGAATTTCAAAGTTAACTGGCGCAACGTCTGGTCCATCATTTATAGGGTTAACCGTTAATGTAAGCTCAGTAGGCGTATCCGTTTCACCATCAGAGACATCATAGCTAAAGGTAATATCACCATTGAAGTTTTCAGATGGAGTAACACTGAAAGTACCATCACCGTTATCAACAACCGTTGCATTCGGATCGTTGGTTTGTAAACTGTCAGCTCTTAATAAATCACCATCATTATCGCTGGCATTTTCAAGCAACATCTCTTGTGTGACTAAAATAGTGCCGTCTTCATCAACAGAAGCAACAATAGGCTCCGCTTCAGGTGCGTCATTTACAAATTCAATATTAAGATTGATATCAGCCGATACCACATCGGTACCATCACTAACATCGAAGCTTAGTCCTGCAGTACCGCTGTATTCTGGTTGTGGTGTGATGGTGTATGTACCATCACCGTTATCAACTACCTCTACATTTGGATCTTGAGAGGAGACGTTCACCACTGATAACTCGTCACCTTCAACATCAGTTGCTTGTGCCAGTAATTGCTCAGTCGTTACCGTAATTGACTCATCTTCGATCATATTGAAAGATAAATCTGGTACATCAGGCGCATCATTAACAGGTGTAACCGTCAGTTCAAGCTCAGTTGCAACCGTTTCAATACCATCTGTCACATCGTAACTAAACTCGATATCACCGTTGAAATCTTCACTTGGTGTGATGGTAAAGCTGCCATCACTATTTTGAATGATTGTTGCATTTTCATCATTAGTAGCAAGGTTGGTTGCTGCTAATGAATCACCATCTAAGTCACTTGCATTCGCCAGTAACTCTTCTTGTGAAAGTGTAATGCTACCATCTTCTTCAATCGTTGCGGCAAGTGGTCCTGATACTTCAGGCCCTTCATTAAACTCTTCAACGGTAATATTGAGTGAACTTGGAGCAGATGCTTGCCCATCGCTGATATCAAATGATAACGAAACGTTACCCGTAAAGCCTTCAGCAGGTGTGAAACTAAAGGTATTATCACCGTTATCCACTAACGTCCCGTCAAGTTGATTAGTCAGTACTAAATCTTCAATATGAAGAATGTCACCATCAACATCACTTGCACCTGATAATAAGCTTGATGCATTAATGGTGATCGTACCATCATTAAGCATTTGTACATCAAGTGGTGCGCCAGCAACAGGGACGTCATTAACTGGAATAACCGTTAAGTCGATATTGTTAGTTGTAACATCTTCACCATCACTGATGCCATAAGTTAAGTCAACGTCACCATTAAAGTTCTCATTTGGAACAAAGGTATAACTGCCATCTTCATTAGTGATCAACTCACCAGCATTACCTGTATAAGAGACATCTTGAATAGCAAGATCATCACCCTCAATGTCTGATGCATTTGCTAATAAATCAGCATCAGTGAAGCTAATAGAGTTATCTTCTTCAGTGCTAAGTACCACAGGACCTGATGCGATAGGCGCATCATTTACTTCAGCAAAATTAATGTGAATCGTATTATCATCAACTAACTCGCCATCTGTCACTTGGTAAGTTAAATCGATATCACCCGAGAAGTTTTCATCAGGGATAACCGTCCACGTACCATCACCATTATCAACAAGCTCTGCATTCTCATCATTTAACTCAAGGTTAATAATATCGAGGTTTTCGCTGTCAATATCAGATGCTTGTGCAAGTAGTTGCGCTTCAGTAATAACAATTGAAGCAAACCCTTCTGCACCATCTTCAGCGCTTAACACAAGAGGAAGTTGTTCTGACAAATCAATTTCTTGATCACCTGCGTGAAGATTTAAATCAATCGTTTCTGTAACCTCAGAACCATCAACGGCAATCGAGGTAAAGACGACATCATCTGGTAATGTTTGTGATACAGACATGTTCTGTACAACATAGGTACCATTACCTTCCACTGTACCTAATTCAAAACGGGCAACAGGTTCATCTGTCGTTAACGTATAAGAGTGCTCAAAACTGCTGTTATCATCTTTGTGATAAGTTTCAGAGTCGATTAGATTACCATCGGCATCAAATGCTCGTATTTCAACCTCAGTGAAGTTTTTAGAGCCTTCTACAAACCAACCACCTAAGCCATCAAGCTCAAAGCTGATCTCATTAACGTCCTGACCTTCAACAGTAACGACTAATTGCTCATCACCACTTAAGCCCTGTCTATCCGTGTCACCAATACCATGACCAATATGTGTATTGCCATTCCAGGCACCTAATGGGCCATCTGTACTTTCTGTCGTAACAACTAAGTCACCATCAGTAAATTGACGAGTATGTGAGTCAACCTCGGTGCCCCAATCATCAACACTTGCGTTATCGTCAAAGGTACCGATCGTACTAGTATGCGTTGAGTCAGCAATAGCTGTTTCGTCAGGAACAAAACGCACTTCAGCATCAGGAGAGATCTCTTGACCAACCTCTAACGTAACCCACTCATCATCAATATTTGCTTGTACAATACCAAATTCAGGCTGTGCATCGAGACGTATAGCAGGCTCTTCACGTAGCGTTACACCAACGGTTTGATCTTCTTCTGCTTGAATATAGATTTCTGGACCAGCAATCGGTGCATCGTTAACAGGATTAACTTTAAGATCAACACCCGTTGCAATCGTTGTTGTGCCATCTGAAACATCGAAGCTTAGGTCTAAGTCTCCATTGAAGTCTGCATCAGGGGTTACTGTAAATGAACCATCAGGGTTTTGAACGATCGTTGCGTTGTCACCAACTGATAGGTTTTCTGCACTTAATGCATCGCCATCAATATCACTCGCGTAAGCTAATAACTGCTCTTGCGATAAGGTGATTGTACCGTCTTCATCCATGCTGTAAGCAAGGTTACCATCTACGATTGGCGTATCATTGACAGCGAGTGCTGTAATGCCGGCTGTTGTTTCAGCCGTTGCACCATCGTCATCAATAACGGTAACATCTAAGCTAATTTCACCATTAAAGTTCTCATTAGGGAAGAAAGTCACTGACCCATCTGAGTTATTAGTTAATATACCATCACTGCCTGAGTAGCTGACGCTATCAAGGCTAACCGTGCCATCTACATCGCTTGAGTTCGCAAGTAATTGCTCTGGACTGATGGTAATTTGGCCATCTTCGTTGACCGTGTAACTTGTGCTGCCTGCAACCGGTGCATCGTTGACATCGGCAACCGCAATATCAATGTTTGCAGGTGTTGTCACCGTGCCATCGCTGACACCAAAGTCGAGTTGTACATCACCGTTGAAGTTTTCATTTGGTGCGAAGCTGTGTGTGCCATCACCGTTATCGGTTAATACACCATCTGTGCCGCTGTAGCTTACGCCATCAACACTTAATTCATCATTATCAATGTCCGTTGCATTCGCAAGTAGTTGCTCATCCGTGATAACAATAATGCCATCTTCATTCATTTCGAAGCTAACGTCTGGTGCAACCGCGGCATCGTTGATTGGGTTAACCGTAAGGTCAACACCCGCAGCCACTGTTGTTGTACCATCTGAGACATCAAAGCTTAAATCGAGATCGCCATTGAAGTCTGCATCTGGGGTGATAGTAAATGAACCATCGTCGTTCGCGACAACCGTTGCATTACCGCCAACAGAGAGGTCAACTGCAGTGAGATCATCACCGTCAACATCCGTTGCGTTAGCCAATAATTGTTCTTGGCTTAGGGTAATAGTGCCGTCTTCATCAACGCTGTAAGCGACATTACCATCAACCACTGGTGCATCGTTCACTGCGATGGCAGAAATACCCGCAGTGGTTTCAGCGGTTGCGCCATCATCATCGATAACAACAACATCCAGGCTGATTTCGCCGTTGAAGTTCTCGTTGGGTGAGAACGTCACTGAGCCATCTTCGTTAGTAATTAATACACCATCACTGCCTGAGTAGCTGACGCTATCAAGACTAACCGTACCATCTACATCGCTTGAGTTCGCAAGCAATTGATCTGGGCTAATGGTAATTTGGCCATCTTCGTTGACCGTGTAACTTGTGCTGCCCGCAACCGGTGCATCGTTCACATCGGCAACCGCAATATCAATGTTTGCTGGTGTGGTCACCGTGCCATCGCTGACACCAAAGTCGAGTTGTACATCACCGTTGAAGTTTTCATTTGGTGCGAAGCTGTGTGTGCCATCACCGTTATCGGTTAATACACCATCTGTGCCGCTGTAGCTTACGCCATCAACGCTTAATTCATCATTATCAATGTCCGTTGCATTCGCAAGTAGTTGCTCATCCGTGATAACAATAATGCCATCTTCATTCATTTCGAAGCTAACGTCTGGTGCAACCGCGGCATCGTTGATTGGGTTAACCGTAAGGTCAACACCCGCAGCCACTGTCGTTGTACCATCTGAGACATCGAAGCTTAAATCGAGATCGCCATTGAAGTCTGCATCTGGGGTGATAGTAAATGAACCATCGTCGTTCGCGACAACCGTTGCATTACCGCCAACAGAGAGGTCAACCGCAGTGAGATCATCACCGTCAACATCCGTTGCGTTAGCCAATAATTGTTCTTGGCTTAGGGTAATGGTGCCATCTTCGTCAACCGAGTAAGCGACATTACCATCAACCACTGGCGAATCGTTCACTGCAATGGCAGAAATGCCCGCAGTGGTTTCAGCGGTTGCGCCATCATCATCGATAACTACAACATCCAGGCTGATTTCACCGTTGAAGTTTTCGTTAGGTGAGAATGTCACTGAGCCATCTTGATTGGTGATTAATACACCATCACTGCCTGAGTAGCTGACGCTATCAAGGCTAACCGTGCCATCTACATCGCTTGAGTTCGCAAGTAATTGATCTGGGCTGATGGTAATTTGGCCATCTTCGTTGACCGTGTATGAGGTTGAACCTGCAACCGGTGCATCGTTCACATCGGCAACCGCAATATCAATGTTTGCTGGTGTTGTCACCGTGCCATCGCTGACACCAAAGTCGAGTTGTACATCACCGTTGAAGTTTTCATTTGGTGAGAAGGTATGTGTACCATCACCATTGCTGGTTAATACACCATCTGTGCCAGTGTAAGTAACACCATCAACGCTGAGGTCATCACCATCGATATCCGTTGCATTCGCAAGCAGTTGTTCATCGGTAATGGTGATCACACCATCTTCATCCATTTCGAAGCTAACGTCTGGTGCAACCGCGGCATCGTTGATAGGGTTAACCGTAAGGTCAACACCCGCAGCCACTGTCGTTGTACCATCTGAGACATCGAAGCTTAAATCGAGATCGCCATTGAAGTCTGCATCTGGGGTGATAGTAAATGAACCATCGTCGTTCG
>NZ_BSPQ01000006.1:10138-10786 GCF_030161115.1 Psychromonas marina
CCGTTGCATTACCGCCAACAGATAGGTCAACCGCAGTGAGATCATCACCGTCAACATCCGTTGCGTTAGCCAATAATTGTTCTTGGCTTAAGGTAATGGTGCCATCTTCGTCAACCGAGTAAGCAACATTGCCATCAACCACGGGCGCATCGTTCACTGCTAGTGCCGTGATACCCGCAGTCGTTTCAGCGGTTGCGCCATCATCATCGATAACTACAACATCCAGGCTGATTTCACCATTGAAGTTCTCGTTTGGAGAGAACGTCACTGAGCCATCTTCATTAGTAATTAATACACCATCACTGCCTGAGTAGCTGACGCTATCAAGGCTAACCGTGCCATCTACATCACTGCTATTCGCAAGTAATTGATCTGGGCTAATGGTAATTTGGCCATCTTCGTTGACCGTGTAACTTGTGCTGCCCGCAACCGGTGCATCGTTCACATCGGCAACTGCAATATCAATGTTTGCTGGTGTTGTCACCGTGCCATCGCTGACACCAAAGTCGAGTTGTACATCACCGTTGAAGTTTTCATTTGGTGCGAAGCTGTGTGTGCCATCACCGTTATCGGTTAACACACCGTCTGTGCCGCTGTAGCTTACGCCATCAACACTTAATTCATCATTATCAATGTCCGTTGCATTCG
>NZ_BSPQ01000007.1 GCF_030161115.1 Psychromonas marina
GGATCACCTCCTTACGTAAAGAAACTACTATTAGTGCCCACACAGATTGTTTGATTAGAATGTAAAAGAGTTGTATAGGTATATATACTTGCTCAGTAGCTCGGTTGGTTAGAGCGCACCCCGTAAGAGGTGAAGAGCGGTGAGGTTGGCTTGGTTTTTTCAAATCTGCCCAGACCCGCCAAATCGACTTGGGTCTGTAGCTCAGTTGGTTAGAGCGCACCCCTGATAAGGGTGAGGTCGGCAGTTCAAATCTGCCCAGACCCACCAAAATCGTCCTGACTCGGCGTTAAATTAAAGCTCGTTTAGAAAAGACTAAACTTCGCTTCAATTTGTCTTGATTCAAAATGATTTAGTACCAAGTTGATAATACTTATGCATAAACCATGTTGGGGCTATAGCTCAGCTGGGAGAGCGCCTGCCTTGCACGCAGGAGGTCTGCGGTTCGATCCCGCATAGCTCCACCACTTCATTGAAGTGATACCAACATGAAACAGAAGCCTTATATAAATACCAATATTTATATAAGGCTTTTTTTAACGAAAAAGCCTGCTCTTTAACAATTAGGAAAGCTGATAAAGTTCTTATTAGCACACAATAACAATGACTTGTTTACAAG
>NZ_BSPQ01000008.1:0-591 GCF_030161115.1 Psychromonas marina
ATACACCAATACTTACAGTGATCGTATCAGAACCACCGTTTCCATCGTCAACAATAACCGTGAAACTATCCTCACCGTTATAATTTTCATTGGGTGTGTATTCCCAAGTGCCATCTTCATTAACTACAACACTACCGTTTGTAGGATCGCTATTTTTCGTAAAGGTTAGTGGGTCACCATCAGGATCAGTCGCCTGCAAAGTACCGCCAACTGGTGTATCTTCAGCGGTTTCAACGGTGATGCTTTCACCGAGTGGGGTTTCATTATCACCCACTAATACCGGCGCGTCATTCTCTGGTAGCACACCGATATTGACCGTGATCGTATCTGAGCCACCGTTTCCATCGTCAACAATAACCGTGAAACTATCATCACCGTTATAATCTTCATTCGGCGTATATTCCCAGGTACCATCTTCATTAACTATAACACTACCGTTGGTAGGATCACTGTTTTGCGTAAAGGTTAATGGGTCACCATCAGGATCAGTGGCCTTTAAGGTACCGCCAACTGGCGTATCTTCAACTGTTTCGACTGCGATGCTCTCACCGAGTGGTGTTTCATTATCATCCACCAATACTGGCGCGTCAT
>NZ_BSPQ01000008.1:688-916 GCF_030161115.1 Psychromonas marina
CGTATATTCCCAGGTACCATCTTCATTAACTACAACACTACCGTTGGTAGGGTCGCTATTTTTCGTAAAGGTTAGTGGGTCACCATCAGGATCAGTCGCCTGCAAAGTACCGCCAACGGGCGTATCTTCAGCGGTTTCAACGGTGATGCTTTCACCGAGTGGTGTTTCATTCTCATCCACCAATACTGGCGCGTCATTTTCTGGTAGCACACCGATATTGACCGTGAT
>NZ_BSPQ01000009.1 GCF_030161115.1 Psychromonas marina
TATGGCTCTGGTTGAAAAACTAACCCACGGTAGAGGCTAGCACCTTAGTGGGAGTCATTATGTCTATGTGCCTTTTTATATTTATCGAAACAAGGAGTTTTCGTGTCTGATTTGAATTTTTGGATTTTATTCCTCTCTACTGCTTTGGCGCTGAATATTGCACCTGGCCCTGATCTTTTATATATATTGACTAAGACGATTGCTAACGGAAAAAGAGTTGGTATAGCGTCTGCACTTGGAGTTTGTACTGGTGCTCTTTTTCATGTGGCATCTGCATCGCTAGGTTTGTCAGCAATTTTAGTATCATCTGCTATTGCTTTTACAATCGTTAAATACATCGGTGTTGGCTACTTATTATATCTCGCGTATCAATCGTTTCGTTCGGCAGGTACTAGTTTAAATATCACATCAAATGGTGAACCGAAAGAGTCCGCTTGGAAAGCGTATAAGCAAGGTGTTCTGGTCGACATACTGAATCCCAAAGTAGCTATATTTTTTATGGCATTCTTACCTCAATTTATTCGAGATGGGCATGGAGCTGTTCCTATGCAGTTACTTTATTTAGGTTTGTTGGTTGTTGCAGTCGCAGTTGTTGTTGAAGTTACATATGTATTACTTGCATCCAAACTAACTAATAAAATTAGAAGTAGTAAACGGGTAAGTGTATTACTAGATAAAGTCGTTGGTACTGTATTTGTTGCTTTAGGTCTTAAGCTAGCAGTTAGCTCCAGCACATAACAACACGCCCTGAGGGGGACCGCCAGTAAAAATCAGCTATTTATTGCAAATTTTAATAACGGCGAATTCCTACGCTTCAGGGCTTCTAAGTATGTAGACTCATCATACGGTGTACTTGTTTTCCAACATCTAAAAATGATCCTGATCCACTTAAATGCCAATGATCTAATGATGCTGTTATGTGGTTTTCCCTTGATTTTTTACTGTTCATAATAGGCTTTTGCCCAGAATGAATAACGCACCGAAAAGCCTGCCCACTCGACAAAGGTTTGCCTTAAAAAGGTCGGACAACTGTAACGCCAATGTGTCCATTTCTTTTTCCCACTTTGCAAATCTTTAAATGAGGTATTAAGTAAACCCCACTATGTCAATGATAACAGTATGCTATGCATTTCATGTTAAATATGATTATGTTGAATAGTATGTAAGCCAACGTGATACCGAGCCTCATCCTTAATTAGTTTTAGCATTTGTAATTCAGATGTTACTGATTTTATAGTCATACGTCAGTTTTTGAATCAATAAATAGTGATTAGCCAAAATATAAGTATCGGGTGATTGTATAGGGTGTGATACCTGTGTATATTGCATGGTCTATAAAATGTCTTAATTAATCTGATCACTTAATAAAGCTGAAATTAAATGCCTAATCGACATAAAAGCAACCATAAAAACCAGCATAAAAATGCTACCACGACGCCCGAGATGCGTGCATTTATCCATGAATCAGACCTTGCCACCGCGGTATTAGCACGACTATTAAAAGTCTCTGAATCCACCGTGCGAAAATGGCGAAAACGCAGTTCTACCGACGATGTATCACACACTCCTAAACAACTTAATACCACGCTTACAGCGGAACAGCAGTATGTTGTGGTGCAATTACGCCTGCGTCTTAAGCTTTCTCTCGATGAGTTATTAAATGTATGTAAAACATTCGTTAATCCCAATACGTCCCGTGCAGGATTGCAACGTTGTTTAAAGCGTCATGGTGTTTCGCGTCTTGCTGATATGCAAGATTTTGACGAATCAGAAACAGAATCAAGTTATGGTCAAGTCGCTATTACAGAGAGCCTCTCCAATGAGGTCATTAACTCTGTGGTGTCGCCACAAGCGATGAGTGATTTTTTGAATCAGATGCGTCAACAGATGGGCGAGGGGGACGAACCTGCACAATTATTGTCTGCTTTAGATGTAATACAAGTGTATATCATCACACTGCCTAACCTAAGCCAGCCAACATCAACTGATGTTGGTGCTGATAAATGCCAGCCCAAAACATCATTATTAATGGCGCATGATCTCACCAGTAATTGGATCTATTTAGACCTTTATAGCGATGATGATTACCAAGCTGCACAACGTTATATCTGCTATGTATTAAGTAAAGCGCCGTACCATATACGTCGTGTATTAGTAAAAAATTACAATGAATTTTTAAGTCGTTTTCGGTTATTAGAAGATAAATCTAATAATGAAAAAATAACTGAAAATGCAACCGAATCTTAATTGGAGTAACAACATGTCTAACCAAGAAAATCTTGAAGTAATTGAAACAGTAGAAGATAAAAAGCTTAATTCACGACTTCAAGAGTGTCCTATCGCGATTGTAGGTATGGCTTCTGTGTTTGCAGAAACTCAAAACCTAGAGCAGTTTTGGGACAACATCGTTGAATCGGTTAATGGTATTCAGGATATTCCTGAAGATCGTTGGGCGATAGATGATTATTACTCTAGTGATAAAAAAGATGCGGATAAAACCTATTGTAAACGTGGTGGATTTTTACCAGAAATCGATTTTGATCCAATGGAATTTGGTCTGCCACCAAATATTTTAGAGCTAACAGATATTACTCAGTTAATGTCGCTCGTGGTTGCACGTGACGTATTAGCGGATGCAGGTATCAGTGATGAAGCGGCTTATGATCGTGACAAAATTGGTATTACTCTTGGTGTAGGCGGTGGTCAGAAACAGATCGCACCACTGACTTCTCGTTTACAAGGCCCTGTATTAGATAAAGTATTAAAAGCGTCAGGTGTCAGTGAAGCGGATCGTAATGTAATCATTGAAAAATACAAAAAAGCCTACATCCCATGGGAAGAAAATTCATTCCCAGGTATGTTAGGTAATGTTATTGCTGGCCGTATTGCTAACCGTTTTGATTTCGGTGGCACAAACTGTGTGGTTGATGCTGCCTGTGCTGGTTCATTAGCGGCAATTAAAATGGCGGTTTCTGACCTGTTAGAGCACCGTTCTGAGATGATGATTTCCGGTGGTGTTTGTTGTGATAACTCACCGTTCATGTACATGTCATTTTCTAAAACACCTGCCTTTACCGATGGCGACGATATTCGCCCATTTGATGAAAACTCAAAAGGCATGATGATTGGCGAAGGCGTTGGCATGATTGCACTTAAACGTCTTGAAGATGCAGAGCGTGATGGCGATAAAATCTATGCCTTAATTAAAGGTATTGGTAGTTCATCGGATGGCCGTTTTAAATCGATTTATGCACCACGTCCGTCAGGTCAAGTGAAAGCATTAAAACGTGCTTACCAAGACGCTGGTTTTGATCCGCGTACATGTGGCTTAATCGAAGCGCATGGCACGGGTACAAAAGCGGGTGATGCAGCTGAATTTAGTGGTTTGAAAACCATGTTTAGTGAAAACAATGAGCAAAAGCAGCATATTGCGCTAGGTTCAGTTAAATCACAGGTGGGTCATACGAAAGCGGCAGCTGGTACGGCGGGATTAATCAAAGCAGCATTAGCATTACACCATAAAGTACTGCCTGCAACGATCAACGTTGATCAGCCCAACCCTAATTTAGAGATTGAAAACTCTCCGTTATATGTAAATAACGAAACACGTCCTTGGATGCCACGTGCCGACGGTATTAAACGTCGTGCAGGTATTAGCTCATTTGGTTTTGGTGGTACAAACTTCCATTTTGTTTTAGAAGAATATAAAGCGGCACACGATGCGGCTTACCGTTTAAATGAAGTACCACAAATATTAGTATTAAGTGCAACGGATAAAGCGACCTTAACTAGCAACTTAAATAGCTGGTTAACAAAACTATCTGTTGAAACAGACCTGCAAGCTTATGCATTTAATGCATTAGTGTCTGAAAATCCATTTGTAACGCCTGACGCAGCGCTTGCACGTTGTGGTTTTGTCGCTAAAAATGCAAATCAAGCGATCACTGCCATCACAAACATTATTAAGCAGTTAGCAAGCGATGAAAAAGCATGGAGCAAACCAACGGGTATCTATTACCGCGAATCTGGTTTAGATGTTGCTGGTAAAGTGGTTGCACTGTTCTCTGGTCAAGGCTCGCAATATGTCAATATGGGACGTGATTTAACTTGTAATTTCCCAACCATGCTAGCGACAAGTGCTGCGATGGATAAACAGTTTAGCAATGCGGGACTGACGCAATTATCTTCAACAGTATTTCCTATTCCTGTTTTCTCTGCGGATGAGCGCAAAACACAGGAAGAGGCATTACGTTTAACGCAAAATGCACAACCTGCGATTGGTACCTTTAGTGCGGGTCTGTTTAATACCTTTAAACAAGCGGGTTTAAAAATTGATTTTGCAGCGGGCCATAGCTTTGGTGAGTTAACAGCACTGTGGGCAGCAGGCGTTGTATCCGATGACGACTATATGTTATTAGCACGTAGTCGTGGTGCAGCGATGATGGCACAACAGGCTGCGCCTGGCGAAACACCTGTTGATGCAGGCACAATGGCCGCGGTTGTTGGCGCACCTGAAAAAGTTGCACAAGATATTGAGGGTATTGATGGTGTTTCGATTGCTAATTATAACTCTAATAACCAAGTGGTTATTGCCGGGGTAACGGCACAAATTGAAGTGGCTGTTGAAGCGCTGCAAGCTAAAGGTTACAAGGTCGTTAAACTACCTGTTTCTGCGGCATTCCATACCGATTTAGTTGGGCACGCACAAAAACCATTTGCAGAAGTAATTGATAGTGTTGCGTTTAATACGCCAACAGTACCTGTTTTTGCTAATGGGACTGCACAAGCACATCCAGATAACGCTGACGAAATTAAAGCTGCACTGAAAAACCATATTTTACAATCGGTTCATTTTAATGAAGAGATTGATAACTTATATGCTGCTGGTGGACGTATCTTTGTAGAGTTTGGTCCAAAGAATGTATTAACCCGTTTAGTGGATAATATTCTGCAAGATAAAGAGGATGTTGTGACTATCGCAGTGAACAGCAATCCGAAAAAATCAGCGGATCAGCAATTACGTTTAGCTGCTGTTGAAATGGCAGTATTAGGTTTACAACTTGATAATATCGACCCTTATTCAGCACAACAACGTCCAGTGGTTGCGCCTAAGAAGTCACCATTAGCGATGAAGTTAACGGGTGCTGCTTATGTGAACCCTAAAACGAAGAAAGCCTTTGATGATGCCTTAAATGATGGTTGGGAAATTAGCTCCGCTAAACCTCAAGTTAAAGAGGTGATTAAAGAAGTTATTGTTGAAAAAATCGTTGAGAAGATCGTCGAAGTTGAAAAAATTGTTTATGTAGAGAAAGGTGGTGCGCCAGCTTTATCACAAAACAACAATACAGATATGGCGAGCTCTATTGAGCGTAGTGTTGAAAATTTTGTGAATCATCAATCACAACTTTTAGATGTGCATCAAGCTTATATGCAAGGTCCGCAGGAATACGCTAAGACGTTCCAAGAAGTATTAGCCGCGCAAACAGGCGCAACTGAGTTACCTGCAGGTTTAGACAAAACATTAGGTTTGTACCATGACTTCCAATCGGAAACGTTACGTGTTCATGAAACTTACTTAAATAGCCAAACTGAAAACATGAGCAAGATGCTAGATGGCTTTGCTGCAGAGACTACTGTTGCACCTATTAATACGCCAGTCACTTCTGCACCCGTAAAAGCACAAGCGCCAGTGAGCAATATCGTGCCAATTGTAGCGGCTAAAGCGGCGGCACAACCTGCACCGGTTCAAGTAACTCAAGCAGTTGCGCAAGCTCAGCCTCAAGTAACGCTAACACCTGTAGCACAAACGGTTGCTGCAGCGCCTGCAATTGACATTAATAAAATCCAAACAGTCATGTTAGCCGTAGTGGCCGATAAAACCGGTTACCCTGTTGAGATGCTTGAATTGAGCATGGATATGGAAGCGGATTTAGGTATCGATTCTATCAAGCGTGTTGAGATTTTAGGCTCTGTTCAAGATGATATTTCAGATTTACCTGAACTGAACCCTGAAGATTTAGCTGAGTTACGTACCTTAGGTGAAATCGTTAACTACATGCAATCAAAAGCGGAATCGGCTGCACCTGTTTCGGCTAGTTCAGCTGCAGTAGCGCCAATTGCTAGCACTGGCATCGATTTAGATAAAATTCAAAACGTAATGATGTCGGTGGTCGCGGACAAAACCGGTTACCCAACCGAGATGCTTGAACTGAGTATGGATATGGAAGCCGATTTAGGTATCGACTCGATTAAACGTGTTGAGATCTTAGGCTCTGTACAAGATGAAATTCAAGATCTTCCTGAGTTAAATCCTGAAGATTTAGCTGAGCTACGCACATTAGGTGAGATTGTTAATTATATGCAATCTAAAGCTGAAACAGCAGCGCCAGTAGCAGTTAATGCAGCAGCAACAACGGTTGCCATTGATTTAGCTAAAATCCAAACGGTAATGATGTCTGTGGTGGCCGATAAAACCGGTTACCCAACCGAGATGCTTGAATTAAGCATGGATATGGAAGCGGATTTAGGTATCGATTCGATTAAACGTGTTGAGATTCTAGGGGCTGTTCAAGATGAAATTTCAGATTTACCTGAACTTAACCCTGAAGATCTAGCAGAATTGCGCACACTAGGCGAGATTGTAAGTTACATGCAATCAAAAGCGGAAACTGTGGCACCCGTTGCCGTTCAAGCAACTGCTGTTGTTGCAACCGCTGCTATCGATTTAGCTAAAATCCAAACGGTAATGATGTCAGTTGTGGCTGACAAAACCGGTTATCCAACAGAAATGCTAGAACTGAGCATGGATATGGAAGCGGATTTAGGTATTGATTCGATTAAACGTGTTGAGATCTTAGGTGCTGTGCAAGATGAAATTACAGACTTACCAGAGCTTAACCCTGAAGATTTAGCAGAACTACGCACCTTAGGTGAAATAGTTAGCTACATGCAGTCAAAAGCAGAAACAGTTGCGCCAACTTCTGTTCAAGCAACACCTGTTGTTGCAACGACTGCGATTGATTTAGCAAAAATTCAAAACGTCATGATGTCTGTTGTTGCTGACAAAACCGGTTATCCAACTGAGATGCTTGAATTGAGCATGGATATGGAAGCTGATTTAGGTATCGACTCTATCAAACGTGTTGAAATTCTTGGTGCAGTACAAGATGAGATCACAGACTTACCTGAGCTTAACCCTGAAGACTTAGCTGAACTACGTACCTTAGGTGAGATCGTGAGTTACATGCAGTCTAAGGCGGGTGCTGTTGCGCCTGTTGAGGTTACAACAACACAAGTACAAACTGTCGCGATTGATTTAGATAAAATCCAAAGCGTGATGATGTCAGTGGTGGCGGATAAAACCGGTTACCCAGCTGAGATGTTAGAACTTGCGATGGATATGGAAGCCGACTTAGGTATCGATTCAATTAAACGTGTTGAGATTCTAGGGGCTGTGCAAGACGAAATCACAGATTTACCAGAGCTTAATCCTGAAGACTTAGCTGAGCTACGTACCTTAGGTGAGATTGTTAGCTATATGCAGTCTAAAGCGGGTGCTGTTGCGCCTGTTGAGGTTACAGCAACACCAGCAGTCGGGATTGATTTGGATAAAATCCAAAACGTGATGATGTCAGTGGTTGCAGATAAAACCGGTTACCCTGCTGAGATGTTAGAACTTGCGATGGATATGGAAGCGGACTTAGGTATTGATTCGATTAAACGTGTTGAGATCTTAGGCGCAGTGCAAGACGAGATCACCAATTTACCAGAGCTTAATCCTGAAGATCTTGCTGAGTTGCGTACCTTAGGCGAGATTGTTAACTACATGCAATCAAAAGCGGGCGGTAGCGTTACGACAGGCACTTCTACAGCGTCTTCTATCGAAGCTGCAACAGAGATCACTGCTACTGAAATTAACAATGATTTTGAACCTGCACCAAGCAGTATTGTGGTGGTAAAACATCTTGATGCGGTTGTTAGCAATACACCAACTTTAAACGGTGAAAATCTGTTGTTAGTGGATGATGGTGAAGGCAGTGCAATTCGTTTAGCAGATAAATTAACCCAACAGGGTTGGTCAGTAACGGTGTTAAAACCATCATGGGTTGAAACCGTTAGCACTAAATCATTTACGGATGCGGTGAATGTCGTTGAACTTGAACAACTAGATGAACAAGAGTTACAAGCGATTTTAGCAACACAAGCAACATGGCATGCGGTGGTTTATCTGCAGCCTAAATCGACAACCTCTGGCATTGAGTATCCACAAGCGAGTAAACAAGGGCTACAACTTGCTTTCCTATTAGCTAAGTTATCGGGGCTTGCTAATAATAGCAATAATGATGTCCGTTCATCGTTTTTGGTGTTAACACGCCAAGGTGGCTGTTTTGGTGTTGAAAATAATGAGCAAGACAGTGATTTAGTACAAACCGGTTTAACGGGTTTAGTTAAAACATTAAGCCATGAGTGGCCAACTGTTTTCTGTCGTGCGCTAGATGTTGCAACAAAATTCGCTGCAGACAAAGTCGCTAATATTGTTTTTGATGAACTTAATGATAGCCAAGTAGCGCCAGTAGAAGTTGGTTTTAATAACAACGGTCGTTTAACGCTAGTCGGTGAAAAAACCGATAGTTATGTTTTACAAGCGGGTAACAGCATCAATGAAGATTCTCTGTTTCTTGTGAGTGGCGGTGCAAAGGGCGTAACAGCACATTGTGTGATTCGTTTAGCACAAACCTATCAATCGAAGTTTATCCTGTTAGGTCGCTCTCAATATGATAGCAATGAACCAGCATGGGCAAAGGGCAACAGTGATGAAGTCTCACTGAAAAAAGCGGCAATGCAGCATTTGATTGCAAGCGGTGAAAAACCAACGCCAGTGGCCGTGACTAAGTTTATTAAACCTGTACTCGCTAATCGTGAGATCACACAAACATTAGATGCGATTCAAGCAGCGGGTGGTGTGGCGCAATACATTAGTGCCGATGTCACCGATAGCGAAAGCGTACAAAATGCGGTTTCTCCGATTACTGATTTATGGGGTGATATTACTGGTCTGATTCATGGCGCCGGTGTATTGGCTGATAAGTTCATTGAACAGAAAGCATTATCTGATTTTGAAGCGGTTTACAGCACCAAAATCGATGGTTTATTGTCAATGTTAAGCTGTACGCAGCAGGATAAAATCAAACATCTTGTTCTGTTTTCGTCGGCAGCGGGTTTCTACGGTAACCCTGGTCAATCGGATTACGCGATTGCCAATGATATCTTAAATAAAAGTGCATACCGCTTTAAAGCCTTGAACCCATCAGCACAAGTATTGAGCTTTAACTGGGGTCCTTGGGATGGTGGCATGGTAACACCTGAACTTAAACGTATGTTTAATGATCGTGGCGTGTATATCATTCCACTAGATGCAGGCGCACAACTGTTAGTGAGTGAATTAGCTGCCGATACAAATCGTTGTCCACAAATTTTAGTTGGTAATGATATGGGCGGAGAATCAGATGAAAGCGTTTCTGTTGAGGAAGTAGCTGTAAAAAAGCCTGAAGTTAGTCGCTTATCTAAACAGCTTTTAGCGGCTAACAATGCATTTTTCAGCGATCATCAAATTGGTGACAACGCAGTTTTTCCAACTGTCTGCGCAATCGCGTGGATGGTGGAAGCGGCTGAATCGACTTATGTTGGTTATCAGTACCTTGGCTTAAGTAACTATAAGTTGTTTAAAGGCATTATATTTGACGGCACACAAGCAGATGATTACGCGATCGACCTGAAATTAATTAGTGAGGATGCGCAGCAACTTGTTGTTGAAGTGAAGATATCGAGTGAGCGAGATGGTAAAACTATTTTCCATTATAGTGCGAATTTGTTATTGGCTAAAAACAAAATAGATGCGCCAATTTTTGATGGTGACTTACCTAACATTGCAACTGAACAGCATCCACTTTACCAAGATGGCACACTGTTTCATGGTGAAACCCTGCAGGGCATTACCGCGGTTAATCGTTGTGATGAACAGGGGTTATTACTAAGTTGTGTGATTAAGAGTGATGTTCAACAGCAGCAGGGCGAGTTTGATGTTGCTATCAATAACGTCTTTGCTAACGATTTGGTTTATCAAGCGTTACTGGTTTGGGTGCGTAAACAGCTCGGTTTAGGTAGTTTACCAACGGCAACCGCTAATTGGACTGTGTATCAGGAAGTGCCTGTTGATCAGCCGTTCTATCTGCAACTAAAGTTGACCGCTAACAAACGTAATAAAAAAGTAATTGCTGATGTTGAGTTGATCAATGAGCAAAAACAGATCCTTGCCACCATTATTGGTGCGCAGGTAACAGCAAGTGAAAGCTTGAACGATCTGTTTTTGAAAGTCGCTAAATAATGGTGTCAGGTATGCCATTAGCATCCTCGTTGCAGGTGATGAACTCATCACTTGCAGTGATCGGCTTTAACGCTATTTTCAATGATCTCGATAATATTGATCAGGTTGAAGCCTGCTTATATCGTGGCGAGGTGTTAACTGACTCGCTTGCATTGCAGCTAAGTTACTCTGATCTTTGTAAACGCTGTGCGAATTTGGTTGTTGAAAAAAATAATCTAACTGCGAAACAGATTGCAGTGATCGTCGTTCAACAAAACCTTGGTAGTGATTATATTATTGAGGGGGCAGATCAGGCGCACTTTAGTTATCAAAGGGTGTCTGATCTTACTCAAGCATTACAGCTCTCAGAACAGATTCTTGCTGCGGAGAATGTTGCGGTACTGATTATCAGTGCTGCGCTTCCTGATGAGATTAACAATACAAATAACGCAACAATCAGTTTTGATACTGACTTTGCTGGTTATGCGCAGTTGCAAGGTGCCGCTTGTCTTTTGTTATCCAGTGAGTCCTTTGTTAAGGCTAATAATAGTGTCCGTTATGCCACTATTAACAACGTCACCACGGGTGCACATAGTGACATCAATAATATTATTCAAACCTCGTTAACAGCGACTGCCATCACTGCAAAAGATATCTGTAGTTTAGAAGTTACTGCCAGTGCAGATAACTATTTAAATGAGCTAGAGCAACAGTCATTACTCAACAGTTATTCGCAATCTGCTGATTTTGAAACTTGTACAACGGCAATAAGTTGTCAGAAAAGTGTATTGGGTGAAAATGAAACGGTATCAGAGCTAATGGGTTTAATATATTCCGTTATCTCTCTGCAGCAGCGATATCGTGGTGCTGTATCTGATTGGAATATGCCTAGTTCATCGATGTTATCAGCTTGGTTAAGCTCTCCATTTTACCTGTTTAATCAACCTGCGCCTGTTTTCCCGCTTGCTTCGGGTAAAGCCAGACATAATGCTTATAGTTTGATTAATGCAACAGCTTATAGCCACATTGTGTTAACTGAGGGCAACGATAATTTAGTACATCAAAACGGTTTTAATTTTCATGGTAAACAATCGTTATTTATTATCGGTGCAGACGATCAACAAAGTTTACTGTTAAAACTTTCACAGTTAACCGTAAGTGAAGATCTCAAAGCGTTAGCGCAACAGTTGTATCACACAAAAAACAACAGCAGTTTTAGTTATCAAGTTGTGTTAATTGCAGAATCTGTTGATGAGCTAAACAAAGAGATTCAACTTGCTTTAACGGGCATTAACATCGCCTTTAAAAACCAGTCTGATTGGAAAACCCCTAAGGGTAGTTACTTTACTAGTCAGCCTGATCAAAATGCAAAAACAGCCTTTTTATATCCCGGCATTGGTGCAACCTATGTGGGTTTAGGGCGTGATCTGTTTCATCTGTTTCCTGAGATTTATCCCGCTGTTATCGCATTGGCGGACAATATTGGCGCTTCACTTAAAGATCAATTATTAAATCCGCGTTCAGTAGTGGCACTCGGTTTTAAAGAGCTTAAACAGCTCGACCTTGAACTGCGTAATAGCCTTGCCAACATTGCAGAGTGTGGTGTCGGATATGCCTGTGTGTTTACCAAAATTTTCGAGCAGGTATTTAATATAAAAGCTGATTTTGCTAGTGGATATAGCATGGGTGAAATCAGTATGTTTGCTGCATTGGGTTGTTGGCAACAGCCGGGATTAATGAGCGCGCGTCTTGCAAACTCTGATACCTTTAATCATCAACTATCCAGTGAGTTACGCGCAATTCGTAAACTCTGGAACTTGCCTGATATTAACGATGGTGAGTTTGAGCAGATATGGGAAACCTACAGTATCAAAGGGACTGTTGAGCAAGTTAATGCTGAAATTCACGCCGATGAACGTGTTTATGTCACTATTGTTAATACGCCAGATTCGTTAGTGATTGGCGGATTTCCTGAGCATTGTTTACAGGTGATTAAGCGTCTAGGTGTGCGAGCTATGCCACTTAATATGGCTAATGCGATTCACAGTGAACCTGCTTATCAAGAGTATGACAACATGCTTGCGCTTTATAGCATGCCAGTGACTGAACGAATTCAGACCAAAATGATTTCAAGCTCATGTTACTTGCCTATTCCTCAGCATCAGAAAGCGATTGCCGTCAGTATTGCAAAATGTCTTTGTGAACCTGTTGATTTCCCTCGTTTGATAAATGGTTTAGCCGATAAAGGCACAAAAGTATTTGTTGAGATGGGGGCGGGACGTTCGCTGTGCAGTTGGGCTGATAAAACGTTAAAGCTTTCTGGACAACAAAATCACCACATTAGCGTGCCTGTGAATGCAAAAGGCACTGACGATCAACTCACCTATGCGCGTGCGGTAGCGAAACTGATTAGTTTTGGTGTTGAGATGAATATTGAATCTTTTTTTAGTGGTTCCTTGATTCAACAAGTTAACCACTAACAGAATATTAGTCGGCTTAAGCCGTCACATAAGAGAATTATTTATATGGAAAATATAGCCATTGTTGGTATCGCCAATCTCTTTCCTGGTTCAAGTCAACCAGATGAGTTTTGGACGCAGTTATTAAATAAACAAGATAACAGAACGCAAATAACCGCGGCAGAGATGGGTGTTGATCCCGCTAAATACTTAGGTAAGAAAGGCGATACGGATAAGTTTTACTGTATGTACGGTGGCTACATTCGTGGTTTTGATTTTGATGCAACGCCTTTTGTGCAGCGTGGCTTAAATGCTGATTATCTTAACCAGCTTGATGATCTTAATAAGTGGGGCCTTTATGTTACTGAGCAAGCCTTAAAAGATGCAGGTTATTGGGGAAGTGATGCGCTAGGCGAATGTGGTCTTATTTTAGGTAATTTATCCTTTCCGACTAAAAGTTCGAATCATCTGTTTTTACCGTTTTATCACCATGTCGTTGAAAACGCGTTGAAACAGCTAACATCTGCAAACTTTCAGTTAGCTAATTTTACGCAGGCGCAAACAGTTAATCCAGATAATGCATTGGTTGCGGGTTACCCATCGGCTCTGCTTGCTAAAGCTTCAGGCCTTGGTGCATCGCATTTCTCCCTTGATGCTGCCTGTGCTTCTTCATGTTATAGCTTAAAACTTGCCTGCGATTATTTACATACGGGTAAAGCTGACATGATGTTGGCGGGCGCAATATCGGGTGCCGATCCGATGTTTGTTAATATGGGGTTTTCAATTTTCCAAGCATTCCCTGCTAACAATAAACATGCACCGTTTGATAACGATTCACAGGGTTTGTTTGCCGCTGAGGGTGCTGGCATGATGGTGCTTAAACGTCATTCCGATGCGCTGCGTGATGGCGATACTATCCATGCTATTATCAAAGGTGGTGCACTGTCTAACGATGGTAAGGGCGAGTTTGTATTAAGCCCAAATACTAAAGGTCAGGTATTAGCTTATCAGCGTGCTTATCAAGATGCGCAAATCTCACCAGCTAATGTCGATTACATTGAATGTCATGCAACGGGTACCCCGAAAGGCGATAAGGTTGAGCTTGGCTCAATGGAGACGTTCTTTAGTGAATATAACCACAAACCGTTATTAGGTTCTGCAAAATCAAATTTAGGCCATCTTTTAACGGCTGCCGGTATGCCGGGTGTGACTAAAGCGATATATGCACTTAATGAAGCTGTTATTCCGGCAACCATTAGCCTAAAAAATGCAATTACCACTAAACAAGCTTATCTCACCTCAGAGCAAATGCCGATCGATACGGTGGCTTGGAAACAGCAGGACTGGCAAGTTGCAGCGGGTCAGCAACGTACTGCGGGTGTCAGTGTATTTGGTTTTGGTGGTAGTAATGCACATCTGGTTTTACAAGCGGGTAATTCGCCACTCGAAACTGAGTTTAGCAAAGCAAAAGCTTTAGCGCCGATGTCGATTGTGGGCATGGATTGTATTGTCGGTGATTGTGCTAACTTAGCGCAGTTTAAAGCGCTTATTGAGTCAGACGGGAATACTTTCCGTGAACTACCAGTTCATCGTTGGAAAGGCATTGAGAAGAATAGTGGCATAAAACAGGCGCTGCAATTAGGTAAAGCGCCAAAGGGGGGGTATGTCGAACAATTCGATATAGATTTCCTACGTTTTAAAGTGCCACCTAATCCACAAGATTGTTTGATTCCACAACAATTGATGATGATGAAAGTTGCCGATAATGCCGTGCAGCAAGCAGGTCTGAAAGAGGGCTCCAATGTTGCTGTATTAGTGGCGATGGGACTTGAGCTGGATCTGCATCAGTATCGTGGCCGTGTAAACTTAACCACACAAATAGAGCAAAGCTTACAGCAACAAGGTATTCGTTTGACCTCGAGTGAACAATATGAGCTTACCAATATCTGTAAAGAGAGCATTGCTTCACCTGCACAGTTAAATCAATATACCAGTTTCATCGGCAATATCATGGCGTCACGTATCTCTGCGCTGTGGGATTTCACCGGACCTGCATTTACGGTATCTAGTGAAGAGAACTCGGTTTATCGTTGTACGGAGCTTGCTCAAAACCTATTTGCGACCTCTGATGTTGATGCTGTTGTGATTGCCGCGGTTGATTTAGCGGGTTCTTTTGAGAATATTAGCCTGCGTCAACGTTATGGTGCTGTTTCTGAAGATGCGCAAAGTGCTGCTAACCCACTGGATAATACAGCCTGGTTAGTGGGCGAGGGTGCGGGGGCAATTGTGCTTAAATCCACACATTCTATTACTCAGGAAACAAGCTATGCACAAATTGATGCTATTAGTTTTGCAACGGGTAGTGATAGCCAAGCCATTAAAACAGCTGCTCATAAAGCCTGTCGTGATGCGGGTATAACAGCGTCTCAAGTAGATTATGTAGAGGTGTTTGCAAGTGGCTTTATTGCCGATAACCAAGCTGAGAAAAGTGCTTTTGCAGCATGTTATCCAACGACAAACCTAGACAGTGTTAAACGCCAAGTAGGACATCTGTTTAATGCATCGGGCATGATGAGCCTGATTAAATCTGCTTTAGTCTTAGATGCTCATCAAGCAACTAAGGTAGCAGTGAATGGGCTTGGTAAAGATATGAGCTGTGCACACCTTATTTTAAGCGCGACAGTAACACCTTATAAAGCGATAGCAACTGTTGAAACCGGCAAGAAACCATTCTCATTGATCAAACCGATTGTTTTAGGTGGCATTGATATTGAGCAGGCGATTGTTGCTAACGCGGCACAACCTGTTTTCGCTAAAATGAAAACACAGTTATCGTCCTCAGATCGTGTTAGTCATCCGGTAGATCTCTCTTTGTTAACACTTAAACCATTACAAGCGTTGACGGCAAATGAAAAAATTGCGACTCCTGTCATTTCTCCAGAGAAAGTTAAAATGAATCAAAAAACAATTAGTAAAACCAGTAGTGAGATTTTGCAGCAAACACAAACTCACCAAGCATTCATTCGTGCTCGTCAAGAAGCTGAAAAACAGATCTCATCGTTGATTAAGTTACAAGCGCAAACATTATCTGGTCAAGCGCCGACGATTAATGTTGCTACTAGCCATGTTACCCAACCTATCGCTACTCAAGCCGAAACAGGCTTTGCGATTAAAGGTCCGGCAGGTTATCATTATCCACCGTTACAACTTGAAGAGCGTTTCAATAAACCTGAGCAAGTTATTTACGATACGGCTGACTTAGTTGAATTCGCTGAAGGTGATATTAGCAAGGTATTTGGTGATGAATATAAAATCATCGATAGCTATGCGCGTCGTGTACGTTTGCCAACCACCGATTATCTGTTAGTAACACGTGTGACGGACTTAGACGCTAAGGTGAATGAATATAAAAAATCTTACATGGCGACTGAGTACGACATTCCTGTCGATGCGCCATTCCTAATCGATGGTCATATCCCTTGGTCTGTCTCAGTTGAATCGGGGCAGTGTGACTTAATGCTTATCTCTTACATTGGTATTGATTTCCAAAACAAGAGTGAACGAATCTATCGTCTATTAGACTGTGAATTAACATTCTTAGAAGATATGGCCTTTGGTGGTGAAACACTACGTTATGAGATTCATATCGATTCCTATGCGAAAAATGGCGAGCAACTGTTGTTCTTCTTCCATTACGATTGTTATGTTGGTGATAAGAAAGTACTAATCATGCGTAACGGTTGTGCCGGTTTCTTTACCGATGAAGAGTTAAGTGACGGTAAAGGTGTTATTCATAACGATAAAGATAAAGCCGAGTTTACTAACGCTAAAAAGTCTTATTTTAAGCCTCTTATCCATAACACTAAAACGCAGTATAACTATGCAGATATGATGAAGCTGGTGGATGGTGATATCGCGGGTTGTTTTGGCCGGGAATATGATCAACAGGGTCGTAATCCATCATTGAAGTTTTCATCTGAAAAGTTCTTAATGATTGAGCGTATTACTAAGGTTGATCCGACTGGCGGTCATTGGGGACTAGGTCTGATTGAAGGTCAGAAAGACTTAGATCCGAACCATTGGTATTTCCCATGTCATTTCCAAGGTGACCAAGTGATGGCTGGCTCGTTAATGTCGGAGGGTTGTGGGCAAGTTGCGATGTTCTTTATGCTTTGGTTAGGCATGAATGGTACGGTTAATAACGCGCGTTTCCAACCGATGATGGGTGAACCGCAAACCGTTCGTTGTCGTGGGCAAGTATTACCACAAACCAATACCTTAACTTACCGTTTAGAAGTGGTTGAGATGGGCATGTCACCACGTCCATTTATCAAAGCCAATATCGATATCATTCTTGATGGTAAAACCGTTGTTGACTTTAAAAATCTGTGTATGGAAATTAAAGAGCAAGATGAAAACTCTACTTATCCGGTGACACTGCCGAGTAACGTACAACTTTTACCAACGGCGCCAGCTGAACTTGTAGAAAGTTCAGTCGAATTAGCCTTTAACGATCTTGAAAATAACGTCACGCATATTAGCCGCGAAGCGATACATGATGTTGAAAACCATTTGATTACTGATGAACGTGGCGTACAACCTTTCAAACATGCACAGCGTCCATTAATGCGCGTAGAGTCTGACTTTAATGCGCCAAAAGAGAAAGGCGTTACGCCGATTAAGCATTTTGAAGCACCATTGGTGACAGGACAAAATAGAACGCCTGATACAACGCCATTTACGCCTTATCATCTGTTTGAGTTTGCAACGGGTAATATCTCGAACTGTTTTGGTCCTGCCTTTGATGTTTACAAAGGACGTATTCCTCCAAGAACCCCATGTGGCGATTTACAAGTTGTGACACGTGTTATCGATGTGCAAGGTGAACGTTTAGACCTTAAAAAGCCTGCTAGCTGTATTGCTGAGTACTATGTCCCTGAAGATGCATGGTATTTCACTAAAAACAGTGTTGATAATTGGATGCCTTATTCTCTGATTATGGAGATTGCACTGCAACCAAATGGCTTTATCTCTGGTTATATGGGAACAACATTAGTTTATCCAGAAAAAGACCTGTTCTTCCGTAACCTTGATGGTTCAGGTGAACTGCTTAGAAAAGTAGATTTGCGTGGTAAGACAATCGTTAATAAGTCTGTATTGTTAAGTACGACGATGGCAGGCGGTATGATTGTACAAAGCTTTACTTTTGATCTGCTTGTTGATGATCAAGCCTTCTATACCGGTAAAGCAGTATTTGGTTACTTTGGTGGTGACGCGTTAGCCAATCAACTTGGTATTGATAATGGTAAAACGACCAATGCTTGGTTTGTTGATAACAATACACCAGCGAATCAAATCACTAAGATTGACCTGACTGATAACGCGTTACCTTTGTTCCAAGAGAAAGCTAATAAACCTCACTATCGTTTAGCGGGTGGTCAACTTAACTTTGTTGATACTGTTTCTATTGTAGAGGGTGGCGGTAAAGCGTCACTGGCTTACATATATGGTGAACGTACTATCGATGCAACGGATTGGTTCTTCCGTTATCATTTCCATCAAGATCCGGTGATGCCTGGTTCATTAGGGGTTGAAGCGATCATTGAGCTTTTACAAACCTATGCACTTAAAAACGATTTAGGGCAGCAGTTTATTAACCCGCGTTTTGAAGCGCCGCTAACCAATGTTATCTGGAAATACCGTGGTCAAATTACGCCACTTAATAAACAGATGAGTTTAGATGTGCATATTACCGATATTATCAAAACAGATAATGAGGTGCGTTTAGTGGGTGATGCAAACCTATCTAAAGATGGCTTACGCATATATGAAGTGAAAGATATTGTTTTAAGTATCGTAGAGGCGTAAAACGAATAGTAAGTGGCGAGCAGGTAGCTTCGAGCTTCGAACTGCCTACTCGATATTAAGCTTCGAGTAGTTAGCGTAGAGCTTCGAATTGCCAGTTCGGTTTTCGAAGCTAGTAGCTCGTGACTCGTAGCTTTTAATAAACAACGAAATAGATGAGGGTTATCCCCATCATTTAGGAAATAACAATGAGTGTATTAACATTAAATAATCAACAGCCGATTGATTGGGCATGGAAAGTCGCAAGCGACAATATCAATACAACAAGTGAAGCAGTTAAAAGTGCATTAATGGATCTTAATAAACCGATCTATGTGGCTAAAAGCGGTCAACAGCTAGGTGTTAGTCAATCGACATGTGATTCAAGTAGTGAATCGGTTGTTGCGTTTGCACAAGCGCTTAATCCTGAAGATTTAGGAGATGTTGAATATAAAAAACAGCATGGTGTTAAGTACGCTTATCACGGTGGCGCAATGGCAAACGGTATTGCATCGGTTGAACTTGTGATTGCACTGGGTAAGGCTGGATTACTTTGTTCGTTTGGCGCGGCAGGGTTAGTCCCTGATGTGATTGAAGATTCAATTAAACGTATCCAAGCAGAACTACCTAATGGCCCTTATGCGGTTAACTTGATTCATGCTCCTGCAGAAGAGGCCTTAGAGCGTGGCGCAGTTGAACGTTTTCTTAAACTAGGCGTAGAGACGGTAGAGGCATCTGCCTACCTTGGTTTAACTGAGCATATTGTTTGGTATCGTGTCGCGGGTTTAAGCGAGAATGCTGATGGTTCTGTTTTTATCAAAAATAAAGTGATTGCTAAGGTATCTCGTACCGAAGTAGGTCGTCGCTTTATGGAGCCTGCACCACAAAAACTGTTAGATAAGTTGTTAGCACAGGGGAAAATCACCGCTAAACAAGCTGAACTTTCGCAACGTGTTCCAATGGCTGACGATATTACCGCTGAAGCTGATTCTGGCGGCCATACTGATAACCGTCCATTCTTAACATTATTGCCTACCATCATTGCACTTCGTGATGAGATTCAAGCGCAATATAACTTCTCACCTGCTCTACGTGTTGGTGCGGGAGGCGGAATTGGTACCCCTGAAGCAACATTAGCTGCATTTAATATGGGCGCAGCTTACATTGTGCTTGGCTCTGTTAATCAGGCTTGTATTGAAGCGGGCGCATCTGAACATACGCGTAAGTTGTTAGCGGGTGTTGAAATGGCAGATGTAACGATGGCACCTGCAGCTGATATGTTTGAAATGGGTGTTAAGTTACAAGTAGTTAAACGCGGCACCATGTTTGCGATGCGTGCTAATAAGCTTTATGAGTTATATGTTAACTATGATTCTATCGAATCAATTCCTGCTAGTGAACGTGAAAAGATAGAGAAGCAAATTTTCCGTCAGAATCTTGATGATGTTTGGTCTGGTACCGTTGATTTCTTCCAAGCGCGTGATCCTGAAATGTTAGCGCGTACACAAAGTAGCCCTAAACGTAAAATGGCGTTAATTTTCCGTTGGTATTTGGGGCTTTCATCTCGTTGGTCTAATATTGGCGAGAAAGGACGTGAAATGGATTATCAAATTTGGGCAGGCCCAAGTTTAGGCGCGTTTAATAGTTGGGTAAAAGGCACATATTTAGAAACCTATACCGAACGTAAAGCGGTTGATGTTGCTTTGCATCTATTAAAAGGTGCTGCCTACCTACAACGTGTTAATCAACTGAAACTGCAAGGGGTAAGTTTGCAGCAAAGTTTGTTGAATTATACGCCGAATTAAAAAGCAACTGTAGGTCGGGATTTATCCCGTCGGTTTTTAGATTACCTTGCAGTATATTTGTTGGCCTAAAGGCCAACCTACAAAAGACTGATTTACTGATCGCTGATTACTAACAACTAACAGCTTGTTATCGCTTTTTAATTTATTTCAGCTAAAATAGCGTTATAAGCCTTAATACTATTTATTAAGGCTTTTTTAATTTTGGAAAGAAAAATGAAACCGAGTGTAGAAGAACAAAGAAATAACCCATTACATGGCCTAAGTACAGAAACATTGCTCACCGAGCTTTCTGAATTTTATGGCTGGAAAATATTATATACAGCGATGCGTTTTCATTGCTTCAAAGTGAATCCGTCAGTGGCTGGAAGCTTGAAGTTTTTGAAGAAAACGGAATGGGCACGTATTAAATTAGAAAATTTCTATCTATCTCGTTTCAAACGTATGCCTAAAGCACGTGAGTCTGAATATGATCTAGCACCGCGTGAACGTGGTTTCTCATTGCATATTGTGCCTCGCGATCCGATGGAGCTAACCATTGAGTCAATTGAATTGTCTCAAGCAAAAGCTGCTTCTGCGCATAAAGAACGTAGCCAAGAAAAACGTGATGATCGTTCGTTTTCTCGTCAAGCACGTGGTCATGATTCTCGTTCTAATGACTCAAGTCGTGGAGCAAGTAAACACCCATACCGTGACAATTTCTCTGACAGTGGCGAACGTCCAAAAGACAGACGTGCGATGAAAGATAAACCGAAAGCTGATGAAGCACCTTATGATCCAACTAACCCTTGGAACACTTAGGCGTCTTTGTACGAACTAAATTGATTACAAGCCCTAATAGCCAATGAACTGAAGCTATTAGGGCTTTTTTCTTTTATGCATGTTAATGAGGTTAACGTAACCCTACAAAATTGAGGGTTTAACTGCGCTAGTAAAGGCTTGTTGATACAGGTAGAATCGCCAACAAATTTGAATAGGTATTAATGGATTTAGAAATGAGCAGAAAAATTGAGTTGTTAGCCCCTGGTGGTGATGTTGATGCGATTAAAGCCGCGATTATTGCAGGCGCAAATGCGATCTATTGTGGGTTAGATATGTTCAATGCCCGTAATCGCGCAACGAATCTCTCTTTTGAAGATCTAAAAGGTGTATTACGCCTAGCAAAACGTTTTCAATGTGAAGTGTTTTTAACGGTTAATGTTGTTTTACTCGAACATGAGATTAAAGGGGTAGTTAAACTTTTTAATCAACTGGTTAATACCTCAATTGACGGTATTATTATTCAAGATTTAGGACTGTTTCATATTCTCAATAAACATTTCCCAAGTTTATTGATTCATGCTTCTACACAGTTAACAACACATAATGAAGGTCAGATTAAATTCCTAGCGAAAGCGGGGGCTGGTCGTGTGAACCTGTCACGTGAAATGAATCTGCCTGAAATTAAAATGCTTACTACTGTTGCACATGATCACGACGTATTGACGGAAGTCTTTGTGCATGGCGCATTATGTATCGCGTTCTCTGGTCAATGTTACTCAAGTTCTGTAAGCGTCGGTAATTCAGGTAATCGCGGCCGTTGTAGCCAAGCTTGCCGTGATGAATATGAGATCACCGCCGCAGGTAATAAATTCCCACTGAATCTAAAAGATAACTCTGCCTATTTTGATTTGCCACAGCTGGTGGATGCAGGTGTTGATTCACTAAAAATTGAAGGTCGTATTAAAGGTGCGCAATATGTACATACAGTTGTAGATAGCTGGCGCCAACAGATTAATCAATTTGTGGATACGGGCAAATTACTTGAGGATGATAGTAATCTTTATAAAGTATTTAATCGTGATTTCACTAACTCATTTTTGCAGGGTAACCTGACCAAAGATATGTTTATCGACAACCCGCGTGATAACAGTTTCCAACATGCTAACGATAAAAACAACGCTATCTCTGTCGTACAAATTCAAGAAGTACAAACAGAGCTTTCTGCACAAAAAAATGCTATTACAGCTGATGTCGCTGAAAAGATAAAACACGTGAGCATTGAAAAGCCGGTGTTGTTGATGTCTTTTGCTGGTGGATTAGGCAAAGCACTATCGGTGACACTTGAATTTGACGAGCAAACCCATACGGTGAGTTCAACGAGCTTAATGATCGCTGCCGGTGAATCAGCTATTCAACCTGAAGCGATTGAAAAGCGTTTCAAGAGCTTTAAAAAAGGTGATTATCTTTTAGAGTCGATTAACTTTGATGCCTTAGAAAGTGGTTTAAGCGTCCCCTTTAAAGAGTTAACCGCGATGAAAAATGAAGTCGCGTTTATTCTTAATGGTAATGTACAACCGATTGCACCTATTGAATTACCAAAACTACAAACGTTTTCAAAACTTAATGAACAAGCAACCTTATCAGTATTAATCAGTGATCTTAAAGATTTAGGATTACTAGACAAAACAGATGCGGATATCTATTTCAAACTGCCTGAAAGTTGGAAAAAACGTTGTAATAAACACATTGATATTTTCTTAGAAAATCCACGCTTAATACCTTGGTTCCCTGCGGTATTAATTGGTAAAGATTATGATGAATCAGTACGCTTATTAGAAACCGTTAAACCTAAACGTATTATTTCAAATAATACCGGTATTGCGCTTAAAGCGGTTGAATTAGGTATCGAATGGATTGCTGGTCCGTTATTAAACACAACCAATTCTTACGCTTTGTTAACCTTACAAGAAGAGTTAAATTGTGCGGGTGCATTCATCTCTAATGAGATTAATCGTAACCAGATGCGTAATATCAAACGTCCTGAAAACTTTAAAATGATATATAGCATCTATCATCCCATCTTGATGATGACTAGTCGCCAGTGTTTCTTCCAACAAACCGTTGGTTGTAATAAAGCGGCGATTGAAGATGGTTGTATGCTTAAGTGTCAAAAAGCGACCACCATTACTAACGTGAAAGGAATTTCCTTTGCCGTTGATAAACAACTTGGTGGTTACCCTAGTATTTACAACGATGAGCAATTCTTAAATGTTGATATCGTTGAGCAGCTATCGGGCTTATTTGATGAGTTCTTTATTGACCTGACTAACATTGGTGCGGGTTCAAAAGCAGAATTAGATAAAGCTGAGTTATTGGATTATTTTAGTACGTTAGTGGCTGGCGATGCTGAGCAGAAAGCACAAATGAAGGTAAAACTTGATCAAATGGTCACGCTGTCGACTCAAGATCAATATATTCAAGGGCTTTAATTAGCATTTATACTTTTCTTAAAGCAAAAAAAAGTAGCAATAAATTGCTACTTTTTTTGTGTGCGTTGTAATCTTAAAATTTGTTAACTTGCTTAGGCAGCATTGCAGTTATTGCAATGACAACAAATAAAACCGTGTAAATAGCAAAACTAACAATTAACCATTGCGGCATTGAGTAACCAAAGAATTGCCACACGATGTCTGCACAATCACCCGTTGGGTTAAATAACCACGGTAGCCATTCATGCAAGGGTGCCCAACTTGGGAAGTTAGGAAAAAAATCACAAGTAGCAAAGGGCGATGGGTTCATCTGGTAATCTGTGTGCTCAAGCGCTAACAATAAACCCCAAACGGCACTAATACCCCAAACAGCAAAAGCGATTAATCGAACCAGTAAATATTGAGGACAGCTGGCGCCAATTAATCCCGCTAATAAAACACCCAACATGGTAATGCGTTCATAAACACACATCACACAGGGCTCTAGTTTCATCACATGTTGAAAATACAACGCACATAATTCGAGTGCAAGTGCACTAAATGCAAGTAGCAACCATGGCCAGCGTTGAGTTGAAAGGTTTTTTAAAGTAGATAACACAAATATTTCCTAGCATAAATAAGATGGCTATTTGTACCATTAACTTAATAGGGATTTCAAACCCTAATCATTTTTAGGCATAATTTTAAAGCTTAAACAAATGTGATTGTGAGGATAATCACATTTGTTTATTTGTCATTGAAACATATCATGTTTTGGCTTCGCACGAATGTGTTATCATCTTGGCTATTAGTAATAAAATAACGCTTAAAATGACTCATTTTGGTAGTCAGACAAGTTATGTGATCAGTTTTCGAACGAATATTTTAAATATAAGCAATTAGAGCGTATGACAGTAATGATTGGGTTCTAATTAATTTGCTACACCTTAAATGATAACAGCGATAAACAAGTAAATTTTAACGTGGATAAATAAACAGATGATAATGAAAGCAAAAGGGCCTGCAGATGTTGCTGAGCAATACCTTATCGAATCAATTTGGAATGGGTCTATTGCGATCAACTCAGAGCTACCTGCAGAGCGGTTTTTAGCCGATAAAATTGGCGTAACACGTACTACGCTTCGCGAAGTATTACAGCGACTTTCAAAAGATGGCTGGATTACGATTCGCCATGGTAAACCAACAAAGGTTAATGATTTCTGGGAAACATCAGGGCTCAATATATTAAGTACATTAACACGTTTAGATATCAGCCGACGCAGTGATTTTATCGACCAATTAATGTCTGTGCGCACCAATATTAGTGCCATTATTTTACGTATGGCTGCCAAGCATAACAATGAAACGGTGTTAGAGTTTTTAGAGAATACCCCGTCACTAGATGCAAGTAGTGAAGAGTTTACTGAGTTCGACTATCGTTTTTATCATCAAGTTGCAGTGTCATCGAATAATATGATTTATGTATTAATCTTAAATGGTTTACAGGACTTATATCGTAAAGTGGGTATCTTCTACTTTTCAAATAGTGAAGCGCGATCTATTGCACTTAATTTTTATGCCGAGATCAGAGCGGTCCTCGAAAACGGCGAGTCGCAACAAATAATGCAAATCGTGCGAGACTCGGCATTTGCTAGTGGTAAAATATGGCTGCGTTTACGCCATCAATTACCAACTGATTTTCTTGATTAATATTCTTCTCTCTATTGAGGTTTCCTTTGCTTAAAAAAAATATGATTAACCATCTTTCAGGTGTGCAAAAATTGTTTGAGGTCGGTGTTATCATGACCCTCTTTTGTGCTGTATTTGTGTCTATCGCACTGCTTTCATTTTCTCCCGTTGACCCAAGTTGGTCACAACAACAATGGGTTTCTGAAATTCAAAATGCAGGAGGGCGTGTTGGCGCTTGGACTGCAGATATACTTTTTTATGCCTTTGGCCTGCTCGCCTATACCGTTCCGATTATCGTTTCTGTTTTAGCATGGATCCTGTTCTGGAAACCTAAATTTACACTTGATATCGACTACTTAAATTTAAGTTTACGTATCATTGGGTTTATCTTCACTGTGTTCAGTTTATCGGGTTTAGCATCACTTAACTTTAATGACTTTCATTATTATCCCTCAGGTGGATTGATAGGCGATATCATTGGACAGAGCATGCTTGGTCTATTCAGCCTACTCGCTGTAAATCTCATTTTATTAACACTATTAATATCGGGTATCACTTTATTATTTGGATTTTCGTGGTTGCGTTTAGTTGATGGGCTGGGCGAATTAGCCATTAAATCAGTGTTACAGCTGATGAACCTGCCGAATACATTAAAAGAATGGAATGAACAGCGAGCATTAACCCGCGAATCTGAGCAAGCGCTCGATGCTAAAAGAGCCGCTAAAAAACCAGTTGAAAAGAAAAAACGTAAAAAGTTAGGTTTTCCTGTCTCTAATAAAAAGGAAACCGAACAACTTGATGACAATGTTGATGAAAAAATCTCTTTTACAAAAACTAAATCTATCGTTGAACCTGTTATTGATGATCAATATGAACAGGCTCCTTTTAGCGAGTTAGACCTTGATGAAGTGGATGATTTTGTATTTTCTGATGACGCCTTCGCTGATGATGATCCTGTTCCTGAGGTCAATGAAATCAGCTTTATGGAAACAGAGGTGGAAGAAACAGAGGTAATCCCTGATTTTTCTCACTTACCTGAACATGCAAGGCCAACCATTAAGCGTAAAATAGATAAGAATTTAGCACCATTTCCGAGTATTGATCTATTGGATCGTCCTAATAAACAATCTCATCCTGTGTCAGAAGAAGAGTTGCAAATAGCTGCGCGCTTAGTTGAGTCTAAATTACTCGAATTTAAAATTAAGGCTGATGTTGTAAATGTACTACCAGGGCCTGTTATTACTCGTTTTGAATTAGCACTGTCACCAGGTATGAAAGTAAGCACTGTGACCAGTTTAGAGAAAGATTTAGCACGCGCACTTTCTGCAATGAGTGTACGTGTTGTTGATCAGATTCCTGGCAAAGCGGTAATTGCTTTAGAACTACCAAATAAACATCGTGAGATTGTTTATTCATCTCAGGTGTTAGGTAGCCAAGCATTTATCGATGCAAAATCGCCACTTTCGATGGTATTAGGTGCAGACATTTCTGGTGAACCAGTGGTCGTTGATTTAGCTAAAATGCCGCATCTGTTAGTAGCGGGTACAACCGGCTCGGGTAAGTCGGTGGGGGTTAACTGTATGTTGGTAAGCCTACTGTATAAATCCGCTCCTGAAGATGTTCGTATGATTTTAATCGATCCTAAAATGCTTGAGCTAAGTGTTTATGAAGGCATCCCTCATCTACTGACTGAAGTTGTTACCGATATGAAAGAAGCGGCTAATGCACTACGTTGGTGTGTAGGTGAGATGGAACGTCGTTATAAACTACTTTCAGCTGTTGGTGTAAGAACACTTGCAGGTTATAACACCAAGGTTAAAGAGGGTATTGAATCTGGTGAGCCAATGGTTGATCCGATTTGGAAAGAGGGTGATAGCATGGATGAAACTGCGCCACACCTAGAAAAGCTTCCAACCATCGTTGTAGTTGTGGATGAATTCGCCGACATGATGATGATTGTTGGTAAAAAATGTGAAGAGTTGATTACACGTATTGCACAAAAAGCACGTGCGGCAGGTATCCATCTAATATTAGCAACACAACGTCCATCGGTAGACGTTATTACTGGTTTGATTAAAGCCAATATTCCAACACGAATCGCATTCCAAGTTTCTAGTAAAATCGATTCGCGTACGATATTAGGCATGCAAGGTGCAGAAACACTATTAGGTCACGGTGATATGTTATACCTACCACCGGGTACAGGTGTGCCTACTCGTGTTCATGGCGCTTTTGTCGATGACCATGAAGTACATCGTGTTGTTGCTGACTGGAAAAAGCGTGGAGAGCCTAACTACATTAAAGATATTTTAGACGGTGATGCCAGCCTTGATACTATTTTACCGGGTGAAGAAGCGGAAGGTGACAATGAAATTGATGCACTGTTTGATGAAGTGGTCGCATTTATTACTGAAACACGTAAAGTATCGATCTCTAGCATTCAACGTAAATTTAGAATTGGTTATAACCGCTCAGCACGTTTAGTTGACCAACTACAAGCACAGGGGGTGATCAGTTCACCACAGGGTGCCAATAGTAGTCGTGATGTGTTAGCACCACCACCTGTTAAGGATTAATTAAAAATGAAAAAAGCATTATTACTGTTACCTGTTTCTTTGTGTTTATTACTGTTCTCATTTTCAGCACAAGCGATCTCATCCCAAGCGACGCAGTTAAAAGATAAATTGGCTGTTTTTGAACAGATGCACGCGCAATTTGTACAACGTGTTTTAAGTAGCGAGGGTAAACTGTTAAATGAAAGTAGTGGTGAGATGACCATTTCTCGCCCAGGTAAATTTCATTGGCAAGTTGAAACGCCTGAAGAGGAACTGATCGTTTCTGATGGTAAGACTATTTGGTATTACAGCCCGTTTATCGAACAGGTTACTTTGATCAACTTCGCTGATGCGATTAATGATACGCCCTTTGCATTGATTGCAGGTGCGGATGAAAAGCAGTGGGAAAACTATATTGTTAAGCAACAGGGCAATAAATTTACAGTAACTAACCCAACACAAGTTCAACCAACAACGTTTATTTTTGAGTTTGATAACAAAAATAACATTAATAAATTTATCGTTATTGAAGAGCAAGGGCAGCGCAGTGAATTTACATTAACTCATCAAGCGATGCCTAACGATTTTAGTGATGCACTGTTTGATTTTCAAATTCCGGAAAATGTAGAAGTGGACGACCAACGTTAATGCGTGATCTTTTTGATTTGAATAATGAGTTCCAACCACTTGCTGCGCGTATGCGTCCAAAAGGTTTCGCAGGTTATATCGGGCAATCACATATTGTTGGTGAAGGAAAACCGCTGCGTAAAGCCTTAGAAGCGGGTGCTGCACACTCAATGATTTTGTGGGGTCCACCAGGCACGGGAAAGACTACATTAGCAGAGCTAATTGCAACCTATTGCCAAGCGCATGTTGAACGCCTTTCTGCGGTGACTTCTGGTATTAAAGAGATACGTGCTGCGATTGAGATTGCTAAACAAAATCAGTCTTCAGGTATTCGTACCCTATTATTTGTAGATGAAGTACACCGCTTTAATAAAAGCCAACAGGATGCTTTTCTGCCATTCATTGAAGATGGTACGATTTTATTTGTTGGTGCAACCACTGAAAATCCTTCATTTGAATTAAACAACGCATTGTTATCGCGTGCTCGTGTGTATCTTTTGAAAAAATTAACCGATGCAGAAATTGAAGATGTTATCGATCAAGCATGTGAATCTGTTGATGGTTTAGCTGATAAAAACATTCATTTCGATGAGGGTGTGAAACAAAAATTAGCAACCTTAGTACAAGGTGATGCACGTAAATCGCTTAATTATCTCGAGATACTCAGCGACATGACTGACGATGGCTTGGTAACACTAGAGCTATTAATGGAGATTGCTGGTCGTGAAGGGGTCACTTTTGATAATAAAGGGGATCTATTTTATGACCTGATATCGGCGTTTCACAAATCGGTACGTGGCTCTGATGTGGATGCGTCACTGTATTGGTATGCACGTATGCTCGATGGTGGTTGTGATCCACTTTATGTTGCTAGACGATTATTGGCGATCGCTTCAGAGGATATAGGTAATGCTGATCCTCGTGCGATGCAAATAAGTATCAACGCTTGGGATTGTTTTGCACGTATTGGGCCCTATGAAGGGGAGCGTGCGATAGCGCAAGCGATTGTATATTGTGCTTCTGCGCCCAAAAGTAATGCGGTCTATACTGCATTCTCTAAAGCAAAACAGTTTGTTAAGGATTATCCTACTTTTGATGTACCGCTACATCTTCGCAACGCGCCTACGCAGTTGATGAAAGATCTGGGGCATAATGAAGGTTATCGTTATGCACATGATGAACCGGGTGGTTTTGCGGCAGGTGATGTTTATTTGCCCGTTGAGTTACAAGGTGAGCGCTTTTATGAGCCAACTGATCGTGGTTTTGAAAAACAGATAGGTAATAAATTAGATTACCTTAGACAATTAAATCAACAGAGTACTAACAAACGTTATGAATAATATTGCTGCAAATATCGCCTTAGTGGCTTGTGGAGGTGCATTTGGTGCAACTTTACGTTATTTAATTGGTTTAGGAATGATAAGCCTCTTTGGAAAAGGTTTTCCATTTGCTACACTTGCGGTAAATGTATTGGGCTCGCTGATAATGGGCATTATCTTTCAGCTTGTACAACAACAAACAATTTCCTCATCACCTTGGTGGCCATTAATTGGCGTTGGGTTTTTAGGAGCATTAACCACATTCTCAACATTTTCTATGGATAGCCTGTTGCTATTACAGCAGGGTGAATTGTTCAAAGCGATGTTAAACGTCGCGTTAAATGTTGTTGTTTGTATTTTAGCAGCCTATGTAGGCACACTATTAGTTTTAAAGAGTTAGGGAAATAAGATGTTAGATCCGAAGTTTTTGCGTAATGATATTGAAAAGACGGCTGAATTATTGGCCAATCGTGGTTTTAAACTAGATGTTGATTTAATCAATTCGCTAGAAGAGAAGCGTAAATCATTACAAATCCAAACAGAATCCCTACAAGCTGAGCGTAATAGTCGCTCAAAAGAGATTGGAATGGCTGCAAAACGTGGTGAAGATATCGCACCACTACGTGAACAAACTGCTGAATTAGGTGCACAACTAGATGCAGCTAAAGAAGAGTTCACTGCACTTGCTGCGCAAATCCAAGAGATCGCTTATACGATTCCTAACTTGCCACACGAATCTGCACCCATCGGTAAAGATGAAGATGAAAATGTTGAAATTTCAACGTGGGGCACTAAAAAGAGTTTTGATTTTGAAGTGAAAGATCACGTTGATTTAGGCGAAGCACTTGGCGGCTTAGATTTTAAATCAGCAGTAAAAATCAGTGGTTCACGTTTTATCGTGATGCAAGGTCAAATTGCTAAGCTGCACCGTGCATTAGCGCAATACATGCTAAACCTGCACACTAATCACCATGGTTATACAGAGATGTACGTTCCATTATTGGTTAACGCGGATAGTTTATACGGTACAACACAGTTGCCAAAATTTGGTGATGATCTATTCAACACTAAACCTGCAACAGAAGAGGGTGTTGGTATGTCACTGATCCCATCTGCTGAAGTACCATTAACTAACATGAGCCGTGATGTGATTTACGATGAAGCTGATTTACCAATTAAAATCACTTCTCACACACCTTGTTTCCGTAGTGAAGCTGGCTCTTACGGTCGTGATACACGTGGTCTTATCCGTCAACATCAGTTTGATAAAGTTGAATTGGTACAGTTTGTACACCCAGAGAAAAGCTTTGAAGCATTAGAAGAGATCACAATGCATGCAGAGCAAGTATTGAAGAATCTTGAACTACCTTACCGTAAAGTGGTTTTATGTACGGGTGATATGGGTTTCAGTGCAACGAAAACATACGATTTAGAAGTATGGGTACCAGCACAAGAAACCTACCGTGAAATCTCATCTTGTTCAAACGTGGGTGATTTCCAAGCGCGTCGTTTACAAGCACGTTTTCGCCCAGCGGGTAAAAAGAAACCTGAGCTTATCCATACACTAAACGGTTCTGGTTTAGCAGTAGGTCGTACGCTGGTTGCTGTACTTGAAAACTACCAATTAGAAGATGGTCGTATTGAGATCCCTACCGTATTACAACACTACATGGGTGGTTTAACACACATCGGTTAATGATGGTTAAACAATAGAGATTAAAAAGGAGCCAATTGGCTCCTTTTTTCGTTTAGTCAATAGTCTAAAATTCAAAAAAAATACATGATGTTGTTGTAATAATTACTATCCGCTGAAATTGATAACTTAGTTGCTGGAATAGTTTTAAATATTTAGCACTTAATTGAAGGTGAAACCTGTCGCCACTTGCAACAGCGGTGCAAAATTATTTTAGAAAAATAAAAATGACAACGTAAAACGACGTGAAAATAGCCACTTTCTACTTTGTTGATACAATTTGTTACATGAACATAATTGTCTGATGTGATCTCTCCCCTTTTTAATCAATTAGGTTGTGGTTAAATAATCTTCTTTTTGATTTATAAGGTAATTACTATAATGTTACGGAAAACTCTACTTGCAATATCTATCTCTGCTTTACTTGTTGGCTGTGGCAGTACGGGCTCACAATCTCCGGTTGAAAAGGAAGGTACGATTGCAATTCAAGTGAATCAGGCTAAGCGTACTGTTGAAGAACGCTTGGTTTGTAATCAACCTAGTAATGTCGAAGCTGCTTGTAACTTACGTACCTATCAAGTGATGGTTGAATCGTTTATTGATGCAGACAGTTCTGCTAACTATGGTACGGGTTATGGTACTAGTCATCATAACGGTGACATTGCAGGTATTACTGCTTCGCTTGATTATATTAAATCACTGGGTATGAATACGATTTGGTTAACACCTATCTTTAAATCAACACCTATCACAGGCCAAGATGATTGGGCCGACAGACTTGATGCTACGGGTTATTTTGCCAGTGACTATTTTGCTATCGACCCTAAATTTGGCACATTAGAACAAGCCAAAGAGCTGGTTAATCAAGCTCATGCAAAAGGAATGTATGTTATATTTGATGGTGTTTTTGGTCATCATAAAGGTAATGTTGCGGCGTCGCCGAATGGCTTAAAACCAACCACAGGCAAAGCACAAGGAAGTGGTTTCGAAGCACTGTATCCTGAAGATATTGAATTTTATAAAGAAGTAGCCACTTACTGGGTAAATGAATTACAAATCGATGGTTGGCGTTTAGATCAAGCGTATCAAGTTCCACTAGAAAGCTGGACTGAAATTCGTACAGCGGTAGAAAAAGTGTCAGCAGAGCAGAGCTATCAATTAAATGGTAAAACGGTTAATCCATTAGGTTATATGGTTGCTGAAATTTGGCGTGGTGCAAATGATATCAGTGAACAGGGCTATGGCGATTCAGCGATGCCTGCATTGAACTCAGCATTTGATTTCCCGATGCGTTATTCAGTAGTACAGACCTTTGCGGTAGAAGAAAATGGTTTTGGCCATCGTAATGCGACCAACCTTGATAATGGTTTTGTTGCTCATGTGGCTTACCCTGATCACGCAATGCCAAACTTAATGTTAGGCAATCATGATCTCGTGCGCTTTGGTGACTTATTACAGCGTGGTGTTATTGCAAGTCCTGGCGACCCAGAATATTGGGATCGTCATAAAGCTGCTATTAGTTTCTTAACGGCTTACAGTGGACCTATTACACTTTATTATGGTGAAGAAATTGGCGATCAGGTAGACGGCTTTGTTAGTAAGCTAGACCCTTGTTCTGGTGACTCTGGCATGTGTGATGATCATGTTGCACGATCTAGTGCCAAGATAGAAGGAATAGCAACCACGGTAGGTGGCGAAATCACTGTACTTAATGAACAGCAAGCGGATCTTAAAAATTATGTTGCTGCGTTAATGAAAATGCGCGCAGAACATCCCGCTTTATACCAAGGTAGTCGCACACATATACACTCAGATGTAAATATTTATATCGATCGTAAAGATGCAGTAGATGATAATATTCTTTATCTTGTTAATACTAAAGCCGCTGAAGCGACAATAACGATTGCTGCTAATGCCATCGGTAGTGATGGTGATTTAGTTAATCTGATGGCTAACGAAACAGTGAGTTTTGTAGAAGGTGAATATGTTATCACTTTGCCACCTTATAGCGCTGCATTTTATGATATAACGTCTCCGACAACGGATGGTCCACAAGTAGGGGTGGCTGCCTTAAGTCGCACTGGCACAGGTGTTATGGCTAACTGTACTAAACCAAGTGCAGGCACATTGGGACCACTAGGTAAAGATATCTGGATTCGTGGTACTTATACTGGTGGTGATGGTTTTGCTGCGACACCAGATTCACATAAGTTTAATTACATTGGAGGAGATCTGTATCAAGTTGTTGTGAAACATCCAACACCAACGGCGTATACTTTCAAATTTGCCACAAAATCATGGGGTTCAGAGTTTGCTGTTGAAGATTCAGATGCAGTAAAACTTGGTACGACACAGTCTATGGCAAGAGCGCCTGGGCCTGGTACTGAATCTTCAATTATGATTCCAGAAGCGGGCACTTATGTTTACAGTTTCAAAATTAATGATTTTGGTGATGCAGGTGAAATGATGGTTAGTCAATGTGAATAGGCTAGTTTAAAAAATAGTCGCTATATTATTAATATGGCAGACATTTTCATCCCTAAAAGCCACAGCTAAACGCTGTGGTTTTTTATATTTAAAGTAGTTGGCTTACGGTAACATTAAGCTTAATATTAGTGACTCTGATTGTGATAAATTCTACAACTTTAAACCACCTCAAGGATGCTTGTGATTTCAAAATTACCACGTTGAGTCGAATATGGCTCCTTTGTGTTGGCTTTAGTAGCGGGCTTTGTTAATGCGATTGGATTACTCGGTTTTAATCATCAACCCATCTCTCATCTATCAGGTACAGCCACTCTTATTGGTACGGAAATAGCTGACGGCTCATTGACGCACGTTTTTCACTTAGTGATGGTCGTGATCAGTTTTTTAGTGGGAGCTGCAATATCGGGTTTTGTGTTGCGAAGTGGCGCATTAAAATTAGGTCGGCATTATAGCAAACTACTTTTTATTGAAGCGTTATGTCTTTTTGCTGCAACCTATCTTTTGACCCAAAATTCTGAGTATGGATTGTACTTAGCCTCTGCTGCTTGTGGTTTACAAAATGCCATGGTGACGACCTTTAGCGGTGCGGTTATTCGTACCACTCACGTAACGGGGATCTTTACCGATCTAGGTATCATGATTGGCGCAAAATTCCGTGGTGAAGTATTTGATAAGCGCAAAGCGACTTTATTTCTATTAATCATCAGTGGTTTCATTGCCGGAGGTACGTTGGGAGCTACTGTTTTTGCTATTTACCAATTTAAAGCATTACTTATTCCTGCGATGATATGTCTGTCATTAGCAATCTCCTATTCAATTTATACTGCAAAAGCAGGGCATGCGACTAACCATAAATAGTATGCACGAACATATTAGTTTTTAATTTTGTTATAATATAACAAAATTGTTCACTTTAGTGATGCTGTTATGTATCATGCTTCCCCCGCAAATCACTGCTTACTGACTATCTGTATTAATGAATAAAAAGCGCTTAATTATTATTTCTCTTATGTTTATGACCATGCTCTTAGGGCAAGGGGCAGCGACGTTTTCGTTGGCTGAGGTATTACATCAGCAGGGCATTGATAGTGTCGTGACCACGAACACTGCTGAGCAACATAGTGAGGGTGATTGTTTTACTGCTGATTTTCTATTACTCGCAAGCAGCGCTCTTATTTTTGAATATAATTTAATTAATCCTTTAGCGTTTGCCAGTATTAACAGTGGTTGTTCAGTAAATGAAATCGCTGCATTTCAATCACTAGCGCGCATATCAATTCGTGCCCCCCCAATACAAAATTTAATTTCTCTTTAAATTACGTTGATACAAACGATGTGCTATATCAATTACATTAAGTATGTGATCTAAATTTTGCACAGGAAAAACAGCTTAATTCAAGGCGTAAGTTGACGTAAATGATTGTTCCCTTTGCGAAGCTTACAACGTAGAAGTAAGTTGTTTTAACTAGTAAAATAGATCAGCTATTTATTGTAATTGGTATTAAATGTTTGTAGGGCATTATCATTTTGGCTGAGGTTACTTAGCAAGTTAATACCAAAGGAATTAATAAAGTGATCATTCTTGCTGGTTAAAATTATCCCTAACTACGTTGTGAGTTTTGAAGTGAGAACAACTATCTCCTGCAACTCACGCCTTGTTAGTAATAATTTTTCCTGCGCAAACTTTGATCACCTATTAAATTCCATTGGTATAAGGTATTATTTTGATTACAAAAAAAACACAAACATCATCGCAACAAAACGGTGATGCAACGATTAAATCACGTTTAGCATCTATTGATGTTATGCGCGGTCTTATTATTCTTATTATGTTGATTGACCATGTGCGTGAACGTTTCTATTACCACCTTCCTGTCACGGATCCGATGACCATTGCAGATACTGAAGCTTCACTGTTTTTTACTCGAACACTTGCCCATTTATGCGCGCCGTTGTTTGTTTTCTTGACCGGTTTGTCGGCATGGCTATATGCCAATAACGGGGCTAATGCGCCACGTGATCCGAGTAGCTTCCTTCTAAAACGTGGTTTATTCCTAATTTTAATTGAGATGACTTTGGTTAACTTCTCGTGGTTTGGTAGTTATCAGACCCTATATTTACAAGTGATCTGGGCTATCGGCTTGAGCATGATTTCACTCGCGCTGTTATGCCGATTACCGAGAGCATTTACGTTTGCGCTAGGGTTAGTTATTGTTTTTGGTCATAATTTACTGACGCCGATTAATTTTAGTCCTAATGAGTTTGGTTATACTTTTTGGACAATATTCCACGATGCTAATTTCTTAGTCAGCGAAGGACCTCTAAGAGTTAAATTATCCTATCCTGTTTTACCTTGGATCGGTGTTATTTTACTTGGATATTCTGTCGCGCCACTATTTGCTCGAAATATTAGCAGTGAATATCGTCAATCTTCATTATTAAAAATAGGTGGATTAAGTTTATTGTTACTCGCAGTGCTACGTGGATTCAATATTTATGGTGAAACAACCGATTGGCAAGTTGAAGAAAATGGCTTAGAGACAATCATGTCGATGATTAATTTTAGTAAATACCCACCATCGCTACACTATATTTTACTTACCTTGGGTGTTGGGTTAATTTTACTTGCGTTATTTGAACGATTTAAAAACCGTTTTACAGATATTTTACAGGTGTTTGGATCGGCTCCTATGTTCTTTTATATCTTACATCTCTATGTATTATTGATTGCTTATAAGTTGGTGTTAGCAACTGTTGGTCCAAATCATGGAGATCTTTTCGCTATTCCTGGGGTGGCTTATATTTGGCTGATTACCGCTATTATCGCAACGGCGCTATATTACCCATGTAAATACTTTTCAGTTTACAAGCAGCAAAGTAATAATAAATGGCTTAAGTATTTTTAACATCCTCAAACTTAACTGTTAATTCAGAGCTAATGGTGGTTCCATTAGCTCTGCTCCACGTAATTCCAATAAGCTCCGCACTGCAACTTCTTCCATTCTTAAAAGCCTTTCTTCGTTATTTAAAATTAATAGTATGATTTTTGTGCCTTTTTTCAAATATGATAAAGTATTACTTAATATCAACCCAATTAGTGACAAAAAACTATTAGCACTGAATAAGGAGATTTAGTTTGAGTAAATCAATGTGGGATAAGGAATATGATACTGAGCAGTATATGTACGGCAAACAGCCAAATGATTTTTTAGAAGCAAATTATGAGCAACTGCCAAAAGGTAACATATTGATGTTAGCGGAAGGCGAGGGGCGCAATGCTATTTTTTTAGCAAAACTTGGTTATCAGGTGACTGCTGTTGATATTTCTGAAGTTGGTTTAAGCAAAGCATGTAAATTAGCCTCAGAAAATAATGTACAGATAAAGACAATATGCACCGACCTTGAACACTTTGATTTGGGCGTTCAGCAATGGGATGGCATCGTTTCTATTTTTTGTCATCTACCCGCCGCATTACGTCAATCATTGTATCAACGCGTTGAACTAGCCCTTAAACCTAAAGGGGTGATGCTTATTGAAGGTTATACGCCCGAACAATTAAATTATGAAAGTGGTGGGCCACCTGTCGCTGAGATGATGATATCGAAGTCAATTTTAGTGAAGGAGCTTCCTCATTTACAATTTTCAATATTGCAGGAATTACAGCGTGAAGTGATCGAAGGTGTTAAGCATTCAGGTCTTGCTGCAGTGGTACAGGCAGTTGCTTATGCAAAATAGAGCTAGGGATATAATGGATATACGTGAAATTAAATGGCAACAAGCCTTGCCTTTGAGGCATCAGGTTTTATGGCCACAAAAGTCGCCTGAATTTTGTAAAGTTAATGGTGACGAAAATGCTAAACATTATGGTGCCTATATCGAAGGGGTGTTGGTGAGTGTTGCTTCGGTTTATATCGAAGAGGCAACAACAAAGCAGCAAAATAAAGGTGCTCGTTTGAGAAAGTTTGCGACATTAGCACCGCATCAAGGACGTGGAATTGGTACAGCACTCATCACCTTTATTCTTAATCAATTGAAACAAGACGATGTTGCTTTTTTTTGGTGTGATGCTCGTAAAACGGCAGTGGGTTTTTATCAACGATTTGATATGCAAGTACAGGGGAATGAGTTTGATAAATCTGGGGTATTATATTTTAAAATGCAAGTTCAGTTAAATCAGATACTGTTATGCACAATAGTGTAAGCATCTTGACCAAGACGTATTCTCATTCTCGTTACCTCAATAACATTAATCAAGGATTAATATCAGCACTGATAAGAAGGTGTTATGAATGACAGTTCTATATACTCCAAACCTTATCAAGTGCTAATAAAAATCCGATTAATGTTTCGATACATAACGTCAGTTTATTAAAAAACGTATCAAATCATGATATCTAAGTAGTATTGTATTACAAATAGGATGTTTGTAAAATAGTTTTATTATGATTTTTTATCAAATATACTAGTCGATGATACTGGATGTTAAAAAAATGTTAAAAAAAGATATTGTATGATTCTTTATGTTCTAAACTTTAATAGAAGCGAATCCTGATTATTTAGTAATGTATTGTCGGGGAGTTAACAGTATTACTAATAAATTGTTAAAATTATCTTTAAAATCCTATGTTTATGTTCTACTTTATAGAAAACATTAATCCATCGATATAACACTTGTCGATATTGTAAATCTCAGGGCGCGCCTATGAAAAAACCAGAAATTCCAAATAACGAAAAACAACGACTTAAAACGTTAAAGTCGCTGGAAGTATTGGATACAAAATTTGAAGAACGCTTTGATAGAATCACGCGCATGGCAAAAAGAATGTTTGATGTGCCAATTGCACTGGTAAGTTTAATTGATGAAAACCGCCAGTGGTTCAAGTCCTGCGTTGGATTAACAGTGCGAGAAACTGCACGAGAAATCTCATTCTGTGGGCATGCAATACATGGCGAAGAGGTCTTTGTTATTACGAATGCACTCGAAGACACTCGCTTTGCAGATAATCCGTTAGTATTGGATGATCCTAATATTCGTTTTTATGCTGGTTGCCCATTAATTATCAACGGTCATACATTAGGTACCTTATGTATTATTGATTCAACGCCACGTCCCTTTGACCAGAATGATATTGAAGCGCTAAAAGACCTTGCATTAACGGTCGAGTTGGAATTATCCGCGGTGCAATTAGCAACACTTGATGACTTAACAGGTATAGCAAACCGTCGTGGTTTTATGGCACTTGCACAAAACTCTTTGAATTTAAGTATCAGAAACAATTTTCCAGTGACATTGGTTTATCTGGATTTAGATGGTTTTAAAGAAATTAATGATAATTTTGGGCATGCTGTCGGTGATAGTGTATTGGTTGACTTTGCTAATCTGCTTAAAAATACATTTAGAGGCACTGATATTATAGCGCGACTTGGGGGAGATGAATTTGTTGTTTCGTTGAGTGCAACCTCAAAACAACAAGCCATTAAAGCGCTTGAAATGTTTAATATCACGGTGTTTTTGTACAATCAGGAACATAAACATGATTATAAATTATCATTTTCTAGCGGTATTGTGGAATACGATACTAAAAAACATTCATCGATAGAAGCATTGTTAGCTGCGGCTGATAAGTTAATGTACACCGCGAAGAGTGGTCTCTAATATCACTTTTTTCTTTTCTAATCATTAAATCAATCAAATTAGGTATGTGTGAAGCACTGCTCAAGTGATCACACTATCTACACTATTTTACCCGTTCAAAAAAATTAACCCTTCAGCCTTACAAATTTAATCACGATATAATGTGTAGATTAACGTATTATGAATCAATTTTATAATTGTAGTTACTCATGACCATTGCTATCAAAAACATAACCCCATCGTCGCCTGAGATTACCTGCTCTAATTGTCAAGCCTGTTGCTGCCGTTTAGAAGTGATGATCATTACCGATACTGGCGTACCAGAACGTTATATAGATTACGATCAGTGGGGTGCTGAAACCATGCTGCGTCTAGATGATGGCTGGTGTGCCGCCGTTGATCGGGAAACACTGATGTGTACTATTTATGAAAATCGTCCATTAATATGCCGTGAATTTGAGATGGGCTCTTATGAATGTCAGGATGAGCGAGTTGACTTGACTTGATTAGTTAGCGGTTAGCTTATAAATAACAACTGCGATTAAACGCCTATGTGGTTAATAGTTTTAATAGGTCTGCAGTGGTGCCTGTTTCAGATAGTTTTGGAAAAATAGCACCAACACTATTTTCATGTACTGCAGCGTTAATGTCCGTCATTGCATCTATCGGTAAGCTGATATTATACCCAAGCTCAAAGGCCTGTCTTGCTGTTGATTCAACCCCCATGCTAGTCGCAATGCCACAAATAACTAACTGTGTAATCTCACGCGCTTGTAATAACGTATGTAAATCGGTGTTTGTAAATGCACCCCAGGTTTGTTTAGTGATCAATAGTTCACCCGCTCGCGGGTTTAACTCACTAATTAACTGACTCCAATTAGCTGGTTTTGTTGTTTTGCCCTTAATCTGTTCGGTACGCCCTGATGCAGCACCATCAACATTAACAAAACAAATAGGCAAAGATAATAGACGGAATTTATTAATGAGTTCACCGCAATTATTAATAATATCGGTCGCTGGGTGACAGGTATTCAAAGCAACAATGCCATATTGTAAATCGATAACCAGTAGTGCTGTTTTTGCATCTATTTGTGTAAAGCTCATGGTTTATTCCTCTATTTTGTTAAACAGCAAAAATTGATGACAACATTGTGGCCAGTGTCCGTCGCAATGTTGCTATAGCTCCAACCATATTGTTTAACTAGGCGTTCTGTTAACTTTAGTCCTAACCCAAATCCAAGTTCGCTATGCTCTGCTTGATCGCCGTTAATACCTTCTTGTATGTTTTTATTACTGATAACAATAGTCGTTTTAGACTGCTTAATGGTAACAAACCCTTGCTGAGTATGTTGAATCGCATTACGTAATAAGTTAGTGATAATAATACGGCACAAAGGTTCAGGTAGTGGATAACTATTTTGATCTACCTCTTTCAGTGATAACACTGTTTTATCAGTTTGTAAGTACGCGAGATCTTCAAGTAATTGTTGCGTTAGAGCGCCAAGACTAACAGGTTTGATTGGGATAGATTTATCAAGCTTACGGTTTAACCATAGCAGTGTTTCAGTTAAGTCTGTCATGGTTAAACAAGCGCGCTCAATACGATTGATCACTTGTTCCTGTTTATCAACAGCAATATTTTTTTCGATCATTTTGCGTAATAGTTCACTATTGCTCCGTGCGACAGCAATTGGGGTTCGTAATTCATGGCTAGCATATCCCAAGAAGCGTTGTTCACGGGCTAACGCTTCTTGAACCGATTTTAAACTCACTTTCATCATGGTTGCTAAGCTATTTAATTCGCTATAGTGAAAGTCTGGTATAGGTTGCGCTAAATTTTCTTTATCTAGTTTATTTGCCCACAGCATCAATTTTTCAACGGGTGTCGTTACTTTTCTCAAAATAAGGTAGGGGACTAATGAAAAAAGAATTATTGCAATCAAACCAATTACAATGATGTAGTCAAATTGTGGAGCTTCATGCGTTGGTGGGGTAGTTGGACGATCATTTTCTGTTGACATCCTTTCATCTGAATCTATTCTCGGCTTTTGTGGCGGTGGCGGTCTAAAATCATTTGAGAACATCGGTCTTTCTGGCGTAAACATTGACGAGATATAGCGTACGTTGCCATGCTGGTTAACTCTCATCGCAAAGAATCCTGACTCGGGTTTTGACAATAGCGGTGTACCGTTAATTAATTTCAATAATTCATTATCTTCAAGGTCTGCTTGATTAAGGTTATCCCTAATAGGTGCAGGTAAATCAACCCATTGTGTTGCAATGGTAAAATTGTTTACTCTGATAGGGTGGCCGTCTCTGACTGGATGTTTATTCGCTTGAGATCGCATTGCATCGGCCATTGCAAAATCGATACCTTCAAAAAATGAGTTGATGCTGACCAACGACATAATCGAAATGGTAGTGACGCCTGTAATGAGCATCATAACAATGAAGTAGATTTTCAAGCTGGGCCTCATTTTCATGATGACTGCTCCACTTTGAAGGCAAAACCACGACCTGATAAAGTATGAATAATGCCGAGGGGGCGCCTCTGATCTACTTGTTGTTGCGCGTGATTAACATTTTTATCGAGTTCTTTGCGCAGATTAAACATATGTACTTTTAAACTGTTACTGTCCGGTTGTAATTCCCCCCATACCGCTTGTATCAATTTGTCCCTAGACACGGGATTAGGACTTGCTCGCATTAATGTTTCTAATATTTTATAGCCCGTAGGTGATAACTTAAGTGCTTTATTATCACGTGTGATGATTTGTTGTTGGGTATCAAGTGTTAAATCACAAACACTTAGTTTGGTTACCTGTCCACTACGGCGACTTGATAATACTTGTGTTCTTACAATCAGTTCTTGCATCGCAAAGGGCTTTACGAGGTAATCATCCGCGCCTTTTTTGAAACCCATTAATTTGTCATCTAAGGTATCTTTTGCAGTGAGCATTAAAATTGGTATATCGTAGCCCTCTGTCCGTAATGTTTCACAGACCTCTAATCCACTTATTTTAGGTAAGTTAAGATCTAAGATAACCACATCATAATGATTAGTTTTAATTAGATTCAATCCTGATAAACCATTTGCAGCGTGATCACAGGTCATATCTTCAAGCGCGAGATAGTCAATCACGGCATTGGCCAAATCGATATCATCCTCAACCAACAAAAGCTGTAGCTTATCTAAATCCATGATTTTTCCTTATGTTTTGCTAATTCTGTCTATTTAGTTAAATAAAATACCATAAGGGAGGTAAAAGCAAGGTTAAGAGTCTGAATTTAGAGTGTCGATTATGGGAATTGAGCATTCATTTACTGTACAAGGTTGTATATAAAAAGACGATATGTGATGTTAAAAACGAGTGTTTGTTGGTAAACACTGTGTGGATGGATATAAAATAAATTATGTATAGGTAACGATTGCTAATGGTCAACTTAGCAACCGGTACTTATTATTTCATTAACACATTGCCAGTTCAGCATTTGTTAGCGTCACTCTCTGATAGGATTTAACGCAGTTTCTACCGGCATCTTTTGCGTGGTACAAAGCTTGGTCTGCTTCAGAAATAAGTTCATCTAATATCAGTCGGTTCAACTTGCTTTGTTTGTTTTTTAAATGTTGTAGATCACCATCACTATAACTACTAATGCCGATAGAAATCGTCACCGTGGTTGCGCATAACGATAACTTCTCAATGTTATTTTTAATACGTGTACAAACAGTTTCAGCCGCCTGTGCATTCGTATTAGGTAACCATAATAAAAACTCTTCCCCACCAAAACGAGAGATAAAGTCATAATCTCGTTTACTCTCATTAAGTGCAGATGCAACCTTTTTCAATACGTCATCACCTATCTGATGACCATAGGTATCATTGATGTTTTTAAACAGGTCAATATCAATGATTGCCAGGGAGGCTTTACCTTGCTCACGTATAATTCGGCTCACATCGGGGCTAACATGTTTAAACATTGCACGGCGATTAGGTATGCAGGTTAAACTGTCTTCGTAAGCTTTGCGCTCCAATATTTGATTAAGCTCTTTAAGGCGTTTTTCCTGTCGTCTTCTGATGATCTCTACTTCAACCCAAGCAGTAACTAACTGGATAGCGTCAATGTCAGACTCTTGAAATTGACGTTTGTAGGGCGTTGCACTAGAAAAGTTCAAGGTACCGTAAATTTCGCCATTGAGTTTAATGGGCATGCCGATGTAAGACTCTAGACCAAATGCTTGATAAGCAGGGTGGTTAGCATAACGGTCATCTTCACCAATATGCTCTATGGCAGTCGGTTCATTCGCTTGGCAGGTGATGTGGCAATAAGTGCTATTAAAATCAAACTCTACACCTGAAGTAAGTTCTACATCATCGGGGACAACACAATATTTAACGATATATTGGTTATCTTCAATTTTGGATAAGATACCAATATCTAAGTTAAAACGTTCAAGGCCCATCTTTAAAATTTGTTCAATTTGAGCTTCAAAGCCTTGATCGTGATTGTTTGTAATTTGATACAGTCCTCTAATTACTTTTTCACTACTACTTGCTGTTACCGCCATACTTAATCTCTCTCCCTGTAAATTAGCAAAATCAATGCAATATAAAATTATTGTTATTGAGTATATCAATAAATCATTATTTTTCATGTTGTTATTTATTATTTACACTTCTACTTTGTAAGCTAAAAATCTAAGCGATTTTCTGTGATATCGGTATTAAAATAGTTTAAGGTGTTAAAATTATTTATTGGTTTATTAACATCTCGTGAAAGGAATCCATTGAAAACACTTATATTTACCACTTTTGCCATGACTGCTTTTGCCGCTAATTCAGTGTTAGGTCGGCTTGCCTTGAAGGGAGAGTTGATTGACGCGGGCAGTTTTAGCGCAATTCGTCTGTTTTCTGGGGCAATGATGCTGTTGCTTTTAGTCATTTTAAACAAAACAATGAATAAAAATAGCGGATCAATCCGTTGGCGTGAAGGCAGTTGGATAACATCACTGTATCTGTTTGTATATGCACTGGCATTTTCATATGCCTATCTCTCTTTAGATACAGGGTCAGGGGCACTGGTTTTGTTTGCGGCAGTGCAAGTGACGATGGTTATAATGAGCCTTATAAAAGGAAAAATGCTTTCACGTTACGAATGGTTGGGATTAATTATCGCCTTTTCAGGACTCAGTTATCTATTGTTACCTAGTGCAACAGCGCCACCTTTATTACCGGCGTTATTGATGCTAGTTTCAGGCATTGCTTGGGGTCTTTATACATTGGCAGGCAAAGGTGCTGCTGATCCACTGCTGCAATCATGCAATAACTTTTTACGTACCATCCCTTTTATTGCCGTGCTACTTTTGTTTACCCTTGAACAGTCAACCATAACAACGAATGGTGTACTACTTGCTATTGCTTCTGGTGCAATTACCTCAGGGTTGGGTTATGCAATTTGGTATGTAGCACTTAAAGGGTTAACGGTAACCCAAGCGGCTGTTGTACAGCTAAGTGTGCCAATCATTGCAGCATTTGGTGGGGTATTTTTTGTCAATGAAGCCATTTCGACGGCACTTGTTATCTCTGCATTACTGGTTTTAGGTGGGATCTTGGTTTCATCGATTGTAAAGCGTTGAACTTTTTTAGTAACTGTTTCGTATACCTAGTTAATAACAATAACAATAACAATAACAATAACAATAAAAATAAGGAATATTAATGAACAACTTAATGGACAATGTGAAAACGATGTACAGAGTGATCAGAAACAACATTAAAATGACGACGGCGTTACTACTCACGTCATTATTGTTATCTGGTTGTACCGGTATGCCTAAAACCGTTAAGCCTGTTGACGATTTCGAACTACAACGTTATTTAGGTAAGTGGTACGAGATTGCGCGTTTGGACCACTCCTTTGAAAGAGGCATGAATCAAGTGAGTGCCACATACAGCTTACAAGAGGATGGTGGTGTAAAAGTGGTTAATCGCGGTTTTTCTGAAATCAAAAACGAATGGAAAGAAGCGCAGGGTAAAGCCTATTTTGTCGATAAGGATAACGAAGGTTATCTGAAAGTTTCTTTCTTTGGTCCTTTTTACGGAGCTTATGTAATTTTTGAATTAGAATATGAGAATTATCAATACGCTTTTGTTTCAGGACCAAATGTTGATTACTTATGGTTGCTGGCCAGAACGCCGACTGTGCCACAAGCCGTCATTGATAAGTTTATGACGATGTCTAAAGCACGAGGGTTTGATACAGATAACATTATTTTTGTAGAACAATAAAAATTTAACCGCAATGCGATTTTCGCATTGCGGCATTCCTACCCTACACTGTGATTGTTTCAACGTAGATTGTACTATTTACTAAATATAAAGGTAATTTGTCTAGAATAACGATAGAATCCCCCCCTTATTCTAAAGGACATCTTATTGTGACAGACCCTGTATCGCCTAAAGCTAAAAAAACGCCCAATCCATTGTACGGATTAAAACTCGATCAACTACTTACCGATATCTCCGATTGTTATGGTTGGGAAACCCTTGCAGAAGTATTAAATATCGAGCGTTTTCAATTTCACACTGGTTTAAAGTCAACCATGAAGTTTCTTCGCAATCATGAGTGGGCAAAAGAAAAAGTCGAAAACTGTTATCTTTACATGTTTAAAAACTACCCTTGGCCAGACGATAAACAGTTAATGATTCCTCCCCGTGACCGATCTTCATTAGGTGAGCCATTAGGCATTCTGCCTGCTGAGATTACTGAGCTAACCAGCAAAATGATTGATCATGCATCAACTATGCGCAGTGGCGGTAAAAAGAACAATACAACTGATAGTTGGGCTAAAGAAGAGCCTGAATATGATCCAGCTAATCCATGGAATAAATAATAATGGCGTTAAAACCAACAATTTTCAAAATGAACGTAAACCGCTCAGATCTTAATAACGACGTTTATGATGCGTTTAGTTTAACCGTTGCCCAGCATCCTTCGGAAACAACAGAACGCATGATGGCACGTGTGATTGCCTTATGTTTACACTCTCAACAGGAATTTATCACCTTTACTAAAGGGCTTTCTAACGTTGATGAACCTGATATTTGGGCTAAAAGTTTATCCGATGAATTTTTGTTATGGATTGATATGGGCGAACCTGCGTTTGATCGTATCAAGAAAGCCAGTCGTGTTGCTAAATCAGCGTGTGTTTATAGCTTCAACAGCAAATCAGATGTTTGGTGGAGACAGGGCGAAGCTGAGTTTTCTACGTTGAAGAACTTATCGGTATACCAATTTCAATTTGAGCAAATTCAACAACTTGCTAAACTTGTTAAACGTACCATGGAGCTATCTATTACTATTTCTGGCGAGTCAACTTATGTTGCGACAGAACTAGGAGAGTGTGAAGTAAACCACACTGTTTTACAGCAATCACAATTGGCGCTATAATCCGCCTCCTTATTCTACTCAACCAATACAGTGAACTAACATGAAATTTATTGTCAAACTTTTCCCTGAAATCATGATGAAAAGTAAACCTGTGCGTAAACGTTTTAGCAAAATGCTACAGGGAAATATCCGCAACATACTTCGTAACTACGATGAAGATGTAAAGGTTATTTTAGAGTGGGATAAGATTGTTGTTCGCACTGATAACAACAGTGCTGAAAACAAAGCAACCATCATTCAAATGTTGTCTAGTACACCGGGTATTGCGCACTTTTTAGAAGTGAACGAAACTGAGTTTACCGATTTACATGATGCCTATGAGCAAACTAAACTGCGCGTAGCCGATACCTTAGAGGGTAAAACCTTTTGTGTTCGTGTTAAACGTATTGGTAAGCATGAGTTTTCATCGATTGAAGCTGAGCGTTATATTGGTGGTGGTCTGAACCAAAATACCGGTGCAATTGGCGTTAAGCTGAAAGGCATGGATATTACCGTACAGCTTGAAATTAATAACGACAAACTGTTCTTTATCGATAAGCGTCATCCTGGTTTAGGTGGATTCCCACTAGGTTCTCAAGAATCTGTATTATCACTTATTTCTGGTGGTTTTGATTCAGGTGTATCAAGTTACCAGTTTATTAAACGTGGCTCTCGCGTACATTATTGTTTCTTTAATCTTGGTGGCGCAGCCCATGAGATTGGCGTTAAGCAAGTTGCATATCGTTTATGGGAACGTTTTGGCGCATCACATCGCGTGAAATTTGTGTCTATTCCTTTTGAACCTGTTGTGGCAGAAATCTTAGAGAAAGTAGATAACGGTCAAATGGGCGTGGTATTAAAACGTATGATGATGCGTGCCGGTGCATTAGTGGCTGAACGTTTAGCGGTAGAAGCATTAGTAACCGGTGAAGCATTAGGTCAAGTTTCTAGTCAAACGCTACGTAACTTATCAGTGATCGACAAAGTAACCGACATGCTTATTTTACGTCCGTTAATCGTGACTGATAAGCAAGATATCATTGATTGTGCACGACAAATTGGTACTGCTGAACTTTCTGAAACCATTCCTGAATACTGTGGTGTTATTTCACAACGTCCGACGGTTAAAGCGGTAATGAAGAAAATCGAAAAAGAGGAAGCAAAATTTGATCTTTCTCTGATCGAGCAGGTGGTATTAAGCGCTGACGTATTAGACATTAAAGATATCGCTAAAGCAGCACATGAAGAAGTTGCTGAGGTTGATTCTGTTTCTGAATTTACTGAAAATGACGTTATCTTAGATATTCGCTCTCCAGAAGAGGAAGAGGAATCGCCACTTGTGGTTGAAGGTGTCGAGGTTGAACATATTGCATTTTTCAAATTAGCGACTCAATTTGAAAAACTACCACAAGATAAAACCTATCTTCTTTATTGTGACCGAGGCGTTATGAGTCAGTTACAAGCACTGTACTTAAAAGAAGCTGGATTTACTAACGTTAAGGTATATCGTCCATAAACCTTTAACTATTAAAGAAAAATGAGTGAAATGTAGGCTGACTATATTTTATTCATTTAAGTTTATGTTCACAAAAACGGCGCTAAATGCGCCGTTTTTTTATACTTTGGTGGTGGTGATTCACAGTTTCAAACGCTTTGAATATCTCTTTTCAGCACTGCGTCGTATTCTTGGGCTAACCAAAGTATTGGTAAGTCATTTAAACAACGAGAAGGATATAGATATGCCACAACCTACAGAAACGTATAAATTAATTACTGGTAAAGATGACTCAGAGTTTTGCGTGCGTATTACCAAATTACTTGCAGAAGGTTATGAGTTATATAGTTCACCATCAATTGCATTTAATGGTGAGCATATGGTCGTTGCACAGGCTGTTGTTAAGCAAGAATCTCAATTGGTATAACTATCTACAACGGTTACAGTGAAAGCGTAACCGTTTTATTTCAACCCCTTCCATTTATGTCGTCTTTAAAGAAAACTCTTAATCCAATTTTGTAATGCACCGATATACTCATGCCAAGCCGTTTTACTTTTGTATAAGTAATATGAATTGGGGATATAATAAGAACTTGGTGTTTCACCCAGTCTATTTTTAGCTAAGTAGTTTGTTGGTGCGGCAGTCGGCGCGGTGCCATATTTATAAAACAAGTTTAATGCTCTGTCCATATGCGTTGCAGAAGTGACTAACACCGATTTTTTGCCACGAATTATGTGCGACATCTTTTTCGCTTCATCATCGGTATCTAAGTTATTATCTAGCTTCATTATTTGTCTCGCTGGTATTCCCATCACAATCGCCATCTCTTGCATCATCTGCGCATGTGACTTTATATCACCAAAATTGGCACCAGAAACAACCAGTGTTGCATTGCGGTTCGCTTGGAATAAACGTAACGCTTCCAAAAATCGACTGTTTGCAACAGCGGAAAGTTGACTATTAACCGGAAGACTTGGATCAGCAATCCCCCCAGAGCCAAGCAGTAAAATATAATCAAAATTTTGCGCTGCATTGTGCTGCAAAATTGGCAGGTGTTTACGTTCAACATGATGCGCCAAACGTTCAGAGACTGGCATCAAGCTAAGCAGGAAAATAAAAGCAAAGCTGAACAGCAATAATAGCTTTGCAGTTTTTTGTTTTTGGGTAAAAAAGAGTAGAATTAATGCGATTAAAAAAACACTGAGAAACAGAGGCAGTGGCATTAATAATCCACCAATCCATTTTTTTGCTAAAAATAACATAGTACTATCCATTACTTAGAAATAAGTTTGGATTCTAACACCTTCGCAAAAGAGCACCAGTTGAGCACGAGTAATTTTGTTGCTACAGCACAAAAAAGGTACATTTGATTTATGGTGAAGGAAAATACTGTTACTCTATTGTAAGTGCGAAGTGGAATAATGGCATATACAGGGTTTTACTGATGATATCGGGAATTCACTACATTTAAAGATTAAGGTCAGCACGTGAAACACTATTACTTTCGTTTAAATATAACTTATCAAGCCTTTGAACAGCTCTATCGTACACCTAATACTGTGGTCAAAGTACGCGAAGAAAACGGCGCAATGTTACAAATGCCAGCGATGCGCTTAGTGCCATTTTTCTCTCAGTTGGGGGTAAGAGGGCGTTTTGAATTAACACTTGATGACAATAATAAATTTCAGAAATTGCAGCAGTTAAGTGCATAGTTACGTTTTATAGGCAAAAAAAAGTCTAGGGTAAAGGGGATCCTAGACTTGGGAAAAAGGTGATTTCTAATAAGGAATAAATACCTTGAACACCATTTAGTCTAGACATTAAAATGTAAATTACCAATGCGTTGCATAAATATTAAAATCAACCTTTTATGAATACTAAAAAGGATCAAAGGATCCTCTTTAGTAGCGCTTAACTGCTTAGCTCACTTCCACAATTTTACAGGTATTAGTAAAGCCTGCTCCGTTGCTATCACCATGGGTAATAAGAATACGATCATCAACATTTATTAAGCCTTGTGCTTTTAATGTTTCAATCGCATTTTTAATAAATTCAACACTATCAGTTGTAGTCGAGTTAAATTTAATCGGCGTAACACCACGGTAAAGTGCACAATAGTTAAGTGTTTGTTGATTACTTGAAAGTGCATAGATTGGTAAGCCAGAGCTTAAGCGTGACATCAATAGCGGGGTGGTTCCCGACTCTGTTAATGCAACAATCGCTTTTACACCTACCGTATGGTTTGCTGCAAACATGGTTGTCATTGCTAATGCTTCGCCTGGATCGTCGAAGGTATAGTTGATACGGTGATTTGAAACGTTAATGCTCGGGTGCTTTTCAGCGCCGACACACACTTCACTCATCGCTTTCACCGTTTCAACTGGGTAATCACCTGCCGCAGTTTCACCAGAAAGCATTACTGCATCAGTACCATCTAACACGGCATTGGCAACATCCATTACTTCAGCACGTGTTGGCATGGGTGCACTGATCATCGATTCCATCATCTGTGTTGCTGTGATAACCACACGGTTTAAACGGCGTGCCGTACGAATCATATTTTTTTGTACGCCGACTAAGCGTGCATCGCCAATTTCAACACCTAAATCACCACGTGCAACCATCACAACGTCTGATGCAAGAATGATATCTTCTAACGCTTCTTCCGTTTCAACGGCTTCAGCACGCTCAACTTTAGCAACGATTTTTGCAAAACAGCCTGCTTCACGTGCAAGTTTACGCGCGTAATGAAGATCTTCACCCTTACGTGGGAAAGAGACCGCTAAGTAGTCACACTTAATTTCAGCAGCAGTGATAATATCGCGCTTATCTTTATCTGTTAAGGCAGGCGCAGAAAGGCCGCCACCTTTTAAGTTGATACCTTTATTATTTGAAAGAGGGCCACCGATAGTCACTATCGTATGTACTTTGTTACCTTCAACAAAATCAACTTCCATCTGTACACGACCATCATCAAGCAATAACAGATCGCCTTGTTTAACCTCTTGTGGCAGTGTTTTGTAATCAAGACCAACGGCTTGTTGCGTGCCTTGTCCTTTTTCTAAATCACTATCGAGTACAAAGAGATCACCAACAGCTAATTGAATTTTGTTATCTTTGAACGTTGAAACACGAATTTTAGGTCCTTGCAGATCGCCCATAATAGCGACTTCTTTACCTAAACGTGCTGCAATTTCACGTACATCATTCGCACGTTTAATATGATCGACCGCTTCGCCATGTGAAAAGTTCATGCGCACCATATTGGCGCCTGCAGCAATAATTTGCTCGAGGTTATCACCTTTATCTGTTGCAGGACCTAGTGTTGTAACAATTTTAGTACGTCTAATCATTTAATGTTCCTTCATAAGTTGAGTGTAATAGTATGATTAAATGGAATTATACCAAAAAAATTATAAAAATATCATTATTAAATAGAGGGAAATGACTGATGGCTGCATAAGTTTTAAAAGACAAAGCTATTTTAATGTAATGCTAGCGAGAGCAGATTAACGGCGTTAATCTCTCGACGGGTGTCAACTCTCGCTTTGTTACGTTTAATGTACGTATTGTTATCTGTTATTACTCAACATCACCAGCAAACTTAGTATAACGAGATTCTTGAATCTCTTGCTTAACGCGTTTCAAGTTATCTCTAAACTTAGGACCACGACGTAATGTAAAGCCGGTTGCTAACACATCGATCAAAACCAGTTGTGCAATACGTGATGCCATTGGCATATAAATATCCGTATCTTCAGGTACGCCCATCGATAACACCAAGTTACTTTGCTCAGCAAGTGGTGAGTTAAGCGCAGTTAAGGCGATCACAAAAGCATCGTTCTCACGTGCTAGGCTAGCCACTTCAACCAGTGCCTTAGTTCGACCCGTATGCGAGATAAGGACAATCACATCACCTTCACCGCTATTAATACAACTCATCTTTTGCATCACGATATCGTCGAAACATGAAACAGGAATATTAAAACGGAAGAATTTATTAAGTGCATCATGGGCAACACTTGATGAAGCACCTAAACCAAAAAAAGAGATTTTTTTAGCTTGCGTAAGCACATCAACAGCTCGATTGATTAAATTAACATCAAGCGAATTTTTGGCAACATCTAAACAGGCCATCGTGGATTCAAAAATCTTAGACGTGTAAGCATCTGGCCCATCATCTTCATTGACGTTGCGATTCACATAAGGCGTACCATTAGCCAGACTTTGGGCTAAGTGTAACTTAAAGTCAGGAAAACCCTTTGTCTCTAAACGTCGACAAAAACGATTCACGGTTGGTTCGCTCACTTCTGCCATTCTTGCAAGGGTCGCAATGCTCGAATGAATAGCAACTTGAGGTGCAGCGATGATAACTTCGGCAACTTTTCTTTCAGATTTGCTGAACGTATCAATATTTTTCTGTATTAACTCTAAAGTATTCATATCTACTCTACTATAAATTGTTTTTTTCACTTAAAATAGTGGGATTAATTTGCGCATTTGAACAATGTAAACTAATGATAAAAATACGTTTTTGGGAGCATTTGAAATGCATCTGTAAATATATTACATAATATTACATGATAAAGCATTAATCCTCATTTATCATAAACAAATGCCACATTACTGTTATTTTATTACAGATAAAAAGCGTGCTAGATCAATAAATCTGTATTTTAATTACAGTAATGAAGAAAATCATTATCAATTAACTTAAATAAAGGAAGAAATATGTTATCAGTAGTGGCCGATATTGGCGGAACAAATATCCGTTTAGCGGTTTGTTGTAATAAGACTGGGGAAACGAGTCAGTTACTAACTTATGCGTGTGCTGAATTCGAAACGTTAGATGCAGCAATTCTTGAATACTTTTCAACGCTTTCTGAGCCTGTTACATCAGTTTGTCTTGGTATTGCTTGTCCTGTTGAGGGCGATTTTGTTGCAATGACTAATTTAAGTTGGAAATTTTCTCAACTAGAATTAAAGGCAACACTAAACGTTGAGCACCTATTTGTTATCAATGACTATACTGCTATCTCTTTAGCGGTACCGTTTTTAACGGATAACGACAAAATCCAAGTTGGACAAGGCGAAGCTAAAAAACACGGTGTCACTGCTGTGTTTGGTCCTGGTACTGGTTTAGGTGTTTCTCATATCATCTACAATGGCCAAAAATGGGTAAGTCTTGACGGTGAGGGTGGACACGTTAGTTTCGCACCGAATACTCGTGAGCAGTCTGATATTTTACTGTCATTACAAGAACAGTTTGGTCATGTTTCAGGTGAACGCCTACTTTCTGGTCAAGGTCTAGTTAACATTTATCAAGCTTTGTGTCGTATCAATGATAAACCGATTGAATTTAAAGAGCCTAAAGAAGTAACAGCAGCTGGCATTGATAATACCTGCGCACTAGCAAACAGAAGCTTACACGTTTTCTGTGAAGCGATGGGCGGCTTTGGTGGTAACTTGGCACTTAACTTAGATTGTACTGGTGGTGTTTACATCGCTGGCGGTATTGTGCCACGTTTCGTTGAGTTCTTCGAAAACAGCAAATTCCGTGCATTCTTTGAAGAAAAAGGGCGTTTCCAATCGTACCTTGCAACGGTTCCTACTTACCTAATTACCCATGATAATCCTGGTTTAGTTGGTGCAACAGTGCATCTTCGCCAAGAATTAGGTCTTATTACTGAATAAATAGCTAAAAATTGCGATTAGTGGTTGATTTAATGAGGGGAGTTATCTATCATGCGCTCCGCTTAGCAAGATTAGCTTCGCAATTGGTGACGTGTCCGAGTGGCTGAAGGAGCACGCCTGGAAAGCGTGTAAAGGGCAACCTTTCGAGAGTTCGAATCTCTCCGTCACCGCCACATTCTAAGAGGCTGATTTATCAGCCTCTTTACTCAAAACGTTACATCAGTGTTACTCATAAGCGACAATCGAGCCGACACGATGCAATCAGTTCCCAAGTTTAACTCTCTCGAAAAAATCTCTATATCCCAGTTAAACAACTTTGAATAAGTACTTCTACCTGTCTATCTAGATGGAATATTGGAATAAACTCCCCAAAGCTGCCTCAATACAATCATTAACCTACACAACCTCATTCAGCTTAATAGATCGTAACTATCCCAAGCAATGAAACCTCAATAATGCAAAATGAAAGACCTGAACCTTGCCTTATTTATCGTTTAGCCCACCTTAGCGTCACTCAGTTACCTCTGAGCGTTAAAAACTATTACAGTAAATAAACATACCCATTCAGTTAAGGTTACTCAGCGTTCCCAAGAGAGCCATGTATAAACCATCTGTTTTATCTTTGTGATTCTGTTAGGCATTGGGGGAAGTGTGCGGAATAGAGGGATACCGTTACGATTACGTCGTTTACTGTTGGAGGTTTTTTAACTTTTATTATTAATAAATCTGTAACAGATTGTTATGTTTATTATTTAATTTTACAGTGATACTTTGGTGGTTAATTTGTAGAGGGCAATGTTAACTAATATTTACGAGTTATTAAATTAACCGCAATTAAAAAACTGACTACAAAGCACTTAATACAGTTTTCCATGTATAAATGGTCTGGCTCAGCAAGTGGTTTGACAGGTAAATAGATTAAAGACTTTGTCATTCGCGCTATTCCCTATTTTCTGCCATAGGCAAAGCGATAAAGCTCTTTTTTCATCAAGGTACACATCGATACTTCAACGGTGAAACGTCAACAAACACTCGACACAAAGCCAAACGTTTGCTGAACCTAGCCTAAAAATAAGAATCGCTTAAGTATGTAGGTAACGTTTTATTTTTTTAGTCGGGGTAGTGATAAACGGTTCGCGTTGCTCGGTAACTTTGGTGATTTTCGAATAGCTGGAAAGCTGAGTATTCACTGTTGTTCGAATCTCTTCTAATAGTGATAAAATATCACTGTGCAAAGCGGAATCACTGGTTTTACTGATATTGTGAGAATCATCAAACTGCTCGTAATCAATATGTATTTTTGCAACAACTTTATGTTCGAGTTCATACACAAAAGAGTCTAAAACCAATGCGTGCTGGTTAATAACAGATTCCACCGCTTCAGGATAGATATTTTCCCCACTGGCCCCGATAATCACATTTTTACTACGGCCGTTAATGGTCAATATTCCATTTTCATCTATATATCCCAGATCGCCAGTATTTAACCAACCATCTTCGTCTAATACCTCTGCAGTACGTACCGCATCTTTATAATAACCCATCATTATATTTGGTCCGCGAACATGTAATTCACCGTCACGTTGATCTTCAGATTGCTTATTAAAACGATATTCAACGTCAGGAACAATTAGCCCTGTTGTACCGACCTTAGTACAGCCAGGAGCAGCAGCTGCAATAATCGGCGCCGTCTCAGTCAAGCCGTAACCAATCGCATAAGGAAAATTCGCTTCAGATAAAAACGCCTCAACAAAAGGAGAGAGCTTTGAACCACCAACACCAAAAAGGCGCATTTGCCCGCCGAAACTTTCTTCGAGTTTTTTACCTGCAATCTTATTTAATTGTTTGCGCACAAAGGTAACGTTTTCATAAAGATATTTGATCACTCTATTTTTATTAAATTGAGCCTGTACTTTTGATTTGTAAATTTTTTCAATGACCAGTGGCACACTTAACATACAGGTCGGCTGTACCTTCTGCATCGCTGCCAGAATTATTTTTGGCGAAGGTACTTTACTGATGTAATGTATGGAAGCACCCGTTGAAAAAGGGACGATAAACCCAGCAGAACACTCGTAGGTATGTGCCAAAGGCAATATGGATAGAAACTTATCTTCGCTGTGAATACCCACCATGCTTTGTATCTGCTGGAACTGCGAAATGATATTTTTATGGGATAACATTACCCCTTTAGACTGGCCAGTTGTACCCGAGGTATAGATAATCGAAGCGAGATCATTTTCATCGATTGATAAAACCTGACTGTCAGAGCGCAAATGTGCAAGATGCAGCGCTTTTTCTTTAAACAGTGCAATTTTAGAAACCAGTTCCGAGTGCTTGGATGTTTTATCTTCTAATAGCTCAAGTGATTCCAGTGAAAAAACATACTGTAGCGGTGAGCTATAGCCATCTTCATTAAATTTAGCATTGATTTTCTTAGAAACGAAGAGAGCAACAACTTCAGCATGCTTGATGATGTGCTGAACTTCATTAAGATGAAAGTCAGGTAAAATTGGCACAACAACTGCGCCCATAGATGTGATAGCAAGGTAGACAATACCCCAATGTGGCATATTCTCACTACAGATAGCCACTTTATCACCCTGCTTTATTCCTAACTCTTGGAAAATACTATGAAGCAGAGCAATCTTTTCTCCTGCTTGAGCATATGTTATTTCAATATCGTCAATATTGGAGACTAAAAGTTTGTCTTCATAAAGAGAAGTTGAACGCTCAGTTAATGCGGCCAAAGTATTATTTTCAAGCTGTATGGTCATTCAGGATCCTTAATAAAACATCGATAATTTATTCCGCCCAGTTAGCATATTAAGCTTCAGGCAAAAATTCCTGTATTCTACAAAAATCGCTTAAAGTAATACAGAAGCTTAGGTAACAATTTTATAAACTAATTCTACTAACAAAGAGCGGGTATTAATTGCATCGATGTCGTTGCCCGCTTTTAAACTGGATAAAGGCAGAACTGTGATGGTTAATAAAACCGGACACTTTTTTAGCGACTTTATTTTATTATTACATCACAATATCTTTCATATTTAAGTCGAAAATTAGAAGTTTAAAGTAAACAACATTAATTTGTATGGGACAATAATTGACTTGAAAAGGTTTGGGTGTCCAGTTCTTATTTTTTATCATGAATAGCTGAATAGCTGAATAACAATAAAAAGCAAAGCAGCAAAGTTACATCAAAGCCCTGCACATTAAAATCTATAATGCAGAGATATGTGTACACTGTGGGATTAGTCACTACATTTTCAAAAACATACAATAATGAGATCATGCACGTAACTATATTTCGCTTTGAGCTTAATAATCGTTTAAAACTGCTATTTCTGAGAGGCTGAGTATAAAGAACATGGGTTCAGGTATTGTCTTTTGCATCAATTTCAAGTTGCCAGATGTTGTTCTTTTAAGCATTGTTGCTAAACAATATTTTATTGTGGATCGCTATGTCGATGATGCGATTGGTGTAATGGGTAAAGACAGCGATGGAAAAGTGAGTCTGACTAAGGTGACACTTCGCCATGGTGTGTATTTTCAGGAGAAAACAGCCGACGATAGCACCGTTAGAAGCGTTGCATCATCAAGCCCATGAACGTTGTTTTATTGCAAATTAAGTTAAAACAGAAGTTATTACTGAGGTCGTGACGCTAGAAGAGTGAAGTATATAGTAAAACTCAATAAGGCCGATAACTGACTTCATATTATCGGCCTTTTTTAATTCAGGTTAGCTAGCCTCAACTAACAATAAATGCTCTGTTAAATAATGTGCAACCGCCTGATCGTCACTATTACCGATCACTTCTAGCGTTGGTAGTGCATTTTTAACGCGATAGTGGCTAGTGCCCATTACAATACCTTTACCTGCCATTGTTAGCATTTCGACATCATTCATTCCATCGCCAAAAGCAATACAATCCTGCAAGGTTACGCCTTTTAATTTCGCAATTGCTTCTAGTGCGTTACCTTTTGAAACGCCTGAGTCCATAATTTCAAGACACGAAGGAGAAGAGAAAGTGACATGGGCAAAATCTGATAGTTGCGTTTTCAGTTTTTCTTCCCATCCTGCTAAATTTTCATGATCTTGCTGTTGATGAGTTAAAAATATCTTAGACACGTTTTCTAATGGTGGGTTGTTTATATCAAATAGGCTACAGGGGAAATTAGCGTGACCACACAATGTTTTTTCATCAATTTTATTGGCGAGCCAATCATCATGACGATAGATATTAATATTAATTTGAGGGTCATTTTTTACACTATTAATCACCTGACTGATAACATCAGCCGATAAGTTTTGTTGAAAAACGAGCTCATTTTCACTGTTGTGAATACACGCGCCATTTGAGGTTATCATATATGCGGGGATGCCTAATTGCTCGCGCATTTGGCCAACATCAATATGATGTCGACCCGTTGCAAAAGCAAATTCTTTACCCTGTTGATGCAATTGTGTTAAGGTTTTTTGGGTGAAAGGCAGGATTTTATGATCAGATGTTAGTAAGGTGCCGTCTAAATCTGATGCCATTATTTTATACATGTTGTGTCTCTTTTTATTTGTGTAAGGGTCAATAAAGCCCTATTAAAGTTATTTTATAAGCGTTGATATATACGGAATGTTGCGCTGTTTATCCTGCCAAGGTAACCCATAACCCACTAATAAATCATCGTTTTGCATTTCATAGCCATAGCACTGGGTAACGGGGATATTAACGCGACCCGCTTTTACAAATAGGGTGGCTATGGTCAGTGATTTCAAATTAAAGCTTTCATTGAGATAGTGTGCAATCCGTTTCATCGTGCCGCCTGATTCAATCGCATCGTCGATCAAAATAACATTCTGGTTATCAAGCTTAATATTCTCATGAAAGGCAATCGGTGAATCATTGTTTCTTTCCCCTGGCGTATGCGGGCATGAAATGGTGTCCATACCGATATCAAAGGTTAACTCTCGAACTAAATCGGAGGTAAACAATATGCCCCCAGGTACGACGGTAATGACGATGGCACTTTGCGCTTCAAATTGTTGATTAAGCTTTGTGGCGACACGTGTTACACCCGCTTTTATTTGGGCTTGATCGAGCACTGTTGTCCCTAAATGTTTATTCTTCATGGGTGTATCCTCATGCTAGTTATTGACTATAAATTGAGTGCAAAGCACGAGTCCGATGAAAGGGAGTCGCTATAACTGTTGTACCCCTGTTTATTAATCAGTCGTCTAGCTAGTGGGAACGAGATGGCGAAGGTGTTCATTTTAAAGAGTGTCATCAGCGTCCTCAGTTAGGTTTTGATTGACACTATAATTGCATAACGGCACTATATTAATAAAATCGATTAATTTAATATTTACATCGGATTGTTCTATGCTAAAGCGTCTATCTAGCCATTTACCTTACTTTTCTGCGGTTGCACGAAACCTCAGTTTTTCTCATGCCGCCACTGAATTATCAGTCTCACAGCCCTCTATTAGTTATCAAATAAAATGCTTAGAAGACAAATTAGGTTTTCAGCTGTTTGTTCGCGGGCAGGGTAGTAAGGTGGAATTAACCAATAAGGGTAATAAACTGTTTCAGGAATACGCCATTCTTGAGCGTAATTTTAATCAAGTGGTGTTGGATACTCAGGTTAATCAACATAGAACGGCATTAGCGATAACGGCGCCAGTAGATTTTGGTGTTAAGTTACTTGCCCCTATGCTGTCGACATTAGAGACGAACAAATTGATTATCAATCTCGATTTGGCAGACCAGATGGTAGAGTTAAAGAAAAGTGAGTTCGATTTCTCGATAAGAATTCATACCAATGAAAGTGGTTTAGAGTATTTACCGCTAATGACGACTAAGAATTTGTTGGTGTGTAGCCGAGATTATGCACTGGTGAACCTGCTTTCAAAGTTTGACGACATCACTGAATCACATCGTATTGTTGTCAGGTCTGCAGTAAAAAGTAATACATGGGAAAAACTCTTTGTTAAACATGGTAAGTCTTTTCATCAGCATAAAAACATGCAGGTCATTAATAATAGCTTTGGGATTTACCAAGCCATTATTGCTAATACTGGTGTCGGTGTGTTGCCGGAATATTTTATCGATAGCAGTAATGATGAAGGGTTACACATCTTTGACGAAAATATGAGTGAAACACCTTATTATTTAGCTTACCAACCTTCATTCCTCGCTAATAAGTGGGCAACATCGATTAAAGATAAAATTATCAATAATTATAAAACCATGAAGAGTGAGCTGTAAAAATATTATTTTTTGCGTCTTTTTACAGATTGCTTCGTCTAAGCTTAGGAACATATTTATTCAATTGAGAGTCTATTTGTATGATAGCTGAATGGCAAAACCACAAAGAGCAACTACGTAGCTACGTGAGCAAACGTATTGATGATCCCGATGCTGTCGATGACATTCTGCAGGATGTTTACATCAAAGCCAGTAATAATCTGCACCAATTGAAATCAACAGGTAGTTTGAAAGGTTGGTTGTATCGTATTGCCCATAATACCATCATGGATTTTTATCGAGGACGTCAACCTTTCGAAGAATTGCCAGACGATCTTGTTGCTGAAGAGCGCGATACGGGTAAACAGGCACGCGAGGAGTTAGCACAATGTTTACGCCCGTTGATCGACGAGTTACCAGAAAAATATGGCACACCATTACGCTTAGCTGAGTTAGAAGGGATGCCACAACAAGCGATTGCAGATAAGCTTGGTTTGTCACTTTCTGGTGCGAAGAGCAGGGTGCAGAGAAGCCGTGTTAAATTTCGTGAACAGATGATGGCTTGCTGTGATTTCGAAATGGACCAAGAGGGGATAACTGCTTATTCTCGAAAAAATCCTATTAAGCATACTAAATGTTAACCCTTTCGTTTAATGCTTTTATTTTATTTTTTAGCTAAACAAGCATACTTTCCTTATTAGTCAGCACCTATTTGACGATGACGTCGGTTTTTAATGCCCACTTCATTGCGCACTTTTTAATTTTTTGGAGAAACCATGGCCCATCAATCAACCCCATTGATTGCATCGCAAATTATCGATGGAGCAAGTGAATGGGCTATTATGCATGGCGTTGCGTTCCGCCAAGCCGATAATACCGCGAGACACTGCCCATTTAGTATCGCGCCAATGACCATGCAACGAACGGTATTTGAGCACCTACGGTCTGTGACGCCACTTATCTCGAAACTGATCAATAATGTCTCAGAAGATCATGACTTCCTGCAATCATCGCTAGGTGATGTTGCTAAAGCAGATCCGTTTTTTGCACGTTTACTCGCTTTACATCAGCAGGCACATGGTGATATTGAAAATCGACTGACACCTGCGCGTAAACCATTATTACTGATGCGCACAGACTTTATGGAAGATCGTCAACATGGTGCTAAGGTGATTGAATTCAATGGTATTGCAGCGGGAATGGCACCCTTTGGGCAACGTGCCACAGAGTTCCATGCTTTTATAAAAAATCAATGGCCACAGGTATACCAGAATTGGTCGGAAGATAGCCAATCAATACCTGCTGAGAATCATGGGCTTGAGCAACTTGCTTATGCTATTTCGCAAGCTGCTAAATCCGTTAACGCTACTTTTACCCCCACTAATCCTGATACTGAAAAATCTCAACCTACCTTTTTGATGGTGGTACAAGAAAATGAAGATAATGTTTATGATCAACATCTGCTTGAAATCGCACTGCAACAGCAAGGGATACGCACGCTAAGGCGCACCTTTGAACAACTCAGTACACAGCTTTCAACGGGAAATAATCAACGTTTATTATTAGAAGGCGTCGGCGCAATTGATGCGCTATACCTAAGGGCTGGGTATCAGTATGTGGATTATTATTCGCCTGAGCAGGATGAATCGGTATGTTGTCATACCTTAAGCCAAACACGATTATTTATCGAGCAGCACCATGTGGCGGTGAATGCGACGTTTAGCCAACAACTTGCGACCAGTAAAACCATGCAAATGCTACTGACCATGATGCCCGCTGAAGGCTATGCGCGCTGGGGACTTGATCTTGAACAGGCCAAATTGGTCAAAAGTGTATTAGCAGAAATGAAGCCAATCAATAAAGAGACGATTGATTGGTTTAATCGCCAAGCGGATAAACAGCAATGGGTGTTAAAAAATCAAGGTGAAGGTGGTGGGCATTGTGTATTTGGTGATGATATTAGTGAAAAATTACAGCAACTCACCGTTGAAGAATATGATGCGTGGGCATTAATGCAACGTTTATATCCCCATGAACGAGAGGTACCAACCATTGCGGTACGTGATAGTGAGCAAACACTGGTTGATGACTTAGTGAGTGAAGTTGGTTTGTTTACTGCTTATTATGATGGAAAGCCCGCCACACAGTTTGATGGTTACGCGGGTTATCTTATTCGCAGTAAACCTGCCAGTGAAAATGAGGGAGGTATTCATAGTGGTAAAGGTATTTTAGATTCCTTAGCACTGATTAACTAATCATTAATTGCCTCATAAATTACCTTTGTCGAAGGAGAGGGAAAAATAGTTGCGTCTTTTTTGGGGCAGCTGCGTCTTATTAATAACAGGTTAATATAATAGGATAAAAAAATGTTCAAAGACACGCCGGATCGCAACGACATAAATAACAAATTCATTAAGCACGATAGCAGTATGCTCAATCAAGTCTATGGCACAAACGATGTCACACCTTATTGGATTGCCGATATGGATTTTCCCATCGCCTCTCCAATCAGCGATGCGATGCAACAACTGGTCAGCCGAGAGTCTTATTCCTATGAATTCGATTCAAAAACGCTGTTTGAATCGATTTCGACATGGAACAAAGATCGTCACGATCTTGATTTAAACCCTGATCATTTTGTGCAGGTGCCGGGGGTGTTGAGTGCGATTGCCATGTTGATTCGCGACTTTACCAATGAAGGCGAGGGGGTCTTAATCCAAACGCCTGTGTATCACCAATTCCGTCGTTTGATTGAATCAGCGGGTCGTAAGGCGGTTAATAATCCGCTTAACATTGAAAATGACCGTTACGTTATCGACTTTGAAGGTTTTGAAAACAAGTTAAAAAGTGGTGATGTTCATATGGTGCTATTGTGTAATCCGCATAACCCTGTCGGACGCGTTTGGACAAAAATGGAGTTACAGCGTTTGGTCGCTATCGCCAAAAAATATGAGATATTGATTATCAGTGATGAAGTACATGCTGATATTATTTTTGAAGGCTCAAGCTTCACCAGTATGGCTTCGCTCGATTACGACAACAGTCTGACGATTATTGGTTCGCCCGCTAAAAACTTTGGTTTAAACAGTATTTCTAACGGTTATATTTACAGTGATAATCAACGCTTACGTGAGAAAATAAAAGCAACCTCAGCGTCTATGTCACTGGATCACGGCAATGCCTTCACTATGTATGCCACGATCGCTGCTTACCAACAGGGTAAACCGTGGTTTGATGCCTTTTTATCTTACACCCAACAGACTCGTCACTGGATCGTTGCGTTTATGGCGAGTGAGCTACCGCAAGTAAAAACCTTTGTACCAGAAGGAACTAATCAGATTTGGTTCGATTTTACTGGCTTAGGCTTAACGTCAGATAGGCTAAAATCGTTGTTAACAGAGCAAGCCAAAATGGCATTAACACCCGGGACTTGGTTTGGTGAATCAGATGAAAACTATTACCGCATGAATTTTGCAGCGCCATTAGCGCAGATTCAGCATTCGTTTGAGTTACTTAAACGCTCAATTAATAATAGTAAATAATCATCGAAATAATTGGCGCTTAGTGCGAACTGCTAAGCGTTGCTGAGGTCAGAATTGTTGATTCATTTTTTGTAAATAACTGAGTAGTGTGGTCAGTTCATCTTTTTTAGGTTTGCGGTGATCTCTTTGCTTAAATTCAAGTGCAGTGCATCATGCTCCTGTCTTTTGCATTGACGTGCAAAATGAAAGACCTGACTATCATATGGTAAGTTCTTACGATTCACGTTCAAGCCTAAAGTATATGTTATACGCACAGCTGAAATGAGGACATAAAAATGAAACTATGTGGCACCCCATATATAGAGATATTTAGTTTTCCTTGTTAGGCGCCTTTTCATCTTCAATCAAAATCACAATTCCCGCTAACCCAGATATTGATGAAGAAGAAACAACAACAAATTGAACAACCGGTTTGTACTTCGCTATAGTAAGTGTTTTCTGAACAACTGTTTCAATTTCGGCTAATGAAAAACTACTAGAATATGAGGAAGATTTTATCACGGCATCTACCACTTTAAACGCATCATCGTAACTAATAGACGGATTTATGCTAATGGTATCGGTAATGTTATCACCAATATAACTCGATGATTCACATGATAAAAATATGCACTTCTTATTTGCGGTAACACACATAGCAGCCATTTTAGTTAAGCCTATCGACGGAGGGGTTAAGAATGCAAAATCCCCATCATCATTATGGCCTATGATCGTAACATAGTCAGACTTCGCCGATGATAGATAGTTAGCAAAATCTAACGCTGATCGTCCAGAAACAGTGCTCTCGACACCATCTCCGTATAGTGATTGCAAATTATTTATCTGCATTCGAACTTTTTTTATTTCGTTTATTGCACCTGGACTAGGTGTAGTGTTGGGAAATATCTTATGATAGTCATCTGCACCGGTTGGTATAGAAGCAAAAACTCCAAAAGATGGTCGTAATTTGGAGCTTATCTCGTTCGCAAGTTCATCACTTAAGTTTTCATTATTTACAAAAGAATGTGAATAGGTGCCATCGGGTGCATCCAATACCGATCTAACCGCGGATTTTTCTGAAACAAGACCAAAGAAAAATTTAACAACCACATCAAATAGATTAAGGACCTGATCAAATATCCACGACAGTCCATCGAAAATAGCCTTTAATACAGTGGTCAAAACATCAAATATTCCTATGATTAAATCTCCAATAAATTTAAATAAAGATTCAATTATCTCCGGAAAGAACTTAAATAGTGCTCCTAAAATACTTGTTTGAAAATACGAAGATTTAGTGTCTCCAATAACAATCGATTCTTCATATCCTACATGAATATCTAAAATCTCTTCTTGGGTCTTATAAATTTTACTTCCATAAGTGGGGTTATGTAGTAGCAGTAAAAAAAGTATAAATCCTACAATGCATCGGCACTTATTCATTAGACTACCCCAAGTACTTTTTAACGAACTGTGCTGTTTCACTTAACTTTCCTAGCTTGGTTTCGCTTCCTGTCTTTACTGCTCCCTTTGCCATCACTTTAAATAGAGCGGGAAAAGCAGCTCCGAACACTAGTACGTCTATGAGGGGGGGAGGGGATTGCCTATCATGAAACCAAATATACGTACCGGCAGATGAGCCAACAACAACTAATATAACAATAACTAAATAAATATATACTCCATGTTTATTTGTAGTAATCCCATTTTCAAAAATCTCGTGGCGTTTCCCATACCAGTACATCAGTTCCTGAAAGATAGCTCCAAGAGCAGCAATAAGAAGTATGTTCATCTAGAATCTCCTACTGTAGTGGTCAAACAAAGTATATCCCTGATAATTCGATTTAGAACTTAGTGGGGTTAGGCAACACAAATTCCATATTTAGGTAGAATATCATGCAATATATCGAACCTGTGCGCTTGAAGAGCATCATGAAATAGCTTCCAGTTCGAATGTAAAAAATCATCATGGTATGGGAACACATCTTCATCTTTATCTTTTTCTTTCTCTTGGTTGATTGCTTGATGCTTCCATGAACCCACTCCTTTAGGCTTGAATTCTAATCTAACTGCACCAAATGAAAATTTACCTGAGGATATAGCATTTAACCAAGAGGCATGTCTTTCATCACCATCTTCACTTGTGAATTCAGCAAGAAGATTACCTATTAAAGCTTTATCCGTGCCTGATAAGCCTAATTGCTTATCTATATTCATTAATTTATCGTTGGCTATGTAACATTGAACAACTCGACACATCGCATCTGCCGCATCACAAAATATTTGGTGATTGTCTCTTTGTACAGCGCGTCCATTGCCATCGATGTAACTCCATGATAAAAATGGCTTGTCAGGATGAGATAATGAAGCACCATGGCCAAGTGGGAACATTGTACTGACGAAGAAGTTTTTCATTTTTTCAATAAAGCTATCATCTTTTTCTGCCTTACCACTACTGAGGTCTGTAACCTCATTGACTTTATGATTTACCCCAGAGAACCCTTGATGTGCAAAAGTATCTGCATATACGTGTAAGGTTATTCCGAGTCGATGAAGAGAGTAATTTTTATCTTTATCTCCTAACATTGATTTAAGCATGTCACGAGCAATGTAGCTATCTGGCTTACAAATAAGCTTTTCGATAAATGTTCCTGTAGGATTCTCGCCAGCAGGTAAACCACCATTTCCTGGTAAAAAATGAAATGGCACCCAAACTCGGTGGTTTGCAAGCTCATTTGAATTTCTGTAGTCCAACATTTTATGGGCGGAAGCAGTACGATGATACATTGCTCCATTGTCGAACTTAATCACTCCCTTATTGGTTGCCTCGTCAACATATTGTGCACTATATGCGACAATATCTGCATCTTCATGATCAAGCCCCGCAAGCCTTGCAACAACGTATGTGAGAGTATGATGTCCATCTATCTGCATTTATAACCCCTCATGAAATTAAACTATGTCTAAACATTGTATCGTACATATAATAAACAAAATATGGATTGCTTCATGCTTTCGGAATATATGCCTACCTCTGTTTACCCTACCATTTGTGGTGCTATCCTTTCGGCATAAGTTCAAAAAAAGGTAACACCAACTCCAGTAAATAGTTGATCTATTTTACTGGTTAAAACAACTGATTTCTTCGTTGTAAGTTTCGTAAATGGAACAACTATTTACGTCAACTTACGCCTTGAGTTAAACTGTTTTTCCTGCGTGAAATTTAGATAATATACTTAATGTAATTAATGGTATAAGTGAAATACAGAGATTGGAAAATGTCAGTATTTAATAATACTGTTGATGGTATCGACTTAATTTTATCATTTGCACTAATGTCTGACCCTTGGCTTTTCTTGGTATTTTTGAATATTGGTTTTACGATGGCTACGAGTCATGCGGAAGAAGAATCTGGTAATGGATGGTTAGGTGGTGGAGAGATGAAATGCTAGCCATAATCTGCACTTGAATTATGAGGAGGGCAATATAGCCAAAGTGCAGATATTTTCTACTTTAATGTGGTTGTCGATAGCGAATTGATCACCGGCCAAATCATTTGCCACCTATTTATTAATTCGTAAATTTTTTTACAGGTATTTTTCGATAGGAAGTAGTTGTAAAAAATGCGACTTTATTCGCTCCCATTGGCCTGTTTCTGGCTCACTTTCCCAGCTTTTTTCACCCGAATACCAACGCACTTGATCTTCATGTAAGCTTAAACGCCAACTATTATCTTCATTTATAGCCTCTTCCATTGCTTCAACTAAATGCTGTGCAATTTCTTGGTTTTCAATCACTAACACAGACTCAGTATTAAGGTAGGTTGAACGTAAGTTGAAGTTAAAAGAGCCGATCGTTGCTATTTTTCTATCGTAAACTGCTGATTTTGCATGCAAGCCATAACTTGCTGTTGGGGCACATTTGGACGGGTCTCGCGTTGATTTTTCACACAAAATTGTTTCTGGTTTTAATTCAAATAATTGTACGCCGTTTTCAAGCATATCGTGGCGGCGGCCTGCATAACCAGAGTGATTCGGGAGTAGATCATTAGAGGCCATTGAATTGGTTAATGCTTTTATTTGTACGCCCTTATCGGTTAATTTCTGTAAGGCTGTAAGCTGTCGGTCGTCGAAAATCAGATAAGCTGATTCAAGTAATATCTCCTGTTTTGCCTGTTGAGCCAACTCAGATAATAATCTTGCCGTTGCTTTTGGCTCATTGGTTTCGTTAGCATCTTCGGGTACTGGTCGGTCAGAGACAAAATAGGCGTGTCCCCATGACAGTTCACCCATCAAGTCGTTTAATAATTGATTGGCTATTTTACTTCCCTCTGGCAAATCGGGGTAGTGTTGATAATGCGGAGGCTTGATATTTTCTAATGTTGCCAGATCAATAGAGGTTGTATCACTTAGTAAGTTAACAGGGTAAGACCAGGTACTGTTCCAGTACTCGCTAAAGCTCGCTTGAATTTCTGCGACTACTGGGCCTGCGACTAGCACATCACGGTCGCGAAAGTTTATCTCATCTGAAAGGTCAAAATACTCATCACCAATATTACGCCCTCCGACTACCGACATCGCACCGTCGACGGTAAAGGACTTATTATGCATACGGCGATTTAAACGCGAAAAATCACTTCCCATATTTAACCATCTCATCAAACCACTTCGCGTTGGTACTGGGTTAAATAAGCGGATCTCAATGTTGGGGTGATTGTCAAAAGAGACAAGCAGATCATCACGTTCGTTAAGATTAAAATCATCGAGCATGACACGCACTCTCACGCCACGGTTCGCAGCCACCAGCAAACGGCTTGCTAGGTAGAGGCCTGATGTATCATTGTTCCAAATATAATATTGGATATCGATACTGTGTTTAGCGGTCTCTACCAATGCTAATCGTTGAGAGAGGGCATCCCAACCAGATTCTTGCAATAAATATGCACTCATTTTAGCTGAATGCTCAGGCCGATAAGTGTCAATTAATTCAGATAATGTGCTATTTGGCTGGCTTATTACAGGATCAGTAACATGCGTTACCTTTTCTGGTAGTGATGTACACCCAGTCAGAATAGTGGTTAAAAGCAGAATGAAACTAATACGTTGTTGCATAGGCATTTTCATATTTCCTTGTTTACTGTGAATGACTTATTCCATGTTGCAGTCGAGAGAGAAGGCCTATCAATTGCCTGTTTAAAAGTTGAGCCAAATGTGGAGCAGGGAGATGATAAATTTTCTTTGCGCTTTCAGCAAGCAAGTTCGGTAAATGACAATATTTGTGCTTTGCATACTTGATCACGTGGTTGGGTCTTTTATTTTTAATTACAAGTTCTCATAAGCTGTATTGATTTTGTAAAAAAAGTCCCGCAGTTAATTAACGCTTTAAAATAAAGGTTTAATGCAGGGGACTCTAATTTCATGTCGTTTTTATTAAAACCGTAAGGCATTGCTCTACATTTTTTGTTTTCTATCACATCAAACATAATTGAGATTAGTCGCCGTTTACGTGGTTGAAGATCGCTTTGCAGTTTAGGTTATTTTTTACTTAATTTACGCTCGAGAAAGTAACTTAAAATCAGCGTTATTTAGATTATCTATTCTTATACCCTCTGTTGTGTTGAATGGCACCATGCTTCAAAGTTTTAATTCATATTTTTGTTTAATGATCATTTTTTAGGTCGATACTATCCACATTGTATTCTGATGGTGCAGAATTAGTTATATCAGGTGTTTAGGATAAAAATGTTAGTAGAAACGAGCGATGGTTAATTCAGAATGTATAATGCCATGTACATCATTAATTGATGACTTAATAAAAATGGATCTTAAATTTAGTTTTACATTATCTACCTATGCAAAACTACAGTAAAAGCGACAATAGTCGTCTAAAAACACGGAGTGTTATACATAATGAAACAATGGTTGTTATTGATTTTTGTCGCCTTTGGCGTTACAGCTTGTGGCGGGTCAGATAGTACGGGTACAAATGAACCTGATGGAAATAGCGGTGAATTAACCCCACCAACGGATGAGAATACTCCTGCGCTACCAGCGCCAGAGATTGAGTTAAGTGATACTTATGAGGCATGGACCGATGAGTTGATTACGATTAATGCCAAGGTAAAAGTACATGCGGTTGGCAACACTGAATTCGAATGGGCTCAGCTAACGGGAACTGAGGTTAAACTCATCAATGCGACGATTAACTCTGTCCAAGTTGATGCGACAGAGCTAAGCGACACACAAGATATTCGCTTATCACTGAGTGTCACAGATAGCAGTAATCAAACTAGCACAGATTTCATCAGTCTCAAGCTAAACGATAAAGTTAGTACTGCCTTAAAAAGCGGTGATGCGAGCTTAGCCACTGGATTTGATTCAAAAATTATCAAGCGCGCTATAGAGCACATTAAACAGTATCGCCTCGATGGTGAGTCACTACTCAATACCATCCACCAAAATGATGCCATCGTCTATGATCAAGGGAAAAATTCACAATTTATATCTCTTGCAAGTGCTGAGCATGCTTATCCAAAAACGAAAGCATTTGCAATTGTAACCGGTAATCAAGGGCTGACCTTTGCAGCAACCAGTGATATCGAAAACCAGCGTAATGCCGCCTTTGGTACTGATATTATTTCTAGTCTACAGCAGGGTAATAACTCAGGTTTTGAAACGACGTTTAAGCGTGTTCTAGGTTGGCTTTTAGCACAAACTCAAGAGCAAATAGATGAAGACAATAAACAAGTACGTTTATTTTTGATAGATGGTAGCGCGTTAGATCGAATAACAAGCTGGATCAGTACTCAATACCCTAATTGGGAAGTGGTTAACTGCAATGATGAGGCCATGTTAAGTAACTGTTTAAGTGAAGCTGATTTAGTGATTACAGGGTCTGCCGAGTTATTTTCCATAGCAACCGTTGCCCCGTTAATAGAGCAATTACAAAGGGCTAAACAGCCACTACTCTATTTGCACCCTCACTCTTGGAATAGCGTTCCATTAACTCAAACAGTATTAAACCCAATGGGCTTTTCTATGCAAGGCCGAGGTGGTCCGGGTAACTTCTTTTCACAGGATAAGGCTGATTGGGTATCGGCAGAAGAAATGCTTGAGCATTTTACCTCATTAGAAGAGGAGCAGCTTTGGTTAACATTATTGGACACTCAAAATATTGATTTTAATTTGGCTAACTGTGCTGATACTTGCGATGATGTTTTTTCTCAATCTTATCAAAATGCAGTAAAAATTATGCGTCAAAAGATTCAGGCATTTGATAGCAGTAAACAAGATCTGTTTTCGCTAAATGATCACCAGTTATACAAATTACTGATCATCCTTGGCGACAATTACCGTCAAACTATTCAGTATCCAATGGATGTTTCTAGCACCGATCCCCTTAGTTACCTGAAAGCCTATTTTTCTGATCACATGGTTTATCACTATCGAGATATTAATGCGACACCGAAGGATCTCGGTAACTTTAGTCGTACCGATTTTAGTCATATCACTGCTGTTAATCACAGTGTGAGGCTGTCGAGTAAAAAAGGATTTCGCTCTGCGGGCGTTTATGCGCTACCGGGGCAAACCTTAACAGTAACTCGAACAGATAACAGTGATGTGCGTATGTGGGTATTTATTAATACTCAACGCGCGGGTTCGACGCACGAATTTGATAGCAATAGTTACAATAGACCAAAATATCTGCAATCGACCCACATTGAAATTGTTGCTGGCGAAACGATCAAATTCACTAGCCCTTATGGTGGTCCGGTACAGGTGAAGTTTGATCAAACAGATTTACCAACAACCTTAGCATTTGAAAATGTCGGGCTTCATCCTTATTGGCGTAAGGGCAAAAATGGGGAACAGTTTTTAATGGATCTCGCCGCTAATCAATATGATTGGGCTGAGTTAGCAACTGATCATTTTGAAGTGCATTCAAGCCTTGTAAAAATGCAAAAGACCATGAGTGCTGAGCCGTTATGGGATACGCCTGAAAAAATGGAAACGGCGATCATGACGCAAGTTCACAACTATCCGCATCTATTAGCCGGTTTTAAAGGGCCATTCATTGATGAAGTCGCTGAAATACATGATTTTGCTAATAGCCAAGGTTGGGTAATTGAAGAACTTGATACGGTTAAGCATATGAATGCAGATCAAGCTTCCTGTGGTTATGGTTGCTCGGGCAATCCATATGACGCTTACTGGGAGTTTAATCCAACAGGGCATGGGGATATTCATGAGCTAGGTCATGGGCTTGAAAAAGGTCGTTTACGATTCGATGGTCATGAAGGGCATTCATCCACTAATCCATACTCTTATTATACTAAGTCGCGTGCTTATACTGAGCAGGGCAAACTGCCATCCTGCCAAGATCTTAACATTGATGATGAGTTTGCCATATTACAAGCCAGTGTTAACCAAGGTGATGCTTTTGCATATATGCAAGCGGCTCAATTGACTAGCTGGTCAAGCGGCATGGCGACAATGCTGCAAATGCTAGTGGCCTCGCAACACTATGATGCACTCGAAAATGGTTGGCATTTGTTAGCAAGAGTACATATTTTATTACGAGAGTTTGAAAGAGCCACAAAATCAGATGAAATTTGGGTACAAAAGAAAGATTCTCTAGGCTTTAGTACCTTTAGTGTTGATGAAGCTAAGTCTCTGTCAAATAATGATTTTTTGATGGTGGCAATGAGTTATTCCAGCAAACTGGACTATCGAGATGTGTATCAAATGTGGGGACTTGCAACGACAGCGGCAGCTAAAGAGCAAGTAGCACTATTTAATTTACCAATGATAGCCAAGCAAGTGTATGTTTATGAACCGGGTGATTATTGCTTTAGTTTAGACCTACAAGCGGTAGCCGTTGATGGTAATCAGGAATGGCCCCTTAAATAATAATGGGGTTATAACTGGATCAGGCCTTAAATTACAAGTTCTAAATTGATTTATTAAGTCGCTATCGGCATTAGCGACTTAGCTTTCTAGCTTGGTTTCGGGCAGGTCGCCTTATAACTTTTATGACGATACTATTTAGTTTTCACTCTCTTGCTCACTGGCACTATGTTCTTTCGACACTAAATTCTGCTTCTTTAAAGCTAAACTTTTCAATACAGAAGATCTTCGAACATTCCAACAATGAACACTCACCCAACAGTTTTGTTCTACAAGTAGAGTCACCGGACTAATGATTTCAGAGTCAGCCCTTGGATTTACTACTTGTATCAATAATTAAAATAATGCACATATAAATGAACTGATTTTACATTCTCACCGTATAAGTTAAGTATCTATTATTTATGTGAATTAGTGTTGAAAACTACGCATAACATCAGTACGCTTTTTGAGGCAAATAATGAAAATGAATTAATAGAAAATTAACTAAATCAGCAATCAATTTTAGCAAATAATCTTAGTAGGGCAGATAAATAACATTATGGTAAATTCACAAAAAAGTAAAAAAATCGCAATTATAGGTGGTGGCATAGCAGGGGCTTCTGTTGCTTTATACTTAAGTGAAATAGGACTTGAAGTCAGCTTGTTTGAAAAAGGAACAAGCTTAGTCAATGGTCCTCCTATCTGTCATTTGCATGCTGGTGGTAACTTATATCGTGAAATATCCGATAGCCAATGTATCACTTTACTCAAAGAGTCTATTGAAACGCTGCGTTTATTTCCTGACTCTATTGATTACCGTCCGACAGTCATTGCTGTACCTAAAAGAGACAGTGGGGATGCGCTTGCATTATTACCTCGCTTAAAAATGCTAACACATGAATATGAACAACTCATTCAGCAAGATGCTAATAATGAAGTGCTGGGTGCAGCGCAAGATTATTATCGTTTATTTGAATTAGAAGAGATGCAAAAGTTGGCAGAGCGCGATGAAGTTGCAGTACCTAGTACATCAGAGGAGTGGATGATTCCAATTGCTAAGCATGTTGATTTATCCACCCTTAAATTTCCACTAGTGCTTGTACAAGAATTTGGTTGGAATGTATTCCGATTGGGCGCGAGTGCCGTACTATCGCTAGAAAAGAACCCCAAAAGCAAAATCCTGCTGAAGACTAAAGTTAATCAGCTAACGCACACAGAAGATAAAGGGTGGAAAGTGTTTTTTGAGCAAAACCAACAAGAATCCGTTGAATATTTTGATTACATCATTAATGCTGCTGGTTTTAAAAGCGGTGAAATAGACGACGCAGCAGGTTTTCACAAGCAACGAATTGTCGAGTTCAAGGCTGCTTATGTAACGCAATGGGAAGGAACTGGTAGTTTTTGGCCTGAAGTTATTTTTCACGGTGAGCGTGGTACACCTCATGGGATGGCACAGTTTACCCCTTATCCAGACAACGTAATACAATTGCACGGTATGACTGAAAATATCACCTTATTTGATGAAGGAACTATTGCTAATGATAAAAACAGTGCGCAACCTAAGCTAGGCAAGTCCTTTTTAGATAAAATTTATAAAGGCTGGTCTTTGGATGAAGTTAAACTTCGCACCGAGCGAGCTATTGATCATATGGCGGAGTTTATACCTAGTTTCTCGAGTGCAAGGGTAACGGATGTTCCATTATTTGGCGCGCAGCAAATACCTGGCGATGATGCAAACCTTCGCGCTGCGGGTGTTTCATTTGAAGACAATAACTATGCACGTTGTGAAATAGTTAAAGCCTCTTCAGTCTTAACCTGCGCTGATGAAATAACAAAACAGTTAATTACATTAGGCTATGTTAATAAATCAGTTCAAGGTTGCAGAGAATTTGCAATTACTAACTCTATCAGTGATGAGGCAATTACCCAACGTGCTTTAACCTATACCAAACAACGTGGGTATCCAAGCGGATTAGCTTATCGAAATATTAAACAAAATTTTGATAAGAAAGAGTCACAAGTGTGTTTTGCTTAATGAAACTAATAAAGCATTACTTTTCTCATGCATATTTTCACTTTGTGAATACAGACCAAACATATAGTCGTGGTAATGTTGTGACTAAGTAATACTGGCAACTAATTAATCGTTTTTATGGTACTTCCTGGCACAAATCGACTGGCGACTAGGGCGAAGAGGGACTTATGTTTTTTTAACTGTTGTAGATCGTCTCAATTTAACGCATAAACATTTATCTCAAGATGTAATTAGATACCTAAATAAATTGATTGAGAGTTTAAAAGTCGTTTTTAGACTCTCCAATATATTAGCCAAGTACAATAATAGAATAAAGTTTGAGTTTTCTAATGAAGAGGATTACCAGAAATGGACCATATACTACCGCAAACGTCTATGCTCGGTATTAGCTCACCACTTAACCTGTCTAAGCGACTTAACTGAGACATAATCGACATTTATAATACCCTCATGTCTGATTTGATCAAATTGTTGAAATGTCGAACTTACATTACGGTACCTTTCGAGTGACAAAATTTCACTAAAAATGTGGCTACAATGTCTGTGAAGCAACATTATTGAATTAAACAATGCAGTAAATTTCTAACATGATACCTTCCCCCCTAAAATTGCTTTTTGGCGCCTGTTTAAATTGATAAATGTGGCGTATACATAACCCGTACTCAATCAATGTGATACGGAGAAAATAAATGAATATAACGATATTAGGAGCTGGTGCAGGAGGTTCAGTAACCGCCTTTGATTACGCCTGTCATGGACACGCTGTCAGGCTTTTTGATTTCCCAGAGTTTCCCGAAAATATTGAGGCGATAGCCAATCAAGGGGGTATCTATGCTGAAGGCGTTATTTCAGGGTTTGGCCCTGTTGTGTATGCAGGTCATGATATTGATAAAGCACTAAAAGGTGCCGATCTAATTTATGTCGTAGGACCGGCATTTAGCACAATCCCTTTCGCTGAAGCCTGTATAGGTAAACTAAAGGCAGGACAAACCGTTATTATTAGCCCAGGATCTTGTGCTGGTTCATTGGAATTCAAGCAGGCCGTTGGCTTGGCGCTTGATGATAATTCCGTACGCTTTGCAGAAACTCACACGTTACAATATGCAGTTCGTTTACTTGAAGCGGGGCGGGTGCACGTATTTCTCAAGTTGAAAGCGGGTAATCTTCTGGCTGCGCTGCCTAGCCGAGATACTACTGATATATTACAAATGATTGCAGATGTCTATCCGGCAATAGAGCCCGCACACAATGTGATCCAGACTAGCCTACAAAATGCTAATCCGATCATTCATCCGGCCGTATCATTGTCTAACGCAGCACGTATTGAAGGCGCAGATAATTTCTTATTCTATGAAGAGGGAGTGAGTGATGCAGTTGGACGACTCATTGAGGCTGCCGATCGGGAACGAATTGCTATCGGTGAACGTCTAGGTATTAGCGTTCTCTCGGATCCAGAAATTGGTATTCGACAGGGCTATATGCTGGAAAATGACTACGGCTTAGCGTATCGAAAAGCGCCGGGGTTTATAGGCATTCCAGCCCAAGCACAGCTTGATCATCGCTATATTCATGAGGATGTAGGTTATGGTCTGGTCTTCATGTCTGAACTGGCGAAACAGATCGGTGTAGAAACTCCGACCATTGATGCCATTATCCAACTAACATCGGTGCTCATGAACCGAGACTATGCAACCGAAGCGTTACGCACTCCAAAAACACTCGGTATCGCTGGTCTGAGTGTGGAAGAACTCGGCAATCTTTAAGTTAACTATTACAACAAAAAGAATAATTTGTTAAGCAAGTGATTGTTTTATTTGTGTTTAGATACTTAAATGGGAAGGGAAATGAAACCTTAAAATGAGTTTTTTATATCCATTTAAACAGGGCTTATCTGCGACGATGAGTCCTTTAATTAGAACATATTAATCAGCTTTATATTGACTGGTCATCGCATCATTGGGGGATCATAAAGCTTGAATTTTTAGTGATAATGCTGCGCCATTTAAATGATAGTGGTCAATCAACTTGTCCAAGTCTTTGTATTGGTTTGTAACATCCCGATAACAACGCTCGGTGTTATGTTGCCATCTATACTTAAACGATTAATAATTTTCATCATCATAAATGTGCCAACTTTATTATGGCGATAGGTATTACTTTATTTAAAGGTGCTTAAATACAGTTAGTTACTATTTCTTCCTGGGTTTTTAAACTCTCTATTCTTGTCACAAAATCACTTCGCGACTACAAAATACAGAACTCTCCAGAATAAGAAGGTAAGATACAAGCCATTAACATTTATCTTGACGATCCTTGGTGTAAAAAATAATGACAAACCGACAGCCTAAGAATATCCCCGTGACTATATCGACGTTGAACGATCTTGCTAAGTTGACAAACTATTCGCTTATGGACACGCTCAACTGTGATCCTGATGCGACAGAAAACGGCAACGATTATGAACCACGACAAGTCTTCAGTGGCCATTATGTCCCGGTTAACCCGACACCCATCAAAGACCCTGAATATATTGCACACAGCAAACTCTTTTTTTCTGAGCTTGGCTTTCAAGACGCGATGGCAGAGTCCACCGATTTCGTCCGTTTGTTCTCCGGCGATATTTCACAGGTGCCCGAGCCGATACGCAAGGTCGGTTGGTCAACGGGATACGCACTTTCTATCTACGGCGTTGAATTTACTCATCAATGTCCGTTTCAAACGGGTAACGGATATGGAGATGGACGCGCAATTTCTGTCCTTGAGAGCGTTATTAATGGTCAACGTTGGGAAATGCAACTAAAAGGTGGCGGTCGCACACCCTATTGCCGTGGTGGGGATGGTCGTGCTGTTTTACGCTCAAGTATCCGCGAGTTCTTGGCTCAGGAGCATATGTATGCACTTGGTGTCTGCACATCTCGGTCTTTAAGTTTGTACGTTTCAAAAACGGAAACGGTTAAACGGCAGTGGTACTCTGAAGGTACACGCTCGGAGCACCCCGATATGCTTATCTCTGAAGCCGTCGCCATTTCAACGCGTGTTGCTCCGTCGTTCATTCGTGTTGGGCAGCTTGAACTTTTTGCTCGCCGTACCCGCGAAAATGATCACCCAAATGCGATACAAGAGCTCGAAAAGATTGTGTTGCATTTGATTGATCGTGAGTACGGTGATGTTGTCGATAGTCAACTTACCACCCCAGAAAAAGTCGTGTTGTTAGCGCGTGAGTTTCGTCACCGCCTCACATCACTAATAGCGAACTGGATCCGCGTCGGTTTTTGCCAGGGGAACTTTAACAGTGATAATTGTGCCGCTGGTGGATATACACTTGATTATGGTCCTTTCGGATTCTGTGACGTGTTTAATCCGCAATATCAGCCTTGGACTGGCGGCGGCAATCATTATTCGTTCATGAACCAACCCAAGGCTGCACAAAGTAACTTCGACATGTTTTGTTCGGCGTTACGCCCATTATTAGCGTCACAACAAGAGCAGTCGCTCGCACTCGATGAGATTCAAAGTGGCTTTTCAACCGTCATGCATACGGAAATGCAAAATATGTGGGCTGCTAAACTTGGCCTTAGTACTTTGAATAGTGATTCTCATATGACACTGCTCAACGAGCTACAAACGCTCATGATACAAACGTCGGTTGATTATACTATTTTCTTTCGAGAGTTGTCGTCTATACCGGACGACATTCGCCCATTGAAAAAAAGCTTTTACAATAGTGGGCATGGGTCAGACACCCATCAGGTCGACACACGTTGGATTGAGTGGTTTGTAAAATGGAAAATGCTGTTAAACCTTGATTGTGATGCGAATGCTATTAAGCCCCGAACGCTTGCAGAAGTTTCTAGGCAGATGAAGCTGGTTAATCCAAAGTACATTTTACGAGAATGGTTTGTTATGCCGGCTTATCAGCAAGCAACGGCGGGAAATTACACTTTAATTCGAGAGTTGCAAGAGGTCATGACACAGCCATATTCAGAGCAATCGAAGGACGTGGAAGACAAATACTATCGATTGAAACCACGTGAATTATTTAAGGTAGGGGGCATATCTCACCTTAGTTGTTCGTCGTGATTTAATAAGCTAGCGTGTTAACTAACTTAGGCTGATTTATCAGCCTATTTACTTACAAAATTTCTGCCGTGTTGCTCATAATTGACGAGCCCATGCTATATAGCTTGTAAATTTAATACTCTAGAAATAATTGCAATTATATATCGCGCTCTAATTTTCATGTAACTCGTTGGAATATTGGAATATGTGCATTAAGGAAGACCTAGAATGAATTTAACTGCTCGTCCCTACCTTGAAGTAATAAAAAAGATCAATTGTTGTTACTGAATTATTCTATATCAGTACTATTTCATCCCTGAAGTTCACCTCGTCTAGCTGAAATAAGTGGTTATTGAACTGTTCAAAATTTAGTGAAAAGAGTGACTGGTTAAAGAAAGCTTTTAATAATGTATGGGGGCGAAAAGGATGATTTGGGTAAATGTAGTTTAGCTTGATATCAGGTACTGAATGTAAGAACTACTGAAACGGCCTTGAATGGTTTTATGATCATGTTCGAGGCCGTCTTAACGTTTACGACTTAAAATAGCGATGACATAGTAATATTTAAAGGGCTGATTAATCTGCTTTATATTGATTGGTAATCGCATCATAGTGATAGCCTAATGCTTGCATTTTTGCTGATAATGCTGCGCCATCGAGATCATAGCGGTTAATAAGTTTATCTAAGCTAGTGCACTCTACACGTAACCTCTCATTAACAATCCCAAATACAATATTGCCATCCATCGTTAATAGGTTCTTAATTTCCATCATAATAAACGCTCCTATTTCTTTATTAAAAATCATTGTGATTACAATAATAGTTTGTTTTATTAAAATTAGCAGCGATCCATGGCAATGCCATTAAAAGTGTCATTACGATAGAGAAAATGCAAAGTCTGGCGTGTTTATGAAGGTTAGGCATTTAGCTTAACGCTGGTAATAAAACCCTAGATTTGAAATTTCATATCGCAATATCCCGATATTGTGTTATCTTGATGTCGTTCAGATAAATAAGAAATGATAAGTACGCACCCTTAATGCGGACTGTGTTTAGTTCCTTATTGTATGCTTGAGAGATGTTCCATATAATTTGATCTTTCTCGGTTTTAAACTAAATGGCTCACTATGATTGATTTAACAGAAACATTAAAAGCAATAAATAATCCCATTAGAATGGATATTCTGCGTTGGCTGAAAGATCCCAAAGCTAATTTTGATGTTTCTGAACAATTGGTTGACGCTGATGTGGAAGGGGTTTGTGTGAGTATTATTCAAGAGAAAGCACAATTATCGCAGTCAACCGTTTCAGCTTATCTGACAAGTCTGCAACGCGTGAAGTTAGTGAGCTCTAAACGTATTGGCGCGTGGACATATTATAAAAGAGATGATCAAAACATTCGTGCATTCACAGCGCAGTTAAGTGACATATTATAATACCAACGCCATTTCTTTAATGGGGTAGGTACTAGTGGGATATCATGGATATCCCTTTTTAAACATTAATAATATCGAGATATCTCGATATCGAGGTTTTATAATGCAAGAAATTAGTTCATTTAATCCAAGTAATGGCAAAGTACTGGGTTCGGTTGTTGTTAAAACAAAACAGCAAATTGAAACATTAATTACCCAATCTGCTGTTGCACAAAAAACATGGCAAAAGATGGCGATAACGGAGCGTGTAAAACGGGTGTCTGAGGCTTTCCAAGCGATTGAATCGAAAGCTAACACGCTTTCTGAGTTATTGGCTAAAGAGATGGGCAAAGATATCCGTCGTGCGAGTGGTGAGGTTTCCGGTGCATTATACATGGGAAGTTACTTAGCTGATGCGTCGTTTAATGCATTAAAAGCACGCCACACTTCGGGTAATACGCAACTTCAATACAAAGCATTAGGGGTGGTTGCCGTTATTTCACCTTGGAACTATCCACTGATGATGGCCACCAATCTGATCGTACCCGCGCTGATTGCTGGTAATAGTGTGATTTGGAAGCCCTCTGAAGAAACACCACTAATTGCAGATGCACTATTTAATGCTTTGCAAAAAAATTTACCAGAAGGTGTGTTAACCATTGCCCATGGTGATGGCGAAGTCGGTCAACAACTGGTTGAAAGTAACGATGTCAATATGATTGCTTTTACTGGGTCAAAAGCGGTTGGGCACGACATTATGCAACGCAGTGCGACTAACCTAAAACGTTTAGTGATGGAGCTTGGTGGTAATGATCCGATGATTGTGATGCACAATGCCAATCTTGAGCAAGCGGCGCGTTTTGCTGTTGCGGGTTCTTTTGAAAATGCCGGGCAGATGTGTACCTCGATTGAGCGTGTTTATGTTGATCAACGTGTGGCAGCGCAATTCGAATCCTACGTCACGCAAATTGCCGAGCAATATCAAGTAGGGCCTTGGAATCAACCCAATGTAAATATTGGCCCGATCATTAACAGTAAACAGCACAGTAAAATTGTGGCGCAACTTCAAGATGCTCAGGATAAGGGCGCGCAGTTTATATTAGGGCAGGTGGAGCAGGCTACTCCTTACATAATGCCAACGGTGATCACTAATATGAACAAACAGATGTCTTTAGAAAATGAGGAGACGTTCGGGCCGGTTGTAGCAATTAGTCGATTTAATACCATTGAAGAGGCGATTGAACGTGCTAATGATACTGAATATGGATTAGGTGCGGTTGTTTATGGTGGTAAAGGTGCAAATGAAGTCGCAGAGCAATTAGAAGCGGGCATGGTCGGCATCAACCAAGGTCAAGGTGGTGATGGCGACGCACCATGGGTTGGCGCTAAGCAGAGTGGCTATGGCTATCATGGTTCAGTTGACGGGCATCGACAATTTGCGCAAGTTAAAGTGGTCTCTGGGCGCTAGCATCAGATTATTAATAAACTGATATTGCACATTATTAGTTTACTTTGAGCACTACCAACATTTTCGAAATGTATTTCCGCTTATATTTCAGTCTTATATTTCGATCTAATATAGAGATAACATTTATGAACAAACAACACTTTTTTATTGCTGCTCGAGAGTCGGGTAGCATGCGTCACGATCTGCCTTTATGGGGTTCGCGCATTGAAAACCCAATGCAACTGAGCGCTACTTCTCCTGCGCAAGTTGAGCGTGAGGAGGTACCTTCAGTGCCCGGTGCATTCCAGTTACACAATGTCCTTAGCAAGGCAGAATGCGAAACGATTATTGAAGCAACAGAAGCGCTGGGTTATACCGAAGATGCAGCTGTTTCTTTGCCACGTACCGTGCGCCATAATAATAACTTAACCTGGGTCACTGATGATACTACTGCTGATATGATCTGGAATCGCTGTAAAGATAAGTTCACTGATAAGAATAACAACTTTTTGGGTAAGCAACCCTTGGGGCTGAATGGACGCTGTCGCTTTTATAAGTATCAACAAGGTGATTTTTTTGCAACGCATACTGATGGTTCTTGGCCTGGTAGCCGCATTATCGATGGTGAGTTAATCGCTAATGCCTATGATGATCGTTGGAGTATGTATACGTTTTTGATTTTCCTAACGGATGATTACGAGGGTGGCCATACACAGTTTCTGATCAATAGTGACAACCCAGCGCTTCCCGCGCGAGGCTACGACAATTCAGAAACCGTCAATGTTCGAACGCCAGCAGGCAGTGTTTTATGTTTTCCTCATGGTACACACCCATTACATTGCTTACATGGCTCAGAAGGTATTGTCGCAGGGACCAAATATATTATTCGCAGTGATGTATTGTTTGAATTATAAGCCTGTTGATATTAAATGGTTTAGTTAAATTGACTTAAAAAGATCGGTTTTTACCCACTCAAGGTGATAAAAGGGATTGTTGTCCTCACTGATGTACAAAATTTCTATTTTATCTCCACTAATATGACCGTATTAGTGGAGATAGGTTTTTGCTCAGAAGCTACACATTGTGTTTTATGTGTAGGTAATACTAGCGACTAAGACTCGCATCCACACATTGGTAAATTTCGCCAATACTCTCCGTATTTAATAATAGCTGGTGGGTTAATCTTGCTACTTCACCGCGGGTGATCTGGCCATGTATCTCTTGATGTTGTGATAACTCACCTTGATGGGTGAGGGCACCATCTTTCAAGCCACCCGGGCGTAGAATAGTGAAGTCGAGTGTGCTGCTTTGCAACCATGCTTCAGCGAGAGATTTTTCACGTACCGCACCTCCAAAACCACGTTTAGCCGCATCAGATAAATACTGCCATGAATCGCCACAACCCAATGATGTTATGAGTATCAAGCGTGATGCTGAATGCAACGCTAGAGCATCAATTAAATGGCGATGACCGATATAATCAACAGGAACTTCTGCATTAAAGCTACCCATAGTGGAGATATGTACTACCCCTTGGGGAAGTTTCGCCACAGTTTGTTGAAGCTGTTGCTTATCGGTAGCATCGCACTTTATTGCGTTAATATTAAGTTCGTTGATACGTGCGTTGTTAGTGGGATCTCTGCCTATTGCTGTTATCGTAAAACCTTGCTCGTGGAAGTAATCAACCATTGCTGCACCAAGTCCACTGCCTGCGCCCCATATCACTAAATTGTTCATCTATTATTCCTTTTTTTATTTTTATAACTAACTGCTAATCACTATCTAAATAGCACTGATCACCATCGGGTAACCTAAATCGGGATGTGCGATAACCCGTGTTTTACATTGATAAACCTGTTCAATATTGTCTTCGGTGAGTACTTCCCATGGTGTGCCATCGGCGACAATATTAGCGTTATTTAAGATCATCACTCGGTCCGCATATTGCGCTGCTAAATTAAGATCATGCATCACAATTACAACTGCAGCTCCTTGCTCTGCGAGTTGTTTCGCAAGGGTGAGGGTTTGATGCTGATGAGAAAGGTCGAGTGCTGCGGTTGGCTCGTCGAGCAGTAATACTTTTTTAGCACCGCTTTGCTCTAGTTGAGTTAATACACGTGCAAAATGCACTCGCTGTTTTTCGCCGCCAGATAAACTCGGGTATGAGCGTGTTGCTAAATGCTGGGTATCCGTGCGTTGCATGTTTTGTTTTGCCAAATGCTGTATCTCAGCATTTGCACAATCCAGTGCGATACCACCGAGTTCAACCACCTCTTGTGCCGAAAAGTTAAATACTAGGCTACTTGATTGTGGTAACACTCCTACCTGTTTAGCAAGCGCTCTAGAGCACCAATTTTGAACTGTTTTTTGGTTAAAAAACACCTCGCCACGGATCGGTAACTCTTGGGTTATGACTTTTAGTAACGAGCTTTTCCCGGTGCCATTAGGGCCAAGCAGTACGGTTAATTGACCATAATTAAACTGCGCAGAAACATTACGTAGAATAGTTTTTTTACCCAATTCAAGGTGTAAATTTTTAAAGCTTAGTGCCGCCTGTGCTGATGCTAAGGTTGCAGGGTTCTGTGTAGGGTTGTGTGCTGAGTTCTGTTGCATTAAATACGTCCTTTCTGTTTAACCAATAGCCAGATAAAGAAGGGGGCACCAAGTAGTGCGGTGACAATACCTACAGGCATATCTAAGGGAGCGACAATGGTGCGCGCAATCATATCCGCAACCAATAGCAGTAGAGCACCTAATAACATCGACAGTGGTAAGAGTGATTTATGATTTGGACCACCGATCATACGTCCTAGATGAGGAACAATCAGACCGATAAAACCTATCATGCCAGCAACAGCCACGGTGACACCAACACCTGCTGCTGCCAGTAAAATTAAACGACGTTTTAACGCTTGCACTTTAATGCCCAAATGGCGTGCTTCCGACTCGCCCAATAACAACGCATTAAGCGCAGAAGCATCTCGATAAAATAGAATAAACAAAGCAATTAATGCGCCATAAGCGAGACTTAAATTTCCCCAGTTTGCACCCGCTAATGAGCCCATCGACCACAGAGAAAGGTCTCGTAGTGCTTGATCATCGGCATAATAGTTAAGTAAACCTAACCCAGCACCCGCCAATGCACCTATCGCAACGCCGGCAAGTAACATCATGGTGACCGATGTACCCGTTGAGCTTGTACCCAGTTTGTAAACTAAAATCGTGCTTAATGCGCCGCCTAAAAAAGCAAACAGTGGCACGGTGCCGAACATTAATAACATCGGATAACTTTGCGCTAAACTGCCAAACAGAACTATCGCAATGGCGGCACCTAAAGATGCGCCTGCGCTAACACCAATGATACCTGGGTCTGCTAGCGGATTACGGAATAGCCCCTGCATGACCGTGCCACAAATGGCTAAAATTGCGCCCACTGCAATCGCGAGCAGTGTTCTTGGTAATCTGATTTGTTGAATAACCAATGCAATATGAGTAGGTATTTCAGTACTCAACCAGTTTCCTCTTAAATTTTCAGGTAACAGTGCCCCCATACTTTGTGCAATTGAAATATCCATAGGGCCTAATGTGACCGAGCAGACGATCGCAAAATATAACGCGATAACACCGAGCAATAAGAGTTGTTTACTAGAAAGGGGAGGGAAGTTAACAGACATTGAAAATTAACCCTGTGTATTAAGAAAAGAGTGATTTAGCTGTTTAGCAAGTTCAATACTTTGCAGCCCAAAACCGATTATTGCACTACTTGGCACCGCTATGATTTGTCCTTCCATGCCAGCTGGTGTCGCCGCTAATAGTGGCAGTTTTGCTAATATTTGTTGTTTCCCACCAAAGCTATCCCAAGCTCTCTGACTAACCAGAATATAATCTGGATTCATTTTAATAATCCCTTCAAAGGAGATAGGTTTGTATGACTCGATAAGTTCTGCAGCGGGGTTTAATGCACCCGATAAGCGAATGACTTCATTAATCGATGTGTTCTCGCCGCCTACTGTTGGCGCTCTGTCTTTATTCAACATTAAGAAGAGTACCTTGGGTTGTGTGGATAGCGGGCTGTTTTCAAGTTGCTCAATATCTTGGTGCAACGATTTTTTGAGTGCGACAGCTTGTACTTGCTTACCAGTTAATGACGCAACCGTATCAATACGTTGCTCGAGTAGTTCAATAGTATTACCAGTGGGCACGGTAATCACCTCTACATTGCTCGCTTTAAGCATATTCAGTGTGCTTTCTGGGCCCATCTCATCGGTACCAATTAATATACTTGGAGCTAATGACATCAATCCTTCCGATGATAACTGGCGATGATAGCCAACCAGTGGTAGCCCAGTTTTTTGTGCATAATCACGACTGGTCATATCAATCGCTACTAGGCTTTGTTGCGCATCTAGGGCAAAAAACAGCTCAGTTAACCCTGCGCCAGTGCTAATAATCCGTTCGCTGTTGGTATTCGCATATACGTTAACAGCGCTAACTACCAAGGCGCTAAGAAATACAAGGTGTGTAAGGCGTTTTTTAATGTTCATGTTTGTTCATCCATAATTATGTTAGTGGCATTAATATTGTTTTTTTGCATAAAAGCGAGCAGTTGCAACATACGTTCAACAGACACCAGTTTATCGGAGGCGATAACCACCGGACGTTCAGGGAATTTTTTATGTAACCCGAGTAGAGTTTTACTAAACCCATCAAAATCGGGGTAGTGCATTTCTTCAATTGCCCATCCATTCCCCTGCGCCGACAGATTGTTGTCAGCCAGTAAACTGATGGCAATCACCTGTTCATTTTGTGTCTGTAAAACGTCACTGTGCTCAGTGCTAGGTACATCAAGGGTCAAGGTTTTTACGGTGATATTGGCGGTCAGTAATAAAAACACCATCACGATAAAAATAATATCTAATAACGGCGTTAAATCCGGTGTCTGGTTAATGGCCGTTGCATCGCTGCGTGACTGAATCATGCGTACTCCTGTACTGGATAGCACTCAGTAGCAGTCGTTTTTTTGCATTTTGATGTTTTTAAACACACGCCTTCAATTAGAAGGTTGCAGTGATTTAATCCATTTTCGATGGTTGCTAAGCGGCTATCTGCCCACATATTTAGTAGCTGTGCGCCGGTAATCGCAGGTAGCGCAATAATCAATCCTGCAGCAGTGGTCGACATTGCCAGCCCTAATCCATCGGCAAGTAATGCAGGTTCAATCCCCCCCTGTGTCGCGGCAAGGTTTTTAAACATATCGATCAGGCCAATCACAGTGCCTAATAGCCCAACTAAAGGCGCGATAACACCAATAATGGCCAATATTCTTAAACCACTGGTATAGCTATGACGTTTTTTCTGAAGCCAGATATTAACTGTTTCTTCACGTAAGCTTTTGCAAAAATTACGATGTAGTAACAGCATCTCAAATCCCTGTGAAAAAGTAGATTTACCTTGTAGGTGTTCTGCTATAAAACTCTCAACCAACTTACCATCACTTAAATTAAGCGCGCGTAATTTAACTAGCAACGCGCGGCTTTTGGTGCGTGAATTGAGCGATAAAAAGAGGGTTCTTTCTAATATAATCATCAGGGTAATGACTGACATTATTGATAATGGCCAGGTCATGACACCGAGTTGAGACTGAATTGCTGTGATAATTTGCATGATTAATTTAATCCAAAATTGATAGGAACTTGTACACGATAGGCGATAGCTTGGCCTGAATCCTGTTGACGAGAAAACTGCCACTGACGTATTCCTTTTAGGGCCGCTTTATCTAAAACTTGATGTCCAGAAGAGTTGATGATGTGCTGTTTTGTCTGTTTTCCCTGCTCATCTAACCAAACCTCAACCAATACAATGCCCTCAATATTGCGTCTTTTTGCACTATGGGGATAAGCAATAGGCGCAGGGCGTGCACTAAAGGTGATTTTCTCGACTATTTTTGGTGCGCTTTGTTTAGCTGTGCTGGCACTTGCTGCTGGCGGTATTAGTTTGTCTATTTTTTGAGGGGGTTGTTGTGCCTCCTTGCTTACCTCCTTAGGTATTTTCTTGGGCTTTGTTTGTGGCTCATGTTGCGTTACTTTTTCAATTTCATCTTCGGTAGCAATTTTAGTGTCAGTTTTGCTAACTGAACGCTTCTGTTGTACTTTTTCTAGCCGCTTAATTTCCTTCTTTACTGGTCTAACGACAGGTTTTTTGTCGACTTTTTTAACTACTTTTTCAGTTTTTTCTACCGGCTTAGGCATTACTTTTTCGACCACTTGTTGCGGTGTGGAGACATCCTTTTTAACCGGTGTTTGTTGCTCTTTTATCGGTTTTTGGGGCTGTTCATCTGCTTTTACAGGGGTAACTAATTGTATCGCAATGCTGCTTTTCTGGGTTGCATTCAAGTCTAAATATAGGCTTGGAGGTGGCGCAGAAGAAAACGCAAGGCTATGAATCAGAAAAGAAAAGATAATTGAAAACAGATATCTAAGAAAAAGCACTTGTACTCCAGTTTATTTAAACGATTGTCATTTTTAGCTGATAATACCCTAAATGCGAATAAGATCAATTATCATTTGCATTTGGGTTTATTGCAGTTAAGATAGCGCTCTCAAAAATGATAATTATTAAAAGGGAGTGAATGTGAATGTTTGAAATTGATAGCAGCGATGAAAATTTAGTGGGGCTCTCAACACCCGACCCATTAAAGTTTGCTTTCTGTCGAAAAAAGTCTGCGCATGCGGGTGGCAACATGCACTTTGTTGCCCAAGATCAGGTGCAGCAATCGCTGGCAAGTGCGCTTGAGACGGTGAACGAAAATACGACTAAAGCGCGCTGTTTATATATTCATATTCCATTCTGTCGTGTGCGTTGTACTTTTTGTAGTTTTTTCCAATATGCGTCCTCGAAAAAGATGATGGCCGAATATTTTCAAGTATTAATGGAAGAGATCTCTTGGAAAGCGGCGCAAAAATGGACTCAATCTGCTCCTTTTCAAGCCGTATATGTCGGTGGCGGTACACCAACGGATCTTTCTGCAGAGCAACTCTTACAACTGGGTCATAAAATTCGTAGCGCCTTTCCACTAACGCCTGATTGTGAAATTACGCTAGAGGGACGTGTAAATCGTTTTAACGACGAGAAGTTTGAATCGGCATTAGAGGGCGGCTTTAACCGTTTCTCATTTGGCGTACAAAGCTTTGATACTAAGGTGCGCCGCAGTGCAAAGCGTTTAGATGATGGTGATTACGTAGCGCAAAGGTTACAAGAGATGGTCGCTTACAATAGTGCGCCAGTGGTAATCGATTTACTCTATGGTTTGCCGCATCAAAATTTACAGAATTGGAAAACAGATCTTGAAACCTACCTTGAATCAGGGGTGAACGGCGTAGACCTTTACCAACTTATCGAGATGAAAGGTATGCCAATGGCATTATCCGTCGAGCAAGGAAAGCTGCCGCACCCCGCAGATACTGCGACAAAATCAAGCATGTTTAAGATGGGCGTGGAGTTCATGGCAAAACATCATCAGCGTTGTTTAAGTGTTAACCATTGGGCGCGTGATAACCGTGAACGTAGCATTTACAACAGCTTAGCTAAAACGACTGCTGAAATATTACCTATCGGTGCAGGAGCTGGTGGTAATTTTGGCGGTTTAAGCGTTATGCAAAGTCGTGATATGGACACCTATATCAAGGCAATAAAAGCACGTCAATTCCCAGTAATGGGTGCGATGCATGCAGCGCCCAATGCACACCTTATCAATAGTGTTAAAGCCGCATTCGATAGGGGCGTACTTGCTAAACGTACGCTCAATCAGGCGGCTAATGCACCTTACTTCGAGGGATTGATGCCACTGTTTGAAGCATGGCAAAAAAATCAACTGGTAAAGGTAAATGAAGATTACCTAACACTTACGCTAGCAGGTCAATTTTGGGCGACCACACTAGCACAAAAACCTTATTCAAACTATCCAAAACAGTAACAATCAAAAATCAGGCTCGATGCATCCACATCATGCCGCTTAAAGGAGAAACTATGTTTTTAAATAAAAGCCTACAAGAGGTTCAAACGCTACTTAATGCAGCATTAATAGAAGAGCCCGGGTTAAATTTAGCAAGCTTTGCACAAAGTCAGGGATTGACAGAAGGAGAGGCGACGATTGCGTTGCCGGCAGAGCTAGTCACTACCTGTTCTGGTCAACACGCGGAGGCAATTTTAACGCAATTACCTGATTGGGGAAATGTCACTACTATCGTGCATTCATTTGGGTCAATCTTTGAATTTAAAGCGGCTTTTCCAAAGGGCAAGCTTGACCACGGTTATTACAACATTATGGGAAAAGCGGGATTACACGGACATCTGCGTTTGGATCTTGTGGAACAAATCGCCTTCGTCAGTAAACCTTTTCATGGTATGCAAACCCACTATATCGGTTTTTATAACCCTGCTGGTGAGTGCGTATTTAAGGTTTACCTTGGTCGCGATAAAAAGCGTCAGTTATTACCACAACAAGTCACTAATTTTCATACTTTACAGCAGGGACTTTGTGCATGATTGATAAACAAGCACGTTTACAGGGACGTTTAATACCTGAAATACATGAATTTCGTGAGCATTGCCAAAGTTTACAGCTAGCGACATTAAATGATGGGTTACCACACGCGAGTTATGCCCCTTTCGCTTATACCGAGGCAGGGTATTTCATTCTTATCAGTGATATTGCCCAGCACGGACAAAACCTAAAAACCGCAAAATCGGTTGCATTTATGATGCTTGATGATGAATCGGCTGCTAAATCTATCTTTGCACGTCGTCGTTTAAGCTATGAAAGTCAGGCCAATTGTATCGATAAGAAAAGTGATTTAGGTGTGCAAGGACTCAATGCCTTAGAGGCACGTTTTGGTGACATGATCCCGCAATTAAGTCAGCTTAATGACTTCAACCTCTATCAATTAAAACCACTGAAAGGGCGTTATGTGAAAGGGTTTGGTAAAGCGTTTGAGCTAACGGGTGATGAACTACAAGACATTACTCACCTGCAAGGTGGCCACAATAACAAAGGTCATGGTTAAAAAACTTTTCTTTATCCTTTGTAAGTGAACGATCAAGGATGAACAATTTTAATGAATAAGGAAGCACAATGCTTAATAAAAATAGAATGTTTAGTAAAAACAGATTAGCAGTCTGCGTTGCGATTGCCATTTCTAGCTCGGTTTCTGCTGATGAGGCTGTATTCTCATTTGATGAGGTGCAAGTATCAGCAACACGAAGCCAACAAAGTATTCAAGACACGGCAGCTTCGGTAGCGGTTATCTCCGATAAAACCATCGAAAAAGATATGATCAATAATGTGGCGGATCTTTTTGATTATACACCGGGCGTTGATATTGAATCTGATTCTCGCCAAGGCGTACAGGGCATCAGTATTCGTGGTATTTCTGGTAATCGAATCAAAATAATCGTGGATGGTGTTTCACAGGCCGATCAGTTTGAAAACGAATACTCCTTTATCAATTCTGGCCGTGTTGATGTTGATATGGATATGCTGAAATCGGTTGAGGTTGTCAAAGGGGCGGCTTCATCATTACAGGGTAGTGATGCAATTGGTGGTATTGTTGCCTTTACCACTAAAGGACCAAGTGATTTTTTAAGTGACGATAAAAATTACGGTGGTCATCTTAAACTTAATTACTCCTCTGCTGATAACTCTTTTTCTGAGTCGGTCGCATTAGCTAACAGGTTAGGTAAACTGGAAACCTTAGTCGCTTATTCACGCAAAGATGGTCATGAAGTTGATAACTTTGGCAGCCCTGATAAGCAAGATAACGAAGCAAATAACCTATTAGTGAAATTGCAGTATCAATTTAACGAAACTAACCGTTTAGAGTTTACAGGTGAGTATGTAAATAGCAGTATTGATACAGAGTTAACCGATGACAGTTACACAAATTATGCTGGTGATGATCAAAGTGATCGTTACCGTATTGGTTTGAAACATATCTTAACAGCCAAGACTGCAATTTTTGATGAATTGACATGGCAAATTGATTACCTTGCTAAAGAGCAAAACAGCATTACTGATCGTACTTTTGTGTCCAGTGGTAATGAACAGACAAAAGATTACGTTTATAGTGATAAAGGTGTTCAGGCTGATATTCAATTAGATAAGTTTTTCAGTGTAGGTAACAGTGAGCACTACTTAGTATACGGTGCTTCATTTGAGTCTAAGGATATTAGCAATACTAATTTGGAATATAACTCGGGTTATGATGATCAAGAGATATTCTATATGCCTGAGGCTTCAGAGCTGAACTACGGATTTTTTGTGCAAGATGAAATTGTCATCAATGACTTAATCTTAACACCAGGCGTGCGATTTGATTCATTTAGCACCAATCCTGGTGATAACCTCCCTGAAAGTGGTTACGATACTAGCCTCTATAATAAATATTCTGATTCAGCGGTAACAGGGCGGTTAGGTGCACTGTATAGCGTGAGTGAGCACCACAAACTATTTGCACAGGTAAGCCAAGGTTTCCGAGCGCCGGACTTTCAAGAGTTATTTTACTCTTACGGCAACCCAACCCATGGTTACGAAAGTATCCCTAACCCTGAATTAGAAGCGGAAGAAAGTATCTCTTATGAGCTAGGTTGGCGTATTGAAACTGAGGCATCGTTTACTGAATTTGCTGTTTATTACAGTGACTACGATAACTTCATTGATTACCAATTCACCGGTGTTTCAGATGGATTGTATCAGTACCAATATATCAATATAGATAAGGCAACGATCAAAGGGGCTGAGGTGTCAAATACCCTTGATTGGCATCGTTTAGTCGGCACACCAGAAGGAATTTCAACGCGTTTTGCGGCTGCATATACCGAAGGTGAAGATGGAGAGGGCAATGCACTGAACTCTATCAACCCATGGAACGCAGTTGTTGGCTTAAACTATGATCAGCCAGCAGGTAAGTGGGGAACATCACTAAAAATCGCTTATACCGCGAAGAAAAAGCAGAGCGATGTGACCGCTACAACAGACTTTATGGGTAATGAGAATGATATGTTTACCCCTGACAGCTCAACAGTGGTGGATTTAACCGCTTATTACGTGCCGATTGAAGATCTTACTTTACGCGCAGGACTATTCAACTTAACCGATGAAAAATACTACAACTGGAGTGATGTAAACGGACTTCAAGAGGAAGATGATTATTATACGCAGGCGGGAAGAAACTTTTCAATTACTGCGAAGTACTTATTCTAACACCTTGTTGTAAAGTTAATTTAAGCAACATTTAATGAGAAGCTAACTCTTTACAAAAGGGTTAGCTTTTTGCTATCAATGACATATCAATAAATAGCGCTTGTTTAACTGATCTACAAGCGTACTATTATTTAACTTAATTCCTCATTTGTATTTAAGGCTCAAGTTTGACATCCATTCATATCGATAATAATTGGTTATTAAAACGTATTCTTAGCCATAAAAAGAAGTTGATCATTGCTAACGTGATCGCCATTTTTGCAACCATTTTAAGTGTGCCTATTCCACTCTTACTACCTTTGCTGGTGGATGAAGTATTATTAGAAAAACCTGCGGGTGGTCTGGAACTGCTTAACCATATCATGCTCAGCTCGTGGCAAACACCACTCGGTTATATTGCGATGGTCACGGCGTTAGTCGTGGTAATGCGCATCTCTAGCCAAATATTAAATATTTATCAAACGCGTCAATTTACCCAGATTTCCAAAGCATTAACCTGTTATCTACGTAAACATCTGCTCGATAAATTGGGCAATATCAGCATGGCACAGTATGAGTCGCTAGGTAGTGGCACACTGACCTCACACTTGGTCACTGATATTGAAACCGTCGATAAGTTTATTAGCTCTACCCTGAGTCGCTTTATTGTGGCGCTGCTTAGCGTGTTAGGTATTGCGGGGGTTTTATTTTGGTTAGACTGGAAACTTGCACTGTTTATCGTATTGCTCAACCCTGTCATTGTTTATCTTTCTCGTGTTATGGGTCATCGAGTTAAAAAGCTTAAAAAACTGGAAAATCAATCCTTTGAACGCTTTCAACAGCGTTTGGTCGAAACACTCGATGGTATCTATCAGTTACGTGCTGCTAACCGAGATAGGGAATACTTACAACGCCTAAAGGTTGATGCAGATAACATTCGACATGATGCCGATAACTATGCTTGGCAATCCGATGCGGCTAATCGTCTCTCATTTTTAATGTTTTTAGTGGGTTTTGAAATATTCAGAGCCGCAGCGATGGTATTGGTGTTGATGGGGGATCTTACTATCGGGCAAATTTTTGCTATTTTTGGTTACCTGTGGTTTATGCTTTCGCCGATTCAAGACTTACTTAATATTCAGTACTCATGGTTTAGTGCGACAGCTGCGATCAAACGTTTGAATAGCATCTTAAACCTACCAGAAGAGGTAAAACCAATTGCAACTGTTTATCCTTTTGTTGATCAACAATCCTTCGACGTAGAGTTCAGAAATGTTGATTTTTCCTACGATTCAGAGCGTAAGGTATTGGATAACTTGAACATGGTTATTCCTAAAGGAAAACGTGTGGCATTAGTCGGTGCTTCCGGAGGTGGAAAATCGACCCTGATCCAGTTATTGCTTGGTATCTACCAAAAGCAGGCGGGTGATATTCTTATTGATGGTCATCAAATTGAAAAAGTGGGCTACGATGAACTTCGTTCTAAAGTCGCGGCTGTTTTACAGCAACCGATGATATTTAACGACACCCTAAAGCAGAACCTTACCTTAGGGAATCAATTTGACGATCAAGCACTGTACAACGCGCTAGAAATTGCACAATTATCAGATCTTCTTCGTACCTTACCAGACGGATTAGACTCACAATTAGGTCGGCAGGGGGTACGCTTATCGGGTGGGCAACGTCAGCGTCTAGCGGTCGCACGCATGATATTAACCAACCCTGAATTGGTGATTCTTGATGAAGCGACCTCGGCACTGGACACCAAAACAGAAGCGGCGCTGCATCACGCACTCAATACCTTTTTAGCTGATAGAAGCACTTTGATCATCGCTCACCGTTTATCGGCAGTAAAACAGGCCGATCTTATCTATGTATTAGAAGACGGTAAAGTCGTGCAATCGGGCACACACAGCAGTTTAGTGAATGTGTCTGGGCTGTATCAAACCCTTTATGGCAATCTACAAAGTGGCTGATGACGGGATGCATGTTGAAATAAGATGATCGTTAGTTTCTGCATCATTACAACTCTTTTCACAAAAGGCTGAGATATATTCTGGTCAAGCACAACTAGATATCAGCCTTTTGTTAATATTTAGAAAAGAGTGATTTAACATATTGAGTGTGGATAAAATGTGTGAATATACTTATTATAAAGATTAAAAACGTAGCAATTATATCATCGATTATTTAAGTTTTGGATTAATCAAATCCTTCTGCTGCATCAATCGCATGTCTAGCTTCGCTTAATGTACAACCCGTTTCTATCATTAACTGATTCACCGATATTGCAGGGGATAACTTTATTATCTGATCCAAATTAAAACTTGCTGGTGGTAGTCCTGTTTCAATGGCTTTTACAATCCATATTAATTGTTCTTCACGTAATCGATGGCCTAACTCAATAAGCTGATGATGGTTGCCCGTTAGTGACCAATTTTTGGAGCGGCGGATACGCATTAAACTACAACCGTATTGATTAGTAATCTCTACTATTGTCGCTTTACAATCAATACGGTGGAGAAAGTTATTCAATTTTATTGATAGTATTTCTGAAGTGAAATTTGGCAATGTACTGTCCATCAGGGCGTTTGATATGTCAAAGGTTAATGATAACTGCTGGCAAAACCTTTGACGATCATTAATTCAGATTGATGCCTTTAATTAGTCATTAATGTTTGGCTCAATCATGTGTTGCACGATCCCCCCAAATCTCGTTCAAACGTTGGTCTCGACCACAATTCCAACGATATGCCTTGTAACGTATTGGATTATTTTTGTAATAATCTTGATGATAGCTTTCTTTACCTTTGATCGGATAAAAAATACTTGCGGTTAATATAGGTGTTACTACCGTTTGATTAGGAAATGCTTCGATCACCGCTTGTTTTGATTTTTCTGCGAGTGCTCGTTCCTGCTCATTCGCAACAAAAATAGCGCTTAAATAACTTGCTCCTTTATCACAAAACTGGCCCCTTGCATCAAAAGGGTCAATATTAACCCAGTAATGATCTAATATTTCCTGGTAAGTAACTTTATTAGCATCGTAAGTTATTTCAACCGCTTCATAATGTCCTTTATGGTTTCCTCGGTAAGTGGGATTTTCTACTTCACCACCGGTAAAGCCTGAAATAACATCTGTAACACCGGGTAATTTTTCAAAATCAGATTCCATACACCAAAAACAACCGCCTGCTAATACGGCTTTATCTGCATTTACGAATGGCGCATGAAAAAGCATCGATGTCGATAATATTAACCCTACTATTTTATTCATAAAATTCTCTGATTAATGTAATGAATGGGAAAAATACAATATGATCTAATAACTAGACCCGACATTGGTGAAAATTATTTCACCAATAAAAAATTAACATAAGCAGATGTTGCGAGTATTAACGATCGGTATTAAACGTATCGATAAAATGGCGATGCTTGATATTGTTTGCTATGAATTTCAATTGGCACGGATAGCAAAAGGTAAAATGCCAAAACAAATTTAAGTGAATGGGCTGTATTTATTAAAACAGTCATTAATGCAGGAAGTTATGCATTTAGAAAACGGCGGGCATAACTAATCAATCAAAAGTTAGATAGGTGGTGAATAACACTTAGCCACCTATCTAACCTGCTATTTAGCAACAAATAACAGAGCAATATTATTTATCTATTTTGTGTCACGTTACCTTCACTCAGTTGTTTAAGTACCTGACTCTTAGGACCATCAGCAATAATTCGCCCTTGTTCCATTACAATTAAACGATCTACGACATCTAACATATTCGTTTTATGAGTAATAAGAATAAGTGTATCGTCTTTAGAAAGTGCTTTTAGTTGGTGTTTTATGTTTAATTCTGAGCGGTTATCCATGCTGCTTGTTGGTTCATCCATTAATAATACCGGTGGTTTTCCGACAAGGGCTCGGGCTATCGCAATAGCTTGTCGTTGTCCTCCTGAAAGTGCAGAGCCACCTTCACCTACCTGTTTCTCTAATCCTGCAGCATCTTGTTGTGTAAAGTTTGTCACCCCAGAGCGCGCTGCTGCAAGTAAAATATCTTGATCAGTCGTTAATGGACGACCCAATATAATGTTGTCGCGAATAGATCCAAAGAAAAGGGTGATGTCTTGAGGTACACAGCCGATATTACGACGTACATCAATGTGGTGAAGTTGTTTGATATCGGTATCATCAATTTGCACTGACCCTTCAATGGGTTGATATAATCCCATGATCAAACGTTCAATAGTGGTTTTTCCTGAACCAATACGCCCAATAATAGCGACTTTTTCACCTGGATTAATAGTGAAACTCACATCTTTGAGCGCTGTGTTCGTCGCATCTGGGTAACTAAAACTGACCTTATCAAAAACGATTTTTCCCTTGATAACAGGGCGGTGAATATACCGTTTTCCATCTTCTTGCTCGGTTGGCATCTGCATCAGTTGCTCGATAATTGTCATCGCAGATTTTGCTTGATTATAGCGCGTTGATAGCAATGAAAGTTGCACCATAGGACCAACAGCGCGTCCGCTTAGCATGGTCGCGGCTATCAGTCCGCCCATGGTTAACTGCCCATCAGCAATAAGGTAAACACCAAATACGATCATCGCCACCGATACAAACTGTTGTAAAAATCCTGCTACGTTTTGAACTGAATCTGTAAGGCGACGAGATTTCAGTCCCCAGTTAGCCATGTGGGCAACTGCTTCTTCCCAACGATATTGAAATTGATTTTGTGCGCCAAATAATTTAACGGTTTCTAAACCACTTAAACTTTCGATTAGGTTGGCATTTTTCTGGGATGAAAGACGAGAACCTTCTTCGATGCTACGACGTAAAGGTCGTTGGATGAATAAGCTATAAATCGCCAAAATGATGACTGCGATTAAAGGGACAAAAGCTAGCGGACCTGCAACAAACCAAATTATGACAAGAAACATTAATGCAAAGGGCAAATCAATCATTGATGAAACGGTCGCAGAGGTAAAAAACTCTCTGATAGATTCAAACTCTTGCATATGTCGAGCAAAGGCACCAACTGATGGTGGTTTGGCTTCCATGCGTATACCCATAACACGACTAAATATTTTTGCTGAAATTAACAAATCTGATTTTTTACCTGCTAAGTCAATAAAATAACTACGCATCAGTTTTAGTATTAAATCAAAAACAAAAATAATAGTGATGCCGATCGCCAGCACCCATAAAGAATCAAATGCAAGATTAGGGACTATTTTATCGTAAACAAGCCGTGTAAATAGTGGGGTAGAAATAGCAAAAATATTGATTAAAATCGAAACGATGAATACATCACGATAGATGTTACGTGATTCCCACAATGTACTCCAAAACCAGTGACCATCTCGGGTTTTTAATATCTCAGGTGAACGTTCATCATATCGAAAACGCTTTTTCATTAAAAACAGATGACCTGCATATTGCATATTTAGGTCATCAAGTTTAATCCATTGCTGGCTTGCATCGGATCTTCCCAGTACAACTTCTGCTTCATTTTTATCATGGTCGATACTCAGCACAACACATGCATCATTGCCTTTTAATAGTACGACAACAGGGAATAGTAATGGGGAAATATCTTTGAGTGCCATTTTATTTTGTTTAGCTTGCAAACCCGCTTTTTCTGCCGCACGAGGCAAAAGGAATGGCGTAAGCAGGCCATCGGCAAGAGGAAGGTCAGCAACCAACGCTTCAGGTGAGTTTGCCTGGCCATAATAGCGACTGACATAAACTAACGATTGTAATAGTGGGTCTTTCATTCAGATTTCTCGCTATCAATTTTATCGACTACATAACCTTGGAAGCCTCGTACCATCAACTCGGCCAATTTTTGTTGCTGGCTGACTTCTTCTACACGTGTGGCAATGGTAGTAATCAATAGGTTATTAGCTGTGCGTGTAATGGAAGCGAGCACATCAGCCTTAACTTCTTGTTCAATTTGATGTGTATATGCAAAGTCTAACTTCACGTAAGCTGGACGGAATTTATTCAGGTAGCCAATAGATCCGAAATTATGACCAAAATTATCAATACCAAAAGCAAAGTTTTTTTGATGGATGATTTCGCATAATAATCCTGCATTATCAGTATGTTTGATGAAACAAATTTCAGGAAGCTCAAAGAAAATACGTTCTTTTAATTGTGGGTTAGATTGCATTTTATTAGTTAACCAACGAATGAAGCCGATGTCGTTGACACTACTTTTTGTAATATTAACAGCTATAACGCCCAAACTTTGATCGTTATTTAGCATGTTAAATAGAGCATCGATGATATACATATCCATATATGCACTGGTATTGGTTTGTTCAATTGCACCTAAAAACTGTGCCGCATAATATTGATGTCCATCTTTTTCAATGTAAGCAAAGGCTTCTTGATGGAGTGTGTTTTGCTGATGGTCAATAATTTTTTGAAAATTAAATTTAAACAATTTATTAGCAATGGCTTCTTCTACCAATGCTTTCCATTGTCGTTTCCCCATTGTATATTTTGTGCCGCTGTCATTTTGTTTTGTTACATCAAATAATGCGAGTGGTTGTTGTGGTTGTTGTTTAGCTTGCATAAGCGCGTTATCGGCTTGTGCAAGTAGTGTCGTAATTGTATCGTCTGGGTTACGCATCACTAAACCAACCATCGCTTGCACTGGTGCAATATCAAGTGGATCGCTTTGCAGTTCTGATGCCATATCCAGTAATAAACTGCCCATGATTTTAAGTTCAGTTGCTGTTATATTTGGTGCTAGTAACATGAATTCAGATTGGTTAAGGCGTGCGAGCGTATAATCATCGTTAACCAGTTCTTTCATCCTAGCCGATAGTTTTTGCACTAGACGATCACCAGCTTCATAGCCACCTTGTAAATAAGCTTCAGTAATTAAATCTACTTTGAATAATGCGATACCGCCATCTGACGGAGAGGTTAGCCAATAATTTATTTGTACCATCAGATAACTACGGTTTGCGAGTCCAGAAACGGGATCTTGGTACGCTTTTATACGCAGATGATCTGCTTCTTCAGCCTGTTGATCAAAATGGACTTCAAGTTGTGCGCTCATATGGTTGAATGCAACCACAACGTCACTTAATTCACGGATATTGGGAATTGATAATGGTGGACCAAATTGATTGTCAGACATTTTACGAGCTCGAAGCTGAATTGCTTTTAGCGGTTTAAGTACTTTAGATAAAATTAATGCGAGTAATAATAGACCCGATAAAAAGGTAACAATAAAACCTAACATAAGCTGTAAACTGATTTTCCAAAGCTGTTGATAAGCATAAACCGAACTACTGGTCACAGATAATTCTGCTAGTTGTACCCAGCCACTGGTCAAGGTTGAGCTACGTGTAATGGGAGCAATAACGATAATACTTTGGAACCAAGTTGGTACACTTATTACTTTTGTAGGATAGCTACGAACAATCTCACCGCTATCATCTAGCATGTTAAGTTTTACTGCGCTGTAAGAACTGCTGTCGAACGTAGCGTTGATCACAGATGTTGCCGATACCGTATCATTAATTTCTAAGTAAGGGCCCAATGCCATGCCAACAGCATTGATTGCATTATCAATTTCAGTTGTTTGTTGTTCACGTAAAAAATCTCGTGTCGTATGAAATTGCACCACAAACACAGAGGCGATCAGTACAAAAAATACAAGCAGCATCCAGATTAATAGTTGTCTATAAAGTGTCATTGTATTTACTCATCAAAGTTAATTTTAGGTTTCTGTAGTTTGATACGGTCTGAGCGGAGGCGTAGGTCGTTCCATAAACTTAATTTGGAAGCTTTACCTGCTAACTGCTCTTGTCCTTTTTGTTTCATTAACCAGAGTTTACTCGCATTAAAGCTGTAAATAGGCAGTAAGTCTGGTCTTTCTGTTGCGCGTTTTATTTCACCACTAAGGTTATCAAGCAATAATGGTATTGATGATGGAGTAGGGTAGTACGCCACCACCATATGAAATTGATTGAGGTCGATTGCGTTGACATAGGCTAATCGTAATTTATTATCTGCAATGCCAAGTTCACGTAATGATAGGTATTTTGCAATACTAAAATCCTCACAATCACCCGCTCCAGCACCAATAAATTCGAGCGGAGTTGCCCAGAAGTCTTCTTTTCCCCATAAATTCAAGTCACTAATGAAAATGAGTTGATTAAAAAAATTATTGACCTCACGTAATTGAGCTTCAGTTTCTAGCGATGAAGTTTCATTGATCATATTTCGCCAAGCCTGCGCTCTCTTGCCCGCTCTTTCTCCATAAAACTGTGTAACCGTATTTATCTGTTTTATATCATTATTTGTTAGGGAGATAGCGGTTGCTGATAATAATAGCGTGAGTAAACACAGCGTTTTTACCTTCATACTATCGCATCAATTGGGACAAGCATTAATTCTCTCTTAGCGTAAAAATGGTCCACTCTTCAATAGTACTGTTGTCTGAGCCAATCACTTTTGCAACAACACGACGGCTTAATACGTTAATAGCTTCAGTAGTACCTGCTGCTATTGGTTCATCATCACCAAAACCAATGGTTTGTATTCTTGATGCTTCAACACCCTCTGAAATGAGTTTTAAACGTACTCTTTCTGCTCGATTATTTGATAATTGCACGTTATGTTCTCTATTTCCGACAGGGCTCGCGTAACCTTTTAATTCAATATGAGTCTCTGGGTATGCTGCTAAAAATTTGGCCATTCGCTGAATGTCAGGTAAAAAAGAGTTTGGTATTTTTGATGAATTGTTAGCAAAAAGAACGCGTACATCATTTTCTTGCTCATGATTAACTTTAGTCGGACAGCCATCATTATCTACAATTGCGGTGTGCGACGTATTGATACATTTGTCACGGGCATTAATAACGCCATCATTATCATCATCACGTTGATCTTGTGATTGCTCTGCAGTAGGTTGCTCTTCGGCGCTGAAAGAACAGCCAAATAAGGTGAGCGCTAATAAACCTGTTATAGCTATTTTCATTGTGAATACTTCCTTATCTATTTGACTGTTTTTAGCCAATTGTCTGGTACATCAACGCGTAATCCATCAAGTAATAAACCTGTTGCATTTAATACTCGATACTTAGCTAAAATGCCGCTGTAATGGGCATTTAAATATGCTTTGCGTGATTCAAATAGTTCATTTTCTGTGTTCAATAAATCAAGTAATGTACGTTTTCCAATCTTAAATTGCTTTTCATAGGCGATAACGGTTCTCGCAGAGGCATCAACATGCTGTTGTAAATATTGTGTTTGATCAGATGCTAATTCCATCGAGCTCCAAGCTAAACGAGTTCCTTCATCTAGCATACGGAGTGCACGATCTCGAATATCCTTAGATTTATTGATTTGATAGGCTGCACGACGACTTTTAGCTGCATCTGAACCACCATTAAAAAGGTTGTAACGCATTTTTAGCATTGCTTTAAATTCATCGGTATCACCTCGTGAACCATCGAGTTCGTCACCCCATTCTTGAGACGCCTCAATACTAAATGTAGGAAATATTGTCCCTTTAGTTTGTTCATATTGTTGCTGAGCCGCATCAATATCATTGGAGGCAACATAAACAACAGGGTTGTTTATGCGTGCTTTTTCCATCGCATCTTCGAGTGATGTCGCAATATAATTACGATCAACCTCTGGTTTTTCGAGTGCTTCTGGGTAAGCTCCTGTGGTACGTGCAAAGGTGGTGATTTTATCGTTAAGGTTACTTTTTGCAGATAATAAGTTGGTATTGGACCGCGCTAAACGTCCTTCAACTTGAGCAAGATCGGCGGTTGAACCAATACCTGCATCGGCACGTTTTTTTACATCGGAATACATGCGTTGGTGAACGGCATAGTTATCTTCGGATAATGCGAGTATCTCTTGTGCACGCAATACATCGAGGTAATTTTCTGTTGCAGTTAATGCTAAATCTTGAGCATCAGCGAGTAATTGGTAACGCTGAGCTTCTGTTTCAGCTTTATTACGCTGAATATCGTTATAGGTTATTGATCCATCCCAGAGTAATTGTCGTATCGATAATTTCGCATTTCGTGGGTCAAAATCCCCTTTAGTGCCTAATTTATTATCGTAGTCTTCATAACCAATACCTGCTTCTAGATCGACAGAAGGGAGGTAGTCACCTGTTGAAGCGTCAATCAACTCTTGACGACTCATAAATTCATTATAGCTACTCCGTATTTCGGGGTTTGAACTTAATGTTTGAGCTATCGCTTGCTCTAATGATTGAGCCATCACTGGTATCGCAATAGTCTGCAGACCAATTAGTAGAGCAATTTTTTTAATACGTGTATTAATTCTCATATTTATTATTCTCTTAACGCCGTTTGACGCGCTTTGAGTACAGGTTTAAACAAATAATCTAAAACAGTACGTTTGCCTGTGATGATATCTGCCGATGCGGTCATGCCTGGAATGATAGGTAAAGGATTACCATCTTTCCCTTTCAGGGTATTATCGTCTGTTCGGATGCGTACTTGATAGTAACTATTACCTTCTTCATCCTGGATAGTGTCTGCGCTAATTGTTTCTAAGAAGCCAGACAAACCTCCGTATACAGTAAAATCATAGGCACTGAATTTAATCAGCACCGGTAAATCAGGGCGTAAAAAACCAATATCTTTCGGCGCAATTTTTGCTTCTACTAGCAAGTTATCTTCTGATGGAACAATCTCAATTAAATCCATACCTGGCTGGATAACGCCACCAACGGTATTAACATATATTTTTTGAATGGTGCCTGTTACCGGGGATAATACAACGGTACGATTTACGCGATCTTCATGTCCTACCTGCGATTCTAATAAACCCTCTAGTTGATCACTGGTCTCATTTAACTCTGCTTGTACTTCAGAGCGAAAGCTAGAAGCAATATTGATGTATTTGAAAATCACTTCTTGAATGGTTGCTGTTGTTACGGGTATTTCCAATTGTGCAGATGTTAACTCGCGCTTACTGTCGTTCAGTTGACGCTCCAGTTTGAGTAATTCAATTTTAGGTACCACACCTTCGTCTGCAAGTGGTTTGGTAATGTTATATTCTTTTCTGGCTATGTTATAACTTCGCTGGAGGTTATTTATTCGTGATTTAGTTTCGATCAACTCTCGTTCTTTCTGACTAATTTGTTGTGCCATACCAGAGAGTTGATTTTGTATGTTTGAAATTTTATCGTTATATTCGTTTTCTTGACGTCGTACCAAGCCTTTATTATTTTCTGAAAAAGTGCTATCAAATTTCAGGATGTCATTTTTCACCTCAACACTTTCACGCCAGTTAACGATGGCATTGTTTTTGTTAATGATGATGCTGTTTAGTAAAGCATTCAAACGTATTGAGTCAGCTTGAGAGCCTGATAGGCTTTGTGTTTGTTCTCGGTAATTAGACTGAAAAAGTGTATCGTCAATTAATAATAACTTTTGATTTTGTTGAACATGTTGTCCCTCTTTTACTAAGACACTTTTGACGATACCACCTTCTAAGTTTTGTACAATTTGTAATTGTGATGATGGGATCACTTTACCTGAACCAACCGTCACTTTATCGAGTTTTGCTACCGAAGCCCAAGCTATAGCAACAATAAAGAACAGCAGCATTATCCATAGCATTATTCGAGCACTAACTGGTGTATTGAGTAATAGGGCCGCAGATTTATCATCAACGAAGTCTAATTGTGTTGTTGAAAGTGCTTTGCCTTTCTTTGCCATTATTTTGCCTTCGCCATAATATTTCCAATGTAAATGTAGTTGCGCAAAAATCAATATAGTAAGTCTTTATTTTACATTCAAGCTTTAAAAAAGCCTTCTTTAATAATAAGTTGGATAAATATCGTATTATTTGACATTTTCTTTCTGATTTTAATGTGATTTTTTATATGTCCTTCTTTAGATTAGTTTTTTCACTTGAAATGTCAACGATAAATGATCATGATAAGGATATAAAATCATATTTAAGATACATCACAAATGTTTAATTGGCTTAGATTGTATTCTGTAACTATATTTATTGAATATTTTTAATGCTGATTAACAACTAGAAATGGTTGGCTAACATTATGTTTTTTAAGTAAGTTAAAAATTTAATTTTTTTTTATGGTCGCTAAACTAAAAGTGCTCGTATTACCGTTCAATATTTCTATTTTATTAAAAACAATATTTTTAGTTATTACCAATAATAAATGAAAGCAGATGACTATCTGTTTTGATGTAAATAACTATTTAATATGACAAACAACTTCGATAAATTCATCGGTGCATCAGTGCAGCGTTTAATTGCTTACAGAGTGGTCTTTTTATGAATGATAACAATACAATCAATTTAGCTGATAATCAGGGGCCAAAAGATGTTGCCTTTATTATAAAAGCGGGGAACAAAGTTGTTCCAATTCAAGCTGATTATCAAATGCAATCAGATGAAGTCATCGTTGCGAATGCAGGCGCTGAATTTGTTGTGATGAAAAATGGCATTCCGACTTTGGTTAATGAATCTTGCCCAACTTGTATCATGATGTCTGTAGATGGGCTTGAGATAGCCGCACTCAACGATAATGTATCGTTTAACGGACAACAGGCGAGCAATGCAAACTTTACATCAGATGATGTCACAGCAATTCAAAATGCCATTTTATCTGGTGATGACCCGACTGAAACGTTAGAAGCCGCAGCAGCAGGTGAAGTAATACAAGGCTCATCAAATAGCTTTTTTGTTGTTATTAATTATGATAATTCAGAAATACTCGCGGCAGCAGGTTTCGATACCACGAGTGAGCAACAAATAACAATAGATGAGGATGAACGCCTTACTGCTTTGACTGCAGAGGGTGGCTATGCAGCCTCTATTTCTATAACTGAGGGCGATCTAAGTGCTGGATCATACCCAGTAAATACGACGCAATCAGTGGTCATTGAGGCAGGAACACTTCCTCTCGATCCAAATTCATTTACCTTCGATTCCCTCACCCTTAATAGTTTACTAAGCGAGCTAAATAGTGAGATAACATCGGGTGGTGAATCGGTAGAGTTTGTCTTTGATTCGCAAACTAATTCAATTGTCGGTACTCAAAATGGAGAATTAATATTATCCATTGATTTAGATACAAGTACTAATGGCCGGGATGTGACCGTTGAAATAACGACAACTTTACATCAGCCTATTGATCACAACGATGACGCTAACAGCACTGGTTTAGTCACCAATATTGACGATCAAGTTAATATCAATATCTCTGTTCAAGGAGCAGATACCAGCAACAATGAGTTGAATGATCCTATTAACATTGATATCGGCATTGTTGATGGTGCAGATCCTCAGTTTGGTAATGATTCAGGTGTAACCATTGATGAATCAAATGATAAAGGTGATGTGATTTCAGGACAGATTGCAATCGATGTTGGCTCAGATGAAATAACATCGATCATTTTCGAACCTGAACAACCGAGCCTTGTTAGTATCACTAGTAATGGGTTTCCTACAACTTACACTGTTGAAGGTAATACAGCGACTGTATTTGATAGTGCGGGTGACGCTGTTATCAAAGTAACAATTGATACTGATGGTTCATACCACGTGACTGTTACGGGTTCTATTGATCAGCAAGGTACTGCTGATAGTGTCAATATTACCTTAAATGTCATCGCTAGCGATGATGACGGTGATAACACTCAGGGTTCGATCGGAATTACCATCAATGATGGTGACGATGCGGGTGGTATTGGCATTGATGGTAATAATATAGGCACAGTTACATTGAACGAAGGTGATTTAGATGTAGCTGGTGATGGGAGCGATGTAGATAGTTCTTATCCTGCGTCACAGTCAGGTACCTTTTTAATACAAGCGGGTGAAGACCGTTTACTTCCAGATTCAATTGTTATTGACCCTGCATTTCAAGCATCACTCATTAGTGAACTTCAAGATGAGCTAACATCGGATGGTCAACCTCTAAACTTTGTTGTTAATAGCAGTGGTGATTTAGTAGGCACATTAGCAAACGGCGATGTTGCGTTAACAGTGGTTTTATCAGGCGAGCAGCAAGGGCAAGATGTTAATGTGTCGGTGACCATTACACAGAATTTCCCGCTAGATCACACCAATACTGCTGACAGTGAAGGCTACATTACTTCTGCTAATGATGAAATTAACATTAATGTTCCCTTACAAGCCACTGACAGTGACGGTGATAATTTAGATCAGTCAGCAAATCTGAATATTACTATCATTGATGGTGAAAATCCGGCTTTCAGTACCGACTCTGGCGTGACAATTAATGAATCAGATGATAAAGCCAACGTTATTTCTGGTCAGATTCCATTAGATGTTGGCTCTGACTCGATAGATACGATTGTGTTCCAAGCTGAACAACCAGAACTCACTACTATTTCTAGCAACGGACAGGCCACGACCTATAGCGTTTCAGAAAACACAATAACAGTTGTTGATAGTAGCGATAGTCCAATAATGACGGTTACCATCGCAACTGATGGTTCATACACGGTAATCCTCACTGGTCCGGTTGATCAAATCGATAGCGAAACTAGCCTTATTAATCTCAATGTGACCGCGACAGATAAAGACGGTGACAGTACTGACGGATTAATGGCAATTACGATTACTGATGGCATCAATGCCGTGGGTGGCGATCAAGGGGCCTTAATCCTGAGCGAGGGCGATTTAGATGTTGATGGTAATGGCATCGCTGGGACAGACTCTACTTATCCTGCATCACAATCTGGTCGCTTTGTCATCAAAGCGGGCGAAGATCGCCTACTACCAGATTCCGTTAAAATTGCCCCTGTATTACAAAGTGACTTAATCACAGAATTACAAAACGAACTAACTTCAGGTGGCGAAGCTCTGACCTTTAGTATCGATGCTGACGGCAACCTTGTCGGTTCAGTAAATGGCGTTGTTGCAGTAACTGTAGCTCTATCAGGCGATCAGCAGGGACAAGATATCAGCGTAAATGTGGTCATCACGCAAAATGTACCGTTAGATCACAACGGTTCAAGTGCTGATGGATACGTGACCTTTGACGATGACAACATTCACATCAATGTACCTGTGCAAGCAACGGACACTGATGGTGATGATTTAGACACACCAGCGAATGTAGATATTACGATTACAGATGGTGCAGATCCATCTTTTGCTGCTGACTCTGGTGTGACAATTAACGAGTCAGACGATAAAGGCGACATTATTTCAGGTCAAATCCCACTGAATGTAGGTTCAGATGCAATTGATTCGATTGTGTTCCAGTCTGTTCAACCAGAGTTAACAGGCATCACGAGTAATGGCGAAGCAACTACGTTCACTGTTGTTGGTAATACCTTAACGGTGCTCGATTCAGTTGGTAGTGCGGTAATGACAGCCGTTATCTCGACAGATGGTACATACCAGATAATTGTTACCGGGCCCGTCGATCAAATTGACAGTGAATCAACGCAGTTCAACTTAAATGTGACTGCAACGGATAAGGATGGCGATAGTACTGATGGTGCAATGGCTATCACACTGACCGATGGTAGCAATGCAGTGGGTGGTGATCAGGGGACGTTATCGCTTAACGAAGGTGATTTAGATGTTGATGGTAATGGTGGTATAAATTCTACTTACCCAGCATCGCAATCGGGCTCTTTTGTTATTCAAGCCGGTGAAGATCGCCTTGTACCAGATTCGGTTATTATCGCTCCAACTTTTAAAGATAATTTAATTGCTGAATTACAAGATGAACTGACATCTGGTGGCGAAGTGTTGAGCTTTGCAGTAGATAGCAATGGTAACCTTGTGGGTTCATTACCAGGTGGTGATGTTGCATTGACGGTATCTTTGTCTGGTGTTCAACAGGGTCAAGACGTAAACGTTATAGTATCCATTACTCAGCATGTTCCATTGGATCATAACGGCTCAAGCAGTGCTGGTTACGTAACCTCATCCGGCGATGAAATTCATATCAATGTACCCGTGCAAGTAACGGACACTGATGGTGATGATTTAGATATTCCAGCCAATGTTGATATTACAATTACCGATGGCGAAGACCCATCTTTTGCTGAGGACTCTGGTGTTACAATTAATGAATCTGATGATAAAGGCAATGTTATTGCTGGTCAGGTTCCATTAAATGTAGGCTCTGATGCAATTGATTCAATAATATTTCAAACAATACAACCTAGATTAACAGGGATCACAAGTAACGGTGCAGCAACCTCGCTCATCGTTGTTGGCGATACTTTAACGCTGCTTGATAATGCTGGTGATGCAGTTATGACTGTCATAATCGCAACAGATGGTTCATACCAAGTTACGGTTACTGGGCCTATTGACCAAGGAGACAGCGAATCTAGCCTGATTAATCTTAATGTGACCGCGACAGATAAAGACGGTGACACTACTGACGGTTTAATGGCTATCACAATTACCGATGGTATCAATGCAGTGGGTGGCGATCAAGGTGCCTTAACTTTGAATGAGGGCGATTTAGATGTTGATGGTAATGGCATCGCTGGCACAGACTCCACTTATCCTGCATCACAATCTGGTAGCTTTGTCATCAAAGCAGGCGAAGATCGCCTAGTACCAGATTCCGTTAAAATCGACCCAGCATTACAAAGTGACTTAATCACTGAATTACAAAACGAACTGACATCAGGTGGTGAAGCACTGATTTTTAGTGTCGATACTGAAGGCAACCTTCTTGGTTCATTAAATGGCGTTGTTGCAGTAACTGTGGCTCTAACAGGCGATCAGCTGGGACAAGATATCAGCGTTAATGTGGTCATCACACAAAATGTACCGTTAGATCATAACGGTTCAAGTGCTGATGGATACGTGACCTTTGACGGTGATAACATTCACATCAATGTACCAGTGCAAGCAACGGACACTGATGGTGATGATTTAGACACACCAGCGAATGTAGATATTACGATTACAGATGGTGAAGATCCATCTTTTGCTGCTGACTCTGGCGTGACAATTAACGAGTCAGACGATAAAGGCGACATTATTTCAGGTCAAATCCCACTGAATGTAGGTTCTGATGTAATTGATTCTATTGTGTTTCAAGCTACTCAACCTGTATTAACTGGCATCACGAGTAACGGCAAAGCAACTACATTTTCGGTTTCAGAGAATATTCTCACGATTGTAGATAGCGAGAATAATGCCGTCATGACAGTCATCATAGGAACCGACGGTTCTTACGAGGTGGTTGTTAGTGGTCCTTTAGACCAAAGTGATAGTGAATCAAGTATTATTAATCTTAACGTGACTGCGACAGATAAGGATGGCGATACAACAGACGGTTCAATGGCTATCACAGTTACTGATGGCAGTAATGCAGTGGGTGGCGATCAAGGCACGATAACACTGAACGAGGGTGATTTAGATGTTGATGGTAATGGAGTGGGAGGAGCTGATTCCACTTATCCTGCATCACAATCGGGTGCATTTGTTATTCAAGCAGGCGAAGAGCGATTAGTACCCGATTCCGTCAAAATTGATCCAGATCTACAAGCGGGTTTAATCACTGAACTACAAAATGAACTTACTTCTGGCGGACAACCACTGACCTTTAGTGTTGATACTAACGGTGATTTAATCGGTGAACTTGCTGACGGCACGGTTGCAGTAACCTTAGCCTTATCTGGTGCGCAGCAAGGTCAAGATATTAACGTGACTGTAACCATTACGCAGAATGTGCCGTTAGATCATAATGGGTCAAGTGATGGTGGTTATGTCACCTTTGACGGTGATGACTTACATATTAATGTGTCTGTACAAGCAACCGATACCGACGGTGATGATCTAGATAAACCGGCGAATGTGGATATCATTATTACCGATGGCGCAGACGCTGTGTTTGGTGAAGACATAACGGGCGTTACCATTAACGAATCGGCTGCCATTAACGTGGTGAGTGGACAAATTCCATTAGATGTTGGCGCCGATGAAATCGCGACGATTGCGTTCCAAACAGCACAACCAGGCTTAACAGGTATTACCAGTAATGGTGCAGCGACGACCTTTACAGTGGCAGGCGATACCCTAACTGTACTCGACAGCGCGGGCGCAACTGTGATGACGGTGGTTATCGCAACCGATGGTTCATACGAACTGACGATCACAGGACCTGTTGATCAAGCTGACAGTGAATCAACCCAATTCAACTTAAATGTCACCGCCACTGATAAAGATGGCGATAACAGCGATGGCGCAATGAATATTACCATCACCGATGGCACTAATGCCGCAGGTGATGATCAAGGCACAGTTACACTGACCGAAGGGGATTTAGACACGGCAGGTGATGGCGTTAATGTTGGTGATACTGACACCAGTTACCCAGCGACAAAATCTGGCGCCTTTGTGATTGCGGCAGGTGAAGACCGCCTTGTACCCGATTCGGTTAAAATTGATCCCGATTTACAAGCGGATTTAATCACTGAACTACAAAATGAACTCAGTTCTGGCGGACAACCACTGACCTTTAGTGTTAATACTAACGGTGATTTAATCGGTGAACTTGCTGACGGCACCGTTGCAGTAACCGTTGCATTATCTGGTGCGCAGCAAGGTCAAGATATCAACGTCACAGTAACCATTACGCAGAATGTGCCGTTAGATCATAATGGGTCAAGTGATGGTGGTTATGTCAACTTTGATGGTGATGACTTACACATTAATGTCCCAGTTCAAGCAACCGATACCGACGGTGATGATCTAGATAAACCGGCGAATGTCGATATCATTATTACCGATGGCGCAGACGCTGTGTTTGGTGAAGACATAACGGGCGTTACCATTAACGAATCCGCTGCCATTAACGTGGTGAGTGGACAAATTCCATTAGATGTTGGCGCCGATGAAATCGCGACGATTGCGTTCCAAACAGCACAACCAGGCTTAACAGGTATTACCAGTAATGGTGCAGCGACGACCTTTACAGTGGTAGGTGATACCTTAACCGTACTCGACAGCGCGGGCGCAACCGTGATGACGGTGGTTATCGCGACCGATGGTTCATACGAACTGACGATCACAGGGCCTGTTGATCAAAGCGATAGTCAATCAACCCAGTTCAACTTAAATGTCACCGCCACCGATAAAGATGGTGATAACAGCGATGGCGCAATGAATATTACCATCACCGATGGCATCAATGCTGCCGGTGATGATCAAGGCACAGTCACACTGACCGAAGGGGATTTAGACACGGCAGGTGATGGCGTTAATGTTGGTGATACTGACACCAGTTACCCAGCGATAAAATCAGGCACCTTTGTGATTGCAGCAGGTGAAGACCGCCTTGTACCTGATTCGGTTAAAATTGATCCCGATTTACAAGCGGATTTAATCACCGAACTACAAAATGAACTCAGTTCTGGCGGTCAACCGCTGACCTTTAGTGTCGATACTAACGGTGATTTAATCGGTGAACTTGCTGACGGCACGGTTGCAGTAACCGTTGCCTTAACAGGTGCGCAGCAAGGTCAAGATATCAACGTCACCGTCGTGATTACGCAACAGCTGCCACTTGATCACAACGACACAGACACCGCAGGTTACGTGACCTTTGATGGTGATGATTTACACATTAATGTGCCAGTACAAGCAACCGATACCGACGGTGATGATTTAGATAAAGCGGCTAATGTGGATATCATTATTACCGATGGCGCAGACGCTGTGTTTGGTGAAGATATAACGGGCGTTAGCATTAACGAATCGGCTGCCATTAACGTGGTGAATGGACAGATCCCATTAGATGTTGGCGCCGATGAAATCGCGACGATTGTCTTCCAAACAGTACAACCAGGCTTAACTGGGATCACTAGTAATGGTGCAGCGACGACCTTTACAGTGGTAGGCGATACCTTAACCGTACTCGACAGTGCGGGCGCAACTGTGATGACGGTGGTTATCGCGACCGATGGTTCATACGAACTGACGATCACAGGGCCTGTTGATCAAGCTGACAGTGAATCAACCCAATTCAACTTAAATGTCACCGCTACTGATAAAGATGGCGATAATAGCGATGGCGCAATGAATATTACCATCACCGATGGCACTAATGCCGCAGGTGATGATCAAGGCACAGTTACACTGACCGAAGGGGATTTAGACACGGCAGGTGATGGCGTTAATGTTGGTGATAGTGACACCAGTTACCCAGCGATAAAAACTGGCGCCTTTGTGATTGCGGCTGGTGAAGACCGCCTTGTACCTGATTCGGTTAAAATTGATCCCAATTTACAAGCGGATTTAATCACCGAACTACAAAATGAACTTACTTCTGGCGGTCAACCGCTGACCTTTAGTGTCGATACTAACGGTGATTTAATCGGTGAACTTGCTGACGGCACGGTTGCAGTAACCATCTCTCTATCGGGTGCGCAGCAAGGCCAAGATATCAACGTGACTGTAACCATTACGCAGAATGTCCCGTTAGATCATAATGGGTCAAGTGATGGTGGTTATGTCACCTTTGATGGTGATGATCTGCATATTAATGTGCCTGTACAAGCAACCGATACCGATGGTGATGATCTAGATAAACCGGCGAATGTCGATATCATTATTACCGATGGCGCAGACGCTGTGTTTGGTGAAGATATAACGGGCGTTACCATTAACGAATCCGCTGTCATTAACGTGGTGAGTGGACAAATTCCATTAGATGTTGGCGCGGATGAAATCGCGACGATTGCGTTCCAAACAGCACAACCAGGCTTAACAGGTATTACCAGTAATGGTGCAG
>NZ_BSPQ01000010.1:0-265758 GCF_030161115.1 Psychromonas marina
TTATCGATGATGATGGCGCAACCGCTGAAACGACTGCGGGTATCACGGCACTAGCAGTGAACGATGCGCCTGTGGTTGATGGCAATGTCGCTTACTCGGTTGACGAAGATGGCACCATTACCTTAAGCCAAGAACAATTATTGGCTAACGCAACGGATGTAGATGGTGACACATTAACTGCTGAAAACCTATCGGTAGGTGACAATGCAAGTGTTGTTCAAAATCCAGATGGTTCATTCACGGTTACTCCAGATGCAGACTTCAATGGCGATCTCGATTTAAGCTTTGATGTCTCAGATGGCACAACGACTGTAGCAGCGGGTGTTGACCTTACGGTTAACCCAATCAACGATGCCGCGGTTGCACCAGACGTTAGCTTCGAAATGAATGAAGATGGCGTTATTGTTATCACGGATGAGCAACTACTTGCGAATGCAACGGACATTGATAATGATGAATTAAGTGTTGATGGTCTAAGCTACAGCGGCACAGACGGTGTATTAACGGATAACGGAGATGGCACACACAGCTTCGCACCAAACGAAAACTTCAACGGTGATGTACAACTCGACTTTGGTGTCAGCGATGGCACGGTGACAACACCAGCAAACATTGATATTGCAGTTGCCGATGTTAACGATGCACCGGTTGCGGGCAGCACAAGTTACACGGTCAACGAAGATGGCCAAATTACCATCAGTCCAGACCAATTGCTTGCGAATTCAAGTGATGTAGATGGTGAAGTATCACTGGATAGCGTCAGCTACTCAGGCAGTGATGGTGTATTAATCACTAATGAAGATGGCTCGGTGACATTCTCTCCAAACGAGAACTTCAATGGCGAAATTAGCCTAGATGTTGTGGTTATCGATGATGACGGCGCAACCGCTGAAACCACCGCGGGTATCACCGCATTAGCAGTGAACGATGTGCCAGTGGTTGATGGCAACGTCGCTTACTCAGTGGATGAAGACGGCACTATTACGTTAAGCCAAGAACAATTATTAGCGAATGCAACGGATGTTGACGGTGACACATTAACAGCTGAAAACTTATCGGTAGGTGACAACGCAAGTGTTGTTCAAAATCCAGATGGTTCATTCACGGTTACCCCAGAAGCTGATTTCAATGGCGATTTAGACCTAAGCTTCGATGTATCTGATGGCACAACAACCGTAGCAGCGGGTGTTGACCTTACGGTTAACCCAATCAACGATGCAGCGGTAGCCCCTGATGTTTCATTCGAAATGGATGAAGATGGCGTTATTGTTATCACTGATGCACAACTGCTTGCGAATGCAACGGATGTCGACGGAGATGAGCTCTCTATTGCAGACGTTACTTATACAGGCACAGACGGTGTGTTAACGGATAACGGTGATGGCACACACAGCTTCGCACCAAACGAAAACTTCAACGGTGATGTACAACTTGATTTTGGTGTCAGCGATGGCACGGTGACGACACCAGCAAACATTGATATTGCGGTTGCCGATGTGAATGATGCACCGGTTGCGGGCAGCACAAGTTACACGGTCAACGAAGATGGCCAAATTACCATTAGTCCTGAACAATTGCTTGCGAATAGCAGCGATGTAGATGGCGAAGTATCACTGGATAGCGTCAGCTACTCAGGCAGTGATGGTGTATTAACAACGAATCAAGATGGCTCGGTGACATTCTCACCTAACGAAAACTTCAACGGTGAAATCAGCCTGGATGTTGTAGTTATCGATGATGATGGCGAAACAGCAGAAGCCACTGCGGGCATTTCTGCCATTGCAGTGAACGATGCACCAGTGGTTGATGGCAATGTTGCTTACTCGGTTGATGAAGATGGCACCATTACCCTAAGCCAAGAACAACTGCTTGCAAACGCAACGGATGTTGATGGTGACACATTAACTGCTGAAAACTTATCGGTAGGTGACAACGCAAGTGTTGTTCAAAATCCAGATGGTTCATTCACGGTTACCCCTGAAGCTGATTTCAATGGCGATTTAGACCTAAGCTTCGATGTCTCAGATGGCACAACCACGGTTGCAGCGGGTGTTGACCTTACAGTTAACCCAATCAACGATGCTGCGGTAGCCCCTGATGTTTCATTCGAAATGAATGAAGATGGCGTTATTGTTATCACGGATGAGCAACTACTTGCGAATGCAACGGATGTTGACGGTGATGATCTCAGCGTTGATGGTGTTACTTACACTGGCGCAGATGGTGTATTAACGAGCAATGGTGATGGTACACATACTTTCTCACCAAACGAAAACTTCAACGGTGATGTACAACTCGACTTTGGTGTCAGCGATGGCACGGTCACCACACCTGCAAACATCGATATCGCGGTAGCCGATGTGAATGATGCACCGGTTGCAGGTTCAACCTCATACACGGTCAACGAAGATGGCCAAATTACCATCAGCCCAGATCAATTACTTGCGAATTCAAGTGATGTAGATGGCACGGTTAGCCTTGATAGCGTCAGCTACTCAGGCAGTGATGGTGTATTAATCACCAATGAAGATGGCTCAGTGACGTTCTCTCCAAACGAGAATTTCAACGGTGAAATCAGCCTGGATGTGGTGGTTATCGATGATGATGGAGCAACCGCTGAAACCACTGCTGGCATTTCTGCCATTGCAGTGAACGATGCACCAGTGGTTGATGGCAATGTCGCTTACTCGGTTGATGAAGATGGAACAATTACCCTAAGCCAAGAACAACTGCTTGCAAACGCAACGGATGTTGATGGTGACACATTAACTGCTGAAAACTTATCGGTAGGTGACAACGCAAGCGTTGTTCAAAATCCAGATGGTTCATTCACGGTTACCCCTGATGCTGATTTCAATGGCGATCTCGATTTAAGCTTCGATGTCTCAGATGGTACAACGACAGTGGCAGCGGGTGTTGACCTCACGGTTAACCCAATCAACGATGCGGCGGTTGCGCCTGATGTTTCATTCGAAATGGATGAAGATGGCGTTATTGTTATCACTGATGCACAACTGCTTGCGAATGCAACGGACATTGATGGTGATGAATTAAGCGTTGATGGCGTAAGCTACAGCGGTACAGATGGTGTATTAACCGATAACGGTAATGGTACTTACGACTTCGCACCAAACGAAAACTTCAACGGTGATGTACAACTTGACTTCGGTGTTAGCGATGGCACGGTGACGACACCAGCGAACATCGACATAGCGGTTGCCGATGTAAACGATGCACCGGTTGCAGGTTCAACGTCATACACGGTCAACGAAGATGGCCAAATTACTATTAGCCCAGAGCAGTTATTAGCTAACTCAAGCGATGTTGATGGCACGGTTAGCCTTGATAGCGTCAGCTACTCAGGCAGTGATGGTGTCTTAATTACCAACGAAGATGGCTCTGTGACGTTCTCTCCAAACGAGAATTTCAATGGCGAAATCAGCCTGGATGTTGTGGTAATCGATGATGATGGCGCAACCGCTGAAACCACAGCGGGCATTTCTGCCATTGCAGTGAACGATGCGCCAGTGGTTGATGGTAATGTCGCTTACTCGGTTGATGAAGACGGCACCATTACCCTAAGCCAAGAGCAACTACTTGCTAACGCAACGGATGTAGATGGTGACACATTAACTGCTGAAAACTTGTCGGTAGGTGACAACGCAAGTGTTGTTCAAAATCCAGATGGTTCATTCACCATTACACCAGATGCAGACTTCAATGGCGATTTAGACCTAAGCTTCGATGTCTCAGATGGCACAACAACCGTAGCAGCAGGCGTTGATCTTACGGTTAACCCAATCAACGATGCCGCGGTTGCACCAGACGTTAGCTTCGAAATGAATGAAGATGGCATTATTGTTATCACGGATGAGCAACTACTTGCGAATGCAACGGATGTCGACGGAGATGATCTCTCTATTGCAGACGTTACTTACACTGGCACAGACGGTGTCTTAACGGATAACGGTGATGGCACACACAGCTTCGCACCAAACGAAAACTTCAACGGTGATGTACAATTCGACTTTGGTGTCAGCGATGGCACGGTGACAACACCTGCAAACATTGATATTGCGGTTGCCGATGTGAATGATGCACCGGTTGCAGGTAGCACAAGTTACACAGTCAACGAAGATGGCCAAATTACCATCAGTCCAGACCAATTACTTGCGAACTCAAGCGATGTAGATGGCACGGTTAGCCTTGATAGCGTCAGCTACTCAGGCAGTGATGGTGTCTTAATCACCAATCAAGATGGCTCAGTGACGTTCTCTCCAAACGAGAATTTCAATGGCGAAATCAGCTTAGATGTCACGGTTATTGATGATGATGGTGCAACCGCACAAACTACAGCAGGTATAACAACGCTTGCAGTCAACGATGCACCTGTCGTTAACGGCAATGTGGCTTACAGCGTTGATGAAGATGGTGTTATTACAGTAACTCAAGAACAGTTATTAGCGAATGCTAGCGATATTGATGGTGATGAGTTAACCGCGAGTAATTTGGCTGTTGGCGGCAATGGCAGCGTGGTAGATAACCAGGATGGTACATTCTCAATCACACCAGATCCTGACTACAACGGTGATCTTGCGCTTACATTTGATGTTTCAGATGGTGAACAAACCGTTTCAGCTGGAATGGACTTAACAGTCAACCCTGTTAACGATTTACCAATGGCGCCAACGATTAATTTAGAAGGCACCGAAGATGTCGCTATCACTATTGACCCTGCCTATATCCTTTCACAAGCAAGCGATATAGATAGTGATAACCTGACCCTTGATAGCTTGACTGTTCGTAATCCAGCCAATGCATCATTAACGCAAAATCAGGATGGAACCTATAACCTTATTACGCCAGAGAATTTCAATGGCATGATTAACCTAGGTTACTTAATTTCTGATGAAACGGGTGAAGAGGTAAGTGGTGAGCTATCAATGGATATAATTCCTGTTGATGACTCTCCATTCAAAAATGGTAATGCACATGCAACTATCCAAGAGGATGGTGAAATCACCTTTAACGAGGAAGATCTATTAGCACTATTTGGTGATGTAGACAGCTCGGTAAGTATTTCACGCATCATTACTGCGGAGGGTGATGAGGCTGAAGGTGATATCACAGATAATGGTGACGGAACTTGGACCTTTGTTCCTACAGGTGATTTTGCGGGTACGACAGGGTTAGAAATTGTTGTTTCAGATGGTAATACTGAAACCAGCATGGACTTCCCGGTTTACATCCGCCCAGTTGCCGATGGTACTGTTATTACAACAGCACACGAAGGTCCGTTAGTCTTTAGTGAAGATACCACGGGGCATTTTGCTCTGAATGTTGAGATGTTAGATGCATCAGAGACAATGGAGTCATTAGTGATGACTGGCTACCCTATCGGATTCGTAGTGAGCGATGGCGTTCACACTATCGAAATTACCGAAGAAGGGCAGATGGTTAATATCACTGAATGGGATCTTACAGATTTAAGTATGACCCCTCCAGAGGATTACAACGGTAACTTCTTCGTGACTGTTTCTTCAGTTACCTTAGATGTAGGTGATGAAAGTTCTCTAGAAGATGATAGCCAGTTAATAAATGATGTACCTGCAGCAACACCGTTCCAGATGCATGATGATGGTTCAATTCTTATTGAAGCTGATGATCTATTAGAAACTCAGGGACTTGATTCAACTGAAACAAACGTTGAAGAGGTTAATTATGAAGGCGAGGATGGCGTGCTAATTGATAATGATAATAGTACTTGGACTTTCTGGTCTGATCCTGATTATAGTGGACCTGTAGATGTTAGCTTCACCACTGATACTGGGGATAGCTATAGTACTGAATTACAAATTACACCGCTAAATGATATTGCGACAGATATTACCGATGTTGAAGTGGAAGTTGCTGCAACTGCTGCTGCAGAAACGCAGATTGTCACGGAAGAGCAACTACTAGAAAATGTAGATACTATCCAAGGAGATACATTAACAGTCAGCAATGTGCAATCAGATAATGCGCTTATTACTGACCTACTTGATGGTACATTTAGCGTTGAATCTACAGCGGATGCGGATCCTGAACTTTCCTTTGATGTGAGTAATGGTATCGAAACCGTTAGTGCGACAACGACATTGACTGCGGAAGGTGAAGCTGAACCAGATTATACGGTGGCACCTGGTGGTGTGGTTAATATCGCCATCCCTGATGAAATATCAGGTAATGATAGTGTTGATCATATGATTTTATCTGGTCTTCCTGAAGGAGTAACACCGCAATCTGGTGTGGAAAGTGATGAGGGGTATATCATTGGTGATACATCTCAACCGATTACCTTAAATATTGATTCATCGTTTAGTGGGGATATCAATGTGCAAATGTCTGGTATGAGTGCGACTGATCAACCTATTGACGGCGCCGTTGGAGGGAGTACTGTTGAAGTTGATACCAGTTATGAGATGCAAGGGTCTAGTGCAGATACCGCAGCGCCAATTAATAGTGAAATGGCTGCTGATGGTGGAGATTGGACGACTGCTGATAATACCGACGTTGCTATTGACGTTATGGATGATGCAGCAAGCTTTGCTGATAGTGGAGACAGCAGTGCCGATGATGATACGCATACAATAGATGAATCTATTTAATTGTCATTTTAATTAAAGAGTAACCAGTAGCAATACTGGTTACTCTTCTATTAATATCAACTGTGATGAAGCGATAACGTTATACCTCACTCTATTTACATAATTTCCTACCGCTTAGTCTTTCTAACATTCACTTTTCACTTTTATATTTATCCATTATTTACTGTTAAATAATCAATTTAATGGCGAGCTTACATAGAAGATGTTTTAGGTGATGCAATCATGAGGTTGCTTGATACTATTGGAAAAATAACGTCTTTTAAGCAGTAAAATTGATCAGATAATTAGTGGGTTTTGTCTGATTATTATTGCTAGTTTAAATTTTCATTAACAGCGTTGTGAGTTTTATTCCGAACATACTTTTCTCCACCACTGCGTGGCCAGCTAAAGCTGTTCAAAATCGTTCCATATGATTTTATGAAGTGAGAAAATAGGTAAAGAATTACAGTCTTAATTTAATTGGCATAACAATGAATGTTATCAAGCAGATATCAATAATTTAGTGATGCGTTTTTTCTCTAGGGGAGGGAACTTCAGCAATCATTATTCAAAATAATAATTGCTGAAATTAGAAATATACTATTTACCTTTCAAACTGTTAATTTAGAGCTTATTTACCCAATTCATGTGCCGTTAAAATAGCCGAAAATACAGAATCAGCGGTTACTTCAAAGGGCATGTTATGAATTGTTTCACCCTCAGCACATGAGGCAGCTGCCACTTCCATTAACTTGTCCATGTTGAGCTCTTTGACACCCATCATATGTAAGTTAGTGGGTAGACCGACAGATTTACAGAATGCTAATACCTCCTGAATCTCTTCCATTGGTGCATTTTCAAGTACCAAATGCACTAACGTACCAAAGGCTACTTTTTCGCCGTGAAATAGGTGATGGCACTCTTCAAGTTTGGTTAAACCGTTATGCACAGCATGTGCTGCTGCCAATCCGCTACTTTCAAAACCGATACCACTTAAGTACGTATTAGCTTCAATAATGTTTTCAACCGCTGGTGACGTTAAGCCATTTTCAGCTGCAATTTTAGCTTTCAAACCATCTTCAATAAGCGTTTCATAACATAGTTTAGCAAGCGCTTGTGCTGCACGCGTTGGTGCGCCACCTGCCATTGTTTGACCACCAGAGCGTGCATTAGCACGTGCTTCAAAGTAGGTTGATAGTGCATCACCCATACCAGAAATAAGTAAGCGGACTGGTGCACCTGCAATGATTTTACTGTCCATAATAACCATGTTTGGATTACGTGGAATCATCAGGTATTCACTAAATTCGCTGTCTTCAGTGTAGATAACCGCTAATGCACTGGTTGGCGCATCGGTTGAGGCGATGGTTGGTACAACAACCACAGGTACATTACGATAAAAGGCAATCGCTTTGGCGGTATCAAGTGTTTTACCCCCACCAATACCGATAATCACTTCTGATTCATTTTGCTCTGCAATGGCAATTAAACGATCGATCTCGACACGAGAACATTCGCCATTAAATTTTTCTAATAACAACTCTCCTTCAGAGGCAGCAAAACTTTGTGCTACTTGCTCACCTACCAATCCGGTTACAAAGTCATCTGCAATTGCTAGGGCCTTTTGACCTAACGGTTTAACGTATTCACCGATGCTATTAAGAGCATTTGCGCCTTGAACATATTTACTCGGAGAAATAATGATTTTATCCATGGTACTTTTCCTTTTTAAATAGATTAACTCAATTGAACTCACGTTAAAAAAACTTGTTATTTTTACTGTTATTTAAAGATTGCGAAGACTTCCTGAACGGCAACTGCACCAGGGTCTTTCACGCCTTCAAGGCTATCACTGTTAAGGTACGATGAACGTCCTGCTTTCGCTTCAAGCATTTGCGCTGTGCTATCTGTGCCCGCTTTAGCCGCGACAATAGCCGCCGCCAAGTTTTCCTTTTGTAGTGCTAACAGTGCAGGCTCTAATGCATCAATCATAGTGCGATCGCCCACTTTTGCACCACCAAAGAACTTCATCTGCTCAAGGCCATTAAGCAATGCTTTAGGTAAATTCTGATGCTGCCCAAAGTGTGTTCCAGCGGCAGTAAAGAAAATGGAAAGCAAGATACCGCTTGAACCACCCATCGACATTGCAAGGTGCTCACCAACGACTTCAAGTAATTTTTGTGTATCGTCCAATGGCAGGTTGTTATTATTTAACTCTTGCTGAACTTTTAATGCACCCGATGAGAAGGTTGAGCCCGTATCACCATCACCAACCAGCGTATCAAGTCGATTTAATTCACCTTTGAGGCCAATGACGGTAGTACATATTTTACTCACGACCTCTGCAACAATCGCGTTTTCAGAGGCGGTAAATTCAACACTGTTGGATGCTTTTTTTGCTGTAATAGGTGTCGCATCGTTTACTTTAATTCCCTGTTGCCAAGACTCTACTGCGACGGGGGCAAGTAATGCTGTTTCAATTTCATCACTAAGAATCACACAAGATAAAGAAAAGCCTTTCATATCAATCGCGGTGACAAAAGGTTTTGGCCCAAATAGGTAAGTCATCTCCTTGCCTAAGGATGACTCCACGACATCTTTGGTTAATAGGCTCATCTCTAAAGGAGAGGTGCCGCCAAGGTTATTAAGTAATAAAGCGTATTTTTGACCATTGGTTTTTGCGAGTAATTTACCTGCCATCAACTCAACCACGTCACGACTATGGTCGATATCAATCACCGCAATGCCTGGTTCACCATGAATACCTAAACCCAATTCTGCTTTATTGGCTGGAATGCGATCTTCAGTCTCTTCACCGGGAATATGACAGCTAGTAACCGCGACACCAATACTGCTTACGTTGGTATTACATTGCTCTGCTTGTTTCGTTACTTCTTCTAATGTCGCACCTTGTTGTGCGTAGTAGCCTGCTACTTTATGTACAAAGACAGTGCCAGCAATACCACGTGGTTTTTTGCTATTTTCAATAGAGATATCATCGTTGACGATAACCATTTGAACTTTTAGGCCTAATTTCTTTGCTTTCTCTGCTGCTAAGCCAAAGTTTAGCCTGTCACCAGTATAGTTTTTTACAATTAATAAACAGCCGGCTTCGCCAGTAACATGAATAATGGCGTTTAACACCGCTTCAACACTGGGAGAGGCAAACACATCGCCACATACTGCAGCAGTAAGCATACCCTCACCAACAAACCCTGCATGTGCTGGTTCATGGCCAGAGCCGCCACCTGAAATGAGGGAAACTTTACTTTTATCCCAATCTTTTCTGATCACAACACGAATGTGTTCATCAATGTCTAGCCTAGTTAAATTATCATGCTGGTTACTGTAAATAAGGCCATCAATTGCATCACTAACCAGTGTTTTTCGTTCATTAAAAAATAATTTTGACATGCTCAAATTCCTTACTTTTTTCAAGTGAATTAGATAAATATTGTTGTCTATTAATTTATACAAAAATCAAAATAGTCGGCATGAATTTTGTACCTCAATTCTATGATGGCATTGAGTTTACACAGTTTATAAAATATAAATTGTGATCTTATTAGCACAAATGTAAACGTTTCCATGGTGTGCTTTTTGTTTTTCCTGAATGCCTATAGCGATATTTTCTATGTTAGATCATCATTTTCCGTGGAACTGAATAGTCACTGTCGCCACTCTATTTATGTAATTTCGCTATATGTTTTTGAATATCCTATGCAGGGCAATATAACGGGGCATTTTCAGACCACCCCGTTGATTACGTTAGGTATGCGTCGCTACTTAATGGCAGCGAGTCCTTTCTTTTTAAGTTACTCAGCTTCACGTAATGCAAGCGCTGCTTTTTTACGTGATTGGGTCATTAATATCCCCGCAATCATGATCACACCACAAACACCATAAACCTGCATAACAGTAGGATCTGCAGACATCAAACCGACTTCAGAGAAACAGATGAATGCGCCTAATACCATATAAAGAATGATAGCTGATGCTTCGAAACGGAATGCCCAAGGAGTGATATCAATATCTTCATTGATAGGCATAATATAATCCGTTTCACGCGGTTTAACGTAGCCAATGATTAACATCAAGATAGTACAAATAACGAATAGTATTGCTAGCTGATGTAAGAAATGCAGCGGCGTATCAAAGATTAGTTGCATGGCGCCGTATGAACTTACGAATACCACTAATGCAACTTTTGCAGCAAAGGCTGGTACGCGTTTAGATACGTAACCAACAAACACGATAGTAAAGATAGGTACACTAAAGAAACCCGCTACCATTTGTAAGTACTGGAATAGGCCATCAGGTGCATACATGATGAAAGGGGCGATACAAACAGAGATGATCGCAATAACAACACCAAATACACGCCCTTTAGCGACTAATTCATGGTCATCTTTACCAGCACCAAACAGTGGTTTATAAACGTTTAAAGCGAACAGTGTTGTTGAGCTGTTTAATACACCATTGAAGGTACTTAGGATTGCACCGAACATTACCGCGACAAAGAAGCCTACTAACGGTTTAGGCAGTACTTCGTTTACTAAACGTGTGTACATTGTGTCTGGGTTGCCTGCATCAGCACCAAAAATATGGTAAGCGATGATACCTGGGATAATAAGGAATAGAGGCGAGATAACTTTAATCGCACCCGCTAAAATAACCCCTTTTTGTCCCTCTTTAAGGTTTTTAGCGCCTAATACACGTTGTATGATCGATTGGTCAGTACCCCAGTAGTAAAGGTTCACTAATATCAGACCTGTAAACAGTGTTGAGAACGGTAGTGGATCACTTTCTTTACCAACAGATTGTAGTTTTTCTGGTGCTGCCGTTGTCAGGATATGTAATCCGTCCATAAAGCTACCGTCACCGAGTACGATCAAACCAAAGATTGGAATCATCAAACCACCGACAATCAGGCCGATACCATTCATACTGTCGGCAATAACAACGGCTTTTAAACCACCATAAACCGCATAGAAGAAACCTAACAGACCGATTGCTGCTGAAATTATTGCAATTGAAGCGAATTCAGAAACACCTAATAAGGTTTGGATATCAAAAATATCGCCTAATACAACCGCACCTGCATAAAGGGTTGTTGGCAGGATATTGATAACGTATTGGCATAGGAAAAGCAGGGTCACGAACTTCTTAACCGAAAGGTCATAGCGACTTTCCAGAAAATCGGGAATAGTGGTTATACCCTGTTTTAAGTAGCGTGGCACCAGTAGCAGGGCGATGATCACGAGGGTAATACCCGAGCCAACTTCCCAACCCATGACACTCATATTATGTGAGTATGCTTGTCCACTCATACCAACAAAGCTGGTGGCACTTAGGTTCGTTAAAATAAGTGAACTAGCGATTAGTCCACCAGTTAAGCTTCGTCCGCCAAGAAAGAAACCTTCTTGGGATTCGTTATTTGATTTTCTTACTTTGAAGTAAGTGTAAGTACACACAAACCCCGTAAAAAGTAAAAATGAGATCAGTACAGTAAATGACATGGTACATTCCTTTGAGTTAAGTTTTTGTTGATTCACTAGGCGACTTGTCAGGTTGCTTAGCAGATTAAAAATTTTTGACTTACATTTTTCTATTACACTTTTTCTCTTACACGCTTTGAAATATTCGCTAGGCGGTTGGTGAGAACTGCCTAGCATATAAAATTGTTAAAAACTTAAGGGCGCTATAAAGCTATAAGGCCAGAAGGCTTGAACGCTGTTGTTCCTGCTTTTAGCCTTCCAGCCTTCAAGCATGTTTCTCTTTTAAGCGTGTTTTTCTTTCAAGTTTTTTTTCTAAAGCTTTTTGAGATGCAGCATTAATGCTGATTCAGGGTCGAGAATCGGCAGGGTAAGACCGATCTCTTTTAAGTTTTCTCCGCTTAAGGTCAGTGTTTTGTCTAACCACTTGGGGCGTTGTTTCATTAATTGAAAACTGGTAGTCGGGGTTTCAACTAACTTCACCTGATACAGTGCACTCGGATCGATACAGCTAATACGCAGTGGTGATGGCAGTGCGTAATCAGGCATGGTTAATTGGCATACGGTGATCAATATTTCAATGTCGTTATGGACGCCATAGATGTTTTGACGTTTATCTGCAGTATCGACACGAAAGCTACGACCGCTATGCAGCAGGTGACGATATTGTTTATGTAGGGCGATATATTTTGCGAACGCTTGGCGTTCCTCTTTTGGCACTTTAACGGGGTCTAATTCCACGCCCATATGACCACCTAATGCAGTCATGCCGCGCATATTGATATGGTGCATGCGGCGTGTTGTGTGACTTTCATCGGGGCCTATATGTGAGCCCATTACCTCTGGTGGGAAGAAGTAACTCATACCGCGTTGAATCGCTTGGCGCTCTAATGCATCGTTACAGTCTGATGCCCAGAAGCGATGGGTGCGTTTTAGAATCTCAAAGTCAATACGCCCACCACCCGATGAGCAGGATTCGATTTCAACTTTGTCATGTGCCGCTAATAATTTATCAAGCAGTGCATAAAGCGCGTTAGTTTGACCGTTCACAGCGGGTTTACCTTGATGACCCGGTTGTACTAACTCACGGTTCATATCCCATTTTAAATATGAGATGTTGTAGGTTGTTAAAAGATCATTTAAGCGCTCAAATAGGTAGTTGAAGCAGTCAGGGTTCTGCAGGTCTAGCACATATTGCCAGCGACCAGAAGGTTGATGGTAACCTTGTAACTCAAGTACCCAATCAGGGTGAGCTTTGTAAAGTAGCGAGTCTTGGCTGATCATTTCAGGCTCAACCCAAAGACCAAACTCCATACCCAAGTCATTAACGTGACTGATAACTGGCTCTAAACCATTTGGATATTTTTGCTCATCAAGATACCAATCTCCCAAGGCAGCACGTTCTCCATGACGACCAATAAACCAGCCATCATCAATAATAAAACGCTCAACACCCATTACTGCGGCTTCATCTGCCATTTTCATAATGTAAGCAGGATCGTGGTCAAAGTAGATACCTTCCCAGGTATTAAGGTGCACTGGACGCGGTTTATCAACCGGAAAACTAATAATGTTGTTACGCACAAAATGGTGAAAATGTTCAGAAATCCCGTTCAGGCCTGCCGTACTGTAAGTTGCGTATAACCAAGGTGTGCTATAGCTTTCTGATTCCGCTAAAATGGCTTCCCCTGCTAATAACAGTTCACCGGCTTGAACAAAACGGCGGCCGTCACTTTTTACATCAGCGCGGAGTTGGTGGTTACCACTCCAACCTAAATGAAAGCCCCAAACTTGACCACATTGTTCATTAAAATTGTCACTACCCACAAATAACCCAGGGAAATTTTCATGAGAGGTGCGACCACGGCGATTTTCTTGCATGAAACCACCATGCGCGAAGCTTTGGCGATGTGTTTGGAATTCACGACTCCAACGCCCGTGAAAAGACATCAGCTCGTTGGCATGGTTTGGTACGGGTAGCGTCGATGAGAGTTTGGTTAACGAATAGTTAGTTTTACCTGTGTTGATAACAGTAATTCTTTTTTGTAAAACATCACTTTCAAAGTCAATTTTTATTTCAATTTCTAGCTGCAGTTGGGCAACATGATCTTGAAGCTTAAAGATAACGGATTGAGCAGATAGATCTTGATCAAAAACGTCAAAGACTGGTGCCCAATCATAACTATCACGATGGCCTTCAAGACCGGGTGCGTTGAAATGACCACTACCAAGCTCTGGGCATAATGACAGCGGAACATCGACATCAAGACGCGCTTGTGAAATAGGACGTTCAGTAGAGAGTAGTATGTCGGGATCAATTTGGCTTATTCTTGGACCCCAATGTAGAATTTCAGGGGTGCGTTCAACCTTAATGATCAAACTGCAATTTTTACTAGTGAGATGAATAATACTGTTCATATTAGTTCCTGTTGTTATTTTTGTAACAATATTGTTTTCGTAAACATATGTGTTTATATTGGCACTTGTTGTTTTTGTGATCCATAAATAGGCATTTTAAGTGGGGTGTTCGTCACACTGTAAATTCTATAATGAGATCTTGATCGTGAGTGATGTTTTCGGAAACATTTTGTTTGCAAGGGATTTTGTTAGGGCATAGAAAATGCATTCTTTGCTGTTATTGGGTCAACCCTAGGGCTTAAAATGAGCGTCTATGACGGTGAGTTTGAACTGTTTAGATAAAATATAAAAACAGACTAAGGTTAGCGATAACAAGCATTTATGGGTTAATTATTTACGCTATTTTGCACGCCCATATCGTGGTATCAAATAAGCGGAAATGTTATAGTTTTCTAAAGAAGACATTAACTATGGATGCAGATAATGAACGTGACATTTAAGGATGTGGCTAAACTTGCCAATGTATCAACGCAAACTGTTTCGCGTGTCACCAATGGATCGCCTAATGTTGCAGAAGATACTCGGGAAAAAGTGAATGCCGCGATTAAGCAACTTGGTTATATCCCCAATAAAGGCGCGCAATTATTAGGGCGTGCAAAATCTAAAATGATCGGCCTTGTGACCGGCGAGCTATTACTACATGGTGCATCAATGGTAGCCAATGGTATTCGTAAGCAGTCTAGTGAATTGGGTTACGGCACCTCTTTATCGGTTGTTTCTGAGCATTCAATGGATAAAGTAACCGATGCGCTTAATGATCTAAAAGCGCAACGCATTGAATTCATTATTTTGAATATTCCGCTTAATAAAGAGGAATCTGAGATGTTAGTCGAACAATATCCAGGTATTCACTTTGTCTTTGTGGATGTACCACCTTCAGCTAAAGTAAATGCCGTATATGCCGCTAATTATGATGGTGCCGTGAAAGCTGCTGAATATATGGTTTTGACGCAAAGAAAGCGTTTTTTATTTATTACCGGCCCAAATGAATCTAGTGCATCAGAGCTTCGTGTCCAAGCTTGGAAAGATGTTTTAAAGAAACATCCGGATATTGAAATTATTGACCAGTTGGAAGGTGATTGGCAGGCTCGCAGTGGTTATGCGCGAACACATGAGGCGCTTTGTGATGGGTGCAGTTTTGATTGTGTTATGGTTGGCAGTGACCAAATGGCACTTGGTGTGTTAAGGGCATTAAGTGAGTTTAACTTAAGCGTACCACAGCAAGTGTCGGTAATTGGCTTCGATGATACTTTTGATAGTGCTTATTTTTACCCACCATTGACCACCATCAAGCAGGACTTTTTAACCATCGGAAAACGTGCAGTTTCATTGGCTGTTAATATGGAGAATCAGGACGTAACAGAGGCTCACCATGAAACGATAAAGACTGAAATTATTGAGAGAAAAACGGTTCAGCCTTATCAGCAAACACAAAATAATAAAACGCAAATTCGCGAATTGTTGAAACAAGCAGAGCAACTGTTAGGGGAGTAGGTGGCTTAAGTTATTAGTCGTTAGTTATAAGTCTTTAGTGTTTAAAAGAAAACCCGTTGCACATGGAGTGCAACGGGTTTTCTGTTTTGATTGTGAGTAATAACTAACGACATCTCAAAAAGAAGCTCTGCAATCACAATTAAATCCGAGGGATAATCGTTTCTGCCTTTGACTTTACTAACCGCTAAAAACTAACCACCAACAACTTCTTTTTTTGCCTTATTTTACTTTTTCAAAGTGGATCATCATCGCTGATTCTGGGTCTAGAATCGGTAATGTTAATCCTATTTCTTTGAGATTTTCACCGCTTAATGTGAGTGTTTTATCTAACCATTGTGGACGTTGTTTCATCAACTGAAAACTGCTTTCAGGAACTTCCACTAACTTCACGTTGTACTTGGCCTTATTATCAATACAGTTAATACGTAAGGGTGAGGGTAGGGCATAATCTGGCATCGTTAACTGGCACACTGTAATTAACATTTCATCTGCGTTAAACACCCCATAAATATTCTGTGATTTGTCTGGTGAATCTAAACGGAAGCTATCACCGCTATGCAACAGTGTACGGTATTTCTTGTGCAGAGTGATATATTTAGCAAACGCTTGGCGCTCTTGTTCGGGGACTTTTACAGGATCTAACTCGACACCCATGTGTCCACTTAAGGCGGTCATTCCACGCATGTTAATATGGTGCATACGACGAGTTGTATGGCTTTCTGCTGGGCCTATGTGCGCTCCCATCACCTCTGGAGGGAAGAAGTAACTCATTCCGCGTTGAATGGTTTGACGTTCTAAGGCATCGTTGCAATCTGATGCCCAGAAACGATGGGTACGCTTCAAAATTTCAAAATCAATACGCCCACCGCCCGATGAACAGGATTCAATTTCAACTTCTGTATGCTGTGCTAATAATTTATCAAGCAGGGCATAAAGTGCGTTAGTTTGACCATTAACCGCAGGTTTTCCTTGGTGACCTGGTTGTACTAATTCACGGTTCATATCCCATTTCAAATAGCTGATATTGTAGGTTGTTAACAGATCATTTAAGCGTTCAAATAGGTAGTTAAAGCAGTCTGGGTTCTGCAGGTCTAACACATATTGCCAACGACCAGAGGGTTGGTGATAACCTTGCAATTCAAGTACCCAATCTGGGTGTGCTTTATAAAGTAGTGAGTCTTGGCTAATCATCTCCGGTTCAACCCACAGACCAAACTCCATACCTAAATCATTAATGTGGCTGATAACAGGCTCTAAACCATTTGGGTATTTTTGCTTATCAAGGTACCAATCCCCCAAGGCAGCACGTTCGCCATGTCTGCCAATAAACCAACCATCATCAATAATGAAACGCTCAACACCCATTACTGCAGCCTCATCTGCCATCTTCATAATGTATGCTGGGTTGTGCTCAAAATAGATACCTTCCCAGGTATTTAGGTGTACGGGTCGAGGTTTATTGACTGGGAACTTTATAATGTTGTTACGTACAAAACGGTGAAAACGTTTAGATATCCCGTTGAGCCCCGTATTACTGTAAGTTGCATATAACCAAGGTGTTGTATAGCTTTGGGATGGTTGTAAAACGGCTTCACCAGCTAACAATAGCTCACCAGCTTGGACAAAACGACGTCCATCGCTTCTTACATCTGCACGTAGCTGGTGGTTTCCGCTCCACCCTAAATGGAAGCCCCAAACTTGCCCCGTTTGTTCATTAAAATGTTCACTGCCAGCAAGAAGACCCGGAAAATTTTCATGGGAAGTTCGGCCTCGACGGTTTTCTTGCATGAAACCACCGTGTGTAAAAGATTGGCGATTTGTCTGAAATTCACGACTCCAACGACCGTAAAAAGAGATTAATTCATTCGCGTGGGTTGGTAGGGGCAGGGTCGCAGAAAGCTTACTTAAATTGTATTTTGATTCACCTATATTGGTCACTTTAATGCGTTTCTGGATAACGTCACTATCGAAATCAAGCTTAATATCAATCTCTAATTGCAACTTTGCAACATCATCTTGTAATGTAAAAACAACGGATTGATCTGATAACTGTTGTTCGGTGAGTTTGAAAACGGGGGCCCAATCATAGCTATTCCGATGCCCTTCAATGCCCGGCGCATTAAAATGACCACTGCCTAGCTCAGGGCATAATGACAAAGGTACATCAACATCAAGACGAGCTTGGGAAATAGGGCGTTCGGTCGAAAGTAATAATTCGGGATCGATCTGATTGATTTTGGCACCCCAGTGGAGAATTTCAGGGTTATGTTCAACCTTGATGATTAGGCTACAATTTTTGCTGATAAGGTGAATAATCTTAGTCATTTTATCTCCAGTATTGCATGTAATACTTAATCCATTCACGGTATGTGAAAGCACTTTATAATGCGTTTTTTAATCTAAAAATGAGTATAAAAAAAGCCCTCAATCGATAAGGAAAGCGGGCTTTATATTGTTGAGTTACCTTTAAAATTAAAAATAACTCTGCTACAGAGGCATCTATTTAAAGGTACGTTTACGCACTTTCTCTAGACGTTTAAGGATGCTATCTAGACGTTCAGGTTTTACCATAAACTCTTGGAAACCTTTCATCGCTTCTTTCGCCATTGCAGGGTCTGTATCACGATCAAAGAACTGCGCAGTACCATCCGCACTGTTTAGCATTGCAACGCCTTTATTAAGAAACTCGTTATCCACCGCTTTGGCTTTGCTGTTTGGTGGAATCTGCAAGAGTGCTTTATTGATGATGGTTTGATTTTCAGGTTGAGCCATAAATGCTAAGAATTTACGCGCATCAACTTTATTTTTAGCTTTTGATGGAATATGGATAGTATCCATCGGTGCATCTTCTGCCATGCCCACTTCTGGGTTAATCACTGGGAACTGCATAAACGCCATTTTACCTTCCAGTTCAGCTGGGAAGTTAGGTGTTATAAAGTTACCAATTAGGTACATCGCCGCTTCACCACGGTATAAGAAGGGTTGCGCTTCTTGCCAAGAGTAGGTGGCATGGTTCTCTAGGTAATAACCTGGTTCAACCATCTGTTTCCATGTTTCGAATGTTTTCTTAACGCGTGCGTCAGTGTAAGGCACTTTGCCGTCCATCAGATCCATATGGAAAGCTAAACCATTTACACGTAAGTTAATATAATCAAACCAACCTGCTGTGGTCCAAAGGTATTTGGTACCGATACTCACGGGGGCAATATTATTCTTTTTCAGTGTTGCGCTGGCAGCAAGTAGTTCATCCCATGTTTTAGGCTCGCTAATACCAAACTTATCGAAAATATCCTTACGGTAGTAAATGCCCCATTGGTAGTAGGTGTAAGGCACACCCCATTGTTTACCATCAACCGTCATCGCAGGTTTGGAACTGACGAAATCTTGATGTAATTCATTATCATCCCACACGTCTGTTACATCTTCGAATAAGCCTCGGTCAACGAATGCTTTCATACGATTACCTGCATACCAGAAAACAACATCTGGTGGCGAAGTCACTAACCAGTTACGAATCGTGGTTTTATAACCCTCATGGTCATAAAGGTTATAGGTCACTTTAATATCAGGGTTTTGCTTTTCGAATGCCGTTATAATTTCGGCAAAGGCTGCTTTAGGCGCGGGATCAGAAGCATCTGAGTTAATGATCAGCTCTCCTGCATATGACATTGATGACAACGTTACTGAAAGAGCACTTGCAGCCAATAGAGTTTGTAATTTTTTCATATTGTTTCCTTGTAATTAGTTTTGGGACCAACTTGATCCCTAACGGTTAACCTTTAGTTGCACCTAGTGTTAATCCCGCAATAAAGTGTCGTTGCATTGCGAAAAACAGTGTGACGGGTGGTAATGCTGCGACAACGGCACCTGCTGAAATCAGGTTCCATGAAGCAAGCCATTGACCTTGGAGCGAGCTGAGACCTGCAGTTACAGGACGAACAGTGTCGCTTTGCACTAATACCAATGCCCAGAAATAATCATTCCAGATAAAGGTAAAGACGAGTACCGAAAGTGCCGCAAGTGCAGGACGCACAAGGGGCAGTACGATATGCCAGAAGATTTTAAATTCACTCACGCCATCAACACGTGCCGACTCCAGTAACTCATTCGGTAAGCCGACAATAAAGTTACGCATAAAGAGTGTACAAAAACCTGTTTGAAAGGCGATATGAAACATAATTAGTCCCATATGCGTGTCGTATAAGCCTAAGCTAATCGTTAAATCACGCACTGGAATCATCAATATTTGAAAAGGAACAAAGTTGCCACCAATAAATATAGCAAGCATCCAAATGTTAGCCTTGAATTTGTATTTAGCTAAAGCAAACCCTGCCAATGTTGATAACGCCACCGCACCCATCACAGCAGGAATCGTTATTAAGATTGAATTGAGTAGGTATTGTCCCATCTCTGTTGATTGGAAGACCATCATGTAGTTTTCAATAAAGTTGAAACTTGTTGGCCATCCCCAATAGTTGCCCTGATTAATATCTTGAATTGAGCGTATTGATGTCATCATTACTGCAGCCAGTGGCATCAGCCATAATAAAATAGTAATCGGTAGTGATATACGGTAAGCCACGTTCACAAAACGTGATGAGTTTTTAATTGATTTTGGATACATTAGCTTTCACTCCTTAACATACGGGTGAGGAAGTAGGCGATATAAACGGCCATGATAAGGAATAGCACTACGGCAACCGCTGCCCCGTAACCCATTCGATAATTAAATATTGATTCTTCATACATCATATAAGCGAGTACCGTTGAGCTACCCCAAGGTCCGCCAGCTGTCATTGTTGCCACTAAGTCAAATGAACGTAGTGCGCCAATCACGGTGACTACTACTGCAATAAATGTCGCAGGAGAAAGTTGTGGCAAGATAATGTAACGCAACATTTTTAGCCCTTTTGCGCGATCTAGGCGTGCTGCTTCTATTTGATCCGGACTAAGGCTATTTAAACCTGTTAGGTAAAGAATCATACAGTAGGCTATTTGTGGCCATAATCCCGCGGCGATAATGCCGTAGGTGACATATTCTTCACTGGATAATAATGCAATGGTTTGAATCCCAAAAACCTCTAAGATACTGTTTAATAATCCTAGGTTAGGGTCGTAGAACCAGGTGAAAACTAAGCCAATAACCACTTGTGAGATAACAAAAGGAAAAAAGAACAGTGCTTTTACGAGACGTATCCCACGTACTTCTTGATTTAAAAATAGTGCAATGGCAAGGCCAATTGGTGGGGCCAACATAAACAGTAACATCCAGATGATGTTATTTTTCAACGCTATCCAAAAGGTTTCTGAATCAAACAATTCAACGTAATTGCCAAAGCCAACCCAAACTTTATCTCCCATGCCATCCCAATTATAAAAACTGAGGATAAAGCTACTTATTATTGGGTATAGAACGTATAAGCTGAACAGTAACAAAGCCGGTGCCATAAATAGCCAAGGCGTTAACTGCTTAGGAAATCTGCGCCGAGTAATCGGTGGTTTATCTCTTAATTGGTTAGCCCTTAAGGTGGGCGTATTTTGATCCTGCATATCTGCTCCATTTTTTGTTTATCAGATAACTCTTTGCTTGGCTATTAGGTGATTGTGTTACCTATGTTTTCGCAATCATTGGCTAATAGATTAGTCGAGAATAACAATAACGTAACAAATTTACGTTAGTTAGTGTTTGAAATGAGACATAGGCCAACTTATCAGTGTTTTTTGTGATCTTTCTCGATTTTAGTGGGGTTGTGGGTGTATTTGGGCGATTATTTGAACTAGTCTATTACCTTGAAAGTGATATTTATGATTTAAAGTGTGTTGGTTTTTAGTTGTTTCTTTGGTTTGTTGTTAAATGTTTGTGAAAACAATTTATTGTTCATGAAAACATTTTCTGTTTGTGAAAACAATAACATCCACTATGATGGAATAATTGCTTATATGAGCAGAAAGACTGAGTTAACTACCTTTAAAAACGTTAAAAATTTAAACTGAAAAGGATATTATTCATGGCTGCAATTTCATTACATAAAGTGGTAAAGCGTTTTGGAGAGGTTGAGACCATCCACGGTATTGATTTAGATATAAAGGATGGTGAGTTTACCGTCTTTGTTGGTCCGTCTGGCTGTGGTAAGTCGACTCTGCTGCGCCTGATTGCGGGTTTGGAAGAGATTACAGATGGTACCATTTCAATTGGAGATGTTGATGTTAGCCATGCAGAACCAGGCGATCGCGGTGTTGCAATGGTATTTCAATCCTATGCGCTTTATCCACATATGACCGTGGAAGAAAATATGGGCTTTGGTTTAAAGATGGCAGATGTGGAGCCGAGTAAAATTAAAAAACAGGTAAAACATGCGAGTGACGTGTTACAACTTGGTCCTTTATTATCTCGTAAACCGAAAGAGCTTTCTGGTGGGCAGCGCCAGCGTGTTGCAATCGGGCGTGCCATTGTGCGTGACCCTGAAGTGTTCTTATTCGATGAGCCACTTTCTAACTTAGATGCAGAGTTGCGTGTAGAGATGCGCTTACAGATAGCCAATCTGCATTCACACCTCGGCAATACCATGGTTTATGTGACCCATGATCAGGTCGAAGCGATGACATTAGCAGATCGGATTGTTATTTTGCGAGACGGTAGAGTTGAGCAAGTTGGCACGCCGATGGATCTTTATTACAAACCGGGTAATAAATTTGTAGCTGGTTTTATCGGCTCACCAAAAATGAATTTTATCGATGCGATAGCGACTGATATTGATGGTTTTCAAGTAAGTTTGACGTTACCCGATGGGCAAAATGTTAGCCTCAATATAAATGTAGATACATGCAAAAAAGGTGACAAGATTAAATTAGGTATTCGACCAGAGCATATTCAGTTAGTGAGCGGCGAATCAAATGCATTAACACTATCATTTCATGCCGATAATGTAGAACGTCTAGGTAATAGCACCTATCTATTTGGTCATTATCAAAATTTTGATGGTTTTAAAGTGCATATTCCTTCGGATCAACAAGTGAAGCGCGGGGATAATATGGACTTGTATATTGAAGAAGATAATCTGCACCTATTTGATGAGCAAGGTTTATCAATAAGAGACTATGACAGTATTGTTGCCATTAAAGAGTTTTGCGGTTAACGCGTCGATTTTATCGCCATACCGCGAGCATGTTAGTTGATCAAAATTAAACTAGCATGCTTTTTTTGTTTGTGAGGGTATAAAAATGCCTATTTTATCCACATTTCATTTCACAAAAAGTTCTTTCGAAAACCCCTTGTTCATTGTACTTAGAGGTACCTGTTAACTTCACATAGATGACTACCCTATCTTTACGCACGATATGCAGCGGTACACTGTTAACAAAACCATAATCTTTAAGGCAGGGAAAATTATTTTGTACTTTCATCAAAGATTCTCTATCAAGAAATTCAACAAAGTGTTTTCCTATTACTTCGCCTCTCTCATAACCTGTGGCTTTTAACCAACCAGGGCTGACATCTATAATCGTGCCACTTAAGTCTAATGAATGCACAATACGTTGATCGCTAGATAAGTCCATACAATGCGTTCTTGTATTGATTAGTTGTAATTTATCCATGTCCATATGACGCCCTAAAATTGTTTATGAAACCTATATTATTATAGATACTTTCTGCCAGTATGGCTTGTCCTCCTATCTGATTTTTTAAATTTATTACCGACTTTTTCTCCTACTAAAGTATGAGTTTTTTCATGCTGATGGTGCATGGTGCACTGATGCTTAATAACGCTAATATAAACCTCGTAAATACTGACGCACATCCAAATAACTAGGCAGGTAGAAACTATCGGCCAACTATTTAAGAGGTTAATTATGATCTATGCAAATCCAGGCAGTGCAGGCGCTATTGTTACTTTTAAACAAAGATATGAAAACTTTATCGGTGGGCAATGGGTCGCTCCAGTGAAAGGAAACTATTTTGACAATACGACCCCTGTTACGGGTGAAGTGTTTTGTCAAATTCCGCGTTCCACTGCTGAAGATATCGATTTAGCACTTGATGCTGCACATGCTGCAAAAGATGCGTGGGGTAGAAGTTCTGTACAGGAACGTTCAAATATATTATTGAAAATTGCGGATCGTATTGACGAAAACTTGGAGCTGCTTGCGGTTGCTGATACGTGGGATAATGGCAAACCCGTGCGTGAAACGCTGGCGGCAGATGTGCCCTTAAGCTCAGATCATTTTAGATATTATGCTGGCTGTATTCGTGCTCAAGAAGGAACTTTATCGCAGATAGATAATGATACCGTTGCTTATCATTTTCATGAACCGCTTGGCGTTGTAGGTCAGATTATCCCTTGGAATTTCCCGTTATTAATGGCTGCTTGGAAGCTCGCTCCCGCGTTAGCTGCAGGTAACTGTATTGTCTTAAAACCAGCGGAACAAACACCTGCGAGCATTTTAGTGTTGATGGAACTGATCGCTGATCTGTTACCTGCTGGGGTGTTAAATGTCGTCAATGGTTTTGGTAAAGAAGCGGGTGAAGCACTCGCGACCAGCAAACGTATTGCTAAAATCGCCTTTACCGGTTCAACACCGGTGGGTGAGCATATTCTAAAATGTGCAGCTGAGAACCTGATCCCCTCTACGGTGGAATTAGGTGGTAAATCAGCGAATGTCTTCTTTAGTGATATCGTACAACATGAAGATGATTACCTTGATAAATGTGCAGAGGGCTTTGCATTAGGTTTCTTTAACCAAGGTGAAGTTTGTACCTGTCCATCGCGTGCTTTGATCCAGGAAGATATTTTTGATCAGTTCATGGAACGTGTCATAGAAAAAGCACGTAATATTGTGCGTGGTAATCCACTTGATAGTGAAGTAATGGTCGGTGCTCAAGCTTCCAAACAACAGTTCGATAAGATAATGAGCTACTTAGAAATCGGTAAAGAAGAGGGCGCTAAAGTACTTACAGGTGGCGCGCAAGAGGTGCTTGATGACTCACTTAATGATGGTTTTTATATCCAACCGACCATCATGCAGGGGGATAACTCAATGCGTATTTTCCAAGAAGAGATTTTTGGTCCGGTTATCGCGGTAACGACTTTTAAAGATGAAGCGCAAGCGTTAGAGATTGCCAACGACAGTGCTTATGGCTTAGGCGCGGGTGTTTGGTCGCGTGACGCAAACCTTGCTTATCGAATGGGACGAGGCATTCAAGCTGGACGTGTTTGGACTAACTGTTACCATCTGTACCCTGCGCATGCTGCCTTTGGGGGATATAAAGCCTCAGGTATTGGTCGTGAAACACATAAGATGATGCTTGATCATTATCAGCAGACGAAGAACTTATTAGTAAGCTACAGCACATCACCATTGGGTTTCTTTTAAACAATAATTAAAGGGCTGGAAGGCTTAAGGTTTGAAGCATCTAGCTTTCAAGCCTTTTTTCTTTACAACCTTCTGCTTTTTCTCTTTTAAAACCTCTGTCCCTGACACATTATCTATTTTCTATATTTGTTATTGTTTTTGTCACAATTTTTTGAAATTTACTGTTAAGCAAATCAGTTCAAAAATAGGGTAAAGCATGAGCAATATTAAAACCATCACCGCACTTAGCAATTTAATCGATGCACAACTTGCCTGTGAAGATATTCATCAGCAACTTAACAACCCTGATATTGGCTTTATCCTCTTTTATTGCTCCTCTGCCTACTCATTAAATACGTTATCAAAGTCGATGCAGCACCTATTTAGTGATGTTAAAGTGGTTGGTTGTACTACCGCAGGTGAGGTGAGCCATGATGGCAATCAGGCACACTCGATTGTTGCTATCGGCTTTTCAGCAAGCTATTTTTCTATTAGTGCAGAATTGGTTGAATCGATGGCTGAATTTGATCTGCTTGAAGCACAGCAAACGATTAATAGACTCAGTGAACAGTGCAATTCCAAAAGCTTATCTACACAGGTAAATACACAATCTAATTTACAGTCAGATAAAACCTTTCTACTCACTTTGCTGGATGGTCTCTCTTTTGAAGAGGAACATTTTTTAGCGGCTTTAAACTCTGCTGCAGCGGGCATTTCTCATTTTGGTGGCTCTGCAGGTGGAGATGATGATCTTATCAATACCCACGTTTATTATGATGGTCAGTTTTTCCAGCAAGCTGCTGTTGTGATTATGGTGAGCAGCAGCTTCTCCTTTGAGGTGTTTAGTTGCGATCATATTAATCAACCCAAAGATAAGTTGGTGGTTACCGAGGTTGATGCGCATAGCCGTACTGTCTATGAACTCAATGCAGAGCCCGCAGCACAAGAGTATGCGCGGCTATTGAATTTGGATATTAAGGATCTCTGTCCGACGGTATTTGCACTTAATCCACTCGCAGTAAAAGTGGGTGGGCAATATTATATTCGTGCGATTCAAAAGGTAAACCCAGCTGACTTAAGCTTAACGTTTTATTGCGCCGTAGATGTTGGCATCGTATTAACGGTGGTAGAGATGGGCGATATTTTTGGGACACTGACCGACAAACTCGCACAGCTTACTTTACGTTATGGAAAACCACAATTAGTGCTGGCATGTGATTGCGTATTAAGGCGTTTAGAGATCGATCATAAAAACCTTCATCATCAAGCACAGGCGTTAAATCGTGAATATCAGATAGCAGGGTTTAATAGCTATGGTGAACATATCAATGGCATCCATCTTAACCAAACCTTTAGTGGTGTTTATATCGCAGGAGATGGGGATGAGTGAAGTCGAATTAGTGCAACAAAATGAACAATTAAAGCGTGATAATGCCAAGCTATTAAAAATTAATCGGGCCTTGATGCAACGGGTAGAAGAGGGGGGCAATCAATCTGCACCCTATGCCACCTTTGAGCACTCTGTACATTTAGCAGAGCAGGTCAGAGAAAAAACGGAAATACTTAATGAAACCTTAGCGCAACTAGAGCGAAGTAACCGCCAACTAAAAACATTTAAGCAACGTTTTACCGATGCGATAGAAAGTATCTCAGAAGCCTTTGTTTTATTAGATAGCAGCGGAGAGATTATTCTGCAGAACAGCAATTTTGAGGCTTTTCTACTTAGCTCAAAATTACCCTCAGAGACAGTGTTGAACCTGAAAACAGTGACAGAAAAAAGCACCAACAATAGGCAAACCATTAATGGCAGTGAGGTACTAAAACCCGTTTATCAACTGCCTGATGGACGTTGGTTTCAGTTGAATGAGCGGCGCACGGTCGAGGGCGGACGCGTTTTACTCTATACCGATATCAGTGCATTAAAAGAAGCGGAAACAGTCCGCTATGAGCAGGCGATGGCACAAAAATCGCAGCAGTTACAAAACTTGATGGATAACTTGTCGCAGGGCGTGGTGTTATTCAACAGTCAAAATGAGATTGAAGTATGGAATAACCGTTTTGTGCAACTCAGCCAGTTGAGTGAGCAACAGTTGAGTTCAAAGCGCAATCTATCTGCGCTACAAAGATTAACGGAACTGGATCTGCGTACCCAGTTTCATTTAGGCAAAGAGTCCTATGTGCAAACCTTAAGTGATGAAACGGTACTGGAGGTGAGGGTTCATCAGTTACATGACGGTAAAATAATTAAAACCTACACCGATATTACAGAGCGTCATCGTTATGCTTTGTCGGTGCAGGAAAATGAACGTCGCTTGCGTTTAATTACCGATAACGTACCCGCAATGATCGCTTATATCAGTGCCGACCTTAAGTTTGAATTTACCAATCAAGTTTATATTGATTGGTATGGCAGCACGACACGCGGGCTTGATATTTCAGCGCTCGATGAAAGCCTAAACTATAAACAGATTCAGCCCTATGTAAAACGCGCCTTAAAAGGAGAAAGTGTCATTTTTGAAAGTCGCGAGATAAACCGCGTTGGAGAGCTCAGTTATCTGCTTAAATCCTACGTGCCTAATCTTGATACTAACGGAAATGCACTGGGTTTTTTTGTGTTAATACGAGATATTACCGAACGTAGAATAAATGCGTTAGCACTTCAAAAAGCCCACGATCAGCTAGAGGTTAGAGTGATAGAGCGTACCTCTCAGTTGCAAAGTTTAAATCAAAAGCTAGTTGCTGAAGTGGAAGAGCGGCGTCAAGCGCAAAGTGATTTACACATTGCGATTCGAGAAGCAAAGCAGGCTAATTTATCGAAAACAAAATTTCTCGCTGCTGTCAGTCACGATCTGTTGCAACCCCTTAATGCTGCACAGCTTTTTACGAGTTCGATTGTTGAGCATCCACTAACATCAGACGTTAATCGTTTAGTTAGCTCGGTAAATAGTTCATTGAATGATTTAGAAAACCTGATCTGTACTCTCGTTGATATCTCCAAATTAGATGCCGGGGTGGTGCGGGCGGATAAAGGCTGCTTTAAGCTTTCTGAACTACTAGACAACTTAGCTAATGAATACCATCAACAGAGTGAGTTTTATGCGGTGCAGTTACGTTATGTACGCTGTGATTGCTTAGTCTATAGCGATAGTGTTTTATTAGCGCGCATATTGCGTAACTTATTATCTAACGCTTTTCGGTATACAGATAAAGGCAAAGTACTACTCGGTTGTCGACGCCGAGGGAATAATATTTGCATCGAGGTGTGGGACAATGGTGCGGGTATTGAACAGAATCAACAGGCGGAAATATTCAAAGAGTTTAAGCGCCTAAAATCATCACCAAGTGCATTTAGTAATGGTCTTGGTTTGGGGCTTGCCATTGTTGAAAAATTATCTAAGGTATTAGATCATCCGATTAAAGTTTCCTCCACCCTTGGCAAAGGCTCGTTGTTTTCTGTGCAGCTGCCCTTAGCAAGTAACGATGATTTACCCGACATAACGACGTTGCCACAACCTACATTAATCAATACCGAACTCGCTGCACGGACTATCTGGTTGGTTGATAATGATATTAATATTTGCCTAGCAATGAGAACACTGCTTGAAAAATGGGGTTGTATTATTGTCACCGCTGTTAGCCTGTCAGATTTACAACAACAGGTGGATTTGAGTCATGATCATGCCGATATGTTAATCGTTGATTACCACCTTGATGATGGCATCAATGGTTTGCAGGTTGCTGAGCAGATCAATCTGTTACGCAGGTCCATATTGCCCGTATTGATGATCACCGCCAATTACAATAAGTCCTTAAAAAACAAAATTAAAGAGCATGGTTTATTGTTATTAAATAAACCCGTTAAAGCGCTGAAGCTGAAAATATCATTACTACATCTGCTGAATGGGAAAGATTAACGACGAGATGATGGTTAGCGCTTAAGATATTGGTTAAAATCTATATCTGCACAACCGAGTACCACTTTAACGCGATTAGATGCGCCCAATTTTTTGAGAATAGAGGAGACATGACTTTTAACCGTCGCCTCTGAAATGTTTAAAGCAAATGCGATCTGTTTATTTGCTTCTCCCTGAACAAGATTATTTAGCACCATTAACTCTCGGCGCGTTAATGCGCTTATTTTCTCTGGTAACACCACAAACTCACTGGTAGATTTTTGCCCCTCAGGCAAGCGCATAATATCTGCAGGCAGGTAAATATTACCCGCAAAGATACTTTCAAGTGCTTCCACAATGCTTGCCTTCGGTGAGGATTTAGCGATAAATCCGACCGCCCCGTAGGAGAGTGTTTGTAATATGGTGCGTTTATCTCGCTCTGCAGAAATAATGGCCACTGGAATGGTTGGGTATTGATTACGCAATGCTAATAACCCTTTCAACCCTGACATGCCGGGCATATTGAGGTCCAATAGAATCAGATCCAGCTCCTCATTGTCTGCCACAAAGGCAAGCATCGATTCGATATCTTCAGTTTGCGCGATGCTTGAACCATTAAAGTGAGTGGTAATAATATTAGCGATCGCATCTCTGAACAAAGGGTGGTCATCTGCAACTAAAAGATTATACATAAGCGGCCCTCAGTGTAATGGAAACAATCGCTTGCTCAGCGTTTATTAAAGTGAATAAATAGATGCGACTAGATTACTGTAAAAACTGCGTCACCATTTTAAAATTATTAGAGAAGTTAGACGTAAAAAACAAAAGTTGTTTAATTTGATAGCTATCTTTTGAAGTTCACCCGATTGAAAGTGCATTTTTTTACTTTCAATCCTTTTTAAATGAAAGAAGCATAACCTAGCTCTAATTATTCGATTTTTATTAAAATAGATACCAGTGTAATCGTTTACATGATGTTTGGGCGGTGTACACTTTGTCACTAAGGTTAAAGCTCTACTCACTAAATAGTCTATTAGCGCGAGGAATAAAATGAGAACATTTCCGGAAATAATAAACGCCCGCGATTGGGAAAATCAGCATGTGACTCATCAGCATGTTTTAGAAGCACACGCACCTTTGCATGCCTTTCATTCCCAACAAGCTGCGCTGCTTAATCAGGCCTCTGAATTTCAACACACTTTAAATGGTCAGTGGCGTTTTCAATTATTTACTAAACCGGAAGTGGTTCCCTGTGACAGTATTGAGGTTGATTTTGATGACAGTGAGTGGCCCAATATTACTGTACCAAGTAATTGGCAGTTACAGGGGTACGATAAACCCATCTATACCAATGTAAAATACCCCTTTGAAGATAATCCCCCGTTTGTTCCCGCTGATAATCCAACCGGCATTTACCGATTAAACTTTGATCTTCCCGATACTTGGCAAGGGCGTAAGCAAACAATCACTTTTGATGGTGTGAATTCAGCCTTTCATCTTTGGTGTAATGGTGTTTGGATTGGCTATTCTCAGGACAGTCGTTTACCCGCTGAATTTGACTTAAGTGAACAGTTACAGGCTGGCAACAATCAACTAACGGTGATGGTGCTGCGTTGGTCTGATGGTTCCTATCTTGAAGATCAAGATATGTGGTGGTTGAGTGGTATTTTTAGAGATGTCACGCTGCGCAGTAAACCTATTATCTCACTGCGAGATATTGCCATCAGTACCGATTTAGATGCCTGTTTTAATCATGCTCAGCTTAATATGGTGACTTATCTAAGTGAAATTAGTAGCGACTTTCGAGCACAAGTACAGTTGTTTGATGCGCAGGGTTTACCAGTAACAGAGCCCATTTGTGCAGCCTTTGGTGAGCGTATTTTTGATGAGAAAGGTGGAGCACAGGATAGGGCTGAGCATAAAATAGCAATTATTTCGCCACACAAATGGAGTGCTGAGTCACCCTATCTATATCGTGCGGTTATTTCGCTACTCAACAGCGATCAAGAGGTGGTTGATAGAGAAGCCTACGACGTAGGTTTCCGTGTTGTTGAAATTAGTGATGGTCAGCTTAAAGTAAATGGATGCCCGCTATTGATACGAGGGGTTAACCGTCATGAGCACCATCCTGAGAAAGGACATGCCGTTAACGACGACGATATGTTAATGGATATTAAGCTACTTAAACAAAATAACTTTAATGCGGTGCGAACCGCACATTACCCTAATCATCCTCGTTGGTATGAGCTCTGCGACCAATATGGATTGTATGTCGTTGATGAAGCGAACCTTGAAACGCATGGGCAATTTCCCATGTCGCGCTTATCCAATGATAACAGTTGGTTGAGTGCCTATATGCGTCGTATGACACGCATGGTAGAGCGTGATAAAAATCATGCCTCGATCATTATCTGGTCCCTAGGTAATGAGTCTGGCATTGGACATAATCATCATGCGATGTATCAATGGACTAAGCTCAAAGATCCAACTCGCCCGGTACAATATGAGGGAGGTGGGGCTGACACCGCGGCAACCGATATTATTGTGCCGATGTATGCACGTGTTGATGAGGATCAGTTACTGCCTAATGCACCTGATGTGGTACCTAAAATAGCGATAAAAAAATGGTTGTCTATGCCTAATGAACAGCGACCTTTAATCCTGTGTGAATATGCACATGCAATGGGTAATAGCTTGGGCAGCTTTGATAAGTATTGGCAAGCATTCCGCGACTACCCGCGTTTACAGGGCGGGTTTATTTGGGACTGGGTTGACCAAGGCTTAACCAAAACAGATAAAAATGGGGTTGATTATTGGGGCTATGGTGGCGATTTTGGCGATCAAATCAACGATCGACAGTTCTGTATTAATGGTTTAGTTTTCCCCGATAGAAGCTTACATCCAGGTATTTATGAGGTGAAAAAAGCCCAGCAATTTTATCAATTTAGCCTTATTGAAGCGGATGCCGTCACGATTAAAGTCGACAGTGAACAGCTGTTTATTGACAGTTCAGATGAAAACCTACGTTGGACGATTACTGAGAATGGCGAGGTTATGGTGAGTGGTGAAGTCGAGTTAGATATTGCCCCTCAATGTTCGCAACTGCTTACGCTGCTCGAAAATCATCCTGATCAAAAAGTCGGTTGTGATTATTTTCTTAATATCGAGGTAGTTTTAAATAAAGATAAACCTTGGGCAGAGAAAGGTTTTGTTGTTGCAACTGAGCAGTTTGTTTTGCCATCCATCCCACAATTAGCGCGATTAACGCCAGTTGTCTCAGATGCGCCTTGTGTGAGTGAAAGTGAAAACACGCTAACCATTAGTGGTGATAACTTCACTGTGAAAATGGATAAGCAGCAGGGCGTAATTACTGATTGGTTAGTGGCGGGAGAAAAGAGGCTATTAGCTGGGCCTAAAGATAACTTTTTCCGCGCACCTTTAGATAATGATATTGGCACCAGTGAAGCGAATTGTGTTGATCCCAAGGCATGGGTTTCACGCTGGCAAAGCGCTGGAATAAACGACCTAGTATGTCGTTGCCTGAGTATAGAAGCGGTTACCTTAAAGCATCAGGTATTGATAAATGTAGAGTTTGGCCACTATTCAGCGGACAAGTTAATTATTGCAACGCACTGGCAATACAAAATCGATCATCATGGAAAAGTGAGCATCGCGGTGAATGTTGATGTGGCTAAGTCGTTGCCACCTCTGCCACGTATCGGCATGGAATTGATTTTACCGAAAACGGATAAACCCGTCTCTTGGTTTGGTCGAGGACCCCACGAAAATTATCCTGATAGAACGCTGTCAGCACACATTGGGCGTTATAGTTGTCCTGTTGAAGCGCTGCACACGGATTATATTTTCCCCTCTGAAAACGGATTACGTTGCGATGTGAAAGAAGCGCAAGTGGGGCCTTTAATGGTAACAGGTGATTTTCATTTAGCCGTTAGTCGTTACCAGCAAGCAAATATTGCACAGGCAAAACACACCAATGAACTGATTGATGAGCAACAACTTTATCTGCGTTTAGATGGTTTTCATATGGGAGTCGGGGGAGATGATTCTTGGAGTCCAAGTGTGCATCAGGAGTTTCTGTTAACTAAACAGCATTACCATTACCATGTGGTACTTTCATTTACTTGATAGATAATATAAAAAGCCAAGCTTATTGATAAGCTTGGCTTTTTTAGCTTGTGCTGCGATTCGTTAAGCGCTCATTTGATTGCAATAGAGTTAAGTTAGTTATTTGCTTTACAAGCGGAGTCTCTCAGTACAATGGTGGGTGAGAAATTTAACTGTTGTGTCTCAACGGTTTCATTATTAGCCCGTTTTAAAGCCAAGATAGCTGCCTTTTCTGCCATCAACTCTATCGGGTAATTGACCGTTGTTAGGCGTGGATAAAGATAACGTGCAATTAAACCATTATCAAAACCTACGATTGAAAGTTGTTTAGGTACTTGGATCCCTTTCTCCTGCGCAACCGAAAGTGCACCTGCTGCCATGTAATCGTTGTAAGCGAGAACTGCAGTGATATTGATATCCTTTTCTAATAGGTTGTTCATCGCTTCTATACCGCCTTCAGCATCTGGTGTTGCTGCTGCAATATAATCTTCAGAAAGGATGATGTCATGATCTTTAAGCGCGGCTAAGTATCCAGATTTACGTGCATCGGCATCTTCAATAAGATGATTTGATGCAATACAGGCGATATTTTTATGGCCGTTTTTAATCAGATGTTCCGTCGCAATATAAGCCCCCTGATAGTTATCAAGGGAAATACATCGATCCGCTATCTGCTCAATAAAGCGATTGATCAACACCATGCCTTTGACCTCTTTAGCGTAGTGAATCAGCTCCTCATCGGTTAACGCTTTCGCGTGTACAATCAATGCATCACAACGATTTTTAATTAATAACTCTATCGCATCTCGTTCCTGTTCTGCCTGATGATAACCGTTGCCGATAAGGGTATGTTTACCATGTTGATAAGCTATCTTGTCAACGGTTTTGATCAACAAACCAAAAAATGGATCGGAAACATCACTGACCACCACACCGATAATATTGCTCTTTTGACTTACTAAAGCTCTCGCCGCTTCATTTGGGCGATAACCTAGCTTTTTCATTGCGTTAGTAACAGATTCAACCGCTGATTTACTCGCTTTAGGGGATTTATTTACAACGCGGGACACCGTTGCAATAGACACTCCTGCTTCTTTTGCAACGTCTTTAATTGTGGACATATTTACCTTATTAAAATGAATGCTAGGTAATAAACAAAGTTGTACAAGGATCACTGCTTGTACCTATGCTCAGAATATTATCTCTTTTTAGAATGCTGTCAACTTAGCGATAGTGGCTTTAGGATCTTATCAAGAGATTGATTGTGCTGGGTAACGCCTGATTATTGATGGTACCTCTTTTTATCTCTGAGTAATTTATGCAATCTTCCTTTTTATGCGCTATTTAACACTGTTGATATGTTTTACAAAAACATCCACTGTAAACGTATACATTTTATTTTGTTGAAGCTATTGTTTGCCGAGCATTGACTATTAAGTGACAAATTATCAATTTAAAAAATAATAGATCAGTGATGAAAGTATTAATTTTTGGAGGATATAGCCCCATTTAACAACGAGCTAGCTATGTTACCTTGGTACACGATTTCACTTTAATAGCGAATTAATTATCACAAGCTATTGATTTTAAAGTGGTAGCGGTGGGGCTGTGTTTTATGCTTCTATCTTTGATTATTTTGGCTATTTTCTTGTTGTCATTGTGTATCTGAAAATGAATGCTAAAAGTTGAGCAACTTAAAAGAGAGTACTTATCTTTGTCGGTACTTTTATTGCTTAGTTATTATTACTCTACAACAATGATGGAAAAAAGATGACGATTGAACAGGATATGACCTTGCAGCCTTTTTCTGATGGCTTGCCAGCAAACATTTTTACATTAACAAATCAGCATGGTTCCAGCATCGCTATTATGGATATTGGCGCGACCTGGTTAAGTTGTAAAATTCAGATGCAAGATGGATTGCGTGAAGTGTTGTTGGGTATTGATTCGATGCAAAAACACCTTGCGCAGCAAGCTTATTTTGGTGCAACTGTTGGCCGTTATGCCAATCGTATTAAAGGCGGGAAATTTACAAACGCAGGGCAATGCTTCCACACTGCGAGAAATGAAGGTGAAAATACCCTGCATGGTGGTATTGAGGGCTTTGATAAACGCCGTTGGCAAGTGATTCATCAAGACAATAATAAAATCACTTTTTCGTTGTTTTCTAAGGATGGTGATCAGGGATTTCCGGGTAATCTCTCTGTGAATGTAAGTTATCATTTTAGCGAGCAAAATGAAGTGACGATTGACTACAGCGCAGTGGTAGATAAGTGTTGTCCGGTAAATCTGACTAATCATGCTTATTTCAACTTAATGGGCGATCAGTCAGGACTTGATTGTTTGTCTCACTCTTTGCAAATTCATGCTGATCGTTATCTGCCTACGAATCATAATGGCATTCCACTTGGTGAGCTGCAATTCGTGACAAATAGCAGTTTTGATTTTCTGCAGAAAAAAGCCATCCAACAAGATTTTTTAACCGATGTGCAGCAGAAGAATCAACTCGGTTATGATCACGCTTTTATATTGAAAGAGGGTTATCAAGACGCTAAAAAAGTGGCAGTAACACTTACCGCGCCAGATGCTTCGTTACAACTGCAAGTGAAAACCAATAAACCTGCGATGCAACTGTATACGGGGAATTTTTTACTTGGCACACCCGGCCGTGCTACAAGAGTTTATGAAAACAATGCAGGTATCGCCTTAGAAACACAATACTTACCAGATGCACCCAATAACCCACAATGGCCGCAACCGACATCCTTTTTACAAGCCGATAAAAAATACCAGTCAACCACCTGTTATTGCTTTAGGGTTTTATAGTGCTGCGGCCTGGTTTTATTACTGATTGATAGCGGATAGTTTTTAGTTGTTCGCTTTTAACTGATAAATTTTTTTATAGAACGCTATTTTCCAGAGTCTCTCACTATTTCTTATTAATCCTTCCTTCAACACCTCCCTACATGCATTTAATGGAAAGCATATTTAATTAATACCTGTGCTTGTTCTTGTTTTTATGAATTTTTTGTAAATGTAAAAAGTAAATTAATCCTTCTTGTATCAATTAGTAACAAAATAAAAATGCATTTTAAATGACATTACATTCATTATCTGCTCAATGTCAGTCTTGCAAGTGTTAAATATTTGTTATTAACTGATGTGCGTTAATCACCAAAGCGTACTAAATTTAACCTTTGAGAGTGTTAATTTTATGTTAAATGCTGATTCTTTGTGTGGTGTTGGCTCGATCACCATTAAGGTTTAACGATAGGACGGATAGTCTGTTGAACGACCTTAGCGACAAAAATTGCTGGGTAAAGTAACTGAAGCATAACAGGCTGCATTAATAAAAATGGATCAGATCTAGGGAAGACAACAGATATGCGTTTAGATTCAGTAAAAGCAACGATCAACAAAAAAATGACCAGACCTGCTGCATTGTTAATTATCAGTGGATTGTTAACTGTCTCGTCACCACTTTCATATGCGCAAAATCTGATTGAGGTTATGAGGATAGGCGCTAAACAGGATGCTAAATATCTTTCGGCTACCCATAAGTATCTCGCAGATCAAGAGATTATTGGTCAAAGTCGTGCTGACTTACTACCTACCTTAGACTTTCAATATGAATATAAGCTCACGGATCAGTCGATCAATGAATCTGATAATGATGTTTTTGCATCGGGCTCTGATCGCTACGACACCACGACCTACGGATTAAGTTTGACCCAGTCGGTTTTTGATTACACCCGTTGGCAGCGTTATTCACAGTCTAAAATTAGTGCTAATCGTGCAGAAATAGAGTTCAATCTCGCTAAGCAGGAGCTGTTATTGAGGTTGTCGGAAGCTTATTTTTTGGTGCTTGAACGGGGCGACCAATTAGAGACCGTACACTCAGAAAAAAAAGCGATGAGTAGGCATTTAGATGTATCTGAGAAAAAAAGTAAAAGTGGTGTGGGGCGAAAAGAGGATGTGGAAGAAGCGAGAGCTAAATACCTTAATGCATTAAGTAAAGAAGTAGAGCTTAAAAGTCGTTTAATGGATAGCCGTTATGCACTACGTGAATCATTGGGCAGCATGCCGGGGGAGTTGGCAAGACTTCGTCCTGAAATAGACCTTCAATTACCCGTCCCTACCGACCCTGAAATATGGGTGAGCAAATCTGCCAAGAATAACCTTGAATTACAAGCAATTAAATTATCCCTTGAAGAAGCACAGCGTGAAGTAAAAGCACTGCGTGGTGGGCACTATCCTACTTTAGATTTAGTGGCTTCAGCTGAAAACACGAATACCGATGGTTCGGTATTTGGTGGTGGTAGTGATATTGATGAAATCAATGTGATGCTGCAATTGAAAATCCCTCTTTACTCTGGCGGTAAAACCTCTTCAAAATTACGTCAAGGTGCAGAAAAACGTAATAGCGTGATGCAGGACCGTAATGATAAGCAGCGTATTGTTGAGCGTTCTGCGCATGATGCTTACCACCGAATTGGTGAAGCGATCGAACAAATTAATGCATTAACTCAATCGGTAAAAGCGCAGGAGAGTCTTTTAAAATCGAGAGATTCAGGTTACAGAGTGGGCCAGAATAGTTTGGTACAAGTATTAGATGTAGAACAAGATTTGTCCCACGCAAGGCAAGCGTTAACCAAAGCTCGCTACAACTATGTATTAAATGTATTGCGTCTTAAGTTTGCGGCAGGTGATCTGCAGGAAGCTGATATTTCCACTATCAATGGTTGGCTTGAAGGGTAATTAAGATATCTGATCAAGCAGTTATAAATAAAATAAACTAATAGCAGGGAAAATAATGCCGCTATTAGTTTTTTCGTATTAAGTAAGCAGTGTGATCCTGAAAATATGGATAGTGATAGAACTATCGTCTTAGCGTTATTTTTTAATTGTCATCTCTATCGCTGTTAGGTTGTTTATTTTTCAAGATTCTCTTCGTTAACAAAGTAATATTTGGAAGAAATTATGTCAGCTATTTTATACCGTCTATTTAGATCTCGTTACGATAAGTTACAGAACTTACGTCAATACCTGTGGAATAGAAAAGTGATGACTGCGCGTCGACGTAATACGTATCTGATGGAGCAGATGGAAAATCGCTATTTGCTCTCAGCAGATGCGGCTCCATTAGCGTTAAGCGCTGAATTGCTTAATGACGAGTTGATGATAGAGCAACTGATTGATGCGGGGCTAGCAGAAGCCAGTAACAAACAAGAGTTACAGTTGGTTCGCCAACATGATTATGATGTTGATAATCATGTTGATAATGATATCGGCAATGAAACCAGTCCAGACCTAATCACTGCAACTACGACCTCTTTTAACACCGCATCTTCAGACCTAACTTCTACGACTACGCTCCAACCTGCTGACCTTGACCTTTACGCTTCTAATCCGAATCAACGATTCACAACCGAATTACTTTCAAATGAACAATTAAGCAGCGATGAATTAGATCAATTAATCACTGATCAAGAGAGTAGCGTTGCACAGATTTTAGGTGAGCAAACGGTTTCAATTTCAACTGAGGCTGAAACAGAAACAAGTCAGGTAAATCCAGAGCTAAGTATAGCGCCAGAGGCCAATACAGTAGAGGTTGAAGCACAAGGCTCGCAGGCCAATACAATTCAACATATTCAACAATTAAATGGCCACCAGTTTGTCGTTATTGACCGCTCAGTTGAAGATTATCGTGCACTGCTAAGCACCTTTATGGGGGATGCCGCTGATGAGTTAGAGTGGCACTCAGAAGCTACTAGTTCTGGTAATGCGTTAGTTGCAGAATGGTTTCCAAGTGAAAAAGATAGCGCACTTCAAAATGTCACTCAAAGTACGGATGGTGAAAACAGTAGCGATGAGCATCTTTATGAACGTCCACAGGCACAACGCGTCACGGTTGTATTATTGGATGGTGAAGGTGACGGAATTAAGCAGTTAGCGGAGTTATTAGACGATTACGAAGAGGTATCTGCATTACATATTTTATCGCATGGTGCAGCTGGTTTAATGCGTATGGGGACGGCAAGTTTAGGTAGTTACTCCTTAGAGCGTTACCGTCAGCAACTTGAAGCTTGGGGCCGAGCATTAAAAGCCGATGGCGATATATTAATCTACGGCTGTAATATTGCCGAGGGTGAAGTCGGCATTAGTTTTGTGGATCGATTAGCGGGTGTTACCGAAGCTGATATTGCAGCTTCTGATGACTTGACTGGTAATAGTTTCATTGGTGGCGATTGGATTCTAGAGTCCGAATCTGGTTATATCACGCATCAACTCGACATTATGTCTACGGAACAGTTAGCTTTTGCGGCTAATGATCCAAGGTTTGAGGGGCTATTAGCTGCAGATGAACCTCAAAATGTCGCGGTAGTAAATAACAAATTAGTTATTACCAGTGCTCACCTTACTAATGGTCAGATGATTCACCCTGAAAATGGAACCGTTGTTGTTAATGCCTCTGATACGATTGTCGATTTAAAGGCTTTTACCAATGCATCAATTGTATTAAAAGAAGTGGCCGCAAAGCTGCGTATGGATATTACTGCTAACGGTAAAACGGTAACCATTGAATTTGAACAAGGAAAAGAGCTCAAGGGGATAATTGTTGATGATAGTACGACAATTACGCTTCAATCGCGCTTGGAAAGTCTTGATGTAAGCGCTATCAATCAAGTGTCAGTTGCACTTGGTCAACTTAAAACCTCTTCATCAGAAGGTACTACGCCAACCAAAGCGATAGAAAACGTTGCAAAAGCAGGTGTCGGTTCCACTACAAATACGGCAGGTGTAGAACTTAGTTTATTAGCAGGGAAAAATGTTGCTGTTATTCTTGATGGTGGTTCATTGGGAGTGCTTGAAGCTGGATCAATAGCGAGTTCATCGGACAATGTTGCTTTACTGATTGCTAAAGGTGGTTTGTTAAGTGAACTTGATTTACTAGGTGATCCTGATTTATCGGTTCATTTTTTGGATGATATTGATGGCCGTGTCACGCAAGTAGGCACTACTAGCGAATATAAAATCACCGTTGATGGTAATAAAGAGGGGGTTCAACAAGCTTTCAGCCTGAGTCATCTTGCATATTTTAATGCAGATGGTGGTAATAATATTGTTCAGATCTCACAAAGAGCTGGTGAAACGAGCACTATTTTTACTGGAGCAGGTAGTGACGTCATTCGTAGTAGCAGCGGTAATGACAGGATGGAGGGGGGTGACGGAAATGATATTTATACCTTCCTGCCTGGATGGGGGACTGATACCGTTATTGAAACTAACCCCTCGGGTAAAGCTGATAGCGTCGATTTTAGTGCGATAAGCAATGCTTTGGAAATAGAAATACAACGTTCAATCGTTATTTCCGGTAGCGCTACAAACCCTTCTGGTTCACAACCACTTGGCATCAAGATAACGGATAATGCTAATTCTGCTAGTGGGGCATTCATTGAAACAATAATTCCTGGTAGTGGGGCAAATACTTACACTGTCTATGACCATTGGGCTTATCAAAAAAGCGGTGGCAGTAATGGTAAGGTTAAAATTGCAGATGAAAGTTTTTCAGACACGGCTAAACAGATATCCACGCTTGATTTGAGCAATATTACGCATGACTTAGTGATTAAGCTTGAGGAAAATGGTCATGTAACCGTCACTGCTTTTGATGACACAACCGGTTACACCTATACGCTAGATGCTTGGGGCATTAAGGATATTAAAACTGGGCAAGGTAAAAACGTTTATCAAATTTATAATGAGAATGCTTTGCTTGGGCATATCATTAAAAACGATTCGCCAATCGTACCTGCCAACTATGAAAATATCTTAGATTATTCAGAATTCACTGCAGATGTTGATTTTAATGTCCTATCAATTAATGATGCGCAATTAACCTATGCAACAGGTTTAAATTATGCAACGCAGTTAACGAAGGAATCTTATGAGATTAGCTTAGCGGCAGTTAATGCCGATGAAGCTCTTATTTTTGAATTAGCAGCAGGAAAAACCACCAGTATTACAAGTGTTGATTTTACTAACCAAGATACGGCCAATCTATTCGCAAAACAGTTACAACAAGCGCTGAATATTGTTGCTAATGGCGAATCGATTATATCGGTTGAAATTACCAATAGCATTTTGACGTTAACGGTAGAGTCATTAAATAACACATCCAGTATTGTTACTGCCTTCAAAATGAATGATGTTTCCGCCAATAAGACAAATCGCAGCATGGTTCAATATCAGAATCAGCATGATATACAAATTAATTCTATCATCGGCGCTAATGGTCAAACGCTTATCAGTGGCGGTGGGGCAACATTTCAATATGCATTATCCTCCTTTATAAATAGTGCTGAACAACGTTCACACGCACTTGTTATTACAGAAATGGGCTATGCACAGGGCGAAGCGATTGGGTCTGGTTTTAGCCAAGGGGACGTTATTTCGATTAATGGACCACTAACCGATAATCCTGCTGATATTGATACCAGTAAAATTAAAAACGGCATTATGTTATTCGCTAATCTAAAAGCCAATAATATAACCTTAGGTTCAGGAGATGATACGCTAATCGCCAATATCGGTAACGATATTGTTGCTGGTGGTAAGGGTGACGACACTTACATCTTTGCTGATAATTGGGGGCAAGATACTCTCCATGAATTGAAAGATGGTGGAACGGATACGGTTGATTTTACTCGTGTAAGCGATGATTTATCATGGGTTCTTTCCGGAGGTGGATTGACTTCTGGAACGGGTGACCTGACCTGGACTGATGGTATCTCTCCGGATCAATTAATTGGTACGCAGCAGTCAGATGGAGATGTTAAAGCAACATTTGATTCAGGTGCAAATACGCTCACTGTATCCGACACAGAATTTGATTACCTTGAAAATATTGTTGTTGGTACTGGTGCTCAAAACTTCTATTTTGGAGACGATTGGGGTCCTTCAGATGGTAAAGTGGCCGCTAAAATACCAGAGTGGATTCGTGGCTTTGTTTCCGATGCTGATCGCCCTTTAAACATTAACACTGCTGCCGCTTCTAATGCTAATCAAGCCATTATTATCGATTTTAGAGATTCGACTAAAGCATTGAAGTTTGAATTTAACAATAAGGTAGATGCTGATGGTAATGCTTATACAAGTTTAAAAGTGACAATAGGGTCTAATGGACTCAATCCAGTTATTTTCTCACATATAGATGCCAATACAGTTATTTATGGCGGTCGCAACGATAATCTTTTCAAAGTGAATGGTGAAGCGAGCTTTGCCGGTACTTTGATTGGTGGAGAAGGATTGCGTTCAAATTCAAACATTGGCACAAGTTTATTCAATCTTTCAAAAATAGTTGATTTGGCACTTACACCTATTACAGGTGAAGGTCCGTCGTTACTGGATTTCCTTAACTTAACGATACCTAATTTTACTGCTATTAATACCATAGATTTCTCTAATGCAATTGCAGATCCTACTTCCGCAGGTTGGAAAACTGCCGCGCAAAGTTTAATTAACGTTGCGAGCTTAATGGAGAGTAAAACAAACAGCGTTGTTATTAATGAAACCGTTAAAGGTACTGCAGATGTTTCTGGTGTTCAGACAATCTCTAGTAAATTATCCAGTGGCAGTTTTTATCTGACATATGGCGATTCAACCAGTGGAGAAATTCAGCATGATGCTACCGGATTAGAAGTGCAAAATGCAATTAAAGAGCTGGTTGGCATCACCGACGTTATTGTCATTGAAGGAGCCTCTGATCAGTTTCAAAAAGTTTGGACTGTCACATTTAAAGATCCAATGGAATTTCCTAAAAATGGGCTAAAGGTTGTTTTTAAAGATATTGAAGTCGCCATTACTCAAGAGAGAGTTGATTCCGCAGATCCTGCTATCGCTAAGCCACAAATCCAAACGATATCAAGTCAACTAAATGACAGCGAAACCTTCCGTTTAGCGGTAGGTGGCAATACAACCGTTACCTTGAAAAATACGACCACAGCCTTGGAAATGGAAACGGCTATCAACAAAGCGCTAGGTACCCCCACTCTAAATTTCTCAGCGGTATCTGTTGAAAAAGTTGGCAATGGAATCTGGGAGGTTACGATTGATGGTAACTCCCCTGAGATTCAAAGTATTGTTGCAGCTGCAGATTACAGTCAAACATTACCTGGCTTCACTGGCACAATTAAGAATATCAGTAATATAAACTACGGCGCCGGTGCTAACTTTATGCTCGGTAGCAATATCAGTTTTTCAACAGAAGACGCCAAACAAATTTACGATGTGTTCAGGTCTAATGATTCTTTGAGCGGTAAAGTTGATGCGATTAAAGCGATTATTAGCGCGGCAGTAGGTTCTATCTCTTTTGGTGGAAATACGTTTGCGGTAACAGGTAATATTATTGCCAATGCGCTGGGTGTCGATGGTGACTCCACAACTGGACAGGCGGTTGCCAATTATCTGATCAAAAAACTAACTGGTGATGTACTTGCACCTGGTATCCACGTGATGTCTGGTTTGACCGGCGGTGATACCTACAAGTTTAGTGGAAACTGGGGTGTTGGCATTGTTGCAGAAATTCCTGATATCAAAATTGATGGCGTAGCCCCTGGTTTTTATGACACCTTAGATTTGTCTGGTGTTGACTCTGATATGCAGATTGATATTTATGAAATTTCTTCTGATAATTTAGATGAATTTGTGGATCTGTTTCATGGCCTACAAAATGCGGATGGAACAGAGCCTACCGATGCTCCGTTTGCGATTGGCAGTAATATCATCATGGCTCGTAGCCTTGGTTTTGATGGCCTTTTAGGTAGCCTCGTTCCAAGTGATATTCCATTAGGTAATTATATTTTTGCGAATGGTATTGAGAACTTAATTGGCGGCAAGAAAAATAATGTCATTACATTCCATGGTAGCGCTACTTTACCAGGAACCTTAGCCGCTTCGGGTAAATTGTTTGTAGATTATTATCAATCATCGGTCGCTGCAAATGTGAATGGAGCAGAATTTCAATTTGAACTTCACCCTGAGCTAGATCTTGCTAAAGAACTCGGTCTTCCTGCTGGTACATTTGGTACGATTCCAGCTGCGGAATTGATTTTTGGAAGTGCAACCGGAATTGATGGAAACCGTCTATTAGGTGTCGATGAATGGTTAGGTTTAAGTGGGCTAACAACTCAGTTTGCGGTCACCAACCTAAGCGGTGCTTATGACAGTCCATTTGATGATATATTAAAAGGTAATCATGGCGATAACACCTTCGTGCTTGGTGCTGGAGGAACAGATACGGTTATCGGTGATGGTGATCCCGACTCATTTTCTTTCTTAGAAACCAGAAAAGCAGATTCAGATACCGTCATATTTTCTAATAGCTCAACGGGCGTAGTTGCTGATCTTAATAAAAATAAAGCTTGGTTAGTTGCAAATGCGAATGATGGTACCCAACCAGCAAATGCAAGCGTAACTCAAACACAAAATATCCTTGAAAAACAACACTTGGAAATATTTGGACTTAGTGGCGATATAACCCTAGGTTTTGGAACGGATACGACAACCTTTTCTATTTTAGGCTTAACGGCCGCTACTATTGAAACAAAGTTAAATTCACTGACATCTATCACCACAGCAGGTGGTGTGACTGTTGCGCCTGATTTACTTTCGGGTTATGTGATTACTTTTGATGATGTAGGTGATCGTGAAGCAATTATGGTTGATGATAGTGCTGTTGTTGGAATATCTATTACAGAAACATTAGCGGGTGTTGACTTGACTAGTCCTGCGACTCAGTTGCTGCAGTTGGCGATGGGGTCGGCTGGCACATTTACATTAACCTTACCTGATGGGGTTAATCCTTCTGTAACAACGACTGCTTTGAATGCCGCAACACTTGACCTAGTGACATTACAAACAGCCATAGATGATGCCTATGGCGATCTAGTTTCTGCTGCCACGATCAGTGTCATGGGAGATTTAGCAACGGGCTTTACATTATCCTTTGTGGAAGACGGTGTTCAGGCTTTAGTTACTTATACTGATATCAGTCTAGAAAAATCACTGCTTGAAGAAACCTTCAAAGGTAATCAAAACAGTATAGAGATTCAAGTTGACGCGGATGGTGGTATTTTTGCGTTGCAATACGGTGCTGAAACCACCAATGCCATGGGCTGGCCTGCAACATCATCCATGATTGAAACTGCTCTGGAAAGCCTTACTAACATAACCGATGTCGCGGTGACCATTACTGGAAATATTATTCAAATATACATTGCTGATGCACTAAAAAATGGCGATGATTTTTATACCATGGATATGATCCATGAAAATGTTGAAATAAAAAGTAGCGGGATAACGCTTCATAGGTCCAATGGCGGTTCAAGCTTGAGCCAAGAAACCTATATTTTGAACGTTGTGCAGAATACAACGGGTACATTTAAACTCCAGTTGCCTATTATTAACCCTTCTGATTTATTGTCACCGACACCTACGACGGATGTTATCGATATTGCTACGCTTGATGAGGCTACATTTCAAGCGGCTATTGATACTGCTTACGGGGATACAACCCCAAGGGCTACTATTATTGTTTCTGGCAATCTTACAAGCGGTTTTACACTTACCTTTGCAGAGTTCAATATCACCGGTTATAAGCGTACCAATGTAGAAATATTAGAAAATAACGCCTCCGATGAAACGATTGCGATTGGCTCTTTAATCAAGTCTGCGGATACTGGCCAAAACGTCACCATGGAATCGATTGAGAATTTAGGTGGCGGACGTTTAAATGACTTGTTAATTGGTAACAACCAAAAAAATACATTCGTTTTTGATGATTCTCTTAAAGACAGTGATGGAAATGTCGTTGGTTTTGGTACTGATATTGTTATTGGTGGAGATGGAGAAGACACGTTAGATTTTTCAAAAATAAAAGGAGATATTACTGAGCAACAAATTTCTGAAAACCTTCGAGTAATAACCATACTCAATGAATCAGTCACTAGCACTATTATTGCCCAAGGCATCGAAAAAATAATTACCCCTAAGAGCATTTACAACGTTTCATTCTTACGTGTTGAGTTGGATGCAGAAAAAGGCATTACAGATATACCAACCAAGGCTTCAACAAGTGCCTTAAGTGTTGCTGCGATTGGAACGGCTAACCCTTTAGTGCAGGCGCAAAGCTCAGATACAGATGACCTATGGGCGGAAGCGAAAAATCGATGGATTACTGCGGGGGTGTCTAGTGCCATTGTTGATGCCTTAGACTACCAATTTGATGACCTATCTACCTATTCTCCAACCTTGATTGCGAACTCTTCAACAGACTTAATTACGCTTGATGATACTGCTGCTGGTTATGGTTGGTTTATCGACCTGACCGAGAGTTTCGACGATGAATTTGATGCTAACGGGGTTGCGAACGCGGGTAATGATGCTGAAACTGGCATAGATTTGCTGACCGTCATGTTGCATGAAATTGGTCATACACTTGGCTTAGAGCATACCGACTCTGGTTTATTAGCCAGCCAAATCAATAAGGGGGTGCGTTACGATTTAACGGGAATAGACGCAAGCCTATTACCTTTATTAACGGCAACGACTAATTCAAGTCAATTATCAATAGGCTTAGATGCATTTGCCGACTGGAGTAATAACCTTGGCAACCAAATTGACGGTTACCTCGATGGCTTTAAAATACCTATTATTGGTTTAAGTGCGGTTGATTTATTTGGTGGATCCATTGTTGGTGATGCATTGGACAGTACTTTTATTGGTAATAAGGTCGATCTGATTAAGACCGCTACAGATAGCTTTTTCACTTCAGCTGCGCCTGGTGCATCGATAGATGAACTGATTGATTATTTGAATACAAACAGCGACAGTGATTATTCATTTGTAAGAAGTACAGGTGGAGGAACCAGTGAGATAGGTGTCACGCTTAAACTTGCGGAAGAAACACTGAGCTTGAGTTCATTCGGCGAAGATGGTTTGTCCTTTGATCTTGCTGAGTTGGGGATAGATTTACCTATTCCAAAATTTAACCTACCACTAGATTTTAGTTTTGATGCAGGCGTCCATGATTTCGATTTCACGGCGGGTATCGACCTTGATTTTGCCTTTGGTATTGATGCTGATGGTGCGTTCTATGTGACCAATATCGGCGTAGAGGGAACGCTTGAAGTTGGGGGCGGGCTCAATAATGTCAGTGCCGTTGATGAAGCTACTCGCACTGTTACTGTAGAAGGAGAAGTTGAAGATTACGCAGTTGGGGAGATGCTTTTCTGGGATGGCGTTTCCGGTAATAGCGGTTATTACACCATCGAAGAGATTAGAGTTAATGAATCTGATCAAGTCGAGTTGATCTTCGAAGAGGAGATAAGCGTTGACTTAGAAGGCGTTTTTGGTTCATTACAGCGTACCTTTGATATGAGCGTTAGCTTAGGGCCTATAGGACTTACTGCAGAAAATGCGGTTGTGGCAATGGAGGCAAGTTTTGGTATATCTGCAGATGGTACTTTAACCATTTTTGATTTGTTGAACGACTCTACTGGCGCTCGCATTTCTCAACCCAATCTTGATGGAACAGCTGGCTATAGCTTGTTGTTACCCGTGACCCCTAAATTTGATTTACCGGGTATTGAAACCAATACCGGTATTATCTCTGCAAGCAGTGCCGATTTAGGTTCAGATGTTGGAATACTTGAACTGTTTGCGTCTATCCCAACGACGCTTAACGTTGAAGGCATGGAAGACCTTCTAAAACTATCTGGACTTTCTCTAGATATGATTTTAGCTGCACTAGAAGACATGTTTACCGATCTTGTTGGTATCAATGAAGACGTTTGGGTTAACAGCCTGAGTCCAAATGATATTTATGCTGAACGTTATGTTGCAGTACAGATTGGTGGTGCGGATAGTGTGCCATTATACGAAATGCCTGCATCAACCTTAATCGAAACGACAGTATTAAGTGATTTTGAATTGAATGCAAACATCACCTCTGTGCAGGTCAATGATGGTGGTACGGTTCGTACAATCAGTGGATGGAAGGATGTTGCGACAGGTGATGAGCGTTATCTAGGTTATGAAGACTCTGGTACTTTGTATCTTTACGAAGCTGAAATTGATGCTGCTATAGTTTCTGCTGCAGGGTTTGTTTCTCAATTCAGACGAGATGATAGCGATGCTAGTACACGCAACGTATTAAATTCAGATGGGTTAAATATATCGTTAAATAAATATATTAGCGGTGATCCTTCAATCTCCTTCTGGGGAAGAGAAGAGATAGATGCTAATGGTGTTACAGAAGTTGTGGCCTATGAAGAGCATTGGACTCATGTTGCAAGCTACCTAGATAGCCAAGGAACCTTTAGTGAAAATGCAGCGGTCACTGACCTTACTGGTGTAGGTGTTGATCACAGCTTAACCTTAACCAACGGTTTGCTAAAATCTGGTTCGCTTTATCAAAATATTGAAATAATTGATCAGTCAGTGGCAGATTTACTGGGCGATGGTGCTGACTTTGTAGAGAAGTTAGGTGCTGCAATTAGTGATACTAGAGCATTTTTGAATGCGACGGATGGCGCTGGGATAGGTGAACTTGCAGATAAACTAAATCAGGAATTACAAGGTGCATTTGGTCTCGGTAGTGACTTTACGCCATTGAGTTTTGGTTATGCTAATTCTACCTTCACAGCTGATTTTGATCTCGCTTATGAATATACAGACGAGCTAGAGCTTACCTTTGACCTTGAAGATTTAGGGCTTGGTGATGCGTTTGATATCACGCCTCTAACTGCTGAAGCCAGTACCAATATTGATCTTCGTGCTTATGCAGAACTTACCGCCGGAATTGGTTTTGACTTATCTAATGTTTTTGCTCCGGACTTATACCTAGAGTCAACATCAGGGTTTTTCGCAGGCGTTACTGGGGATGCCTTTGATATCGAAATGTTGCTCGGAATACACAGTGATCTGGGGTTAGGTGATATTGGTTTTATCATTGACGAAGGAAGTATGTCCGTAGATGCAGAATTTGCCATTGGCTTTGATGAGCCGGGTGAACTTGTTGATGGAGATGTTATTTATGATGGTCGGATTGACTTTAGTGACATTGTTGAAGCCTTTATCGTTGAAGGCCAAGCAGATGTGCTAGTTGATTTACCTATGTACTTCCCAATCAAGGCATTACCGATTGGTGGAACAACCTCCGACATAAATAAAGATGGTTATGCTGATAATGTCTTACATTTTGATGCAGGGGCAAGCATCTCTTTAGAAGATGGCTTTGATTTTAATGGCATAAATTATCAAGTACCTGAATTCAAAATGGATTTTGGTGGCATTGCACTGCTGTATTCACTATTGAATGATCCGCAAGTTGTATTAAGTGGATTAAATGGTTTCTTTAGCGGTATAGACAAAGTTGCAGAGGGTATAGGTAGCATTGAATTGCCTTTAATTGGGGGGGAAGCTTTCGATGATATGGCCGCAAGTTTAAACAGTGTGCGCTCAGCAGTAATGGATGTACGTCTAGCTGTCCCTACAGGTTATGTCACTGATAACGTTATTCCTGATGGCCAGACCATTACGGATGGGAAAGTTAGCCTGACCAACCTTTTAGAGCAAATGATTGATAAAGATGATGGCGTTTTCGATGTGATTGTTAATGCTATCAGAGAGGCGCTATACGAAGGCCTTAAAGACATTAATGATTCATTGTTTGGGTTTGTCGTACCGGTTTTAGATGAATATGGCAATCTTCAATATAGTGAGGATGGAAAAATCATCACTAAACGACCACAAAGTAGTGATGATATACAGTTAACTTTATCTCCTGAAGGTGCGTTATCTTTTAATATTATGTTTGGTGGTGTCCTTGTTGGTGACAAAGTAGAAGTCATTGAAGATGGGGTAGTTACTAGCAGTTATGTTAATCCCGAAGATATTGCTATTGATTTCTCTGTTGGCCTGGAAGGTCTTAATTTAGATGTTGATGCCAAAATACAAGTTGCTCTTGATTATCTAATGGGCATTGGATTAGGTATTGATGGCGGTGGTATTTATCTTGATACCAGTGGGATTAATAGTGAAGGGGAGGAGATCACTCTTGACCTTAAAGCCAATTTTACCACGGAGAATGATGGTTCAACTTTTGCTTATGAAGCGGGTACTGATTATACCGACCCTGATCTACTAGCTAATCATACTTCAGTCAGCGCTACCCTCGGTTTTCTCACCATGGATCTATATGGTGAAGCGGGCATTAATGGTCATCTAGGGCTTGATATTAAAGATGCGGATGGTGACGGAAAATGGAGAGGTGAAGGTATCTCCTTGGGACTCAATGCGAGTGCGGTTGCATATGCTGATGTATTTGCCGTTGCAGCGACAACCGCCGGCGCTATTTTACCATCGATGAATACCTTTATTGAATATGATCAGGTTTTGGGTAATGCAACGTGGTCTAGTAACAATGGTTTTAATTTTGAAACGGGTCTGCCAGAAGTTGTGTTAAGGGATGTAACCCTTGATGCAGGCTCTATTATGGATAGCTTTTTGGGTGACTCACTCAAAATTATCAAAGATATTATTGACCCGCTGCGTCCCGTAGTCGATTTATTAACAATGGAGCTTGATTTAGGCTTCACAACCATGCAATTTTTAGATTTAGCTTATCTAAAATTACCAGCAGAAGTGGTTGATACTGCTAAAAAAGTATTGGCTGTATTAAAGTCAACCATCGAGTTTATTGATTCAGTTGATGGGATGGGCGGTACGCTTAATTTTGGTGATTTTTATCTCACAGAAGCATTCCTTATGGCTAAGGACTCTCAAGTCTCTGCAGAAGATACTAAAAAATCAGATGGTAGCCAGAAGTCAACGGCGAGTGGTGGAGAAGGTTCAAGTTCTGTTGCTGCTGGGCCAGATCAGAAAGGATTAGACAAAAATACCGCAGGGCCTGGTGTTACGCTTAATGATACAAGACGTTTCCGTTTACCTATTCTTGAAGATCCTGCATCTGCATTGGGTTTATTAACAGGTAAAACAGTTGATTTGTTCTGGTATGACTTACCTGATCTTGATCTCGAATTTTTATACAGTAAATCTTACCCAATTTATCCTGGTTTGAATGCCATCATAGGTGGCTCGATTGGCGTAGAAACTAATTTTGACTTTGGTTTTGATACCAGTGGTTTCATCGAATTCCAACAATCTGACTACGATCCATCACAAGCTTGGCGCATCATGAATGGTTTCTATCTCGATGATCACGGCGCTGAGAATACAGCCGGTGATTTGGATGAGGTTACCCTGACGGCACAAATTTTTGCAGGCCTATCATTGGGCCTTGGCGGCTTTGTAGAAGCTGGGATTATTGGTGGTATCGAAGCTGTTATTGGCTTTGATTTGAATGATAAATTAACCGAGTTTGAAGATGGTAATCCGATTGGTGACGGTAAGTTATACGGCGCAGAGTTAATTGAGCGTATCACTCACGGACCGCAGTGTCTATTTGATGTTCACGGACAGTTAGCACTGTTTATAGAAGCATTCTTGTGGGTAGGCATTGAGACTCCTTTTGCAACTATTACTATTTTTGAAGCAAGAGATCGATTTGTAGAAGAAGTCATTGCATCCTTTGAATGGGAGTGTGTACACACATCTCCCGAACATCTGACTCGTTATGATGCGGCTAGCAAGGAGTTAACGCTTGAGTATTGGGGGGATGATTCTGATGTAGCTAATGCCTTTACTGTTCAAGGACTTGATCGTGATACGCCTTGGACAATTGAATCTTTATTCAAGCTCGGCATGCTTGATTTTGATTATTACACAAGTTCAGAGCTAGCAACGTTGTCGACAACATTATTAGGCCTTACAAATGGTAATGATGAAGATATTATCATTGTCAGCACAGGGCAGCGTGTTGAAGTTTATGGTGCTAATGCAGTTAATACATTAAAAGTTAAAGGCACTGGTAATCAAGATTCTTACCGAATCAGCAAACTCGATGGAATTATAAATAGTATTGATTTTGCAGACTTAGGTGATGGTAATGATGTTGTTGAAATCAATCTGAATGGTAAAGCTGATATCAATACATCGACCCTCTCAGCAGGTGTCTTTCAGCCACAAATTACGCCACTCAATATCTTCATTAATGGTGGTTTAGGGCACGATACGATCGTTATTAATGCCGGTGATAGCGGCGATACGGTAGGTAATATCATACTCAAAGGGGATTCTGGAGACGATATTATCTCTGTTGATTCCACTATCAAAGCCGATATTATGATGATTGGTGATGAGGGGAACGATAGCTTATACCTTGATGGTGAAGATGTTGGTTATAAAAGCTTTGTTGCACTTGCGGGAACCGGTAATGATTCGATCTTTAGTGGTGCCGCTGACGATATTATTTTTGCTGATGACACGATAACTACGGTTAATGCAATCACTCTTTTAAATTTAGCCGCCGCTGGCATTGATATGTCTAATGCAGCAGAGAGAGCAGCGGTTTATGCACTTGTTTTACAAGAGAGCAATAAGCGTGGTGGTATGGATACGATTGCCACTTATGGTGGCGCAGACTTTATTGATTCAGGTGATGAAACCGTTGCTCCGACAACGACTGCTGGCATAATCAGTTCCTATTACAAACCCGATGGCACACCTTTTGACAGTAGTAGATATGATGCTGACACTGGGCTTGTGACGTTGACTACAACAGAAATTCTGGAAGAAGATTTCAAGCTACAAAATGTACATGGTGATGTCATTATGGGCGGAAGTGGCGATGATATTATTTATGCAGGTTCGGGAAACGATCAAATTTCTGGTGGCTCAGGTGAAAATGAGGTGCATGCAGGCGAAGGTGATGATCTTATTGATGCACGTGAAAGTACCGGTAGTTTTTACGGTGAGGCAGGCGAAGATACTATTCTTTGGAACTACGTTGCGGGCAGTAATATTATTGTCGATGGTGGTGCAGATGCAGATATTCTGAGTGCCATACTGAACGACAATGCAAATGAAGTTACTTTGGCTAAAGACATCGCTAGTACAGCTGCTGTGTTAAGTGTTCGTGATGATAAAACTAACCCCGACGTTGCTTTTGATAAAATCACGCTGACCAATGTAGAAAGCTTAACACTAGAGTTAAAAGCCGGTGATGATGATTTGCACATTAGTGATTTAATCGATACCGACTTATTAGTCGTGGACGTAGATGCGGGTTCTGAACTTGAAACAATGTGGCAGGCTGATTCGGGTGAAGGAAAAACCCAAGCTGTGACTCGAGCAGATAATCACTTGCAATATGTTCCTATCATCCCCGCTAGCGCGACTAATATCAGCATTAATTATTTGGGTGCGAGCGTTGATATTGCTGATAATTCAGAACAGAGTATTACTGATGGGCTTAAACTGCTTGTAGGTATTGCTGAAAACAAGCTTTCGTCAAGTGATTTGGCCCTTAGCTCGTTAACCCATCTTGGTAAACAGCGCCTATTATTGAACCTTGATGAGTTTGGTTTTATTGCTGACAATCAGGCAAATTATGCTTTATTAACGGTTGAGTATACAGATAACCAAGGTGATCATAGCGTATATGCAGATTCAGCCGTCACCACCAGTGATAGTATGGATGCCAGACAGGGAGAATATTTCTACCGTGTTTCTCTAGAAAGTGGTATTTACTCATTTGATCCAGTTACTTCAGAGCCTATTCTTGATGATATTTATATTCCGGCAACTCAAGTTGTAGGTAACGATACGCAAGAAATTAGCCTTGAAAGGGGCTTAGATAGAGTAACTCTATTTTATGGTTATAACACTGCAGCGATAGACAGTGGTCTGATCAACAACCTTGAAAATACAGAGTTTAATAATGTTGTAACCCTCTACAGTTGGATGACAGCGGCAGAGGTCGCTACGGCTATTAATGACGCCCTTGATAATGTCAGTGTGTCTGTATCATCAACAGATGCTGGTGAAACGGGCTCTCCTTGGGTTATACAAATTGACTCAGCGGGCGCGAAACAATTTGCTTATCATTATCAGCAACAAGCTTATTCAGGACAAGAATATAAAGAAGCAGATTCAAGTGACTTAGCTGCATTTTTACGTATTGCAGAAGCCGATGCCGGTGTATGGGATTATGCTTTTAATAGCGATGGTACGCCATCATTAATCCTTGAAACAGCGATGATAGACAGTCAGTTAATTTGGTCTGATTGGATGAAAACAGCAGCTCTACAAATGGGTACAGAGCAAGTCAACTTGTTACCCGTTCACGAAAAAATTGTGGCTGCATTAGATACTGCTGACTTAACTGGAAAAGCTGTTGATTGGAGTGCTGCTACGAATGCATTACTTACAATCATCAGTAGTTTTGAAAATTCACCACAGGTTAAATTAGTGGTTAGTACCCAAGATGGTTTGCCGGTATGGAGTCTGACCGAAACGCAACAGGCATCGCCATCGAATACCTATCACTTCACTGATTCTATTATCTCAATCGGTGAATCCGTTCATATTTTCTATAACGGACTCTACAAAACAATTAACTTCGATGATGTCTCTCTGAGCAAAGATCAGGAGTCTCGTCATATTGTTGTTGATAGTAATAGCGATAATTATAATGCTGAACTGGTTAACGCAGTTGCTAAACAGGTTAAAGCATTAACCGGGTTTGATGCACAAGTTAGCTATATTGCAGATGAATGGAAAATAGTCGTTGCTGGCTCACTCGAAGCTAGCTTGCAATTAACTACTAGTGTTGATTTTGAACCTTTAAGTAGCCTAACGGCCAGTGAAGGACAAAATGCATTATATGTTGGTGAAGAAACAGGTGTATTAAGCGATGTCCGTTTCAGCTTAGAGCATAATAATGTGCTTGATGGTAGCATCGATATATTCTCTACTATCAAGTCATCTTTTGTTATTAGTGCAACAACCACTAAACAACAGTTATTAGATGCTATTGGCACACTTTCTGGTGTAACCATTGAAGTGCTAGCTGATGACCTAAGTGCTACAGATTGGACGCTGATTGTGTCTGATGCAGACCTTACGGATGGGGTTAGTATTGGTCTTCAGGCTGAATCTAGTCGTACCTCTCAACCCTTGGTATTGATTTCTCAATGGCAAGAAGGGACTTTGTTGGGTGAAAATGCACAAGTAGAAACGCTATTAAATGGTAGTAAGTTAATACTTCCGAATATTAATAGTGCCAGTAATTTTGCCCTTGAAATTGTTGGAGGAGCAACCACTGCGGTGTCTTTAGATAGCAGTAATATTACGACAACTAAATCATCAATAGCGGCCGCGTTGGGCTTAAATGAGGCGAACTTTACGCTGACTTATAACAACTCGAATTGGAACATTGATTTTGGCGCCAATCCGGCACTCAATGTTATTTTACATTACGACTTAATAGGGCTATCCGGTCAAACGGAAAAACTAGTATTAGGATCGAATAGCACTACGCCACAATTAGATAATACTCGCCTATTTTTTGAAAACATGTCTACCGCAAGTGCCATAAATTTTGGAGGCGCACACATTGATTTATCTGATGGTTTAACTGCGGCTGAATTTGCAAACGCAGTAAGCACTATTGATGAAGCTGATATTGTTGTTACAGCGGGGCAAAATGGCAACAAAACAGGCTGGATTGTTGATTTTCAAGGCGTAGTTGCACCAGACTTAACCGTGCAATATACATTTAATAATGGTAACAATTCTGGTAGCAAACAACTTGAACAGATGGAGCTGGATTATTCTCAGCAGTTATTATCAATTCCGCTAGGTTTCGAGCAAGTTAAGGTAAGTTATAACGGTGCAACTGCGATTGTTGACCTGACTGCCTACCAATTAGATGGAACAGAAACTGAGTCGGATTATCCCATTCAATATACCGCGGATGATCTGAGTAGTTTATTCACCGGTATTTCAGTGTTGGAAGCGGCGAGTATCAATGCAGTGATTAGTTCGGATCCTGAAGGCTTCATACAATTTACTATTATCATGCCAACCGGACAAACAGAATATTTTGCAGTTGAAATTACGCCTATTATTATGCCGATGGAAACGGCTGATGTCCAACAATCTGTTGCGGTCAGCAACAGCTTCGCAGTGCCTGTTCCTGCAGATAATACTTATCTTAAATTTGCCTTCACAGCAGGCTTGGTGAACGCTAATGAACTATTAACAATTACCAGTCCAACAGGTGATGGTTCTATAACCCCTGCAACAGTGGCATACCCAACAACGACTCCTGCGATTGATGATGTTATTAAGTTGAGCCTAACTCAGAATGCGAACCTTGTAGAAGTTACCTTTACTTATGATGGGGTTAACTGGACGTCATCAAATGCGAGTTATGCAATAACAGATACCAATACGCAATATGAAATTACGCGTACTTCAGCAGGTTTGTTCGATTTAAATAGTGCAGATTTTTATGCTGGTGCTAACCCATCAACAATGGTTACGCCATTAACAACCGCTTTATTTCAACAGAAATTGCTAGCTTACGCTAACCGTGAGGGGATAGAAGTATCCTCTATTGATGTGTCATTAAATGATGCACAGGATCAATGGGCGATTAGTGTTTATTCAGATGAAACGCTGCAGCTATATTATGACTTTAATGCAGGAGGTGAAGTTAGCGCTGCTCAAAATTTTTCTGAAGTCACTAATAATAGTGTACAAAAAATTGTATTCACCACGCCCGAAGAGGTTGTGCAAATCAATGTGGCGGGAGAAAGTGTTTATCTCTATACAAATGCAACTTCAACAGACATTGAAATAGCGTTAGCTTCTTTATCTGCTGTTTATCAAGCATCTGTAGTGGTAGACGGGAATAGTTGGACCATTACTTTTTATGACCCTCGTGTTGAAAGTCTGGAGGCAGAATATGCCATTTTAACTTGGCAGGTGGTAGATGACAGTATCGATAACATCGCGGTTGCAGAATCACATAAGACCATAGAGCGCCTCGATGATATGGGTATTTGGTCTGTAGAGCGTGATGTCGCCGTTAATAGCAATGATTATGCCGTTTATGGATTTGATGAAAATACTAATAGCGGTGATTTTTTGATTAGTGCGGTACAAGTCATTGAACGTGAAGTGCCTCGAGCATTGTTAAAAGATGTTTGGGATTATAATGAGACAACGGGGGAATTAGAGAAAACCAATGAGCAAGACTGGTTCCTTGATCCACGTCTGGTGACCGATACCAGCGAAGACAATATACGTATAACAGGCTCTGATGCTGATGATTTCTTTATTATAGGAAACCAGATTCTCAATGAAGATAGCGACGATGAAGAGGTGCAATTTGATGTGATGCAAATTAACCATACTCGTGATGCTAATATCCTCAATTCAGGCAGTACCTTAGGTGATGGCGTGGTGATCAATTTACGTTCGATGACGCTGATTGATGGTGGGACCAACGATATTTTAAATATTGATGGTGCCAAAGGTGATGACACGCTCATTGCTGGTTTGGTACCTAATTCACCAGATATCGTTGCTGGTGACGATATATTGCAATCAAAAATTGTTGCAGAGCTAGGGTTAATTGGCGGAGATGATAACGACTGGATTGTTGGTAGTCGTTATGATGATCGCATTGAAATGGGTAGTGGAGAAGATCGCGTTACAGGGAACGAAGGCGAGGATACCTTTATAGGTGATCCATTAAGCAGCGGTGATCTGTTACTTGAGTCTCGCAGCGGTACATTTATTCTTACAAATGATGAGCTTATCATCAAATATACTCAGAAAAAAGCCGATGCAAGCGGTGAAAGTGTTGTTGTTTCAGAGGAAAATGTTGAAGAAAAAGAAGATGTTAGTCTATTTGAAAGCTTTATTTTTTACGGTGGCGCAGAAATCGATAATTTTTCGATTTCAGGTTTTACAAAAAATGCCATCCTTGATGGAACAGAAGGCGGCGATAATTACACAGTGTCACTAACGGGGGAGCTTAGTAAAGCGTCTAATATCCGTATTCTTGACAGTGGCAGCTTGAGTACCGATACGGATACACTGGAATTACAAGGTGGTGGGGAGGACGATACGATTCACTTAGATGTGATTGCCTCTAGCAGTGATTATGAGATTGCCTACACCGCGCTCAGTGTGCCTTTGAAATTTAGCTATAACGGTGAAGAAACCATTGAAATCGATGTTAATTTGGATAATAGCGATGCTGCTTATCTTCTTAATCAACGTAAGGCCATAGAGTCTGCGTTACAGTCTTTAGACAGTATCAGTGATGTTATTGTCAGTGGCGATGGTGTCAATGATCCATGGAAAATTGTGCTAGTCGATGCAGATCAAGACTATCTCGGATTCTACGAGTTATTAAAGGCGAATGACAATACAGAAGTCACTCAGCTTAAAACGGCTATTGTTGAACGTCTAGATAATGGTATAGGGGATGCTTTATTAGCGGGCGCACCTAATGTTGATGCTATGTTTGATAACCCGATCAACCAACAACAGCTATTTTTCTATCGTGGAGATTGGCCTGCAAACTTAGCGGATTTAGCGGGTACTGAATTTACCCTAAATTACAATGGTGCAGAGTCTGAATTTATATTTGATAGCGCAACTCTTCCTGCATCTCAAAGTGCGCAAATTGTTAATTTCCGTCAACAATTAGAAAGTGCTTTACGGGCATTTGATGATGACGCTTCGATTACAGGTACAGGGACAGAACAAGATCCTTGGACCATTAATCTTGTTGGTGCCGCGACCGATCGCCATGACAACTTCTTTACTGTAGAGCTTACTAATGTTGATACTGTAGACGGCTTCTTACAATTTACCGATCCTACTGATATTGCTGATGCTGCAGCTCAAACTAGAGCTTCTGCTGACTTTGGCACGATAGATGAATTCCAACGCGTATCTTACAACTTTACGGTAGAGCAAGTCGAAACGCATGGCCGAGAAGGTAATGATACCTTTATCATCGACGATACTGCAGCTGCTGTAAGCGTATATGGTGATCAAGGTAATGATAGCTTCCTGGTTGGTCGTGTTCTTAAAACCACAACAGTGATTTCTGACGGTAGAGAAGTTGAAATTGTTGATAGTAGCGATGCTAATGATCCTGGCATCACCGCAGGGGTGAGTTATAACGCTTATTTATATGGTGGTTCTGGTGATGACTATTTCGAGGTCAATCATAATGTTGCTGAACTGGAGCTCTATGGTGAATCTGGCGATGATACCTTCTTCCTAAAAGCTCATCTTGAACTTAATCCATCAGCGACCCTTGGCGTTAGTGAAATGGCGGGTGGGAATATTTCTGCGGGAGCTGGAGATGCTGAAGGTGTTATCGATCCAAAAGATAAAGATACCTTAATTGATTATGTTGAAAATAACCGTGTTGAAATCTATGGAGGCAGTGGGTTTGATACGATTGTCATTGCTGGTACCTCTTTTGATGATGAGTTCTATATCTATACTGATGAAGATGATCAACAGTATTTATATGGTGCAGGGATTAAGTTAGAGAACATCGACAGTATTGAAAGGTTGGCACTGGTTACGGGTAGTGGTGACGATAAAATATGGCTTTATGGCCTCGATGAAGGCTTGAGCTTGCTGATTAATTTGGGCTCAGGAGATGATGAAGTTATTATTGGTGGAGAATCTGAATCCTTTGAAGTGACTTACCCTGGCGCCGCAGCAACTTATACAGTGGGTAAAGAAATTACGATTGAAGAGTTGGTCAGCACTCAAACTTATACTGATGCGATCAGTTTGGTAAAACGCGAGTTCGTCTCCGGTGTTGATGATATCAAAATGCAAGATTTGTTTAGAGTCTTCTTTCATAAATGGTTCCCAACAGCCAAAGAAGAAGACGTAATCATTGATAAAGACCATTGGAATTTATTAGAAACGAACCTTGCAACTGCTTTGTATCACTTCCGAGCTGGTATTAATGCCACCAGTGACAGTGATATTTACTCAGGTAATTTTTCCCGTTACGTTAGTCAAACCAATGATATTTTAAATCAATTTTCTTATTTACCAGGACAATATGACCAAAACTCTGCAACTTCAGGTTTGGCTAACATAAGAGCACTGCTCAGCAGTGATCAGTTAGCGCAAATGCCTGATAGATTAGATGTTTCTGGCGTTCAGGCGCTGTTAGGTGGTAGTCAAATTTGGATTGATAAGTGGGTCGATGGACCTATGGGGTTATTGTCAGTGGACGATATACTCTTTACCGATTACCTTAGAAAAGCGCTGGGTTATTCTCTTTATGGTGATTTCCTTCACGGTCATACTCATTCACCTATCAACCTTGAAGGTGGCCATATTGTCACCAGTGAAGTACCAGAAGCGGGTACTGCTAGGGGCGCAATGCCACATGTTACGGGTGTTGATCAGAAAGATGAAAGTTTCATCTTCATCTCAGATGATCAAGTTACGGAGCATGGAAATAATCAGACCGGTGGTGATTTACTCGTTGATCTCTTGTCACTATTCTATGATGTAGAAGCAATCAATGACGTTACCTATAACATTGTGGAAACATGGCAAGCTGCACAAGTTGATGGGTTAGCTTCCTATCGTTTTGCGGATTTACCCGAACGTACAGAAACCCGTTGGATTCCAGAAAGTTATGATCTTTCGCGTATTGCTGGTGTGGTTCGCATCGCAGGTGCTGCAGGTGAAGATACGATTACAGTTAATGCTAAAGATGATGTTGCACTGAATGTTTCACTTGCTACAGAAACATTGCACCTAGGGGAATTTATCTTCACTGGTGATCCAATGCAAACGCAGGAAGTAAAAGATGCGCAGGTCGCACAGGCGTTGATTCTTGAAAATGGTGGCAATAAACTTGATGTGGATTATATTGCTCAACAAAGCATTATTAATTTGGCTCAAACAGCACAGTTAGATTGGCTTGAAAGTGCCTATGTTACTGCTGAAAGTGGTATAGATATTTCCAGAGTTGACGTGCAGGATGCACTGATTCGAGCGCATAAAGAAACCAGCATTAACGTCATAGACAGTTTAAGAGATGGCACTTTAGCGAGTGTTGATGTCAGTGTATCAATAGACCGAGAGGTACCTGGTAGTACTCAGGGAAGTGCTGATATCAAGTATACGCTTGAAAATGAATTGCTGAATCTACAGCAAGCGTGGAATGAGCTTAGTGATAAGTTATCCTCTTTCACTTGGAGTCAGGCCTCTGAATCGTCTGCCGATGCACAGCTGCGTCAGGGATGGTTTATTAATATGGGGGATTTCATAAAGCACGGCCTCTATCTAGCCAACTCTAATTACACTAAAGTGCTTGCTAATTTCAGTATTGATTCCCTAAACGGAATGTTGATTTCTGAACCATTAGAGTTCTTATTAACTAATAATGGTAATGCATTTGATGATCTAAAAGCCAAGCTAAATGACCTGCATGCTTATCTCACCTTAACCGTGGTGACAGAAGATCTCAAAACAAAAAATTATGTCACGTTAGGAGAATCTGCTTTACGTGTGTATCAGCAAAATTCTCCAGCGCTAGGCAGCAGTGAGTCAATTCGTCGCTATACCGATGGATTATGGGCACAAGCAGATGTGACGCTTGGTAATGCTTGGAATGATGCGACTAGCTCTTTTGCTGGGCGCATTGATTTGACTGATATTCTTGGACCTGTTGAGGCTTTACAAGTTACCGATACAACGGATCCTGCCTTAGCGTTATTGCAAGCGATTGTACCCGGCACTCCTACGACTTATATCAATCTAGGAAAGGGAACTTCTACGGATAACCTTGCTGGTCAAGAAATTGAAATGCTGAAAGAGTATAAAAGACAATTAGCGGTGCTTGATAAGTCTTATTTCACTTACAGTTACGAAAGTACTGATAAATTTGGTGTGAAGGTACTTTCTGCTGTTGCAATTAATCGCGTATCAGACAGCGTTGCAAAATATGAATTACTTGAATCTGATGTTTATTTAACAGCGGCTAATTGGGACACTTACATTAGTGCTTTTTATGCAGATTCTGAGTACACAGCCGCACTTTTAGGACTTAGTAAAGCATCCATTATTGATTTTAACGATCAAAATGTTGCAACCTTTATTACCACCGCATTGAATCAAACCGCCTTAATTGACGGCATTGATATTGTCGCACCTGTGGACGATGGCACGCGTATTCGTATGGCTAATGGTCAAATTGCTTATATGGATATTCAAACCATTAAGGATGCCGATAATTTTTATATTCCATTACAAGTAACACTTCGCGAAGAGTTTACCGAAGTTGTGACGGTCGATAGTGACTTTATTGCCACACCTGCTTATGAAGCCTACCAAGAAGCATATGATGTCACCTATGATACGTTGTCATTTAGTAATGCAGGTGGCTTACTTAATAACGGATTCTGGTTTGGTACGGTTGAAAATCTCAACCTAAATATCAATGCAAGCGATGATGTCAGGGACGATATTGTTGATATGACCAATAGTAAATTTGTTGAGAACCTAACCATTAATACGGGTGCTGGTAATGACAAACTGACCTTAAATACAACTGGGTTAATTGGTGATTTGAATGTGTTCACCGGTGACGGTGCTGATAATATTAATCTTATAGCGACTGATGGCACCGGTAATTTATTGATAAACACCGGTAATGATGTTGATTCTATTGAACTTAATATCACAGGTTCGATTGGCACGGTTGAAGTGCAAGCTGGCGAAGGTCAGGATGTTATCCGTGTGACCCAAGAGGGCACAGTCGAGAGTATGTTGCTCGCAGGTGGAGCCAATGCTGATAGTTATCAACTTAAACTATTTGGTACAGCTAGCGGTGATATTGTCGTTGAGGATGTACCTGCTAAGGATCCAAATTCAGCAGGTAATACCCTGACAGTTACCACTGAAGATGCCAATGCCGTTGATGACTATTTCCTATTCAGAAATGAACTACTTTATCGCTACGATACACAGCAACGCATTGATTATAGTGGCTTTACCGCTTTATCTTTGTCGACATATGGTGGTAATGATTCCTTTATCTTTGATGATAGCGATGTATTAATTACCGTCGATGCAGGTGCTGGAGATGATAGTTTTCAAATAGGTCAAATGTACCAATCTCCACGTGATGAGCTTGGCGGTTTGGCTGCAACAGATACCTTCCTGACTTATCTCACAACCAAAGGTTACCTTTCTAACGGTGTAAGCAAAGCGGCGACTTTGATTGGTGGTGCAGGTGATGATGATTTTAATGTGCTTAGTAATAAAGCTTCACTAGTACTGCAAGGTGGCGCAGATAGCGATAGTTTCATTGTTAGATCTTTTGTTTTAGTTGATCCAACGGATCCAGATGCACCGATCACCAATATTAATGGTGGTGATGGTGCCGATTATATCTCTTATGCAATTAATTCACCGGTACGAATTGCGGGTGGTGATGGCTTGGATTCTCTTACCGTATTAGGAACAGAGTTCGCAGATAAGCTCGTGGTGACCGATGACGGTGTTTATGGTGCCGGTCGTTACTCTTCATATGAAGGTATTGAGCAAATCATTGTTGATGGTCTAGAGGGTAATGATGAGTTCTTCGTTTTCAGTACGCCATCTGATACTGAATTGCAGTTAATTGGCGGCCTTGGTTCGGATGAATTTAACATCGGTGATGGTCCTGAAGGCGGTTCAGTGGAAGTCGTAGCGGATGACCTTCAAGGACATAATAGCCTTATTGAGCATACGACCGATAGCGGAGATGTAGTACGTAGTTTAAGCGCTAAGGTTCTCGATGAAGATGAAGCGGGTGTAAGATTAATTCCGTTAAGCAGTCACGATACGCTGTTTAGAGATACCGATGGTCTGCTATTTGGTACTAATGCTGTTGTGCAATATGCGGTAGTACTAACGCGTCCACCGAAAGGGGTTGTATCTTTTTCTGCACTTCCTGCTAGTTTTGCTGATGATCAGGATCAAGATAGTGTTGCTTTATCCTCAGCAGGGATTTTGTTGAATGGCAGCGCCAAAGGTATCACCTTCTTATTTGATAACTCAAATTGGTACCAAGAACGCATTATCACCGTGACCGCTCCTATCAATAGTGGTGCCTCCGTTCAGGCTACAGGTATAGAGTCTTTTGAAATTCAGCATAAAATTGTTGAAGATGGCATTGTTGATGGTGATGAATACGATAATGTTGAAGTTAATAATATGGTGGTTAAGGTTGTTGATCCTAGCATTGCTAGCGTGGTGGTCTTGCCTTCGCAAAAACAACTTATCGTCGCTGAGCTAGAAGACGGTCAAGCCAACTATGCGACAGGCCATGATAGTTATCAATTGATGCTGTCTCAGGAACCAACTAGCCCTGTGATTGTTAATACCATTGCTGAGATTGATCCAGTGTCTGGAGTTGCGCAATTAGCGACTGAGCCTGCTTCAATTACCTTTGTAAATAGTGCCACTGCAGTGGATCCATCTAACAATATTTATCATTGGAATACGCCCGTCACTGTGACTATTTCCGCGCTGAATGATGATGCAGTAGAGGGCATTCATTACAGTCGTATTAGCCATAGCGTTGACACGCTATCAGAAGAGTTTAAAGGCATTACGATTGCACCAGTCGATGTCATGATTGGTGATAATGAAGTGCAGGATATGATCTTCCTAGAAACAAACGGCGATACTGTAGTAGTGGAAGAAGCGCAAGAAGTGGTTTATGTCGAAGGGCAAATGCTCGGTAATGGCACGCTTGATACAGATGGTAATTGGGTCATCTCCGGTGCTTTCGGTTTGCCAGAAATAGGCGAAAGCCAAAATAACAACTTGTTTAGCACTGCTCAGAATCTGGATGCTTCTGAATGGGGGATCGAAACAGATAGTGATATCAATGAATCAACTTCGCTTGCTCATATTAGTATTAAAGGGGAGCTAGAGGGGTCATCAGATTTCTACAAATTTGAAGTCACCGATACCATGCTGCTTGATACACCGGACGGCTTTGTGACGGTGAATCTTGATGTCGATTATGGTTATGAATATGGTGATGATCTTTGGTGGCGCAGTGAAATTAAGCTCTTTAAAGAGAGTGATCAGTCGCAAATAGGGATTCAAGATTATAGTGCTGATAGAAATCAACGTTTTCAAGGTCAAGTTAGCGGCGGCAGTGCATCTTACTATCATGATGATTTCCAAAGTTTTGAAATTTTGGAAGCTGGTACTTATGTCATTGAGCTAACCAATAAATATGATTGGTTCTATAGCTACCAAGCTGGAGAAGGATATAAGTTGGGTGTGCCAGATGGTGCTGATTATGAATTACAAGTTTCAGTTGAGAATCACCTGCGTGATGCCTGGGCCTTTAAGCCCGATAGTATTCTAGAAAATGAAGCTGCTAACAATAGCGGTATCGGCAGTAATATTGATGATTGGGCTAAAGGGATAGACCCCAACGATGATACCGATCCTCTTAATTCCGATGCCGATAATTGGTACAACTTTGCCAACGATAGTATTGGTGATGAAGTACCTGATGGTGGCTTGAATATAGATTCTTCAACGCCTTACACCACAATAACAGGTGGTGGTGATGGTACAATTGATCGCTATAATTTTGTGGTAACAGATGGCATGTTGAATGCGGGTTTATCAGTGTTTGATACTACGGGTTCACTAGCAAGTACAGAAGCATGGTTAAGTTCAGCCAGTATAGATATGGATGGAGATGTACTATCTGGTCAACTATTGAGTACTGAATTGGTGGTCAATGTACCGGGCTCAGATGCGCATACCTTGGTGAGCATTGTGGATTATGTGGTTGATGACAGCTTATCTCTTGCAGAAAATTTGAAGACTGCGTTAGATGCGACTGGTTTATTAACTGACTTAGTAACCGTTAACTTTGGACTTGCTAGCAGCATCTCATTCAGTGCAGCAGAAAATGTAGGTTTCTACTTTGCAACCACACCAGAACTGACCTTTTCTCAACCATTATCTGCCATAACACGGGTCATCGATAATCACGATGCAAGTGGTGATATTCAGTTTACCCAGGCTAGCATCGTGTTTAATAATGTAAGCTTAAATGTCGGCGATGAATGGTTTATTCGCGTTGGTAATAATGTTGATAGTTATGTGGTTAAAAATGCTAATGATAACTTAGCCGATCAAACTCAATTCATTAATTTGGGCTTAAACAAAAATGCGAATAATTTAGATTATTCTGGCGTAAAAACAGCTATTTCTATTTGGGTTCAACATAGTGCTACCAGCCAGAATTTAGCTAATTTACCTTCCGTTACGCTAAGCGGTACACCCGCTGCAATTGGGGTTGGTCAAACTATCGATATTGATTTTGGTAACGCCGACGTAAATTATTACGGTGAGCAGTGGTCTCTGACTATTAATGATAGCAATGGCGCAGCAGTGTTTAGCCATACTGTAACGAGCGATATTACGACTTCTAATATCAGCTCAGTATTAAGTGCGTTTGAATTAGCGCTTGATACGGCAGGGCATGCGACTCAAATTAACGGTGCTTCTTTGGCGATTACCGCAGCATCAGGAGAAGGTCTTACTCACAGTATTAATATTGATTATTCTAATGTGACGACACCAACTGTAAATGATAGCGCTGCCATATTATTGAGCAAGCCCGTTGATGCGCTACTGGGATCGGTTTGGTTGTTTAGTAATAGCTCGAATGAGTTTACGTTTACTGTTGCTGACACTGATAATAGCGTTGATGATTTTGCTGAATCCTTTGTGGCAGCTTATGACAGTGATGCCAACTTTAGCGATACCTTAATCGTTGATGGCAGCAATATCTTTGTTGATTCTACTGTAGCAGCTAGCGCCTTTAGTTTAACTCAAGTATTGAATAGCATTAATGATGCTCCGGTAACGGGTGGCTCAAGCGCTATGACTCTTCCTGCAGCAAGTGACAATGATTTTGTTGTTGTGAATCTTGAGACTAATCAGGACGTAGCTACAGCGGGTACAACTGCCACGGTCACTTTTAGTTTTGACGGAACGGCTTGGATTTCAGACGACACAAATTATGCTCTCGCACTGGATGGCAATGTAACTAGTAATCTTACTAGTGTGATTGATCTGGATATTATTAGCGTAAATCACTTTGATTATGCTGCTCAGACCTATTCAAATGCTACTGGGTATGCTGAAGTGACAATAGATTACCCCGCTGCGGGCATCACGAATAACAAAATACTATCGGTTGATATTAATGGTGCAGGTGTTGCTTTCACCTATACATCGGCAGCGGGTGGCAGTTGGTCATCATCTAATGCTAGTTTCTCGCTGACTGATAATGGGTCCGCACTTAAATTGATAGCGACAGGTATTAACTCTGCGCTTGTTCTGAGTAATGGGGTTTACGACGCGGCGGGAGTAAATGAAACGCTCTCCATTAGTGTCGTTAGCTACTTTCATGAGAGCGTGCCTGCTTTTAACAATACTAGTCTCTATGGCAGTGCGGTTATTAATCACTCAGCTGGTTTTACTAATGGCCAAAACGGGGATCTACTTAATATCGAAATAAATGGTGGTACGCCGTTAGTATTTACTTTTAATGGCGGTGCTTGGTCTACTGCTAGCGCAGGTTATAATTTATCTGAGACTGCAACTACCTTTGAATTATCGAATACTGATTTAGAGCAAATGATTGAAATTGATAATGCGACATTTGTGCCCGCTACAGGCAGTAATAATATATTTGCAGCACACAAACTGAGCTTGAGTAATGTCGGCATTGGTGCATTCAACTTGCTTCAATCTTCAACAGGAACTACCGCGTCTGCTGAAAGCAGCTTGCTTGATTTGATTGATTCACATTTTTCCGCTCAGGCTAATCTTGAGGTTTATAAAGCGTCGGGTTCAACTGTCGCTTATATCTTCAATACTAATGCAACGGATCTGAATTCAGTGCCCGTCATGAGTTTTGAAAACAGCGTGAATGATTTGCTCGCGCAAGGTGAAGTTTCTTACTCAATCACACAGCTTAACGATGATGCTTTTGTCTCTGAAATTGGACTTGAAAGCCTCAGTAATAACCTTATTGCTGGTGATGTTTGGTCTTTGAACTTACCTGGTGACAGTGCAGATATATCACCAACTTTGATTGGCACGACAGATCAATTAAATACCACGGCATTGTTAACTACGCTTGAATCTGAATTTGCCGCTTACGACTTTACTTGGGATGCGACCAATGAAAAATTGTTGGTAGTAAATGGCAGTGAGAGTGCTTTCGATCTTGAGAATGTTAACTTTGTAGAAAATAGAGAACTAGCATCGTTTAAAACGGCACCTGCTATTTTCTTTGATACTTATGTGCAAAACTTCACCGATGAGTCACTCTATAACGGCAAGACTTGGACCATTACTATCGATGGACAAGAGGCTGCAAGTGCAACGGCTAGCTCCTTAGTGAAAGGCAATCTTCCAAATATGGGTGCTGTGTTGGCTGACTTGTTAGCTGATTTACGCGGTAATGGTTTTAGCGCTTCATTAAGTGGTACAGGTAATCGCACTTTAACTATCGATAGCCTGAATGATGCAACAGTTGAAGTCTCTGTGAATAGTACTGGTGTTGGTGCCTTATTTGACCTTGATAAGGTGAAACAGGAAAAAGAATTGATCCGTAATTATGCGAGTAATAACGGCTATTATAGTAGCGCGACCACCTATACGCAGACGACTGTATCAGGTTCTGAGTACCGAATTAAGACACCTTATTTAGTGGTCTATGAAATGTTGCCAGCTGCAGGTTTTGTTGCTGATTTAAGTTCATTACTCACTCAGATTCCAAGTGAGACTCGTACAGATTTCCAGCGTTATATTAATGAGGTTCAGAGTGAAACTCATGATCTGAATGGCATTGCTCATATACTTACCCCTATCTCGGTGAAAACTACTAGCGACCCGTATATCGAAGAAACTTTCAACACAGCGAATACTTATATCGTTGAAGTAGGTTATGTAGAGTCAACGGTTTATGAAGAAACATTTAACAGCCAAGTTTGGGATTTCATTAATTATTCCTACTCTTCTAGCTTAAATTCATACTCCTACAGTGGTAATGACCATACTTGGGGGGGCGTATCTGCAGGAGTCTCTTACGAATTAAATGTATCTATGCAGCAACACAAGCTCAAACCTGACAATCAAACAGTTGAAGATAAGTTTATTCGAATTGTCTCTGGTCCAGGTTCAGGTTCTGATTCTACTTCAGCTGCAACCGGTATAATTAAAGAGTTTGTTGCCTATAATGAAGCCGGTGAAAAACTAAATCGCTTTGTGATCGAGGAGATTAGTGGGGATTGGAGTGTTGTGGCAGAAGAAAGTCAGTATGAAATTTATACCGATGTTTTAAGTGCGATGACGCTAGGTGATTACAATTCATGGAAGGCAACACTTTCAGATACCTATCAAGCAGTGTTGACCAAAACACCTGATGCCATCACGGTACAAGATTTAGTTACCAATACTTATGATGCGAGTAATGAGTTTATTGATGGTGGTGCTAACAGCGCTATTCAGACATCTTCGAGTATTGATACTACGGGTAATGTCACTATTACTGCACTAGATGATCTTTTCATTGATGGAGGGGATCTTCAGGTATTTGCAGCAGTTGAACAACGCGTTAACCGTATCCGTGGCCCGATTAGTATAGAGGGTGGAACAGTTGAAACTAGCTATGTTGATCTGACTGACCCTGTCATGTTGCCAGGCGAAACCAATAACCCTGTACTTAATGGCACAAAAGCAAATGATGGCACTATCGGTAATCAGGATGGTGCATTGAGTAACGCTGGCGTACAAATTGAATTAGTCGATGCTAACCAAGTTAGTCGAGCAGAACTAGAAGCCTTCTTAACACAAACAGAAATTGATTCTGATGACTATCAAATATTACGTGAGTACCTTGTTGATAATCCGCTCGCAGAAACCTTCGCTACTTTTGTAGACAGTGATGTCAGCTTTTTTGATGCAGATAGTAATGCTGAAACTGATGCCTTTGATACACGTATAAATAACGCGCCTTATGAATTCGGCTTTGTAGATGCCGTCGATGCACAGCAGATTGGAGATCGGGTTGATGTCCTTGCGGTGGTTGGTAACAGGATTATTCTTGCTGCCGATTGGCCTTCTGATTATGACAGTGTAAATAATCGCTATTTCTATAATCCTGTTAATCGAAATGAACGAGTTATTGAAAGTGAACAAGTTGATACTCTGAATTTCAATAATAGTGGTAGCCCGGCTATTGAGAAAGGAACGCTTACTAGTGACTCGATTACTGGTTTTGGTATGGGTAATGCGATAGAACTTGCCGGAAATACGATAGAAGGTGGTGTGCATTATTCAGGTCTTGAATCGCTGAACTTATATCTTGGTCGTGGAGCTGATGAGCTGAGTGTTGAAAATACCCATAAAGGGTCAACGCAAATATTTACCGGTGCAGGTGGAAGTAATATTGATATTAAAACGATATCAGGTCACACCACCTTGAATCTTCAAAGCAATCTTTTGCTTGCAGATACCAACCTAGTAACCGTTAGCAGTGAAGATCAAATTGTTGATCAGATCATGGCGTTACTCACAGTGATTGGCGAAGACGCAGGTAATAATCAACTGGTAATCGATGACAGTGGTGATACAGAAACGAATACTCTATGGTTGACTGATACTACGATCACCGGCCTTGATATGCCAAGCGTGCCAGAGGTGTTCCTGTTAGATATTCAAGCAGAAACTGGTAGTTATCAGTTATCGGTTGATGGGGGCAATACCCAAACTAACCTTAGCTGGAATACGAGTGAGAGCGAACTGGCTAATGCCATCAGTGTGTTAACGGGTGAGCCGCTGGATAATATCCAAGTAAGCATGATCCTTGGTTCGATTAATGACTCTATCAAGCAATATCAAGTTACTTTTGTAGGGGAATCTGCGGGTATTAATATTGCTGAATTATCTGCGACTATCTCTGCAGAAAATGCGCTAGCATTCACGGATCAATTAACACTGACTACTCAAGCAAACAGCGGTACTTATGCTATTTCTGTGGAAGGTGGTGCAGCAGAAGTCATTCAATGGAATGCGAATGAAACGGACATCGCTGAGGCAGTAGCACGCTTGATGGGAATAAGTAATACAGCTATATCAGTGTCTTTGGCAATGAATTCCAGCAATGGTGAACGTCGTTACGAGATAACCATTACACCGGTTTATTTAAGTGATAATTCGCTGTTAGATTTACCTGTATTAACAGTTTCTAATATTGGAACACTTGATAGTAGCAACACAATAGCGTCAGAATTTAACTTGAGTGTAAATGATCTAGATGGCAGCTATATCCTGTTGAATCGTTCAGATGATGGCGCGGTTTTGGGGGAAGAAGTGCTTGCTTGGAATGCCTCATTATCTGAAATGCAAAATGCAGTGGCGAGTTTGTTGGGTATTGATAACCCTAGTGATCTATTGGTTGCGCTTGATACGGCACAGTTGGCCGATGACAGCAGTAAAGTTTACTTTGTTACCTATAGTGGCGCAGGCTCGGTTGATTTTAGCTCACTTGCGGTTTTACATCGAGACCTTTCAATTGCTGATACCACGGCCTTCACAGCAAGAGCAGATATTAACTACCTAGAAGAAGGCACGAGCACACCCTCTTTAAATACACTGCAAACATTGACCATCGGTAATGGTGATATAGATTTAAACATTTATTCACCTGATCGTCAGGAATTACTCGATACCGTGCGTTTCGATAGTAATACCGATGTAGATACTCTACGTGCAAGTTTAGATGTGCTATTCAATCCTAATAATACTGAAGAGCGACGTCAGTTTTACCCTGAAACGGATAACTTCGAATTAACGAGGGTAGGTAATGAGCTTATCTTTAATTTCCGAGGAACCTACGCCAATTATCAAATTCAAGAGGCTGATACTTCCGGTGACGTTGATTTGGCAACACGTTTAGATGGGATTAACTATTACGGCATTGATCAACTAACTATCCATACCGGTAGTGGTGATGATGTCGTTAATATCAAATCAACAGATGCTGATACGATCACTCATATCAATTCAGGCTTAGGCGTAGATGCTTTCCATATTAGCTCTAATGCAGATGGTGATTTGAGTTACCAATCATCTGCTAATGGCACCTTAGATGGCATCGCTGGAGAATTGAATATAGATGCGGGTAGTGAAAATAATGCACTTTATATTAGTGATTTTGATAGCCTAATTGCAGATAACAATGTTGTGTTAACGGATACACAACTTAGTGGTTTAGCAGTAGGTAATATTAATTACACGGCAACCGGTGGTAACTTCGATAATAACTTGGTTATCTGGGCTGGTCAGGGTAGTGATGAAATCACTGTCAATTCGGTTTATGAGCAAGGTTTATCGATTACCACTTTATTTACCAATGAAGGGGCTGATCAAGTCACTGTAGTGGCAAGTGATGATATCAATACCCCTAATCATGATGATCTGGAAAGCGATCAACGTCGCTTGGATTTATACACACAAGCGGGAATAGATAGCATTGATGCTTCTACTGCTAGTTTAGCGATTCGTGTCGATGGCGGTGACAATAAAGATTATATCAGCGGTGGTTTAGGTGATGATCTGTTATTTGGCGCAGCTGGGGATGATGAGATTCATGGTCGTCAAGGTGATGATTATATTGATGGTCAAACGGGGCATGACACCATTTGGGGTGATGAAGGTAGTGACCTTATTTATGGTCGTGAAGGTAACGATCTAATCCGTGGTATGGATGGTGTTGATATCATTGAAGGTGGATTAGGAGAGGATGTTATCTTCGGTGAGCAAGGTGATGTTGTAGATGCTAATGGTGATGCGATGTTAGCTGAGCAGATGTTTGATAGTAATGAGACGTTGTTGATAAGAAAAATCGCTAGCCAAGAGGCAAGCTCAGGTGACGATATTATCACCGACCTTTACGGTAATAATATTATTGTTGCGGGAGCTGGGATAGATACCATTACTACCTTGGAAGGCGATGACATCATCATCGGTGATATTGGTGAAATGACATTCTCGTTAGATGGCATCATTGAAACCTTATCGGTTAGCGAGTTAGATGTAACAACTGGTGATAAAGATATTATCAATGCAGGTAACGGTAATAATATTATTGCTGGTGCAAAAGGAGCTGATGAAATCAATGTTGGTTCAGGTGATGACATTATTCTTGGTGATGGCGGAGAACTTGCCTTTACAGCGGGTGTATTAACGAATGCGAAATCAAGCGCAGCAGAAGAGGGTGATGACATTATTGCGGTTGTTGAAGGCGACAATATCATCCTTGCGGGTGCGGGCAGCGATACAATCACAACTACTGAAGGCGATGATGTGATTATCGCTGATAATGGTGAACTAACTCGCTCAGCGGCTGGCATTGTTGAGTCAGTTATCGTTGATGATATGACTAATGGTGATAACGATATTATCAATGCAGGTAATGGCGATAACATTGTGGCTGGTGGTTTAGGTGATGATGAAATTGACACGGGTATTAACGATGACATTATCCTTGGTGATGGCGGCGAATTAACCTTTACCAATGGCGTATTAACGAATGCGAAATCAAGCACAGCAGAAGAAGGTGATGACATTATTGCGGTTGTTGATGGCGACAATATCATCCTTGCGGGTGCGGGGAGCGATACAATCACAACTACTGAAGGCGATGATGTGATTATCGCTGATAACGGTGAACTAACTCGCTCAGTAACAGGCATTGTTGAGGCAGTTATTGTTGACGATATGACTAATGGCGATAAGGATATTATCAATTCCGGTAATGGCGATAACATTGTAGCTGGTGGTTTAGGTGATGATGCAATTGAAACGGGTATTAACAGCGATGTCATCCTTGGCGATGGCGGTGTACTTGTGTATACAGCGGGCATCCTAACTAATGCTAAATCAACTGCCGCTGAAGCAGGTAATGACACCATTAAAGATGCTGATGGTGACAATATTATCCTAGCGGGGGCGGGCAGTGACACAATCACAACCACTGAAGGTGATGATGTGATTATCGCTGATAACGGTGAACTAACTCGCTCAGCGGCAGGTATTGTTGAAAGCTTGATTGTTGACGATATGAGCAATGGCGATAAGGATATTATCAACGCAGGTAACGGTGCTAATGTTGTTGCTGGTGGCGTAGGTGATGATGAAATTGAAACGGGTATTAACGACGACATACTTCTCGGTGATGGAGGGGAATTAACCTTTACTGCAGGTGAGCTCACAACAGCAGAGTCAACTGCGAGTGAAGCGGGTAATGATACCATCACAGTAACTGATGGTGATAATGTGGTGCTCGCTGGCGCAGGGAAAGATACCGTTATAACGGGTGAAGGAAATGATGTAATTATTGGTGATAATGGCCAATTAACCTATGCATTAACAACCTCATCATTAACCAGAGCAACCTCCGCTCCGATTGAGTCATTACTGGTGACTGATTTAGTTAATGGCGGTAACGACATTATCGATGCTGGTAATGGTGACAATATTATTGCAGGTGCAACGGGTGATGATGATATCGATGCTGGCTTTGGCAATGACACTATTCTTGCCGATGGTGGACGCTTGTTATTTAGTGCTGGCGTATTAACCAGTGCAGAATCTACGTCAAGCACAGAAGGCGATGATAGCGTTGATGTTGATGGCGGTGATAATGTTATTTTAGCTGGGGCAGGTGCGGATACTGTCAATACCGGTGCGGGTGAAGACTTAATTATTGGTGATACCGGTGAAGTGATATTTGATTCAAATGCATTGAAAACAGTCTTTACCAGTAATCAAGGCACACAGGATGATCAGATTAACAGTGGCGATGGCGCAGATATCATCTTTGCAGGGCTTGGCAGTGATACCGTTAACAGTGGTGGCGGTAATGATGTTGTTATTGCTGACACTGGTAGTTTAGAGGTCAATCCTACTGCTGAGTTGGCGTTGCTAATTAGAAATGATTACGATGCAACCCTTGGTGGTGACGATATTGTTTATCTTGGCGATGGCAATGATGTAGCACTTGGTGGCGCAGGCTCTGACATACTTGATGGCGAAGCGGGCGAAGATACATTGTTTGGTGACTTTGCCACGATTAGTATCTCAAGAGCTGGATTGAGGGATATACAATCGACACTCCCTACCTTTGGTGGCAACGATGCTATTTTTGGTGGTGAAGGGTTTGATATTTTAGTCGGTGGTAGCGGTTCGGATCTGTTCTACGGCAACCTTAGTGAAGACTCTATTGTGGGTAACTATGCAAGAATCCAAGATGCGACAGACTTTACTTCTTTGCTTGTCGTATCTGACCCATCAAACCGTGAAGTAATATCAGCAAATCTATTATCTATCTATGGTGTTGACCTATCTGGTTATGATTCACAAGAGGCGGAAGAAAATAGCCTGTTTGCCGAATACTATTATGATTCTGGTTATGGCTCTAATAGCTATTACGGCGCTGGTTACTCAGATCGCTCACCATTACGTACTGATATGGCATTGCGCTTAACACCACTATTAAATGGTGAGGAGTTATCGCGCTTATCGGATAGCGAACTTCAAGATTTCCTACGAAACTTACCATTGATGCCGCTTGGCAACAGCAGTGGTGAAGGTAATGAACAGAATGCAGGTACCAACAACCCAGTAGGTGCTCCTGTGTCAGAACCTGGCGCGGTAAAACCGGATGTTGAAAAAACTGATACTGGAAAACCTGTTAAAGAAAAATCATCTGTTGAAAAAATAGGCGTTGATAATCTGGTAGAAACCAAAAACAGTGCCATACTCAATGCCTATGGTACTGATAAGACTAGACAAGATCAGCTTGATGACCATTTTAATCGTGCGGGTAATAGTGCAAATAGCATTATGAAAGCTCAAAATAAAAATGATGATAATGGAGACTTATCTTTATCTGAGTCAGTAGCCGCTAGCCTTGTTATTGCTGCTAGTGTAGCGAATAAACGAGGTTGGGGTATGAGTCGCTCCGCTGATGAAGAAGAGATCATCTGTAGTGATTTACAAGCATTACGTAAAACGCAATCTAGTCGGAAATTTGAAGTCTGGGAAAAGCAGAACCATACTAGAAAACATTAAATTCAATCCACTACAATTGAGGTATGAAAATGACAGATGAAGTAGCCGACAAAAAAAAGAAAGCAAATGGGCCTACAATTCGATGGGATGACAGCAAAATGCGCAGTGTTTATGCCAATGTGTGTAATGTTTCAAGTACTCGTGAAGAAGTCACCTTATTGTTTGGCACTAATCAGGCTTGGCGTGCAGGCCAACAAGAAGTTGGGATTGAATTAACCGACCGCGTTATCATTAGTCCTTTTGCTGCAAAGCGTTTAGCGCTGTTACTAAATGGCGTCGTAGGGGAGTATGAAAAACGCTTTGGCACATTAGATGAAGTGGAAAAAAAAGCTAAATAAAACATGCTAAAAATGAATAGCTATTAAACGCTTCGGTTTAGTCACCGGAGCGTTTTTGGCTAAAGCATTAAATGGAAAAAGTTAAAGATAGTTAATTGTAATTACAAATGGAAAAGTAACTATTATATGGCTGAGATACACAGTTCCTTACCTGATTCAACTCAACAGCTTAACCGTTTATTAGATACCCAACATGAAAATTGGCACTTTATTTGGTTGGATTGGGTGTGCAGTCAACTGCCTCAAGTCGATGGCGCATTAATTGTCGCAGATGAATCGCAAAGTGGGCAATTTCATGCCCTCGCCGTATGGCCAGAAGTGGCGGAGAACAATAGCGGTAATGCTGATAACAGTCATCAAGATAAATTGTTACAGGATGCTGCAGAACAAACCCTAATAAAAAAACAACCTCTGATCACCCCTTTAAATGATGGTAAACACCACATTGGTAGCTACCCTGTTTTTGTCGAAGGCAAATTAAGTGCGGTGATCACGCTGATGTTTACTGCCCAAGATGAAGCGCAATTACACAAAGCTCTTGCTGTCATTGAGTATTGTAGTGGCTGGCTTGAGCTTCGTCTTGCACGCAATATATTAGCTACTCTAGCCAGTGATAATGAGCGACAGCATATCGTCATCGATAGTATCGCACATGTTGCAAGCGAGAATTATTTTGAGCATGCCGCACTGCGTTTTGTTAACCTAATGGGAAAACATTTAAACACTGAAAGGGTAGTACTCGGTTTTGTCAAAAATGATGAATTAGTGATTCACTCTCAATCAGATAGTAGCGAGCAAAGTAAAAAGCATGAGTTAGTCAAGCTCACCACGCAAGCGATGCAGGAAGCAACAGATCAGCAAGAGTCGGTATTATGGCCTGCGCCGAGTGATCAGAACCGCATTACGCAAGCACACAGTAAACTTGCTGTAGAAAAAGGGCAACGTTCACTGATGAGTGTGCCTTTAATCGATAAAGAGCTCTGCTATGGCACGGTACTGTTTGAGCGCAGCCCAGAGCATCCATTCACCCATCAAGATCAATTAACCGCTGAAGCGTTGACCAATTTTGTTGGTGTTGTACTCGAAGAAAAGCGTCAGTCTAATCTCCCTCTCTATTCCTATTTTTTGCGTAGTCTCAGAAACCAGCTCAGTCGATTATTTGGCTCAGGTTATCTGATGCGTAAAATAACTGTTTTTATTTTGCTTTTAGTTTCCCTCTTTTTTAGCCTGATGCCTGGTGCTTATAATATCAGTGCTGAAACCGTTATCGAAGGGGCTGAATTGCGTGCGATTGTTGTTCCCTTTGATGGTTACTTACAAACGGCGGATCTGAGAGCAGGGGATAGCGTGCAAAAGGGCGACCTGTTAGCAGAGCTAGATACCAGTGAGTTACGTTTGCAGCGCATGAGTTGGATTAGTCAGCAAGCGACATCGATGCGTCAATATGAGGATGCATTAGCAAAACAAGAACTGACTAAAGTGCAGATCAGTAGTGCACAGCGAAAACGTGCACAGGCTGAGATAGAGCTTCTCGATTATCAAATATCGCAGGCAACCATGGTTGCGCCCTTTAACGCATTGATTGTTTCGGGAGACCTTAATCAACGTATTGGTTCGCAACTGAGGCAGGGGGATGTTTTGTTTGAACTATCACCTAGTCAACGTTTCCGGTTAGCGATGTATGTTGATGAATTCCGTATTAATGATATTAATCATGCACAAACCGGGCGCTTGGTATTAGCTGCATTGCCGGATCAGAAATTTTCTTTTACCTTGACCCGTATTAACCCAATGGCTGAAGTACGTGATGGTGCCACAGTGTATCGCGTTGAAGCTGAGCTTAATAATAGCGCTGACGTTTTACGAGTTGGGCTTGAGGGGGTGGCGCAAATCTACGTTGATCAACGCCTTTTAATCACTATCTGGACACGTAGCATGGTTGATTGGATGAAACTGCAATGGTGGCGTTTTTGGGGGTGATATTATGTTTCAGCGAAGTGTTATAGGTAGCTTATTATGAGCGCAACACTGTTCTCTCGAGATTGGTATCAAATTGCTGACTTAAAGCCGCAGTTACGCAATCATATTACCGTTAACGCTCATCGTTATCGGGGCAAGCGTTGGTACGTGCTTGAAGATCATCTCACCGGAAAAGTGCGACGCCTTTCAGCGCACTCCTATCTGATTGTTGGTCTGATGAATGGCGAACGAAGTATTGATAGATTATGGGAGCTTTCATCGCAGCGCTTAGGTGAAGAGATGCCAACTCATGAGGAGATGTTGCAACTCTTAGCCAGTCTTTATCAAGCAAACTTAGTACGTATGGATATTAGTGGTGATGTTGGCGAGCTTTTTGAACGTGGTGAGGAAGCGCAAAGAAAGCAATGGATGGCTAAGCTTAAATCCCCCTTATCGATAAAAATTCCCCTTGTTGACCCCGAACGCTTCCTGCTTGCTACACAAAAATTTGTTAAACCTTTTTTTTCAATCTTCGCACTTTTAATCTGGTGTGTCCTTATTATTACTATGTTGACTTTAGGGGCGCAGCATTGGGATGAACTGACCAAGAATGTCTCCGATCGCGTATTAGCCGCTGATAACTTAGTGCTGCTATGGTTGATATACCCGATCATAAAATTGATTCATGAGCTAGGGCATGGATATTGTATTAAACGTGGAGGCGGTGAGGCCCACGAACTTGGTGTGATGCTGTTAGTTTTTATCCCAATGCCCTATGTTGATGCTTCTTCGTCGAGTGCTTTTGCGGATAAAAAGCAACGTATGTTGGTGGGCTCAGCGGGTATTATTGTTGAGTTATTTATCGCTTCTATTGCGATGCTTATCTGGGTGAATGCAGAACCGGGAATGGTTAAATCGATCACCTATAATATTATATTTATCGCTGGTGTATCAACACTATTGGTAAATGGTAATCCATTGCTTCGCTTTGATGGTTATTACATCCTCTCGGATTATCTAGAGATCCCCAATCTTGGTCAGCGTGCCAATCAATATTGGGGCTGGATGTGTAAGCGTTTTATTTTTGGCGTTCAAGGTGCTATTTCACCTGCTTATGATAAACGCGAATCGTTTTGGTTATGTATTTATGGTCTAGCAGCGCTGATATATCGTTTGTTCTTAATGGTTTCAATCATCCTGTTTGTCGCACAGCAATATTTTGTGGTAGGGGTGATACTCGCTATCTGGTCGTTTACTGGTACTTTTCTTTGGCCTAACTTAAAAATGATTTATAAAGCTTGGCAGGATTCTGAAAATCGGGCTGGAAGTCGCAGTCCGGTGTTAATGATCCCACTATGTGCTGCCATCATCATATTACTCGTCGGTTTTATGCCTGTTCCTCTTACCACTAGCGTAGAGGGAGTGGTGCAAATGAATGAGTCGCGACGTGTATTTGCAAAAGAAAACTGTTTTATTAAGCAACTGCATAAACAAGCGGGCGAGCAAGTTTATAAAGACGAATTATTAATTAGCTGCAGAAACCCACAACTTTATACCGATAAAAAAGTGCTTCAACAACAAGTTGCTGAAGCACGAGCGCAACGTCAAGGCGTTTGGAATGACCCGGTACAGCTAAAAATATATGACGATGAACTGTTGCGTTTACAATCCGAACTAACTGAAAACCAACAACGACTAGATGCTTTAAATCTTTATGCTCAAGCTGATGGAATTTGGTCGGTGAGAACTGCGGAGGACTTGCCTGGTGTATTTGTTCGCCGTGGTGAACTCATTGGTTATGTGATTAATGATACCGATATTACCGTGCGTGGCATGATTCCAGAATCTGAAGTTGAATTGGTGCGTGGCTATGTTGTTGCCTTACATGCGCTTCAAGCCTCTGATTTAAGCAATTTGCTGACGCCGTCAAGTTGGTCTTTGTTTCCTTCTGCCACCAAACAACCAGTGAGCCAAATACTGACGGAAACGGCGGGCGGCAGCATTGTAATGGATCCTTCATCTTCAAATTCGGCTTCCAGCATAGGAGCAAATTCTCCAGAGTCTTTCAAACGATACTTTATTGTAGCGCTTAACTTTGAAAACTTACCAAGGACCTATGTAGAAGAACGTATTTACCTAAAATTTGAACACCCCCCAGAAGCGTTGGTTTATCGTGCTTATCGACTTGTTCGTCGTACATTCTTGGAGTACTTCGATGTCTGAATATGCTTGCAAACAACCGCTGCTTTCTGGGTTACGTAACGAAGTTACTTGGCAAGAGAGTAACCGTTTAGATACGTTCATACAAAGGTCGAAAGAGCAATTTAATAAGCTAGAAAAGCTTGTTTTTATGCGTAATAGACGCATTGTAAAAGCGATTATGAAACGCTCTGCTGAACTTGAAATTTGCACCGAACAGGAACTGCAACAGGCGTTAGAAAATAGTCGTCATCAGTTACGTATTAAGGGAATATCTACGGCAACCATCATAGAAACGTTTGCTGTGATTCGCGAAGTGAGCGGACGTATATTGGGTATGCGCCATCATAATACTCAAATTTTAACCTCACTGGCATTATTGCGTGGTGGCATCGCAGAGATGTCTACTGGAGAGGGGAAAACGTTGGCTGCGACATTAGGAGCGGCAACCGCTGCTTTAGCAGGTATCCCAGTACACTTAGTGACTATCAATGACTACCTCGCTGAACGTGATGCGACAGAAATGTTACCGCTATATGAGGCGTTAGGATTGACCTTAGGCATCATTACCCATGAAAAAGAGTTACCTGAACGTCGAGAAGCTTATGGTTGTGATATCTGTTATTGCAGCAATAAAGAGCTCACTTTTGATTTCTTAAAAGATCGATTAGTGCTTGAACACCGCAATACCACACGCTTACAACAGGCGTCATTACTGACAGGGGATACCTCATGGTCAGATAAATTATTATTGCGTGGTTTGCATTTTGCTATTGTTGATGAAGCCGATAGTGTTTTTATTGATGAGGCAAGAACCCCACTTATTATTTCTGGAGAAGAGAAGTTTGGTGAACGTGAAGAGATGTTATTAAAAACGGCAATGCAGATCGCTAGCAGCTTTGAAAAAGATGAACATTTTAAGCAAGATGAGAGTTCTGCAATACATCTTACCTCTATAGGCCAGCAGCTGTTAATTGATTCCTGTGAGTCCCTTGATGGGTTATGGAAAAGTAGTTTTTACCGTGAACCATTAGTAAAACAGGCACTTGCAGCATTACATGTCTATCATTTAGACAGGGATTATATTATTGATGAGGAGGGAGCAATTCAGATTGTTGACCTCTATACCGGACGGGTTATGCCTGGGCGAAGTTGGGCGCAAGGGTTACAACAGATGATAGAGATGAAAGAGTGCTGTGAACTGACTAAACCAAGGGAAACCAATGCTGAAATTAGTTACCAGAATTTTTTCAGAAAATATCACCATTTGTGTGGCATGACCGGGACGGTACGCGAAGTCGCAGGTGAGTTGTTAGACGTGTATCGCCTGCGCAGTGAAACGATTCCGTTACTCAAAAAAAGCCAACGTAAACGAAAATATAGCGAAGTGTATCTTACTGAAAAGCAAAAATGGCAACGTGTGGCAGAGATTACTCATGATCTTGTTAGGCAGGGACAGGCGGTGTTAATCGGGACTAACTCCGTTGCTTCATCTGAAGCGATAAGCACTGTTTTTAACGAACAGGAGATAACCCATAAAGTGTTAAATGCGCGTCAAGATAAAGAGGAAGCAGATATTGTTTCACTTGCGGGGCATGCGGGGGCAGTAATGGTTGCAACGAGCATGGCAGGACGCGGAACAGATATAAAACTCACCGATCAAAGCCGCAAAGCGGGAGGGTTACATGTGGTGATCACTGAACTGCAAGATTCAACGCGTATCGATAGACAGTTAGCGGGTAGAAGTGCACGCCAAGGTGATCCTGGTTTTTTTAGTGAAATTTTATCTCTTGAAGATCAGATGGTAAAAAAAATGTCCGGTGCAATTACTAGCCGATTTATAAAATCTGCGTTAGCAACAGGTATACGTTTGCCACATCGTTTAGGTTATCGTATTCAAAAAAAATGTCAGAAAAAATTATCTGATAGTCATTACCAACAACGTATGCAATTGATCAAAGTAGACACTCAGCGTCAGCGCACATTAGCCTTTACCGGAGATAAAAAATGAAAAAAACACCACCCATTATTTATGTGGCTAGCCTTGCTTTTTTAGTTATTCAAAGCAGCATTGTTAGCGCTGAAAATTCACCCTTACCTACGTTAGGTTGCATGTTAGCCCCGAGTGAAAAAGTTGAAGTAAGCTCTCCTGTTAGCGGAGTCTTAGAGAAAGTGTTGGTAAGACGCGGTGATAAGATTAAAAAAGGACAGCGCTTATTTGAATTAAAAGCGGGTGTTGAAAAAGAAGGGGTTAGGTTAGCGACGGTAAAAGCAGCGTTTGCACAGCGAAAAACGTCGCGCAATAAAGAGCTTTTTGATGAAAACATTTTAACCGCACATGAGCGTGATGAAATAGAGACTGAGCTACTTATTGCCAAATCAGAGCTACGATTAAAGGAGCAGGAGTTGGCTTTACGTAAGATTTACAGCCCAATCAATGGGGTAGTGGTAAATCGTTTTTATAGCAAAGGTGAATACGTGAATGTTGACCCTATTTTTTCTTTAGCGACCTTAGATCCGCTTCATGTTGACCTGTTATTACCCTCCATCTATTTTGGTGAAATCAGCCTAAAGCAGGAGTTATTAATTAAGCCTGAATCAGAGGGGATGGATGCCCTCACTGCTAAGGTGATTATTGTTGACCCCTTGATTGACTCTGCTAGTAGTACCTTTCGCGTACAGTTAATGATGCGCAATCCCGGTAATAAAATTCCCGCGGGTATCCGTTGTTCAGCGCAAAAAATAAATAAAGATTAGGCTAACTTGAGATGAATAAATATACCAATACCTTACTCGTTTTTATCCTTGCGGTTGTGTTGATTAACCTCGCGTTAACGGTTTCAATATTAACGAAGCAAGAGCAACCAGCAGTTAATATTGTAGATAACTCTGTTGAACAACTTGATAGCGTGATCGCCAAAAAATGGGGTGAAAAAGTGAAAAGTTTATACAACCAACAGGATCACCAGGCCCTTTATGCTTTATTTGATAATCAGGCTAAAGTAAAAATTAGTCATCAACAATTACAGATCCAATTAAATAAGCTCTATCGCCTATTTGGTGAGATCCAACAGAGTGCCTTTATCAGTGCCGATAAAATTGGTGAAAAGAACAAGCAAGTGTTTTATAGACTCATTTTTAATGTGCGTGTCCAAGAGAATAATAAACGCCCGGCTACCTTAACCCTCTCTGTTATTATTAAAGGTGATGAGATCACACTGTATGGTATTCGCCTTAATGGCTCGGTAGCGTTAGATTAAGCGCGTAATAGATACTATTTAGCTAAATGTGCTGCAGCAAGCGAGAGTTTACCCTTGTTAACTAAGCTTCCTGCAATCGCTTGTTTCACGCGTATTGGCTTTTGACTATCAAGTTTGAATATTTTATCAACGCGTTCGATGTTAATCTCAAAACAGAGAATATTCGCTAACATGCTATTTATCATTTTTGCGGGTTGATCATCCATAGACCAGCGTTTTCCCTCTAACGCTTCAACCTGCATCTGCACTTGTCTTCTGTTTTCATTCTTTGCTAAAAAAGAAAATTCCCCACTGATATGGAGACGGCGATAGTTCCATGTTGGCACCTTAATATTTTCATCTAATAACGGTGAGATATAAGCGTCGTCTCCTTGAAAAACTACGGTAACATTTGTGCTATTTTCTAATAACCAAAGTAATTTGTTGTGGATGCTCATATGACCTATTAAACGGTTATTTTTTCTGTCTAATCTCACTGGCAGGTAAATAATTTGCTCATGTAAATTATCGTTACTTGCAATAATCAGCTGTGCTAATGGGTATTCTTTGATGAGTGACACGTGTTTATCAGTTAATAGGTTTGGTTGCTTTTTACTCACCTGTTTAACAACTGTATTTTGAATGATTTTATTTTGTAACATTGCTTTAGATTGTGGCCATTCATCGGTTAATAAACTGAATAATGCCGTATTACGGTATTCACCGGTCGATAATAAACGATGGTTTCTTAATATTCCTTCGAATGTTGCACCTAAACGACTAATTGCGTTACGTGATTTTTGATTTTTTTCATGGGTGCGTAATTGCACTCGCACTGCACCGAGCTCTTCAAATGCATGGCTGAGTAATAACAATTTACTATTACTGTTGATGTGACTGCGTTGAAATTTTTCATTAATAAAAGTAAACCCAATTTCAATGCCACTATTTTCAGTGTCGATACTGCAATAACGTGTGCTTCCTACCAAGCAACCGCTGGCATTATCAATAATCGCAAACATAACCTGTTCACCTTTAGCGACTTGGGCTAATGAGTGACGTAGCCATTGCTCTGCGGTGGTTAATGTTGCGCATTGGTGAGGAGGAGTCCACCGCCAAATATCATCATTTTTTCCCGCTTCATAAAATGCTTGTAGATCATTTATGGTGATCGGTTTTAGTGTCACTGCTTCATTTGCTAAGGTAATCGGTGTTGGTTGTCTCATGCTCGCCTCTTAACTGGTTAAATATTATGCTCATTGTGACTAACTCTGGTACGTTATAAATAACCAGAATGTAAATAATAGTTAGACCAGTAGTTGGGGTAAGTGGGGCAAATGAAAACACTTAATATCAAAGCAGTGAGTGATGAACAGAAACAGGCAAAATACTTGGCGATTAGTCAAGCTATTCGCGAAGCTATTAAATGTGGGCAGGTAATATCATCAGAGCAGCTACCCTCTGCAAGACAACTTGCCGAACAACTTAAAACAAACCGTCACACTATCATGGCTGCATATAATGAATTGATTGCTCAAGGCTGGATTACCAGTAAGCAGCGTAAGGGTTATTTTGTCGCAGCGGATCTGCCGGTAAATAGTTCTCTGCGAAACAAGCCGATGGAGACACTTCCGGCGCAACCATTCAGATGGAAATTCACTAAAAACACCGATCCAAGCACAATTCAGACAACGGCTTCATATCGATATAACTTTGCTGGAGGTACGCCAGATATCAGCTTATTCCCCTTTCATGAATTTAAAAGTTATGTCGGAGATGCATTTAGCAGACCGAATATTAATGAATTAAATTATGGTAATACAGCAGGATATACGCCGCTGATAACACAGGTTACTCAATATTTACGTCGAGCAAGGTCGATCACAAACCGTGAAATAGTGATCACTAATGGCTCGCAAGAAGCCTTGTATATCCTTTCTCAGATTCTGTTATCGCCCATATTAAGTGTTGCCACTGAAGCGATGGGCTATGCACCTGCATGGCGATGTTTTACAAGTTCGGGCGCGAGTATTATCTCTATCAAGCAAGATCAGCAGGGCATGATTCCAGAGGCGCTTGAGCAAGCGATTGAAAGGCAGATCCAAATAGGACAACCGATCGCATTGGTCTATCTGACGCCATTACATCAATATCCAACTACGGTTACCTTGCCTGTTAGTCGACGCCATGCCATTTATCGTATTGCAAGCAAGCATAATATTGCCATTATTGAGGATGATTATGACCATGAGTATCACTATCGCTGCCAACCATTAGCACCGATTGCAAGTGATGATCCTAGTGGGTTAGTTATTTACCTTTCTACTTTCTCTAAGGTGATGTTTCCTGGCGTACGCATTGGCTTTATGGCATTAGATAAAACGCTCAGTGATGCCGTTGTTAATTATAAAACCATCATAAATCATAAAGTGAGCGTACCAATGCAAGATGCGATAGCACGTTGGATGCAAGCAGGGGCGTTTGAACGTTACTTAAGAAAAGCGACAAAAATATATCATCAACGCCGTGATTTTATGGTGCAGCAACTAACTCATTACCAACAACTGGGCAGGGTTAAATCATTTACTATTCCAGATGGTGGGATGGCAATGTGGGTTGAACTTAATGAAAGTGCGGAATTGTTAGCTAAAACGGCATTATCTGATGCTATTTTTATTCAGCAAGAGGGGCAATTTTTAGTAGATAAAACCCAAAGTAAAGATCGATTTATTCGACTCGGTTTTGCAGGGTTATCGACACAGGATATAGCATCTGGACTAAAATGTATTTTTAAAGCTAGGTAAAAATTAATGCGTTTAGTGTCGTATATTCAAGCATCAATACTCAAAAGAATGAAATTTAACTATTAATGGTTCGGTCTATTCAACACTGCACGCATACATTCAATATCTAAAAAGGATTCTACGTTATGACAATGCGCGAAGCTTTCGTCAAATTTTCGATTGGTTCAGTTATTTTAATTGCCGCTTTATCGTTGCTATATCAGCAATGGTTATGGGTTTATGTGGTATTGATTCCGGTGATTTTGGTCGGCTTTTATGACATGGTTCAACATAAACAATCTATCCGTCGTTTATACCCTGTATTTGGTCGATTTAGATACTTGTTAGAATCAATTAGACCTGAGATTCAGCAATACTTTGTTGAGAATGAAACCAGCGGGACACCGATTCCAAGAGAGTTTAGATCGTTAGTTTATCAACGCTCAAAAGGAGATAGAGATACGCGTCCTTTTGGTACTATTTTTGATGTAAACCGTGATGGTTATGAATGGGTAAATCATTCAATGCAACCTAAACACCTTTCAGATTTTAATCCGCGAGTTAAGTTTGGCGGGCCCGATTGTTTGCAGCCCTATATGTCCTCTCCACTTAACATATCAGCAATGAGTTATGGGGCGTTAAGTAAAAATGCCATTATGGCTCTTAATCGCGGCGCAAAAATTGGTGGGTTTTCTCATAATACTGGGGAGGGTAGTATCAGCCCTTATCATCTTAAGCACGGTGGAGATATCGTCTGGCAGTTAGGCACTGGCTATTTTGGCTGTCGGAATGATGACGGTCGTTTTAACTCGGAGACTTTTGCAGAAAATGCGCAAAAAGAGGTGGTTAAAATGATCGAAATTAAATTATCTCAAGGTGCGAAACCTGGACATGGCGGGATACTACCTGCGGTTAAATTAACCGAAGAGATCGCCGCTATTCGCCATGTACCAATGGGGCAAGATGTTGTATCACCACCATCGCATAGCGCCTTTTCAACACCGATTGAATTATTACATTTTATTAAAAAATTGCGTGACCTCTCTGGCGGTAAACCTATCGGTTTTAAGCTTTGTGTCGGTCGACATGATGAATTTATTGCTATTTGTAAAGCGATGAAAGAGACGGGGATTTTGCCTGACTTTATCACCGTAGATGGTGGTGAAGGTGGAACCGGTGCTGCACCTACTGAAATGACCAACTCTGTTGGTACACCGATTCGCGATGGTTTGATTTTTGTAAACAATGCATTAATAGGTTTTGGATTAAGGAAACAGATACGTATCATCGCGTCAGGAAAAATGTTTTCAGCATTCCACATATTAAGAGCGATTGCCTTAGGTGCAGATACGGTAAATTCAGCACGCGGTATGATGATGTCATTAGGTTGTATTCAAGCACGTACCTGTAATACTGACCAATGCCCAACAGGCATTGCAACGCAAAATCCTTCTCGCAACAAAGCGATTGTTGTCACCGATAAAGCACTGCGTGTTGCTAATTTTCAACGTGAGACGGTAAGGAATTTAGTTGAATTGGTTGGCGCAGCTGGCCTTAATGGTATTGATGAGCTTAAACCGAAACATATTAACCGTCGAGTGCAGGGAACCGATGTACAGCATTACGCACAACTTTACCCAACAATAGAAGAAAATGCATTGCTAGATGAAGCGCAGATCCCTGAAAGTTGGCGTGATGATATGCGTGAAGCTAACGCAGCATCTTGGTAGATGAGTACGCATATTGTTTGTCGAAATTATAAAAATGCCCAGTGAAGATTCACTGGGCGATTTAGTTATTAAAACTTACTGCCTATCACACCGCCATCATCTTTATTAATCATTACGATAGTGGAGCGAGGTTTATTATCACCGCCTGCTGGGAAGTTACCGCTTGGATGTTGTACGCCAACAAACATGGTTTTTTGATCCTCTGAGAAGGTTAACCCGGTTATTTCACAACCCGTTGGACCTGTTAAGAAACGACGAATTTCACCAGTTTCAGGATCACCACATAACATTTGATTATTACCTTGCCCTGCAAAATCGCCTTCGTTGGAATAGTTACCATCGGTTTGAATCCATAAACGACCTGCTTTATCAAAACCGATACCATCAGGGCTATTAAACATGTTGTCTTTAGTAATATTCTCACTGCCAGCGTATAAATTACCTTCATGCACCGTTGGGTTACCGGCAATAACATACAGATCCCATTTAAAGGTTTCGGCTGTATGATCATGATTTGTTGGAGCCCAGCGAATAATTTGCCCATAATGGTTTTCTGCACGAGGGTTAGGCCCTCCTACCGTTTGTCCCTCTTTGATACCACGATGTTTATTATTGGTTAAGGTACAAAAAACATGCTTTTTATCAGGATGAACGGCTACCCATTCAGGTCTATCCATGGTGGTTGCGCCCACTTGCGTTGCTGCACGTCGTGCAAAAATAACCACTTCAGCTTGGCTGTTAAAGCCATTTTCTTTCGTTAAGCCGTTCTTACCATAGGTTAGTTCCAACCATTGGCCATCGCCTTCTAGTTTATCTTTTTGCATACCAAACTTAGCGACATATAAAGTTCCCTCATCTAACAGGTCACGGTTTTTGTTATCATTACCTTCAACAAATTTTTCTTTTGATACAAATTTGTAAAGATGTTCACCGCGCTCATCATCACCTAGATAGATAACAACATGGCCATCATCATTAACAACTACAGCCGCATTTTCATGTTTAAATCGTCCCATGGCGGTACGTTTTTTGGGTGTTGATGTTGGATCCGTTGGATCGATCTCAACAACCCAACCAAAACGATTTGGCTCATTAGGATTTTTAGCTAAATCAAAGCGCGGGTCAAAGTTGTGCCATTGATATTTACTCTGTTTAGCTTTAACACCGTAGCGTTGATGATCCGCTGTTAATGGTGTTCCTTCCTGTGCACCAAAAAAGCCATTAAAATTTTCTTCACAGGTTAGATAAGTACCCCAAGGTGTTTTTCCGTCTGCACAATTATTAAACGTGCCTAATACTTTTTTACCCGTTGGGTCTGCTGCTGTTTTTAGTAGAGCGTCACCTGCCGCTGGACCTGTTAACAGCATTTCAGTATTGGCAGTGATACGACGATTTGCACGGCCAGTTTTATCCATTACCCATTGCCCGTTGTTTTTAATTATTTCGACAATAGTGATACCAACAGCAGCTTGAGATTTTTTAACATCATCTGCAGTCATCGATTTTCCTTGATGATCAAACAGGTACTTATAATTGGTGTATTCATTGTTAATGGCAAGGATGGCACGATCATTAGATAGTGGAAATATGCCCATACCGTCAGTATTATCGCCAAATTGTAGCGCTTGTGCCGTTGAGTCTTGTTTACCATTAGCGTTAAATTCAGGGGCATTGGCAAAAATAGGATCACCCCATGACATCAATGTGCTACTGCTATAACCCTGCGGCAGGGTGATGCGATCACTGGTTGAAGTAGTAATTGAGGTAAAGTTTAATAAGTTGCTATCCATACTATTTGCGATCGCTTTAACGACTGGGTTTAATGCCAGAAATGCCCCTGCACTTGCGACTACTGAACCGAGTAGAAACCCGCGACGAGATAAACGAGCATTAACCATTTTGCTAAAATCAGACTCTTTCTCTGTATAGTTTGTCATTACCTTTCCTTGTATTGTTACTTAAGAACATTGATCAATACTCGCTACTTTATGGTATTTATGTGACAGTTTTGTGATGGTTGTTGTTGATGAGCATAGTAGTGACGTAGTGTCAGAATATTTATAAGAGTGGGGAGTAGAAAAATAGATAAAAAAAGGCCGCCTATATTGCTATAGGCGGCCTTTTTTAATTGTTGCTTAATTAATCGTTACATAACGTAGCGATTAAAGCTCGATAGTGACTACTTCACCATCGATAGTCAGTTCTAAAGTATTACCTACTAATTTGTGGCTAACTTCAGTTTTTGGACCGTTAACTTTGCTTGGTACTAATAGCGTTAAGATGTTGTGATCTTTTTTCGCTTTAAACTTAGCTTCAACATGGCGATGAATTTCTAGGTCTTTGTATTCAGCTGGGTCTACTTCACCGAAACCTTCAACTGGATCAATTGATAATAAATCTTGCTTACAATCATTGATGAATTGAACGTCTAATACCGCGTTATCACCAACAATTTTGAATGAATCTGTTGCAGCTTCAGTCTTGAATGTCGTGTGTAATAACCAAGTTAGATCTTGCTCAGTTTTTAAAGTAGCAGTATCACGCATTACGAATACTTTACCTTTAGCAAACCAAATTTTACGCTTGTAAGATTCTAATTCTGGGTTATGGAATTGGTATGAAGTTGACGCATCACCTTCAACAAATAACACTTCAGATTCAGTATCGTAATCGCTGATTTTACCGCCAGCTTCGATACAGTAACGATCTTGATGCTGACCTTCAAACTTAGTTGTTGTGTTCTCTGCGTACTGACCTTTACCATCAAATAATGGTAGGTTTTTAGAGAACGTACGACGACGCCATTTAATATGCATGTCAACACCGAAACCACCGTAGTAACCAGTGATTGCAGCTAGCGTATCGCCAAATGCATGTAATGTGTATGCATTTTGGTCGCCGTGTGAATGACTGATTGAACCAAATGGGCTACATTTGTAAACCATGTGGATGTGCTCTTCACGGTTAGTCATGTTGCTATGGAATGCTGCCCAACCAGTGATTGGGAATACTTTTAGTAGCGGCTCATTTGATGGCGCAACTTCAGGCATATCGTTCCATAGGTAATCAAAACGTAGATCATCATAACCAAAGTCCCACCAACCGAAGTTGTAGAATTTTGTATGTGCTTCAGTATCACGCGCTTTAAGTTGGTTGTAGTACCAAATGTACTCAGGCTTGTTGTTTACACCAGCAAAATGTTTGATGTTGTAAGCAAGTTTAAGACCTGGGAAATCACCAATACTTGATTGGTCACAGAAGCTAGCACGCTTAGAGTGAACAGGCATACAGTAAAGTGGGAAATCACCTGTGTTTTTGTAGAATTCTTTATTAAACATGTTAATAGAAGTGTAGCTTTTCAGTAGATCGAAAGCTTCACCTAAGAATGCCATTTGTGTATTCCAGTAATCTGGACCCTCAGCCCATGCGCCGTCTTTACCGCCCCATGGTGGGTAATGTACTGCGTAGTACTCGATACCGTATTCGATGTATTCACGTGCTTTAGGGTGCTCACCGTAAAGTGCGATACATGTTGGGATAACTGCAGAACTGATACTACGAACACCGTGGCTGTTAAGCGGGTTAGCTAGTAGATCAACAGTTACTTTAAGGTGATGCATGATTTCGTCTAAACGAACGATTAGTGCATTTTTAACGATTTCACGTTCTTCTACTGAGAAGTGAGCGTTTAGCCAATCGTAGCCCCATGCCATTGCAGCGATAATACGGAAAGCCGCTTCATCGTTGTAACCACGAGAAGTAACACCTTCTGGATCGTAAGAAGCTAGTTCTAATGTCCATGCTTTTGCTTTAGCGATGATTGCATCATCTTCTAAAACGATACCAGCAATAGAAAGGTTACGAGTTGCGTTGAAAGCTTCTTGACAGCTAACGTACATTTGACGCCAGTAAGGACGCCATAGAGATGCTTTACCAACCGTTTCTTCTGGGTATGCTTTAGGTTCTGCGTAAGGTGCAACGTCCATGAACTTGTTTGTAGAGTTGTTCATGAATGCATCAAACTTACAGTAGCCTGCATCAGTTTTCAGGTTTGCACGGAATGCAGGAAGATCTTTGCTTTGGACTAGAAGACGAGGGTGCTCAAGACTTAAGTTATCAAGGAAAGATAGATCCGGTTCAGTTTGTTGAACTTTAATTGGCATACAATCAACAAGATTACCTGCTGATTTGTCGTTTTCTAATTTGATCGCTTTAATCGCGTCAAAAGACTTATTAGACATGTTAGACCTCTAATTTATGGAGTTAATTTTAGCAATCAAACCCTGCGTAGATGCTTTTAAAGGCACAAAAAACACAACAGTTAACTGTTGTATTTTTTTCGCAGAAAATTGATTTCCCTGCCGTTGCTCTATTTCAATGCAACGAGTTTTTTAGCTGTATGGGTAGGGTTTCAATATGCATACCCTATCTATAAGTAATTTATATCATTTGTATTACTATATTACAATGTTGGCTGTGGTTAATAAATCAGAGTAAATATTCTGATATCATTTAAAATCTCTATGTAATAAATATCTAAATAAAAACATATCGCAATGATTTATAAGGCATTAAAGATACTAATACAGTCTGTGCTTAAGGCTGTTTTTAAATTTCAAATATAACTGAATCAGATGAAATTGATACGAAAATTATAGTGTGATCTTTAGCTCAAAAAATAAAACTGATCTGATTTAGATACTTACAGTAGAGATTGTTATGCTAGATCAACTTCTTTTAAGTTGCTCAAGCAGATGAAATTATATTCAATAATTTGACTCTCTTCCACTCATTAGAGGGTTGAATCCTACAAAGACGATTTAATCATTCTCGAGTTACAAACATATAATTCTCAATAGGGTCGTTATTTATGAAATCAGATGACGTTAACTGAACGTGAATATTGTTTATGTTTGATCGGTCGCTTAACTCTCATTTTAACCTTTATAAGTGCGATGTATTTTTATTTTAGAATCAGCGCTAAATAACTATAGGTTATAAAAAATTGTATTTAAAAAACATTACTAACATTAAGAAAAATGGATTACTGACACTGATGATGCTAATAACCTTAAGTGGGTGCTCATTATTGGAAGTTAAACTAGAGAGCGGGATTGTGCCTCTACCTCAAGATCAACTTAATATGCGCGTATTTAGTCGCGATTTTAGTCAGAATTTTTACAGTGAAGTCGAGCACAGTGCAGATCAAATTGCAGTATTAGGTGATCAAGATGAGCAACCTTCAACGCCTGAAGCGATTACCCTCAAATCAAATAGTTTGATGTGGAAAATTAACAGTGAGCAAGCATTACAGCGTACGATATTCCAATCATCACCGGTTGCTGCCATGGTCGATACGTGGGTATTAACAGCACAAATGAATGCATTTTTTACAACCGGTAACGGTAGTATGATATTTGCAGAGCATCAAAATATTGCGATTGCTTCAAGTGAACGTTTACAAGCGAACTTTGAGCGTACCGTTAAAGGCTTTGTGAAAGCGTCTGAATTTAAACAATATCAGGTATTTGTAACGCAGTACGTGATTGATAATCCGATTGCTGATATCACCTTTACACGTGTATCTGCTTTTAATGATTGGCTTGCGTATCGTAATATTAGTGAACTTGAAGCGGTAACGACTTTTGGTACGGTGCCAGAGGTGATGAGTGATGTCTCTGATCGAATGGCGATGATTTCTGATCAAATGCCTAAAATATTAACTTGGAAAGCAGAGTTATATGCACTTCATTCCAATATTAATGCTGAAGAGTTACAAAAAACTTTAGCAAATATCAGTGATACTTCCGCACGCTTTCAAGACATGATGGAGCAAAGCCCTGAAATGATGGCAGGATTAGCCGTTGATTTACGTCGTGAACTAACGCCATTATTAACGCAGTTAAGCGACTCAACGGATGATAAAATCGCACAACTATCGGTGGAGCGTCAAGCACTCACCTTAATGGTGAAAAGTGAGCGTGTGGCATTAGAGGAGATGGTGACACGTGAGCGTATTGCTGCGGCCGCTAATTTGGATGAACTTTCCAAGCATACGGTTGAAGTCGTTTTTCAAGAGTTAACTAATACGTTGAAAAGTTTAATTTTGTACTTTGTGTTATTCCTTGGGGTGATCTTCTTTGCACCATTAGGATTAGGTGTATGGTTAGGCAAACGTATGGCGCTTAAACGTCAATCACCACAACAGAGTAGTGATTAATTTATTGGTGAATTGTTCAACAAGGTCACCATTGATGATGACCTTGTTATTCAACAGATCACTTTCTATCACTTACCTGAAAGCGTCCAATTAATTTATTGAGACGCAACATGGCATTTTTAACCAATGTTGTACGTCGCATTAATTGCTGTGATGAGACCTCCATTGTTAAAGTACTGGTTTGTGCTTCTTTGGCGGTTTCACCATGTTGTTGGCTGTTACTGGCGATGTGACTCATTGTTTCAAACATATTTTCAACCGATACTTTTAATTTCACGCTTCCTTCACCAGAGTCTAATGCGAAATTATCTTGATCAACATTTTTAACGCCTTGCTCCATGTAGTTAACCGCCATTTGTGATTCTTTACTTAGCTTGGTGGTTATTTTACCAATATGGCTAGCGGCTTCTGAAGTGCGGGTTGCAAGGTTGCGTACTTCATCAGCCACAACCGAGAAACCGCGTCCATGTTTACCTGCACGTGCTGCTTCAATCGCTGCATTAAGGGCGAGTAGATTAGTTTGTTCCGTGATCCCGGTTATTAGTCCAACAATTGCACCAATCTCCTTCATTTCTGAATTCACATCATTAACACTGGCTGCAGAAGCTAAAACGATCTCTTTTATTTTAGCTGTATTGTTAATTGCTTGATTATATTCTTGTTGTGCGTTTGCTTCGACATCATGCATGAGTTGTTGCATAGTTTGCGCAGAGATAGTGGCATTCGCTATCTCATCTTGTTGTCCACTAGAAAGTGCTAACATTGAGCCAATAGATTGGCTGGTTAATTTGCTAGCACTATCAACACTGATACAACGACGTAACATCGATTCACTCACCTCATTTACCTCTTTCGAAGCATCGATCATCTCACTGACCATATTGTCGAGGTTATCGATAAAACTGTTTGTCCAACGTCCTAAATCACCTGATTCATCAGCACTTAGGGTGGAGTTATCAAAGCGCTGTTTTAAATTTGCATCACCCTCTGCCAGTGTTTGCATCACAGCAACCATATTACTAAGGCGGGTTGTGAGCGGTTTAATCGCAAAATAACTTAACCAAACTAAGCCAAGAAGAGAGGTCAGCACTAGCAATAAATTACCTTGTAGTGGTGGTAAAGTGAACCAGCTCTGGGCAATAAAACTGCTAATAACCGGGAAACTCATTGCAAAACTAAGCTTTTTAGAGATCGTATAGGTCAATGAACGGTGACGATAGACCTCCTCTAAATCGGCTTCACACATCATTCCCCATACATCTGGGCTGCCCTTTAATTGAAAGGTCACACCTTTACCGATCACAGGAATATGACGGTAATCAGAGTAGCCTGGGTAACTAACATAAAGGTTATTACCATGACGTATGGTCTCTCTGACGCCTGGGTGAAGTTGTTTCGTTGCGGGATCGGTAAAGCGTATCTCAAATTCAGTATGTTCGCGTATTTTTACCATTCCCCAGTCCGTGTGAACACCTGATTTGAGGTTTTCTCCATGGGAAAAAGTATTATCTTCAAAACGCGAGCGTGATAGGGCGGTACCTGTTTCAATATTGGGATCTAATTTAGAGTCCACCATAAAAATATAGTTATCACCTGATTCACTGTATACATGTCCTGCTTCACGCTGGATAAGATCGCCCATCACATCATTCGGCACTCGCCCACAAAGACAGCCGATTATTTTGCCATCAACTTCTAGTGGCTGATAATACATTAGTGTAACGGCATCATGGAACGAAGAGCTAGAGGGACCGATACTTTGTGTTTGTTGGTCAATATAGGGACCATGCAAAAAAGGAGCTTGTAACCCTTTGGCAAGAATTGTTGGGTCAACCTTTGGTTTTGTCTGGTAACTAGAGCAGGAAAGCTGTGCATTTGAGAATACTATAAACAGTTCTGAAAAGTCGTTGTTGCGTTTTAATAAACCTTGCAGAGCTGATTGCCATTCATCTTCTGGTTTTGTTGCAATATATAAGCAGGCATCGGAGAGAAAATCCCATTGCGAATTTACCCAAGACGCCAAAATACGCACACGTGTATTAGCGATGTTGGTGAAGGTTTCTGCGATAGCCTGCTCTCGACCTCGGTTAAGCCAGCATGCTTTTTTCATCGAAAACTTCCCTGTTGCCCCAAACAAGGGCAGCCAATGGCGCTCTTTCGCGGTTAAATCCATATTTATTTTACTCTTTCAGTTCAAATTAATTTATTTCTCTTAAAATCAGTAGCTTGCAAAAATCAATCCAAGTGGTGTGGTTATTTTTTTTACTATTTATTAAACAAATTAAAACTTAAGAGACTGATAAATAATGGCTTTATTTAAATTTGTTTATTTGGACTTTTATGTGGCAGATAATTAACTGTAATTTTTGCGATATAGTAGTGCGTTGATGCACATTGTTGGTGCGTCTCATTGTTGCAACTGAAACTTATTAATGGAGAAAAAAACAGGCTGTTGGATATTTTTGCTCTAAAGATTCGCCTGTTTATAAAGCCTTGCAGGGTAAATTTAATATTTAAATGAAACTCTAATTTTAAGTAAGATATAATAGGGCTGTTGACCTTTGCTGTTTTAATTTTGAACCCGAAGGGCTGCATTTGTTGACTCTTTCTACTGCGTTTTCGCCTATTTATGTGGAACAACCACACTACATAGGCTCAGCCTTGTATAAATAGCTGCAAAAACAAACTTGAAAGATCAACAGCCCCTAGCGATGATTAATTGTTAGATGATGTCCAATGTATAAAAAAGGTGTACGTTTGTGATTGTACTGGTAGTTGAAGATAATAGAACCTTAGCGGGTAATATCAGTGAATTTTTAGAAGCTCATGGTTTTGAATGTGATTATGCAGATAATGGTAATCTCGGTTTAAGACTGGCGATGACGCAAGCTTTCAATGTTATTATTTTAGATCTGATGCTGCCCGGTAAAGATGGTATGTCTATTTGTACTGAACTGCGAAATTCAGGGATTACAACACCTATTCTAATGCTTACGGCAAGGGATTCATTAGAAGATAAACTACAGGGCTTTAATGCGGGGGCCGATGATTATCTAGTGAAACCTTTCGATCTGCCTGAGCTTGTTGCACGAGTGAAAGCATTGAGTAAACGTGTTAATAAGCAGGAGAATAAATTAGTCGTTAATGACTTGTCGATGGAGGTTGATCTACGTATTGTGACCCGTGCAGGACAAAGGATTGAATTAAACAACGCTTGCTGGAAGATACTTGAAGCGTTGATGAGAACTTACCCAAAAGTCGTCACGCGCCAACAAATTGAGCAAGTGGTTTGGCCGGATCAACTACCCGATTCTGATGTACTTAAATCACATATTTACAAACTGCGTCAGCAGGTTGATAAGCCATTTGATAGTCCATTAATTCAGACGGTAAGAGGTGTTGGCTTAGTATTAGGATCTGAATAGGATGAGTCATAATAGCTTAAAATATCAGTTCAAAAAGCAGTTGATAATCAGTGTCGGATTACTGGTTCTGATCTTTTCATTCCTGCTTTATCAGATTCTTTTTATTGGTATTGGTGCCTCCATGCATCGTGGCATGATGTCGATGACAGACCATTATGCACAGCAATTAGAAGCGGATCCCAGCTTTCCACTGCCTCATAATGATGATTTTTCTATCTACGTCGGTAGGGAAACCCTTCCTGCTGAAATAGAGCAGATGTTTGATATCGACACATTGCCCCCTTTTAGCTTTTCAGTTCATGATGACAGTAAGTTAAGTGAGTTATTTAGACCGCAAAAGATTACTTTTTTAGAGACTCGCCCATTAAAAAATAATAAAGGCATCCTCTATTTGGTTTATCACGATAGAGATCCTCAAAGAGCGCCGCCTCCACGCCATGGAAAAATACCATCTCATCTTTTTTTACAAGACCATCCTCCGCAACATGCAGAGAAGGTATTACCACCAGGCCCCCCCCCTAAAACACCGCTTATAAATGTTCCTAACTCTATAATTTTTATAATATTATTGGCTACCTTATTAGTGTATTGGATAGTGCAGCGTTTGATTACATCGGTATTGAATCCTCTCAATGAACTGGCACTGATGGCTAAAAGTTTGGATGAAAATAATCCTGAACTGTCATTTTCGGTGATGCAGAATAAAACTGAAATCGGTGCGGTTGCAAAAACATTACATCAAACGATGCAGCGCATTCACCAATATCATCAAAGAGAAAAGCAATTTCTACAAAATGCGAGCCATGAACTACGTACGCCAATCGCTGTTATCTCCTCTGCGCTGGATATTATTGATTTAAGGGCAAGCCAAGGAAACCATGATATTGCTGATCAACATATCAACATCAGAAGAGCAAACAAAAACATGACTGAAATGACCAGTGCGTTGTTATTGTTGAGTGATAAAAATAGGAGTATTCGAAGCTTAGACACTATCGATTTAAAGCAGTTATCGACCTCTATTATCGAAGAACACAAATACTTACTGAAAGATAAAAGGGTGTTTATTGACCTTATTGGTGCTGATAACGAAACTCATGAATTACCGGGTACATTATGCAGAATTGTATTGAGTAATCTGATTCGTAATGCCTTTGAACAGACATTATCTGGTGGGGTTAGCGTAGATATATCTGGACGTAAAGTACTGGTGACGAATACAAGTAGTGCCATATATAACAATGAAGAGGGGGAGATAGAGCTGGAGAAAAACTATGATAAAGGCTTTGGTATTGGTTTGGATATAGTGAAAAAAATTGTAGAACAACAACAATGGCAACTACACTTTTTTGCTGATGTGAAAAAAGGCTGGCAAGTGGTTATCAACTTCGAAAATAAAACACTGAGCGATAAGCAATAGCATTTATGTAATATGGTGCTCAGAGCCCTTAAGATAGTTCGCTTGAATACAACGGTGCAATCTACTTTTTTTATTTCCTAGATTGTACCGTGCGACACTTTCCACTGACGGCTTATAAAGGTAACCGTATTGGGTTTATTCCAATTAAATCAATAGCGTAAGAATATAACTAAGTGCTAACTCTAAAAAAATATTAGTCCCCAATAGAATGCATTAGCTCATCAATACCAAACTCACTAATGATCTGTTCAATCTTACTGGTTAAAAGACGTTATTTTTTAGAGCTCAAATAAGCACTAAAATAATTAAATTAAAAATAGCTTTGTTAGATAAATAACAATAAGCAGTATAGAAAATACAATCTGCCAGTGGCTAGTCATAATGAAGACATTGCTGAAGGCGTTAAAAATAGTCATCATTTACTCTTATAAAAAGATGGATATTCATTGCAATGCATCCTATTTCGGGGCTCTAAATTCTCTTGCGATCGGAGATAACCCATCAGTTTGTTGAAATATTTCCCTCAATAGCTATAAACATCTGAATCTAAAATAAAATGTTGTAGCCTACGAAGATCCACCTTACTTGCTTATAATCTATGATTAGATAGTTACTAACTTCAAATTACTCACAAATAATGATGTAAAATATAGGTTTTTAAGGTAATAAATTAATGACTATTGTTTTCTGCTCTACAATTTAAGCATGAATTAAAGGAGCATTGGCTGTGAGCATGAGAGATGGAAAAAATATTAGAAAATATAAGTCATTATTTAGCCAATTATTGTTTTGGTTTCTTCTCCTATCGATAGTGCCCGTCAGCATGACCTCTTGGGTAACCTTACAGCAAGCAAAACAAAGTCTCATCAATGAGACGGAAGAAAAACTCTATCAAAGCTCTGAAGCGAAGCATCAATTCATTAATAATTGGTTTAGTTATCGTTTTATGGATATCAAAACGCAATCGAGTGCAAAAATAAATTATCGCTTACTTCAAGATTTAGCCTACGGTTGGTCTAAAAGTGAGCAACCATTAAAACAGTATATTACGGGTTATGACTGGGCATTTAGAACAGATATATTACGTGAAGATTTGGTTAATTTAAGTACTAATTATGATTACATTTACGATATTTTTTTAATTGACGTGGAAGGGAATATTTTATTCACGGTAAAGGAGGAGGAGGATTTAGGTGAAAATTTATTAACTGGCACCTACTCAACAACTAAATTATCTCAAACAGTGGCTGCGACCCTAAATCAGGGCACAACATTATTTTCTGATATCGAGCGTTATGGGCCTTCAAACAATATACTCACAGGTTTTTTGAGTGCGCCCTTAATTGACGAAGGCGAAGTCATTGGCGCATTCGTTATTCAACTAAGGTTAGATCGTATTTTTAATCGTTTAGTACATGAATCTTCAGCTAACACTTCTCAGTCCCACTATTTAGTTGCTGAAGATAGTTTATTGCGCAGTCCCATTTATGCTGATTTTAATACGGTCTTGAACGATAAAATTAATACAGAACAATTTAAACGTTGGATTGATGAGGATCACCAATCACATCAACCAAAGCATACGAAAACAGCTGTGTTTGAGTATCTAGGCCCAAACAATAAAAAAGTTTTTGGTATACACCAATTGGTTGTCATTAATAATATTCGCTGGGTATTAATTAGTGAAATAGATAGTGAAGAAGTATTACAAACTAGTACAGATATTGCGATCGTGGTATCCATCATTTTACTATTGTCAGTGCTGATGATTATTATCATTTCCATTATTCAAGCTAAACGCATCACTCGCCCATTACAAAGACTTTCTGAAGCAAGTCAAAATGTAGCGCAGGGAAAAAATAATCAGCAAGTTGATATTACTTCTAATAATGAAATTGGTAGGTTAGCTGATTCATTTAATGAGATGCTAAATAAACAACAGCAAAATGAACATGAAATAAAACAGAGTAATCGCCAGTTACGAGGTGCATTAAATGAGCTTAATTGCCAGCAATATGCATTAGACCAACATGCTATCGTTAGCATTACCGATCGTGCGGGCAACATTGTATATGCGAATGATAAATTTTGTGACATTAGTGGTTATAGTCATGATCGGCTAATTGGTGCTAATCACCGCATTTTAAACTCTGGTGTACATTCCGATGCTTTTTTTACTGAGCTCTATGAAACTATTTCAAGTGGCAATGTTTGGCAGGGAAGAGTCTGTAATCAAAGTAAAAATGGGCGACATTACTGGGTAGAAACAACGATTACACCCTATAAAGACGAAAACGATACGATACAACAATATATCTCCATCCGTACGGATATCACCAAACAAAAAGCATTTGAAGAGCAGCAAGAGGCAAGTCTTAAAGCGGCTGCAATCAAACTCGCCATTACTAATATTTTCACCACTTCGCACTCTTTGAGACAACAGTTAGTAGAAAGTTTATTACACCTTTTTGAGTTGCCTAATTTCAAATTAAAAGCTAAAGCCAGTTTGTACGTTTTTAATGAACATAATCAATCGTTGGAAATGGTCGTAAGGCAAGGGAAATTTAGCTTTATGGAGAAAAGCCTTGAAGCTCAATTGCCGGCAATGTGTGAGCAAGCATTGCAAAGTAATTGCATGACCATCAATCCTAGTTGTACAGATGAATTGTGCTTAGATACTCAAGAGCATGGTCACTATGTTATCCCGCTTAAGGTGGAGAGTGAGGATAATAATGTTAACCCTGCAAATTTAGTGGGGGTAATTTTAATATTTACTGAAGAAAATAGTGGTTTAGATGATTACCAAGTGCAGTTATTAGAAGAAGCTGCCGCTATTTTTACTAATGCTATTTTACGCCATAAAGCCAATAAATTATTAAAAAAAGCAACCGAAAGTGCAGAACAAAGTAACCTACTAAAAGGAGAGTTTTTAGCCAGTATGAGTCATGAAATACGTACTCCAATGAATGGAGTACTAGGTATGTTAGGTTTACTGCTTAATAGTGAGCTAAATGCAGATCAAAGTCATAAAGCAAAACTTGCCAAATCCAGTGCAGAATCCCTATTGGTGTTGATTAACGATATTTTAGACTTCTCAAAAGTGGAAGCAGGAAAAATGGAACTCGAAGTTATCGATTTTGATATTAGAGATATGCTTGGAGATCTTTGTGAATCAATGGCATTACGTGCGCATGAAAAAGATATCGAGATAATTTTAGATGTAACCGAAGCAGAATTTTCAATGGTTCAAGGTGATCCGGGGCGCTTACGTCAAATAGCGACCAACTTATTGAGCAATGCAATAAAGTTCACTGATAAAGGTGAAGTAAAACTGACCGCTGAGATGCATGAAGGAAAATCGGGTGAAATATTATTAACCTGCCATGTTGCGGACTCAGGTATCGGTATCCCTGATGACAAAATTAATAATTTATTTGAGGTATTTACTCAAGTTGATGCTTCAACGACCCGTAAATATGGTGGCACAGGCCTAGGTCTTGCTATCTCTAAAAATCTTTGCCAATTGATGAAAGGTGATATACGAGTAAAAAGTGAGTTTAATAAAGGCAGTATTTTCACGTTCACTGCCATTCTTCATGAAAGTCAGCAGTCTCAACGTGTATTTCCAAATGTAGATATTAGTAAATTAAACTTATTAATTGTTGATGATAATGCCACCAATTTAGAAGTCTTACGTGGTCAGGTCGAGCATTGGGGGGCAAATGTGATAGAGGCAAGTAGTGGCCAGCAAGCCCTTGATATTTGCCAGCAACGTCTCGCTTCTGGAGACAAAATTTTTGATGTCGCGTTACTCGATATGCAAATGCCCGAGATGGATGGTGCGGAGCTTGGCAGACTATTACGTGCTGAGCCGTACTTTGATAAAATGAAATTAGTGATGATGACCTCGATTACTTTTAATAACGAAGTTAACTTTTTTTCTGACCTTGGTTTTAATGCCTATTTCCCTAAACCCGCAACTACTTCTGATCTTTTCAAAGCGTTAAGTGTTGTTGTTGATAATGAATATAATAATAATAAAACGCAACCAATGGTTACCCACGATTATTTAGCATCTTTGGCTTATAAAAACAGTGATAAGATCACCGTTGATAAATCAACTGTGAAAATATTATTAGTTGAAGATAATAAAGTAAATCAGATGGTTGCAGTGGGAATTCTAAAAACATTTGGTTTTAGTTGTGACGTTGCAGAGGACGGTTTACAGGCACTTAATACACTGAAACAAGCCAGTAAAGAGACGCCATATCAATTAATCTTTATGGATTGCCAAATGCCTGTGATGGATGGTTATGAAAGTACTGAAAAAATTCGAGCAGGTGAAGCGGGCGAGTATTATAAAGAGATACATATCATTGCGATGACGGCCAATGCGATGCAGGGCGACCGTGATAAGTGTTTACAGTGTGGGATGAATGATTATGTTGGAAAACCAATAAATGCCACACTATTGGAAGAAAAGATAACTCAGTGCTTGCTTGATATTGCAGAGCGAACAGAAAAAAATGCGCTTGAGGAATCAACTTTGAGTGAGGAAAGCTTTATTGTTTGGAATCAATCAGAAGCATTAAATCGATTTTTTAATGATCAATCATTACTTATTTCATTAATGACTACATTTATAGAAGAGAATAACTCAAAAATAGCGCAGTTAGATGCTGCAATTAAAGCTAAAAATAACCAACAGGTCCTATTATTAGCGCATACGATTAAAGGCGCGAGTGCTAATTTGGGAGGAGATAAATTAGCACATTATTGTTCTGAGCTAGAACTGAGTGTTAAATCTAACACGACTGATAAGTATTCATTATTATTGGCTGATATTGAAGTTAGCTACAATGAACTTATAAATTCATTTCAAGTTTATATGAACGACTCAGAATCACAGCAACCAACTCAGGTGCAACCTTCCTATGAACAACAAATTCGCTTTTTAACACAATTAAATGAGCGTTTGGCAGAAAACGATTATATTGAAAGCTCAGAGTTAACCCCTTTGATGTCAGAGGAACTTCCCCAACATATACAAACACTCTTCTCGCAATTAGAGCAGCAGCTTACGTTGTTTGAATTCGAGGCGGCACAGCAAGTAACAGTGAAATTAATTAATCAGTTAAAAATGGTTAATAGAGGAGACGTATAAGATGTCAGAAAAAGCATTAGTTCTTATTGTTGATGACTCACCGACTAATTTGCAAGTTTTAGCCTCTTGTGTAAAAAATTGCCATCGAATTAAAGTTGCCACTAGTGGCGAACAGTGTTTACAAATAGCACAAGCGTCACCTCAGCCAGATCTTATTTTACTGGATGTTGAAATGCCTGGTATGAATGGGTATGAAGTGTGTGAGCAACTAAAAGCATCATCACTCACTGCTTCCATTCCTGTTATCTTTGTCACAGCACTGCAAGGAGATGAAGATGAAAGAAGAGGGCTTGAACTCGGTGCTGTTGACTACATTACTAAGCCGATCCGTCCTGCGATTGTTATTGCGCGTGTAAATACACATATCACCTTGAAATTACAACGTGATAAATTAAATAAGATGGCATTCTATGATCAATTAACAGGACTTTATAATCGTCATTACCTTATTGATGTCGCGACTAAAAAAGTAGCTCGCTCATTAAGACATCATTATGACTTATGGGTGTTGATGATCGATATAGACCACTTTAAACAAATTAATGATAATTATGGTCATCCGATGGGAGATGATATATTAAAAAAAGTTGCTGAAGTATTAGTGCTTGATAATCGAACTGAAGATCTTGCTGCCCGATTTGGTGGGGAAGAGTTTGTTGTTATGTTTGACCCGAGCGATGACTCCGATGCTGTCATAAAAGCACAACGAATATTGAAAAAAATCAGTAAACTTAAACCACACAATATTAGCGTCACGGTAAGCATCGGTATGGCTAAAGTTGTGGCAGAAGATGGTAATTTTGAAGGCGTATTAAAGCGTGCAGATCAGGCATTATATCGTGCTAAAGATAATGGACGTAATAGGCTGGAAATAGCTCGCTAATGGTGAAATAAAAAAACAACCCTAAGGTTGTTTTTTTATTTCAATTTATTACCGATTAAACGTTAAAGCGGAAGTGAATAACATCGCCATCTTGTGTGATGTATTTCTTACCTTCTAAACGCCATTTACCTGCGTCTTTTGCGCCCGCTTCACCGTTAAATTCGATGAAATCATCGTAACCAACTATCTCTGCACGGATAAAACCACGCTCAAAGTCGGTATGGATTACACCTGCTGCTTCTGGTGCAGTTGCACCTACTTTAACAGTCCAAGCACGTACTTCTTTAACGCCTGCTGTGAAGTAAGTTTGTAAGTGTAGTAGTTGGTAACCACTGAAGATAACACGGTCTAAACCAGGTTCATCTTGGCCAATTGCTTCCAGAAAATCTGCTTTGTCTTCTTCATCAAGTTCTGAAATTTCAGATTCAATTGACGCACAAACTGGTACTACAACAGCATTTTCTTTTTCTGCAATTGCGCGAACGATATCTAAGTATTCGTTATCTTCAAAGCCATCTTCTGCAACGTTTGCAATATACATGGTTGGCTTGCCTGTTAAGAAGTTAAGATAAGCAATGGCTTCCTTCTCTTCTTTTGTTAAATCCAAACCACGTACCATGCCATCATTTTCAAGATGTGCTTTAATTTTCTCTAATACAGGTAGTTCGAATTTAGCGTCTTTATCGCCGCCTTTGGCTTTTTTAGCAATGCGTAAAATACCACGGTCACAGCTTTCTAAATCAGCGAGTGCAAGTTCTGTGTTGATGATATCGATATCATCTTGTGGATCTATTTTACCTGATACGTGAACGATATTATCATCTTTGAAACAACGTACTACGTGGCCAATTGCATCTGTTTCACGGATATTTGCAAGGAACTTATTACCAAGGCCTTCACCTTTAGAAGCACCTTCAACTAAACCTGCAATATCAACAAATTCCATTGTTGTTGGTAATACACGTTCTGGGTTTACAATCTTAGCTAGCTTATCAAGGCGTGGATCTGGCACTGGTACGATGCCGGTATTTGGCTCGATAGTACAAAACGGAAAGTTAGCCGCTTCAATGCCTGCTTTAGTAAGTGCGTTAAAGAGAGTTGATTTACCTACGTTTGGTAAACCTACGATGCCACATTTGAAACCCATGTTGTAAACCTTTTATTTAAATAATTATTGTGCTTTAAAGCTATGTAAGCGATTCATCGCTTTAGCTAGCCCGTCTTGGCCTAAAATCGGCGTACAACGTGCTGCTTCATCAATACTTTGGTCAATTAAATCTTGTTCGCCTCTTGGTGCTTTTCCAAGAACAAAACCACTGACTCTATTTTTGTCACCCGGGTGACCAATACCTATACGCAGACGGTAAAAATTCTTATTATTACCTAGCTTACTAATAATATCGCGTAAACCATTGTGTCCACCATGACCACCACCTAATTTAAACTTCGCAACACCAGGAGGAAGATCAAGTTCATCATGTGCGACAAGGATCTCTTCGGGTTTGATACGATAAAAATTCGCCATTGCAGCAACAGATTTGCCACTAAGGTTCATAAAGGTAGTTGGGACAAGAAGTCGAATATCGTTGCCTGCAAATTGAATACGACCAGTTAGGCCATAAAATTTTGCTTCAGCTTTAAGTTGGATATTTTCTTGTGAGACGAGTTGGTTTAGATACCATTGGCCGGCATTGTGTCTGGTATGAGCATATTCGGGGCCTGGATTAGCCAGGCCCACAAGCATTTTAATCGTTGTTGACACGATTACTCAGCTGCTGCTTCTTCTGCTTCTGCTGCTTCTTCAGCTACTGCTTTCTTAGAGATAGCAATAGTTGCAACAGGAAGATCATGTGCAGTGCCTTTAGAAAGCTCTACAGATTCAACACCTGCTGGGAATACTAGATCAGAAAGATGAACTGTAGCACCAAGTTCAACAGTTGCTAAATCAACTTCGATGAATTCTGGTAATGCACCTGGAAGACAAGATACTTCAACTTCGTTAGTGATGTGAGAAACTGCACCACCTGCTTTAACTGCTTCAGCTGTCTCTTCATTTAAGAAATGTAGAGGCACCATTGTGTGTAGTTTTTGTGAAGCATCAACACGTAGAAGATCTAAATGTTGGATTTGGTCTTTAAACGCGTGACGTTGGATAGCTTTAAGCAATACTTGCTCAGATACACCATCGATTTCAAGATCAAGAATTGAAGAGTAAAACGCTTCAACAACTTCAACTTTACGTAATTCTTTTTGTTCAAAAGTAAGTGATACTGGCTCTTTGCCTGCACCGTATACGATTGCTGGTACTAGGTCTGCGTGACGAAGGCGGCGGCTCGCACCTTTCCCAAGGTCAGTACGTGTTTGTGCAACTAATTTAATAGACATGGTGTAACTCCAATAAAGAGAAATCGATTATTCGTTTCTCAAATTTAAATAGATTTTATCTTGCGACCAGATAAAACCACCTTTCAATAAACACCAAATGGTGAGTACAAAAAAGGCGCGCCATAATAACGCACCCGGGATGTTTGTACAATTGAAAAGCAAAAAAAAACGCCTTTAGGAGGCGTTTTTTTAGTTTATTGGTTTAGTTTGATTTTTTAATTATTAAATCAAGCTAAATCCTCCAAACTAGTAGTGAAACATTGCAGAAATAGACTCTTCGTTGCTTACGCGACGAATTGCTTCAGCTAGCATGCCACTTAATGTCAACTGCTTAACTTTACCTGTTGCAAGCACTTCATCAGAAAGCGGGATAGAATCAGTTACAATGAATTCATCAATGACAGAGTTTTTGATGTTTTCAATCGCTTTACCTGAAAATACAGCGTGTGTTGCGTATGCATAAACAGAAAGTGCACCGCGATCTTTTAACGCTGCTGCTGCTTGACATAATGTACCGCCAGTATCGATCATATCATCTACGATAATACAATGACGGCCTTCAACATCACCAATTAGGTGCATTACTTGTGCGACATTGGCTTTAGGGCGACGTTTGTCGATAATCGCAAGGTCTGCGTCATCTAATAACTTAGCGTGAGCACGAGCACGTACTACACCACCGATATCAGGTGAAACAATCATTGGGTTATCTAATTTTTTCTCTAACATATCTTCAAGTAGAACTGAGCTACCAAATACGTTATCAACAGGCACATCAAAGAAACCTTGAATTTGCTCTGCATGAAGGTCTACCGTTAAAACACGGTCAACACCTACATTTGATAAGAAGTCTGCAACAACTTTTGCTGTAATTGGCACACGGCTAGAACGTACACGACGATCTTGGCGAGCATAACCAAAGTAAGGAATAACGGCAGTAATACGGCCAGCAGAAGCGCGACGCATTGCATCGATCATTACGATCAATTCCATTAAATTATCATTGGTTGGTGCACAAGTTGATTGTACGATGAAAATATCATCGCCACGTACATTTTCGTTAATCTGTACGTGAATCTCTCCATCACTAAAGCGTCCAACTTCTGCGCTTCCTAGTTTAATGAAAAGACGATCAGCAATTTTTTGTGCTAATTCTGGTGTCGCGTTACCTGCAAATAGTTTCATATTTGGCACTGTGAGGACCTCTGTCATCCTGATAGTTGATATTAAAAAGCGATATGCTCAATAACATGGGTGGTGGGGTTTAATCAACCACACTAATTTATTTTAGGGTCGATAAAAGCGCATTTACGGGTGACTTGTTTAAGCCTTTACAGGCAAAAGCAGTTAACCATTGGGGACTTTTATCTAAAACAACTTGTGCTTCTTGGGCTGTTGCAAAAGTGCTAAAAACACATGCGCCAGTACCAGTCAATCGAGTCGGGGCGTATTCTACCAACCAGTCGATAACCTTGGCAACCTTCGGGTAGTTATTTTTTACGCAGGGTTCGCAGTCATTTAGCCAAATTTGACTCATTAACTGTGATATTGATCTCTTTTTTGTGTCTCGGATTAACTGTTTATCCTTGAATACTGTTGGCGTTGAAATATGACACGCTGGCACAGCAACGATGTAGTGATGCTCAGGGGGGGAGACCATTGTTAATTGTTCTCCAACACCTTCCGCAAGTGATGCTTCACCGGCAATAAAAATAGGTAAATCAGCACCTAATGAGAGACCGATATCTGAAAGTTGCAACCTTGTTAAGTTGAGGTTCCAGTGATAATTTAATGCTATTAATGTGGTCGCAGCATCGGAAGAACCGCCTCCTAAACCACCACCCATCGGTAAATTTTTTTCAATATGTATATTTGCACCTAAATTTTGACCACTTACTTTCTGTAGCATCGTGGCTGCTTTGTAGATTAGGTTGTCTGTGACGGGTAGATCTTTTATCTCTGGTGTAAGTGTAATTTTACCGGATAAATTTGTTGTAATAGTTAAATAATCACACAAGTCTATAAATTGAAATAATGTTTGTAATTCATGGTAGCCGTCTTCACGTTGTCCATTAACATATAAAAACAGATTAAGTTTTGCCGGTGCAGGCCAGCGGATAGTATCAAGTTTAACCATATCGTAATCGTATCTTCTAATTTGTTTGTGTAGGAGCTGTTATTTCCCACTTTGAAATAGCAAATTTTAGGCGTAAATTGTCGCGTGTAAGTTGTAGTCTGTGGGGCAGGTTCGTATTATTCAGAGAGCGATAATCACTATAGTCAATTACCCAAATCCCACCTGTTTGATCATTTCCAAGTAAGTGGCTTACTTGGTGATTTTCATTTAATTGGTAACTTGCATCACTTGGGTTACCTTTTATCCATTGCTGTAACTGATTGATAGGTAGTTCCATGCCTGATAAATCTTTAATCAACTGTTCGCTATTGTCTGAGACATAGTGCTTACCATCAGCATCTATAACAACCGTTTGTAGGGCGTTTTTTTGGATCTCTAACACACTCATACCTAAAAATGTAGTGAGTCGAATATGAAACTGTTGTGCCGTTTGCTGCCAGTGTATATTGACACTATTACGTTCTTCGGGTGTGATAATGGCTAATTTCCCGGAGAATGACCAATCAGTTAATTGTTCAAGTTGCGCTTGCTGAGTAGCCCATGAGCTATTTTGTTGCACTTCAGTCTTTGGTAGTTGTGCACAACCGCTAAAGAGGAGAGGTAGTAACAGATAATAAAAGCGATATTTCATGATAATGATTTCAACCTGTTCATTTAATGAGAGTAATGATGTTATTCGTTAGTGCTTTGATAAGCAGCTATTTTATTCATATCACTAACTATTTTCTACTTATTATAAAAGGTTTAACACAGTTAAGCTGTAATTCATGTTTTGTCCGAAATTATTTCTCTTATGTAATTGCTGATCACGCTAATAATTGTATTGATATATTATTTTAGATAATTTAAATAATAACGGATCAATGCCTATCAAAGTATCAATATTTTTACCGAATAAATTATTTTTGGGGCGTTATGTTTTTTGCTGATAGTTTATAAAGAAGTTAATTTGTAATAAAAGCAATGACACAGTGGGGAGGGGAGAGTGTTTTAATGAGGGGATGATAAATGAGTAAGCCTAAGGGGGAAGTCAAGATTTAAACCCGCTTACAACTTACTCATAGCAACTGAGTTGATGCTAGCTAACTATTAACCGGCGACGAGAAGTTCCTGCGCGTTTGCGAGAGTATGTGTAGTAATATTATCGCCTCCGAGCAACCGTGCTAATTCATTAAGCCTATCTTGCTCATTTAAGCTAATCATCGTTGTATTAGTAATTTTACCGTCGCTTTGTTTGGTCACGAACATCTGCTGATGTCCATTTCCTGCAACCTGAGGAAGGTGAGTAACACAGAATATTTGTGTGTTTTCGCCTAAGCTACGTAGCAGTTTACCAACAACAGAAGCTGTTGCACCACTGATACCTACATCGACCTCATCAAAAATAAGCGTAGGGGTGGCAACACGTTGACTGATAATTACCTGCATTGCCAAGCCAATTCGAGATAATTCACCGCCCGATGCAACTTTAGCTAAGTTTTGTAATGTCTGCCCAGCATTTGTTTTAACTTGGAATTCAATATTATCTAGGCCTAATGGGCTTAGTGATTTATTTGCGCTTTCGAGCAATTCAATATGAAACACACCATCTTCCATATTTAGTTTTTGAATGCTAACCGTTATTTTTTTGCTTAACTCTTTAGCATATCGGCTACGGCTGAGGCTTAATTTTTTTGCATGCTGGTAGTAATTTTGTTCTGCTATTTCAAGATCTGCTGTTAACTGTTCAATTTGCTGTTCACCACTATTAAGCTGTTTGAACTCTTTACTTAACTTCTGATGATGCGTAAATAAAAACTCAGGCTGTACTTGATGTTTACGCGCAAGGGACAATGCGTCACTCATGCGTGTTTCTAATTGCTGGAACTGTTCAGGGTCAAGCTCTAGGTTTTCACTGAAATGGCGTAGTTCATAACTTGCATCTTCAATTTGAATCACAGCTTCCTGCAACGTAGCAACAATATTTTCTAGATTTTTATCATTTTCAACCTGTGCTTCAAGTGCGCTCACACTGCTCCGTAAAAGCGTTAAAGCATCAAACTCTTCGCCATCACTGAGTTGATTTAGGCTAATTTGACAACTTTCTAATAATGCACCGCTGTTGGCTAATCGTTTATGTTCTGTTTCAACCTGTTCAAATTCATCTTCACCTAATGCAAACTCATCGAGTTCTTGAATCTGATATTCTAATAATTGTTTACGGGCTTGTTTTTCTTGTTGATTAGCTTGTTGTTGTTTAAGTTGTTTATTTAAGAAATGCCAACCTTGATAGGTATCTTTTACTTTTTGTAGTAGTTGATCATGTGCGGCATACTCATCAATAATAGAAAGCTGAATATCACTTTTTAGTAAGCTTTGGTGGGCATGTTGTCCATGAATGTTAACCAGTAATTGGCCTAAACTTTTTAATTGTGAAACGGGGACGGGCGTGCCATTGATATAAGCGCGTGAGCGACCATCTTTATTAACCGTTCGGCGTAATAAACATTCACTGCTATCATCTTCATTTTCAAGATCATTAGTGAGTAACCATTGCTTGGCATGAGGCGTATCAGACAAGGTAAAGCGTGCACTTATTTCAGCTTTGTCGGTTCCTACTCTGACCATGTTGGCATCAGCACGAGACCCCAAGCATAAACCCAGTGCATCAATCGCAATTGACTTACCTGCGCCCGTTTCACCGGTAATGGTCGTCATACCTGTGTTGAAGTCTAATTCTAAAAATTGAACGATAGCAAAATGTTGTACGGTTAATTGGTTAAGCATAGTTTTTACACCTTAAAACGACTGTTTATAAATACAGTTTAATACTGTTTTTATAAACAGTAAAGTAAAGGTGTGAAATTTTTGTGAGCTATTATTTGTTATCGATACGAATATATTGCTTAACGAGACATAAATGCAAGCAGCAATGGGAAGAAGGTATAAGCTGAGAAACAAAACAACCAAAACCAAGCACTTAAGCTGATTCGTTGTAATGAGAGTGCTATTTTATCAACTCCCGGTGCATCATGACTGCCGAGTGTGGCATAGGTTACTTTATGGTCCTTATATAAACGTACTCCTCCGACTTGAAACTGCATACCCAATGCAAAACTAGAGAGCATTAAACCCGATGAAAAATGATGCCAGTGTAAACTCTGCTTTAACTCTGTAGGTAGGTTTCGCAGCGGTCTGTCATAAAGAGAAAAGGTTAAGCTGACAAGTAAATGGGCAGGAAGCAGCATGGCTGAATAGATAAAGCTAGGAATACTAGCAAGGGTCGTAAATTCTGGCTTTTTAGCATTCCATTGTTGTGCACAAACTTGCACTATTCGATAAAAAAGTGCCCCATAAATCCCTGTTAACATATACCAAAATAATACTGTAAACCATGATGCGCTGAGTTGCAGCACCATAGACTCGATGGTCGCTTTATTAACCCCAACTAAAGAGAGTGGCTTTGTTTCTCGCTCGGCAACGGAGGCAAGTTTAAATTTTGCCTGCGCTAGATTATTGTGCTGCAGTGCATTACTTATTTGTAAATAGACCGTTTTTTTATCGTGCCAAGAAAGCAGTACAAATAAGAGTAAAATATCGAGAAAAGTGGGATAAATAACAATGTTATAAAGCTGAATAATGATCAGGAGTATTGGAAAGTAGATTAAGGAAATGGAGAGCAGGCTCGCTAAACGTTTATAGCTGGCGTTGCGCTCCTTTAAATTAATCTTCACTGCAATGCGCTTAAAAATAAGCTCAATAGCAGAAAGCGGATTAAGATCTTTAGGCAGTGATACAAAAAATGAGAGCAGGGCAACGACTATTACTGAAAAATAGTGGCTGTACTGCTCTATAAAATTAAGGAATAGATCCATTTAACTCAGTCTGTTAAGGATTGCTTCAACGAGTATAGAGGCATTTTTAGCAGCAATGGGAAGATATTGCTCAAATGAGAGTTCTGACTTTTTACCGGCAATATCAGACAGTGAACGAATAATCACAAAAGGCACGTCAAACTGATGGCAAACCTGTGCAATTGCAGCGGCTTCCATTTCACAAGCAGCCATTGTAGGGAAGTTATTGCGTGCAATCTCTGCTTTTTGTGGGTCGGCCATAAAGATATCACCAGTACAAATTAAACCTTGGATGATATTAAGACCTTCAATTGTCTGTGCTGCATCTTGTGCAACGTCAATTAGCTTCTTATCGGCGATAAATGCAGCAGGCAGTTGTGCCATCTGACCAATTTCATAACCAAAAGCAGTTAAATCAACATCGTGAAAGCGCACTTCTGTAGAAATAACAATATCTCCGACATTCAACTTACTATCATAACCGCCAGCAGAACCTGTATTGATGATTGTATCAGGTTGAAAACGTTCGAGTAAAAGTGTTGTGGCAACAGATGCCGCTACTTTACCAATACCTGACTTCGTTAAAATAACTTCTTTGCCATTAAGTTGGCCTTGGTAGAACTCACAGCCTGCAATAATGGTTGTTTGAATATTGTCCAATTTTGCTTTCAGGATGCTTACTTCTTCATCCATTGCGCCAATAATACCTATTTTCATCGTTTAACTCTCTGTAATATCATCATAAAAGCCTAATGTTAGCACAATCAGACTAACTTCTTCACTCAATGGTTTTTTTGTTTCTATTAACTGTGTAAAATCCATCAACATATATAACACAGTTAAATGAATTAGGGACCACAACTATGAATGCTTTACTTGAAGATTTAAAAGCGCGCGGACTTGTTGCACAAACAACGGCTGATGAAGAGTTACACGAACATTTATCAAGTGGTTGCCAAACACTTTATTGTGGTTTTGATCCAACAGCCGACAGTTTACACATCGGCAGCTTAGTACCGCTACTAACTCTTAAACGTTTTCAAGATGCAGGTCATAAGCCGCTTGCTTTAGTAGGTGGTGCTACTGGTTTGATTGGTGACCCAAGCTTTAAAGCGGCTGAACGTAAATTAAATACTGACGACGTCGTTGAAAACTGGGTGAATAAAATCAGAACTCAGGTAAGTGCATTTATTGAATTTGGCGATAAAGAAAATTCAGCTGAGGTGGTTAATAACCTTGATTGGATTAGTAAAATGGATGCAATCTCATTTTTACGTGATGTAGGTAAACATTTCAGCGTGAATGCGATGATTCAAAAAGAGTCTGTAAAACAACGTATCGACCGTGAAGGTGCTGGTATCTCTTTCACAGAATTTAGCTACATGTTATTACAATCATACGATTATGCAGCGCTTAATAAGATGAATGGTTGTTCTTTACAAATTGGTGGTTCTGACCAGTGGGGTAATATCACTGGTGGTATTGACCTAACACGCCGTATGAATCAAGAGAAAGTATTTGGTTTAACACTACCCTTGGTAACCAAAGCAGATGGCACTAAATTTGGCAAAACAGAATCGGGTACAATCTGGTTAGATGCAACTAAAACATCACCTTATGCATTCTACCAGTTCTGGATCACTACGTTAGATGCAGATGTTTACAAGTTCCTACGTTACTTTACTTTTCTATCCGTGGAAGAGATTGAAGCGATTGAAGCTAAAGATAAAGAGATTAAAGGGCGTCCAGAAGGTCAAGCGATCCTAGCAAGAGAAGTGACACGTATCGTACATGGTGAAGAGGGACTTGCTTCTTCAGAGCGTATTACAGAAGCGCTATTTTCTGGTGATTTAAGTGCACTTAGCGAGTCTGATCTTGCGCAACTTGCACAGGACGGTCTACCAACGACGGAAGTTGTTGAATCTGAAAAAAGCTTAGTGGAATTGCTTACTAGCTGTGAATTAGCTAAATCAAATAAAATGGCGCGAGAGTTTATCAAAAATGGTGCTGTAAGTATTAATGGTGAAAAAGCGTCAGACAGTGAAATGGTACTGCAAAAATCAGATGCATTGTTTGGAAAGTATACTGTCATTAAACGTGGTAAGCGTTTGTTCAACTTGTACATATGGAAATAGAAATAAAAATGACAATTAAAAAAATAGCAATAACAGCACTCTCTCTGTGCAGTGCACCTTTGCTCGCTAATGTACAACAAAGTACAGAAGATTGGCCTGACTTGAGTGATCCACGAGCGGTATACTCAAGTGTTTCTATTGCTGCAGGTAATGATGGTGTGAATCTATCTGCAACCTATGGTGGATACTTAAACGGGCTGTATAAGCATAAATTTACCGTTGAAGCGATGAATGACCTTGAATACTATAATGTAGATTACATGGTCATTAATGCGAATACGGAGACAGGTTTTGCGCTTGAAAGTACCTGGAGTCGTGATAATTGGAAAATTGACGATCATAACGATACTTCAGTCGGAATTTTTACTAAAATCCCATTAATGGGTAATCAGTTAAATGTTTACCCTAAATTAGATGTTGGTATGATTTGGGGAGAAGATATAAAAACGACAACCTACGTTAAGCTAGATGCAACAACGCGTTATAGTATTGACCATATGTTTTGGGTTGGCGTAACACCTACGTATACCTATGCGATGCAAGGTTATGAGCTCAACGAGTGGGAAGTTACATTCGATGCTGGTGTGCAACTTTCGGAAGCATTTTCATTCGTTGCGCATATTGATGATGATTTAGATTTTTCGTTTGATGTGGTGTTTACTTTTTAGTTTGCGATGCCGATAACGACTAATATTATTGAGACGGTCACTTTATAGTGACCTTTTTTATGCCGAAGTTAATATCGATTACTTATTTTTTCTCTTTGGTTCATTTTCTGATAACAATAGAATATGTTTAAGAAAACTAAATAAGTAACACCTGCCAACTATTTGGTTAAATTGGTATTAATTAATCAGGAAAATGTGAAGGCTAGCAAGTAACGCCTATTATAAAATTACCTTTCCTTACACAGTGGGCTAAAGTTAATGGCTCTGATCTATTTTGGATTCTTTATAATGTTTAAACGGTTTTTATACCTTATCCTACTCCTATGCTGCTCTGCTTCCTCTTTTGCAGTGTTAAAAGAATCGACTAAACCACAGAAAATTAATGTTTATTTAGAGCAAAACCTCCCTTATTCTGGTATTAATTCAAATAATGAAGCACTGGGACTGTATGGACAATATTGGCAGAGCTGGTCATCAAAAACGGGTATTGCTGTAGAGTTTGACCTTTATTCTGAGCAGGATTTACATCATCTATTGTCAGAAAATAGCCCTGCTGTTTATAGCGGTTTAACGCCTCCTCTCATTACCGATAATACAATCAATAAACTGGGCTTGATAAATGTCAGCGCTGATTTTTATTATTTTTCGCCTCTGGCTGAAAAAATGTCCCAAGCTTTAATTGAGAGAAAAAAGAGTATTATTGTTGGCGGGTTATTACCTGAAGCACAACAACTTATTGTAGGTAATAACAATATAAATTATCAGCAATACCCTGGGTTATTGGAATTATTGTTAGATCTTTTTAATAATAAAATTGAAGCAATAGTTATGTTTAACATTGGTCCAGAAAAAAGCAGCTTGATGGATACTTTGTTAACCCAGTTTTTGAAAAGCACTTCTATAGAGGGTGACACCAACTCGCTTTTTGTTTACCTACCTGCTGAACAACAAGTTCTGCTCGAATGGCTTCAATGGGGAAACCAGTTTTCGTTAACTAATGATGTCGCCCCGTTTTTTCTTGCGTTAAATGAACCTTGGTGGGGAACTTCTGTAGATATGGCACGTAATATTGCTATTGTTTTTGCTGTGCTACTGTTGTTTATTATTTTTAGTCGTTCAAAACGTAAAAAAGATCGTCAATTTAAAGATGTCTTAGACTCTTCTCCCTATCCACTGGCTATTTTTGCACTTGATGGCAACACACTTTTTTATCTTAATGATGAAGTGAAGTCATTATTTCCGTTTAAAAAGAAGAATAAAAAATTCATCTTTGAAGAAGCAGAAAATCAATTGCTATTATCTCGCTTTATTAACAAAGCAAGTCATCAAACTGTTATTGATAATGGCCTAATGCGCCTACTAGTAAATAATACATTTCATGATATTGAAATTTCAGCTAAGCGTATCCATTACCAGCGTAAAACTGCTTGGTTATGCCATCTTAAAGATGTCACTGCATTGCTTAGTGCAGAACAAAAATTGATCGAAGAGCGAGAGTTGTTACGTAAAGTTTTGGATTCTATTCCTGAGCAAATTGCTTTCAAATCCCCGAAAGGAAGCATTATTGGCTGTAATACTGCATGGGCAGAGGCAAATCATACGACCGTGAGTCATGCAACGGGACGGAGTGCTGCTGATATGTTACCGATTGAAATGCTTAAAAAACAGAAGCTGCAGGAATCTGCCGTTTGGAAAGGAGAAACTTACAATACTCAAGAGTGGGTTAGTCAGAAAAAATCTATTGATATGAGTTTAGTGAATATTACTAAAGTACCACTTTATAATGATAAAGGAATTATTTTTGCAATTCTGACCATTGATAATGACATCACCGCATTGCATAACCTCAGTAAACAGTTAAAAGATGAAAATTTACAGCGTAAAGAGACAGAAAAAGAGTTAAGTAAACAAAGCCTATTATTGTCTACTGTTTTCGATGCGAGTTATGACCCAATCTGTTTGTTAGATGATGAAGGTAGAATTATTAGCGCAAATAAATCATTCGCAAAACTATTAAATTCAACACCAGATGAAATTATTGGCCGTTTGCAACGTGATCTTTTATCGTCAGATCGTGCTGATTGGGCTGCTCGTCAAAATCAAGAAGTCCTCGAGTCTGGAGAGCCCCTTACTTTTGAAGATTTAATCTTTAGCGGTGATAAGAAAACGTGGTATGAAGTACATAAGGCTCCTTTTAATGATGAACAAAGTCATTCAAAAGGTATTATTATCATGGCTCGTGATATTACCGCGCATAAATTGACCGAAGAAAAACTTAACTCTGATGCTTCTCATTTTGAGCAAAAGATGCTCCACGACCCGCTCACAAATATCGCCAATCGACGTGCTTTTGATGAGCACTTTGAACGCTTATGGCAAGAGACAAGTAGTGAACAAGAGATGCTCTCGGTGGTGATGTGTGACATTGATTATTTCAAACCCTATAACGATAACTATGGCCACCAGATGGGCGATGAGGCACTGAAGTTGATTGCCTTAGCATTACATGAAACCGCGAGTAAGATGGGCTGTTTAGCTGCACGTTACGGGGGAGAAGAATTTGTGGTTATTATTAAAGGCGGCAATGCAACTAAGGTATTGCGCGCGGTTGAAAAACTTCAAGAGGCCGTTCATCAAACCCAAGTCGAGCATCTTTATTCTGAAGTAAGCCGTTATATTACTGTCAGTATGGGGTTATCAAGTATTTTCCCGAGTGATCTTAATACCATGAAAATGTTAGTAGCTGAAGCTGATGCGGCTTTGTATGATGCGAAAATCTCTGGGCGCGACCAAATTAGTGTACACAATTAATGTTTAGCTTTAATCATAAAAAAGGGAGCTCAATGAGCTCCCTTTTTCATTTTTAAACAACTAAGCGTTATGGTTGATACCCGCCTGCAATGCCTTTAGTAGTAATTGAAACGGCATCATGTGCATGTAAGCTTTCATAATGGTTAACACGTAACCAAAAATCATCAAATTTAACCTGTGGGTGTAATGCATACTGAAGTTGACGCGCTGCATCTTCACAGAACATGAGGTTCTGACCATTTAGGCGTGCAAATTCTTGCTCATCTTCACGTTTTACTGCTGCTTGAACAGGTGTCTTAAGCGTATCTTCTATCAGATCAATGAGCTCAATAACTGGGAAGCTATTGTTATCTGCATTAAGCTTAACTTTTACTTCAACAACACTTCGTTGGCTATGCGGTGTTGCAACAATGCCTTGTGTAGAGCCTAACCACGCTAAAATTTCATCTTTTTCAATATTATCTTGTTCTGCGTATTGCTGTGCAAAAGTATCTTGAATTAGTTGGCGAGCAAGTGCTGCTGAACAAGGGCAGGTAGATGAATAAGGCACGTTAACCTGGAGTTCAAAGTTAAACTCACCGTTTATAAGTTGACCAATAATGACGACAGGGTAAGCTTTCCAACCACGTTTTTCACTGATCAGTGATTTACGTCGTAGGTGATAGTCAAATGAAAACTTTACAAATGCTTGTTGGCTCAGCTCATGGTGGCTTTCGATAAACCCTTCGAGCAATGTAGTAAGCGTTTCTAATGTTAACTCTGACTCAGTTGATAACTGATCAAGTTGAAGGTACAAACGAGACATGTGAATGCCCTTTGCTTGTGCATCACCAAGGTTCACAAACAGTTCAGCGCTAGCGCTAACTTGTTGTGGCGCACAGTCATCCGTTTGTACCATTAGTGGTAATTCAATGTTGCTCATTCCAACGCGATCAAGTGTACCTTCGGTTTGAGCTTGTGCGCTATTTGCGATATCTGGCATTGCCATGAGAAAAAACTCCCTTCAACAGGATATTAAAATTAGTAAATTGAGGCGAAGCATTATAAACGTCTTCGTAACAATTAAAAACCACCAAATGAAAAGGATTATCAATGATTACTGATATCGCTTACTTATTGAGCTTTAAAGAGTAATATTCATTGGGAAACTAAAAATTAATCACTAATATGTGTATATTCATCATCTTTAAAATAAATATCCCATACAATTTACTTTTCACTAACTTAGTTGAGCCTATCGTGAGCATTTTTAATTTAAAAACTTGGGTCCATTATTATGTATCGCTGTTAAAACGGTTAGGTGCATTTCGTTTTAGTCTGTTATTGGCGATTGCCATTATTAGTGCCGATTCAATATTGCAGATATTACTTGGACAATACTTTAATGATCCGCTGGATATTGCCAATATCTCTCGATCATTTATTCTTGGAATGCTGATAACACCTTGGGCGGTGTATTTCTTAACCGTAGTGGTGGGCGATCTCGAAGATGCACGGCAACGATTAGATAACACGGTTGAGCGTTTACAAGAGCTGCTCGCTAAAGATCAGCAAAAAACACGCGAGCTTGAGTTTGAAATCATTGAGCGTAAAAAAGGGCAGCGCCTATTAGAGGAGCATACTATTCTTTTACGCTCTTTTTTAAATACCTCATCAGATCTTTTTTTCCATCGAGATCTAAAAGGGGCCTTTGTCAGTTGCAATAAAGCAATGGAACTTGTGACTGGGCGGAGTGAAGTCGAATTGATCGGTCTCACCCCCTTTGATATTTATCCCGAAAGCTATGCACAAGAAGTCGTTACGCGTGATCAAAGAGCGCAGGAGACTGAGCAGGAACAGATTCATGAGCATTGGTTGAACTATCCCAATGGGCGTCGTGCTTTTTTTGAAGTGCGTGCTTTACCACTTTACAATGCACAACATATTTGTGTCGGAGTGATCGGTTTTGGCCGTGATATTACCGATCGTAAAAAACATCAAGAGTCATTAGAGAAAGCGAGTCGTGATAAAACGACATTTATTTCAACTATTAGTCATGAGCTTCGTACACCACTTAATGGTATTGTTGGTCTAAGTCGTATGTTGCTTGATGAGCAGTTAACGGCAGAGCAAATTAAGCATTTAAAAACGATTCATATGAGCGCGATTACCTTAGGTAATATTTTCAATGATATCGTTGACCTTGATAAACTCGATCGGAGGCGTTTAAATTTAGTCACTAACAACATCAATATGATTGATTTTATTAGTGATCTAGAAAGTCTCGCTTTTATCCAGACAGAGCAAAAAGGGCTAACTTTAACGTTTGAGCAACTGGGGACGTTACCAACCTACATTGAGGCAGATAATACTCGCCTACGCCAAGTATTATGGAACTTTGTGACCAATGCGGTTAAGTTTACCGAGTCAGGAACCGTGAGTATTCGTTGTTTTTGTGAGCAGGATGAAAATGAGCAAGCACTGCTCTGTTTTGAAATACAAGATTCCGGTATCGGTATTCCTGCTGATCAGTTAGAAAAAATCTTTGCGATGTATTATCAAGTAAAGGGCAATCGTCATGCTACGGGCACAGGGATTGGTCTTGCAGTTTCCAAAAGTATTGTTGATGCAATGCAAGGACGAATAACCGTCGACAGTGAACTTGATAAAGGCAGCACATTTAAGCTCTCTTTACCCATTAAGTGGCCTGATGAAAATAGTGCCAATATAACCAAAGCGATCGACTTACCTTCGATTTCTATCTTGATGGTGGAAGATATTGCTTTAAATGTGGTGGTTGCAAAGGCCTTATTAACAAAATTAGGTCATCAAGTAGATGTTGCTGAAAATGGCGAGCAGGCCTTAGAAAAAGTAGCTAATAATCAATATCAGCTTATTTTGATGGATATTCAATTGCCAGATATGGATGGCTATCAGATAACCTCGTTACTTCGTCAGCGTCACCAACAGCTGCCTCCTATTGTAGCGTTAACAGCAAATGTTTTTACTAATAAAGAGTCCTTCATTAATAAAGGAATGGATGATGCGTTAGGGAAACCACTGACGGTGACTTCCTTTAATAATATGATTAAACACTTCTTCACTGAGCAGTCTTCACCTACCGAGGTGAAAGGGGTTGTCATTAAGAGTACGCCAACTGAATCCGTTGAAGCACTCTTTGATACAACGATGCTGATTGAGTTATTAGAGTTTCTTCCAACTTCCGTTATGCTCGATAATATTGCGTTGTTTGCGAAAATGATGCCTGATTATATGCAGGTATTAGAATCCAACATGGTCGCGAAAGATCAAAAAGGAATTGTTAGCGAAGCACATAAAATTAAAGGTGCTGCAGGCTCGGTAGGGTTAAAACGTATTCAGCAACTTGCTCAAAAAGTGCAATCACCAGACTTACCAGCTTGGTGGGATAATATTGACGATTGGGTTGAACTGATGCGTGCAAATTATGAAAGTGATCTCGTAGAATTGAAGAAGTGGTTGGTTAAACAATAAGAATAAAACAGTTGTTAGCTATCAACTTTTGGCTGCTAGTAAGGTCAAAGGCAGTCGTTAGTTGGTCGTTATTAGTATGAACAGGGATATGCCCCCCGTTGCATAGATTAAATACGGGGGGGAGCTACGAGTAGCAAACATCGATACTCGCTACTCGACACTATGAGCCTTGTTTTACCCATGCTCTCCTGAAATCAATAGCTCAAATTTTTCATTACCCTTAAGGTTTTCAAAGTCTGCCTCTTCAGCGGCGAGCTCTTTAAGTGCAGGGCGACCATCAATAGCTTGTGTTAAGTCATAAATCGCTTGTTCTTCAACACCTAAGCATGCATAGGCACAAGCGCGTTGATAAAGCGCATTTTCGTTCTTATCATCAACTTCTAGTACGCGGTTACAAATACTCAATGCCCAGTGAAACTCACGCATCTCCATTGCTGTATCGGCTTTTGAAGTTAGCGCCTCTAAATCACCAGGACGAATCTTTAAAATTTCATCGTAAGCTTCCATTTTTTGTGCGGGTGTTTGCCCCTTTTGTGCACGCAGCCATAAGTTGTGAATTTCATTAATTTTTTCAATTTCAATATGGTTATCGGCAATACGTCGGGTCTTACGGCGTAAATCTGTTTCTAACGTTTGGAATTTTTTCTCATATTGCTCAGAGATCTGTTTTAGTTGTTGATTGGCTGTCTTTTTAGTATTTTCACGAATTTCACGTAGTGATTGCCAACCAATCATCGCAATAAGGGAGGCAACTCCTGCGATAATATAGAAAAAATAGGTCACTGTATTAGAGGCATAACCGAGTGATTTATCTGCTACATCGAGTTCCCTCTCTGTTATATCGATAGTCAGGCGTCGCTCTAAGTCTTGAAAATCATGGCGTAACGATTTGAGTTCATCTAATACATAGCGCTCAACCAAGGGTTTTTCAAAAAAACCTTGGTTTTTATTACTGGTCTCGGTTTCTGGATTGCCATTAGCCCAAAGTACACTGGTTGTGAAACATAAAAAGATAAAAACTATTAATTTGTGCAAGGTGTATTCCTCTAGTTTGTTACAATCATTAACAACTTAAATTCTAGTGTAGGATAGGACAATGAGCGAAACTAATAAAGCAGAAGATCAGTGGGTTAAAGGAATAATTAAAGAAACATTTGCAGAACAAAAAAAAGCACGTCGTTGGGGAATATTTTTTAAAGTGTTAACGTTCAGTTATCTCTTTGTAGCGCTGGTATTAATTGTAAATTCGGTACCGAGTGGAGAGTCAGCTTCCGAGCAAACGCATACAGCAATGGTACGTGTGAATGGGGTGATTGCAGCTGATCAAGAAGCGAATGCTAATAGTATTGTGACAGGGTTACGCGCCGCTTTTAAAAATGAAAATAGTGAAGCGGTGATGCTGGTGATTAATAGCCCTGGTGGTAGTCCGGTACAGGCGGGTTATGTTTATGATGAAATAAAGCGCCTTCGTGGCTTATATCCGGACAAAAAACTGTATGCAGTGATTGCTGAGTTAGGTGCATCAGGCGGGTATTATATGGCTGCTGGGGCTGATGAAATTTATGCAGACAAAGCCAGTTTAGTCGGTTCAATCGGGGTAACCGCTTCAAGTTTTGGATTTGTTGATCTGATGGAAAAGGTTGGGGTTAAGCGTCGTCATTTTACTTCGGGAGAGCATAAAGCATTCTTAGACCCCTTTTCACCTGAGAAAGAGGCTGAAGCTGAGTTTTGGCAGCAGGTATTAGACGTGACTCACCAACAGTTTATTAATGTTGTACAAGAGGGACGTGGTGATCGAATTGCTGATGCTGAAAAAAATGAAAAGCTCTATTCAGGCCTCATCTGGAATGGTGAACAAGCATTGAAATTAGGGTTAATTGATGGCTTAGGTAGCCCTGGTTTCGTCGCGCGCGATATTATCGGTGCAGAAGATATTGTTGATTACACACTGCAAGAGTCTGCATTAACAAAAGTAATTGAAAAACTCGGTATCTCGATTGGTAGTGGTCTAGCAAATAAAATGACAACACAGGGCAATAGCTTAACCCTTAACTAAGTGACTATTTAAGTCACTAGTTAGGCCATTAGTTAGGTAATAGATGATGTGGATTGAATATTATCCATATCATCTATTTGCACCCTAAGCTGTTAAATAAAAGTAATTAAAGTGACCACTCACCTTTTCCAAAACGGTAGATAATTGAACTCGCTAAATGGTTTTCATTGGTTTTTGTGCGAGTACTATAAAAACTACGCCAATCTCCCTGAATCGCCCAGTTATTATTAATTTTATAATGCAAACCGAGTCCTGCATTAACAACAAAGCGTGTTTGATCATTATCTTCATCACGGATCATCTCACCTAAACCCGCGGTAATAAAAGGGCGTAAGTCTTTGCTACTGTTGAAATAATATTGACCATCAACACCATAATTTTCATAAACAATATTATCACCGACACCATCGCTATGTGCGATCGCACGTGTGTAGCTGAGACGGGTAGAAAATTGAGGTGTAAAATAGAGACCTAAAGTCCACTGAGATCCCAAGGCACTTTTTTTAGCCCACTCATCATCTAAATTTACCCAAGCAGCGCCGACTGATAAACCGATAATCCCGGTATCAACAGGATCCTCTGTACGTGTTTCATAACGAGAGCTAACTACGCGTTTACCACTGATACCCGCTAATGCAGGACTATCATCATCACCAAAAATGTAACTAACTTTTAGACCAACCTGATTTTCTTTTTCATTACCATAAGGAAGAGGTGTTTCTTGAAAGGTGAAATAACCCGTCCCAGCTTTAATAATATCTTTACCCACGAGGTAGTTAAAATTTCTGCCGATAGAATCCACAGGATCTAAGAAAAACAGTGCTGTATTACCTAGGGACTCAGAGCCTAAAACCGTGCCACCATTAAGCCAAATATCTCGCTCAGTGGTATAGGCCCATTCACCATATGCCCAACCTAACACCGGAGTTACTACTAGGTCTTGTATTGAAGGCACCTCGGCAAAGGCTTCAACCCCGTATTCCCAGAAAAAGGTAGACATCATTGTTGAGTAGATAAATGCATCCCATTGACGATAACCAGATTTTCGTGCCGATTGGTAATAAACCCCACCAAAATAGGGGTGCATGACATAGTTTAGAATCGCATCATCTCTGTCCCAAACCGGGCCAGATTTAACGTTATCGGTCCACTTATTTATCAAGTCTAAATCGTTTTTTTCCCAGTTAGTGATTGATTCAGGCATCACAGCAAGCACGGCAATGACACCTAAACCTAACCCAAAAATGGAATAGGTTTGGGATAATAATCTATCTGAATCCTCGCCATTTTGGGGACTAAAAAGTGACACCTGATAGGGGCTGTCGTAAAAGTCAGGTGCGACCTCTTTTTCTTCCCATGCAGAGTTAGTGGCATGTTTTTGGTATATCTCAATGCGCATTTCAGTTAAAGGTTGCTGATCAGTAATATCTTCGGCCAATGTGATTGGTGAAGATAGCACTATCATGGCCATTATTGTTGCTTGGTGTAATTTTGGAGTCACGGCGATACCAGGTGATTTTAATTTAATAGTTATGTGATGTTTAAACTTAGAGTAAGATGCAATCTTACGCAATGATATAATGTAAGTTTCTCTTTTTAAATGCTATCTGCCGGAAATACCACTCCGGTCAATGCTCTTATTTCAGTAATTACCGCGGAGGTTATTTTAGCGCGTTGCATTGCTACATCATCAATTTTTTTATCTAATATTTGCTGAGCAAAAAACTGTGCTTCATAAACCATGCTGTTGTCATTTCTTTTAATACTTACATCAACGTTTTTATCTTGTTGTGGCTGAAATAGCGTTACTTTTTCACATTGCGCGACATGTTCAATGTGTAATGACCCTTGTTCACCTTGGATTTCATTACTGAGTTGTGAATCGCTGACTTTGGAATGATCGATAGTAATGCTGAATGTGCCGTAGTTCAGTATGGCAGTGCCACAACCGTCAACACCAGAGTCAAGCAGAAATGCGCTTGCTTGAATGCTGAGAGGGCGCCCAAATAGTGCGACACTAAAGGCGATACAGTAATAACCAATATCCATGATAGAGCCGTTAGAAAAACTGGGATTAAAGGTATTAGGGTTGTTACCGGCTAAATAAGCGGGGTAGCGTGAAGAGTATTGGCAATAATGAATATGTGCTTTACGCAACGGGCCTAATTTATGAAGATTATCTTGAATCTGTTTAAAATTAGGTAGGTGCGCTGTCATGTAAGCCTCGAAAAGGATCACGTTATTTTCAATCGCCGTTTGGAATAGCAACTCAACTTGTTGTGCATTGGAAGCGAGGGGTTTTTCACAAATCACATGTTTACCTGCTTTAAGCATCTGCATTGATTGCTCAAAGTGTAATGAATTTGGGCTAGCAATATAAACAGCTTCTACATTTACATCCTGTGCAAGTAGAGCAAGGCTATCGTAACAAGTAGTTACAGAAAATTTATCACCAAAAAGCTGTGCGCTTTGTAAAGTGCGGGAGTAAACTGCACGTAGTGATAACTGTTTTTCAACGCGTGTAGCATTGACAAATTTTTCTGTGATCCAGTTAGTGCCAATGACTGCAAAGTTAATCATGTTAACGCCTTTCGGTGATTTATCTATTCAATAAATAAAAATAAAGTGATGATAAGAATAAAAATATGAATAAGCCAGCATTAAATAAAGAATTAAATAAGCAACTTGCAAATGAACTCACTATTTCTGAGCAGCAAGTTAATACTTTTATCTCACTTTATGATGAGGGCAATACGGTGCCATTTATTGCGCGTTACCGTAAAGAGATGACCAAAGGGCTTGATGATACTCAACTACGAGCATTAGAAACGCGTTTATCTTACCTACGGGAATTAGAAACGCGACGCAGCGCCATTCTCAAAGCATTAACTGAATCAGGGAAACTCTGTGCTCAACTAGCTCAGCAACTAAACCAGAGTGTCAGTAAAACGGAACTAGAGCAGTTATATCTGCCTTTTAAAAGTAAACGCATTAATAAAGCGCAGCTTGCGATTCAAGCCGGGCTGGAACCCTTTGCTGATAAACTATGGTTTCAACCAGAATCCGATAAAATTCGTTTGAGCAAAGCTTATATCTGTCATGCTTTTAGTAGTAGTGATGAAGTTGTCGCGGGTGCGATGCAGATTATTATTGAACGCTTGGCGGTTGATATCCCATTATTGAGTAAGCTGAAAAATCAGCTCATCAATAATGCAAATATTAAGGTTTCAGTGGTTAAAGGCAAAGAGCAAGAAGCACTGAAGTTTAAAGATTACTTTGATTATAGTGAGCCAGTAAAACGTATTTTACCACATCGATTGCTGGCGATTCTCCGTGGTAAAAGTGAAGGTTTTTTACGTGTGAAATTTGAAGCTGATCCGCACCAAGATAAAAGTATTAAAACCTCTTATTGTGAAGTTATCATCGCTTCTCATTTGGGGTTCTCATTAAAAGGGGTAAGCACTTCGAACTGGCGCGCTGAGGTGATTAAAAAAGCGTGGAAATCTAAATTACTAACGATGCTTGAAACGCAGATAAGCAGTGCGTTGAAAGAGAAAGCCTATGATGAGGCTATCCAACTGTTTGCCACCAATCTTAAAGATCTGTTAATGAGTGCACCTGCTGGGCGTAAAGTGGTTTTAGGTTTTGATCCAGGCTTTCGGAGTGGCTGTAAAATAGCTGTTATTGATGCAACGGGTAAATACCTTTGTAGTGCAACCATCTACCCGCATGCACCACAGAAACAGTGGGATAGTGCAAAGCAGCAGGTTATCTCATTATTAAAGCAGCATCGTGTTGACCTTGTTGCTATTGGTAACGGTACCGCATCGCGTGAGAGTGAACAGTTTATCAGTGAGTGTATTGAAAACAGTGGGTTCGATTTGAAACAATTGATTGTCAGTGAAGCAGGGGCTTCGGTCTACTCTGCGTCTGAGCTTGCTAGTCATGAACTGCCTGAATTAGACGTTTCTATTCGAGGTGCCGTTTCCATCGCCAGACGTTTACAAGATCCGCTTGCTGAGTTAGTGAAAATCGATGCGAAAGCGATTGGTGTTGGGCTTTATCAGCATGATGTTAATCAAACTCAATTAAGCCAGCGTTTACAGGCAGTGGTTGAAGACTGTGTTAATGCGGTTGGGGTAGATCTTAATAGCGCTTCTGCACCACTACTGAGTTTTGTAGCGGGGTTAAACAGTCGCATTGCAGAAAATATTATTGCACATCGCGATCAAAACGGTCTATTTCATTCACGCAATGAGCTAAAAAAAGTCGCACGTCTAGGTAATAAAGCTTTTGAGCAAAGTGCGGGATTCTTGCGTATCACTGAAGCTGCTAACCCTCTTGATAATACCGCGGTACACCCTGAGAGCTATTATCTGGTTAATAAAATGGCTAAACAGTTAAACGTAGCGGTCGCGAGCTTACTCAATCAAACTAACTTATTAGAAGAGGTAGATAATAAAGCGCTGGTGGATACGCAGTTTGGTTTATTAACCATTGATGGAATAAAGCAGGAACTAAGAAAGCCTAATCGTGACCCTCGTCCCGAGTTTAAAACGGTTAGTTATGCTAAAGGAATTAATAAAATAACTGATTTAGAGGTGGGATTAACGTTGCAGGGCGTTATCTCTAATGTGACTAACTTTGGTGCTTTTGTCGATATTGGCGTACACCAAGATGGCTTAGTACACATCTCCCATTTAGCCGATAAGTTTGTCTCTGATCCGACTCAAATCGTGAAAGCTGGACAGATAGTCTCAGTGAAGGTATTAGAAGTTGATCTACAGCGAAAACGGATTGCTTTATCGATGCGCAGTGAGTCGTTGTAATGGAAGAGTTCAGTAAAGTGAAGTTAGGGAAGCGCTTAACTGCCATTGAATCGATCGTAAATGATGAGTATGACCATATATGGGATTGTTGCTGCGATCATGGATTATTAGGATTTCAGTTACTTGAGAAAGGCAAAGCAGAAACGCAGCATTTTGTGGATATTGTGCCGCAATTGCTGGAGCAGATAGAGAGCAAGCTCAAACGTTTCTATCGTGGTGATAAACAGTGGCAAGTGCATTGCTTGGATGTTGCACAATTGCCTTTACTTGATTACCCAACGCAGAAGCACTTAATAATCATTGCCGGTGTCGGCGGGCAATTATTGATAGACTTTTTGAGTAAATTACTGCCGTTATCCGCAACAATGAATATTGAGTTTGTTCTGTCACCCGTTCACCATAACTATCAATTAAGGGCATTTCTTGCCAACCATCAATGCGCTCTTATCGATGAATTTATTGTTGCTGAAAATAAGCGTTATTATGAAGTGTTGCATATTAACAATAGCGAGCCTCATGTGAATGCAGCGCAAATATCGCTAGTAGGTAATAAAATGTGGGATTTTGAAAATAGTGATCATCAAAATTACTTGCAGCAAACACTCGCACACTACCAACGTATGGCCAAAAATCCAAACACTGAAGTTGATCAAATCATTAGCGCCTATCAACAGTTAATACTATAATCGCCCCTTTTTTATACTATTGACTAAAGGCTAACTCCCCATGCGTTTATTAAAATCAACGGTGCATCCCGATATTGAGTCTCTTAAGCAGACGAGCTTTGAACGTATCGCGACACGTGCCATTGTATTAAAGCAGGATAAAATTCTACTTTTATACACTGCCCGTTACGATGACTACACCTTGCCGGGTGGCGGTGTAGACACAGGTGAAGATATTATTGAAGGCTTTAAACGAGAACTTTTAGAAGAGACAGGTGCTAAAAATATCCATAATATTAAGCCCTTTGGATTATATGAGGAGCTACGCCCTTGGTATAAAGATGATTTCGATATCATGAAAATGAAATCTTACTGTTTTAGTTGTGAGATTGATGCGCAGCTTGGAGAAACTAATTTAGAAGATTATGAAATCAAAAATGGAATGAAAGTAGTGTGGTTACCCATTATTGAAGCGATAAAGCATAATGAAAAAATTATTGCTGAAAGCGATAAAAAAGGGATGTCAGTCGAGCGTGAACTGTTCCTCTTAAAGCTTATTCAAAAAGAGTTAATCCCGACAAATCAACACTGCCTTACATACTAAGAACAGATTCAATACCATACAATGCTAAGCCTTCCCTAGTACGTGTTGAAGGCGTTAAGCTAGCAATAATATTAATCTGTTGCAGCTGTGCATGCTGGATAAATTCAAGCAGCGCATCCGGTGCATCGGTTAATAGCTTGAGGCTTAATGATTCAGATAAAATGATATCCGATATTGGTAAGCTTTTAAGAAAATCACTTAATAGGTTGTTTTCATTTTGTAGTAGCCAATATACTTTTGATTGTGCCAGGCGTGCCATCACTAAGGTTGAAAAAAACAGAGAGTTAGGTAAGACGTTCTCGGGGTATTCAATACAGATATCTAAATTATACGGGTTACAATGCAACTCAACGGCAAGGGGTTCACGAATACTGCGTTGTAACCCTTCTGGATACCAGTCTTTGATACTTTTGGCACTGATAATATGGCGAATAGAGGGGGATTTTGGTAATGCTGCAATCTGGCTTTTAGTCATCCCATAGGGGCAAAAGTGGCTAGTCACTGAATCATTATCAAGGTTGTATATTTTATGGGCGCCAACTTCTATGTTTTCTTCATCCACCCAATGTTTTAAATAAACTCTTGAAAAAAGTGTTGAAAAAAGTTTTTCCCATTTCTTTTTATCTGGTATTTCAGGAAGGCTTGCTAATACGGGAAAGCCTTTTGTTTCTACTAGTGTGTAGGTTGAATGGCATACATTTCGCGCAAGATCCCCGTAAATGATGATGATAGGAAACTTTTCACTATTACTTAGCCCTTTTAAAATATCGAGAAGCTGGATACCCACAGCTTCAAGGTCGATAATTAATAATTTCTGTTTGTTAATTTCTGTAAGTGCAGCGCTATTATTGAAATAGCAAATATTTGCAAGTCCCATTGACTTCAAATTAGCCTGATGTAGTTTTTTGTGTTTGCCATCTTCAGTTATAAACGCAACAGGATATTCTGCTATCCATTTGGTAAATTGCAATTTGATATCTTTTTTCCAAATCGAGATGTTTTCATACAGCTCTTGCTCATCTGCACAATGAACAAAAATAGGTAAGTTGGTATCCATACTCGGTAACGGGCCTAACCAAAATACGCGAATATCAGTACGATGAGTTAATAGGTTAATTAAGGTATCGCGATCTGTTTTTGAATCAAGCTCAATGCTCGCTGGGAGAATTAGTGCGCCACCACGAGGGCTAATTTTAAGCATGAAAATGAGTTGTTCAATTGAGTAGGAAAAGTATAGCGGGTTATCATCAAGTTTAATTTTACGGTTGTAGCTATAAATTCTGAGCGTATTGTATTGTTGCTGGTGTGAAGCTGATGCCAACATCTGTAACTCTTGCTCAGATAAAATCGAACTTTGTTCCATTGTTGGCACCTTATGGCTATTCCTCTATGACGGCGTGGATCGGAAATTCAGGTAGTTTATCGCCATCATTATTCGGGTAGATAATGAATTCACCATGATACTTAACTTTGGATTTATAGTCTGTGATCTTGTGCAACAGTAGGTTTTGTGCAAATGCAATTTTAACCAAAATTTGTAGGTCACCACGGAGATACAACGAAATTGGTTTTATCAATATTCCTTGCTCGTCAAAGTGAGTGAGCATCTCTTGTTCACAAATAATTAATGAAGCAGCGCCACCGCTATGACGATTTAGTTTATTACCAACAACAAGGTCGGTATTGACCATCCACTGTTCAGCTTCAAGTTGTTTAACTAGCGTCTCTATCTGTGAATAGTTAACAGCTTGTACTTTTTTATTTTCATCTAGGACTTGGTTGTAACATTCCTGTAAGTAGCTAAATTGATCCTTTAAACCAGCATTTTTCCCTAGGCTACGTGCCTTACTCTGCCAAGCTTTAAGCGTTGGTACTGTAATAGTATCAAAACGTTTTTGCTTCATTGCTGTTGTTACCCAAGCGCCTAAAAAATGTGCTTCACTTAATGAATTTTTAGGAGAGCGACCAGAAGCTTGTGATGCTTCAAGATCAGAGAGTGCTGATGAAATTAATGTGTATATTTCTTGCGAAAAAAGAACCATAAAGACCTACTTAAAAATTGAACTTATAAAAATAAGTTCCAGTATACAAGAATAATCCTATTATCAGTAATAAGATCATAGAATAATAGTTGAGCAAAATGGTAGGATAAAATTTACTGACCGTTAAATTGGAAATATGATGGAACCTTTCACCAGCTTTACTCTTGCCCGCGCATTGCATATTTTTGCCATTGTTTTATGGATTGGTGGTGTTGCCTTTGTCACCCTGATTTTAATCCCTTCGCTAAAACAGATTCCTGATATTAATAATAGACTTGCTTTGTTTGAAAAACTGGAAGGGAAGTTTGCGATTCAGGCACGTTTTACCACCATACTCACTTTTATTACCGGTATCTATATGATTGAGGTGATGGGGATTTGGGGGCGATTTTTACAGCCTGAATTTTGGTGGATGCACTTAATGGTGTTGGTCTGGTTTGCTTTTACATTGGTGCTATTTGTTTTTGAACCTTGGTTTTTACATGCATGGTTTCGAAAGCAAGCATTAATCGACAGTAAAAAAACATTTAAACGTTTACATATTATGCATATAGTATTGTTGTCGGTCAGTTTGATCACAATTCTAGGCGCGATGTTAGGTGCGCATGGATTTCGTTTTTAAATCTATTTTACGCACTGCATGGATAACGCTAAACTACGGACTATTATCGTTATTATTTAAAGAGAAGAGAACCAATGGCTTATATTCCTAGTAATTATAAAAGTGTAGAGAATGATTATCGTGATAAAGCGCTTAAGTTATTTCCTTGGGTATGTGGCAAATGTGCACGTGAATTTGTGTATTCAAACTTAAAAGAGCTCACAGTGCATCATATGGACCATGATCATAGTAATAACCCTGCTGATGGCAGTAACTGGGAACTATTATGTATCTATTGTCATGATCATGAGCATGATAAATACACTCAGGCAGATTTATACGGAAGTAGTGTAGAAGCGGGGGATGATCTGCAAGCAAGTGCCACTTATAACCCTTTTGCTGATCTAATGAGTAAAATGAAAAAATAACCCATTACGTCGGGGCATTGAACCTTATATTTATTATAAATAGTGCTCTGTAAATCATGTTAAAGGCGTTAACTATTATTTAGGAGGCGCTGTTATTTACACTATCCACAAACTTGATTACGCCCCTGATGCTTAGCTTGATATAAAAACGCATCAGCCTCATTAATCAGTTCCCGTAATGATTGCTCTGTATAACAGCTCACTCCACAACTGACGGTTAATGTTAAGGTGTTTTGTTCAAGACAAAGTGGCTTTGAGAAAATGCTTTCACGTAAATAGTTTGTCCTTTCTATGACTTTCCTTCTAAAGTTTCTCTGCTTTATGGGGGCACTAATTAATATTAAAAACTCTTCGCCACCCCAACGTACAACCGCTTCCTCTGGTTGTATTAATTGCTCAATAACAGCGCTTAAATGTTGTAATGCAGTATCACCCGCACTATGGCCATGCTGATCATTTACACGTTTAAAATGGTCGATATCAATCATAACAATAGCAAATTGTATCTCTTTCTTGATCGCTAAGGTCATTTTATCCATCGCGAACTCTGTCCCGTGACGACGATTATAGAAACCCGTTAAGGTATCAAAGGTTGCATTTTTAATTAATTTTTGTTCGAGCTCTTTTTGTTCAGTGATGTCAAAAATAACCCCGATTAACCCCGCTACATTGCCCTTTTCATCACAAAAACTGGTTTTGTGAAATTTAACAAAAACAGTGTCCCCCAAATTGGTACGGATCTGCTTCTCATAAATTTGTACACCTGGGTTATCGAAAAGCTGTTGATCGGCATGTTGATATGCATCGGCTAACTCTTTATCAAACAACTCATAAACACTGTGACCGATTAGTTGTTGTCTCGATATTTTTATAAATTCTTCAAAAGTACGATTACAGTCTAGATAAATGCCATTAATATCTTTACAAAATATAGGCACAGGTAAGGTATCAAAGGTAAATTGCAATAAGGGATTATCTTGTGTAAAAAAATCTAATAAATCAAAGTGTATTGGAGGCTTATTTAAAGGCATATCAACCTACTAATTTAGAGTGTTATTTTAAAGTATAGGCATGCTTAGGGCTGTTATTTAGCAAAAAAATATAATGAAGTAGTTTGTTTTGCACAGCATTGGATTGGTACTTTATAGCAGTGTTTTAATCGAGGAGGCGGGGAGATAAAATGCGAATAAATACTTAATCTTGTTCATATCCATGATCATACCCGAACAATCGCGCTGATTGATTGCGCGATTGTTATGTCGTTATTCGGGATTAAATATCCTCTCTTTCGATCGATATCACCACGCGGCGGTTTTGCATGCGCCCAAGTACCGTGCTGTTATCGGCAACATGATGTTTTTCACCATAACCCGCCACTTGAATTTGCTCATTATCAAGACCAATTTTAGCGAGGTATTCTTTCACCGACGTTGCTCGTTTCTCTGAGAGTTGTAAATTATGATGTTTGGCCCCATAACTATCAGAGTAACCAGAAACTAGCACTACATTGATCGCTTCATCATGTTTGATGTAATCGCCAATCATCTTTAAGCGTTTTTTGGAAAAAGAGGTTAATTGCACGCCATTTTTATTATATTTAAGGATGCTGTAGGCAATATCGTCAAAGTTATAAGGAAGCAGTTGATCAATGCAGTTATTAAAATCATCATAACTCTTCATAAAGTTAACCGAAGAGAGGCCTACACTGGTTATTTGATCTTTGTTGTACCAATCATGGAAATAGAAGGTTGGGATTTTTCCGTCTTCAAGTTCGCTGAGCATTTGCCATGCTTTTTGTCGTGTCACATAACCGTCAAACTGCTGATAAAATTTAACTTGGCCAATAGTCTGCGCTGCAGCGCCCGGGTGCCATTGAGGTGGCACAGACTTTAACGTCACCAAACGGGTCTCTGGTAATGCTCTTTTGCTGTGCAGAATAAAGTCTAAGTTGATATTTTTACTGGCTCTTGCTTCAAAGTGTGCTTGACCGTAACGCGGGATCGGGTGTTCAAGGGTACATTGAATAGGTGTCGAGCTAGAGATATACCATAATGAGTTCTCGAGGTTTGCATTGTAATTTTTATTGGCAGCATAAGTACAATTTATAGACAAAAGTAGCGCCGCCAGTAACAGTATTTTCATAATTCATCTCATCAATCAGGCTATATAGATAAACTATCGGCAGTGTGCACGCATTCTTTAGTAAAAATAGTGCACTTTATGGCATAATCCTTCCTCATTTTTGATTATGAGTATTTTATGGAACATTTATTAGCCAAACGCTTCCGTGGTTTTTACCCGGTTATTATTGATATTGAGACGTCTGGTTTAACTGCACAGACCGATGCAATACTAGAGATTGCAGCAATATTTCCTGCAATGGATGAGCAAGGTTATCTATATTGTGCTGATAAAATTCATTTTCATGTGCAGCCTTTTGAAGGTGCAAATCTAGACCCTAAAGCGTTAGAGTTTACTGGAATCGACCCCTTTAACCCATTACGTGGTGCTGTCGATGAACGTGATGCATTAACGGATATTTTTAAATTAGTACGTAAACATCAAAAATTAAACGATTGTAATCGCTCAATCATCGTTGCTCATAATGCCGCCTTTGACCAAGGCTTCATCAATAAAGCAACAGAGCGTTGTAACTTGAAACGAGTACCGTTTCATCCCTTTGCAACATTCGATACCGCCACTATGGCAGGACTTATTTTAGGGCAGACTGTATTAGCAAAAGCATGTGAACAAGCAAATATAGCCTATGATAATAACGAAGCACACTCTGCATTGTATGATACCGAGGTAACCGCTGAGCTGTTTTTTTACATGGTAAATAAATTTAAAGCTCTGGGCGGCTGGCCCGTATAAATCTAACTTATCTTTTTTATTAGTAGGTAAATATGCCATCAAATAGCAATTTAAAAACATTATTAGACATTACAACTCACTCTTTTTCGGCATTTTCTGAATGCACGTTAGTGGCCAATGTGGATGGCGATGAGATCACTTACGCGCAAGCCAAAGAGAAAATGGAGACGTTACAGGAGTTATTGATTTCCCTTGGCATTGAGCAAGGGGACAAAGTCGCAATATGCAGTGAAAATATGCCTCACTGGGGAATCGCCTATTTGGCTATTACCAGTATGGGCGCAGTCGCTGTACCTATTTTGCCTGATTTTCACAGTAATGAAATACATCACATTGTGAAACACTCGGAAGCGAAAGTGATCTTTGTTTCTAAAAAGATGATTAATAAGATTTCAGAGGATGATTTTACATCATCACTGCAATTTGTTATTTCATTAGAGACATTTACACAATTAGACGACTATACGAAAAAATCTGAGTTATTGACCAAAGGTAGTGAGCGATTTGCACAGCTTAAAGCAAAACTGACAAAACCTGAGCAACAAAAAGAAGTAAACGATGTCATTATTTCTGAAGATGACCTTGCCGTTATTATTTATACTTCGGGTACAACAGGTCAGTCAAAAGGGGTGATGTTATCGCATAGAAACCTTGTTTTTCAGATGAAACAAGCAAAAGGTTTAATCGTCATCACTGAAAAAGATCGTTTTTTATCTATTTTGCCGCTTGCACATACACTCGAATGTTCAGTAGGGTTCTTAGTGCCATTCTCTAATGGTGCTTCTGTTTATTACATCAATAGAACACCCGCTCCAAAGATTATTTTAAAGGCAATGGCAACGGTAAAACCAACCTGTATCTTAAGTGTCCCTTTGGTCATTGAGAAGATTTATAAATCTAAGGTGCAAGCAAGCTTCAATAAAAATGCCGTTATCAAGTACCTTTATAATAATGTTGCTTTTGTACGTAAGAAACTAAATAAAATTGCGGGTAAAAAATTACATGAAAGCTTTGGTGGCGAAGTGCGATTTTTTGGCATCGGTGGTGCAAAGTTATCTCCTTTCGTTGAGCAGTTCTTACAAGAAGCCAACTTTCCTTACGCAGTCGGTTATGGACTAACAGAAACAGCACCACTTATTGCAGGTGCGATTCCTGGTAATACGAAAATGGGTACTACAGGTGTCATTGTAGAAGGCATGGAGCATCGCTTTGTTAAATACGGGCAAGAGAGCCATGATGCAGAGTTACATGTACGTGGTCCAAATGTGATGATGGGATATTATAAAGATACAGCACGTACTGAAGAAGTGTTAGATGCTGATGGTTGGTTTAATACCGGTGATCTCGGTTGTATGGATGAAAACGGCGTATTAAGTATTAATGGACGTAGTAAAAATGTGATCATCGGTGCAAGTGGTGAAAATATCTACCCAGAATCAATTGAGTCTGTTTTAAATCAGAATGTGCTTGTTTCTGATTCGTTAGTTTATGAGTTAGACGGTAGGGTAGTGGCTAAAATCCATATCGATTATGACCTTTTTGATGAGACACATAACATTCAAAAGAGCAGTGACTCAGCATTACATACGGAAATATTAACGATTTTGGAAGAGATTAAAAATGAAGCAAATAGTCAGCTTGCTAGCTTTTCAAAAATAGCATCTGTATTTGAACAAACAGAACCTTTTATTAAAACACCTACCAAGAAAATAAAGCGTTTTTTACATATCTAACCTGTAAAAGCGAAACATAAAAAATGCCACACTTGTGTGGCATTTTTGTTTCTGGAGAACTACCCCATATTCACTTAACTAATACGATTAACTTGCTTTAAGAGATGTTTCTTGATGCTCTTCCATCATCGCTTCTGCAGTATCAACCATGTTACTGCTTCCACAGAAGAAAGGAATGCGCTGATGCAGTTCAGTAGGTTGAATCTCTAGAATACGCTGGAACCCATCACTCGCTTTACCACCTGCTTGTTCCATTAAGAATGCAATCGGGTTACATTCATACAACAAGCGTAGTTTACCCTCAGGTGCTGACGCCGTAGACGGGTAGATGTAAATCCCACCTGTTAATAGGTTACGGTGAAAATCAGACACTAGTGAACCAATGTAACGAGAGGTGTATGGGCGCTGTGTTGACTCATCAATCTCTTGGCAGTATTTAAGGTATTTTTTCACACCTTGAGGGAATTTAAGGTAATTACCTTCGTTAATCGAGTAAGTTTTACCCTCTTTAGGTGTTTGCATATTTTGATGTGAAAGATAAAAAACACCAAGAGAGGGATCACATGTAAAGCCATGTACACCATTACCCGTTGAATAAACTAGCATAGTTGATGAACCATAAATCACATAACCTGCAGCAACTTGTTCAATACCTGGTTGTAAAAAATCTTCTAATACAACAGGCGTGCCGATTGGGCTTTTACGCTTGTAGATTGAAAATATAGTCCCCACTGATACGTTCACATCAATATTTGAAGAGCCGTCTAATGGATCCATTAAAACAACGTATTTACTGTTACAGCCTCGCTCCGTGTTGAAAGAGATAAATTCATCTTCCTCTTCTGAAGCGATACCACAGACTTCACCTCGTGCTTCTAATGCAGCTTTGAATTTATCGTTTGCGTATAAGTCCATCTTTTGTTGAACTTCACCCTGAACGTTTTCTACACCGGTACTACCAGTGATATCTGCTAAGCCCGCTTTATTGATTTCACGGTTGACAACTTTTGTCGCCAATTGTATTGCACTTAATAGCAGTGTTAATTCACCACTTGCTTCAGGAAAATCTTGCTGTTTATCTATAATAAACTCGCCTAGTGTGATCATTTTCTCTCCAAATCTCATATATGTTATTGTAATACAAATGATTTATTTTTATTGTAGAGTAAATTATGCATGATGCATAATCAGAACATCTATTTCTGGTGGGGGCTTGCTATTGCGATCATAAAGTTATTTTTGATATTTTTTATGATCTAACAGTGATAGTTAGTGCGTAGGTGTGTACGCCTTTGTAGTGTAAGGTTTAACTTGCTTGAGATCTAGCGTTTTAATGATTTTTATGGCTTGAAAATATAAATTCAATGTACTTTAATAATGACAGGAATGAGTTTTTGTCTTTTGTAAAATTGTTTGAACGATATTTGAGAGTAGTGTCACCATTTTAATTGTAGGACAAATAGGTCGGTCTTGTATTGCTAATCGTTTAGAAATGCCACTAAATAGTGGCATTTAATCGATGTGGCAACTATACCTCAGTGTGTTTTTTCATCATCAATTGTACATCGTCAACCATGTTGTTGCTGCCACAGAAGAAGGGGACACGTTGATGTAATTCAGTTGGCACTATTTCCATAATACGTTTCTCTCCATCTGATGCTTTTCCGCCTGCTTGCTCCATTAAAAAGGCCATCGGATTACATTCATACAGCAAACGTAATTTTCCTTTCGGGGCAGAAGCGGTAGAGGGGTACATATAGATGCCACCTTTTAATAAGTTACGATGGAAATCAGAGACTAATGAGCCAATGTAACGTGAGGTATAAGGGCGATTGGTCGCACTATCTATCTCTTGACAGTATTTTAGATATTTTTTTACACCTAATGGAAACTTCAGATAGTTACCTTCATTGACCGAATAGATCTGGCCATCTTCAGGAATGGTCATATTTTCGTGAGAAAGATAGAATACACCTAAAGAGGGATCACAGGTAAAGCCATGTACCCCATTCCCCGTTGTATAAACTAACATCGTCGATGAGCCATAAATAACATAACCTGCGGCTACCTGTTGGTCACCTGGTTGTAAAAAATCATCTAAAATAACCGGTGCACCGAGTGGACTAATACGTTTGTAGATTGAAAAAATGGTGCCCACAGAAACGTTAACATCAATATTTGAAGAGCCATCTAATGGATCCATCAATACAACATATTTACTGTTACAACCACGCTTATCATCGAAAGCGATAAATTCATCTTCCTCTTCCGATGCAATACCACAGACTTCACCACGTGCTTCTAATGCAGTTTTAAATTTATCATTAGCGTACAGATCCATCTTCTGTTGCACTTCACCTTGCACATTTTCAACACCCGTGGTGCCAATAATATCAGCGATGCCCGCTTTATTTATTTCGCGATTGACCACTTTCGCTGCTAATCGAATAGCACCTAGTAAACTGCTTAATTCACCGCTTGCCTCCGGAAAATCGTTCTGTTTTTCAATAATATACTCACCTAACGTAATCATGCTTCTTCCTTATTGATTGCTATAACAACTTGGGATTCTTGGACAAACTGCACCACGAGCACAAATTAGTTGTGCTTCCTGCTCGATGCCGCGACTTATCCAATTGATATTGAGGATGCGTGCCACACTATTGAGCACTTTTTTAATTTTGGGTGGTATTTTACTGGTACCCCCATTTTCAACGCAGAGTTTTTGTAACTCGTTGACTAACGCAGTGGCGTCATGCCCCTGGGCTGAAATTGCAGGATTTAATTCAATACCCGTACACAATACGTGACTGATACTATTTAAATCCTTTACTTTTACTGATTCGCAGCAATATATTTTTGCGATGCCATTTTCATTTAAAATAGAAAACTGCGCTGCCGTTCCTTGTGATGCTTGATTTAACATACGAAATACTGACCAGTGCTGACAAGGGTCACGTACAACACGCATATTTCCCCAGGGGAGTGGGATACCGTTACCACGATACACCGCTTTTAATTTTCCCTGTGCGTAAGCATCAAAATAGTGCCAATGAGGATAAGCCGATACCGCGGTCATACGTCGCATCACCACCGCCTCTGAGACCTCTATTTTTTTACAAACTGTTATCTCGTAGCCCTCACGGTCAAGTAGTTGGCGAAAGGGGACTTTCGGACAAAGCAGTGCGGTAGCAAAAAAACTACATTCAAAATCACGCCAAGCATGCAAAATATCTTGTGCATCGAGTTGGCTAGAGGAAGGCGGTTGTTCTTTTTGAATATCGTATTGGGTTTGGTCGCCAGCGACCATGATGCTCTTTTCACCATCGCTATTGTGTAAAACGTTATGACCAATATGTACTGCTAACTCATATTTAAGGCGAGTAATGTTATTTTTTAAAATCTTATTCAAATAAACAGTACGCGGGGGTTGGAAGTAGGAGGTCACCACTTTGTTGCTGGCATCGGTGACATTTTCTGCTTCAGGCAAACGAGTAAACCAGTTTATTTTTAGCCCTCTTGATTTACTTATCTCCATTAAATCATCGACGTAAAGCGGCATTTTTTTTAAGCCAACCTCTTCGGCTGCACGTTCTAAATCGGGAAAATGATTTTGATGGTGTTCTTGGTGGGCGCGGATTAGCAGGTGTGCAAACTGTCGACCTGATGTGCCCGTTTGAGAGAGCATTTCTGGAATAGCAATTTGTAATATTTCATTTGAAAACAGGAAGCTAGGTTCGAGCGCCATCCCCTTTATCCCCCCTCGATTGCCTTTATCTGGGGTAATATCATTTGCCTCAGGTGCGTCATCTAAAAACCATTGGCTACTTTTTTGAAAAACCTTCGCGATGACGACCAGCATTTCTTCACTAGGCACTCTTTTTCCGCGTTCAATCATCGAGAGGTAAGAAACTGAAGGCGCGTATTCTGGTTCTAATTTTACACAGCGCGCAGAGAGATCTTCCAGTGTTAAACCGTTACGTTTACGAAGGTTACGTATTTTTGTCCCTAAAAAATGAGACTGTCTGCTCAAGCTTTTTTTAGTTTTCATTTTGTAAAATTTACACTGTGTAATTTCCTTTGTGAAATTATATGAATTTTTTCTCTATAGTTACAACCGTTGAATAACAAATAAACAAAAAGAGTTTGAAAAGTGAGCGGTGAGCGGTTTTTGAACGCTATTTATTAGAAAGCGATTGGCAGTGACCAAGGAGCAAAATATGAATTTACCTCAAGAGAAACAATGTGCAATTAATCCTGCATTTTATCAGTTTATCAATGATGAAATTTTGCCACAAACAACATTAAGCAGTGTCAATTTCTGGTATGACTTTAACTGTTTGATCAGTGATTTTTCAAAAAAGAACAGTGAATTATTAAGCACACGCCATGAGCTACAAACACAGATTGACCAATGGCATAGAGACAACCCTCATTCAGGTAATGAAACGGCAGCAACCGCGTACCGTGAGTTTTTACAAAGCATTAATTATCTAACACCTGATGTTGATGACTTTGAAATTGAAACAACCAATGTTGATCCTGAAATATCAACCATGGCGGGTCCGCAATTAGTAGTACCGGTGAGTAATGCACGTTTTGCATTGAATGCGGCTAACGCTCGTTGGGGCAGTTTATACGATGCTTTTTACGGTACAGATGTGATTGAAAACAGTGGTGAATTTGCAACCGCTGGTGGATTTAATAAGCAACGCGGACAAGCTGTTATTAACAAAGCGAAGGATTTTTTAGACCAACACTTTCCACTGAATCATGGTTCGCATCATGAGGTATCAAGTTATCTTGTTTATTACCAACACCTACTCGCCTTCTTTCCCGACGGCAGTGAAAGTGGTTTAAAAAATGCCTGTCAATTTATCGCCTTTGACGGTTCAAAAAGTGAGCCTAGTTTTCTATTACTGAAAAACAATGGCTTACATATTGGTTTACAAATTGACCGCCACGGTAAAATTGGGTCAACGGACAAAGCTGGCATTGATGATATTCAAGTAGAGTCGGCACTGACCACAATCATTGATTTCGAAGATTCCATTTCGGCTGTTGATAGTGAAGACAAAGTAGCTGCTTATCGTAATTGGTATGGTTTGATGAAAGGTGATCTATCTGCATCATTTACTAAAAATGGCCAGACACTTGAACGTCATCTTAATTATGACCGCTGCTATACCGCAAAATCGGGTGAAATGTACCGTGTACCGGGGCGTTCGTTACTGATGGTACGTAATGTAGGGCACTTGATGGGCACTAATTTAATTCAAGATAGTGAGTGTAATAATGCGCCAGAGGGGATTGTTGATGCATTGATTACTTCATTGATTGGTAGCTTAGATTTGCAAAAAAATGCCAATGATACTTTTAGAAATAGTCACACCGGCAGTATCTATATTGTTAAACCTAAAATGCATGGTCCGGAAGAGGTACGTTTTACCTGTGAGCTGTTTTCACGTGTAGAGAAAATATTAAAGCTACCAGAAAATACCATCAAGGTTGGCATTATGGATGAGGAGCGTCGCACCACCTTAAACCTTAAGCAGTGTATCCATGAAGCGAAATCTCGCGTGGTATTTATCAATACTGGATTTTTGGACAGAACCGGTGATGAGATTCACACCAGTATGGCAGCAGGCGCGTTTTACCCTAAATCTGCGATTAAATTCGAACCTTGGATCAGTGCTTATGAGAATAACAATGTTGAAGTAGGCCTGAAGTGTGGTTTTTCTGGAAAAGCACAAATTGGTAAAGGGATGTGGGCGATGCCAGATGAGATGAGCCAGATGATGAAAGATAAAATCGGCCATCCAAAATCAGGTGCAAATACTGCGTGGGTACCTTCACCGACGGCAGCCACGTTACATGCATTGCACTATCACCAGATTGATGTGTTTGCAGAGCAAAAAAATATTTTAGCGCGTACACCAGCGAAGATGAGTGACATGTTAACCATGCCAGTGATGCCAACGTCGATGCGACTCACTGAGCAAGAGGTGAACAGTGAACTGGAGAACAATATTCAAGGCATTTTGGGCTACGTAGTACGTTGGATAGAGATGGGGGTTGGTTGTTCAAAGGTACCCGATATTAACAATATTGGTTTAATGGAGGACAGAGCTACATTACGTATATCAAGCCAGCATATTAGTAACTGGTTAATCCATAACGTATGCACTAAAGCACAAGTTGATAGCGTGATGACACGTATGGCGAAAGTGGTGGATAAGCAAAACGAAGGGGTTGTGGGTTACCGCCGTATGAGCCCACATTGTCAACAAAGCCTCGCCTTTCAGGCGGCACAAGCTCTTATTTTTGAAGGTGAGTCACAACCAAACGGATACACAGAGCCACTATTACATGCGTATCGGATACTCGCGAAACAACAGGTTTCATCATGATATTCACTTTTAGTCAGGCAAGTGAAAATACTCATAAGGCCATGACTAAAAAGTAATTGAAATTTACAACGGTTTTAAATTTATAACAACCAGCTAATTTAGCTTTTTATATACTACCAATAATGGAATGGAGATTATTATGTCTAATTATCAAAGTGCAATAGAAGCGGTTCAAGCAATTAAAGCAAATGCAGGTAGTGCTTGGGATACTATCAATCCAGAGTCTATCGCTCGAATGAGAGTGCAGAATAAATTTAAGACTGGTTTAGAAATCGCACAATACACAGCAGATATTATGCGTCGTGATATGGCCGCTTTTGATGCTGATAGTTCTATGTATACACAATCACTTGGTTGCTGGCACGGTTTTATTGGCCAACAGAAAATGATTTCTATTAAGAAACATTTTGCTGGTAAAACAGATCGTCGTTACTTGTACTTATCAGGTTGGATGGTGGCAGCATTACGCAGTGAGTTTGGTCCATTACCCGATCAGTCTATGCATGAAAAAACCACGGTAGCAGCTTTGGTTGAAGAGCTTTACACCTTCTTACGTCAAGCTGATGCTCGTGAATTGGGTGGTCTTTTCCGCGCATTAGACGCTGCATCTGAAGGTGATAAAGCAGCGATTCAAGATCAAATTGATAATCATGTAACACACGTTGTACCTATTATTGCCGATATTGATGCTGGTTTTGGTAACGCAGAAGCAACATACTTAATGGCAAAACAGATGATTGAAGCGGGGGCTTGTGCGCTTCAAGTTGAAAACCAAGTCGCCGATGAAAAGCAGTGTGGACATCAAGACGGTAAAGTAACGGTGCCACATGCTGATTTCCATGCCAAAATTCGTGCCATACGCCATGCGTTCTTAGAGCTAGGTATCGACAATGGTATTATCGTTTCACGTACTGACTCTGAAGGTGCCGGTCTTACCAAAGAGATCGCTGTAGTTAAAGAACCTGGTGACCAAGGTGATATTTACAACTCTTACCTTGATGTTGAAGAGATTGACGTAGCAGATATGGCTGAAGGGGATGTATGTTTCAATCGTGATGGTAAGTTAGTGCGCCCTAAGCGTTTACCTTCTGGTTTATACCAATTCCGAGAAGGTACGGGACCTGAGCGTTGTGTATTTGACAGTATCGAAGCGATTAAAGCGGGTGCAGATCTACTTTGGATTGAAACAGCAACACCAAACGTTGCCGATGTGACTGCAATGATGGACGGCGTTCGTAAAGTGATTCCGAATGCTAAGCTTGTTTACAACAACAGTCCATCATTTAACTGGACGTTAAACTTCCGCCAACAAGCCTATGATGCAATGGTTGAAGCGGGTGAAGATGTATCAAACTATGTACGTGCTGATTTAATGAACGTTGAATACGATGACACGGAATTAGGGGCAAGAGCTGACGATAAAATTCGTAGCTTCCAGTCAGATACGTCGCGTGATGCAAACATCTTCCATCATTTAATTACGCTTCCTACTTACCATACTGCTGCGTTATCTACCGATAACCTTGCCAAAGAATACTTTGGTGACCAAGCGATGTTAGGTTATGTTGAAGGCGTTCAGCGTAAAGAGATTCGTCAAGGTATTGCCTGTGTAAAACATCAAAATATGTCAGGATCTGACATGGGTGATGATCACAAAGAGTACTTCGCGGGTGAGAATGCCCTGAAAGCGGGTGGTGCAAAAAACACGTCGAACCAATTCTGATAAAATAAATAGGTTTAAACAAGTTGTTAAATAAAAGCACCTCTTACTTTGTAAGTAGGTGTTTTTTTATTTTCACCTTTACCTCTCTCCTTTAACCCGTTAGCCCTTAACTGGTTGTCTATTATCATTTTGTTGGTTAAACCAAGCCCTAATATTTTGCTGATCAAAAGGACAATTATGACTTGCCCTGCAGGTCACTAGCATCTGAATAAAGTATTTTTTGTTGGGAACGGGTAGACATCAAAGCTACGTAAAAATTACGCAACTAAAAGGTACCGATAAGGGGGGTAATACCTTATTGTTATTACTCATAAACAATTAAAATAGCAATTTTACAACTATATCTTGAACGATCGTTCAAAAGGTGTTTGAATGAAGCTTCATCATATAAGGAGATTTCAATGATTAAGTTTTACTTCCATCCAGCACCGAACCCAATGAAGATTGCCCTTTTTCTAAAGGAGACAGACCTTGCTTATGAATTAATTCCTGTAGACCCATTAAAAGGTGAGCAACATTCGCCTGAATATCGCTTAATTAACCCCAATGGCAAAACCCCTGCTATTGAAGATGATGGCGTTCGTGTTTTCGATTCAAATGCAATCTTGCTTTATCTAGCGCAGAAAACGGGTAAATTAGCGGGTAAACCTGAACACCAAGGTGAGTTGCTTTCATGGTTAATGTTTATTGCTTCAGGTCTTGGCCCCTTTTCAGGGCAGTCCGTACACTTTAGACATGCTGCACCAGATAATCTCGATTATGCACTTAATCGTTATTTACGTGAGGCGCAACGCCACTATCAAGTCTTAGAAGATCACCTTGTAGGTCGTGATTATATTGTTGGTGATGAATACTCTATTGTAGATATCTCGGCATGGGGATGGATTGATAAAGCCACGGTTGTATTAGGCGAAGAGGGTCTTACCCCTTATCCTAATTTGAAGCGTTGGTTTGAAAGTGTTAATAGTCGACCTGCCGTTGAGCAAGCTCGCCAGATTGCAGAGGGTATCGAATTTAAAAAGGAGTTTGATGAACAAGCAAAGCGTGCTTTTTTCCCATCAAACTACCCAGAGTCGTAATTTTACCGAGTACGGTAGGCACTAATTTTAATCGTTAATGGAGTTAATATGAGCAAACAATACACACCACCAAAAGTTTGGGTTGATAATACAAAAGGCGGGAATAAATGGGCGAGTATTAATCGCCCTGTCTCAGGCGCAACCCATGCAAAGCCGCGTCCCACTGGGAACAACCCATTACAACTGTATTCATTAGGTACGCCTAATGGCCAAAAAGTAACTATTTTATTAGAGGAGTTATTAGCTTTAGGCATCAAAGAAGCGGAATACGATGCTTATTTGATTAATATTGGTGAGGGAGATCAGTTCTCTTCTGGCTTTGTTGATGTTAATCCAAACTCTAAAATTCCAGCTTTAGTGGATAACTCCAATGATGATGAAATAAAGGTATTTGAATCAGCGTCTATTTTGGTTCATTTAGCGGAAAAGTTTGATCAATTTTTACCAAAGCAGGGTAACGAACGCACACAAACCTTTAACTGGTTGTTCTGGGCGCAAGGTTCGGCTCCCTTTTTAGGTGGAGGTTTTGGCCATTTTTATGCATATGCAGATGAAAAGTTTGAATATCCTATCAACCGTTTTGCGATGGAAGCAAAGCGTCAGTTAGATGTGTTAGATAAACAACTTGCTAAAAATACCTATGTGGCTGGTGAGCAATATAGTATTGCCGATATGGCTATTTTCCCGTGGTATGGGAAGTTGGTATTAGGTGCTTTATATGATGCGGCAGAGTTTTTGCAGGTTGAAAGTTATACCCAAATTATGCGCTGGGCTAAAATGCTTGAAAAAAGAGAAGCGGTGCAACGTGGTAGTATCATCAATCGTAGCTGGGGGGAAGAATGGGAGCAAGTGCCTGAGCGTCATAGTAAAGCTGATGTTGATAAGGTACTGAAACTAAAGCCATCAAATAGTTAAATATGTCAGCTCACGGTGCTGTTTAGGATTTAGCTCTCTCTTTCTTGTTTAAACTAACAAGCTAGATCAAAGACTGATGCGGGTTGTTATAAACCAATACTTATATTAACTATGCTATAAAAAAGCAGCCCTATCGTAATGATAGTGGCTGCTTTTTAAATTATTCAGCGCTCTCTTAAGAAGCTGCAATAATAGATTTATTCATATTCAGAAGAGTATGTTTCTGAATATGTGTGTGAGTAAAGCTCAAGCAAGTTACCAAACGGGTCTTCTAAGTAAACCATTTTGTAAGGACGGTTTTCATCTTCTGGATGGTAGCGCATTGTATCCATACGTGCTTTACCACCAAACTGTGTCACTTTCTCAATCACGCCTTCAAAGTCATCTGTTTCTAATGCGTAATGGAAGATACCAATTTTAGTAAAATCAACAACATGGCGTTGTTCACGATCAACCATCTCAAAAAGTTCAAAACCGATACCATCTGATGTGACTAGGTGAGCGATATTAAAGCCCTTAAAGCCTTCACCAAATACTTCGATACACATTCTGCCAATAGCTGTTTGTTTCTCTTCAATCACTTTAGAGTTACCCATTACGATATCAAGACCTAGTGCTTTAGTATAAAATTCTACCGCTTGGTCCATATCGCCAACCATAATACCTACATGACTCATTTTCATAATAATCTCTCTTTCAATTAGTTGCTTGTTTGTTTTGATGGGAGAAGTATATGGGGAAATGTGTGTTATTTAAAATTATCAAATGGAATGATTTTGAAAATTTTTTGTAATCTAATGCGTGTTTGTGATTGTAAAGCCCAACACCTAACATGCCGGGCTTACCTGAATTATTATTTACTTACTTACCTCTTCAAGAACGTCACCCGTTGCGCCGCTCGGCAAGGTGATACGTAGTTTATTTGAAAGAGTAGGGGCGATATCGTAGGGGGTAACCTCACGATCAATACGTTGCCCTTTAATATCGTAACCAGCAAAAATAATCGGCACATGTGTATCGTATCGCCACGGAGAACCATGTTTTGATGCGATCACTAAGCCCTCTAAGTCATTAATATATTTGCGTGGTGCAAAAACAATATACACGTCACCAGAGCGTTGTGGATGATGATTATTAATAACTAATTGGCCTGCTCGACTTTGCGGTACTCGGTTTGTTTCTATATTGCTGCTAGTGATCGCCATCTCAACGCCTTCTACTTTCATCACTTCTTCTGCAATCGCGGCTTGTACATCAGCAAGTACTAACTTTTTCTTCGCAATTAAGTCACGATTTAAGTAGATATAGGGATCTGAAAACAGTGTGATAGCATCTTCACCTAAATTAAACTGCTCTTTTAAACGTTTCTTAACGCCTAGCGTTAGCAAATTATCAGCATCAAAATAACCCGCTTCATGATAGCCAATCTCGTGTGCGTGCGGCGCTATTTCTGGTACACCATGATCTGCGGATAATACAATTAAGGTGTTTTCTAAGCCGACTTGTTGATCCAGGTGATTAAAAAAGTCTGCTAACGTTTTATCTAATCGCAATAAATTATCTTCAGTTTCGAGGCCATTAGCACCAAACATATGTATCACGTAATCATTAGATGAAAAACTTACCGCTAAAAAGTCGGTGTGTTTGCCTTTGCCTAATTGCTCTTCTACCATCAGCTTTTTAGCAAAATCAGCTGTCAGTTCGTCACCCGCAGGGCTTAAAGTGAGTTTGGTGGTGAAATATTTGCTATCACCTTCGCCATAGGGGTGGGGGAAGGTGTTATGAAAACCAGCGAGTTCAATTTTATGGTCATGAGAGGTGTTTATTAACGTGTAATCACTCTTAGGTAGGCTCAATTGCCAGCTTTTATCTGCATATTGTTGTGCTAGTTGCTGCTCATTCCAATCATTTACCCACTGTGGGTATTGATTATAATAATAGTTGCTGGTGGCAAACTCACCCTGCGCTTTAGAAAACCAAAAAGCTTTACCTGTATGACCCGCAAGCGAAATGGCACCGCGATCTTTAATAGAAACGGAAAAAACTTTCGATTGACCATTGGTTGATAACATTAATTCATCTGCAAAGGTGGTGGTCAGCATCGGAATGGGGGAGCGACCGTCCATTAATGCGGTCTTTTGCGTTGGGTCTATCTCCGTTGCTTTATCAACACCAGAGCCTGCGTTAAGCATATGATAATCGGCATCTTCGACATTATATACTAAGCGCTCTAGTGTTCGGTCAAACCACACATTACCAACCATACCATGGACGCTTGGTGTGGTGCCTGTGGCAAGGGAAACATGACCAACAATCGTTTCGGTATTACTGTGTTGAAAATGTGCATTGGTATAATGTGTTCCCTCGTTAAGTAGGTACTTAAAACCTTTCTCTGAGAAGTTGTGTTTATAGCGATCCAGTAGATCACCACGTAATCCGTCAACGGTAATTTGCACTACAAGCTTAGGTGTCGCAGGGTTAGCTAATACAGAAAAAGAGCTAACACTCGCGATAGCGCAGGCTAGCGTTAACACTGGAAATTTCAGCTGATCCATGATCCATTCCTTAATAAAATAAGTAATTATTAGTTATAAAAAAGTGTCTAATGAAGTAACCATAAGACAGTTGGGCATTAATTAGCGTCTTTTGCTAAACGTAGCCCTAAATCGGACATTAAAATTGATTGGCTAGCAAAATCACGACGGAAATTTTCTGATTCATTGGCGTCATAAGCAAAGCTGCTACCACGTGTGGTTTTGTGCGTGAGGTTAACATCTGAATGCTGGGCATTACTCGGATTGTGTTTTGGTGAGTAGCGATAAAATAACTCATCAAATTGATCGATGACAAATTCGCCCACGTTACCCGTCATATCATATAATCCAAGTTCATTTGGTTTCTTAAGGCCTACTGGTTGAGCGCGGTTATTTGCGTTTCCGGCATGCCATGCGACATCATCAATATTGTTTGAACCGCTGTATGTATAACCTTTAGAGTGATTTCCTCCTGTGGCTGCAAACTCCCACTCTGCTTCAGTTGGCAAGCGGAAATTATCTCCTGTTAATTCATTTAAGCGCTCAACAAAATAAACCGCTTGTTGCCAACTAAGGTTATTAACAGGGGTGTTTGGATCAACAAAGAAACTGTTTGAACCACCCATTACCGACTCAAATAAAGCTTGAGTTACTTCATATTTAGCGATGTAAAAACTATCGACACTGACTTCATGTGCTGGCTGCTCAGATTTTTTTGCTGTCTCTGAATCAGATCCCATCATAAATGTTCCACCTTCAACTAATACCATCTCTTGCATAATCGCAACAGACACTGGGTGGTTTGAAGTTTTCTGAGACAGCGAGCTACAGCCACTGATCAATAAGATTGTTACTGCACTCAATAGATTAAATATCATCAATCGACTGTTACCTATTATCCATGAAGAGGTTGTGGGCTGATCATGATGGGTAGTAGCTGTGTTCATTGTGAACCCTTTTTATAAGCAATTTGTTAGAACGCCAATTATAGGCGGCTTTGTGCATCTGATAAGCAAACTTTTGGTTATATTAGGTATAGCTAAATTGCCCTTAAATCTGCGAGGTGAATAGCTTACAATTTAACCTAATCGAAACAGGCTATAAAAATATTAATAAGGCTTGCTCAGTAAATGCAATTAAGAGGTAATGATATGAATTTAATTAAACCGGTCCAGTTTAATGGTAAAGCTTCCAAGCGCATGCATGTGATGGCTAAACCTATCGGGGCGGTGTGTAATATCGACTGTGATTATTGCTATTACTTGAGTAAACAAGATCTATTAGCCTATAAAAAAGGGTGTTCGCCAGAAATGGATGAAGCACTACTTGAAACATACATTAAACAATACATAGAGCAGCAAAACACACCTGAAATTATTTTTTCTTGGCAGGGCGGAGAACCCACACTGTTAGGAGTTGATTATTTTAAAAAAGTGGTTGAGTTTCAACACAAATATTGTCCACCGGGTGTGGTTATCTCAAATGATTTACAGACTAACGGTACGTTACTCAACGATAAATGGTGTGAATTTTTAAAAGCTAATAACTTTCTAGTTGGTTTGAGTATTGATGGCCCTGAGTTAATGCATAATACTTATCGCACTAATCGTGCTGGGCGTGGCACCTTTAAACAGGTGATGGCCGGTGTGGCGTTATTGCATAAATATAAGGTTAGATTTGCGACGTTAACCTGTGTCAATAATGTCACGGGGCAGAGCCCGCTTGAAGTGTATCGATTTCTACGTGATGTGGTTAAGTCGCCACAAATGCAATTTATTCCAATTGTTGAGCAAAAAACATTTCGTACAGATGCACCACAAACCGATGCAGAAAAAATTCAATATCGTCAAGGTGATAACCGCCTTATCCCAGGTGATCAAGACTCAATCATGGAGCCATGGTGTGTTTCAGATGAAGCATGGGGGAATTTTTTAGTTGTCGTTTTCAATGAATGGGTCATGAATGACTTTGGCAAGGTGATGGTGCAATACTTTGAAGCCAGTGTTGAAGCGTGGATGGGTAATAAGAATCCATTATGCACATTAGGCGAGCTGTGCGGTAAAGGACTTGCGTTAGAGCCTAATGGTGATGTTTTTGCCTGTGACCATTATGTCTATCCTGAGTATAAAATAGGTAATATTAATGAGACTCCACTTGATAAAATGGCATTCTCAAAACAGCAGCAAGCGTTCGGTTTTTCAAAATCACGTGATATGAACTCACAATGTAAACAATGCGATTACCAATTCGCTTGTTATGGTGAGTGCCCTAAAAATCGCTTTATTAGCAATCGAGCGGGTGAACCTGGCCTTAACTATCTGTGCGCAGGATGGAAGAAATTTTTTGCACATATTGATAAGCCACTTGCGCATATTTTACGCCATACAGGGCATCCCGTCGCACATGGCAAGTATAACGATAAAGTGATGATGGCTGCGGCTGAGCAATAATAATATTTGGCAATTATTAACAATCCGCGGTCCATTTATAACGTTGATCCGCGCTTGATTTATTAGATCTATATTTAAGGTACGTATTATGAACCCTCGTCTACCCGCATTTGCATCAGGATTACTTACTTCAGCCTTTGTACTGATGCTAAGCATGAGTTTACCGTTAGGTGCTGAAGAGTTACAAACACAGGAAAATAATGTGAATGTTACGCCAGAAAGCATGGCTTTTGTTGCACAAAATAGTAATGAATCGATTGAAAATCGAGTACAAGCCTTAAATTTTATTAGCCAACACCCTAATCAAAACAGCCTAGTCGCAGCGGCTCGTGGGCTTAAAGATGAGAATGCGATGATTCGCGAAGCAGCGATTGGTGCTGTGGCGCCTTACCCGTTAGCGCATCGTTATCGTATGGTTTCTCCTTTATTAGCAGCTGAAGAATCATCGGTTCGAAGTGCAGCGATAATACATCTGCTTAAAGATTTTGAGCAGTTACAAATGGGCCAACAAGCAAATGTGCGTGCTCAAGCTGATGAATTAATTACACAGCTGATAGATGATCAATCTTATACGCAGCAGTTATTATTGGCAGATATTTATCGTTGGACGTTTCGCTATCAATCAGCACAAGCCATATATGAAAATCTATTAACCTATGATCAAAAGAGTGTCGCGTTATTTTTGAGTTTTTCACATAATTATTACGCACAAGGGAAAAACCAGGAAACATTAGATATTCTCGAAAAAGGTATCCAATTTGATAATGAAGACGCTACATTACATTATGCTAAAGCATTAGCATTAGTTCGATTACAGCAAAAGGAGGTCGCAGCAGAATCGATGAAAATCGCGACTGAGCTAGCCCCTGATAATGCTTATTACTGGTATCTAAATGGTGTTTTGCAGGAGCCATTAGAAATCGAACAATCAATTAAATCATTTGAGAAAGCTTACCTTATCTCTGGTTCTCCGGAAAATTTATATGCCATGTGTGATATTTATATTCGTAATGCACATCAAAACACTGAGCAGTGTATTACGGCCTTAGCTGAAATAGCTCCACAAGAGGTCGTGGATGGTTTACGCCAACAGCAAGGTCAGTAACAGCTAAAGCATGGCAAGTAACCGCTTGTCATGCTTTGCTATTTTTATGCATGTTATTTACTGTTTTTAAATAAAACACCTTGTTGTATCAGTAACTCCTTAAGCCATGCATGCCCAGGATCATTGTCTCTAGAAGGGTGCCAATAGAGATTGATACTCAGATGTTTTTTTGCAAGTGGGAGAGGAAAATACTTAACGTCATAAATAGGTAAATATTTTTCCACTATTGCTTTTGAACATAAAGCTAACAGATCAGTTTGTTCAACAATGGGCAGACATTCAGTAATCGCACTACTTCGATAGGCCACTTTACGAGAATTTAATTCTGATATATGGGCTGAACTCATCATACTACTTCGTACTTGCCACCCTGAAACAACGGTGTGCTCTTCAGCTAAGAATTGCGCTAAGGTCATCTCATCATTAATTCTTGGATGATCTTTATTCATGATGGCCACAATTTCTTCATCAAATAAGTGGTGTGTGTTGATGAAAGAGGGGGAAAAATGCTCAGCATCAATAACAAAATCATAGCGTTGTAAACGCAAATCCAGTTCAGTGTCTTTTGAAAATTTGGGGTGGATTTCAAAATGTATATTAGGGGCTAGCGTTCGGAGGTGGCTGAACACAAAGGGTAAAAATGTATGCCCAAGGCCTGAGATCACCGCAAAAGAGTAAACGCGTTCAGCGGTTGCAGGATCAAAACCGCCATTAACATTAATGGTGCTTGTGTAATTGGATAATGCAGCTGACATTGCGGGATAAATATCCATTGCACGCGGCGTCGGCAGCATCGCGCTACTATCACGTAAAAATAATGAGTCATTATAAATATCACGTAAGCGCTTGAGTGCTTTGCTTACCGCAGGCTGGGTGATGCCTAAACGCTCTGCCGATTTGGATAAATTACGCTCTTCATATATGGCTACAAATATTGGTATAAGATTTAAGTCGGTATTTTTCATTTTGTGCTTCTGCCTGTGAGCTATGAACACACTAATCATAAACTATTTACACATACCAATCACAGTAAATAGCGGATCTATTTTGCGAGTTAAAACAACTAACTTCTAAGTTGTAAGTGTCACAAAGTGAACAACTATGTGCATCAACTTACGTTAATTATCTTTTAGTCTTTATTGTCGGTTATTTTAATCTCTTTTGATAATTGTGGTAGTGCGCGAGGTAGCAAAATCGCCCAGATAGACCTGCGCTTTTTCGACCCGCTTTTGTCCTCTTTATTGTTAACGGAAAACCACAATTGATATGCTAATTTAATTTGTCGCTTATCAGTTTGGATAGGCTGACAAATACGCTTTTGCAGAGCCATAACGTTGTGTTGCTGTTGGTTTTCGATACCTTCACTCAGTGTTACCTGCTGATTGCTATGGCGCACTTTTTGATACAGTAGGATCAGTAGTTGAGGCCAAGCTTTTGCGTTGACCGCTTTGAAATATAACCACCAACGTGGTTTAACGTGGTGCTGATAATGCTTTATTGTCCCTAGAATAAGTAGCACTAAAGCGATGACTAATATCGTGATCATAATTAAGGCGTTGCTATAAGCTGCTAACCAAGAGCTGAAGGTGTGTTGAACCATTAGGTGTTGCCCACTTATTACCTGTTGTTTCATTTCATTATTTTTTGTATCCCACCATTGAATCGTCACATCAGGTAAGGTGATTTCTCCCCCTTTTTGCAGAATATAAGTGTGTTGATCGGTTCGTTTTGCTAAATAATGACCACGTTGCTCTGTATCTTCAAGTTGAGGAGGTGAGTGATAAGTCTGCAATTGTTCATTTGCTTGTTGTGGTAAAGAGTTTGGTAATAATACTGACAAACTATCGGTGGCATGAATGGTGATGCTACGTGTAATACTGTCGCCAACATGTAAGGTGACATTCGATTGTTGCCATTGCTGCTTGATATTAATATCAGAGGCACTAAACCACGGGCTATTCACTTGCCTAGCATCGGGTAACGTAACAGAAAATTGTTGTGTTTGGCTGGTAATTTTTCCTGCTGTTTTTTTATTTTTAGGTGACATCACTTCAATGTTTAAATCCAAAGCGGGCACTTCATAATACCCCGGTGCCTGTGCTAATAAGGATATCTGCCATAATTGGAAATACCACGTTTCACCCTTTATTCGTTGAGTAGTATTAACTGAGAACTGTTCACGTTGACGACTCATTACATTGGGTAACTCAAGCGCAGGTATTTGTGTCCCTGCTGTAAACCAGCGGTTAGTTCCTAATTTTATATTTAAAATAATCTGTTCACCAACGACAGCGCTGAGTTGATTGTTATCCTTGTACTTATCTGAGTTTGGTTTATTTGAGCTCGTTTCTGTAGTCAACCAAGTATCGACAGTTAATAACTGCTGCTTGTGTAAATCACTGATAGTCATTGCCAAAGCTGTTGGGGCGCTTAATAACATTATTGATAACACTAAAATACACAGGGTTAAACGAGCAATAAGCTGAGTAATGATGGGCAATGAACGTCTCATATTATTGATCCTCACTGAATTGTGACTGTAGCTGTAAATAAAATTTAGCTTGTAAAAAACGTGTTGGATCCGCTTCAACGCGGTTTAACCATTTATTGGCTAACTCTTCACTACCCAATATTTCGCGAGCATTTAAGGTTTCTTTATGCAGTACTTCTTGTGGTGCAATCTCTTCAAATCCATCGGAGGTGATAGGATCCTCTTTATCTAATTCAAATGACTCTTCAAGGCCATCTGTTGTGCCTTTCTGGCTCTCACTATAACGATTGATATCATCAATAATCTTCTGAATAGCTGCTAAGTTATTGCTGACATCTGCCCGTAATAAAACGTCAGATTCACGTGGTGCTTGATCCATCTGCTTACCCAGATCAACTAATAAGTTTCTTGCCGCAATATATTCACGTTGCCTTGCGAGTGCATTACCGGCATATAAAAGGCTTTGTGGTGTAGGCTGTTGCATGAAACTGATTTGGGCTGCTTTAAATTGAGCTGCATAATAATAGGCGATACCTTTGAGAAAAGGGTCTTGATAATGTTGCGCGGCTTGTAAATACTGTTTTTTATGTAAGGCGCGATCCCCTTGCTGATCGGGTGTTAGCCATAGGTCAAACCAAGCTTGCTGTGTGGTTTGCCATATTGTTGTAGTGAGAGTGGCATTTTTTTGTTCCCGTTGTTGTACTTCAACAGGCATTGTTTGTTGCTGTAATAGAGCACCCTCTGATGCATGAACAGGTGTGGGCATCAATAGGCTATTACCCGCAATGACTAATACTACCGACCAGTTAACCAACCAACCTTTTCTAAACCATAACAACAGTAACAACGACATTGGAAACAGCAGGTAATAGCCCATATCTTGCCAAGGCATCATGCTATCGCTAGCAATTTCCATATGACGTGCAATCTGCTTTGCAAGGGCTTGCACATCTTGGTCATCCACTGAGATTAATCTTAGGCTCGCATCGGTTTTATTAGCTAACTCTTGAAGTGATCTGACATCAAGTGGCAGGGTCGCTTCACGCTGTGTATCGCCAACACCGAGTATTAAGAGCTGGTGGGGGGAGTTACTAAAATAATCTTGGTAAGCATTAATCGCCGTTGGCACCATGCCATCGGTGATTAATAAAATACTCGCACCTTTCTGTTCTGATAATAATGTATCGATCAGGGGTAGCGCCTGTTGTGCTTGTTTACCCTCTATCGGCATTATTTCAGGAGAGAGTGCACTAACAAAGGGGGTAAATACTTGCTTATCTGCTGTTAATGGCATCACCACATGTGCCGAGCCTGCATAAGCAATTAACCCCGTTCGTCCACCATCTCGTTGCTCAATTAAGTCTATTATTTTATGCTGAGTGCGAATTAAACGATTTGGTGCGACATCTTTTTCAAGCATCGACTGACTTAAGTCAACCACTACCAGTAATGCTGCTTTATCTTCGTTAAAAGGAGAGTCATAACGTGTCCAAGTCGGCCCTGCGCTACTGACAATAGCAAGTAACAATAGTACTGTGAGTAGTTTAAGTGGCAGACGTTTTCGCCAGCCTAGCTCGCCAACGGTTAACGCTTTGTGTAAATGTTCGGGTAAAACTTGCTCAGATTGTTCGCCATTACTGCGCTGCCAGCGTACAGCAATAATGAGTGCCAGTGGTAAAATGAGTAATAAAAGCATGGGCCGAATAAAATGAAAATTTGCCGACAATAAACTGACAAAAGAGTAATCAAACATGTTGCTCTCCCTGATGTTTACTGGTTTTACGTGTCTTTATTTTTTGTATTAATAAGCTCAGGCTAAAAGCGGATAAATAAAGCAACACAATGACGATCACCAAGTAGTGATGCAAGGTGTGTGTGATTTGATAACTGGTGCTGTTGAACAGTTGTGGTTCAAGCTCAGAGATAGTCTGGTACGCTTGGTCTAATTGCTGTTTATCGAGTGCTTTAAAGGTTTGCCCGCCTGTTTCTTGGGTAATTCGATCGATGGTTTGCATATCTAATGCTTGTTCGCCAACCGTTGCGGGGTCTCCCATTGCAATAACATGTACGCGGATACCTTTTACGGCTGCAACTTTTGCAGCATCGATAGGGCTGACAAAGCTGCCCGTATCATTACCGTCGGTTAATAAAATGACTACTTTTTCTCTGTTTTTTTGTTGATTGCTTTTATCTTGCTCGGCTTGTTCAAAGACTTTTATTGCCAGGCCTACAGCATCCCCCAAATGGGTACTTTGTCCTGCCATACCGGTATCCGATTGTACTAATAATGTTTGCCATACCGCGATATCTGCAGTGAAAGGGGTTTGTAGGAAAGCAGCATCAGCAAACAAAATTAATCCTAAGCGGTCGCCTTGTCGCGACGCAGAAAAATCTTGCAAAACGTGTTTAGCTGCGTCAATGCGTGTACTTTTATTACCCTCGCTATCAACGAAGTCAGCTTCATTCATGGATCCCGATAAATCGAGAACAATCATCACATCACGCCCTAATTGCTCGCGTAATTGCGGCGCACTTAACTGGGTTGGTTTAGTCATCGCGAAGACTAAACAGATCCAAGTAAATACCAACAGGGTTCGTTGCCACAAGTTCGCTTTAAGCATGCTTGCACCTTCACTGGGTTTCTCATTGAGTGTGTCGATCAGAGTCTTAAAAAAGGGAACTTTCAACGCAGTTTTCTTGGTTTTATAAGCATTGCTAAAACGCATCACCAGCAATGGTAGAGGCAACAATAACAATAACCAAGGATATGTGAGTTCAAGAGAAGACATGTTATTGCCCCTTCAATAATTGCAGTGGTTTAAAAGAAAATTGATTTTTATGATGCTTAAGCCAGTGTTGGCTTTGTTTGTTTAAGCGGTGGATATCATCATGACTTAAATTTACATTCGGATTATATAAACTATTGATCCAACGCTGTCCTAATTCACTCTGCCATGTGTTGCTTTTAATTAACCGATCCAAATGAACTAACACAGCGTTATCAGCTAAGGTTGCAGAGTGCGGCTCGAGATAAAATAACACCTGTTTAAGGGTATAAAAATGTTGTTCCGCCGCGGTCTGATTAATGACTGATTCTGCTTTCGTCTGACTATTTTTTTTATTAGACATGATAATTTGAAGTGCTGTTAGTGCTTCACGGCGATACCTATTTTTCCAAACATGGCGTAATGTAATGAGCACCATTACTATGCTCATTAAGCTTAACAACGTGAGTACATACCACCATCCTATTGGTAGATGGTCAATTCCCGGCCACCATGAAACTGCATCACTGGTCTGGACCTCGATAAGGTCACGTAAAATATAGGTTGATGGAGGTGTATGCGGCATTGTTAAGCTCCAATTGCGCGTTTGAGTTGGCTTAAGTGATGGCCGTCTGTGCTTAATTCAACAAGCGGTAAATTGTTGCGTGCCATTAAATGATTTAGCTTCATTGCATTATCTGCTGCCGTAGCAGAGAGGTGCTGATTGACTTGAGAAATTTGTTGTTGTCGATCTAGGCTAAATTGAAAATCACCATCTCCCATAACCCAAGTTCCCTGTTTGGGAATGAGATGTTCCATCGGATCTGAAATACGTATCGCTAATAGATCATTGCTGCGCTGAATGTTTTTTAATTTGCTAATGTCATCTTCATTTAGGGTTAAAAAATCACTTAATATAATGATGGTTGATTGACGTAAATCGCGTTTGGCTAAGGTCATTAAGCTATCTGAGAAAGTGATATGATCCTGTGATGCTACGTTCAATGATTGATTACTTTGACTGAGCGTTTTTAATAGATGCAAGGCGTGCTGCTGTCCTCGCATCGGTTCTGACCATGCCAGCTCTGTTGTGTTTTTTATTAATAAACCAATACGATCGCCTTCACGTAATACACGCCATGAGATTAATGCCGCGACTTCTGCTGCAACGACTGATTTCATGGTATCGATGGATGAAAAGAACATATTAGCGCCTTGATCAACCAGTATTATCACATTGCGATCTTTCTCTTCGCTATACAAACGTACATGGGGTTGCCCTGTTCTAAGGGTAACTTTCCAATCTAAATTACGGATATCGTCGCCCATTTGATAATGCTTTAACTCTTCGAAATTTAAGCCTCTGCCACGAAACTGTGAATGATGGCGACCTGACATTAAGCTTTTCGCTTGCCACTTGGGTAACAGTCGAAATGAATGGCTCAATGCTTGGAGTTTGACTAAATGGCGATAATCGACGTGTAATCGTGCATCAAGTGGTGACGGTTTCTGGGCGTTGAATGTTAGTCTGCTCATTACCTGCTACCCAATGAGTACATTATCTAAAAGTGTGTTGACCACCTCTTTACCATCGATATCATCAGCAAGCGCGTCATAACTTAAGGTTATACGATGAGATAAAACCGAGTGAGCAATGCTTCTCACATCGTCGGGTAAAACATGATCTCGACCTGATAACCATGCATGTGCACGTGCGCATTTATCGAGTGCGATCGTCGCGCGAGGACTCGAACCGGTTTTTATCCAGCTCGCTAAAGGGGAGTCTGGGTAGCGTTTTGGCTGACGAGTTGCCATCACCAATGCCACCATATATCTTTCAACGACTGCGGAAACGGCAATGTCACTTACCTGTTTACGTGCCGTTAAAAACAATTTTGGATCAATTTTTAGTTGTGTCATTTGCTCAACAACAAGCGCTGATTTTTCTTCAGTTCGGACTAAACGAATAATATCCAATTCAGCATCATCGTCTGGGTAATCAACATTTACTTTCATCATGAAGCGATCCATTTGCGCTTCAGGTAAAGGGTAGGTACCTTCTTGTTCAACGGGATTCTGAGTCGCTAATACCATAAAAATCTCATCGAGCTGATGGCTAGTATCTCCTACCGTAACAGTACTCTCAGCCATTGCCTCTAATAGTGCCGCTTGTACCTTTGCTGGCGCACGATTGATTTCATCCGCTAAAACAAGGTTATTAAACAGTGGCCCTTGCTGAAAGGTTAATAGTGGTGTGCCGTTATTATCTTGATATTGAATGGTACCGGTTATATCTGAAGGCAGTAGATCCGGAGTGAATTGTACGCGTCCAAAAGAAGCACTCATGGTATCAGCAAGTGATTTTACAGAGCGTGTTTTAGCTGTGCCAGGTAACCCTTCTAATAATACGTGCCCTTTGGTGAGCAAACCAATGACTAATGCTTTAATGACATGAGGTTGCCCAATCACAGATTTTTCAACTTGCTTGATTAATGCATTGATGCTGTCTAACGTCTTATTCATTTATTTCTCCGGAGTATAGATTTAGCCATATTTTGATTGGTCTTTACACTCAGGTATCTTAAACTATTTTACTAATAACTATGTATAGCCAAAGGTTATACCCGCTATTCGGTGAATAATTTTTCCTACTCCATATAATCTAAACGTCTAAGAAATCAATTCTTAATTTTGTAAAAAAATATATCGGAGTACGTATGGCACAATCATTTAGTTTTAATAAAGTGGCGTTATGTTCAGGTTTGGTCGCAGCCTCAACGGTTGCAAACGCAGCAGAGAAACCTAATATCCTTGCGATTTGGGGCGATGATGTTGGTATTTTTAATATCAGCGCATACAACAATGGCATGATGGGCTATCACACACCTAACATCGACCGTATTGCTAACGAAGGGGCGTTATTTACGGACCATTATGGTCAGCAATCATGTACAGCAGGTCGTGCGGCATTCTTAACTGGCCAAGAACCATTTCGTACAGGCCTATTAACAATCGGTATGCCTGGCTCTGATGCGGGTATTCCCGATTGGACACCCACTATTGCTGATCTGTTAAAAGAGCAAGGTTATATGACCGCGCAGTTTGGTAAAAACCACATGGGTGATCAAGATAAACATCTTCCTACTGCACACGGTTTTGATGAATTCTTCGGTAACCTTTACCACTTAAACGCGGAAGAGGAGCCGGAGACATACTACTACCCGAAAGATGCTGAATTCGCTAAAAAATATGGCCCTCGTGGTGTGATTAAATCAACTGCTGATGGCAAGATTGAAGATACGGGTCCAATGACGCGTAAGCGTATGGAAAATGCCGATGAAGAGTTCTTAGAAGAGTCGCTCGCCTTTATGGAGAAAGCGGTTAATGCTAAAAAACCTTTCTTTATCTGGCATAACACGACACGTATGCATGTTTGGACACGTTTACAAGAGAAGTACCAAGGCATTTCAGGCATCTCTATCTATGCGGATGGCATGATGGAACATGATGACCACATTGGTATTTTATTAGATAAAATCGATTCATTAGGTATTACTGATAATACGATTGTTATCTACTCTACCGATAACGGTGCAGAAACGGTGTCATGGCCTGATGGTGGTGCAACTTTCTTCCACGGTGAAAAAGGAACAACCTTTGAAGGTGGGATGCGTGTTCCTCAATTAGTTCGTTGGCCTGGTGTGATTGACCCTGGTACTAAAATTAACGACATAATGTCACATAAAGATTGGTTACCAACATTATTGGCGGCTGCAGGTGATGATAACGTTGTTGAAAAATTAAAGTCAGAAAAGGGCGCTAACTATAATGGTAAAAACTGGCGTGTGCATATGGATGGCTACAACTTCCTGCCTTACTTTGAAGGTAAAGAGGAGCAGGGACCACGTGACGGTATGCTTTATTTCTCAGCAAATGCTGAATTAAACGCGGTACGTACTGGCGACTTTAAAGTGTCGTTTGCAACAATGGAAGGTAATATTACCGATGCGGTTCGTTTCCAATCGAACTGGCCACAAGTCGTTCATTTACGTGCAGACCCATTCGAAAAAGCACCGCATGAGTCCGCTATGTACCTACGCTGGATGGCCGATAACATGTGGTTATTTGTTCCAGTCGGTAATCAAGTAGAAGAGTTTATTGGCACATTAGCAGATTACCCTCGTCAAGAGAGTCAAGTATTGAACCCTGGTAACTTCAATCAAAATACTTATATGCTTCAAGGTAAATTACAGCAGCTTGAACAAGTTCGCCAAAAAGTAATCAAGTAATTACGTCATAGCGAGGATATTGTGAACCCTGCAATATCCTCGTTAAAATTACAATTGTCGTACTCCCCTTGTTATGCCTGATTTCCCCTTAGTTTTTGATAACCAACTATTGCCTATACCATACTATTTAGTCGTTAGTGATGGAGTATATAGCAGCGTGATAACAGACACTGGGGTGTTAACGGTACACCGTTTTAACGCAGGGAATAATAAAAGTAACGCATCAAAAATGATCATAAAAGTAGGTTAAAAATGTTTAATAAAATCACCACGCCTGTTTCTGTTTCCTTATTAATACTGACCAGTGCTAGCTATGCTGGTGGACTCAGTTTATCTCAAATTGGCACAACGCAAAGTACCGCTACTGCGGGTGTCAGTAACGTGACCAATAATCGTGATGCTTCGGCTGTTGTTGCCAACGCAGCTGGTCTATCGGGCATCGAAGATTCAAGTTTTATGTTTGGGTTACAGTACTTAGATATTAACAGTGATTTTGAAGGAGATAATCGAGGTGCGACAAATAGCAGCGAAGGGCTGGTTATACCGCATATCTCTTATGCGAAACGTTTTAATGAGCAATGGGTCGGTGGTGTTGCACTGCACTCACCTGGTGGTTTAGGGCTGGAATATGATAATGGTATTGCAGGCTTGGGGCGTATTGAGTCAAGTACCATCACTACTTTAAACATCAGTGCATCTGCTTCTTATCAAGTAAATGATCGCTTCGCCTTGGGTGGTTCTGTGATTGCACAATATGGCGGATTACAAACTCAATTAGCGAGGGGGCAAGAAGTAGATATAGATGACTGGAGTCCCTCTTTTTCCCTGTCTTCACTGTATCAAATCAATGAAAGTACTCACATCGGCGCAGTTTACAACTATGGGGTGCAATATGACTTAGATACCTCTGTAGGCAACAAGGAATTAAGCCGCGAAATTAATTGGCCGCAAAGTGTAGAGCTAGGTGTTCAACATCAAATATCAAACAACTTAAATGTAATGGTCAATGCAAACTGGCAACAGTGGAGTCAATTTGCTAAGGGTTATGATGATACCTATGGCGCTGGTATTGCGTTTAGCTATCAGCTTAATAGTTGGAGGTTACACTCTGGTTTTAGTGCAGATAGCAGTCCGCTAAGTGCAGAAAACCGTGGTCATGCATTACCACTCGATGCGCAATGGCGCTTGGGCTTAGGAGCAGAGAAAAAACTTGAGAATGAGATGACTCTTGGCTTGGCTTATCAGTACCAATCATTGGGTGATGGTGAAATAACCGATATGGGGTTGTTAAACGGTAAGTACAACAATAACCGTATCCACTTTATTACCGCGTCATTAAGCTTTTAGTTAATCAATAGGGGTCAGTTATGACTGAGTTAATAGTTGAAGAGGTTGCTCAATTAGCACCTCCAAAAACATTTAGGAAGAAGATCGCAAGCGGATTGCTGAAAACAGTTAAGCTATCTATTTATTTGGCTGTTTTTATTGGTTTCTCAGTGTTGATTTCAACATTAGCAACAATTCATGGCAAGCAGATCCCTGCAGAATATTTTGTGGATGGGTATCCAACCATTTTAGGGCTACTTGACTCTGAAATTTTTATGGGCGTTATTTTTGTGATCACGTTGTCGATATTTGCTTACTTGCTTTGGTTGCTCTGGGAGTTACATGAAGTTGCCGTGCACAAAGCAAAGGCGATCTCTAGTCAGCAAATACAGCTGGTTTTTGCTCTGTCGTTATGTGGTTTATTTATCCATAAAGCGTGGTGGGTGGTAGCCGTTATTATTGCCTTTACACGCTGGGATTTACTTGCACAAAAGGTTTCTGAGATTATTGCTAATGGTCGCAGAGGAGATAAACAATGAAGGAGATAATGTTACCTTATGTTTTTATCATCTGGATTTTAGTTAAAACAGGTGTTATTCAATGGACATTACGCAATGCGGTTATTTATGTCGGGTTTGGTCTTTTTCTTTGCGCGATGTTATTTACAGCACATCGTTTTTGGTCTCCAGCGGATTTAACCGATAGCTCAACCGTTAAAGCTCCCCATGCGGTGTTAAGCCCATTATTCGGTGAGCAAGTTGAATCGGTACATGTTGTCCATAACCAAGTGGTTAAAAAAGGCGATTTAATTTATCAGCTCGTCTCTATTGATGGTAATGAAAAAATTGAAGCATTAATGGCACAGGTTGATGCGAAACAAGCGACCATCGCATCATTAAATGTAACCATCAAAAATGACTATAAAAATCTGAATCGATTAACGAAATTAAATGATTATGCAAGCGAATCTAGTCGCGATGATCTACTTGCAAAAATCGAAAGCGCAGAAGCGAATATCATCGTCAATAATGCTGATATTAATAAATTGAAAGCAGATATTAATGCAGCAAAGTGGGATAACGATCGTAAAACGGTACGTGCCCCATTTGATGGCCAGATGTCTATCACGACATTAGCTGATGGCAGTCGTTTAGGTAATTTGCACATTTACGATACCAGTAAAAAGTTCTTAGAGATGCGTATTCCTGATCAAGCCTATAGTTACATTAAAATAGGGCAGTTTGCTGAGTTTTATGTGGATGCTTTCCCTGGAGAGATATTTCGAGGGCGTGTACACAGTTTGACTGCGGGCACTGGGGAAGCGATGGTAACTAATCGGGCTTCAGATCAGCAAGTAAGGCAACATGTTGGCAATAATGCCGGCTCGCATGGTCGTACTGTGATTATCGAGTTTGTGGAGCCTGAAGGTTACAATGTACCGATTGGCGCAACTGGTTCTGCTTGGATATCCGCTGAAAAGCCACTGCCTATTTTAGGGTTTATGGACATTATTGGCGGTGCGACCGTGCGCTTAAAAGCCTTAAAATCCTACTTTAGTGCTTTATAAATTTAACGCTTATTAACCGAATAGTAATCAAACACTAACTTATAGCCGTATAAGTTAGTGTTTATTTCAATGACAGTGTATGTGGTAGTGATTCATTAATGAATACTAGGTTTATCCCTTAAAATTAGGTTTAACCATGCCTGCCACTTTTGTACGCATGGTAAATAATGCGCCAGATAAAGGACGTGCTTCAACTTCACTTTCACTCATATTTTCACGTGTCGTGGTGATATAAAGGGTTTTCATATCTTCGCCGCCGAAGCAAACCATTGTTGGACAGCGAACAGGCAGTTGATGCTCTTCTAACACTTCTCCCGTTGGGCTAATACGTGCGATACGGTGACCGTCAAACAGTGCAGTCCAATAACAACCTTCCACATCAACTGCTGCACCATCGGGGCGACCATGGCCAAGTGGGAATCGTTTGAAAACTTCCCGTAAACCTAACCCGCCATCTTCAAGCATTGGTGTTCTGTACATCACATAATTTGGTGTGTCACAGGTATACATCCATTGTTTATCTGGGCTAAATGCCAGCCCATTTGCACCAAGAATATCACTTTGGATAACCTTAGGAGTTAGATCTGTATCGACACGTACGAGTAGTGCGCCATTAAATGGTTTTCGTGTCCAATAAGTGCCTGCATAAAATCGCCCATCTTGGTCGACGCCGCCATCATTAAAGCGGGCTAGTAAAGGGTTGTTCGGGTTGTCACATACTTGAGACTGTATAGCACCATGTTCATCGGCTAAGAAAATACCGGTGCGCATTGCTAAAATAAAGCCACCTTTTTCTCTTAGTGCAAAACAGCCTACTTCTTCGTTAAAAGAAAGCACGGTATGATTTTTTGATTCAGGGCAGAAGCGATGTATCTGTTGTTCAAGAATGTCTGTCCACAGCAAAGTATTAGTTGCTGCATCCCAGGTTGGGCACTCTGGTAGTTGTCCAATATAGTTAAATAGAACGTCAGGCAGATTCATAATGTGAAACCTTAATTTTTATGGTGATTGATAGATATTACTCGAATACTATTCGTGCTCTCGATTTGCTGTGTTTCGACAAGGAAAGACACTTATCGCATTGTTTATATTTGTAATTATTCCCCACATAATAGCAATTATGTAAAAAACCAAAAGACTATTATTGGCGGATCTATTGTGTATATTGATACAAATCTATTTAATTTGGCATTGAGCATCGTTAATGAGAGATAAAGTCTAATTTACTTATACAGGAGTGGTTACTTGATACCCAAAGGTATTCGATCAAGATATTAACGAGGTGACTAACTGAGGAATAAATTGCACTTTGTTGATAACAAATTACAATGCCGAATACGGATAACAACACTTATTTATTGTATAAGGAATATACAGGTGGAAACTACATTTCCGATATTTTCAACGGCCGTTTTACTGTTTTTCATTTTAGATCCCTTTGGCAATGTTCCTTTGCTACTTAGTATTTTAAAAAATATAGATAAGAAGAAGCATTCAAAAATAATCATCCGTGAGATGCTCATCGGATTGCTTATTTTAGTGGTTTTTATGTTTTTTGGAGAGGAGTTCCTAAGTCTATTCCATCTTGAAACACAATCAATCACCATTGCTGGTGGTATCATATTTTTCGTTATTTCATTAAAAATGATATTTCCAGACCCGAATGGCAGCGATATGTTTGCTACCAAAAAAGGTGATGAACCCTTAGTCGTGCCGATTGCAATGCCAATGATTGCAGGCCCAGCTGCGTTAGCGACGCTATTGGTTTTAGCGAAAACCAATGCAGATCACACCGGTGGTTTGTTTATCTCATTGTTATTGGCGTGGGGACTTGCCTCACTGGTTTTGCTTTTCTCTCCTAACCTTTACAAACTTCTGAAAGTGAAGGGGTTGACAGCATTAGAACGGTTAATGGGAATGTTACTGCTTATTATGTCGGTGCAGATGTTTATTGACGGTATTCGTGATCTGTTACCTACCTTTTCTTAGTTTCAATTAAGCTCATAAGGGTAGGAGCGTTAAATAAAGCATTATCTATTGGGTTTGAAACAGGATCGATAAGACTTCATTAGTTTAAATGCTCTGCGAGATAATCGATTAATAAGCGAATCTTGGGTGAAAGGTATCTATTTTGAGGATATACCGCCCAAATAGCAGATTCTGGCTCTCTAAATTGTTCGAGTATGGGTATTAATTGCCCTGATTTAATATAGGGTTGCAAATAATAATCAGACAGTTGCACGATGCCGATATCTTTCAAAGCGGCATCGACCAAACCAGTACCACTATTGCAGCGAATGCTCCCCGTAACCTTAATGCTGCGGGTCTTTCCCTGTTCAACAAAACGCCAAGCATCATGCGTTCCTAATAAACAATTATGATTTTTTAAATCTGATATCAACGCTACTTGGCCATGTTTTTGTAAATAGCTCGCTGATGCACAAACATAGGTAGCACGTTGAGTCAGTTTTCTCGCTATTAAGCTAGAGTCTTGTAGTTGCCCCATCCGTATTGCCATATCAAAGCCTCCCTCGATCAGATCAATGCGATGACTGGTTAACTCTGTCACAACTTCAATATCTTTGTATAGCGCCACAAAGTCATTCACTAAAGGTAATATTTTTTGCTCCCCATAAGACATTGGAGCGGTAAGTTTTATTTTTCCCTGTGGGTGGCTTTGAAGATTGGTTATCGCTTGTTCAGCGCTGTCCAAGTCATCTAAAAGGTGACGACAATGTTGATAAAATAGTTGTGCTTCTTGGGTTAGTGATACTTTACGGGTAGTGCGATAAAACAATTTTATTTGTAAACGCTTTTCAAGGGCTGTTATTTGACGACTAACTTGAGCTGTTGATATTTTTAGGTTTTTAGCGGCTAAAGAGAAGCTTTGCTTTTCCGCTACCGCCACAAATTCATTAATACCTTGCCACTTCATTGTTACCACCTGGTAAAAGTAATTTTCATTTTAGCTATATTATCATTCTATTTGAAATAAATATAATGGTCACTGAAAAGTGAATGTCATAGCAACTGTGTTTTTAGTTCTTATTGTTAATTAGGAACAATTAATATTTATAAACAAACGCAGAAAATGAAATATAGCGCTGGTAAATAACAAGGATGAAAATGAAAGCAGCAGTAGATTTACATAAAGAACCGATTAAAGCACTTATTTTCAAAATGACTGCACCAATGATGTTATCTGGTTTCGTTACTACCTCCTATGGCTTCGTGGATATGATTTTTGCTTCACGATTAGGCAGCGTAGAGGTAGCAGCAATCGCGTTTGTCGCGCCCCTGTTTATGATGCTACAGGCATTAAGTATGGGCATGATCAGGGGAGGTGTCAGCATTGCCGCAACGCTGCTTGGTCAAAAGGAGAATGAAGAAGCTTCAGCTTATGCAACTCAGCTAAGATTTATTATTTTGCTGTTATCTATTCTTTTTTCTATTCCGGGGTTCTTTTTATTACCTACAATTTTGAGTTCGGTGGGGCTCTCAGATGAGTTATATGAGCAATCGGTCATCTACTCAAGAATTCTATTTCTCTCCATCCCATTAAGGTTGATGTTTCAACTCTATATTAGTTTCTTTAAGTCACAAGGAAAAATGAAGATCATATCAGCTGTCTCCATTTTTGGTATTTTTTGTAACGCGATCATGAATGCGATATTTATTTACCTGTTTGATTTCGAAATTGATGGACTCGCCTATGCGACGTTATTGACAGCTGCGATTCAAATATCGATCGTTTATTACTTTTATAAAAAAGAGCAGCATGAATTTGAACCGAATTGGCGCACTCCTGCCAGATTTTCTAAAGTTAAAATTTGGAAAAGGTTATTAACCGTGGGGTTGCCGTTGTCTTTATCACAGGCAAGTTCACAATTTGGGTTTGTTGTGCTTAATATTTTTATTGTTCAATATGGTCATCAAGCCGTTGCTGCGTTTGCCATTGGCAATCGTATTCATTCATTGTTATTTAGTCCTGCCAAAGAGATCGGTAGCGGCTTAATCCCCTTGATTGCTCAAAACTGGGGAAGAGGTTCAATTGAGAGAGTCAGAGAGACCATTAAATTAGGGATTATCTATTCAGTGGTATTTGGCTTTGCTGCTGCCCTTATCATTCAGGTTATAAAATACCCGATTGCAAAATTTCTTACTGAAGATGATCCGGTTACTTACCAAAATGTGATTAATTATGTCAGTTTGGTTGGTTGGACGGTGATCGCTTGGTCTATATTCCACACTTTACAGGGCATTTTTAATAGTTTTCAGAAAACGCTTTTCTCACTGGCAATTGATGTCGTTCGTCTCTGGGGGCTTCGCATCCCAGGAATACTGCTTTTCTACCAATTTCTTCCTTCAGTTGAGGAGTACGGGATTTGGTATACCATGTTTTTCTCAAATACCATCACCGCGTTGTTTGCGATTGTTTATTTCGTGATGATTATTCCCCCTATGTTAAAGAAAGAGGTGGCAATGACCCAAGCTGTGCCTGAAGGAGACAAAAAAATATTAGCATAAATTTAATCCGTTATTTTGCCGTTCATTAATGATTTACTTGCGTCTATGACATAGTAAATTATTGAATATAAAAACATTGCCGTTAATTTCCCAGTTTGTGAATAAAGCCAACGTTAATGTTACAACCTTTACACACACGCCTATAAGCCATGTTATCAAAAAGCTAAAATGGCTCAAATATGAGACTCAGAGATAAAATATGACTGCAACAGCCCCCACAACAAAAAAAGTATTCGGTCTAGCATGGCCAATAGCGATGAATGCCATTTTATTACAACTCATTCTTGTTATTGATACGGTATTAATTACCCCTTTAGGCGAAGAATCACTTGCTGCGATGGGGGTTTCTGCAAGCATAGCCGGCATCATATTAGGATTGTTATTTGCTTTTTCTAACGGAACACAACTTGTTATCGCGCAAGCTTTTGGCGCAAAAAATAATGGTCTGGTCAGTAGAGGCTTTCGTTCAGGGCGTTTTATTAATGCGACCATTACCATTATTGGTATTGTATTGATTTTTACCGTCGGGAAACAGCTCATTGAGTTGATCACCGATAGTGATGAAATTGCTGCGATGGCTTACGATTACTTAAGGGTCTTTTCATTCGTTACCATCGGTGTGGCAATATCTCAAAACATTACCGTCTATTTTAATGCCACAGGTAATAGCCGTATTCCATTTTATGCTAACATCATTGAAATTCCTGTTAATGTATTAGTCAGCTTTATCTTTATTTACGGTTATCTAGGTATGCCGGAACTCGGGTTAACGGGAGCTGCATTAGGTTCGACCATTGCCGTTTTATGCCGCACTTTATTTCTCATTGTTTTTTATTCAAAACAACAACAAAACGTGGTGGAGGATGGCGCTTCCAAGGAAGCTAAGTTGACCAAAGAAGATGTGTTATACCACCTAAAATATGCCACTCCTATCGCAGGTACCTTTGTTAGTGCGGTATTAGTGGGTAGTATCTGTATGATGATTTATGCAAAACTGGGTGTTTATCAATTTGCTGCATTAACGCTTATTGCACCATGGGTAAAAGTCTGCGGTCAACTTTCAACATCATGGGCTCAAGCGACGAGCATTCTTGTTGGTCAGTTACTCGGTAATAAATCATGGGGCTTAGTTGACGGCTTTGTTAAAACAACCTGGAGAATCTCTTTTTTCATCGGTATTGCCATCGCATTCGCTTATGTTTGCATGTTTTATCTATTTAGACTCATTTATCCAGAGTTACAACAAGAAACGGTTGATACACTTTGGCAATTCGTGCCAATTTTATTTGTTGTTGCTTTTATAAGAACCTCTAATACTTTCTGCGGTAATGTACTGCGTGCTGGTGGCGATGCGAAACACGTTTTTAAAATACATGCCTACACGCAATGGTTTGTAATTTTGCCACTCTCTGTGTTATTTGTTTTATATTGGGAGCTCAGTGCAGTGTGGGTATTTGCACTGTCGTTATTAGAAGAAACGATTAAAAGTATTCCCTTCCATATACGCATGTTAGGCGGGAAATGGAAAAAGAGTTTGGTTTGATTATCTCAATCCGATGAGTATTTACAAAGCCTTTAATATGAACATATTTTAAGGTTCATATTAAAGGGTAAGTCTTTAGCACTGAACATGTTAAAGACTTACTTAAGTTACCGATAGAGTTCAGCAGCGTTGTTGTGGGTTACGGTTCTGTACTCATTATTACTCCCAAAGGGATCATATAAAACTTAAGCTTTTTTTAGATTTAATGTAAAAACCGTTTCATTTTCATGGGATGAAACGTGTAAATCCCCCCCGTGCGCTCTAGCAATCGATTGTGTAATAGCAAGCCCAAGTCCAAGCCCTGCTTGCTCTTCTGTATTGTGAGTTCGAGACTTATCAACCCGATAAAACCGTTCAAATAGATGTGGTAAATGCTCAGGAGCAATCGTTTCACCTTTATTGGTAATCGCAATAACGACATCACTTTTTGTTGTGGTGATAGCGATAGCAATAACACTATTATCAAAACCATGGCGAAGTGCATTGGAAATTAGGTTGCTAAACGCTCTTTTTAACATGAATTTGTCGCCCTGCACGCTGGCCTGACCGGTTATGTTAAATGTTATCTGGTTTTCTTCGGCTAACGCATCATAAAATTCACAAAGCTTCACTAACTCCTGATCAAGTGACAGCAACTCTGTTGATTGTAAAATAAGTGCATTTTCTACTTTTGCCAAAAATAACATATCTGAGATCATACGTGTTAAGTGTTCATACTCCTCACAATTAGACGCTAATATATGTCGATATTCTTGCTCTGTTCTTGGTTTTGAAAGTGATACTTGTGTTTGCATCATTAAATTATTAATCGGGGTGCGCAGTTCATGGGCAATATCGGAAGAGAAGTTAGATAATCGCTCAAAAGAGTACTCTAATCGCTTGAGCATTTTGTTTAAGTTCATTGAAAGCCCTGCGATCTCAATGGGGAGATTTTTTACCGGCATGCGTTGATCAATATCGTGAACAGAGATCAGCATCGCTTGTTTACTTAGGATTTGTAGTGGTTGTAAGCCGCGCTTGGTAATAAACCAACTTAGTATCGCGGTCACTATTCCTGCAATAATAATAAAATCTATCATCATGCTTTTAAAACTTTTCAAAAACAGTGCATCTACTTTAGTATTACGTGCCAGCAGAATCGTCAGAGGCTCTTCGGAATATTGCTCTGAAAAGACGACAAATTTTATACCGTTATAGGGCTGTTTATTGGATACCCATTGAAATAAATCATTGTTTTTATAATACTTATCGCTAAAAAAGTCCTGAGGTATAGTGACAAAGCTGGAGCTATAAAGAGATTTGTTTTTGTGTTTGACCTCTACTATAAAGCCAACATGTCGTTCTAAATAATTTAAAATAGTTGGGAAGTCATTATCAAAATGATCACCCTTTATATGCGTTTTAATTTGCTTAACTTTGTTTAATAATATTTTTCTATTATTTTTTACAAAGTGCTGTTCTACCGAGTAACTGATAAAAACATATAAAATAGAAACAACAACCATTGTCGCTAAGGAAAAAAAACAGGAAAGACGAAGTGTTAAAGATCGTTGTAAAATCATAAGGTTCCCTGAAAGCAAAACAAAAATATTTGAGAACTATATTGTATATTAGTTATTGCAGGTTGTTATATTTGATTCCTAAATATGAGATTTTAGATTAATTTTTAACCGTGTTGTTAACTTTTATTTCGGGTACGGGCCTGTTTTTAAAGGGGTTTTTATTAAGTGACAAAATTGTCACTTTGCTGTTGGGTTTAGGTCATAGTGCCTGCGCTATTGTATCGGTATACCAAGCAAACAGAGCTTATTTAATCCAATAGAGGACAACAAAATGAAATTAATTAAAAAATCACTTATCGCTTCAGCAATGGTCATTCTTAGCACACAAGCATTTGCAGTAAACCAATTCCATCATCATGCAAATGAAACTTACTTTCAAGATGAAGTAGTAAAAACAGTTGATGCAGACACTAAAGCTGCAGCTTATGAATTAGGTCTTAACAAATTAACTGATTTAAAAGCAGCGACGCCAAGCCAGCTAGAAAAAGATCTTGGTGGCGTTTCTATGCAGACATCTGGTGTTTATATTGAAGATGGCGCATATGTCACCGTTGCAGAAAAAATGAATGCAGATGGTCAAATGGTTTATACTGGACTAGTACATTTTTCTATTACTTATGCAGAATAAAAACTGATTTTTATTGTATAGCTAAACTATTTGAAAATGTAAGCTCAGTTTTTCAGAGTCGATCAATTTATAATATTAAGGAGTTGTATCTTCTTGAGGAATTTTGATCAGACTATCAATGGATAAAAAAGAGAGCTTGCAGCTTACTGATGCCGATATCTTCAAGTAGTTTGAGCATGAGTCAAAAAAACCGCCATTTGTATGAATGGCGGTTTTTTTTGGTTTGTACAGAATGATTCATGGGCTTTGATAGCGAATGGATACGTGCTTGATAGTCGGTTGGCACTAATACAGCAAATACTCCACTCTGTTATAACTTCTTTTCTGTTCTTTTAGATTAATTTACAATTGTTCTTCTATGTAAAATAAACCTGTTATTTTATTTAAAATCATGGGGTTGTCTGTTTTTGGTGTGGAGGTTTTTTCGTGTTAAATAATTCTTTTTATTAAGTGACGAAATTGTCATTTTTCTGTTGGGTTTAGGTCAGAGAGGCTGCGCTATTATACCGCCATACCAAGCAAACTTAGCTTATTTAATCCAATAGAGGACAACAAAATGAAATTAATTAAAAAATCACTTATCGCTTCAGCAATGGTCATTCTTAGCACACAAGCATTTGCAGTAAACCAATTCCATCATCATGCAAATGAAACTTACTTTCAAGATGAAGTAGTAACAACAGTTGCTGCTGACACTAAAGCTGCAGCTTATGAATTAGGTCTTAACAAATTAACTGATTTAAAAGCGGCGACGCCAAGCCAATTAGAAAAAGATCTTGGTGGCATATCTATGCAGACAGCTGGTGTTTATATTGAAGATGGTTCATATATCACTGTTGCAGAAAAAATGGGTGCAGATGGTCAAATGCTTTATACCGGAGTTGTACATCTCTCTATTACTTATTCAGAATAATAAGCTATTTTATTGTGTAGCTAAACTATTTGAAAATGTAAGCTCAGTTTTTCAGAGTTGATCAATTTTGATCAGACTATCGATGGATAAAAAAGAGAGCTTGCAGCTTACTGATGCCGATATCTTCAAGTAGTTTGAGCATGAGTCAAAAAAACCGCCATTTTTATGAATGGCGGTTTTTTTTGGTTTGTGCAGAATGATTCATGGGCTTTGATAGCGAATGGATACGTGCTTGATAGTACGTTGGCACTAATACACTCCACTCTGTTATAACTTATTTTCTGTTCTTTTAGATTATTTAGATTAATTTACAATTGTTCTTCTATGTAAAATAAACCTGTTATTTCATTTAAAATCAGGGGGGTGTCTGTGTTTTTTCGTGTTAAATAATTCTTTTTATTAAGTGACGAAATTGTCATTTTTCTGTTGGGTTTAGGTCAGAGAGGCTGCGTTATTATACCGCCATACCAAGCAAACATAGCTTATTTAATCCAATAGAGGAAAACAAAATGAAATTAATTAAAAAATCACTTATCGCTTCAGCAATGGTCATTCTTAGCACGCAAGCATTTGCAGTAAATCATTTTCATCATCATGCAAATGAAACTTACTTTCAAGATGAAGTAGTAACAACAGTTGCTGCTGACACTAAAGCTGCCGCTTATGAATTAGGTCTTAACAAATTAACTGATTTAAAAGTGGCGACGCCAAGCCAATTAGAAAAAGATCTTGGTGGCATATCTATGCAGACAGCTGGTGTTTATATTGAAGATGGTTCATATATCACTGTTGCAGAAAAAATGGGTGCAGATGGTCAAATGCTTTATACCGGAGTTGTACATCTCTCTATTACTTATTCAGAATAATAAGCTATTTTATTGTGTAGCTAAACTATTTGAAAATGTAGGATTCAGATTTTGTTCAGAGTCGATCAATTTATAGTTTTAAGGTGTTGTATCTCTCTGATGAAACTTGATCTGACTCTCGACTTTTAAAAAAGGGATCCTAGCTCCTTGCTGATGTCGGCATCTTCAAGTAGTTTGGTAATTAATCAACAAAACCCGCCATTTGCATGAATGGCGGGTTTTATTTGTTAATTAAATGGATAAAAATTTTAGTTTTATCTTCATAAAATTGAAGATATTTATCATACAAAAGGCGAGTCCTAGATAAGGTAAGGGTAAATAGATGAAATTATTAATTGTCGAAGATGAAGCTAAAACCGGTGAATATTTAAAAAAAGGCCTGACAGAGTCAGGTTTTAATGTTGAGTTGGCCGTTAATGGTTTAGATGCGTTGTATCAAGCAATGTCCGAAGATTACGATCTAATTTTGTTGGATATTATGTTACCTAAATTAGATGGTTGGCAAGTATTGCAAACACTACGCAATAATAATTCAGATGTACCGGTATTAATGCTCACCGCAAGAGATAAAATAGAAGATCGTGTCAGAGGTTTAGAGCTTGGCGCAGATGATTATTTGGTTAAACCTTTCGCCTTTGTTGAATTGCTTGCTCGGATTCGAAATATTCTGAGAAGAAAAACCTCCGTGACCGTTGATGAGAAAACCCTCAGTATTGCAAATCTGCAATTAGATTTAAAACGACGTATTGCCTACAGGGAAAAAGAAGCCATTCATTTAACCGCAAAAGAGTTTTCATTATTAGTGTTTTTAATGGAACGTCGTGGTGAAGTACTGTCTCGTTCATTGATTGCCTCGCAAGTCTGGGACATGAATTTTGACAGTGATACTAATGTGATTGATGTTGCTATTAGGCGATTGCGAAACAAAGTAGATAAACCTTTTACACCTCACCTGATTCATACCATCAGAGGGATGGGCTATGTACTTGATGAGAGTGCTCCCTTACCCTAGTAAACATAACATTCAGTTGTTATACCTATTGCTTATTACCTTTTTGAAAGCAACTAACTATATTAATAGCGGGTCAATCTAACCTGTTAGATGCAGTTCTGTTCGCGTTAACATTTACCAAAAAAGAGTAATCCTCAATATCCACTCTCCCAGCGAGTATTTTTTTCTGTATCACTTTTACCCCTCTTTTTGCTTAAAAGACTTTTTTATACCGAGGGTCAAGCCTTCGATATTCCAACCCTCTTGTACTACTAACTTTTTCCGGCGCAATATTTGAATACTCATAAATGGACTTAGTTTATGTGAAATAAGCTCCGCTGAGTGAAGTTGTGTTTTATCTGAAATTTATAATCCCTTCAATATCAATCAGCTCAGCCTGTTTTTAATGTTTTCTGAAAATTACTCTATGAATGTAGGTTGATATTGTCAACCATGTGCGTGCATAGTTGTCTTTATCAACTAACTGCGGTACGGAGAACAATAATGATGTCAAAAATAAAATCAGAAAATAACTATCGAGTGACCATCGAGCAAGTGAACGCTAGCGATAATGGAAAAACATTACAGTTTGAATTTGAAGACCGAGAGGATCTATTTAATGTTGTTGAAAATTTAAAAAAAGGCAGTGGATTAGAAGCGCCGATAGCAACCAGAGTCGCTGTTGCACTGCGTTTGTTAGGACCGGTCATGATGAAAAATCGTAAACATGCACTGTTTATCGATTTTATGCCTCACTTTAAAGTATTTATGCAACATTTAAAAAATACGGTAAAAAAGAGCGCGCAAGAGAAGTAAATATTAAGAGGTAAAAAATATGGCTATTATCACACCAACAAATAAATCAGTATTAAGTCTTAAAGGGTTACACCTTTACCATACAGGATTTTCTAATTGTGCAATGCGCGTCAGAATGACGTTGGAAGAGAAGGGACTAGAGTGGGTCAGTCACCCCATTGACCTGATGAAAGATGAAAATTTAAGTGCAGAATATATAGGAATCAATCCTAATGCTGTTGTACCAACCCTAGTTGATGATGGTGTTGTGATTATCGACTCGGCGGATATTATTGATTATCTTAATGAGAAGTTTACATCTGGTTCACTGAGCCCTAATACTAATAGTGACCAACAACAAATGTATGATTGGATTTATCTTGCGAGAGATAATCACCTTTCTATTAAAACTTACATGTATAGCAATATGCGCGGTCTTCCAAGCAGAAAAAAATCAGCGCAACAGATGGATGAATACCGTAATAAACAAACCTTTGATGCAGCATTAGTTGAGTTTCATGAGCGTAACAGTTCTGAACAGGGCTTTAGCCAAAAGGAGTTGCACAAGGCTAAAACTGTAATTGATGATTGTTTTCAAAAAATGGATAATCGACTTAAAGACAATCCATGGCTAGCGGGTGATCATTTTTCCCTCGCAGATATTGCTTGGATACCACAGTTGGTAATACTCAAGGTAGTAGGATATCCATTGGAAAATTATCCTCATTTAGAAAAGTGGAAAGCGTCGATTATTGAGCGTCCGAGCTTTAAAAATGGCGTATTAGCTTGGCTACCTGCAATGGCAAAATAATAGACGGTTATGTGCATGTTTCTTTTAGCGTAAAGCCACTAATTATTCGTTTGTGATGTTATGGCGCCCAGAGAGTTCTGTGATTGCTCATTATCAATGATGTTCTCTGCTGAACTCTCTACCATCTGTGTTATTTCGTAACTATTTTCCTGAAACGCAACTAAATTTTTAACTAATTCAGGAAGAACATTGTTGTAAAAGGTACTGTTATAATCGCCTACAGCAGTGGGTAATGTTTTAATAAATAAAGTGACTTGTTGGTGAACTGTTTCGAAATTAGCAGTATCGGGACCACCAATCGGCATTGCATTGATAACACTTTCAAGTAGTTGTTCCCCATAAGCAATGCTTTGAGGAGTAACTTTTTGAAAAACAAAAAAGTTATTGGCAATGCGATATAGCGATTCATACTCAGCAATGGATAAAGTTTGCTGTTCTACTAGGCGCTTCAAATTCAATTTATAATTATCTTTCATGCTTGCTACACGTAATAGAATTGCCTTCTTATTTTCCTCTATCGCTCTTTTTTTCTGTGTTTCTATATAAAAATATAAAATAACCAGTAACACCAAAAGTGCTATTACAAAATATGAGATAACTTTTAACATCTATTTATTCCAAGATAAGGACTCGTCGAGTCTAATAAGGTGGTTAAGTAAAATTGTAATAGGAATTAAAGCAGATAAGGACAGCTAACCGTCGACTGTAAAACAATATTTCAATTGTATTCAATTATCTATTTAAAATGGAAAGAGTTCAATATATTAACTTGATTTATCGTTGATTGTTTTGATGTGGAAAGAAGGGCGTTGTTTACTCTTTTAACGTTCATATGCACTGCAAATATGATTGCAATGATATAGTGACCTTGTGATCCTGTTTAAAAGTATGAATCATTTTTCTGCGCAAACTCTGATCATCACTTAAACATAAACGCGAGGCAACGAAAGTTAATGGTAGAAAATAGTATTCAATTGAAGAATAAATATGAGCAGCAAGGCTACTTTGTTATGAGGGATTATTTTAGTGGTGCTGAGATCGCCTCATTGAGGAAAGTTGTTTTAACGTTTCATGAACGATGGAAGCAAGACAATCAACAATTTTATCAAGAGGAAGCTTTCAACTCTTCGTTAATAACTGGTACGCAATATTTATCATCCCCAGATCGTGTGCAACTTTTTAACTTTATTAGTTCAAAAAAAATAATGGAGATTGTTGATTCGGTCATACCGACTAATCCCGTATTTATGAACACACAGCTGTTTTTTAATCCTGTTAATCCGCAACAAAAAGATTTTTGGCATCGAGATTGTCAGTATGATCATGATGTTGACGTGCAAAAAAAGGTGATTCACGAAACACAAGTGGTCCACCTTCGTGTGCCTCTTTTTGATGAACTTGGTATGGAACTCGTACCTGAAACCCACAAACGTTGGGATAATGATGAGGAGTTTGCCGTTCGCCAAGAACTTAAGGGAAGAACAAGCAGTGAAAACCTTTCGACGGGTAAACAAATTAAATTAGCGGCTGGGGATTTATTAGTTTTTTCGGCGGATATGATTCATCGTGGTTTATACGGTCTTGATAGACTTGCACTCGATATTTTGGTTTTTGATTCGATGGCCGATTTTACCGATTTCGTGGATGATGATTGTTTACCAAATATGGCGATGCTCGATAAAATTAATGATCCAAGGTTATTTATTAATGCCCTTACATTAAAATCACAGGGGATGTGATGGTGGTTATTAGTGAGTGACACTGGTACCTGAATAGTAAGCCACTAAAACAACACAAATAACGCATATTTGTGAGTAAATGTTACGCTGGTTATCGATTTTAAGTTAAATTACAGACCTAAGTACTAATTAAGATATTGATATGGATGCATATAAAAATAAAAAAATAGTCGCTATTGGTGGTGGTCACGGCTTGGGAAGAATGTTGGCTGCTTTAAAAGGCTTTGGCAGCAACGCAACTGGCATTGTGACTACAACGGATAATGGTGGTTCTACTGGGCGAATTCGTGACTGTCAGGGTGGGATTGCTTGGGGAGATACACGTAACTGTATTAATCAGCTCATTACTGATCCGTCGATCGAATCGATTATGTTTGAATATCGCTTTAAAGGGGCGGGTGAACTTGATGGACATAACCTAGGTAATTTAATGCTGACGGCTTTAGATAACTTGTCGGTTAGACCAATGGAAGCGATTCAACTGATTCGTAAAATGCTGAAAGTTGAAGTGAATATTGTCCCGATGTCTGAGCATCCATCAGACCTCAAAGCATTGGCTACAAACGGTAAATGGACTCACGGTGAAACTAGCGTTGATGAAATGGAAGAGGATCTACTTCGTTTGGATTTAGAGCCTAATGTCCCCGCTACCCATGAAGCAATTGTTGCGATTAATGAAGCTGATTGCATTATTCTCGGGCCGGGTAGTTTCCTCACCAGTATTATGCCCCCATTATTATTGACTGAGATAGGTCATGCTATACGTGATAATCAGCGCGCGAAGCTCATTTTTATTGAAAACCTGTCTCCTGAATATGGGCCGGCAGGAAGAATGGATATTCAGCAGCAACTTGAATGGTGTGAAAGAGCATGTAGCGGTCGTCAAATTGATACTTTAATTGGCGAAAAGAAACATGATGATTTAGATTCAAAATGGCACTTTTATCAAGCAGATTTAGCCTCTGCAAACAGAGATTGGCGTCATGATCGTGATAAGTTGATGGATGTGATTATTGCTCAGTTTGATGAACCAGTTTCGAGCCAATCAATAAAATAAAAAGTACCACTGCTTATCTATCACCCCACCTTTTGAAAAAGATAAGTTGAGTTGTTCGGCCTATTGCTGCAATCCCTTTTGTAGTCATAGGCTATATTTATCAGTAATTTGTTAACTAAAATAACATCCTAAAATACTATTTAAATAAATAAAAACAATGTTTTATAAGTTTGTTGTGTCCTTGCTCGCGAATTCTTTACCCGAACAGTAAATACGATTTCTTTATATCATTGCGCATTATATTGTAGGCAGGGCTTACCGGTGAAAAACGTGAACCAACAAGATAGATCCAATATTCATTTGGATTCGTATTACTTATACCAAAGCAATTAATAAAGTGATCATTCTTGCTGGTTAAAATTATCCCTAACTGCGTTGTGAGTTTTGAAGTGAGAACAACTATCTCCTGCAACTCACGCCTTGTTAGTAATAATTTTTCCTACGCAAACTCTGATCACCTATTAAATTCCTTTGGTATTAATTTAGACATAGTTGGAGATAAGCTTGATTAAACACAAAAAACAGCGCGCTTTTTTATTGATCGTTATGGTGCTTAGTCTCTCGGCATGTAGCTCTAAAATTATTTATAACAATCTTGATTGGCTAACCTATTGGTATATAGATGATTACGTCGCATTAACTGATGAGCAGGAAACGCTATTTGATCCCGTGCTAACACAGTTTTTAGATTGGCATCGACAGTCAGAGTTGCAAAGTTATATAACCCAAATTAAGCGTATTCAAACGGATATAAATAACGGGGTAAAGCGGTCTGATATAGAAGGGTATATAAAAGCGTTTACTGATTCCTGGCAAACTATCTTAGTTAGACTCGAACCGGGGATTGTTAAAGTCGCTTATACCTTAAAAGAGAAGCAAGTTGAGGCATTTTTAAGTACCAATGAACAGCGAAATTTAGATCAAATTGAGGAGCACCAGAGCGAGAGCAAACAGCAACGTTTAGATAATAGGCTTGATAAAATAGAAAATAGAATAGAATCCTATACAGGCAAACTCACCCGTGCACAGAAGCAATTATTAAAAAACAGTAATGATAAATTAATGCCGACCTTTGACGAATGGATCGCATTTCGTCGAGCTTGGTTAAACTCAATCAGCGCTGCGTTTGATTTAAAGTCTGATAAATCTGAATTTGAAAAGGCACTCAGCAGTGCAATACTACAGTCTGAAAATTTACGTTCAGCTACTTTTAAGCAGAAAATAGAACACAATCAAAGGCTGTGGGTCGTCACATTAGAACAGTTAATTAACTCCTTGGATGAAAAGCAACGCAAAAAATTAAATGGCAAACTAGAGGATACAATTGAAGATATTGAAGCACTATTGTAGTTTTATATTTTTACCCGTATCTATGCGAATAAAACCGCTAAAAAATCAAGGTTAATGAAAAAGGTGTGATCTAACTTGCTGTTTAAAAAACTCTATTTTGTAATATAGGGGCTCATAAATTGAATTGTTGGTGAGGAGAGGTTAGTTATGTCAGCTAAAAAACATAAACGTAAAACAGTGAAGCACAGCCAGCATATGAAAAAAGAGCGTGCAACCCCCTCTCTATTAAGTCGGTACCCTCGTTTGTTCTTAGGCAGTGGCATGTTGTTAGTGCTTATTGCTGTCTTATTGTTAACCGTCGGTTATGTCAGCGATGCAAGAGTGGGCTTATCTATGATGGCGCTCTTCTTTGGCGTTGTGTTGGTTATCTTCGCCAATTCAGCATTACCGAAAGCAAATAAGCATTAGAAAAAGAGGTGTTCACTGTTATTGGTTAAATTTACTTTTAACAGTGATATGCGTATTTGAAGTCATATTAATCACTTTCTTCTCCTCTCACTTGGTTAGAGATAATTTTTCTGCATACTCCGATTCTTTTTATTAATCCCCATTGGCTTAACTTCTACTCTATGAATAATCAATATGTTAAGGATACCCACACATGATGAATTTAACGGCTTTGCAAACGCGTATTATTGGTGTGATGCTTGAAAAAGAGAGCACCACACCAGAACATTACCCACTCTCTTTAAATGCGCTCACCAATGCCTGTAATCAAAAAAGCAACCGTGAGCCTGTTTTGTCACTGACAGAAATGGAAGTGCAAAATGCGGTCGATGAATTAATTGATATGAATAAATTGATGATTGATTCAGGGGCTTCGGGACGGGTTAATAAATACAAACATCGTTTCTGTAATACTTCATTTGGTGATTTACAGTTTACAGCTCAACAAAAATCGATTGTATGTGTGTTGTTACTTCGTGGTCCGCAAACACCGGGTGAACTGCGTACACGTACCAACCGATTAGCTAACTTTGCTAACGTAACGGAAGTTGAAAGTGCACTTGAACAGCTACAAAATTTAAACAATAAAACGCTGGTGAAAAAGTTAGCCAGAGAGCCGGGCAAAAGAGAATCTCGCTATGTTCACTTATTCTCTGAGTTTACTGAAACGGAGTTTGTTACCGATCAATCTGCATTGTTAAGTAGCGAACAGACAAAGGCAGGGCAGGGACAACTTGAAGTGAGAGTCGAACAGTTAGAGCAGCAGGTTGTTGAGTTACAAGCTGAATTAACGCGTTTAGCCGCATTATTTGAATAGCAAAAACGAACAAAATCCTCATTCCTCTGCATTAGCTAAACGTAGAGGATTAACTTGCCTTTAAAATACGATATTGGCTAGGAGATACACCCACCAGTTTCTTAAAGTATCGTCCCATATGGCTTTGGTTTGAAAAGCCACACTGCAAGGCAATCTCTGCAACACTTAACGGTTGTGTTGCTATGCGTAATTTCACCTGCTCGATTCTAATCTTTAATAAATAGTTTTGTGGTGTTTGCGCTAAACTTTGTTTAAACATACGGCAAAAATGGTATTCGCTTAATTGCGCTAAGGCAGCCAACTCGACTAAATATATCTGGCGATGAAAATTGGCGTGCATGTAGTCACAAACCAAGCGAGTGACTTTAGGGGATAGACCTCCGGTTACTGGCGAACTGAGTTTTTTGATCCCCATATTTTGTAACATCGACACTAAAATCGTATCTGTTACCTGCTCCATCGCGAGGTGATTGTCGTTATTTTGCCAATCACTGGTTGCCATGCAATGTCTAAATAATGCTTCGGTAGCAGCGTCACTGGTAAAGGTTAGTTCTGGCAGTTGTAATGTACGTGGATCAATATCAAACACCTTTAAAGCTAGCTGCTTAAGGTAATCATCATTAAAATAGAGGTGCATGAATTGTTGGCTTTGTCCAAGTTGCCAGTGGCTTTCTGATTCCTTAGGCATCAAACAAAACTTCCCTGGTGCACCGTGTCCCGATTTTACATCGGTACGTTGTGTTTCATAACCACCTGACAGATATAAACTCAGCGTATGTTGCTTATCATTGACATAAAATATGCGGTCATGCTCATTTTGATAATGAGCCCAGGACAGTGCATCCGTTAACGACTTTTGTCGTAAACAGATTTTACTCGCTGATTGTTCAAAGCTAGTGCTTGTCGGCTCAAGGTGCATGTACTGATATCCATTTCTGACGTTGTTGATCATTAGAAGAAAATACTAGCATTAATGCTAGATAGCTCAACTTATACTCAGTAATGTTGCCTAATAAAGCGCAATATTGTGTTAATTCGAGGCATTGTAAATTGAACACGGTGGGCAATAGTGATAATTGTTCATGTTTCCCCCTATACTCACCGAGCAGGTTAATTCGCATACTGCTTACATTGATGGTATTTTTAGTGCTTTTTAAATCAATATTTTAAATTAACGGTTAATAAGGAAAGTCATGATGACTCAAATTAATATTCAGTATTTCAAACACCCTTATGCTGAATTTGTATTGGGCTCATATCAAGGCAAGCTTTGTTTATGTGATTTTCGCTATAGAAAAATGCGCGAGTCAGTTGATAAGCGTATACAACGAGGTTTAAATGCCTCATATGTGGAACAAACAGATGACATTTTAGAATCTGTAAAAGAGCAGCTTGAAAGCTACTTTCTTGGTGAATTAAGCCGCTTTGATATTCCGCTATTAATGGTCGGCACTGATTTTCAAAAATCGGTATGGCAGGCTTTACAAGCTGTACCTTATGGTGAAACGGCGACTTATCATGGCTTGGCGGTCGCGATAGGAAATGAAAAAGCGGTAAGGGCGGTTGGTAATGCGAATGGAGCAAATGGATTAGCAATCATTATCCCTTGCCATCGTATTATTGGTCGTCAAGGTGCGCTTGTTGGTTATGCTGGTGGGTTACCATTAAAACAACGTTTATTAACGTTAGAACAAAACTTATTTATTTGAGCATTGAGATTATTAATATTCTTCGGATAGATAATAAGAAGGTTATATTTTTACCTATTAATATCGAATAATGTCGCCCTTAAGTAATGAATATTAAGTTCATTTTCTCCTATGAGCATTAAAACGCAATATTATGTTAATGCTCCCTATATCGTGATATTCCCCCAATAATATAAGCAGCATAATATCCCTTAAATTAGTTTATAAGGAATAATTATGTCGGCATTGCTCTATGGTTCAATGATCTTTATTTGGGGATTATCTTGGATCTCTATCAAATGGCAGCACGGTGATGTACCGATGGAGGTTTCTATCTTTTATCGCTTTGCACTTGCTGCGCTGATTATGTTGATTATCGGAAAACTGTGGAACAAGTTGCAACCGGTTAAAATGCAAGACCAGCCTTTTATCGCACTGCAGGGGCTATGTTTATTTTGTTGTAACTTCCTTGCTTTTTACAGTGCGACTTTATATATCGCCAGTGGTTTAGTGGCGGTGTTGATGGCAACAGCCCCTATTTTTAATGCTTTTCACGCAAGGTTATTTTATCAAACTAAGAGTAATGTTAACTTTTGGTTAGGTGCCACACTGGGATTGAGCGGGATTATGTTGTTATTTGCAGGAGACTTGCTTAAAACAGACTGGTCTCAAGATACCCTCTACGGACTGCTTTTGGCGTTATTAGGCACCTGGTGTTTTTCGATTGGCAACATGTTGAGTATTCGTAACAGTAAGCGAAACATTCAACCATTTACCGCCACCAGTTATGCGATGGTTTATGGATGCATCGCACTGTTAGTGATTATTTTAATGCGCGGTTTGCCCTTTGAGTTTAGCTTTTCTGGCCAATATATTGGTAGCTTGTTATATCTTGCTATTCCCGCTTCGGTGCTTGGTTTTACCTTTTATCTTATTCTTGTGGACAGATTAGGGGCAAGTAATGCCGCGTATATATTGGTTATCACCCCGATTGTGGCGTTAACGGCTTCAGCATTGTTTGAAGATTATCAGTGGACACTTTATTCAACCATCGGTTTATTACTGGTTATATTAGGCAATGTGCTAACGCAGCGGAAAAAGCGACTTTATGCAGCTGCTAAAGCACCGTTATTACAGAGTAATTAGCCTTTTATATTGCGTTGAAGCGGTGGGGATTAGTGTTGATTGATGGAATATTTTGATTAAAAGTTGGATTGTAATAAAACTGAAAAGTTTAATAGGCAAGATAATCAACATCAACAGTGAGCAGGCATAAATAATATGTGCCGAACAAGATTAATCAGGATTAATAAAGTTATCAAGGAGTCGCTATGAACGTTGTAACAATTAAAGGTTTTGGTCGTAACGCTAAGTGTCATTCACCAGAGTCACTTCAAGTTATGCTTGTAGAGCGCTATATCAACAAACCTGTTGCTATTATCCAGACATTAAAGTCGGGCCTTAATAAAACATTTTTTGTTACGGTACGTGATGATGGGCGTTTGGTTAAAACGTATAATGAAGCAGAAGAGGTGCCTTTAAGTACCTTTACCTTTTGATTTTTAGCTTTCCACTTTTAGTTTTTTCGTTTCAATCTGCATAGGGATGTTTACACATCCCGCTTTTTTCATGGTAAATCGCGTTAGCGATTTACCATGCTCTTATTTTTATTCATATTCTGACGAGTATGTTTCAGAGTAAGTATGCGAGTAAAGCTCCATTAAGTTACCAAACGGGTCTTCTAAGTAAACCATTTTGTAAGGACGGTTTTCATCTTCAGGGTGATAGCGCATTGTATCCATGCGTGCTTTACCACCGAACTGTGTCACTTTCTCAATTACGCCTTCAAAGTCATCTGTCTCTAATGCGTAATGGAAGATACCAATTTTAGTGAAATCAACAACGTGGCGCTGTTCACGATCAACCATCTCAAATAGTTCAAAGCCGATACCATCTGATGTGACTAAGTGAGCGATGTTAAAGCCTTTAAAGCCTTCGCCAAATACTTCAATACACATTCTACCGATAGCCGTTTGTTTTTCTTCAATCACTTTAGAGTTGCCCATCACGATATCAAGGCCTAACGCTTTAGTATAAAATTCTACTGCTTGGTCCATATCGCCAACCATAATACCTACATGACTCATTTTCATAATAATCTCTCTTTTAATTAGTTGCTTGTTTGTTTTGATGGAGTGAGTATATGGAATGTTTGTTGCGCCGTGAAATTATTAAAAGTTATTCATTTAATAATATTTTGTTATCTATTGTTGGGTTTGAATCACAATAGTATTTTCAGTATATTTACGCTCTCAACCCATTTTGCATAATGTTGGTATTAACCCTAAGGAAATAATGAAAGTTCATTTTGAAATTGGCAGTGTCGATGATGTGTTAACCGCTGATGCGCAAATACCAGAGTTTGATGGTCGAACAACTGAGCAAAAAATACACGCCAGATTTGCAAATAATCATGCGCTTATTCTTATTGCCAAAGTAGGGGAGATACCGGTTGCCTATAAAATCGGTTATGCGTTATCAAAAACACAGTTTTATAGTTGGCTAGGTGGTGTTATCCCTGCTTATCGGAAACAAGGGATTGCTACAACACTGCGTGAAAAACAGGAGTGCTGGGCATTAAGTGCGGGTTATAACGAAATAAGTGTCAAGTCGATGAATCGTTATCCAGGCATGCTGCAGTTGTTGATCAGCAGTGGTTATCAAATCAGTGGCTATGAAAATAATGGTACGACAGACTCAAGTAAAATCTGCTTTAGTAAAGTATTAAGAGAGTGAGGTGGACTATTTATTGATGAGGCTAAATAAATAGGCCGCAAATTTAGCGGCCTGTTCGGTATTAACACTTATTTATTAATACGCTTGTACTTAATACGGTGTGGTTCAGCAGCAGCTGCACCGTAGGTTTTCTTCAACCATGCTTCATAATCGGTGTAGTTACCTTCATAGAAGTTCACTTCACCTTCATCACGATAATCGATGATATGCGTAGCAATTCTGTCTAAGAACCAACGGTCATGCGAGATAACCATTGCACAGCCTGCAAAGCTTAGTAGGGCATCTTCAAGTGCACGCAGTGTTTCGATATCCAAATCATTGGTTGGCTCATCGAGTAACAGCACGTTACCACCTGATTTCAGTAGTTTAGCAAGGTGCAAACGACCACGCTCACCACCAGAAAGGTTACCGACGATTTTTTGCTGATCGGTGCCTTTAAAGTTAAAACGACCTAGGTAAGCACGACTTGGCATTTCGATATTGCCTATTTGGATAATATCACTGCCGCCCGATACTTCTTGGAAGACTGAAACAGTATCATCCATATGATCACGGAACTGATCCACACTTGCTAAATCAACCGATTCACCAATGATGATTTCACCGCTATCGGCTTGTTCATCACCAGAGATCATTTTAAATAGCGTTGATTTACCTGCACCATTGGCACCGATAATACCGACGATTGCACCTTGAGGAATACTCAATGACAAATCGTCGATTAATACACGCCCATCAAATGATTTAGTCAGGTTTTTAATATCAATAACCTGATCACCTAAACGCTGACCGACAGGAATAAATAGCTCGTTAGTTTCGTTACGTTTTTGTAAGTCTTGGTTATTAAGCTCTTCAAAACGAGATAAACGCGCCTTGCTTTTAGACTGGCGGCCTTTGGCATTTGAACGAACCCATTCAAGCTCTGTTTCAATTTGGCGTTGGCGTGCTTTCTCTTGAGAAGCCTCTTGCTTAAGACGTGCATCTTTTTGTTCAAGCCATGAAGAGTAGTTACCTTCCCATGGAATACCGTAACCACGGTCAAGTTCTAAGATCCAACCTGCTACATTATCTAGGAAGTATCGGTCATGGGTAATCGCCACAACAGTACCTTCATAATCGTGTAAGAAACGCTCAAGCCATGCTACTGATTCTGCATCCAAGTGATTGGTTGGTTCATCAAGTAATAGCATGTCTGGCTTTTCAAGCAGTAAACGACACAGTGCAACACGACGACGTTCACCACCAGAAAGCACTTTAATGGGTTGGTCCCAAGCAGGTAAACGCAGTGCATCGGCAGCACGTTCTAGTTGGTTTTCAAGATTATGACCATCATGTGCTTGAATAATATCTTCTAATTGCCCTTGGCGTTTAGCCAGAGCATCAAAGTCTGCGTCTTCTAATGCGTAATCAGCATAAACTTGGTCAAGCTCTGTGAGTGCATTTTTAACTTCAGAAACCGCTTCTTCAATGATTTCGCGTACATTTTTTTCAAGGTCTAATACTGGCTCTTGTGGTAGGTAACCGATTTTTGTGCCAGTTAATGGACGCGCTTCACCTTCAATCTCTTTATCAATGCCAGCCATGATACGAAGTAGAGTTGATTTACCTGAACCATTAAGACCTAATACGCCAATTTTAGCGCCCGGGAAAAAGCTTAGTGAAATATCTTTAAGAATTGTACGTTTTGGAGGAACCACTTTGCTTACGCGGTTCATGGTATAAATAAACTGTGCCATCTTTCACCTTATTATAAGTTATGAGAATAGATGCGGTTATTGTATGCCAGTAGGGCAGGGCGTCAATACTTTGTAGGAATGGATGTAGATAAATAGCACGATCTAGGAATATTATTTCAATTGCTTCGTTATAAGAGATTTGAAGTGGGTCGGGAGCTGCAATAACTCAACCGGTTTGAGTTATTGCAAACTGAGGTGGTTTTAATCAAACAATTTTTCAGTTAAACGAATTAATTCGTCACGTGTTTCTAATGGATTGTTAAGTAATTTATTTTTATCTGGCGTTAGACTTTTACTTTTTTGAGTGTCTTGACTGTAAATATTTTTTTCGTGTATTTGATCGTAGTAATAATAGCTATCCCAGTTCTCACAATCCCAATCTTGATTGTTAGTTGCCTCACATGCTGAAGTACCATATTTGTAAAGGTTGTCGTCGATATTTTTAAATCTAGTCCAGCTTAAAGTATCAATGTCATTCTGATTGTAATTAAATTCCAAGCTATATGTATTACTACTAAAAGGAGTCATTGTGAATAGTTGCGGTAAAAGACCATCAGTGGTTGCAAACTTTAGCGTTAAATCATAACTTTCAATATAATAGTTGTTGTCTTCATCGCGCGCATTTTGTTGTATCACTAAATTTTGTGCTTGATCAAGTTGAATAAAATGGTAGTCATATTGCGTTGTTTCACCATCTGTATCGATTTTATCGACGTAAACTCGTCCGAATAGGTTTACTTCGTCTTGTGCCTCTGAATACCATATTATCTCGTTTTTACAATGCCATTCGCCTTCAAGCTTATAGTAGTTACCGTTTGAATCGGTAACTGTATCAGTGAATTCATGCCAACCATTTTCTTGGCCCTGGCACTCAATATCGTAAACCGCTTTAGTCTCATCGTCATCATCGACACAGGCGCTTAACAAAAAAAGTGATGCGATTGATATTATTACTGCTTTCATGTTGTTCCCTAACTAATTGAATTTTAAACATCTACTTTAACAAAGCGTTTTTAAAACTAAAAGCTTGCTGTATTTTATTGTGATTTAGGTGTGCTATTGAGGTTATTTAATGAAAAAAAACCTAAGGTTAATTTCCCTCATGTTGATTAGCTAAATTATTCATTCCAATTAGTCTATGCAACGGGCAAAACTTTGCGTAAAATGCGCTACATCAAAAAGCATACATAAATTTAACTGACTACCAGTTATTTCAATTAAGGAGAAGCGCATGTTTAACCGCGATATGAATATTGCAGATTATGATCCAGAACTATGGCAATCAATGACGGGTGAAGTACAACGTCAAGAAGATCACATTGAGCTGATTGCATCTGAAAACTACACAAGTCCACGTGTAATGGAAGCGCAAGGTAGTCAACTTACAAATAAATACGCTGAAGGTTACCCTGGTAAGCGTTATTACGGTGGTTGTGAGTATGTTGATGTTGCTGAATCATTAGCAATTGAACGTGCTAAATCTTTGTTTGCAGCTGATTACGCAAATGTTCAACCACATGCTGGTTCACAAGCAAACAGTGCTGTTTATGCTGCACTTTGTAATGCGGGTGATACGGTTTTAGGTATGAGCCTTGCTCACGGTGGTCACTTAACACACGGTGCAAAAGTTAGCTTCTCTGGTAAAACATACAATGCTGTTCAGTACGGAATTAACCCTGATACGGGTATCCTTGATTACGCTGAAGTTGAGCGTTTAGCTGTTGAACATAAACCAAAAATGATCATTGCAGGTTTCTCTGCATACTCAGGTATTGTTGATTGGGCTAAATTTCGTGAAATCGCTGACAAAGTAGGTGCTTACCTATTTGTTGATATGGCGCACGTTGCAGGTTTAGTTGCTGCGGGTCTTTACCCTAACCCAGTACCATTTGCTGATGTTGTTACAACAACGACGCATAAAACATTAGGCGGTCCACGTGGTGGTCTTATCCTTGCTAAAGCTAATGCAGAAATTGAGAAGAAACTAAATTCAGCTGTATTCCCTGGCGGTCAAGGTGGTCCATTAATGCATGTTATCGCTGCTAAAGCGGTTGCATTTAAAGAGTGTGCTGAACCAGAATTCAAAGTATACCAACAGTGTGTTTTAGATAACGCTAAAGCAATGGTTAAAGTATTCCAAGAGCGTGGCTACAAAATCGTTTCTAACGGTACAGAAAACCACCTTTTCCTTGTTGACTTGATCGCTCAAGACATCACGGGTAAAGAAGCAGATGCAGCCCTAGGTCTTGCACATATCACTGTAAACATGAACTCTGTACCAAATGATCCACGTTCTCCATTTGTTACATCTGGCCTGCGTATCGGTACACCTGCACTGACACGTCGTGGTGCAACGGTTGCAGATGCTGCTGAACTTGCTGTTTGGATTTGTGACATCTTAGATGCCATTAAAGACGAAGAGAAACTAGCTGCAACGATTGAAGCAGTTAAAGTTAAGGTTGCTGAGTTCTGTAAAGCGAACCCAGTATACGGATAAATTTATGAAGGTTTTACATTGCCATTGTGCTCTGTAAGTCTGAATATTTTAACGTGAATCTAAAAAATGATAAAAACTGCACAATGTGCAGTTTTTTTTTGCCTTTTTTATCCCCATCTTACTTTAAGATACCTTGCTGAGTTCTTATATTGAAGTATCATGGACAGCTCGATTTATGGTAACTGTTTTCAGATATATGGAGTTGAAGTTATGTATTGTCCTTTTTGTAGCGCACAAGATACCAAAGTGATCGACTCCCGTTTAGTCGCTGATGGATCACAAGTACGCCGCCGCCGCACATGTAATGAGTGTAACGAGCGTTTCACTACCTTTGAAAGTGCTGAATTAGTGATGCCCCGTTTGATTAAATCTGACGGTCGCCGTGAACCTTTTGACGATGAAAAGTTGTTGGTGGGAATTAACCGCGCACTTGAGAAACGCCCTGTCAGTATTGAAGATATCGAAGTCAGCATTAATAAATTAAAATCGACATTACGCGCCACCGGTGAACGAGAAGTCCCTTCTAAAATGGTCGGAGAACTGGTAATGGACTTGCTAAAAAGTCTCGATAAGATCGCTTATATTCGTTTCGCTTCTGTGTATCGCTCTTTTGAAGATGTGAAAGAGTTTGGTGAAGAGATTGCTAAACTTGAAAAATAAGCAGCAGAATATCCATTTTGTTGTTCGCGTAATGATTAAATATGTAAGGCTTTAAATGACAACGCCAAATTTCTCAGAGAAAGATACAGCCTACATGGCACATGCCATTGAACTTGCTAAAAAAGGTCGCTTTACTACTACGCCAAATCCTAATGTGGGTTGTGTGATTGTAGCGAATGATATGATTGTAGGTGAAGGCTTCCACTTTAAAGCGGGGGAACCCCACGCGGAAGTCCATGCATTAGCAATGGCTGATACAAAAGCGATTAATGCCACCTGTTATGTGACACTAGAGCCTTGTTCTCATTTTGGTCGCACGCCGCCCTGTGCGATGGCATTAACAAAAGCTGGTGTAAGACGCGTAGTGATTGCAATGGTTGATCCTAACCCGATTGTTGCGGGGCGCGGTATCGCAATTCTAGAAGAGGCCGGTATTCTGGTCGAAATCGGATTATTAGGTGATCAAGCAAAAGCACTTAATTTAGGTTTTATAAAGCGCATGCAAACGCAAACTGCACGTGTAACGGTAAAAATGGCGTCTAGTCTAGACGGTAAAACTGCGCTTAAAAATGGTTTGAGTCAATGGATAACCGGGCCTAAAGCACGCATTGATGTGCAGTATTTTCGTGCATTACAAAGTGCTATAGTGACAGGAAGTGGTACCGTTTTAAGCGACGACCCAAGCCTCAATGTGCGTTTTTCAGAACTCACGCAAGCGACAGGTTTTGACGATCAAATCAATGAATCAGAGCTAAGGCAGCCGATACGCATTATTTTAGATTCACACAATAAATTAACACTCAATGAAAAACTGTTTAATCTCGCAGGTAAAGTAGTATTAGTGACGTTATCGCCACGTGATGATTTACATTCATTGGCGTGCATTGCTGAAGTTGAGCAAATCATCGGCAAAAATGATGGCCATGGGCGCATAGATTTACAGGATTTATTAGCACAGTTAAACCGCTATGAAATTAATGACCTCTGGGTCGAAGCGGGCGCAAAATTAGCGGGTGAATTCTTTAAGCAACAATTAGTTGATCAATTTATATTGTACCAAGCACCAAAATTGATGGGCGATCAGGCGAGAAACTTAGTAAACTTACCCAACTATTCTAAAATGGATGAAGTTGTACAATTAGCGTTAAAAGAAGTGACGTTGATTGGTGATGACATCCGCATAATAAGTGACCGAGATTAATATGTTTACAGGTATTATCGAAGCCGTAGGCTCAATCAAAACCATCAAGCATCATGCAAAAGATATGACCATTAGTATCGATTGTGGTGCACTAGACCTTAGTGATGTAAAACTAGGCGACAGTATTGCGCACAATGGCGTGTGTTTAACGGTGACCAAACTACATGACAATGGTTATGATGTTGATATCTCAAATGAGACGATTCAACGTAGTGGTTTCTCTGCGATTAAAACAGGGTTTCCAATGAACCTTGAAAAAGCGATGCAAGTCAGCTCTCGCTTTGGTGGGCATATTGTCAGTGGTCATGTCGATGGTGTGGGTAAGATCATCTCAATTACTGAACTTGGTAGTGCGATTGAGTATTGGATAAAAGCGCCCGATCAGCTTGCTAGATATATTGCCGAAAAAGGCTCTATTTCGATTGATGGTATTAGTTTAACCACTAATGCGATCGATGGTGCTGCCTTTAAATTAACCATTATTCCACATACTATCTCACAAACTACCATGCAACATTACCGAGTTGGCACGCTTGTTAACCTCGAAATAGATGTAGTTGCTCGTTATCTAGAGCGCCTATTATTAGGCGATAAAGCAGCACATAGTGATACAGGCAAAGACAACTCAGGAAAAGAATCAACAATGGATCTGCTCGCACGCAGCGGGTTTATCGGTTAATCGTTATTTATTAAGTGGGCAGATCTCACTTGCTTGAAAGGAAGAAAAATGAACTTAAATACAACTGCTGAAATTATTGAAGATATCCGTTTAGGTAAAATGGTTATCTTAATGGATGATGAAGATCGTGAGAATGAAGGCGATCTGATCATGGCTGCAGATATGGTGACGCCAGAAGCGGTTAACTTTATGGCGAAATATGGACGTGGATTAATCTGTTTAACATTAACAGAAGCACGTTGTGAACAGCTTAAATTACCATTGATGGTTGATGATAATACCGCGGCTTTTTCTACTAACTTCACGGTTTCAATTGAAGCTGCAGAAGGCGTTACAACGGGTATTTCAGCGGCTGATCGTGCCATTACCGTTCAGCGTGCAGTTGCATTGAATGCCAAACCAACTGACATCGTGATGCCTGGTCATATTTTCCCACTTAAAGCACAAGCTGGTGGTGTATTAACACGCGCAGGGCATACGGAAGCTGGCTGTGATTTAGCACGTTTAGCAGGCCGTGAGCCAGCGGGTATGATTGTTGAAATCTTAAATGAAGATGGCAGCATGGCACGTCGTCCTGATTTAGAAATTTTTGCACAGAAACATGGTATCAAGCTCGGGACAGTTGCTGACTTGATTGAGTACCGTAACAATAACGAAACAACGATTGAAAAAGTATCTAGTTGTAAATTACCAACAGAATTTGGTGAATTTGATCTGATTGCTTACCAAGATACGATTGATAAGCAGGTTCACTTTGCATTAGTAAATGGCCAAATCAATGCTGGTGATACCACCAATGTGCGTGTACACCTACAGAATACGTTTTCTGATAACTTTTTCTCTAATCGTTTATCTGAGCAAACTTGGCCAATGCGTGATGCATTACAGCGTTTAGCAAAAGATGGCGGTGTATTTGTGATGTTAGGTCATCAAGAAACAGCTGAATCTTTAATTGAACAAGTTAAAAATATTGCTAAAGAGGATGCCGGCGAACGTGTTGCTGCGAAAGCACAGGGCGCAAGTCGTCGTGTTGGTGTTGGTTCGCAAATCCTACGTGATTTAGGCGTTCAAAAAATGGCATTATTTAGTTCTGAGAAGCGTTATCATGCACTTTCAGGTTTTGGACTTGAAGTGGTTGATTACATCACTGAATAATTCTGTTAGTAGATAAAAAAAGTGTGCTAGAATGCACAAAAATTTTAAATAAGGGTAGAAAATGAAAATAATTGAAGGTGGCTTAGCCGCGCCAGAAGCGAAAATCGCAATTGTAATCTCTCGTTTTAACAGCTTTATCAATGAGCAGTTATTAGCGGGTGCAGTTGATACCCTTAAGCGTACTGGTCAAGTGCAAGACGATAACATTACTGTCGTGCGCATGCCGGGTGCTGTTGAATTACCGTTAGTAACTAAACGTGTTGCTGCTTCTAAAAAGTATGATGCAATTATTGCATTAGGTACGGTTATTCGTGGTGGTACACCACACTTTGAATTTGTCGCTAACGAATGTAACAAAGGTTTAGCACAAGTATCTCTAGATTATGATATTCCAGTAGCATTTGGTGTATTAACAACTGATTCAATTGAACAAGCGATTGAACGAGCGGGAACTAAAATGGGTAATAAGGGTAGCGAAGCTGCTTTAAGTGCGTTAGAAATGGTTAATGTTATGGCGGAATTAGGTTAATGAAAATGAAACCAGCTGAACGTCGTCGCGCACGTCAATTTGCAGTACAAGCTGTTTATCAATGGCAAATTACAGGTGCAACCTTTGCACAGATTGTTGAACAGTTCTCTGTTGATCAAGATTTATCAAAAACAGATGTACCTTACTTCAAAGAGCTACTTTCGGGTGTGATTAACCGTAAAGAAACACTTGATGAAAAACTTTCTCCATACCTATCTCGTAAAATCGGTGATGTGGACATGGTTGATATTGCTATTTTACGTTTAGCAATGTTTGAATTGAGCTACCGCACTGATGTACCGCATAAAGTGGTATTGAATGAAGCGATTGAGCTAGCAAAAGACTTCGCAACAGACGAGTCATACAAATTCGTAAATGGTGTATTAGATAAAGCATTACGTAGCCTGAAATTACGCGACGCATAATCTTTACCCTTTAAAAGTACTACCCATTAACTGTTTTGTTTAATCGGCTTTATTATGCGAATTTAAATAAAGTTGTGATGTGTATTTACTTAGAAATATAAAAATCCAGTCGCTTACGCCGCTGGATTTTTTTGTTTATTTTATACAAAAATTGAGGATACAATGAATAAGAGTTTAATCACCAATATTATATCTGCGCTTATTTTGGCTGCGGGTTTGTTATTGAAAGAAGATATGTTAACCATGGTCGGGTTATTTGCGCTATCGGGCGCGTTAACTAACTGGCTAGCAGTGTTCATGCTATTTGAAAAAGTTCCTTTTTTGTATGGCTCTGGCGTTGTTCCTGCACATTTCGAAGAGTTTAAGAAAGGCATCCGTAGTTTAATGATGGAACAATTTTTTACCCTTGAAAATGTAGATCGCTTTTTAACTGCGGGGTCATTATCACCTGCACAACTTAACCTGACACCAGTGATTGAAAAAGTGGATCTAAACCCTACCTATGATGGTTTAATCAAGGTGATCATGGAGTCCTCTTTCGGTGGTATGTTAGGGATGTTTGGTGGAGAAGAGGCATTAACACCGCTTCGCGAACCCTTTATTAAGCATATGAAAAGCTCAATTTCTGATTTAACAAAAGATGAAAAATTTATTGAATTGTTAAAAGAGGAGATTGAACAACCTGATATGATGAACGATATTTTGATTAAAATAGAGCAAATTATTGAACAGCGTTTAAATGAGTTAACGCCACTATTAGTGAAAGAAATTATTCAGGCAATGATTAAAAAGCATCTTGGCTGGTTAGTTGTTTGGGGTGGTATTTTTGGTGGTTTAATTGGTCTAATTACGACGTTTGTTATGTAAATTAATTAAGCAGTGGGGTGTTTTCCACACTGCTTAGTTGCTTGATAATGAAGTATTTAAGTAATTGTAATTCTATTTCTTCCCTCATTTTTAGAACGGTATAAAGCCAAATCCGCTCGTTTTAATACCGTTTCAACATCAATATCAGATGCCGTAAATTCTGTGAGTCCGCCACTCATGGTCAAGGTTAAATTTCCCCCTGCGATGGGAATATGGAATTTTTCTATATTGCTTACTAATCGCTGACAAAATGGCTTCACATACTTTAGTGCCACGTCGGGCATAATTAGCAGAAACTCCTCGCCGCCTATACGGGCAATCGTATCTGACTTACGGATATTGTCTTGTAAAAATTTACTTAATTCTACGAGAACAAGATCCCCTGCATCGTGACCATAGGTATCATTAATCATTTTGAAAAAATCGATGTCTAACATCATGATTGTAATAGGTGTTTTATAGCGTAAGAAACGTTGTAAGCAACGTGTTAACTCTTCGTTTGCATAACGGCGATTATACAGCTGGGTTAATGGGTCAGTAATCACTAGCTCTTGTAGTTGCTGTTCGGCAGCTTTACTTTCGGTTATATTTCGTATAGAGACAATTAATGTTTTCTTCTGCTCAATAACAAAACTGAGGGGCATCATTCTGACTTCGAACCATTGTGTTGAAGTTGGCCCTGTAACCTCTGGTTTAACTTTTTGTATATCACTTAACTTACTTGATACCTCAAAGGTGACAACGTTTTGTGTCGCTAAACATTCACCTATTTGAATCATCGTTTGCTTAACATTCTCAGGCGTGGTGAGTTCTTGAACTGAATTTGGCTCATACATCTGATAGAACTGATCAACTTTTATATTTCCAAATCGTTTTAGAATTAAACCATCTTCATCTACGACAAAATGACGATCTGGCATCATATCGGTTATTGCGCCTAGCACTTCTTTGAGGTGGCTAAGTTTAGAATGTAATTCCGTATTTTCATCTTGCGGTAGCATAGTCTGTCCTTAATGCGCTAGTCCTTATAAATATAGCAATATCAATCATAAGCTGCATTTAATAAAAGGTATTTTGTTGATCTAATGAGCAAAATATTGTCTTTCAATGGTTACTTCGTGTTTTAAGCTCTCTGGAATGGTTGCCATTAATGAACTGGCGAGCAATCTTTATTATCTATTTCATTCTAAATGCTTTCTGCTGAATCAAATAGATTGCTATAAGGTAACCGTCAAGGGAGAGAACTGCATTGGATGAGGAGTCCTTCGTCAATAAGTAATCATACTTTATTTGAAGGACAAACGACGGACAACTATTCAACTGTACGTCGTTTATTAGGTCGTGATAGTGAGGTTAATCGGTGTTTAGTGAAAACCGTAAGTGGGACTTACGGTTTCATTTTGTGTCCGAATTTTGCTTTAAACTTATTAAATTTCGGGCTTATAACCATTGAACAATACCCCTGACTTGGGTTCTGTTGATAATAACCTTGATGGTAATCTTCTGCGCTATGAAAGGTATCAATAGGCGTGACCTGAGTGACAATAGGCGCATCAAAAACAGCATCTTGTGTTAATGCGTCAATATAACCTTGAGCCTGTTGCTGCTGCTCAGTATCGTGATAAAAAATAGCTGAGCGGTATTGTGTACCGATATCATTACCTTGGCGATTTAATTGCGTCGCATCATGCAGTGTAAAGAAGATAGTTAATAGATCTTGATAGCTAATAATCGCGTCATCAAAATCTATTTGTACTACTTCTGCATGCCCTGTTTTACCTGAACAAACGGCATCATAGCTTGGAGTATCGGTTTCACCTCCACAATAGCCTGAGATGGCTTGGTTAACACCCTCAAGAGAACTAAATGCAGCTTCAATACACCAAAAACAGCCGCCTGCAAATGTTGCCTTAGACATAATTACCTCGTTAAATTAATTAATGATCGGTTCAGAGTTATCGGTAATCGGAGCACCATCTTCACTATTACTTTCAGTTGCTTCGTTAGGTGCTTTTTTACGGTTTGGTTTAACCAGTGGGTTATCACCAATGTCATTATCGCTTTCAATACTTACGAGGACATTGTTGTCAAACACCAACAAAACTTGTTCCTGTTGAATTTTTTCGCCGCCGGGTTTGATATAACGAATGTAATACCATTTTGATGAATCAAATTGGTCAATCAGCATTGGAGAGCCAAGAATGAAAATAATTTGTTCCTGTGACATCCCTATTTCTAAACGCGATATTTTTTCTTCATCGATATAGTTACCTTGAGTAACGTCAATTTGATAAACGAAGGTATCGTAAAGAGACGAGCAACCCGAGATTGATAAGGTTAAAAAGAGGGCGCTAGCTATTTTTTTTATTGGCATTTTTTATCGACACTTTTATGAACAAAGAGAAAACAACACATATCTTACATGTACGAATGAAGCTGAATAATACCCAAGCTAACCACGCTTGTAAAAAGGTAAAGTTCAATAATATAGGTTAGTTAGGCTTTTTACCCAGTGAATTTTTGTTTAATCACCTTTAACAACCGTTAAAAACAGCTTGATGCTTCCACTTCGGCTTAAATTTCCGTAGAATTCCTGCTCTGTGCTTCTCACTTTAAACTTGCGTTGTGAATTTATCGAATGTCTCTTTTTGCTTTAGGAATTAACCATCAAACAGCCTCAGTTGCACTGCGCGAAAAAGTCGCCTTTAGCCCTGAATCTTTACTTGATGCTTATCAACAATTATTAGCACAGCCTAACGTTTTAGAAGCGGTGATCGTTTCTACGTGTAATCGCACTGAAATTTATGGCCATGTTGAACTGGAAAATTGCCAAACGGTCATTGATTGGTTTTGTGGTTTTCACCAAATAGCGCAATCTGAATTACTAAAAAGTTTGTATTGTTACCATGATGAGAAAGCGATTCAGCATCTTTTTCGTGTCTCTTGTGGTTTAGATTCTTTGGTATTGGGCGAACCACAAATACTCGGTCAGATTAAGCAAGCATTTTCAACAGCAGGTCAGGCAAAAAGCGTTAGTAAGTTACTTAATCGTTGGTTTCAACATGCCTTTACGGTGGCTAAGCGTGTTCGCACTGAAACACAAATTGGTGCCAATGCGATTTCCGTTGCCTTTGCTGCTGTGTGTTTGGCCAAGCAGATATTTAGTGATCTGAGCAAAAGCCGTGTTTTACTTATTGGTGCGGGTGAAACGATAGAGTTGGTGGGGAAGTATCTCGTTGAACATAACGTGCCTAATATTACTATCGCCAATCGTACGCTTTCACGTGCGATGGGGCTAGTTGAACAGTTTGATGCACATGCCATCACCTTAGAAGAGATTCCGACGCATCTTAGTGATGCCGATATCGTCATCTCTTCAACAGCAAGCCCATTGCCTATTATTGGTAAAGGCATGGTCGAAAGTGCGCTTAAAAAACGCCGTCATCAACCGATGTTGTTTATTGATATTGCGGTGCCACGTGATATCGAAGCGCAAGTTGGTGAGTTGCGTGATGCGTATCTTTATAGCGTTGATGATTTACATGGCATTATTGAAGAAAACAAACAAGCGCGCCAAGAAGCGGCGATTGAAGCAGAAAAAATTATTGAAGATTGCATCGTTGATTTCTGTCACTGGCTAGAGTCTTTAAAAGCGGTAGAAAGTATTCGCAATTATCGTAATAACAGTGAGCTGTTACGCGATGAATTATTAGCACGTGCAATCAGTTCACTTGAAAAGGGTGGTGATCCGCAAAAAGTGGTTAAAGCGTTAGCGTTTAAGTTAACCAATAAATTAATTCATTACCCAAGCCAAGCACTAACGCAAGTTAGTCAGTCGGGCGATGATAACGAATTACAAATATTACGTTCAGCACTCGGGTTGAACGAAGAATAATACGATATATTAAAAGCAGATAAAAAGAGAAGAATATGAAAGCATCAATTGTTGCAAAACTGGAAGGGTTAGTTGAACGTTATGAGGAAGTACAAGCGATGCTTGGCGATCCTGATACGATGAACGATCAAAATAAATATCGTGAACTGACCAAAGAGTACTCTCAGCTTGAAGTGGTTGTACTTTGTTTCCAAGCTTATCAAGGTAGCGTAGAAGATTTAGAAGCTGCTGAAATGATGCTTGAGGATGATGATCCTGAAATGAAAGAGATGGCGGTTGAAGAGGTTAAAGAAGCAAAATTAAATGTTGCTAAGCTTTCAGACGACTTACAAATTCTATTACTGCCAAAAGATCCAAATGATGACCGTAACTGTTACGTTGAAATCCGCGCGGGTGCAGGTGGTGATGAAGCGGCTATTTTTGCTGGTAACCTATTCCGTATGTACAGCAAATTTGTTGATACTAAAAAGTGGCGTTTAGAGATAATGAACAGTAATGCCAGTGAACAGGGTGGTTACAAAGAGGTTATCGCTAAAATTGATGGTGAAGGCGCATACGGTATTATGAAGTTTGAATCAGGTGGTCATCGTGTTCAACGTGTACCAGAAACTGAATCTCAAGGCCGTATCCATACTTCTGCATGTACTGTTGTTGTGATGCCAGAAATTCCAGAAGCAGAAGCTATTTCGATTAACCCTGCAGACCTTAAAGTGGATACATTCCGTGCATCTGGCGCGGGTGGTCAGCACGTTAATAAAACCGATTCTGCAATCCGTATTACCCATCTTCCATCGGGTACTGTTGTGGAATGTCAGGATCAGCGTTCACAACATAAAAACCGTGCGCAAGCGATGTCTGTTTTACAAGCGCGTTTACAACAAGCTGAAGATGAAAAGAATAATGCAGAAGAGCAAACGATTCGTCGTAGCTTAGTAGCCAGTGGTGACCGAAGTGAACGTATTCGTACCTATAACTACCCACAAGGGCGTGTAAGTGATCACCGCATCAACTTAACGCTTTACCGTCTAAATGAGATTTTAGAGGGTGATTTAGATGCGTTACTTGATCCTATTCTTATCGAAGATCAAGCAGATAAACTTGCTGCTCTTGCACAGGGTGATTTCTAATTGCGTATTGATGACGCATTAGTATGGGCAAAATTCTTGTTATCAACCAGTGATTCTCCACTGCTTGATGCGCAAGTTTTACTTGCCCATGTATTAGAAAAAGAGACCGTTTACCTGATGACATGGCCAGAGCGAGACCTTTCGGCTGAGCAAAAAAGTGCTTTTGAAGCACTTGTTGAGCAGCGTCTTAATGGTGTTCCTGTGGCACATCTTACCGGAACACGTGAGTTTTGGTCATTGCCGTTAAAGGTCAACGATTCGACGCTAATTCCTCGTCCAGATACTGAAATATTGGTAGAAACGGCACTTGGATTTTGTGCTCCTAACGCAACCATTTTAGATTTAGGTACGGGCACTGGGGCGATTATTTTAGCTTTGGCGAGTGAGTTACCTTTAGCGACTTGTTGCGCGGTTGATTTTAGTGATGATGCGGTACAGCTTGCACGTGAAAATGCAGCGATGCTTAATATCAATAACGTCACAATCTCGCAAAGCGATTGGTTTGGAAGTGTGCAGGGACAGTTTGATGTGATTGTATCAAACCCGCCTTACATTGATGAAAATGATCATCATTTAAAAAAAGGTGATGTACGTTTTGAACCACTTTCAGCATTAGTCGCATCGGAAAATGGGTTATCGGATATTCGTTTAATTGCGCAACAAGCGCGTGACTATTTAAATGAAAATGGTTGCTTACTGATTGAACATGGTTTCGAGCAAGGGAATGCAGTACGCGAGATATTTTCTCAATTGGCGTATGGCAATATTAAAACAATAAAAGATTATGGTGATAACGATCGCATCACTATCGCAACTTATAAGAGATAAACAATGTACGGTTTTTTAAAACATACACATTTAACCCTAATTTTAATTGCAGTTGTTCTATTCATTGTTAATTTTTACTGGCTTAAAACTGGCCATAAAAATGCACAGAAAGCTGTTTTTCAAAAAGTATTATTGCATACACACCTAACGATTGTATTACTGGGTGCAGGGCTTTTGTGGTTATTACATATCAATCCATTTGCAGAACACGGCTATTGGGCTTTAGAAAAAATCATTGCCTTTGGTGCTTATATTGCCATGGTCAAAAGTGCGTTAAATGAAAACAAATCAACCAAGTTACAAGTCATTAGTTTTATTGGTGCATTTGGTTGGTTAGCATATATTGGCAAGTTGGCAATCACCAAACAAGCCATTTTACTCGTAGGATAAACAAGTGACTGATACCTCTTTAGAAATCGTTCACTCAAGTGAGCCTATTTTAACCTTGATGAACGAAAATTTTGATTTTGAAAACAGCAGTTTACTGAAAGCTGTATTAACAGTTGAATCTGAAATTACGGGTTTAAACATCTCTAAATTTGAAGATAGTTTACGCTTACAGCAATTAGTGATTAGTTCTAAGCTCGCAAATTTTGATCATGCAAATAAAGAAAAGCTACTTGCTCTGCTCGATATTTTATATCAACAGCAGGGATATGAAGGCGATTGGAAAGCATTTTTCAAAGTAAAAAATGCACTTATTTCACGTGTATTTGCACGTCGCAAAGGCATTCCTATTAGCTTGGGTATTTTACTGCTGGATTTTTTACAGCTATGTGATTTTGATGTGCAGGGGATCTGTTTCCCGAGTGGTTTCTTAATCCATATTACGCTAGAAGATGAGGTCGTTTATCTGGACCCGTTCACTGGCGAGTTAGCAAGCTGGGAGTTACTTGAGCTAAGAGTACGCGGTCAATTAGGAAACCATGCCAAGCTTACCCTCGACATGGTTAAACCAGATAGCCACGAAACGATTGTTAAGCGCTTTCTTAATGTGTTAAAAGCCGCTTATATTCAGGCTGAAAATATTGAAGTTGCACTGTTGTGCAGTGATATTTTGTTAAGGCTAGACCCTGATGATGCCTATGAAGTGCGAGATCGCGGTTTTCTGTTTCAACAACTAGACTGTTTAAGTTTAGCGCGTGATGATTTTGAATTTTTCATGAAGCAACACCCTAAGGACCCAATAGTTCATATTTTACAAAAACAGATTGAAGAGATGAACTTTGATAATCAGGTAATGCACTAGCATTAGGCGAAGCGTTGTTATCTGATATTTGTATCGCCTGTTCTATCTTTACAGGCTAAATAATGACAAAGAGAATAAAAATGAAAGCACAAAAAATAGTAAAAGTTGGCAATGTTAACGTTGCAAATGATCTTCCATTTGTTTTATTTGGTGGCATGAATGTACTTGAATCACGCGATTTAGCGATGAAGATGGTTGAGCATTATGTTGAAGTAACCAGCGCACTTAATATTCCATACGTATTTAAAGCATCATTTGATAAAGCGAATCGCTCATCAATCAATAGCTATCGTGGTCCTGGTCTTGAAGAAGGTTTACGTATTTTTGAAGAGATTAAAAATACCTTTAATGTGCCAATCATTACCGACGTACATGAACCATACCAAGCAAAACCTGTTGCTGAAGTGGTTGATGTGATTCAGCTACCTGCATTTTTAAGTCGTCAAACTGATTTGGTTAAAGCGATGGCTGAAACCAATGCGGTTATCAACGTGAAAAAAGCACAGTTTTTAGCACCGCACGAAATGGCGCATATCATTACTAAGTTTAATGAAGCGGGTAACGATGAGATTATTTTATGTGAACGTGGTAGCTGTTTCGGGTATAACAACTTAGTTGTTGATATGCTCGGTTTTAGCACCATGAAAGAGACGGGTTACCCAGTCATCTTTGACGTGACACACTCTTTACAAAAACCGGGTGCGCGTGCAGATAGTGCCGATGGTCGCCGTAGTCAGGTGGTACAATTAGGTTTAGCGGGTATGTCACAAAGTATTGCGGGTCTATTCTTAGAATCACACCCTGATCCAAGCAATGCAAAATGTGACGGTCCTTGTGCACTGCCATTAGATAAATTAAAGCCGTTCTTAACGCAAATGAAACAGATGGATGAGCTTGCTAAGAGCTTAGAAGTCATTGACACAGAGTAATAGTAACTCTATCAAGCACAATTCAAAAATAGGTCTGTCTTTTTCGAGTCGCCTATTTTTGGTTATCGCTGCGCTATTAGGCGCAACGGGCGTTGCCCTTGGCGCTTATGCAAGTCATGGATTAGCGAGTTGGGCAACAACGCAGCAGGTTGAATATTTTCAGCTTGCTGTCACCTATCAATTGCTGCATGCCATTACTTTGCTTGCGGTGTCGATTGGTGGTTTGTTTTTTAATAACCGTTATCTTTTTATTAGTCAGATAATGTTTGTTTTAGGTATTTGCTTCTTTAGTGGTAGCTTATATCTTTATGTTTTTACAGGCACTAAAGTGCTTGGCATGATCACGCCAATAGGCGGATTATTATTAATTATTGCGTGGCTGATGTTCGCAGTATCAATTATCAGGAATAGTTCTAAATGTTAGGTATTTTATTATATTGTCGCCCCGGTTTTGAAAATGACTGTGCAAACGAAATTCAAGACAAGGCGTCAGAATTAGAGATATTCGGATATATCAAAACAGTACGCCACAGTGGTTATGTGTTTTATCAATGCTACAACCCAGATGAAGTGGAAAATTTAGCACAATCAATCGATTATGCTCAGCTTATTTTTGCCCGTCAAATGATCGTGGTAAAAGCGTTTGTAGAAAATTTACCACTTGAAGATCGCATTAGCCCTATTCTGGAAGTGACACGTGATATGCCAATGGGTGGCGATATTTACGTTGAAACACCGGAAGGCGACGAAACCAAGCCGTTATTGACATTTTGCCGAAAATTCACCGTGCCGCTGCGCCAAAAATTGAAAAAACAGAATAGTTTGACGACAAAAGATAATCCGACACGTATCTACTATCATCTTTGTTTTTTAGATAATCAGTCGGCTTACATTGGTTATTCAATACCAGGTAATCGCAGTGAATTGTACATGGGGATTGCACGCTTACGTTTCCCAAGTGAAGCACCAAGTCGTTCAACGTTAAAACTTGATGAAGCATTCCAAGTGTTTTTAACTCCGGAAGAGCAAGAAACGCGTTTAACTTCAGGTATGCGTGCGGTAGATTTAGGCGCCTGCCCAGGTGGGTGGACCTATCAGTTAGTACGTCGTGGCATGTTTGTTAGTTGTGTTGATAATGGTGCCATGGCTGAAAGTCTCATGGAATCAGGGCAAATTACCCACTATATGGAAGATGGTTTTAAATTTGAACCTGAACGTAAGAACATCGATTGGTTAGTTTGTGACATGATTGAAAAGCCAAAGCGTGTTGCTAAGTTAATGGCGAAATGGTTAATTGAAGGATGGTGTAAAGAAGCTATATTCAACCTTAAATTACCAATGAAGAAACGTTACCAAGAAGCATCACAGGACTTAAAAATCCTGACAGATATGTTAGAAGAGGCAGGCATGACCTACCAACTTCAAGCAAAACACCTTTACCATGATCGTGAAGAGATAACCGTACATGTTAGCTTAATAGGCAATGTATGGGGTAATGTTAAGAACGAAAAGTAGTTTTAAAATAACATGATGGCAGGCGATTAAGTCTGCCATTTTTTTTAGAGTGACCTGCATGAAAATTGATTTAACTAAACTTGTGACTGAGAGTCGCAATGTTGCTTCTGGGAAAATAGATACCTTATCAACACTTGATATGCTTACGGTAATCAATAATGAAGATAAAAGCGTTGCCTTTGCCGTTGAAAAAACATTACCTGAAATAGCTAAATTAGTGGATGCCGTTGCCGTTGCTTTTTCACAGGGCGGACGTTTAATTTATAGTGGTGCGGGTACCTCGGGTCGTTTAGGTATTTTAGATGCAAGCGAATGTCCGCCAACTTTTGGTTCAGATCCCTCAACGGTGGTTGGCCTCATTGCAGGTGGTAAACCTGCAATTTTGAAAGCGGTTGAAAATGCAGAAGACAATGCTCTGCTGGGTGCAAAAGATCTGCAAGATATATCATTTAATAAAAATGATGTATTAGTGGGCATTGCAGCGAGTGGGCGGACGCCTTACGTTATAGGTGCAATGCAATATGCACTAACGCAGGGGGCGACAGTCGGTTGTATCAGTTGTAATCCATCAAGTCTAATGACTGAGTTAGCACAAATTGCAATCACTCCGGTGGTTGGTGCTGAGGTGGTAACGGGCTCTTCGCGCATGAAGGCGGGTACCGCACAAAAACTAGTACTCAATATGCTAACGACCGGTGCGATGATTAAAGCGGGCAAAGTATTCGGCAATTTAATGGTTGATGTTGAAGCGACCAATGCAAAGCTAGTACAAAGACAAAAAAATATTGTAGTACAAGCAACGGAATGTACACTCGAAATTGCTGAAAAAGCGCTAACGGCTTGTGATTTTCACTGCAAAACAGCGATTGTGATGGTATTACTTAATATCGATGCGACAGCAGCTAAACAAAAATTATCGACTGCAGGTGGTTTTATTCGCAGTGCATTGAAAGAGTAAGTGAGAATTAATATGTCAAAGTTACTAATGAGTACCTTTATTTTCCTAAGGGGATTTTTCATTATCCTTCTATTTCTAGTCGTCGGGAAAGTGATCAGTGCACAATTACCTATCATTTTCCCAGGTAGTATTATCGGTCTTATTCTTCTGTTTTTTTCCTTAACGACGGGTTTAATAAAGCTAAAATGGGTATTTACCACGGCTGATTTTCTGCTTAAATATATGGTTATCTTATTTATCCCGTTGGCCGTTGGCTTGATAAACTACTTTGACCTATTGATGGATGATTGGGTCGTGATTCTATTTTCTCTCTTTTTTGGTTCGTTTGTGACCATGTTTAGTGTTGGTCATCTTTTTCAATTTTTAAACAAACGCTACCGAGGTTAATATGTTTTTCTATATTGCATTACCATTAACGTTAATTATTTTCTTTCTAAGTAAACGTTTATACGACTTTAAACCTTGGGCATTCTTACATCCATTTCTTGTTTCTGTAGTGGTGTTGATCGCTTTGCACCTTTTACTAAACTTAGATTTTTCACAATATCAGTCGGGTACCTTAGTGCTTACTAAGTTATTAGAACCTGCTGTTGTTGCGTTGGCTATCCCGCTGTTTATGGCATTGCATTTGATCAGACAAAAGCTTGGCATTATTCTGTTAAGCTGCTTACTTGCTGTTTGTATTTCATTCACAATTGCATTTTTTATTCTGCCTATTATCGGAGCCGATTTACAAACATCCGCCTCATTATCAGTGCAGTCGATTACTACGGCGATAGCGGTGGAAGTCAGCCACTCACTCGGCGGTATTGTTTCACTTACCGCTGCGATGGTTGTTTTTGCAGGTTTATTAGGTTCAACAGTGGGTAAAGTCTTTTTGCATAAAGTAGGCGTAAAAGACAAACATGCAGTTGGTATTGCTATCGGCTGTGCATCACATGCTTTGGGTACAGCGAAGCTGTTAGAGGCTGAAGAGCATCAAGAAGAAGCCGCTTTCTCCTCATTAGCGTTAATCGTCTGCGCTATCTTCTCTGCGTTGCTCATTCCTCTTTTTTACTCACTACTTTTTTAATTTATGGCGTAGTTGAGCTATTAAGGTGGGCGATCATTATTGCGCTAACATTTGTTGTTGTGCAGTTATTGATCGGCAACTTTAGCGAGTTAAAGTTGCCTGCTTCTTGATAATAATCCGCATCGCTGCCACATATCTCTTGTTATATTCGAACGTAATAATCAGCTATTGATTTATTATTAGCTTTACACCAACAGCATATTTTGGCCTTTAGATTTAATGAAATGGTATAACTTCTATTTACAGAGACAAAAAAACCGACAAAAGTCGGTTTTTTTAAAGGCGATGATTAAGTCAAATTAATCGGCAGCATAACCATTTTCTGGTAATGCTTTACCATCTAATATTGCTTGGTTACCTTGCATCGTTAAACGCTCGGCTAAGAACCATTGTGCAACCAGCGGATAGATCAAATGCTCTTGTGTTAATACACGTTCGCGTAAGTCTTCTGCTGTGTCGTTGCTAAATACAGGCACTTTAGCTTGTAGTACGATAGGACCACTATCTAGCTCTGGTGTTACAAAATGCACAGAAGCACCATGTACTTCATCTTTGGCGTCGATAGCACGCTGATGAGTATTAATACCTGTATATTTAGGCAACAAAGAGGGGTGGATATTGATCATTTTACCTAGGTATTTAGTGACAAATTCCGAGGTTAAAATACGCATAAAACCAGCTAAAATAATCAGATCTGGTTGTAGCTTATCAATCTCTGCAGCTAATAATGCATCGTACTCTTCGCGAGAAGCAATACCTTTACTTGCGACAACGATAGACTCAATGCCTGCATCGCTTGCACGTTGCAGACCAAAAGCATCAGCTTTGTTACTAATAACGGCAACAATTTCAGTTTGCTTATTATCTAGGGCTTGGTTATGTAATTTATCAACGATAGCTTGTAGATTAGTACCACTACCTGAGATAAGTATAACAATCTTTTTAGTTGCCATAATATTAGTTAATCTCTACTTGTGCTTCGCCTTCTGCAGCGTCTTCGATGTGACCTAATACCCAAGCGTTTTCACCTTGAGCAGTTAGAATCTCTACTGCTTTCTCTTTCTCAGAAGCAGGAACAACAATCATCAGACCAACACCACAGTTAAATGTGCGGTACATCTCTTCAGTTTCTACGTTACCGTTTTCTTGTAACCAGTTGAAGATTGCAGGCCATTCCCAGCTTTTACCATCTACAACCGCTTTGCTGCCAGCAGGTAATACGCGTGGAATATTTTCCCAGAAACCACCACCTGTGATATGCGAAATAGCATGTACAGGACAGTTTTTAAGAAGTTCTAATGTAGATTTAACGTAAATTTTAGTCGGTGTTAACAATGTATCACCTAGCGTTGAGTCACCGAATGGTGCGCTTGTATCAGCTTTTGATACTTCTAAAATTTTACGTACTAACGAGTAACCGTTAGAGTGAGGACCGCTTGAACCAACAGCGATAAGTGCATCACCAGCGGCAACTTTAGTACCGTCGATTGCTTCAGATTTTTCAACAACACCAACACAGAAACCAGCGATATCGTAATCATCGCCTTCGTACATACCAGGCATTTCAGCAGTTTCACCACCGATTAATGAACAGTTAGATTGTAAACAACCTTCGCCGATACCAGTTACTACGTCTGCTGCAACATCAACGTCGAGCTTACCTGTTGCATAGTAGTCTAAGAAAAAGAGAGGCTCAGCACCTTGAACAATAAGATCATTTACACACATAGCAACTAAATCGATGCCAACTGTGTCATGTTTTTTAAGGTCAATCGCTAAACGAAGTTTTGTGCCTACACCGTCAGTGCCTGCAACTAATAAAGGCTCTTTGTAGCCAGTTGGTAGTTGACATAATGCACCGAAACCACCTAAACCACCCATTACTTCAGGGCGTTTAGTGCGTTTGGCTACACCTTTAATACGTTCAACTAATGCTGTTCCTGCGTCAATATCTACGCCAGCGTCTTTATAGCTTAAAGAGGTTTTTTCGTTGCTCACTTGCAATCCTCGCAATTTAATTGTGAAAGCGGTTATCGCTATCACTTTAGGGGTAAAATAACGGCTAAATTCCTGCGCGCATTTTACAGTCATAGCTGTTATCAATCAAGGAGCTTTATTCGTTACTCGCTCAGTTTTCAAGCAAATGACAAGCGAAAAGGATAGTGACTTAAATGTGAAGATTATCTCATCCATTATGGACAGTCATTTTTGTTTTACAGAATGATTAGTAAATTGTTCATTAATATAAGGTGTTGTCTTTTTAAGCATAATTGAACTGTTTGGTTTAATCTTTGTGGGAGGATGATTTAAAAGTGCGAAATAAAAGCAATATTGATAATTTAAACGAATATTTCAGTGTTTAATGTTGTTTATCGTCTTGCATTCATCGATGATCTGCTTATGATCTAAGTTCAACTTTATTCTAGGTGATGGTACCAAATGACTCTTACATCTATTAAACGAATTTTATTCACATTAATGTTCACTTTTTCGGCGGTGGTGAATGCACAACAATTAGCCAGTCCTTATCAGGGCAGTGTAGTTGTTGGTGAGTCTAGCGAAGCAAAACTGAAAGAACTGGCGCTAAAACAGGTTTTAGTGAAAGTATCCGGTAATACCGATATAAGCAAAAATGATGAAACGACAAAGCTGTTGAAGAAAACACAACAGATGATCTCGCAATATGGTTATCGCTCAATTGAGGGTGAAGAATACTTTTCAGTGGTCTTTGATAGAAACAAAATCAATCAAGCCTTGAAAGATATGCAGCAACCAATTTGGGGTGATACACGTCCTACTACATTAATTTGGTTAATTAATAATAATAAATTGGTTTCTGATAATCAGGTTAAAGCGCAAAATGATCTGCTATTAAGTAATGCAGTAAAAGAAACTGAGCTAGCGCGTGGTATACGTGTGCAGTTTCCATTGATGGACCTAGAAGATAATTTAGCGCTTTCTGTCTCTGATGTTAAAGGGCGTTTTTATGATCAACTCAGTAGTGCCTCTTCACGTTATGAGCGCAGCCACTTTGTTGCCGCTGAGTTACAAAATATCGGCAATGATCGTTGGAAATTAAATTGGCAATTACTACAAACGACTGGCAACTTAAAACAGAGCAAAAACTTATTGAGTGAAGAGTACGTTGACAGTCAAGCCGCTGTCATGGAAAAAATGATCAATGCCATTGCTGATTATTATGCAGCACAATATGCCGTTGTTGATAATAAAGGTGAAAAATTCACCCAGGTATTGCACATCGATGGTATCAATTCATTAACCGAGTTATCTAAATTAAATAATGTATTGAAAAACCTTCAAGTTATCTCTACATATAATGTGGTTTCTGCACAAGGACAGCAACTCTCTGTTGCGGTTAAAATAAATGGCAGTATTGAGAGCTTTGAAAATACCTTAAGCGCACACCCTCATTTACAGATGCAAACAAGATCGATGACAGATACCTCCCCGTTAACTACGGAAACGATCGACACGGGTGATAGCGAATCATTAACAGATATCCCTGACAGCGCGCATAGCAACGCACTTTACTTTAATTGGCGTTAAGAGGAACTATGCCCCAAGACGAATTACGTTTTCAATATCCACTGCTTGCCCTGAAATTTCCGGACGATGAGACTTTTGCAAGTTTTTATCCGGGACAAAATTCAGCGCTCTTAACACAGCTTAAAAATAGTGTTGTTGGGAGTGGTGAACCGGTTTTATATATGTGGGGTGAATCAGGCAGTGGTCGTTCACACCTTTTACATGCACTGTGCTCTGAAGTTGATGAACGTGGTGACAGTGTTGCTTATATTCCTCTTCATCACCATCAAGGCATGAGTCTCGATATTTTTGAAAATATGGAAAACATGAGCTTACTTTGCATCGATAACATCGATGCAATCGCTGGTAATAAAAAATGGGAAAAAGCACTCTTTGATTTTTATAATCGTTGGGTCGATAACAAAGAACAACGGTCTAAAGGCGCGAGTTTAATTCTTTGTGCGAATAACTTGCCTAAACAACTCGGCATTAAGCTTAAAGATCTCGTGTCACGCTTAGAGTGGGGTGCTTGTTATCATTTAGAGCCCTTAAACGATGAAGAAAAATTGGGTGCATTACAGCTACGAGCTGAACTTAAAGGCATGAAACTGCCTGTTGATGTGGGCCGTTTCCTATTAAATCGCCTTTCTCGAGAGATGGATCTTTTACTGAATACCTTAGATCGTCTCGATAACGCTTCCTTAGAAGCGCAGCGTAAACTAACGATTCCCTTTGTAAAAGAGGTACTAGCGCTTTAGCGTGAGTACCTTTTTAGCACTCGCCACATGACTCCTGAAAGCTGTGCTGTAATTCAATGAGGGGGTCTTGACCTACTGCGAGGACCGATCGAGTGGGGCGGTCTAACTCGACAATTAAGGTTAAGATAACTGAGAAAGCGAGGGCAAACGGAACGGTGGTCAATAATATTTTACGCTGTTCATGTTTAGCAATTTGCATTCCGGTTAAAATCATCACAAACAGTGTTAGCAGGGCTAACGCAAACCATATCACAAAAGGTATCCTGCTTTTTAATGCTTTATTAGCGCGCGTCGTGTGAATATCAAACATCTCATTTAATGCTTCAATGTATAATGTGCTACCAAGCGAAGGCGTTATTTGATAGTGACTGATCGCTAACTTCCAAAGCTTGTCTTGTATTTGTGCGCTCGCTTGCAGGTGTTGATTAATATCTTTATGTAACGATTTATTATCAATGCGTAGGCTTAAATACTCCCTGAGTAGTTTTTTACTTTCTTCACTCAACGTATTGCTCAGTAAATCACTGCGTAAATAAACGGTACCGATAGCATTTGCATCATCGAGTACAAGTTGTTTGCGGCTATCATTTTTACTGGCTGCCATGCTAAAGGTCATCGCTAAAACAAATGCAAGTAAGCTGGCAATGCCTGTCGTCATAGACCCAATACCGCTATTTTCTGTTTGTTTAAAGATTAATCGAGAGAGCTGAATCCCCACCTGTAACATGATAAAAATACTACCTGCCGTCATTAACCAGACTATGTAGATTGGTAATTTATCAAAAAATAATTCTGAGAACATAAGATGCGACCTTATCCAGCTTGAAAGACTAATTAGTATAATATCTGATACCTTTTCAACAAGTTGATAGGTCATTTATCTTTGTATCGAGTTGCTAGACTTATTTTTTTGTTCTGATATTTAATCTGTTTATTTTTCGTTATAATTTCAGAAAATATATAACTGAGCGAAATATTCGATGGCTAAAAAGAAACCTGTTATCAAGATAAGAACCTATGGTATCCACTCTACATGGGATGCTAAGTCAAAAGAGTTACCCAAAGTGAAAGCGTTCACCACTGATATTCCCGCTGAGATTGATATTGAATTTGGATTAAACATCAATATACAAAATGCGCGTGGGCAAAAGATTTTCTTTTGTATTGATCATCCAGGCGTAACCGATAAAGCGGGTAATTACCCTGCGGCATTTACCGGTGAAGTACACATAACCAATAATAATTGGGATTTCTATTTAGGCGATACAATCTGGGCACCGATTGAAGATAAGTGTGGTCCTTGGCGTATGACGATTGAATTAAATGGACAAGTGATTGCTGATAAAACTTTTAATGTGTCGGTTGATGAGCCTGACTCTGAAGTAAAAAAGCGCTTTGCTTATCTTTAATTTGATGGGTTAATAACAATACCTTTATCACCACGAAACGCTGGGCTTATCACACCTAAAAATGTACTGCGAAGCCAATTAAAAAGCCCTGCGTAGCGGTATTATAAGCAAAGTCGTCTTGGTTATCGTAATCTACCCACGTTGATTTATAAGCAATATTCATATCAGACCATTCATTAATGGTGTAGCGCACACCAGTTTGTATTGAAGAGGTAAAATCAGTATCGCTGCCTACTCCTGCATCAAGACTGAAATGAAATGCCCAATGCTGACTTAATTCTGTGATGTAACGTATGCCAATAAGATAGTCTATCCAATCAACTTTTAGATTTTTATTGTTATCAATAATACCATTATTGGTATACAAGCTACTTTCAATGTCGTTGTCCCACCACCTAATACCGAACATGTAATCGAGTGTTCCATGCTCATATTGATAGCGTTTAAAAGCCTTTGCTTCTAATACACCTTGTCGAATATCTAGTTTTGCGTTCAGTATGCTTAAATCAGTGCCTAATACTGCATCCGACTTACCACTTAATTTCATGTAGGCATAATCTATATAATAGCCCCAATTATTTTCATAGACGCCTTGTAAGCGCAACATCGCACCAATATCTATGTGGTCCATGATAAAACGTGGGTCGACATCAACACTGGTTGAAAGATCCCCCACAGTGCTATCACCGCGAATGTTTAATGCTTGCCCATAAAGTTCTATGGAGTGATTCCAGTGCTTGTCAATCTCACCTTCACTTGCCATAACATGACTACTGCTTAGAATAGAAATAGTTAATACAATCATTAAGGGGGGGAATCTGAGATTCATCATTATCTTCCTTGTTCGTTTTGTATATCATTAAAAGATAGAACATGTGGGGGTTATTGTTGATGTTTTTGTGTTAAGTGTTAGGCAAACTTCTTATTTCGTTTGCTAACATGGGGATTGATGATTAACCGGCAGCCTGATTGATATGATTATATTTAGGTAGCCAGTACGAAAAGTAAATCCTGTTTATATTTTTATCTTATCTGTTTTTAGCGTATTGAACTTTATATACCATTGTCGATTATTTTTTATGCTATATTGCCACTTAATTGTGATCTGGCTCTCACTTATGTTGTGAGCAAGTATTTTAGCGTATTTATTTAACCAAGAGAGTGATGTGAAAAAGATAGGAACCCGTTATAAAATAAGCCAAAAGGATCATGATTTTTTTGATGTCGCCTGTCAAAAAGTGGATAAAATTGCATTAGTAACCGAAGGAGGAGGGCAGCGTGGTGTCTTCACAGCCGGTGTGTTAGATGCTTTTTTACAAGCTGATTTTAACCCCTTTGAATTATTAATTGGTACCTCTGCAGGATCACTCAACCTTGCCTCATATATTTGTGGACGACAGGGGCATGCTTATAAAATGATTGCCGAAGCAACCCGCCAACCTGAATTCTTTAAATTATCCAAATACCTGTTATCCGGACAAGGGTTAGATTTAGAGTGGTTGGTTAATAATGCTGAACATGTGAATCCTTTAGATTGGAAGCATGGTGCGCAGCAACTTAAAAATAAAGAGCTGATCGCGGTAGCAACCAATGCGAAAGATTTAAGCGCAGAATATTTTAATTTAAGCGTCAAAAACTGGAAAGGACCGTTAGCCGCATCCTGTGCGATCCCTGGTTTACATAAAAATCCAGTGATATTTGATGAAACACGCTGGCTTGATGGCGGTGTTGCGGACCCAATTCCTGTCGAAGAGGCTTATCGTAGAGGCTACCGACATATTGTTGTGATCAGAACACTGCCCTCGGATTTTGAAGAGCATCATCCCGTCATCGAGTCATTGCTAAAGCATTCACCTAATAAAAAAATGGTCGAATTATCAGCTATCTTGCATACACATGAAGAAAACTATCAGAGAACACAAGCATTCTTAAATTCACCACCGGAAGATTTGCATATATATGAGATATTCCCCAACCATAGCCTTAAGTCGAACGCGATTGGCAGCACTAAAAAGCAACTTGATCGGGATTATCATCAAGGTTTAGCGTTAGGTAAATTGTTTGTACAAACGATGGCGAAAAAATTACAGATAGATTTCACCCCCTTTACTCATTTTCCAATTAAGACAACCGAGCGTTATTTAGCACTGCCTACAACTGAAGAAAGTGTGTGGGACAAGCGTGTAAATAAATCGATTGAGGGAGTCAAAGGCGTTTCTCTAACATGGATAAATGTTAACCCTCATCAGCACAAAGATATTGTCGTTGTCGTGCAAGGCAGGGATGAATCAAGTTGGAAGTATCGTGAAGTCATCGAAGAGTTAGCGCACTATTTTAATGTATTTACCTATGATCATCGAGGGCAAGGCGAATCGGGGCGTATGACAGACTTGCATGAACTCGGTCATGTAGATCACTTCCAAGACTATGTTGATGACTTAGCACTCTTTATGGAAGAGGTCGTTAATCCAAATTTACAGGGACGTTGTTTTATATTAGCCCACTCAATGGGCGCGACGGTAACGACGCATTACCTGCACCAGGCCGAGCATAAAGTCGATGCCTGCGTTTTAACGAGCCCAATGTTTGCTATTAAATTGCCAAAAGCGGTGGGTGGGATCAAAAAATCGACCATCAAAATGTCCAGTAAACTACAGAAAAAACCTCATTTTGCATTGACGCACCATGCTTTTGTCAAAAATCAGTTTGTGGGTAATAACCGTACAACGAGTCGTGTGCGCTTTGAAACCTATAGCCAAGTATTAACGACATTACCGCAACTTCGTTTAGCTGGTGCAAGCTCTAAATGGATAACGGAGTCGATGGCAGCAGCATTAAAGTGTGCTTCGTATGCGTCTAAAATTAGTTGTCCAATACTTATTTTTCAGGCGGGCAGTGACAGTATTGTCTCCAATGATGCGCAGGATGTATTTAATGAGCATTGTCGCTCTGCTAGAATTACACATATTAGCAATGCACAGCATGATATTTTAATTGAGTCAGATAGGTATAGAGAGGCTGCCCTTAAAAGTATCTTCAACTTCTTTCTAGATAGTCATCAATATTACTGATTTGTTGGGTACTGACTTGCTACTGCACTTTGTTTGCTGAAAGTAACTATTATTGTATAACCCGTAACTTTACCCATTGTCTATTATTAGTACAATGTGTACCCATTTTTATAAGAAGATAAACCGTGAAATATCGTTTCTTTGCAAAACAAAAATTACCTTTTGTTGTCGCGCTTTTATTTATCGTGCTGATGACATATATATCAATCATCTATAGTCAAAATAATTTTAGCGTTGATTCCGATTTAAATCATTTGGTGAAACAAGATGCACCGTGGAAAGATAATTTAAATAAGACTGTTGATGAATTCGGTGAGTCTGAAAATGGACTCGTGATTGTTGTTTCAGGTAAAAATAGTTTTCAAGTTCAAAATATAACGGAGAAATTACAGCAAGACTTTAGTCAGCAGCCTCTATTCGACGATGTTTTTTCAGCAGCAACTCTGCCTTGGTTTAAGCAACAAGCATTATGGTTTATGCCTGCCGCTGATTACCAAGTATTTAATAATAATTTAGACCATGTTTTACCGAAATTAAAAGCAGCAATGCTCGCATCACCTGAATCATCTGCACTGCAATTATTGGCACAATTACAGCAAAGCCTTGATAACGAGGATGCAGTGACTTCTCATCTATTATTGAAAATGCTTAATCAGCTCGCGATCACGCAGGGTAATGTTGATTGGTATCGCTTACTGATGCCTGAAAATACAAAACAGCATTATCAAATTATTACGCTCAATGCGACACCGCAAAATGATCAAAAAGAGCCCAATAAACTGATTATTGAAAGCGCACAAAAAATAATTCATCAGTACGATGATAATAGCGACGTTAAGATTCGTATTACCGGACAAACGGCACTCGATTTCGATGAAATAAATGATGCCAATAGCAGTGTTAAATTGGCGGGGATGATGTCCCTGATCGGTTTGATTGTGGTGTTAGGGTTTGGTATTCGCTCATTACGTATTATTTTAGCCAGTTATGCCGCCGTCTTGGTTGGTCTTGTGTGGACGTTGGCACTTGGACTGTTTTTAGTCGGCTCATATAACACCATCTCAATCGTTTTTTTGGTGATGTTCATTGGCTTAGGTGTCGATTTTGCGATCCATTTTTGTTTAAGAATTCGTGAAGAGCAACGCCTACAACCTAATAATCGTGCGAGTTTGTTGGCGACGATGCGCAGTACCATAAGCCCACTAAGTTTATGTGCACTGACTTCGGCGATAGGATTTTTGGGTTTTTATCCGACCGCATACACCGGGTTAGCTGAATTAGGTATTATTTCATCTGCGGGTATGCTGATGGGATTATTGGCCACCTTTACGGTGATACCTTGCTTCTTTTTTCTGTTTGGTTATCCAACCATTAAAGCGCAACCGGAGACTCAAGCGGTAAATGATGTGGACTTTTGGTTGCCTAAGCATCATAAATTAGTGGTTTTATTGGCGATCTGCGCGTTACTTATCTCTGCGTTTGGTGCGAGTAAAATGAATTTTGATTTCTCGACGTTGGTGCTTAAATCTGAAAAATCTGAATCAGTTAAGACCTTAGATGAGATCCAAAAGCAGGGGTTAACATCTAGTTATCAGATGATGATGCTTGCCACTTCTGCCGAGCAGGCTCAGGACTGGCAATCTCAACTGGCAGTATTACCAGAGATCAGTAATGTTATCTCAATTAATTCATTCTTACCTGAGAATAGGGCACAACGCATTAGCGATTTAACGCAAACGTTTAATGTACCTGCCGCGCAAACGTTACCTATCGAATCACTCTCGAGCTTACAACAAAAGCTAACCGCGTCAGCCTTTCCTGAGGCTGAAAACAGTCGACAGTGGTTAAATAACAATGATCAAGCGGCGGTAGTACAACAAATTACACAACGTGCATTGTTGCCATTACAGCAGATGCAAGAAGATGTCGGTCAATTGATGCAAGCTCCGCCACCTAGCCTTGATGATATTCCTGCGATTCTGGCAGATCGTTTTCAAAATGAAAATTATCTGTTAGTCGTTGCTTATCCTTCTGGCGATATGCGTGATGTTCAGCAGTTAGATCGCTTTACCAAGTTAGTGCAAAGCGTTGCACCTGATGCGACCGGGAGACCTGTTGCAGAGCAAGAAGTGGGGAAAATAATTATTAACTCATTTATGCAAGCATCTAGTTATTCACTGTTACTCATTGCATTAGTTTTACTGTTGGCGCTAAAACATAAACGCGACGTTGTTTTGGTTTTTGTGCCTTTATTACTCACCACATTGTCGACGATGGCTGTTGCACACTGGAGTGGACAAGCATTAAATATGGCTAATATAATTGTTATTCCATTAATTTTTGGACTTGGTGTCGATAACGGTATCCATATTGTTGAGCGATTTCGTTCCTCAGGATCGGCGCGTGCTTTTTATCAATCTTCTACTCCGAGAGCGGCGATATTGAGTTCGTTAACTACTATGGCAACCTTCGGTTCATTATTACTCGCAGACCATCGCGGTATGTACAGTATTGGATTTTTATTAACTATCGCTATTGGATTTTTACTTTTTTACAGCTTAACGGTATTACCCGCTTTATTGTTTAGCGTGAAAAAGATGCGCCACGAAGCAGAGTAGTGTTAGGGGAAATAACAATCTTCACACCTATTAGCTGAGGATTGTTATCGCTGTGATAGGTGATAAAACAACGCGTAGGCGAATTTACTATCTCGGCCTGCCTATCTGCCTTCACAAATATAGTAAATACCCGCTAACTAATTAGTTTTATTGGCACTAAACAGGAAAAGCATGATGTAAACAGCATTTAAAAACACTACCCGGAGTAGGATGAGTTGATAGGGGTTAATTATATCCCGTTAGCGATTTATCTGAGAGGTATTATGAAGCAAGTAAATGTTTACCAACCATTTTTGTTTTCAAGTTTCCAACATAGCCATAGTCTGACATTAAGTGATTTAAAATGGAAAGCCTTCGAAAAACATGATTTCTTAGGGGATGGGGAAGACTGGGCACTGGTCATTGAAAATATGCTTTCCGAGAAAAATCCTGAATTATTAGAAAAATTGACCTTTGGTGATGACCCGCAAATGTTTTCTATTAAAAGTGCAGACAAAGATGCATTACATGAGATTGCAGAGATGGTTTGTGTATTTTATGAGGATGATGTTTTATTAGATGATTGTATTAAACGTTATGCACAATATGAGTAAGTTTCAGATTAACCTGCAACGATAACCTAGTAATGAGAAAGTAACTGACGATGCGATAATAGCCTCAAGTTACTTTCTTTACTCTCTATCAACTAACCAATCACCCGCTTAATAATTATTTGGCAGTAAAACCCCTCACTTTATTACCATCCTTAAATGCGCATAAAATATTTATTATGTTACCAATGTCGTCCAAAACGGCTACATGTTCCCCTGCCTGAAATGAATGAACTGTACGTCAGACCCGCTCAGAAGCATTTGCATTAATATGAAACAGCATGGAAAGCTAAAGTGTGATTATTCTGCTGAATAAGCATTATTGATCGCTATGATTGGCATGTTCAATGGAACACGTCACTAGGTTAGGGGAGACAATGACTTATTCCATAGGAAACAAAGCCTTATTTTCAGTTACAAAAAGTTACAAACTTTATACGTTAAAAGGCTATGAATCACAAAATTGAACCTGACAAATAGCTAACAAATATCTAAGTGTGATCGAAGTGCAGGTTTCTACCAATTCAAGTTGATCAAGAAGTTTTGGTAGCATAGTATCACAAAAAGAAAGCGCTTTCTTTACAGCAAGGATTTAACCAATAATATCGAGTAGCCTCTATTATTACGATTAAATGTAACCGCTTTCCTCTTGTTATCTTAAACTAAAAAGGATTATTTAATGCATAGTAAAAAGATTTTGGCATCTATCGTATGTGGCTTGTTGGTCTCTGCAAATAGTATTGCGGCTGAAGATATTAAGCAGGGGGGCACATTGACTGTGCCTATTATTAACACGGGGTTTGTGGAGAATTTTAACCCTTATACAAGTGGTGGGTTATTTGAAGGTGTGCTGTTTGAACCATTAATGGTGTTCAATAACATGACCGGTAAAGTTGAATACCGTTTAGCGGAATCTGCTGAGTACTCTACAGATTTGAAAACGATTACGGTTAAATTGCGCGATAACATTAAATGGTCAGATGGAAAAGCACTCACAGCAAAGGATGTTGCTTTCAGTTTTACAATGACTAAATCGGCACCTGCCTTTGATCAAAAAGCGATCTGGACAAGTGGTAACCTTGAAAGTGTGACAGCGACGGATGCAAAAACAATTGTATTTAAACTAAATAATGCTGACTCAACGTTTATCTGGGGACTGCCTAAATACCATATTTTACCTGAGCATGTTTGGGGTAAAGTTGCAGCTAAAGACTTACCAACCTTTACTAATCCAAACCCTGTTGGTAGCGGACCAATGACAGATATTAAATATCTAAAACCGCAACAGATGCAACTTTGTCGTAATACTAATTACTACCTAGAAAATCGCCCATACATTGATTGTATTACTTACCGTTCATACAACGATAACTCGCAAGTACAACCTGCATTAATGAAAGGTGAGATCGATTGGGGCTCTAACTTTATTGCTGATATCGAGAATACTTTTGTTGCTGCCGATCCTAAAAACAACCATTTCTGGTACCCAGCAAACGATGCAATCCACCTTTACGTAAATACTAAAGAAGCACCCTTTGATAATTTAGACGTACGTAAAGCACTATCGATGGCCTTAGATCGTGATGAAATCGTTGATATTGCAGCTTACGGATACCCAACGACTAACTTTAATGCGGGCGGTATTGCAGAGCTTTACACGCCTTACATTAGCAAAGAAGTGACTGAGAAATACAAAGCGATTACCCAATTTAACCCTGAAAAAGCAGAGCAACTACTTGATGATGCTGGCCTGAAAGATCTCAATGATGACGGGTTCAGACAGATGCCTAATGGCGATAAAGTTGAATTTGATATCAATGTGGTTAATGGCTGGACGGATTGGATTCAAGTGGTGCAAATGGTCACTGAGTATTACGAAGAGATCGGTATTAAAGCAAACGTAAAAACGGTTGACTGGGCGGTTTACGACAAAGGCTTAAAAGAGAGCGAATACAAAATGTCGATTAACTGGTCAATGGTAGCAACTAATCCAATTGAAGCTTATCAAGCCTACTTTTTAACTGAGCAGGTTGGTAAAAGCTGGCATGCAGGACACGGTGTACATTCACCTGAGATAGATACATTAATCAATAGCTTTGGTCTTACTAATGATGTGGCTAAGCAACAGGAAATCTTAGATCAGCTACAAGAGTTTACTGCTGCTAACTTACCCTTTATTCCACTGTTTTCAAATGCAACCTGGTACCAGTACCGTACAGAAAACTTAGTGGGATGGCCGAGTAAAGAAAATCCTTACGTTCAGCCTGTTTGGTATGACGGTGGTAAACGTAATCTGATTATTAATAATCTTCACCTTAAGTAACCTGTTCTATTAAGTTCTATCAAAAGAGCCGTTCTGCGGCTCTTTAACAATTGGAAAAAATTATGAGTTTCTTATTACGCCGACTTGGTTTTTATTTCACTGCCTTCCTGATTGCTATCTCATTTAACTTTATGCTGCCACGAATGATGCCGGGTGACCCGATTGATGCATTATTTGCAGCTGCACAGGGCAAAATGGATATTGCACAAATGGATGCAGTAAGAGAGATGTATGGGTTTATGGACGGTTCTATTTTTGAACAGTATATCGCCTACATACAAAGTGTTTTTACTCTTGATCTTGGGCCGTCAGTATTGATGTTTCCCATTGATGTTACCACTGTTGTTGGTATGTCTCTGCCATGGACGATGTTTTTAGCATTAGGATCGTTAATCGTTTCTTTGATTCTTGGCGTGACAATCGGTACCTACGCTTCGTACCGCCGCGAAGGTTTTTTTGGTCAATTTGTGCCACCACTTTTAGCCTTTATTAGTAACTTCCCTTACATCGTGACTGCGCTGTTGTTGTTTTACTTCTTTGGTTTACAACTAGAAATTTTACCGCTTGCTTATACCTATGACCCATCTATTGATCCCGGCTTCACATGGGAGTTTATTAGCAGTGTAGCAAAACATGCCGTGTTACCAATGGGGTCGATGATCTTAGTAGGTATTGCTACTTGGGTATTTAATATGCGTAACGCGATGATCAATGTGCTCGGCGAAGATTACGTGACAATGGCAGAAGCAAAGGGGTTGAGCAGTTTTCGTGTGATGTACCGTTATGCGGGTCGTAACGCAATCTTACCTGTTGCTACCGCGATTGCGATGGCAATTGGATTCTCGTTTGCAGGATCAATCATGACCGAAGTTGTTTTTAACTACCAAGGACTTGGAAACATACTGCTGAAAGGCATCATGGCACGTGATTATCCACTTATTCAGGCAATTCTATTAATTCTTGTTTCTGCCGTACTGACTGCCAATTTTATAGCCGATCTACTTTACGTTTGGCTTGACCCACGAATTTCTAAATAAGGTGATAGAGATGAATAAAGCAACCACAATGAGTTCAGATGCTGCTGCATCTGCTCAACATCAGAAAAATAAATTTAAGTTAAAGTGTCACGCAATATGGATCAAAACCAAAGCTTTTTTCCATGGTAATCCGCCTGCGATTATTGGCGTCTTTCTCATTACGATGATTTTACTGGGTGCACTGTTTGCCCCTGTTTTAAGTAGTCATAATCCTGAAAAACGTGTGGCTAGACCACATCAAGCACCAAGTGCCGATCATATTTTAGGCTCAACAAGAAATGGTCGTGATGTGTATAGCCAAGTATTACATGGTGCAAGAAAGTCACTTACCGTTGCATTGTTTGCAGGGATTATCGCAATGACTATTGCGATTGCGGTCGGGGTAACGTCAGGTTACTTAGGCGGTAAAGTGGACGAATGGATGAACTTTATTACCAATGTATTCTTGGTATTTCCACAGCTACCCTTATTGATTGTACTGGCTGCCTTTTTGGGGCAGGTAGGCTCACTGGTGATCACCGTCTTACTGGGGGTTACTTCCTGGCCATGGGGCGCAAGGGTGATACGTTCGCAAACAATGGCGATCAGAAACAAAGAGTTCATTATTTCTGCTGAAGCGATGGGTGAATCAAAAATCCGTATTATTTTGGTAGAGATTCTACCTAACTTGATCTCAATTGTATTTGGTGGTTTTTTAGGCACGGTTATCTATGCGATGGGTGCAGAAGCGGGCTTAGGTATTCTTGGTTTAGGTGATGCGACAGAAGTGAGCTGGGGGTCAATGCTTTATTGGGCACAGGTTTCTTCCTCTTTATATACTGGTGCATGGTGGGAAATGTTGGTGCCAGCTGCGGCCTTAGCATTAACCGGTGGTGCATTGGCACTAATCAATATGTCCATCGACCAAGTCAGTAACCCGAAATTAAAAACCGGTCCTCACATGAAGTTATGGAAAAGATTAAACAGAGAAACAATGAAAAGTAGAGGTCTACTATGAATGTATCATCATTAAACACAGCAAAGTCAAAAGCGCCACTGTTAGAAATTAATAATTTGTGTGTTGATTACGTTTCGCCTCACGGTATTGCCAGAGCAGTTAATAACGTTAGTTTAACCATCGCACCCGGTGAAACCTTAGGTATTGCAGGCGAATCAGGCTGTGGTAAAAGTACGTTAGCATTTGCAATAACGCGCTTACATAAAGCACCCGCACTGATCTCTAATGGCGAAATAATCTATAACGGTCGTGATATTTTAAAAATGACTGATAAAGAATTACGTGCTTTTCGTTGGAATGATGTGTCGATTGTTTTTCAGAGCGCAATGAACTCATTAAATCCAGTGATTACGATTGGTGAACAGCTGACCGATGTGATTGCCGCGCATAAACAGATCAGTCCTAAAGAAGCTGTTGCCAAAGCAAAAGAGCTATTAGAAGTGGTCGGCCTGCATGGGGATCGTTTAAAAAGTTTCCCACACCAATTGAGTGGCGGCATGAGGCAGCGTGTAGTGATTGCTATTGCACTGGCACTTGAACCCAAGCTGATTATCATGGATGAGCCAACCACTGCGCTTGATGTAGTGGTTGAGCGTGAAATATTAAATGAGTTATATGATCTAAAAGAGCAGTTTGGCTTCTCAATACTGTTTATCAGTCATGATTTAAGCCTGATGGGTGAAATTGCGGATCGTATCGGCGTGATGTATGCAGGTAACCTGATTGAAATAGGCGACGCTAAAACCGTCTTTACTAATCCGTCTCATCCTTATACTAAAGGTTTGATCGCTTCATTCCCGTCAATTCATGGGCCCAAAGAACGCTTATACGGGATTCCAGGTGATCCCGTTAATCTTTTGAAATTACCTACTGGCTGTAATTTCCAAGCGCGTTGTGTGGATTGCATGGAAATATGTACAAAAGATGATCCGATTTTGGCTGAACTGAGCGTCGGTTATCAAGCTGCATGTCACAAATTATAAGGAATCAATGATGGATAATTTAAATACCCCTGAAGTTGTGCTGTCAGTTAGAAATATGATTAAAGATTTCCCGATAGGGCAATCAAGCAGTAAAAACAGCCTCATGCGCGCGGTCAATGATGTTTCATTTGACCTTTGTAAAGGTGAAGCTCTGGCTATTGTTGGCGAATCTGGCTCAGGTAAGAGTACCGGAGCACGTGTTTTATCACGCATCTATGAAAAAGATGGTGGCGATATTATCTTTAAAGGCCAACCGTTAGCGGAGTATGTTGATGAGCATGGTTCATTGGAATATGCGCGTCAGGTACAGATGATATTTCAAGACCCCTTTGGTTCATTGAATCCCGTGCACTCTATTTATCACCATATTGCTCGTCCGTTGATAATTCATAAACGTGGCGATAAAAAAGTGATTGAAAAACTTGTTTATGAACTGCTTGAGTTAGTTGGATTATTTCCGGCTGTTGAAACGGCGAGTAAATTCCCACATGAGCTAAGTGGTGGACAAAGGCAGCGTGTAGCTATCGCACGTGCATTGGCGGTTGATCCTGAAGTGATTTTGGCGGATGAACCTATCTCAATGTTAGATGTGTCAGTGCGTTTAGGCATATTAAATCTAATGGCGGATTTGAAAGACAAGCATGGCATCTCATTTATGTATATCACCCACGATATTGCTACAGCAAGGTATTTTGCTGAGAAAACAGCGGTGATGTATGTTGGTCATATGGTGGAGTGGGGGAATAGCGATAAAGTTACGCAAACACCTCAGCATCCTTATACACAGTTGTTGTTATCTGCTGTGCCAGAAGCGGGTAAAAGTGGTCGTCGTGAGTTGGGGGCTAAAAAAGGTGAGATTCCAATGTGGAAACCAGACACCAAAGGCTGTCCATTTGCAGCACGCTGCCCTCGTGCAATAGAAGCCTGTGCAGATACTTTTCCAAGTATTACTGAAATAGCAGCAGATCATTTTATTCGCTGCCATAACATTTAACATATATTAACGATTTTAGTTTTGGGTGCTTATCTGGCTAGTTAAGCTTATTTGATTTGCACTCTTTTTTTTGCTTTTACAAGAAAGCGTTTTCTTATTTTAGGTTTTATTATGACAGACAAAATTAGTAATAATTCATCCAATGCAATCTCAGGAAAATTTGTTTCCATCGATGGTGATAAATACTATCAAATTAAAAATGCGGATCAGATGAATCCCTTTTTTATCAGCGTTGTTTCTGCCAGTGATCATTGGCTATTTATCTCATCTACGGGTAGTTTATCTGCAGGTAGAATTAGACCAGAAAATGCACTATTTCCTTATAAATCTGTAGATTATATCCATGAGAGTGCTGAAAACACCGGCAGTAAAACAATTGTTAACGTGCAGACTGAAAAGGGTTGTAAAAAATGGGAACCCTTTAACCTACAACATAATGGTTTTTACCAAGTGCAGCGTAATCTGTATAAAAATGTTGCCGGCGATAAAATCATTTTTGAAGAGATTAACCTTGATTTAGGATTAACCTTCAAATACCAGTGGGCAATCAGCGAACAGTTTGGTTTTGTCCGTAGTTCAACGGTGGTTAATAACAGCAGTAATGTGGTTGAATTTGAAATTGTTGATGGTATTCAAAATATTTTGCCACCCAATGCACCACTGGCACTGATGCAAACAAGTAGTGCCTTATTGGATGCTTACAAGTGGAATGAATTGATGCCTAATTCAACACTGGCAACGTATAGCTTATATGCAAAATTGAGCGATCGCGCTGATCCTGCTGAATCGTTACAAGCAACAGCAGTATTTAGCGTGGTAGATAATTGCCAGTCAATCTTGCTTTCAAGTGAGCAGTTAGGTGCATTCCGTCGCGGTGAATCGATTGCCAATGAAGATCTACGCCGTGGTTTAAGAGGCGCTTACTTCATTCACAAAAATTGTAAACTTGAAGCGAATCAGAGTGATAGTTGGAAAATAATTGCAGACATTGATAAAAGTCATAGCGACATTGCGGCACTAAAAGCTGAGCTACAATCGGGTGAAGGTGTTGAACAAACGATTACAAATTCAGTTGAAGCAAACCATCAAGACCTGATTATGTTGATGGCGGGCAGTGATGCTTACCAGAAGACAGCAGAAGAGGAAACAAGTGTGCACCATTATGCCAACGTATTATTTAATAATATGCGTGGTGGTGTGGTGGTGGATCAATATTGGGTTGAAAAGCAAGATTTTATCAAAACAGTAACTAATGCAAATAAAGTGGTGGCTGCGAATAATCAGGCATTTTTTGACTCGCTTCCTGAGCGTATCGACTATCAAGCTTTGATCACATCAGCTGCAGAGCAAAATGATGATCAACTTGTGCGTCTTTGCCATGAATATTTACCACTGACCTTTGGTCGTCGACATGGTGATCCAAGTCGTCCGTGGAACCATTTTGAAATTAAATTAAAAGATGAAAATGGTGATCGCCTGCTTTCGTATCAAGGAAACTGGCGTGATATTTTCCAAAACTGGGAAGCATTAGGATTAAGTTACCCGAACTTTATTAAATCTTTTATCTCTAAATTTGTTAATGCATCAACAATAGATGGATACAACCCTTACCGTATTACCAAAGCTGGTATTGACTGGGAGATGTTAGAAGAGGATGACGCGTGGAGTAATATTGGTTACTGGGGTGATCATCAAATCATCTACCTGCTTAAGTTCTTAGAGCAGTCGAAAAAATACCAGCCAGCCGAGCTTAATGAGTTACTGAATGCTGAAATATTTAGCTATGCAAATGTGCCCTATGAAATTGAAGGGGTAGATAAAATATTTGCTGATGCCAAGAATACCGTTATCTTTAACGATGATAAACAAGCGGTGATTGAAAAGCGCGTCAGTGAATTTGGTAGCGACGGACGACTACTCTTAAACAGCGATAACAGTGTTTACATGGTGAACCTGACCGAGAAGCTGTTGGTACCCTTACTGGCTAAACTGGGTAATTTGGTCGTTGATGGTGGTATTTGGTTAAATACACAACGCCCTGAGTGGAATGATGCCAATAATGCGATTGTAGGTACTGGTTTATCGATGGTGACACTGTATTACATGCGCCGTTATGTCGCATTTTTGCAAGACCTATTAGAGGATAGCAGTGGTTACGTTCATTTATCTGCAGAATTAGCACAATGGCTTATCGCTACATCACAAATATTACAGCAAGCTAGTGCGTTTACTTTATTAGGTAAGGTTGATGATGAAACACGTAACACAGTACTTCGACAGTTAGCGACTGCTTCTGCTGCTTACCGCGCTGATGTTTATAAAAAAGGTTTCTCAGGTAAAACAGAGGTCAGTTGTGAGGCCATTAAACAGATGCTTATTGCAAGCCTTGCAGTGATGGATCAAAGTATTAAGAGTAATCTGCGCAAAGATGGCCTGTACAACGCTTACAACATTATCAATTACACACCTGAAACGGTTAAAGTTGATCTACTTTATCCTATGCTAGAAGGTCAAGTTGCGGTGTTGTCTGCGGGGGTATTATCACCTAAAGAAGCGGTTTCTTTACTTGATAACTTATATGCAAGTGAGATGTTCCGTGCTGATCAAAATACCTTTATGTTATATCCAGATCGCGACTTAGCCCTATTTGCGGATAAGAATTGTATTAAGGCTGAACGTGTTAATACGAATCCATTGTTAACCGCGATGCTTGACAAAGGGGATCGCCGTGTTATCGAAAAGGACGCTGAGGGGGCTTATCATTTTAATGCTCACTTTGAAAACGCGGGAGTATTAGCGGAAATAATGCACGGGCTTGAAGCAGAGTATCAAGATGCAACCTCTGAAAACAAAGCGGATATCTTTAGCTGTTATGAAGATGTGTTCAATCATCAGGCATTTACAGGGCGTTCAGGTACCATGTTTGGTTATGAGGGACTTGGTTCTATTTATTGGCATATGGTTTCTAAACTGCTTCTTGCTGTCCAAGAGAACTACTTTGCAGCATTTAAACTAGACCCCCAATCTCAAGAAACACAAAAATTAGCAGAATATTATTACAAAGTGCGTGCAGGCATTGGTTTTAATAAAACACCTGAGGTTTATGGCGCTTTCCCAACTGACCCATACTCACATACGCCAAAACAGGCAGGGGCTCAACAGCCTGGTATGACAGGGCAAGTTAAGGAGGAGATCTTAACGCGCTTTGGCGAGTTAGGCTTGCTTGTTGAAGAGGCTAAAATCGCCTTTAAACCTTCGCTGTTAAAAGCGCGTGAGTTTTTAACTGAAGCTGACCAGTTCACTTTTATTAACCTTGAAAGTAAACAGCAAACGATTGATCTTAAAGAAGGCGAGTTAGGGTTTACTTACTGTCAGGTTCCTTTTGTATATCAAGTTTCAAAGGCTGCAAAGGTAGAAGTAATAATGGTCAATGATGAAACGGTACAGTTAGATAGCCTGTCGCTTGATGGTAAACTGAGTGATGCGATATTCTCTCGTAGTGGTGCGGTTAAGCAGGTCAACGTCGCTATTCCATCTTCACTATTATTGAAAGAGGCATAATTCACGATGAATAGACACCTATTAGAGGTGTCTGAATTTAATGCGACGGGTTATGCGCCCGTCGTTGATTTTCAGGCATGGCGCGTTGCAATGCTTAATTATATCGATGAGTTAGATGCTGATAAAATCGATAATTTCCAATGTCATAACGAAACCGATGAGGTGTTTGTCTTATTATCTGGAAAGTGCATTTTGTTTTGTGCTGAGGTAGGTGAGGATAACAACATCGGTGAAATAATGAGTTGGGATATGCAACCCAATAAAGTCTACAATATTAAACGCGGCGTTTATCATACTCATACGTTAACTGAAGATGCTAAAGTATTAATTATTGAAAACAGCGATACTAGCGATGATAATTCACCAAAAATAATGATTGATAAAGCGGTTAACAAACAGTTAGCAATAATAACGTCGTCATTGTGGGGGGCGTTGTACAGTCGTTGATATTATAAAAGGCAGTTAACCTGCCTTTTATTCTAATATTTCAGCGTGTTAGATGTTAAATCAGTTTAACTTCTTCACTGAGTTTCTAATAACTAATTCTGGTGAAAGCTTGTTGTTTATCTGATGTTTATCTTTATGAACCAGAGAAAGCACGCTATTTGCTGCTTCAATTCCCATCTCGATAACTGGGAAATTAACCGTAGTGAGTTTCGGCCTGATATGTTGGCTGTAAGTATCGTTATCAAAACCAACGATAGAGATATCTTCACCAATGGTTAACCCTCTATCACTACAAACATCATAAACTGCCAAGGCGATATTATCGTTCTGACAAAATATAGCGGTGATGTCACTGTGCCTATCAAGTAAACGTCTGACTTTTTCATGATTACCATCATGATCAAAACGTCCCTCAGCAATTAAACTCGCTTCGTAGTTAATACCAAATTCAGCTAAGGCATTCCGGTAACCTTGTAAACGGTCTCTACTATCAAGTTTACTCAGTTGTCCGGTGATACAAGCAATTTTTTTATGTCCTAATTCCAACATATGTTTGGTTGCAATATAGCCACCCAATTCATTGTCAATACAGATACATTGTTTATACAACTCTGGTACATAACGGTTTAAAATAATGGTAGCAGGGGTGTTTTTAGCAATTTTTATTAATTCATCATCGGATAATCTATCCGCAATAACAATAAGGCCATCAACTTGCTTTGACTGAAGAAATCGAATTGAGTCAGTTTCTTTATCCTTTGATTCCTGGCCACTAGTAACGATTAAGTGCATATTCTTTTTGCGCACATTATTTTCTACATTATGCATTAAAGGTCCAAAGAAGGGACCTTCAAGTGTACCCACTAACATACCAATGCTATTTGAGCGACTTGATGCTAATGCTTGTGCGAAGGAGTTAGGTTTGTATCCCAACTTTTCTATCGCCTCAAATACCTTGATCTTATTAGCCTCTTTAACAGTCGCGTGACCATTGAGTGCTCTAGACACCGTTGCTTGAGAAACTTGTGCAAGTTCAGATACTTCCTTAATGGTGATCAACTTACTCTCCTGAAAACTTTATTTGATTAAAAAGCATATAACGTGTTGGTTTAACATTTTTCTAATATTGAACGCTACGTGATAATACTGCAAGTGTTTCTTAGTGATAAAGAGAGCGAACAACCTAGTACGCTGCACTTTAATACTATTTGTATCTCTGTTGACGGTAATTGTTGATCACAAGTCGCCATTTATTCTTCTTTTGTTGAAAATAGCAGAGTGTGATCAATAGCAATGAAAGCGCTTACTTTGGTGGCACGGCTCACTTTATATCGTTGACTTTCCCTTTATAATTGCATTCAGAAATTGGCAGAGTGGTTTTGAATTCAACTTAGATTGTAATCAGATCATGTCTAGCCATTTTTTTAAAGGATCTAAGAAAGCGCTTTCTTTATTGTTTTCTTTGCCTATTTTTACGGAAAAAAATAAACTTATGGAGTTACAATGAAACTATCAAAATTAACCCTAGCGTGTCTTTTAGCAACCTCTACACTTTCAGCAACAAGCGCATATGCAGATGTGACTGATGGACTTGAGTTCCACGGCTACTTTCGTTCAGGCGTACTGTTAAGTGCAGAAGATGACTTTAAACGTTCGGCATGGCAGGGCGGTAAAGAGACGTTAGGTCGACTAGGCATTGAAGCCGATAATGATATGAATTTTGAGCTGATCAAAAAATGGGCTTTTGATGATGGTAAATCAATTCGCATTCATGTTGCCGTTGCAGGAACGGGTACAGATAAAGCACTGGGTTCTTCTGTTGATGCTGATTCATTGACTAATAGTATGGGTTTTGGCCAAACCTATGTTGAGTTTGGTGGTTTGACTGAAACCGGCACTTTCTGGGCAGGTAAACGAGATTACGGTAAAGATAACTATATCTTCATGACCGATTTCTTCTATACGCAGATGTCTGGTTTAGGTATTGGTGTTGCAGATTATGAAGTGGGTGATGTGAAAATGGATTTCGCATACATGACCAGTGATAGAAATAATGTGGAAGGCCGTCCATATCCTTGGGGTTCAACGAATACCAATAACATTATGCACTCTGTACATGTTGGCGCAAACTTTGGCAGCTGGGAATTACACGGTCAGCTTAAAGCAATGCCTGATAACTGGGATGATGCTGGAAATGAATATGCAGAAACGGGTTTTGACGTAACCGCTATTGTGCACCTAGATAGCTTTGTTGGTATCCCGGGTAATGGTTTCTCTAAAGTGATTGTTCAAGGTGGACAAGGCCTTGGTTCAAACCAATTACTGGGTGGTACTCTGAATGTATATAATGGTTATGTTGCTGGTGGACCTGGCCCTGAACAGATGACTTATATTGATGAAAATGATCTTTCTGCTCGTTTCCTTCTATGGGGTGGTTACTTCTTTAAAAACGGCATTAACTTATTCCCATCGTTACAAGCCCAATATAATGATAACGATGATGGTAGTTCAAATTATTGGGCTTCTGCAATGATTCGTCCAACGTTCCCTGTTTCTGATAACTTCTTTATTGCCACTGAATTTGGTACGCAATATAACCATTGGGATAGCGGTACGGGTCAAACTGGTAGCGGTAATAATGCTAAAGCGACCATTGCACCAACATGGATTATCGGTACAGGCCAAGGCCCTGCACCTGAGATCCGCTTGTTAGGGACGTACTTAAATCACGCGGCTACCAATGCTGGTGATGGTGATTTCATTGTTGGTTTACAAGCTGATATGTGGTGGTAAGCACTAATTAACAGTTAATTTTCAAGGGCTTTACTCCTAGAGTGATAGCCCTTCTTTACTTTATAAATTACAGTGTTTTAGATAATGCTGTCGCTATTTCAAAGTTATTCCCCATTAACGAATTATCGTTTTCTATAAAAACTACTCTCCTTACGCGTTGGAAATCAGACCTATGATAAAAATAAAAATAAAAAAACAAACTTCCGTCATAAAACGCATGTATGCTGGATTCTCGGTGATGGTGCTACTTTTTATCGCCACTGTCATGTTGATGCTCAATGGCACTAACCAAATTCATCAGCAATTGCAGTCTGTTAATAACAATACTTTGCCGTTGGTTACTTTTGCGAATCAAACCAGTGTTAAATTGTTAATTGCAGATAAAATATTTAAAGATTTTTTAACCAGCCAAGACGCACAAAGGATGATGGTATATGAACAGGATTTTGTTTTAGCTCAGCAAAATTTCAGCACTTCTCTTGCTAAATTAGCCGCTATTTCTGCAGATAATAATATGTTAAGTAATCAATTAAGTGAGCTGTTAGCGTTAGAAGCGCGCTATTTTAGTGAATCAAGTAACGCAATGGCTAATTACAGAATACAACTAAGTGCCGAACAAGAACGCCAAAAAACAGCGCGTCGTTTTCAGAAATTACAAACTGATTTACGTTTAGGCATGATTGAGTATATCAATGACAAGGGTACCGATACGGTTAAGTTGTTAGCGAGAGGGTATTTCGATAAGTTAAAGCTAATTGAAACAACCACCTCAGATGCGTTGTCGAGTGATGATATCAACGTGATCAGCAAAGCGATGAAAGCCAATAAACGGAGTGTCACGCGTTTACAATTTTCCTATCAAGCGATTGTTACCCAGATGCCTTCTTTTAAAGCGGAATTTGGTGCGTCAACACAGCAATTCATCCAGGATGCGGGTAAGAAAGGAGGGGTATTAGATCAACATTTTTCTTTTATCACCTCACGTATTAATTTGTACGCAAGTATTGCTATTTTGGCTAATGAAGTTGACCAGGCGATGTCTATTTTAGCGACTTTTCGTGAACAAACTGACCAATTAATGAGCCAGGCGATTGATAGTGCAACACAAATTTACAATGATGGATATACCAACGCGATTGTAATGGGAATAAGTGTTACCTTATTCCTTATTTTTCTTGCTTGGTTATTAGCGCAAAATGTACGTAAACCGTTAGTTTCAATCCTTAAAGCACTCGAAGCGTTAACCGATGGTGATATGACGCAAAGGGTAAGTGGCAATACCTTTATCGAATTCAATCAACTCAGCAAACATATCAATACATTAGCTACTAACCTTCAGGATATATTACGAAAATTAAGTGTTACATCGGGTAATTTAGCGGAGGTTTCAGCACAAAATCAATCAACCATGAATAGCGCTAAAGCACGTTTAAATGAACAACGTAACCAGACTGCCTCGGTTGCCACCGCAATGACTGAGATGCAGCATTCAGTACAGGATGTTGCTACCAGTGCACAACACTCAATGGCTAAAGTTCGTGATGTTGAAAATGCGGCAGAAACTGGACGTGCAGTGATGAGTGATAATATCGCCACTATCCACCTTTTATCAGATAACCTTGATGAATCGGTAAAAGTGGTCGCGACAGTGCAGGCGATGAGCGCCGATATAGGCTCTATTCTAGATGTTATCCGCCATATTGCTGCTCAAACCAATTTGTTAGCGCTGAATGCTGCGATCGAAGCTGCGCGAGCAGGGGAGCAGGGCCGCGGCTTTGCGGTAGTTGCTGATGAGGTGAGAGTGCTTGCTGAACGTACGACGCGTTCGACAACAGAAATTGAAGATATGATCCAGAATTTGCAGAATAAATCTGAGCATGCATCCACAGTGATGCAAGCTTGTGTGAATGAAATGGGAAAAAGTTTAAAACAGACTTCACAGACCAATAGCGCAATGGAGGAGATTCAAACGAATATCATTGAGATCAGTAAAATGAGCTACCACATATCACATGCAGCGGAAGAGCAAAACGCGACCACTAACGCCATTGCGCGTAGCTTAGAAGATATCAGCCAAATTGCAGATGATAATAACTCATCGATGGAACGTGTGACCGAGGTCAGTACGCAATTAGATGAATTAGCGCATCAACAAAATGAGTTAGTACATCAGTTTAAAGTGTAATTAAATTTCGATGTAAGTACTTACTAAGCATGTATTGCTGTTTCATCTGTTGCTAAGCATTAACCGCTAAGCAATAGGTGAGATAGCAACTGTCTAATCGTTCTCATCTCGCCTAAATAACTCATTTATCATAAAGCGGCTTACCTTTCTGAATTTTTATAAAGGATATGAGCGACTTTAAATATTCTCACGATGACGTAATAGCAAATCCACTAATTATCTGCTCAATCTTGCTCGTTAAAAGGCGTTATTTCTTGGTGACAAGTTTTACCAAGGGAACAAAAATTAAAATAATAAATTATTGAATTTATTATTTTAGATAAAGGATTAAGTACATTAATCTATTGAAAGGCTGTAGCTTGCACCTTGAACTAACGACTCTATTCGGTGCAATATTTGAATACTCAATTAATGGACTTGGTATAATCGCGTTTATCATTGATGTTAACTCGCCATTTGATAATAGATCGCTATGTGATGCAGTAGCTGATCGATGTTTAGGGTAGGGTTGTGTGGGTAATAGTGGAAGGTGTTAGCTGGAAAAGCGTTGTTGTAACGTACTGATGGCGTTAACTGAATGACAGCTGAAGACAAAATGTCGACAGCTGTTTATGGTAGATTAAAGTGTCCTATTATTTAGTAGCGTATTCAAAACGAATATTATCTACTTTAAATGTCATCACACCTAATGGCTCAAAGACCAGTACATTGCTAATCGATTTGATATCAGCTTTGTTACCACCGGAATATCTGTTTCCTTTGGAAATCAAATCGGCCACATTGATGCGTACTTCACCCCATTCACCCACCGCTGGTTGAACAACGTTAATATCACTTGCTTTAGGCCAACCGCTGTCCATTTTAGCTAATAGCTCAGTATCACCCTCTTTGCTTTCAATTTTTAGGTCAAAAAGCAACTCTCCACCCTCCATCCAATGGCTGAGATCTGTTTTTGGTGCACGTAAGTAAACATTACCCACTTCACCGGTTTTCGTGACTTTCCAAACATTACCACGCCCTGGCTCTTCCACTTGCTCCTGTATCACCAATTTTTCAGGGTTGTAGCCATCAAATGCCATACCGACACTCAATTCATCTTTATAAACATCAAAAACAGGGCCTTTGCCGAAGTTACCATCGCCAATTAATATCTCAGGCTCTGCAATGCCTTCAACCATTGCCGCTTCTTCTGAAACAGCTGCACAACCTTTACCTTTCCATCTATCAGCAGAGCAACGGTAAACACGGACATAATCAATTGCCAGTGTTTGTGGGAATACCGATGCATCAATACCACCATCATTAGCATTAGCTGCCCAGTTTCCACCAACAGCAAGATTTAGAAGTAGGTGGAATTTCTGGTTAAAAGGAGCATTTTCACCGCCACTCACAAAAACGCCATCTTCCATATGCTGGCTGTACCAACCTTCTTGTTTTTGGGTTGCAAAATGAACATTATCCACATACCAACGAATCTCTCCCTCTTCCCATTCAATTGCATAGGTATGAAAGTCATCAGCAGGGTTCACATTTCCTGGTAGGTGTGTTGCTTGACCTGTATAAACATTATCAGGCCAAGGTTTACCATAATGTAAACTACCAAATACGCGTGATTCCAGCTCACCTTCAGCAGCACCTTTCTCGGTCGAAGGTGTTTTTAGATTAACCGCTTCCATGATATCGACTTCACCAGATGCAGCCCAGCCACCATAAACCCAATCGGTTGGTAACATCCAGATCGCCGGCCAAGTGCCTTGACCAAAGGGCAATTTAGCGCGCACTTCAAAGCGACCATATTTCCAATGACCTTTATTCTTAGTACGTAATCTTGCTGAAGTATAAGGAAGTGTTTTGGTGCCTGGGTTACCGTCTGCATTATCTGGCCCAGTAAAGCTGCCTTTTTTAGCAACAATATTCAAGACACCGTCTTTCACAAATGCATTACTATCGCGGCTTGTATAACATTGTTGTTCGTTATTCCCGCCTCCCCAACAGTTAACTTCATGTTCCCATTTCTTTTTATCTATTTCCGTACCATCAAACTCGTCGCTCCAGAGCAGATCCCATTTTTCACTCGCTGCGATAGGCTCCGCAGTGAGTACTAGCGCTTTTGGGGTTGATGTTTTTTCTAATGTATCTTCTGCGCTTGGTGCTGGGCTATCTGATGCGCAACCTGCGAGTGAAATAGCCAATGCTGCCGCTGATAATTTGAATGTTGGCATTAATACTGTGGTTTTCATTTATCATTTCCTTATAGTGATGAAACTCATTGTAAGCGCTTTCTTTATATCACTGTTGAGATTAAGTTAAAATATAACTCTGTCGATGTCGTGTATTGAAATTAATATTTGCGAGGTAGTGCACAGCTATATTAGGTTAAATATTGTGCTATTTGTTGTTAAGTATGACTAATTATCATTTTTTAATTGCTTATTACTATTTTTAGTTATTACTTGTTTTGTTGTGATCTGAATCAACTGAAAGCGCTTACTTATGTGATTGTGCGCACTTTGCATACGAATATTGTTGTATATACTCAATTTCGTAAATAAAGGAACTCAGTTCTGTTGATGATTATGATCAAAATGCATCGTTTACTCAGTGCCGTTTTCTTGAAACAGATAAATATTTTTTTAAATATTAAAGAAAGCGCTTACTTTGATTGTTGGTTAGAGTTGAGTACAAACATTAACTTGTAAGGATATATGGAAATGAAAAAGCTTAAAGGTTTTAAATTAGCAAATGTCACACTGGCATCTGCCTTAGCTTTAGCCCTCAGTGGCTGTGCTGACGACCCGATTGACGATTCAATTATTGCCCCTGATCCAGGTGACACGGCTAAAGTAGCCTTGTCAGGTAAGACTGCAGATGGATATTTAAAGGATGCAACAATTTGTTTGGATCTGAATGCTAATAAGATGTGTGATGCTGGCGAACCTACTGCAGTTAGTACTGCTGGTGGTGCTTTTACAATTCCTGGTGTGACACAAACTCAGATAGATTCAAATCCACTGTTAGTGGAAATAGAAGCCGGTAAAACCATTGATGAAGATTTTCCAGACACTGTGTTAACAAAATCATATCAACTTAGTGCCCCTGCAGGTTATACCTTTATTAGCCCTTTAACGACTTTAATTCAAAACGTTATTGAAACACAAGGCAGCAGTGCAGCAGCAGCGGAACTTGCTGTGCAAACATTATTAGGTACTGATTTGGACCTAGGTACAGATTATATTGCTGGTAAAACGAGTGGTTCAAATCAAGCTGAATTTGAAAAATTACATAAAGTGGCACAGGTAGCAGCGCGTGTTGTTGCGACTAATATGGATGAATATAAAGATCAAGTTGCAGCGGGTGATTTTACTGTGGCTGATTTGAGCAGTGAAGTAATGACTAAGGTCTTCGCTGAGCTTGATGATATTACATCACAAGTTGATAGTGCTATTGATGCTGGCGGTGAGTTTGATCTTGATAGTATCGTTAATGATATTAATGAAAAAATTGATTTAGATGTTCAACCAAGTACAAAACAATATGTGTTGATTTCATCTACTGGCAAAGAAAGTGAAATCAATGAAAATACAGAAATAGGCGAATGGAGTACTGGCAGTGTTATTGATGCCGAAGGTAACTATCAAGACTTAGATGCTTGGATCATTACCAAAGGACCAGACAGTGATAATAGTTGGGGTTCTGTATTAGCGTTAACAGGAGGTTTTGAAGGTGATTTTAGTGAGTTTGACAAATTAAGCATCAAAATTGCGACGACTGGTGGTTACTCAGGTGGCTACTTTATTAAAATAGGTTCAGCTGGGTCAGAGTCTGGTGATATTGCATTGTCAGTTGATGACGCTGTAACAGGTTGGCAGGATGCTGAAGTTGATCTTTCTAATTACGATCTTTCTTCAATTGAATATATTTCAATTTTCGCAATCGGTGGAACCGCTGGTGTTTCAAAAATTCACATTGCTGACCTTTCGCTTGGCCAGGACAATTCAGTACCCGTTGAGATCATTGAAGAATATGCGTTGATCTCTTCTACGGGCGCTGAGAGTAAAATTAATGAAAATACGGAAGTTGGTGAATGGAGTACAGGCAGCGTAATAGACTCAGAGAGCAATTACGATGGACTAAATGCTTGGATGGTTACATCGGGAGGAAGTTGGGGAACGGTATTAGCATTTAGCGGTGGCTTTGATGGCGATTTCAGTGAATTTGATGAGCTGAGAGTTAAAATTGCAACGACGGGTGGTTATGCTGATGGTTACTTTTTGAAAATACAAACCAATGGCGTTGAATCTGCAGATATTCCACTAACAGTCAGTGATTCAACAACGGGGTGGCAGGATGTGATTGTAGATCTAGAAAATTACGATCTTACTTCCATTGAATATATTACACTTTTTGCTAAGACCGGTGCAGCCAATTTTTCTAAGCTCTATATTGCTGATTTAGCGCTTGTGCAATTGGAAGATCCTGGTACTTCTGTCCCTGCTCCAGATCCTGATAAAGTAGTTTTAGATGAAAAAGTATCAGAAGCCGCTGAATTTGTGGAAGCAGATTATACAGTTGCAACTTGGGCAATAATAACAGCAGCATTAGCCATGCCTGAAACAACACAAGCAGAAATGATTGCTAAAACAGCTGCAATAACAGCTGCAATCGATGGATTAGTAGAAACTGACCCTGTTGCAGTAGATGTAACTGCTTTATCAGCTGCAATAACTACCGCTGATAATAATTTATCTCTAACAACTATTGGTGATGAAGTAGGTCAAGTCTCACAGGCAGATTGGCAGGCATTTTCTGATGCACTCACAGCGGCTGAAGTTATTCGTGATGCAGCTGCAAGTCAGACTGCAATAAATCAAGCGATTATTGATTTAGCTTCTGCACAAACTGACTTTAATAACTCGAAAGTAGGCACCGTAATTACAGAGCCTGAATTGGAACTAGGACCTAACCTAGTTGTTAATGGTGACTTTGATAGTTCGGATCTGGCTGATAACGTTGGTTCTGTTGGTCAATGGAATTATTATACAAATACGGGCACTGTCGTTGCTATTGCAGACAGTCAAATGACGGCTGTAGTAACATCGGTAGGTGAGGGGCAATGGGATAATCAAATCTGGAATCAAATTCAGGTAACTGAAGAAGGTGATTACGTTGTTAAACTGACAGCAAGTTCAACTGTTGACAGAGATATTCTTATCAGAGTTGATGCGATTGGCATGAATGGTAATGGAACAACGTCAACAAATTCTGATGTGATTGCTCATTTAACAAGTACTCCACAAGAATTTAAGCTATATGTAAGTGGTAGTGCTTTTACAGCTGATGCAGCGTTTAAGCTTGTAACGTCGCTTGGTGTGTTGGAAGCTGCAAATACAACGAGTGTCGCTTCAACAGTTACATTTGATGATGTTTATCTAGGTACGTTAGCTGAAGCGGTACCAGTAGAGATGGCAGAATTAGAAACTGCTATATCAACAGCACAGGTGCTACATGATGGCGGAGCAGATGAAACATTAAAAGCTGCGTACCAAGCCGCAATCGATGTAGCTCAAGCAGTTGTCGATGATGTAGATGCAACGCAAACAGATGTAGATGCCGCATTAGCAGCACTGGCAATAGCAACATCAGAGTTTGACCCTTCTATAGAAGTACCAGAAGAAGGAAACCTTGTTGTTAATGGTAATTTTGCTGACTCGACTGTGGGTACCGGCTCAGATGTTGGTCAATGGAATTATTATACGAGCACGGGCACTGTCGTTGCCATTGCAGACGGAGATATGACGGCTGAAGTAACAGAAGTAGGTGGTCAATGGGATAATCAAATAACCAATGAAGTTCATGTAACTGAAGAAGGAGCTTACGTTGTTAAAGTGACAGCAAGTTCAACTGTTGACCGAGATATCCTTATCAGAGTTGATGGAATTGAAATGGGTAATGATGGAACACTATCAACAGCTTCTGACATTATTGCTAATTTAACAAGTACGCCACAAACCTTTACTCGATATTTCAATGGGCTTGGTTTTACTAACAATGCTAGGTTTAAGGTTGTAATGTCAGTGGGTGGATTGGAAGCTGCAGGAACGACGAGTGTCGCTTCAACAGTAACATTTCATGATGTTTATCTTGGCACTTTTACAGGTGACATCCCTACAGATATAGCAACGCTGTCTTCAGCAATAACTGTTGCAACGAATGTGTTTAATGCTGCAGTAGAGGGGACTGAAATCGGTCAATATACGACTTCAAAAGCTGATCTTCAAGCAGCAATTGATGCCGCACAAGACTTAGTGGATACGCTTGATATTACTCAAGAGCAAGCAGATGCCGCCCTTGCTTCATTAACTGCTGCAAGAACAACTTTTGAAGCAGGGTTAGTTGTTGAAGCAATACCAGGAGCACAAATATTAACTACAGCTGGCGATATAAACTTCACACCAGACAGTTGGGGTACCAATACTGCTCAAAATCTACTCTATGACGGTGATGCAACTTATTCACCAAGTATTGAGCTAGTAGGAGGTGGATCATGGGGAACAGTATTGGCAATGACTGGCATCCCAGCGGGCACTCTTGCTCAATTTACGAGTATAGATATCAAAGTGAAAACAACCGATTTCACAGAAATCAAAGTAAAAGTACCTGAAGTAGAAATGGGGTACGCATTATCAACAGGTACAGATCTTGGTAATGGTTGGGTTCAATTGAGTATTCCAATGAGTGATTTTGGTGATGCCGCACCTGCTGCTGCAGAGCAGTTTGCAATATTTGGTATAGGGGGAACTGGAACAATATTATTGTCTGAGATTAGTTTTTCTAATGACTAATCACCCTTGCACAGTTACACCCATAGTCGCTAGTACTGATCCTTTAGGTATACGTTAAGCGATAATCAAAAAAAGAGTGACGATAAATTATTGTTACTCTTTTTTTTATCTTTAAATATTAAAGTAAATCGCATGATTTTTTTGTTATTTAGGGCCGTAATCCGAGTCGGTTTCTTAATGGTTTACTGGGACGATAGCTACCGATCAATTACTGAGAGTGTTCTGTAAGTGGTTGTTTTTTTTATTGTTTGGTGAATGCTGTGTATACAGCCAAAGTTTATCCTCGTTTTTGCTGTAAATCACAATGTAAATAATAAAAATCACTATGGTAAAACTATATTTTTAAATGCTAGCAAGCGCTTTCTTTGTTTGCTTGTGATACTAATTACATGGAGTTAATAATGACCTTTAACAAAAAATTACTATCGGTACTCATTGCCGCAACACTAAGTGGTTGTGGTGGTTCATCAGAGTCACCAGAAATACCTACCACAACGACTTTATCTGGCAAGGTTGCTGATGGCTATTTAAGTGGAGCGAATGTTTGTCTGGATGTTAATGAAAATAAAGTCTGTGATGTCGATGAGCCCTCTGCAACCAGCATGGCTGGTGGTGTTTTTAATATCGAAGATATCAGTCAAAGTGATATCGATACATACCCTTTAGTGGTTGAAATCATTAAGAACGTAACGGTTGATGAAGATAATCCAGGGGTTGCGGTCAGTAAATCTTATAGCCTGAGTGCGCCTGCGGGATTTACTTTTATTAGTCCACTTACCACTATGATACAAAACGAAATTGAAAAAGGCATTGCAGCTATACAGGCTGAAATAAATGTTCAGCAACAACTTGGTACATCGACAGCTTTAAATGACGATTATATTGATGGCCAAAATGATGATGAAAATAAACAAGAATTTGAAAAGCTGCATCAAGTCGCACAAGTTGCAGCGCGTATTATTGCTAATAACATTGAGCGATATGACGGTAACTTGTTCCATAACGACATTAGCTTAGCGCAACTAAATACTTTTATTAACAATGAACTACTGGCATCGATTGCTGAAATATCCCTACAAATAGACACCGCGATTGAAGAAGGAGATAGCTTTGAACCTGATGCTATCGCGTCAGAAATTGATGAACAATTCATTGATGTTGAAGCACACACCGGCATATTAGCTGATAGAACTCCCCCTGTTATCACACTAATCGGAGAGGAAATCGTCTCTCTTATTCAGGGAAATGAGTATGAGGAGAAAGGCTCGATCACCACTGATAATGTTGATACAGGTCTTGTTGCAACTATATCTGGTTATGTAGATATTGATAGGCTAGGAACCTACTACCTAACTTACAGCGTAAAAGATGCTGCAGATAACCTAGCAACAGCTGTGAGAACAGTTGAAGTTGTTGCAGAAGACCCTGTTGATTTACCACCGCAAGAGGAGTTCTACCTATTCCACTCAGATTATGACGACTCTGCGTATGTTCAGTATTGGGGAGATGTTTGGACATCGGGAACGGTATATAGCGAGTACACAGGGGAAAGTACCTATTCTAAAGTATTAGAGATACCAAGTGGTACAAATTGGGGCAATATTGGTGCGATTGCATGGGGTAACGAAGCGGCTAACGCGATTGATATTTTAAGTTACACCCACGCTAAGTTCAAAGTGAAAACAGATACATTTTCAACTGTTTCTATAGTGGTTATTAGCCCTAATGCGCCAGATTATGAAGTTGGATATCTGATTAATGAAGGCCATGTGTTAGACGAGGGCTGGGTTGAAATAGAAGCTTTATTGCCTGAGTTTTCTGAGATGACTTGGTTTGGTTTAAAGTTTGATGGTGATACCCAAGGCTCTGCACTACTTGCTGACGTGCATTTCGTTACTCAAGAGGTTGTTGTCAGTGGACCTGCTGAAGCGGCACCTATTCCGCAAGTGAGTGATCAGGAAGCTATCGTCTTGTACAGTGATTCATTGATTCAAGATAAATATATCTCAGTATGGAATTCAAACTGGTGGAACGCACCTATTTATTCACAAGGTGATATCGAGGGTAATCATTATGCTAAATATGAAATAACAGCGACGGGCACAAATGGTGGCGCTGTTGGTTTAGAGTTTGGTATTGAGAATGGTGTTGTTGACGCTTCAGAAAAAACAATGATGAACTTTGATATGTATGTGGAGGAGGGCATTACACAAATTCAATTAAAACTTGTTTCAGATGGAGGAGATTCACTTTATAAAACCATTGATCCGCCTACCGGTGAGTGGGTTTCACATGAAGCAGTATTTGCTGATTTGGTGTTGTTATCAGGCACACTTGATCCAAGTACACTTAAGCTTGCTGGTTTTATTGTCTTTGGTGAGGCTGGACGGTCTTTCTATGTTGACAATATTTACTTTTCTGGAGAATCGATCTTCTCTGATCTTGCAATAACAGTGACTGATGAAAACGACACGCCGATTGCCGGTGCAACTGTCTCTGTCGGTAGTACAAGTGTGATCACCGATAGTCATGGTGTGGCTGTTTTAAATCTGCAACAGGGGGAACATTCGATAGATATCAGTGTAGATGGTTTAGCTTTAGCGAATGAAACATTGTCTAATGTTGGTGGTGATGCTTCACTAACGGTTGTTATGGAAGCGCTTTATCCTATGCCAGCAGTGGCTGCACCAATACCTGATATTGCAAATGAAGATGCCTTTGTTTTATATAGTGACACATTAATTGTCGATAAAAATATCTCTTACTGGGAAGATAATTGGTGGAATGCGCCTCTATTCTCTGCGGTAAAAATCGTCGACAATAATACCGCTAAGTTTCAGATCACGCCTGCGGGTCAGGCGGGCGGGGTAACCGGAATACAGTACGGTATTGTAGGAGGCGCTATTGATGTATCTGATAAAACAGGATTACGTTTTGATATGTATGCCACTGATGAGATTACACAAGCTGTATTTCAGCTAGTCCCAGCAGACGGCATTCACAAGGGCATTTATACCATGTTGCCTGTTACCACTGGAGAGTGGGTAACGGTTGATATTGCATTTAGTGATTTAGTGAAACCTAGTGGTGAGCTTAATGCTGCGCAATTAACCCAAATGGGGCTTCAACTTTGGGGAACCACAAAAGATAGTGTTTATTTAGATAATATATATTTCTATTAATGTAAGGGATAAAAATATTTATTACTAAGAGAGCTTTGACTACCTTGTCACTTATGAAATAAGCGACAAGGTAGTGTATTACTTAACCTAGTTGAATATTACAATACAAGCACAAAAGATATAACAAATTGAATTTTAGCTACGGCACCAAATTGTGACCTACAGCACTTACAGGTAAAGTAAGCGCTTTCATTTGTGATTGGTGTCGCTGTGCAGCTTGGCTAATTAGCTATAAAATAGTGGTGTAATAGATTACTAAAGAGCATCAGACAGGCATAAAGAGAGATAGCTTTTTTTTAATACCTAAAGAAAGCGCTTTCCTGGGTTGTGAGGGGAGGGTGATACGAAGAGATTTTTATTATTAAGGAAAAGAATAAAATGAAAAAAAATTATAAGATTTTTTTAATCGCATGCATATCAGTCTTTATGTTTGCTTGTGCCGATGAGCCTATCACTGAAGGAGAAGAAATTAGTGGGGGAGATGAGGTTGCTGGTTTCACACCTCAGCCAATAGCCACAGGAGACTTTCCAATGGCTCGTAACGGTGACACTTTATTAGGTAATTCAGATTACCTTGCAATCTCATACGGGGCTTGGCGCACTACAACACGTGAGTCAGGTGCTAATGTACCCACTGTTGCACAGCAAAAAGAAGATATGAAAATATTAGCTGCAATGGGTATCAAAGTGATCAGAACTTATAATACACAAGGATTTCTCGGCCTTGATGGTATTAGTAATACTGAAAACCTGCTGATTGCAATTGATGAGTTAATGGCGGAAGACTCTAACTTTGAAATGTATGTCATGCTTGGTATTTGGATTGATGCATTAAATTCATTTACAGATGAAGAGGTAGTTCACGACCAAGAAAGTGCAGGTAATGCGTTAGAGATGGCCGCAGGTATTAAACTTGCTCAAGATTACCCTGAGATTGTTAAGGTTATGGCTGTTGGTAATGAAGCGATGGTACATTGGGCTCCTTATCATGTCGCACCCAAGATTATTCTTGATCACGTTAAAACACTGCAAGCATTAAAAGCAGCTGGCACACTTAATAAGAATATTTGGATCACAACGTCTGATAACCATGCATCATGGGGTAGCTTAGGCAGTGGGAGCGATTACGATAATGATGACTTGAAAGAGTTAATCGCAACTGTTGATTATATCTCACTACATACTTACCCATTCCATGATAGTTTTTATGATGAAGGCTTCTGGTTAGTACCTGAAGATGAAGCTGAGCTTACTGTACAACAACAAGTTGATGCAGCGATGGTGCGAGCTACAAACTTTGCGCTAGCACAAGCTGCAGATGTGCAAAAGTACATGCTTGATTTAGGGGTTGAAAAACAGATCCATATTGGTGAAACAGGTTGGGCATCCGTTGCTAACGTAAACTATGGTGATGCTGGCTCAAAAGCGGCCGATGAATATAAACAAAAGGCGTTTTATGATGCAATGCGTACTTGGACAAATGAGTTTGGTGCATCATTGTTCTTTTTCCAAGCTTTCGATGAGCCATGGAAAGGTGATGCTAACAATGCTGGTGATTCAGAAAAACACTTTGGTTTGATTGATATCGATGGCAATGTTAAATATGTTGCATGGGACTTAGTTGATACGTTAAATAATGCAGGGCTAACACGAGGTGATGTTTCTGCGTTCACTCAGTCTTTTGATGGCGATATTGATTCATTGATGGAAACTGTTTCTGCGCCTAAAGCTGCACCTGTGAATAATGAACCTCAAGAGGGTGAGTTTGTTATCCTTGGTACAACGCTATACAGTGGCGCAAGTGCTTTTGGCTGGGAAGATACTGCTTGGGCTGGCATTAATACCGATACGAGTGTTCTTACTGTCGCAACCGACCCAGCTGCAGCAAAAGATTGGGGCTGGGGATCAGCTATCGGTACCGAAGGTCAAACGGAAGACTTGAGTAATTATACTCAAATGACGTTTGAGATCAGAGGCGTGACAAGTGCTGAAAGTGTATTCGCGACATTTCAATTTAGTGTTGGTTACCAAGATACGATGGGTGGAGAGTTTGGTACCAACAACTTTGTTCGCTTCAATACAGCGGGTTATGAGTTAACTGAAGATTGGGTTAAATATACGATTGATATTGCTGACTTTAATAATACTTCTGCTGCTGGGCTAAAAGTGGTTAATTCACCATTTGCAATCTTTGACCTACAGGGTAGTACAATCACAAAAAGTTCTATCGAAGTTAAAAATATCTCTTGGTTAGAGTAGCGGCTCTCGGGTAACCGAGGATCTTAGGCACTTTATATAAACGGTTTTGAGTTTCTGACTCAAAGCCGTTTTTTATTTAAAGCAGCCAATTTTTCTATTAATCAGCGACGCCTCTGTTTGCTGACGACTCACCCTATCTAACGTAACTTATCAAAAAGTTGCCTGACAAGTCAGTGGGTTAATTTAATTGAGTGCTGTATTCATTGAAGGCATTTCGGCTAGACAGTTTTAGTGCTTCTTATATATCGCGTGAGTGTTTTCATAGTGAAATGAAGATTGGGGGGGGCACAACAAATTTAGCCTATTCACTCGGGATAATACCCACTACATTAAGTTAATGCAGGTAAAGAGTACCAATAAGCTGAATGATATGCGTGCTTCATGTTGAGGTTATATTGAAAAAGCACTAATGGCTAAGGCTTGGATCATTAATTAGATCCTACAACAATATTAATAGATTTTGACCGTAACCATATAAGGTAGGGGCGTTCTAGTTCGACTGATAATATTTTATCATGTTATTCATAGATGATCTTGAGAGGTGATTGCATTAGCCCCAAGTCCCCCTGCAAAGAGTTGAGAAGTGGTATTGAAATTAGTTAGGGAAATTAATACATAAAATAGAGGAGAGCGGCATATTTTCTATTGCTAGTTCCTCAAACCAACTATTAATATAATTGAAATGAGGATTGTTTGAATTGTTTATCTTAAATATATCGACGTCTGACTAGGCATAATAATGCCAGCGTAGCTAAAAAGAATTGATTAGCACTACCACCACTTGAGCTTTCGCTTGGTGAAGTTACAGACGCGTCCTCAGAGGTTGTTGAGGCTTTAACTTGAAGTGTCAATCCATCAGTATCGCTGTATTCTGACTGCTGTTGATCGGTCAATGTTACAGATACATAATAACTACCATTCTCCATTGAAATCGGATCAAAAATAACTTTATCATCAATGGTGATAGCACTAGGCAGTTTATCGATACTCCAGTCATAACTGTAATCTGTATCAGAGGTTAAATTACTTGGATTTGCGTTTAATGTAACAGGCCCATTTGCGGGGTTAATCTCAACAATATTTGCCCCATTTTGAGTCACGTTAATATTGACATTTAACTCTCCATTATCGTCATCAACAAGATCTTCGTTACAATAAATAGCACTATTTTCATCACTAGGTTGGCAGTGTGCAATATAATCAATTTCCATGGTTGCTTTTTGCAGGGTAGCATCAATATTACCGCCAAGCATGCCTCCCATTGCGACGTTGAGCAGCACAAACATCGGCTCTTTATATTGTGGGCAATTACTAACATCTTGAGAAACAACTAAGGTACTATCGATGTAAAAAGAGATATTATCTGCTGTCCACTCCATCGCATAATTGTGCCAATTGGTTACATCTGAAGCACCATTTGGGTAGCTATATCTCACTTCATTACCACAATCATTGCTGATGTATTTCTGTTCATTGAAAAAGTTAGTGATATAGGTATCTGGCTCATTAGAGAACCATTCCCAAACATCAATTTCACCTGCACCAGCGTTAGGCCAGTGGCTAAAATCATCATCATTCTTATAAGGTTGTTCTTTAATACGGTTTTCCAGCATCCAGAATGCAGGCCACGTCCCACCTTCCAAATTGTGAAAACGGATCCTCGATTCAATGCGTCCGTAAAGAAACTCTTGTTTATCTTTACTGTTTAAGCGCCCTGAGGTCCAACTTTTATATTGATTATTAAGCGTCGAACAATTATTTCCTTTTTTACGAGCAATAATTTTTAGTGTGCCATCTGAGACATCATAATTTTTCTCTGAAGAACTATCATCATCGGTATAACATTGTACTTCATTGTTATAATTCGCTTCTGTTTGTGCTGTCCAGTTATTCCAGTTTACGCCGCTACCATTAAATGTATCAATCCATTGGACCTCCCAACCTGCCAGTGCAGGAGCCGCTGTACAGGCTAAAAATGTACCAAGCACTATTGCTTGACCATGTTTTTTGGGTAAGAAAGTAACGGGGTTTCTTTCAATATTAGAGATCATAATAATTCCTTTTATGGTGATTTTATTAGCACGATAGAGCATTTAAATAAATATTAAATTCAAATTGAAAGCGCTTTCTTTCGTGTATTTTATGATTTAATAAAGTGTTGAACAAGTCATCATAGGTGGAAGTTATAGTAGGATCACAGAAAGAGGGTGGTGATTTTGCTTCCTGAACTTTTTGCTCAGGAAGCGGGGTAATAGAAGTCGGGACGTATTATTTTTGATACTTTTTCATGGCTTCAAATAGTGCGTCACGTGCTTTGGTTGAGCCTGCAAGTTCTGCTTCATCAACAAATTGTAGTGCTTTTGTAGAATCGCCATTTTTAACCGCCTGATCTATCAAGCCGATAAACATTGCTTCAGTTTCTGGTTGTATCGTAACTTTAGCTACGGTTGTTTTATCTTGAACTAAAACGGCATCAGCTTGTTTCTGGCTAACATCATTACTTGTTTGTTGTATCATGGTGTTGGCTGAGTGCTGACTGCTCGGCAAGTAGTCCAATGCAAGTCTAAACACCCCGGTCGCAGTATGGGGAATTGGTTTGTCGAGATAAATTCTACTAACAATATCTGTACGTCCTAATGACTCGGCTGGAGCGTAAGGTTCGGCAAGTTCCGTTGTGTTTTGCATTGCCTCGTCAGTAGTAAGGATAAGCAGATACTTAGCTTGTCTGCCATCCGAAAATTGAGCGGGCAACGCTATCTCACCAAAGAAGCGATCTACATTTAATAATGAGCTAGCATCGTACTTAATCGTTTCTGAACCATATACTTGCATTGGTTTGTATTGCTCATCTAAGATTAAAGCAGTGGGGACAAAGACACTGGTTACGATAGGGGCTGAAATGGTGACATTGATGACACCGTTTGCTTTAGGCAACGTAAAACCTTGGACAAACGACTTACCGGTGCTGAACTTAAAAGCAGTACTCTCTTCTGTGACGGTAAAATCAAATTTACCCGGCTCTACAATAGGGTGGTAATCGAGTGTGCTGAGTGACTCACAGCATAAAGGTGCTCTTTGAAGTGCACTATAGCCGATTGCAGGATCAATTTTCTGTATCGCTTTGGTCTCTTTTGTACCGTAATCGAGAATCATACTTTTATTATCAGCGCATGCTGCGGTAAAAAGCGCTAAGGCAATCACAACTATTTTTTTCATTTTTAGTTCCTTTCATACCAATTCGCATTAGTGTCTTATTATTTAAAATAATTGCGAGCTATTGCGATGGAATGCACCTTGCTCCCTATCATTTTCTCACAAGTTTGATCACAATTTGATGCAGAGTGGTAAAACTCCTGATGAGTGTGAGGTTACAATTAATATTGATAGTAACCGTAATGATTAAACGTTACCTGAAAAAAACACTAAAGGAAGCGCTTTCTTTGTTGTGTGTGGATATTTATTAATGAAATTTGAGGCGGGTACTGTTTTTGGTGTTTTTATTGTTTATTTATCGTAAGCATGAGCGCGTTAAGCCATTGCCCTATGTTAGGGAGGCCTAGTTTATGCGTTATTTAATATGTTTTTCTTGAATAGCAGCAAGCTGCCCATTTAACTTTAGCATTATTTAATGCGTTATTAAACTTGTTGATAGTTTCTCGTGCAGCGACATTACTCTTTGGTATTATCAAATAGTGGCCTATTTTTACAAAGCTATTTTCAAGCATTGTAAATTCATTTGTATCAATAAATAAATCTTCAATATATCGCCAACCAGCAATTTTGTTTGTCATCACTAAATCGACACGATTTGAACTTAACATTTTAAAACAGAGCGTCATATTGATTGGGCTAGCGATGCTAATAAGGCCTTTATCCTCTAACTCTTTTAATCCAAATAAGTTGTAGCCTATTGGTTTACATATTCTTAAATTAGTTAAGTCTGTTTCTTTTTGATAGCTGATGCTTTTACTTTTTTTGGCAAAAAAATGCTCTTCAAGCTCATAAATTACATTAGAGAAATAAAGTGTTTTTTCTCGCTCACTATTTTTACTATAAGGGAATGTACCCATGAACTTACCTGCGAGAGTTTCTGCGTATCCTCGCTTCCAAGGCCTAAAAGAGATATCGACTTGATCTCCCATTTCATCAAATACACGTGTGATGATTTCTGTTGCGAGACCTTTGTTATTCAACTCATTGCCGACAAAAGGGGGGAACTCACCGGTTGCTAGCTTAATCGTTTGCGCGAAACTACTAGTCGATAGGAGTAATGTAATCAAAACAAGTATTTTCATAAAAATAACATTATCCTCGTGATGTTATAAAGCATGAACTTAATTTATTTGTAAGATGCTAATACGATAGTATTCAGACTATCTGCATCACCTTGACATAGGTTACATATATCGATGAAGAGCATAACGTCTATCGTTGAGCATTCATTTTGATCTTGATATCGTGATTTTATTACTAAATATCATTCAATCAGCGTTTGCATTTGAGTACTATTTATACGAGCAATCATTGGAGTACTGTCTTGCGTTGCTATATGGATAATTGCTTTAGCGACGTCGCACGCCTTTATAGGTTTGTAATTAGCCAGTGCGCCTACCATCAATGGACTAATAAAACGCATCACACTCTGTAGCGCTTTTTCATCTTTTCGTGTTTCTTTACGCTGACCTGCCAAAGGTCCTGGTTGCACAAATGTCGTGCTCATAAAACCGAGGTGTTGAATCGCTTGCTCCATTTCTCCTTTACAGCGAAGGTAATGAGAAAGTGCCTTAGTAGATGCACCTAAACAAGACACTATAATAATACGTTGTACACCCAACTGCTGCATCTGTTTAGCGACCTTTACTACCAGTGTGACATCAATAGCATATAAGCTCTTTTTGCTACCTGCTTTTTTTATCGTGGTACCTAAGGCGATTACACCAATCGTTGGTTGTGTTAAAGCCGTACTCAAAGTAGGGGGGGTTAACTCTGGGTCTATCCACTGGGTGAGTTTTGGATGTACTATTTCAATCTGAGTGCGGGAGAGGCAATAGATGCAGTCGATAGCCTCACTTTTTAATGCGTCGATTAATGTTGCTTGGCCTACTAATCCACTCGCTCCTGCGATGATCATTGATAATTTCTGCTGCATCTTTTTCCTAAAGCCATCATGATGGTCTGTTATAAAATGTATTAGCGGTTAACTACTCAGATAGCCATTGCACCTGAGTATATAGCCCCAATCCCGGCAATTAAGCATAGCAATAAAGAGGTACGACGCACTATTTGTTGGGATAATCGATCTACAAATAACATCGCAACACGATAACCCAAATAACCGGCGGGTAATAAAGGCAGTGATAAATAAAGGTGTTGCAAACTCATGTAGCCGATCGGTATTTGAATTAATAGCGACATCGTACAGCTAACAACAAAAAAGGCTGCTAAGTTAGCACGTATAAAATTTGCTTGTTGATGTTGTAACAGTAATGCCATTGGCGGGCCACCGATACCTGAACTTGTGCCTAAAAAACCAGAAAGGAAACCTGCAAAAAATAACCTATTAGGGGTTGGGTGCAATTTGATGGGTAATAAGCTAATCAGGACGGCCATTAATACAACAATACCTAACAATAAAGAAAGTTGTGCAACATCGATATAATAGAGCAATGCTCCGCCTGCAACGGAGCCGGGGATACGTCCGATGATCGCGTGCTTTAAACCGCCAATTGAGATAGTGGCACGATACTTAAAGGAATTAATCAATGCCAGAAATAAGCCAACGATGATGATCGGCCCTGGAATATACTCAGGTGATAATAATATTAATAGTGGAGAAGCCACCACCGCTAATCCAAAACCAGTGGCACTTTGGATAAAGGCACCAGTAAAGATTAAAAGCATGGCAATAATTAATTCAGGTTCCATTTCAATCCAATTTTATACAAGTAACGATTTATGATGAGTTAAGTCGAGAAGATAACACTAATTGTATGATGATAAAATCAATAGCATAGCCTATTGATTATTATCTTGCGAGGTAGGGGGGAATTAACCTTTTCGCTTTCTCTTGTGTTTTACCTAGAGAGTCGTTTAACATCCTATAAATCATTTTATTAGGAAGGAACTACCATGACTAGTCGCGTTTATGTATTAGCACAATTTAAAGCAAAACCAGGAAAAGAAGCTGAACTGTTTGAGGTACTTAAAGCACTCGAACCTGATTCATACAGAGAAAAGGGCTGTATTCAATACATGCTAACCCGCCAAATTGCACATCCAAGCGCTACCAATAATGATTATACGATTGTATTTAATGAAATCTGGGAAGACGCAGAAGCGTGGGCAGCCCATGGTCGTAGAAAGCAAATTCAACATTTTTTTGAAACACAAGTACAGGCTGAGTCTGGCTTAGTTGAAGATGCTATTGTGACTGCATACTCTGATGAAGGGCATGATTTCGACGCGCCTATCTATGAGTAACCGATCAACGAGTGATCTTTTTCCATAGAGTTAACAAACTAGCTGAGATATCGATTAACCGCTACCTCAGCTAGTATTCGATTTACCCACTCACTTTATTACCCTCTTTAGTTTATTTATCCTTTTTAATTAGTTAGATACTACTGTGTTCCTACTCTATACTTCTATGTTGTAGTGCTAACTTATTCGCTAATTCTTATTGTTCTAGGGCAGTTAATACCTGTTCAACATGTTCATATTATGAAGGTTAATTGTATGCCTCTCCCCGAGATTAATTTGATTCGATTTATTGTGCTGATATTCTCTTTCTTAATAACCTGCTCAAGTGCAAGTGCAAATCAAGAGGAGGATTTATATATTGGAAAGTTTTCACAGGGTGATCTTGATAGTTGGCAGCTTAAAAAATTTGATGGTAATACTCATTATCAAATTGTCACTGATGAGGTGAATGGTAAACAAGTATTAATGGCAGATAGTCACAATAGCGCCTCTGGATTATACAAAGAGCAGCGTATCGATTTGCAAAAAACGCCATATCTACATTGGTCCTGGAAAACAGATAAATTATACTCGGCATTAAATGAAAATGAAAAACAGGGCGATGACTTTGTCGCTCGCATTTATATTGTCATAGATGGGGGAGTCTTCTTTTGGAAAACCCGTGCTTTAAATTATGTTTGGTCCTCCACTTCAGAAAAGCATCGCTCATGGAAAAACCCTTACACTGCCAATGCCATCATGTTTTCTGTTGAGTCTGGCGATCAAAATCTAGGCCAATGGATTAATTATCAGCGTAACGTTAGGAACGACTTAAAAGTGATGCATGGAATAGAAGTACGTTATATCGATGCCGTTGCCGTGATGACAGACACTGATAATTCTGGCCAGCATGCGACCAGCTATTACGGTGATATCTATTTTTCAGCAAAACCATAATGTTTATGGCGTTTGATTCATGGTGATATCACCACTCGTTTAAATAATCCTGTTTTGATTTAGACAACTCTTTTCTTAACCTTCGTTTTTCTAGCAGATAGTTTTTATAGTCATATAACACTGCAAGTGGCATAAAGAGTAATAATAGAGGGATTAAAATGACAATGAGAAAGAGAGTTAGGCAGTAATTTTTATAGCCTGGTTTTTCACATTTTGGGATCACCCAGTCCTCTTTTTTAGTGAGAGGGTAATCCGTTTTGAATTTATTGACTCGTAAAAGCTCAACTTCTGTATCTTGTATCTTCTTTTTCACCGGAACTTTTGCCGAGCCGTAACTAGGATGTGGGAAGTCGAGGTATGAGCCGTCATTTTTACCGTTTTGTTGAATATCTATGTTTCTCATGTAACCCACTATTATGTATAGTAATTTTTATTTATCTTATAACAGATGACGTTACAATTTTGTGATGATCGTTATAAACATAATCTCACTTTTATATTGATGCACTTAATATAGAATTTAATTGGGATAAAGATCATTTAGACAAGGTAGATTGCAAGGGTAATTGAATATTATTTGCGGAGTCCATAGCATTTTAATTTTTAATAAAAAATTGCTTATGTGAACATTATTCTGTTTAAGAAGTCATTTAATTTGGCTTTGATCACCAGTTTCTTATTAAATGTAATTTGAAAAATTGAAGGCCATTTCCTCGGTTTAGAAATCGTAACATAGCGTATAATTAGTACCCTATTTTAGTACAAACAGCATATTAAGCGTTTACCTATTATCTTTGTTTTGCTTCTGTACTGAAAAGTGACTTTGGGCACCATCATCAACGTACTACTTATACTTTAGATATATCGGGGTTAAGGAAGAATTCGATAGGCATAAAAAAAGCCCGTAATATCAATTGGTAACTGATATTACGGGCTTTAGTCGATTCTTAATACTTTAGAATCTTGTAGGTGGTGGAGATGGGGGGAGTCGAACCCCCGTCCGAAAAGCCTACATCCTCGGTACTACATGCTTAGTCAGTCTTTTGGTTAACTCGTTGATCTCCGACAGACAGGATACCAAAAAGCGAGTCCGATACTATTTCGCGGTTCACCCTCGAACAAGGTTCCCTCGCTATCCAAATGTAAATGACCTTCCGAATCCCTGCCCATAGGAGAAACGTGGGTGGAAGGCTAGCTAGCCTAAGCTGCTAGAGAGTAGTTATCGTCGTTTGCAACTATAACGTTGACGGCTTTTTACGAGGCCAGCCGTCACCTCGGCATGCACCTTGGGTTTCAAGAATCTCGTCGAGTCCTAAATCATCCCCACAGGTATTACATTAGTCAGTTAGTGAAACACTGACCAACGAAAATGAGTTTAGCAAAACAATTCACAACAAGATAGCGTTACCTGCTGCGAATCGTCTAACTGCTTGTTTATCGAACGCTATGCTTCATCATGCGCTCTTTTTGTACTTGCCATTCTCGATCTTTTACATCGGAACGCTTGTCATGATCCTGTTTACCTTTAGCGAGTGCAAAAGATATTTTTACCCAGGCTTTTTTCCAATATAACGAGATTGGAATTATCGAGTAACCTTGGCGTTCAACTTTGCCCATCAGGTTATCTAGTTCACGACGTTTTAGTAAAAGTTTACGGTAACGTAGCGGATCACAAACTACATGTGACGATGCTGCGATTAAAGGAGGAAAAGTAGCATTCAATAACCATGCTTCTCCATTTTTCAGGAAAATGTAGCTATCTGCAATGTTTGCTTTACCGGCGCGTAACGATTTCACTTCCCAACCTTGTAACTCAAGACCCGCTTCAAAGCGTTCTTCTAGGTGGTACTCGTGACTCGCACGTTTATTACGTGCGATCGTATTTTCATTAGTTTTAGTTTTTTTATTTTTCTTAGCCATAGTCTCACATTGTAACCTTAATCAAATTGAAAATGCTATTTCAATTTATGATTTATTTGAAGGTTTAGTGTAAACTTTGCATTTTTGTTTCAAGAGTAGAATAAATGGCAGAAGTATCACGCAGTGCACTGTTAATGTATAGCGCAGATGAGATGTATCAATTAGTTAATGACGTCAACGCTTATCCTGAGTTTTTACCTGGTTGTGTTGATGCAAAAATATTAACGCATATTGATGATGTAATGAGTGCGTCGGTGATTGTTTCAAAAGCGGGCATTAAGCAAGAATTTACCACTGAGAATACTTTGCTAGATGGACGTTCTATAGCAATGAATCTGGTTGATGGGCCTTTCAAACATTTAAGTGGTGGGTGGCGATTTTTACCACTTGATGAACAAGCCTGCAAAGTTAGCCTAGATTTGAAATTTGAGTTCAGTAGCAAATTAGTTGAAATCGCGTTTGGGCGTGTATTTAATGAATTAGTAGGCTCTATGGTAAAATCGTTTTCGGAACGTGCCAAAGTGATTTATGGAATTAGGTAGTTTTTATGATTGAAATTGAAGTTGTGTATGGCTTACCACATAAGCAAGTTTTACTCTCGTTACCTGTTCCTAAGGGAAGTACAATTGAAGAGAGTATTAAGCTTTCTGGTATTATTGGGCATTTTCCTGAAATTATTCCAGGTGAAGCGACGGTAGGTATCTTTAGTCGCCCTGAAAAACTGGATACTATTGTTAAAGCGGGAGATCGCATTGAAATTTATCGTCCTCTTACTGCTGATCCTAAAGAAATGCGTAAATTACGTGCCGCAAAAATGGCAAAAAAATAGTAAGTCTATACCTCTACCCAGCCTCTCTAATATAGATTCTCTTAACAACGCTCTATTTTCATTTCTGTTGAGTTTAGAGAGAGGTACTTACTTACTATCGAAAGAACTTAAAAGTGAACACCTTTGCTAGACAAAATTGCACTTATTATGGTGTGATTTTTCAAGTAGTCAGTTCCTGCAATTCATACCTAGTTATCCCGCACAACCTTTGTAGATTTATTTAAATGTTTAGCGTTAATTCTTCGCACCTATTCCTAGGTAATGCATTTTATTTTTCAAGGTGTTTATTTGATAAATAACAGGTCTCATGTTGCTTAACACCGAAGTAATGATTAAATCTGAATGGTGTTATTCTTTTTTGTTTTTCAGAAATTGAATGGGTGGTCAATAAAAAGTATATTTATTGTATTTTTTTATGAGCCTCCAATTTTGCAACTCTGCAACTAATTGTAAAAATTGAAATTGATTTCTGAGCCTTATTCCTTAGGGTATCTGCATTCTCAACTTTACATCTTCCCGCTAAACTTTCCGTTACATGAACTATAATTATATATCGGGCTTGATAGCTGTTGATGTTTTTGTGGTTATTTTGTTTGGTATTTATTGTTTTTTGTGCCCTGTTGTATCTGTTTTCTTCTCAAATATAGCACTTTTATTTTCATTAAGTGCTTGATGAAAAAGATCTACTTAAATCGAACGAAAATGATTGGTTTTATTTCTCGTTTTTTTGATAATTATAGTAGTAAGGATTTAGCCATGAGTGATAGTGATATTAAAAAAGATGAGTTACTACAAGAGCCATCACAAGATTCTATAGTAGTTGATAATGTTGATGGTATTGTCGAGCCGATTGAAGTCGATGATGAGTTACTTGCTGAAATTGAAGCTATTCAAGCTCTCGTCGAAGAAGGTGAAGAACAGGTAGAGGTTGTTGAAACCGCTGCTGGGGAAAGTAGCGATGGTGGTAGTTCTTCTGCTGTAAACTTTGCTCGAGATGGTACTCAAACCTTAGCAAGTACAGACTTTAAGACAGCTGGTTTTTCCTTTAGTACTGCCTCTGTTGAGTTTACAGATACCAATAACACACTCTTTGCTAGTCCAACACCATCTACGATTATTACTTCAGACAATAGATTAAATGCGCAATTTACCGATAATTTTGTATCGGGCGTTAAATATACTACTTCATCTGGTTTATCTGGTTTTACCGGTGATAGCGGTATGGCTGGTGAGTTCAAATATAATAGTGGCGATACTATTATATTTACTGTTGGTGATGTGGTCATTGGCGAGTTTAGCGCTAATGTAATTCAAGGAAATGTTCTCTTTTTGCAGGATATTGCAGGTAATTCTCTTTCAGATAACAACTCAAATTATGTAGAAAATATGGCTATTTTCTTACAAGCTTTGGATGATGATTTGAGTGATAGTAATAACAATGATGATCTATTAAAAACAGATGATATCGTCAATAACGACACTTCCTATACAACAAATATCAATATTTCAGAAGCGATGCATGATGCCTTCACGGGGTACACCGACCCAACAATGGGCATTGTATTAAACATTGCTAACTCAGGGAAAGAGATGATATCTCAAGCCCTTGCTTCTGTCGGTGTTGAGTTTACACGTGATAGTGAGCGTGATGATAACGGTGAAAATGTATTTGAATCAATAGCGATGGCGCATGTTGCTGAAACAATTCAAGATCTAGCGGGCGAAGATCGAGGCCCTGTAATTGCTGATGCTCGCCAAGTTGACACGATCGATGTACCTGGTGGGTTAATTAATTTTAACTTTAAAGAAGCGGATGGGGTGATCACATTTACAACGGATGATCTTCTTAAAGGCGCCGTAGGGCAACAAGTTATAACAGAAAATTTAGTGGTTAAAAATGTAACATTATCAGCTGCTTTCGAAAATATCGGTACGCTTGTTGATAAGGATGATGGTAACTATGAAATTCAGCTTAATGAAGGGGTTACGGGAAAAGAGCTAGAAAATCTTTCTGTCGATTACCGTGTTGAGGATTGGACTGTTATCAAAGAGGTAACCTCGCAAACATTAGACAGCTATAAATCACACTTGTCTGCCGATATTCCAGATGTCGTGGAAGACGCTGGTTTTAATCAATTCACTTTAAACAGTACACTTATTTTCGAACAAAATTCATTATTACAAATTAACTTTACCAGTGAGTTATTGAGTAAACAGTTAACCAATCAAATAGGTGAAGAGTTAGCTGCACTTGGCAAAGAGGTCGTTGCAGATGAAGATGGCATTATTCAAGTTGCCGAGTATGCTGATGACTATCTTGTGCCGCTTGAATACTCAAACGATGGAGGTATTACTTGGATTGCGATGAATGTGGTTGCGCTGGATATCACAGGTAGTATTCCACGCCCTATCTTTGGCTTTGAACTTGGTGCTGGTGATAACAGCGTAGAGATTCGTGTGCCAATTTTTGATGATGTACAAATCGAACCTACAGAGTATTTCAGATCTGAAATTAAAGGTGATAATTTTTACGATGAAACTATTCTATTTTCAATTATAGATAATGATTTAGTTGAACCTGAATTACCAACGATTGATATTGATTATGTGTTAGTAACAGAAGGTCAAGGTGAGGCTGTGTTTACCTTAACTTTAAATAAACCAAGCGATAAAGTTATTACCGTGGATTACAGCACAACAGAGCTTTCTGCCCTCCATGGAGAAGACTTTATCGCCTCTTCAGGCACTGTCACATTTCAACCAAGACAAACTACCGCGACGATCTCTATTCCTATTGTCGATGATTTAATTACTGAAATTTCACCCGAATTTGCGCTAGTAAATCTTTCTAATGCAAGCAACGCCATTATAGATGATGCGCAGGGGACGTTACGTATTTTCGATAATGATTTCCCCGTTGAGATAAACGTCAATTCTGTTGAAGTGACAGAAGGTGAGCAGGCTGTTTTTACCGTTAGTTTTGATAAAGATTTAGGAGAAAATCCAGATGCCGCGACGATAGTTAACTTATCGCTAATAGACGGTAGTGCAACATCTGCAACAGATTACAATTCATCTAGCCTTAAAGTCTATTATGGCGAAGAGTCAAATCCACAATATTTAAGCTTTGATGATAGAGGTAACGTCATTGTCCCTATCGGTGTAACGACATTGACGGTTATTGTCGATACAACAGATGATAGTGTAAATGAACTTACAGAAGTATTTGAGCTAGTTGTAAAAATTGCCAATGAAGAAGTGAGTAGTAATGCAACTATTATTGATAACGATAATCCAACATTAACAGTAGTTGGCGAAAGCGTGCAAGAGGGAGGTGTTGCGAATTTTACAGTGACCCTATCGGGTGAAAGCGAAGCCTCTGTGATGCTTAACTTAACGCCAAGTACAACGGGCAGTGGCGATAGCGCGGAAGCTGATGATATTAGCGCCGTGCCGGTGGTAACCTACCTTAATAGCCAAGGTAGCCCGATGCTGGTGAACGTAAATAATGATGGCAGTTATACCTTCCCTGGCAGCGTGACAGCGATTAATGTTGCGGTGCAAACCACTCAAGACAGTGTGTATGAAGGACCTGAAACCTTTAGCTTAATTGTGACAGATGTGAACAATGTGATTGAATCAACTACTGGTACAAGTACGATTGTTGATAATAATACGCCAACTGATCCCGAAGATCCGATTGATAATGATATTCCAACCTTAACCGTGGTGGGTGAAAGTGTGCAAGAGGGTAATGTAGCCAACTTTGCTGTGACCCTATCGGGTGAAAGTGAAGCGCCTGTGATGCTCAACTTAACACCAAGTACAACGAGTGGCGGCGATAGTGCCGAAGCCAATGACATCACTGCCTTACCGGTGGTGACTTACGTTGATGAAAATAGTATCACGGTAACCGTGACTGCAAATAATGATGGCAGTTACACCTTCCCTGGTAGCGTGATAGCGATTAATGTCGCGGTACAAACCACGCAAGACAGTGTCTATGAAGGGCCTGAAACCTTTAGCTTGATTGCAACTGATGTCAACAATATTATTGCTGATGCCTCTGGCACCTCAACCATCCTTGATAACAACAGCCCAACACCAGAAGACCCCGAGGATCCAGTTGATAATGATATTCCAACCTTAACCGTGGTGGGCGAAAGCGTGCAAGAGGGGAATGTAGCCAACTTTGCTGTGACCCTGTCGGGTGAAAGTGAAG
>NZ_BSPQ01000010.1:265880-266053 GCF_030161115.1 Psychromonas marina
ATGAAAACAGTATCACGGTAACAGTGACTGCAAATAATGATGGCAGTTACACCTTCCCTGGTAGCGTGATAGCGATTAATGTCGCGGTACAAACCACGCAAGACAGTGTCTATGAAGGGCCTGAAACCTTTAGCTTGATTGCAAGCGATGTCAACGGTGTGATAGCTGAAGCC
>NZ_BSPQ01000010.1:266204-275588 GCF_030161115.1 Psychromonas marina
TATGCTCAACTTAATACCGAGTACAATGGGTAGTGGTGATAGCGCAGAAGCAGATGATATCACTGCCTTACCGGTGGTGACTTACGTTGATGAGAACAGTATCACGGTAACAGTGACTGCAAATAATGATGGCAGTTACACCTTCCCTGGTAGCGTGATAGCGATTAATGTGGCAGTACAAACCACGCCAGACAGTGTCTATGAAGGGCCTGAAACCTTTAGTTTAATCGCAACCGATGTCAACGGTGTGATAGCCGAAGCCTCAGGTATATCAACCATTCTCGATAACAACAGCCCAACACCAGAAGATCCTGAGGATCCGGTTGATAATGATATTCCAACCTTAACCGTGGTGGGCGAAAGCGTGCAAGAGGGGAATGTAGCCAACTTTGCTGTGACCCTATCGGGTGAAAGTGAAGCGCCTGTGATGCTCAACTTAACACCAAGCACAACGGGTAGTGGTGATAGCGCGGAAGCAGATGATATCAGCGCAGTGCCGGTGGTGACCTATGTAGATGCCAATAGCGCAACAATTACCGTGCCAGCAAACAGTGATGGCAGTTATACCTTCCCTGGTAGCGTAATAGCGATTAATGTCGCGGTACAAACCACGCAAGACAGTGTCTATGAAGGGCCTGAAACCTTTAGCTTGATCGCAACTGATGTCAACAATATTATTGCTGATGCCTCAGGTATATCAACCATCCTAGATAACAACAGCCCAACACCAGAAGACCCCGAGGATCCAGTTGATAATGATATTCCAACCTTAACCGTGGTGGGCGAAAGCGTGCAAGAGGGGAATGTAGCCAACTTTGCTGTGACCCTGTCGGGTGCAAGTGAAGCACCTGTTATGCTCAACTTAATACCGAGTACAATGGGTAGTGGTGATAGCGCAGAAGCAGATGATATCACTGCCTTACCGGTGGTGACTTACGTTGATGAGAACAGTATCACGGTAACAGTGACTGCAAATAATGATGGCAGTTATACCTTCCCTGGCAGCGTGACAGCGATTAATGTTGCGGTGCAAACCACTCAAGACAGTGTGTATGAAGGACCTGAAACCTTTAGCTTAATTGTGGCAGATGTGAACAATGTGATTGAATCAACTACTGGTACAAGTACGATTGTTGATAATAATACGCCAACTGATCCCGAAGATCCGATCGATAATGATATCCCAGCCTTAACCGTGGTGGGTGAAAGTGTGCAAGAGGGGAATGTAGCCAACTTTAGCGTGACCTTATCGGGTGAAAGTGAAGCGCCTGTGATGCTCAACTTAACACCAAGCACAACGGGTAGTGGTGATAGCGCGGAAGCAGATGATATCAGCGCCGTGCCGGTGGTGACCTATGTAGATGCCAATAGCGCAACAATTACCGTGCCAGCAAACAGTGATGGTAGCTATACCTTCCCTGGTAGCGTGATAGCGATTAATGTCGCGGTACAAACCACGCAAGACAGTGTTTATGAAGGCCCAGAAACCTTTAGCTTGATTGCAACTGATGTCAACAATATTATTGCTGATGCCTCTGGCACCTCAACCATCCTTGATAACAACAGCCCAACACCAGAAGACCCTGAGGATCCGGTTGATAATGATATTCCAACCTTAACCGTGGTGGGCGAAAGTGTGCAAGAGGGTAATGTTGCCAACTTTAGCGTGACCTTATCGGGTGAAAGTGAAGCGCCTGTGATGCTCAACTTAACACCAAGCACAACGGGTAGTGGTGATAGCGCGGAAGCAGATGATATCAGCGCAGTGCCGGTGGTGACCTATGTAGATGCCAATAGCGCAACAATTACCGTGTCAGCAAACAGTGATGGCAGTTACACCTTCCCTGGTAGCGTAATAGCGATTAATGTCGCGGTACAAACCACGCAAGACAGTGTTTATGAAGGCCCAGAAACCTTTAGCTTGATCGCAACTGATGTCAACAATATTATTGCTGATGCCTCTGGCACCTCAACCATCCTTGATAACAACACCCCAACACCAGAAGACCCCGAGGATCCGGTTGATAATGATATTCCAACCTTAACGGTGGTAGGTGAAAGCGTGCAAGAGGGGAATGTAGCCAACTTTAGCGTGACCTTGTCGGGTGCAAGTGAAGCACCTGTGACGCTCAACTTAACACCAAGTACAACGGGTAGTGGTGATAGCGCGGAAGCAGATGATATTAGCGCAGTACCGGTGGTGACTTACGTTGATGAAAACAGTGCAACGGTGACAGTAGCTGTAAATAATGATGGCAGTTATACCTTCCCTGGTAGCGTGATAGCGATTAATGTCGCGGTACAAACCACGCAAGACAGTGTCTATGAAGGACCTGAAACCTTTAGTTTAATAGCAACCGATGTCAACGGTGTGATAACTGAAGCCTCAGGTATATCAACCATCCTTGATAACAACAGCCCAACACCAGAAGACCCCGATGATCCGGTTGATAATGATATTCCAACCTTAACCGTGGTAGGTGAAAGTGTGCAAGAGGGGAATGTAGCCAACTTTGCTGTGACCCTATCGGGTGCAAGTGAAACCCCTGTGATGCTCAACTTAATACCGAGTACAACGGGTGGCGGCGATAGTGCAGAAGCCAATGACATCACTGCCTTACCGGTGGTGACTTACGTAGATGCCAATAGCGCAACGATTACCGTGTTAGCAAACAGTGATGGTAGCTATACCTTCCCTGGTAGCGTGATAGCGATTAATGTCGCGGTACAAACCACGCAAGACAGTGTCTATGAAGGCCCTGAAACCTTTAGTTTAATTGCGACAGATGTTAATAATGTGATTGCTGATGCCTCTGGTACTGCAACGATTATTGATAGCAGCACTGTTATTGACGAAAGCAACTCCGTTTATGAAAGTGCGCTTTCTAATGGGACTAACAGTAGTAGTGATGATGAGATAGCAACTGGCAATATTTTTGCTAATGACTCTTTACAGGTGGGGGCCGTTTTATCCTCCATTAATGGTGCTACGCCAGATATTGCTGGAGTGATTACTGTCTCCACAAGTGATGGGAATACATTAGTCGTTAATGCTGATATTAACTCATCTAATTTTGGAGCTTATACGTACACTCTTAATAACGCGGTTTCTCATCCAGCAGGTGGTGATACGACTCAATCCATTGCCGATACGTTTACCTATGAAATAACGGATGCTAATGGATTCTCGCAAACTGCCGTCTTAGAAATTAACATTTTTGATGATTCACCTACAGCTAATGCACCACAAACATTGGACATCACTGTTGAGCCTATTACTACAAATCTAGCAATTATTGTCGATGTTTCATCTAGTATGTCAAATAATGACCTTAGTCTCACAGAGTCTGCGATTGAGTCATTAATAAATGGCTATGGGCAATTAGGTAATGTGAATGTAAATATTGTGCAGTTTTATGGTAATGGATATATACAAACTGGAAGTAACGAAGATAGCTGGGTAGATGGAGCTACTGGTAAAGCATTAAATCTCGATACGAGTCAATCTGGTACTGATATTGAGCAGGGACTGCGTGCAATGGTTGATAATGGCTATAGTGGTAATCAGCCAGAAGCAGATCAGAATGTAATGTATTTCTTCGGTGATGGTAGTACTTATAATAGTTATGAAACTGATTTTAACGCTTATCTACCCTCATGGAGCAGTTTTGTAAACTCTGGCGCTATTGATAAATTATTTGCTTATAGCGTTAACACAGATAATGTTGCTTCTGACATTAATCGAGTCGCCGATAATGATGAAAATGTTGTCTCACCTGACGCAGTAAATATTAAAAATATCGATACACTTAATTCAGCTGTTTCTGAAACGGTAGAGTTGTTTGCTAAAGGTAGCTTAACGTTTCATGTTGATGGCAGCACTATTATTGATTTTGGTGCAGATGGCGGTCATATTGCTTCAATTACAATTGGTAACACTACGGCTAATTATGATGCATCTAACTTATTGCAGACTATAAATGGTACACATGGTGTTTTTGAAATCAACTTTGAAACGGGTGATTATAGATACCTACCTACTACGATGACTGAATATACTGAAAAAATTGAAGTAACCGTAATCGATGCTGATGGTGATGCCTTCAGTGACATACTTTTAGATATAAATGTTAATTTTGAAGATTCGCTACAAGCGACAGTAGTCGATGGAATTATTGAAGGTTTAGAATATAGTACAACATCAGGTATTTCTGGCTTTACTAGTGCTAGTGGCCATTTTGATTATGCTATTGGTGATATTATTACATTTACTATCGGTAATTTAACTATTGGTCAGATTGATATGAACAATATCACTGACGGTAAGGTATTTTTACAGGATATCGCAGGTGTCGAACGTAGTGATGTAAATGATGAATATGTCGAAAATATGGCTGTTCTACTTCAGTCGCTTGATGCTGATGGCGATGCTTACAACGGCATTGTGATCACAGAGGCAATGCGTGAAGCCTTTTCCGGTGATAGTTTTGATTTATCTGTTATATCTGAACAAAACTTAGTGAGTATCATTGAAGAAACTGGCCATGCTGCATTGAGTGAAGATGCTGCTATGGAACATGTTCAAGATATGCTTGAACTTTATGCTGGAATGGATAGTTCTGAATTTGAACAGCGTGTTCTCGATCACAATAGCGAGTATCTTATTGATAGTGAATCGATTATTGATTCAGATGTGAGTAGCGATACTTTTGCTTGGTTGCAAAGTGATATTACTGAAGGCGAAAAGCTCGATTTAAGTGAAATATTGCAAATAACTACTGATGATGAGCTTAATCGATTTTTAGATTTCTCTGTTGGCATTGATGCTGAAAGCGGTGAGGAGTTTACTACGATATCTATTAGCGCTAAAGGTGATGGTAATGTTACCCAAACGATCGTTTTAGATGGTGTTAATATCGGCAGTGATATCACTATCATGAATGACATGTTAGAAGAAGGTGCCTTACTAATTGGTGATAGTTTCCCGGCTGATATGGGAACAACTGATAGCATGATGAACACTATTGTTGATGAGATAAGCTAATAGTAAACAGACAACCAAAATTTTTCAGATCCATTTTTAACTCTGATCTTAAATATTTTGATAGTTTGTTATCGTTCCTTTTTTATAAAGACATTGCGTCTAAAAATATATTGAGGATTATAAATAAAAGCCCAATTGCTTAAGTGGTTGGCCTTTTTATTTTTTGATTTACTGTTTTTCTTACCAAAATCAACTGAGGTCACATTTGATTATAAAAAGAGACAGATTCGTCGACGAGTCAGTTTAGCGCCTATAGATATTTACTATTATTGCAGTAAAATTTATTATTAAAATACTATACCATGCAAAGTCATCTAACTAACACCTATCCTCTGATCTCTTAACTTAGCGTATATCCCCATAAATTTCGGCAATAAATATCTGTGCCAGTGAAAAATCGCTAATTTAGTTCTGATTCAATATAACTTATATCGATTACAGCATTTATTCTGCAGTTTATAGCTGAATTTATTTAAACAAATTCGCCTACTTGTACTGCCAATATTAAAAATGCATTGCTGCCGTAATTTCTTAATGTGAGAAGTGAACATTTTTACTAGTGATAGAGTGCATATAGGTAGCAGGCTAGATGAGTTTTATTGATAGCTCTAAAAATAAAAAAAGCATACATTTTTCAAATAAAATACAATGTTTTGATTGGTTTGTGACTTGTGTGTTAAGTGATAATAAGTTTTATTTATCAGTTGCTTGTGATTGTTTTAATTGTTTTTTACAGGGGTAGGTTATTAATAAGTAATCTTTTGTTAGTGCTTCTGTCCCCTCAAGAAAGCGCTTAACTATTGATCTTTATACTTAAAAACATGATTTTTGTTTTTGAGTGTTATATATTGTGCTTGATATTTTTTTGCTGTGCATCTGGTTTTAACATAATGAAAACCGAGTGTGCAATCTTGTTGAGTGTGTGTTGTATATTTGTTAAGGCGTAGGAAGTGCTTTTAACTGTGTAGCTGTACATCTTAGAGTAGTTAATATTTAAAAGGATTTAGTCATGAATGATAGTGATATTAAAAAAGATGAGTTACTAAAAGAACCATCACAAGATGCTACGTTAGTTGCAAAGGTTGATGGCATTGTCGATTCGATTGAAGTCGATGATGAGTTACTTGCTGAAATTGAAGCTATTCAGGCTGTCGTCGAAGAAAGTGAAGAACCGGTAGAAGTTGTTGAAACTGCAGCAGGGGAAAACAGCGATGGTGGTAGCTCTTCTGCTGTAGATTTTGCTCGTGATGGTTCTCAAACCTTAGCAAGTACAGAGTTTAAGACAGCAGGCTTTTCTTTTAGCACTGCCTCGGTTGAACTTACCGATACAAATAACACTGACCCATTGCTCTCTAATCCAACACAGCCCCTTTCTCCTACTCAACCTATTGTAGACAATATTTTAAATGCGCAATTTACCGATAATTTTGTATCGGGTGTTAAATATAGTACTTCATCTGGCTTAACTGGTTTTACCGGTGAAAGCGGCATTGCAGGTGAATTTAAATATAATAGTGGGGATATTATTATATTCACTGTCGGTGATGTTGTCATTGGTGAGTTTAGTGCTAATGCAATTCAAGGGGATATTCTATTTTTACAAGATATTGCGGGTAATTCCCTTGCAGACAATAACTCAAATCATGTAGAAAATATGGCTATTTTCTTACAAGCCCTAGATGATGATCTGACCGATAGTAATGAAACCGATGGTGTATTAAAAACCGATAATATTATTAATAAAGATGCTTCCTATGCAACAAATATTAATATTTCAGAAGCGATGCATAGTGCCTTCTCTGGTTATATAGACCCAACAACGGGTAAGCCCTTAAACATAACTAATTCAGGCAAAGAGATGATATCTCAAGCGCTTGCTTCAGTGGGGATTGAATTTACACGTGACAGCGAACGCGATGAAAACGGTGAAAATGTATTTGAATCGATAGCGATGGAACATGTTGCGGAGACGATTCAAGAGCTGGCGGGTGATGAGCGAGGCGAGGTAATTGCAGATGATCGTCAAGTTGATACGATCGATGTACCTGGCGGATTAATTAACTTTAATTTCCAAGAAGCAGAAGGGGTGATCACATTTACAACAGATGATCTGCTTGAAGGGGCCGTTGGCCAACAAGTTATAACAGAAAATTTAGTCGTTAAAAATGTGACATTATCAGCCGCTTTTGAAAATATCGGTACGCTTGTTGATAAAGGCGATGGTAACTATGAAATTGAACTTAACGAAGGGGTTACGGGCAAAGAGTTAGAAAACCTTTCTGTAGATTACCGCGTTGAGGATTGGACCGTTATTAGAGAGGTTACTTCAAAAACATTAGATAGTTACAAATCACACTTATCTGCCGATATTGATGATGTTGTGGAAGACGCTGGTTTTAATCAATTCACTTTAAACAGTACACTCACTTTTGATGAAAAATCATTATTACAAATTAACTTTACGAGTGAATTATTAAGTAAGCAGTTAACTAGTCAAGTCGCTGAAGAATTAGCTGCTTTGGGTAAAGATGCAGTTGCAGATGAAAATGGCGTTATCCAAATTTCTGAGTATGCTGATGATTTTACTATTCCTCTTGAGTATTCAAATGATGGTGGTATTACTTGGGTTGCTATGAACGTTGTTGCAATCGATACAAGTGGTGATATTCCAAGACCTATATTTGGCTTTGAATTGGCTGCAGGTAATAGTAGTGTTGAAATTAGAATCCCCATTTTTGATGATCTGACCATTGAACCCACAGAATATTTTCGCGCAGAAATAGAGGGAGAACATTTCTACGATGAAACTATTCTTTTTGCGATTGAAGACAATGATACAGAAATTTCTGAATTACCCACCATTGACCTCGATTTTGTACTGATTACTGAAGGCCAAGGGGATGCTGTTTTCACCTTAACTTTGAGTAAAGCAAGCGATGAAGATATTCGCGTTGATTATGATACTCAAGGGCTTTCTGCTGTTTTAGGGGAAGATTTTGAAGCGACTTCTGGAACACTCATTATCAAAGCAGGACAAACATCAGCAACTATCTCAATTCCAATTATTGATGATCTTGAAGTAGAAGTTTCTCCAGAATTTGCACTGCTAAACCTTTCTAATCCAGTAAATGCGGTTATCAACGATGCACAAGGTACTTTGCGTATTTTTGATAATGATTATCCCGTTGAAATAAATGTCAGCTCACCTCAGGTTATTGAAGGTGAGCAAGCTATTTTTACTGTTGATTTTGAAAAAGATATTGGCGATAACCCAGAAGTTATTACCTTAGTGAATCTAGCGCTAGTAGATGGAAGCGCAAACGCAGAATTTGATTATGATCTATCTAGCCTTAAAGTTTTTTATGGTGATGCGTCTAATCCGCAATATCTTGAGTTTGATGGCAAAGGTAATGTCATTGTACCTGCTGGTATTAACTCATTAACTGTTGTTGTTGATACAACAAATGATGATATCCATGAGCAGAATGAGACCTTTGAGTTAGTCGTTAAAATTGCTAATGAGGAAGCCAGTAGCAATGCGACTATTATTGATAATGATATTAATAAAGCACCTACCATTATAGCAGATAATGGTGAAATGGATGAAGATAGTGGCAGTCTAATAGTTAATTTTGACGCAAATGATGTCGATGGCAACATTGTGTCTACTATAGCTACTGTTCCAGCAGAGCAAGGTACGGTCATTGTTGATGATGAAAACGGTACTTACACATTTACCCCTGCTGAGAACTTTAATGGTGAAGTAACCATCACGTTGATCACTGAAGATAACGATGGCGCTAAAAGCACAACTACATCAACGATCTTAGTTTCTCCTGTTAATGACGCGCCAGTATTAGTGGGTGATAATGAAACACCACTGGGTGAGAGCATCGCCGTTGAAACAGTTGAAGATACGCCAGTTGGCGGTACCTTGCAGGCCTCAGATCCTGATGGTGATACATTAACCTTTACGCAAAACAGCGATCCTACCAACGGTAGTGTTGTAGTTAATGAAGATGGTACCTGGGAATATACGCCGAATGAAAACTATAACGGTGATGATAGTTTCACGGTTATTGTTGAAGACGGTAACGGTGGTTCTGATACGATCACGGTCAATATCGGTGTGCTACCAGAGAATGACGGGCCAGTATTAGTGGGTGATAATGAAACCCCACTGGGTGAGAGCATCGCCGTCGAAACTGCTGAAGATACGCCAGTTGGCGGTACCTTGCAGGCGATAGATTCTGATGGTGACTCATTAACCTTTACGCAAAATAGCGACCCTACCAACGGTAGTGTTGTAGTTAATGAAGATGGTACCTGGGAATATACGC
>NZ_BSPQ01000010.1:275741-275854 GCF_030161115.1 Psychromonas marina
CGCCGTCGAAACTGCTGAAGATACGCCCGTTGGCGGTACCTTGCAGGCCTCAGATCCAGATGGTGATACATTAACCTTTACGCAAAACAGCGATCCTACCAACGGTAGTGTTG
>NZ_BSPQ01000011.1 GCF_030161115.1 Psychromonas marina
GGGAAAAGTAATATTTAGATTGACGTGGGAAGTCATACCAACGCCTTGCTAAGCGGATAAAAATGGTTGGCTATAATCGCGAAGCGATGGCCAACTGTTTTTATTCCGTTTAAGCAACTTGTTATGAGTATTTTTCGAATTCTAAGTGCTCTGGTAAGTTACTATTCAACGAATACCAACTCGCTTTTTGAGACACCCAAATGTGATTTATTTCTTTAGATTTAGGATCGTCATCCAATGAACCCAAACGTAAAACTATATGCTTAGAATTATCTTTTTTTGCATAGATTTGAGTAGCACAATTGGAACAAAAATATCTATTTTTACCAGGAGATGATTCATAGCAACCTAGTTGCACATCACCTAGTAATTTAAAATCAGAGTCATTAACACCTGCAACACTTGAAAATGCAGAGCCATGGGCTTTACGGCAAGTTTGACAGTGGCAATGGACTATATCGCCAATTTCACCTGATATTTCATATTTAACATTACCGCACAAACAGCTTCCGGTTACCATTGAAACCTCAATATTTGGATTACTCATAACGCCGCACTAAGCGGACAAAAATAGTTGGTTATAATGTGTAGCGAAGCGAAACGTAACCAACTGTTTTTGTTCCGTTTAAGTGCCTTGTTAGCACGGCTTAAAGTAACCTTAATCAGATTACTAAACTACTATTTTTTGGAAATTTGCACAACGAATGTGAAGCTGAACATTTATTGTAAATCGAATACAAACCCAAGGTTACACACAAAAACTAGCAACCTTCTAAAATCACGTTAAACCCACGAGGAAAAATCCCAAGATAGAAAAGTGAACTACGAAATACAAGAAAGCCCACAAAACCCAAAAGCACGCTCACGTAAGCCAGCTAACGCCCATATTAAGCGGACAAAAGTAGTTGGCTATACTTGTTGAGGCACGAAACAAAGCCAACTGTTTTTGTTCCGACTTAAATTGCTTGTTATGTTTTTGTTAGGTTTATAGATAGCTGTCTTTACAATTACTACATACAAAGTGTTGATTGATTAACTGTCCTGTTTTTGAATCATTACATATTTCGCATAGTTTGAAAGTTGTATTGAAATCTATACTTAAAGATGATTTTTTCAGTGTGTTTATCAAAACTGTATTTTTACTAAGATGACTAGAGCTCTGAACTATTTTTTCATCTTTATCATTTTTTGAATGCTCACTTTGCGTAAGAGGAGTTTCATTAAGACTAATATCGTTACTTGGAAGAGAACCTTCTTTTACAACTTCATTTTCTGAATTGATACTATTATCTTTTGAACAGCTTATAGTAGAAATTATCCCTGCTCCGACAAAAAAAACAGTTCCATTCAATATTGCAATAAGAGCAACTCCTTCATGGATCGAACTTTTAGCCGCCATGAAAAAAGCAATCCCAGCTAAGTACGCAATGGCACCTAATAACGTAAATAATATGCTCATGCTATAAACCTCTAAATTAAGAAAACATAACGCCCACATTAAGCGGACAAAAATTGTTGGCTAAAATAGTGTAGCGAAGCGAAACATAGCCAACTGTTTTAGTTCCGTTTAAATTGCTTGTTAGCACTACAGACACCACTTGCTGATAAGCTCATAACCTAAAAAGTTAAGCGAGTATGTTTTATTTTCTTTAGTATATGCAACAGTTTTACCGATGTATTGAGGGTTATTATCTCTTATTGATTTATACCCATGCCGAAATTTTATTAATGGCTCTTCACGGTATTTACATTTGCAGACACTTCGTAAATCTCTATCTTTTATTTCAGAACAATTTTCGCCTTCTGCATCCATTACTGAATAGGCAAGACCTCGTATATCTGATAACTCACTTACCTTAGCTCCATCATCTATGAACAAAGCTTCAGAATACGATGTACAAGGAGCTATTGCACATAATAAAAGTATAACTGCATATTTCAAAACATAGTGCTCCCTCAAGTAGTGCTAACGCCGCGTTAAGCGGACTAAAATAGTGGGTTATACTGTGTAGCGCAGCGGAACGTAACCCACTGTTTTAGTTCCGTTTAAACGCCTTGTTAGTATTTTAAGTGCAGGTTATTCGCACCCCAATATGTCAACGATTTTGTACAATGACTTTTATAAATAAAGTCCAAAATACCAAAGAAAATAGATAACAACAAAGAACCAATGCAACTACTTGCTCAGAGCCATGCAATCCGCATTCAATACTAATATAACTCGCAAGAGAACCTCCAAAGTAACTAGCAGGCATACCTAATAAATAGCTAATTAAACCAAATGCAACACCCGTTTGGACATCATATTCAAAGCCAGATTCATAAACAAAATAACAGGAGAAAATAAGCCAAAGTAGTGTCCACCCGATAACAAACCTTTTGATTCCCATAATAGACTCGATATTAAAATGAAATACTAACGCCCACATTAAGCGGACAAAAATGGTTGGCTATACTTGTTGAGGTACGAAACAAAGCCAACTGTTTTTGTTCCGACTTAAATTGCTTGTTATAAAGTCAACCATTGAACCCTGCAATTGAAAGGCAACATTTCAATATAGCTGCCCTTTTCGATTTAAGATTAATTTTCAGCGAAGCGCGTTGACGAGCGAGGCTGAAAACTAATTTTAAATCGCCGAATAATTATCGGTTTTGAACACCCAAACAGGCTACCGCACTTGAAGTGAAAAACACAGCAAGTGACGACGTTTAGGCTTTGAAAAACTAGCCCATTTGAACAATCTTAAAACGAAGTTAGTGATGCCAACTTCGCCAAAAAATTTACTGATTTTTGGACTTACAAAACCAACCTCAACACACTAAATGAACACTTTATAACGCCCACATTAAGCGGACAAAAATGGTTGGCTATACTTGTTGAGGTACGAAACAAAGCCAACTGTTTTTGTTCCGACTTAAATTGCTTGTTATAAAGTCAACGATTGAACCTTACAATTGAAAGGCAACATTACGATATAACAGCCCTTTTAAATTTAAGATTAATTTTCAGCGACGCACGTTGACGAACGAAGCTAAAAACCAATTTTAAATTACCGAATAAAACTCGGTTTTGGACACTCAAACAGGCTACCGCACTTGAAGTGTAAAACACAGCAAGTGACGACAATTAGGCTTTGAAAAACTAGCCAGTTTGAGCAATCTTAAAACGAAGTTAGTGATGCCAACTTCGCTAAAAATATTGCTGACTTTTGGACTTACAAAACCAACCTCAACACACTAAATGAACACTTTATAACGCTGCTATTAAGTGGAAAATAATGGTTGGCGTATAATCGCGAAGCGATGGCCAACTGTTATTTTTCCACTTGAATGCCCTTGTTAATTGGCCATTCAACTTTGCAACCTCGAAGTTGCACCATAACGTGATTTTACAAAACCACATTTCTAAATACTTTAAATTAACGAAGCTAATTGACGAATAAAACTCGTTAAATAAGGTATACGATTTACAATTTGGTATAAAGCATAAAATCAGAAATTCACACTATCAAAGAAACTAAACAATATTCTAAGACCGATGAACAACCAACACTTCACACCAATAAATCTCGCCCACTCTGCAGGCCAATTAACGCCGCATTAAGCGGATAAAAAAAGTGGGTTAAAATGTTGAGGTACGAAACATAACCCACTGTTTTTATTCCGTTTAAATGCCTTGTTAATTGATGCCGATAATAGAACTTTAAATACCAATTACTCTAGTGACCATTTCGATATTGAGAACCCAAATACCAAGCGGAAACTACACACCTTTTTAGCAAAATTGCACGTTCAATATTACGTAAAAACTAGGCAAAAAATGAAGCCTCTATTTACTAAAAACTAAGCTAATGAGTTTTATGCTTTTGGTTTTTATAAAAGCAAAACTCTATTAGCGAAAATACCTTAATCTGGCTGAATGTGCAGATTAAAAGTCACATTCGAGACAACTTATTTGAGCGTATTTCATCAATTAGTCGGTAATAAAAACACTTAAAATTGAAAACATACCCCAAATAATTTTAAGGCCAATTAACGCCACTATTAAGCGGATAAAAATAGTTGGCTATAATTGTGGAGCGAAGCGAAACGTAGCCAACTGTTTTTATTCCGCTTGAATGCTCTTGTTAAATGGTAGGCCGAGTGAACAATCAATTGAACTGTAAAATCAGGCTTTAAACCACTTATAATTTAACCATTATCATAAACGAAGCTCGTTGATGAACGAAGTTAATACATTGTTCTATTTGCATTTTTGAGAGGCGAGGTTAAAAACTAAACCAACTCACCGCACTTGAAAGTGGCATAAATGTGCAAGTTACGAATTACATTCATGGTCACGATTAAAATATCCAGTTTCAAATAATTTCAAAGGTATCAAGCAAGCCAACCTCGCATACGACTTTACACAAAATAGACCTAAGAAACACAACCCCAAAAGACCTCTACGAAAGCCATTTAACGCCGCTATTAAGCGGATAAAAATAGTTGGCTATAATTGTGGAGCGAAGCGAAACGTAGCCAACTGTTTTTATTCCGCTTGAATGCTCTTGTTAAATGGTAGGCCGAGTGAACAATCAATTGAACTGTAAAATCAGGCTTTAAACCACTTATAATTTAACCATTATCATAAACGAAGCTCGTTGATGAACGAAGTTAATACATTGTTCTATTTACATTTTTGAGAAGCTACGTTGAAAACCAAGCCAACTCACCGCACTTGAAAATGGCGTAAATGTGCTAGTTACGAATTACATTCATGGAGACAATTAAAATAGCCAGTTTCAGATAAATTAAAAGGAAACAAACAAGCCAACTTCGCATACAACTTTACACAAAACAGACCTAAGAAACACAAACCCAAAAGACCTCTACGAAAGCCATTTAACGCCGCGTTAAGCGGACAAAAATTGTGGGTTATAATGTGTAGCGAAGCGAAACGTAACCCACTGTTTTTGTTCCGTTTAAACGCCTTGTTAGGCACTATGGGACCTCATACTTAACTCTTGCGCAACAAAATTTGCAGTTTTTACGTATTGTTTTGCAGTTGTAGCAGTAATATCTAAATCAGATGCGTGTACTGCTTTATTTCGGAGAACACGAAGCTCCTGATATGCAGCTTGAAAAGGCTCAATATCTAGATCCTTTTCTTTGGCAAGCTTAAATAAACCTTGGTACGAAACCTTTGCAGGAAGTCCATTAGCCTGACAAAATACAGATGTTGTTTTTTCTAAGCTTACCCACGCTTCTAGAATTGCAGCTCGAGGAGAAACCTCAGACAGCTCGGTTAAGGAAATTGAAGTAATGGTATCTTCTTCAACTACTTTGTTTTCGTCACCAACCTGAGTAGTCTCAATCTTATTTAACCTTTCTTGAAATTCCGCTTCCAATTCTCCATATTTAAGCTTAGAAACTCGTTCTAATAGTTTCCCAGCTGGTGCTTTTAATATGTATATACAGCAGACAACACCTACCGGCCATGCCAATGAATTTACTAACGATGCAACAAAATCTAATGTACCCATAAAGCTCAGTGAACTCCTTGTTAATGGTGCCTAACGCCCACTTAAGCGGACAGAAATAGTTGGCTAAAATTGTGTAGCGAAGCGAAACATAGCCAACTGTTTATGTTCCGTTTAAAGTTCTTGTTATGTGTTAATCAACGCTACTGGCGATTAAAAACAACAAACCAATAGCCAAAACCTATCAATTAATTTATACTGTGCAAGTACACAGGAAATCTTGAACGCATGGATGTTAACCAGTAAAACTACTATTCATACATTATTGAGGCATTTATATATGAGCATTAAACCAGGTCCGAAACCAAAAGCTAAATCAACTGGAAAAACAGATCAAAGACGCAGTGTTACTCCAGAAAACAAGCCAAAACATAAAGACCTAGATACTCACTATCATAAATAAAATATAAATATTAAAGCTCTATTACAGAGCTTTCTCTCTCTTCAGCACTTCCATATCAACTCGATAAACAAATCATAGAACTGACACATAGACATAATGACTCCCACTAAGGTGCTAGCCTCTACCGTGGGTTAGTTTTTCAACCAGAGCCATA
>NZ_BSPQ01000012.1 GCF_030161115.1 Psychromonas marina
TGAGCAGGGAAAAGTAATATTTAGATTGACGTGGGAAGTCATACCAACGCCGCACTAAGCGGACTAAAATAGTGGGTTAAAATGTGTAGCGAAGCGAAACCTAACCCACTGTTTTAGTTCCGTTTAAGTGCCTTGTTAGTTGCATTTAGACGCAACTTAACTTCTTCATTTGGTACGATTTTTAATATTTTAAAGCCAAAAATTGATTTATTACCATAAAACAATAACTCAGGATCCTTTATTTCAAATAGACTTTCAGAAATACAAGCTTGCGATAAAATCGTATTTTTTAAAAATTTACTACTGACTCTGTAGTCACATTCCAATTCGCTATAACTATCGCTGTAAACAACATTATGTACTTCATAATGAGGCGTACCAAATGCAGAAGTGTAAATACTTGGTAGTGTGAATACGAAGAAACTTCTGAGACAAAATATAATCACGACAGAGAACAATATTATTGATAAAACGCGATAAACAGGTGCCCTATGACTTACACAATCAACTAGCCACTTAAAAGACCAAGGTAATGTCACTATAAAAACACCAATTGCGGAGTAATAGCCATAAACCTGTAAATTAAGGTCTGGGTTAGGTACAAAAAGATTAAAATAGAGTTCAAAGATCAAAGCAGCAAAGATTAAGCAGTAAAGCCAAGCTATAGCTTTAATGCTACCGCCTTTTTTCTTTTCGTGGTGAATGTAATCCATATCGATAAACACCTTGCAACTAACGCCGCACTAAGCGGACAAAAATAGTTGGTTATAATGTGTAGCGAAGCGAAACTTAACCAACTGTTTTTGTTCCGTTTAAGTGCCTTGTTAGTTGTGTTTGGCGGTATTTAAAAACCAAAGAAACACGATAATCAATATTGGAAACTTTAGCTAGCGACCAATTCAAAAACTGAGATTCAAATTCAACTTAAATCCCCTTTCGAGATGACTTCTTAAAAACTAAAATACAGAATGACGCCATTATAAAATAAGCAGAGTTAATGGAGCCGAGAATAACGATAAACTTCGAGGTTAAACTTTGCACCAGACGACTATTAACGACAGCGTATTTTGGCGGAATGAGCGAGTTTACAGTACAGCCACAAGACTACGACTTTGAAGATGACAAAACTCAAATCACAACCAAAAATGTTTCTCAGAAAGACTTACCAACATCAATTTTAAAAACCAACTAGACATAATGACTCCCACTAAGGTGCTAGCCTCTACCGTGGGTTAGTTTTTCAACCAGAGCCATAATA
>NZ_BSPQ01000013.1 GCF_030161115.1 Psychromonas marina
GGGAAAAGTAATATTTAGATTGACGTGGGAAGTCATACCAACGCCTTGCTAAGCGGATAAAAATGGTTGGTTAAAATCGCGAAGCGATGACCAACTGTTTTTATTCCGTTTAAGCACCTTGTTAGCCGGCTTTATAAGTGACAAAAGTAGATTAACAAACGGCTGATTATTGGAGATTTAGCTTAACATTTCGAAGCTAAACTGCCAGTTAAAAAACAGTGCTAAATGAAGGCTTGATTGGAAACCAACACCCAAATAGCAAACTAAAAAACAATGAACGGAAAACTGATTCAAAGGAAAAACGACCACTCGTTTTTACAAAAATCATAAAACAAAACTAGCTATCTGCGAAGACAGCTAACGCCTTGCTAAGCGGACTAAAATGGTTGGTTATAATCGCGAAGCGATGACCAACTGTTTTAGTTCCGTTTAAGCAACTTGTTAAATGGCAAACCAAAAGTAAAAAAGAGCTACACACAAAACAAGTACTTGGCTTTTATTTAAATTATTGATTCATCATAAACGAAGCTAGTTTACGAACGAAGTAAATGCCCTATTCGATTAACATTTATGAGATGCTGGTTTTGATAACCCCAAGAAACAACGCATTTTACTTTGAATAAAACAGACTTTAGAAACCCAACATTTAGTCTGATTCACAGCCCATTTAACGCCTGCTTAAGCGGACTAAAATAGTGGGTTAAAATGTGTAGCGAAGCGAAACGTAACCCACTGTTTTAGTTCCGTTTAAAGCTCTTGTTAGGTGCGTTTTGGAAGTGGGTATTTAAGCCTTACAGGTTCAGTTGTAACTTCCCTTCCTCCAACTCTTGGATCAAAAAAGTACCATACATTGAACTTTCTCTCTGTGCCCCAAGTATCATGTTTTAAATCATCCCAGCCTAAGTATGTGGCTATTTTAGTGGCAACTGCTAATTTTGCTGGAGAAGAGGCTTTACCTTGAAAAGCACTCATCACTGCACCAAGCAAAAAATCAGCGATTTGAATATGCTCGGAATCTTTTGAGTCTTTAGTTACGACACTTTTAATGAGTGCGCTTCCTCCAAGCTCTTTTGTTAACATACTATTTGCTATTTTATGAAAAGCCTCGTCTGCTTTTTTATACCTTGATGGTAATGGATCCACTTCAATTCTAAATTCACAATCACGGCTAGGGTGAGCTTTTATTACTGCTTTAATTTTCGTAGATATAAGCTTTGTAAAATGTTTTCTCATTGCTAAGTCATAGTCGCCATCATGGAACGATTTATCAACCATTCCCTTTCTTATAACTATACAATGAAATGCTAACCATGAATTTTTGAAAAAGGTCTCGATTAACTCAGCGTAAAAATCAGCATAGAATTTTTTATGGGCTTTTTGCCACTTAATTTCATTGTGATAGTTATGTTTTTCTCTTAACTCCCGAATGATTCTCGTAAAATCACCTCGTCTTTGGTATTTCATCCAAAGAGAGCCAAAACCATAATATACCTGCCCATCTATACCCGATTCATCACAGGCAACGTGCCAAATTAGTTTACCTGTGCTCATTCGAGTCTCCTAGTAGCACCTAACGCCTTGCTAAGCGGATAAAAATGGTTGGTTAAAATCGCGAAGCGATGACCAACTGTTTTTATTCCGTTTAAGCAACTTGTTAAATGGCAAACCCAAAGTAAAAACAGAGCTACACACAGAACAAGTATTTGGCTTTTATTTAAATTATTGATTCATCATAAACGAAGCAAGTTTACGAACGAAGTAAATGCCCTATTCGATTAACATTTATGAGATACAGGCTTTAATAACCTCAAGAAACAACGCATTTTACTTTGAACAAAATAGGCTTTAGAAACCCAACATTTAGTCTTATTCACAGCCCATTTAACGCCCATATTAACTGGATAAAAATGGTGGGCTATAATCGCGTAGCGATGACCGCCGTTTTTATTCCAGTTGAATTGACTTGTTAAATGGTAGGCCTAGTGCACACTCAATTGAGCATAAAATTCAGGCAAAACCATTTCTAAAATTTAAGCTTCATAATAAACGAAGCTAGCTGATGAACGAAGTTAATACTATGTTCTCATTACATTTTTGAGAGTCGAGTTTAAAAACCAAACCAACTTACCGCACTTGGAAAAGCCTTAAATGTGCGAGCAACGAATTACGCTCAAGGTCGAAATAACCTAACCATTTTCGAGTATTTTCAAAGAAACTAGATATCAAACTGCGCAAACAACTTTGCACAAATTAGACCTAAAAAACACAAACCCAAAAGAACTCTACGAAAACCATTTAACGCCGCATTAAGCGGATAAAAATAGTTGGTTATAATGTTGAGGCACGAAACATAACCAACTGTTTTTATTCCGTTTAAATGCCTTGTTAATTGATGCCGGTAATAGAACTTTTTACACCAATTATTCTAGTGACCATTTCAATATTGAGAATCCAAATACCAAGCGGAAACTACACACCTTTTTAGCAAAATTGCACGCTCAATATTACGTAAAAACTAGGCAAAAAATGAAGCCTCTATTTACTAAAAACTAAGCTAATGAGTTTTATGCTTTTGGGTTTTTATAAAAGCAAAACTCTATTAGCGAAAATACCTTAATCTGGCTGAATGTGCAGATTAAAAGTCACATTCGAGACAACTTATTTGAGCGTATTTCATACATTAGTTGGTATTAAAAAAACTTAAATTTGAAAACATATCCCAAATAATTTTAAGGCCAATTAACAGCTTATTAGACAGAAAAAACCACCAATCTATAAAGAAACATGGAATTCAAAATCATTTTTAATTGACTTAATATACATTAGTTTAAACAGCTATTTCAATAATTTAATAAAATAAGTCAAAAAACTGTGATATAAAATTAATATAATTTTCTTTATTTTTGGTAGAAAGGCGGAAAAAGCAACAACTGAACATAAAAACAGCCCTTTGGTAAGCGTAAAGGATTAGAAACACGCTCGCTATTAAAGCCTTAGCTTAAGGTAATACTTAACCTATTGGGGAGTTTCTAGTTAAGAAGTGCCCTTTTGTCTTGTAAACCACCAACATAACAACGAAGCAATAGTCACCATCATCACACCTTGCCAAAAAGTAGCCGTAAGTTCGATATCTAAAATCATCGCCGATATAAAAGTAGATAAAAGTGGTGTGAAGTACGACAGTGTGGCTAATAGCATCATATTGCCGCCAATGATGGCACTATTCCACAGAGCATACGCACTGCCCATTGCAATTCCGGTGATCAGCAAATCAATGACTGAACTGCTATTAAATACCATCGTGGCTTCATCACTTATAAAATAGAACACCCATAAAGTAATAGCCGTTGCGATAAAAAATAGCGTGATTGCGTTTTTTCCATTAGCACGCTTTTTAGTAATATTACAATAAAAAGCCCATATGAAAGCGCCTATTAAAGCTAAAGAATAGCTGGTTGGATTGGTAATAAAATTATCAGCTAATTGTTTTGCTGAGAGTCCTTGATCGCCACTAACAGTCCAAGCAACACCAAAAAAAGATAATGCGATTACTGGGTAAACACGTTTATCAATCTTAGTATGACTCGTCAATGCCGTAAGTAAAACAACTAACGTAGGCCATAAATAGTTAATGACACCCATTTCAACCGCTTGAATACGAGAGTTAGCCATGCCAAGTGCCAATGATAAACAAATTTCGTAACTGACAAACAGTGCGCCGCCAATCATAATATATTTAACAGAAAAACGTTTTAAATGTGGGATGCCAAGTACCATGATTAAAAACAGTGCACTGACTGAATAGATCATTGCAGCACCGCCAATAGGACCAAGTTGTTCTGCTACATTACGGACCAGACCAACGGTTGCACTCCACAATAAAATGGCTAAACACCCTGCAATTGTATACTGCTTGTTGCTACTCACGTTTATCCCAATCCCATTCATAATACGCATCGACTGCCTGATAAATACCACTTGAAGCTTCGATGTATAATCGTTCCAATATTTCATAACGTAACGATAATATTGAGAAGGTATCAAATACGCCAACGCCATAACTTATCTCAACGCCGGGGGCAATTTCACCGCGAATACCGACGGATTGTTCATCCCCGGTACCACTTGACGAAAGCGATAAATCTTTAATTCCTATCTCTTCACCAATACTGCTCATTAGGTTATCTGATTGCCCTGCTGCAATATCGATTAACATATTTGCCATGGTACTACTGTCTGAACTGCTGTTTAGACCTTGTCCTCGGGTAAGATAAGATAATGCTTCTTGTTGTGCCATCGCAGGTTCAGAAAATATCACGAGTTCTAATTCATCAACAGGACCGGTCACACGGACACCAGCGGTGACATCATCTTCTATTTTGCTTGGATCACGTATCGCCTCTATTTGTAAATAAGGAGACTCTGGCGCTCCTTGGAATATAATTCGACTATCTTGTAGGGTCAGTTGCTGTCCTAAAGCACGGTAACTACCATCACTTAATTGTAATACGCCGTTAATACTCAAGTCTTTTTCAAATGGTTTTTCTATTAACAACTTTCCGCCGATAAAGGTATCTAATCCAAGTGCGACGATTTGTAATGAGTTACCCAGATCAACAGAGAGGTCGATGATCACCGGTAAATCAGGAGCAACCGTTTGTTGCTCGACATCAACAATTACAATATCTGAAGATTCCGATATTGCCCCTGCCGCTAACTCTTTAACGACGATTTTCCCTTTATCAACAAATAAATCACCATCAATTTTTACCTGATCATTAAATGAGATACTGATATCTGGTGTAATTAACAGATCGATCTTTCCATAATCATAAATCTCTAACTGCTGTGCATAGAAGTGAATATCACCCATGAACGTATTAGACCAATCAAATTGACCGGTGATGAATGCGACGCCTGGGTTTTCTTTTGCAACCTGCTGTACTTTCTCTTTATCAGCCAACGGGTGTAATATTTTACCCCCTACTTTTTTTACTGATTTATCAAAAAAATTAAACGTATTAGTTAGTAAGGGGACAGCAGCCGCTTTTTCAGTGATGGTATTATTACCACTGCTATTGAACGAACCTTGCAACGTTGCACTACTTTGTACGATTTCTATATTTGCACTCAATTCTTTAACATTCATAGGAAGATCGGTACTGCTTATTAAAGAATCGCGAATATTAACCTTACCGTTAACAGTCGGTTTATCTAATTTACCTGTAATCGAAACTTCGCTACTTAACTGCCCCTCTAACGAATCTAAAGCGGGAATGAGTGGTAAAAACAATGAAAAATCAGGAAGATTAGAGATGATTTTTGCATCTAGCGTTGGCTGTTCATTATAAGGTTGTAACTGCCCTTTAATATTAACGTCGATAAGTTTATCGGCATAAATTTTTGTATCGACCAAGATTTCATTCGCTTTTCCTTCGAGATTTATCTTAAACGTCTCCATTGCATAATCTCTGAATATTTCTGGATCAGAGTCGGTATTAATTTTTAATAACATATCGTCAGAGAAAAGGTTAACCAAAAACGTCGGGTTGACATCTTTTTGCCACTGTAGATCTGCATTAGCTGAAAGTGCCCCTTGTAGTTTCAAATGGGCAGGCAAAAAGGGTGTTAAGTTTGCTAATAGATATTTATCTATATCAAGTACGACATTACCTGACTCAGCGATATTGACCTGTGTAATACAAAGACGACCTGCATTACTCGTCTCTGGGGTTTTAGCCTGCCAACAGTGAGGTGTAATTTCGATATTATCCGCAGCAGATACCACATCAAAAGGCGTCGACAATGTCAGCGTTTGATGAGGCAAATCGATGATTGCATTATTCAATTTAACCAATAGTTGTTGATCGGTTTGAGTGACAAAAACAGCCAAGTCCGTGGAAATTAACTCGCTATTGGCCAACAACTCAATTTTGTGTTGAACACCTTCACTTTGCTCATTGTTCTCTGCATCGATGTCGTGGGTGATCTTGATGGCTAAATCATCAATTAATTGATCCGCTGCTATTATGTTGTTTGCATTGAGGGTTAACGAAATTTGTGGTTTTTCACTTAATAACACTTCACCATCAAGATTGATATTACCCACTTGATAGTCCTGATAAGTGAGGCTATTCGCAACCAACGAACTCTCTATCTGCAATAAATCAGAGGGTCCTGTGACATTAACCGTTCCTGTAATCCCGCCTTTTAATGCGAGCATGAGGTGACTAACATCAACAATATTTAATGATATCGCTAAATCATTTTGTGTTGCCAAATACCCATTAATTAACAAACTATTATCATCGTTGTCGATTGCTAATTTATCAAACAGTATCCCTTGTTTATCGTCACCTGAAATACGTCCACTCACGGTTAGCGGTCGCGTCAATAGCTCACCAACAATCGCTAACTCAGGGAAATCGAATTGCCACTCTGGATCTGCATTTTCAAAAAGTGTTACCGCGACTTGTTGTTTAATATTCCCTGAAAAATGTCCTTCGTATTCAGTCTCTAATTCAGCTAAATCGATATCAGTGATGCTCAGTTCACCTAACCAATCAATTTTTTCTTTCCAAGCGAGTAAGCCAGAAAAATCAATGTTACCGGACAGTGTTTCAACATTTAAAGATTCTATTTGTAGATGTTGCAAACCACCATTGGTTTTTAAGCTTACGTTACCTGCGGGAAGTTCACTCACCTGATAATCACTTTGTAATTCAATCTGGTAATCAAGCAGAGAGCCTTTACTGACAAAACGTCCCTGCTCTATGCGGTATTGTGCATCTCCGGTCAGCGGCCATTGTAAATTCTGCCAATCAAGTGATATTTGGTGTGGTAAGTTATCGGCAAACAGATCTAAATGACTGCGTAATTGTAAATCGATTTTATTTGAGAGTCGTAGTTCACTGTTTAGGTTCGACAAACTACCATTGCTGGTAAATTGGAAATTAATGTCTTTTAGTAATGTTGCTGGCTCTAGTTGTTTTATATTTTGAATTTGTCCATCAAGCGTAATATTTAATGGGTAATCGTCTATGAAGTTAATATTACCTGTTAAGTTGGCCTTCGTTTCTGGAATGTCGATAGCAAATTGCGTGATTGCAAGTTCTGACGCTTTAAAGGTAAATTGTGTATCAAGCTTATTCAGTGCAAACAATGTTTGCTTATTTTGTACCAGTTCAAAGGTATCGATATTGATCGGATCAACCGTCAGATTGATGGGTAAACTGACCGTGGGTAACATTCCATCTGTTAATATCGCGGCGATTGATTGAAATTGCAGATTTTGCTGTTTTTTGACGCTGCTGTTTGTTGGCTTACTGGCAATCACTTCTGGTGCACTATCAGGTAATGTTACAAGCAGTCCACTTATTTGCGATGCGAGTGTGACATCCTTTTTAAAGGCATCTGCTTGTAATGAAATTTTATCGAGATTAACCGCTAGCGTGCCCATCGTAAAATCAAGTTCACTAACGGTAATATCACCAACAATCAATGCGATTGGAATATCGATATTCAGTGGCTGTCCACCATCTTCAACAACCTCAGGTTCCTCTGCTTCACTCGTTTCTGGTAGCGATATCTGTACGCCAGCGAGTGTTAACGAATCTAAACAAACACGATTAAAGAGGCAACCCCAATCAAATTGATAATTGGCATGGCTAATCTTGATTTGCGTTTCACCATCTAACCAAGTGATATCTGAAAATGTGGGTGAACTTAATAGTGAGCCCTCTTCTAATTCCACAGACAAACGTGATTCAACTTGTTTTACAAGTGAAATAATCAACTGGTTTCCACTGTGGGTTAACAGCAAAAAACTACTCGCTAAGGCGGTGATAGCAAACAACGAGAGTAAGGTAACAAGGCTATATTTACTTATTTTCATTACCCACTTCAAGATAATCATAATTCAGGTCCTATCATGAAATGAATAGCAAAACTGTCTATCTCATTAGTAATGGGTTTAGCAACATATAAGCGCACAGGACCAACGGGCGAAGCCCAGACAACCCCCATACCAGCACTGCTCGACATCACTTCGGAAAAATCATCGGTTGCCGTACCGATATCGCTGAACAAGGCTATTTTCCAGTTATCTGCGACTGGAAAACGATATTCAAGACTGGCGACGGTTAAATATTTACCACCAAGTAGGTAACCATCGTCATCTTCTGGTGCAATACTTTCATAACCAAAACCACGTACGCTTTGATCGCCACCAGTGAAAAAACGCATGGATGAAGGTACATTATAAATAGAAGATGTTTGAATCGCACCCAGCTCTATCGACCCAACAAATTGATGCCCAGAATAGGTACGTAAATACTTAGCTTGCCCGTAAATTTTTATTAAATCATCGCTCGAAAGCCACCACTCATTGGAAACTTCAAGCGACGTCATTAGCCTATCCCCCCAAGTTGCGTTAATACCGCCTTTTGTACGGGTACGGCTAAAACTGACGCCGGGTATAATTAATGAGGTAGAAAAGTCTTCCTGTCCTTGCAAACCTTGTTCATGTTCATAACGAATAAAAGCAGTTCGTTCCCATTGATTAGAGAATCGCCAATGACGGCTAAAACCAACTAAAAATTGCGTGGTATCAGTATCATTCTGCTCTACCAATTTATAACCGGTTTGGACCGACATATAATTATAAATAGGATCTTCTAACGGAATTTTATAGGTTAAGGAAGCTTCTTGTTTTGGAATCGACGCCACGACATTCCCTTCTACCGAGTGTCCCCACTGTGTTACCCAAGGACGAACCCAACGAAACTTACCACGTATACCTTCATCGGTTGAATAACCGAAACCAGCATTAAAAGAGTCTTCCGGCTGCATCGATGCGACAACATTGAGTGGAACTTGTAACCCGTCTTTTTCATTAAAATCGGGCAGAATACTAATACTTTTGAAATACCCAGTTTCATTCAAATCACTATTAAAAAAACCAAGTTTTCGAGTATCAAAGGGGTCTCCTACCTCAAAACTTCTGAGGCTAATAATATTTTTCTCTGCCACAATGGGGGCATCAAACAGAAGTTCACCAAACAGATAGCGGGGGCCGGTATTGAACCATAAGTATACGTTGGCACTGTTGGTCAATGATGAAACATCTACGCGTGCTTTTTCAAAAGTAGCATCAAAAAAACCATAGCGTCTGGCAATACTTTTTAATCCTCCTTTAGCGCTTTCATAATTAGCATGTAACAAAGGATCCCCTTTGCTAAGCTCAAAGGTTTCGATTAATTGTTTGAAATCAGATAAATCTTTTCCGGCACCTTTTAACTCAATATCAGAAATATCTATCACCGTCACGGGGCCAACCACGATATCTAATGTGACAAGTTGATCATTACTTTTATCTGTAACAGTAATATCAACGCTAGATTGATAAAAACCAAATACACGTAATGCCGTTTGTGTTGAATTGACGACTTCAGATAAATAATCATCGTCATTGGCATTTTTAGGTGCATCTAGGTTATCTAAATAGATTTCAATATTATCTTCAGCATCGCCATCGGCACCGTTTATTTTAAACTTTATCTCAGCGCTGCTAGCCACACTATAAAATAGCGCCAGCAAGGGTAATATTAACGTTGTAAAAATCTTCATCTGTATTGTACTAATAACCTATGTGTGTAATAAATTGATCACGATTTTAAGTAACCGAAGTGGCTAAATGACACCAGTCATCACCGTGAGTATATTAATTGTTTACCCTAAACAATCACGCTAAAAGAGATACTGCGCATTAAAAGTGTGAACGAGCGGTAAATGGCAGCACGATATACTTGTATTACGGCTAACCGTTGAACGTTACTGCTAGCGACATTTCTACTGTTTCTTTATAGTACAGCCTCAACGACTTTCACATTGTTCGTTTTTTGAAAGTGACTTATCTCAGTATGAGTGCCTACAATGCGCAAAGGTTCCCCATCACTGCCCCAAGAAACCGTTTGGCCACGACTCAGTATCCAACAATAGCTACCGTTATGACAACGTATTCGGTAGGTGCTTTCAAAGAAGGAGTTTTTACCACTAAAGTGCAATTGTAATGCTTTAATTGTCGAGTTTAAGTCATCTTTGTGAATAAGTGCTTCCCACTCTTCGATGCTACTTTCAAACTCACCTTGTTGATAACCCAGCATCTCTTGCCAGCGCTGAGAAAAATAGACACTGTTTTTTTCAATATCCCAATCCCAGACTCCATCTCTCGCACCATTAACGGCATATAATAAACGTTGTTCTCGCGCAGAAAGTGTATTTAAGCGCTGATTAATCCGTTTTGTAAAACCAATAAATGCACGTTGTAAATCACCAAGTTCTCCATAAGCTACCTGTTGCTCCTCAGTATTTGCATTTAAGTCAGAAACTGACATTGTTTGCGCGAGTTGGTTAAGTGGATTGATGAAAAAGCGTTTTATCGCATAGATGAAAATAAGTAAACAAATTAATAATGTTAGCGTTACTTTTATCAGTGAGAACAATGTTTCATAACGTAGCTCAGTGATGGCATGACTCAATGAATAACGAATATAAATTAAACCGTTAAATTTACGATTTAATGTATTACCTTTAGAAAGCATCTGCAGCGGGACATACACGAGTAGGTCTTGCGCCCGTTCATTATATTCAAAAATAAAGTCATTTTTTTCAATCACTTGATTTAAAAGAGCACCATCATAATGGGGTAATTGCAACTGTGCAAACATATACTTGTCACGCAGTTGATTACTCAATACAATTTGTTGGTTGTGGTCAACGACAGCGATACGCATTAAATTATAATCTAGCGCTGCTTCAGAAATAATATTCTGAGCTTGGGCTTTCTCTAAGCGCATCAAGGCATAAGACAGGTTGGTTTGCAGATTACCCGCGATGCCTTTGATATGCTGTTCTTTTTCGCTATAAAGTTGTTGCTGTGCCTGTTGATATTGGAAAGTAAAAACCAAGGTTTGTAAGCAGATAATGGCTAAAAACAGTGCGCTAGGCACTGTCACGGCAAGGGATAAGTTACGAATACTATTCATAGATAACACGCTCTAAAATACGTGTAGAGATATTTGAGGTAAAATCGTTGGGCATTTTGCCGAGCATCTTTTTTTGCGTCATAAACAAGCTTAATTCATTGGCTTGTATTTCAATGTTTGATGGCGTGCCCGATAGATGCATTAATGCATCTTTTGGCTCAATAAAGCGCGTCCCCTTAAAGGATTCGGCTAATAACGAAGGAAATACCTGTAAACGCACCGCCATGGTTGTTAACGCTTGTTTTTCATTTTGTAAATAATAATCACGTGCATTATAAAATTGCGTTAAAAGTTGCGTGACTTTTATCGCTTCATGCTTAGCGACATCAGAACGTACGATCATTAAATGAGTAATACGCTGCTTTAATTGGCTAGAGTTGAGTAACTCACGCGCACCAAGTGCCAATAATTGCTGCTTTTGTGGTTCACGTACGATTAAACCATCAATATGCTCCTGCATATATACATCTTTCACTTCACTCTGTTTTACTTCTAGTAATTGAATGGTTTGATTATTCAGTCCCGAAATTACAAAGGCTTCATTCAGTAGTAATGCACCGGCGGATTTATTTTCATAACCAACAGAGTGCCACTTAAGACCTTGCAAAGAGGTTATTTCAGGCTTCACTAAAAGTGCATCGCCTCCCATTGAGTGATCAATTACAGATACAATTTTAAGGTCGATGCCTAATGCAACGAGCGTAAGCACTTCATCCAATGATAAAAAGGCCACATCCAACTTGCCCGCTTGAAAGGCTTGAATAACGCTACTTGCCGCTGACAATTCGAACAAAGAATACTGCTCTTCAGGTAGGTAATTTAACTCTTTAGCAAGAAATAAAAATTCGAAATTTGGCCACGGGGCAGCGGCTACGGTAAGGGGGCGATCATAGGGGTTGCAGGCTGATAATAAAAAAACAGACACCAATAAAATTGCTAAGCGCTGTGCCAATGCAGCAGGTAATGTCATAAAAAACCTAAATGGATGCCGTATACAAAAGAGTTAAAGGTGATCATGACAGATATAGACAAACAAAAAAACCGCTATTTATTGATAAATAGCGGTTTTTTATTATTTTGAGTGTTGGTACTTGTTCTACCGTCTCGGGATTGTGACTGCAAGTGCATTAAATAAGTGGTGATTAACCAATACAGATAATCATCACTTAAAGGCTGTTGATATTAGCCATTAAAAGCCTGAAGTGCCGCAATACGAGACTCAAGGGGAGGATGAGACATAAACAACCCCCCACTGCGTTTTCCTGAAATACCAAAGGCCATTAAACTACCTTCTAGTTGTGGTTCACTGCCCTTTTGTAAACGTTGCAATGCAGCAATCATTTTCTCTTTACCCACCAGCGATGCAGCACCAGAATCGGCACTAAATTCACGTTTTCTTGAGTAGTACATCACAATCGTACTTGCCAACACACCAAATATCATCTCTAAAATAAACACGATAATGAAGTATGAGAAGCCATGTCCTGAAGACTCTTCTTCATCATTGTTACTAATGAAGTTGTCAATAATACCGCCGACAACACGGGCAATAAAGATAACAAAGGTATTCACAACACCTTGAATCAGTGCCAAAGTCACCATATCGCCACTTGCAACATGACTGACTTCATGGGCTAATACCGCTTCCGCTTCATCACGCGTCATGGTATTTAATAAGCCGGTACTTACTGCTACCAGTGCTTTATTTTTGTTCATACCCGTTGCAAAGGCATTCATATCCGCTGCGTCATAAATCGCAACTTCAGGACACGCAATACCTGCTTTTTGTGCTTGAGCACGAACAGTATTAAGTAACCATGTTTCAGTTTCATTGGCAGGTGTTTCAATAACAACAGCACCTGTACTGCGTTTCGCCATCCATTTTGATATCGCTAACGAGATAAACGAACCACCAAAACCAAATACAATAGCCAGTATTAATAACCCACCAGTACTACGAGAATCCATCCCAGTAAAAGCAAAAATAACATTTAATACAATACCCAATACCAATACTACGGCTAAGTTAGTCATTAAAAAGAGAACAATACGTTTCATATAAACCTCGAATATAGATAAGAGAGGACATAATATGGCTTAGGGTTATTTTTGCAAGCAAAATGTTGATTGATCGCAATTTTTACTTTATCTTGCCTCCTTTATAAACTAAAAATAGGAATACCTCATGGCTTTAGCAAGTGCACGTCATATCTTAGTAAGTTCTGAAGACAGCTGTCTAACATTGAAAAACGAAATTGAAGCGGGTTCTGATTTTGCAGATCTAGCAAAAAAACATTCATCTTGCCCATCTGGTGCACAGGGCGGTGATTTAGGTGAATTTGGACCAGGTATGATGGTACCTGAGTTTGACAAAGTTGTATTCAGCGCACCAGTTGGCCAAGTTCAAGGTCCTGTAAAAACACAATTTGGTTACCACTTATTAGAAGTGACTTCACGTCAAGACTAATTAAGTAGACCTTAACGCCTTTGTTTATTGTTAAACAAAGGCGTTAAAAATTGAAAACATACTCTTTTACTCGGTAACCTATTCCTTCTTCGATATAGCACGGTTTCTACCCACCTTTTTAGCCATATAGAGTGCAGCATCAGCTCGATTTAATATATCGCGTACATTTTCATCTTCCTCTTTAATCGCACTAACACCAATCGATACGGAGATACCAACAGTACATTTTAAATTTACAATATAGAAATCATGCTTGTTAATCGCCAAGCGAATTCGTTCAGCTAAAATATAGGCTTTCTTTAAATTTGTTTCTGGCAGTAGCACCACAAACTCTTCACCACCAATACGACAAAGCGTATCCGTATTCCTGACCATATCTGTACACATTCTTGCTAATGCTTTAAGGACATCATCACCACCTTCATGACCATAGTTATCATTTACTTTTTTGAAGTGATCAATATCTAAGAGCATAACTGAAAAATCTTTATGGTAGCGTTTCGCTATCGCAAATTTTTTCTCCGAAATAACTTCAAAAAATCGTCGATTACTGATGTTGGTTAACGCATCGGTATTAGCAAGCCGTTCTATTTGTTGTACTGCTATCTCTAAATCATGTTGCAGTTTTTTCAACTCGGTAATATCGACACCAAAATAGATTTTAATATCCTGCTCAAGGTTCATTCTGGTCATACGAAACCAACGACCATCGGTGAGATCAGTTTCAAACTGATTAACCTCCTTCACCTTATGTAGCTCATTAACTCTAGCCATCCATTCATCAAAATCTTGTGTCTCAATATTAATACCACGCTTTGTCTGCCATGCTTGTTTTAATAATGTCTTGTTAGTTACCCCCACTAGCTGATCATTAGTGCTACCAAATATGTCAGCAAAAGTATGATTACAATAAAGAATTTTATTCTCTTCCCCTTGCATGACGACAAAACAATCTGGCGAGATTTCAAGCCCTTTAATAATTAACGATTTAAGATTAAAATCAGCTTCTTTATCATGTTTAATCACTGAAATTACTCCTTTTATTTTAATAGTGCATCTACAAACTAGCGTGCCCTATTATGACTGATTACAAACCCAATTCTTGTGGGATGAGTGTAGGTTTACCAGGTTAACTGGTTGTTCAATAAGACTTGTTGTTTTTGCAAAGCTGGCTCACCATCATAGAACCACACTTCAATCAGATAACTGTCGCTATCATTAAAGGCAATAAAATCTTGGTTAAATTGTCCATTTTGCAAATCCCCCGCCACAACACGACTTGAAGCATCCGGGTAATATTGACCAGAAGGTAACAATTGGTATTGACTATAAACGGAGACGTAAGCCCGCGCATCGGTTTGATTGTTAGCAGCGAGTAAATTATCAAGGTCAAGGGACACATTCACTTGCTGCTTGCTAGTAAACTGAAAATCATCACTGGCAATAAGTTCACTCATTCGCAGGGCTTCACTTTCAACTACGTCGAGTTGTTCAACGACTGGAGTTGTAATTTGTGTGGCAGTACTGACTGCAGTACTATCACTATCAACGCTAGCCGAACCCGCTGAAGATGAACCACCACCTCCACCACCACAACCTAATAATGTTGAAATGAACAGTGCACTACTTGTTATTTTTATTTTTGAAATCAACATAAAACTACCTCATGAATAAAGTTATAATTTAAAACAGGTGTCTTGCTATCGCCTGATTAAGGTCAAACCACTGACTGCCTTGATTACCATTGCTTTCAACAAAGGTTTGAAATTCAGGGTAAGCATTTAACAAAGGACTGCGTTCACTCGGCCATTTCCAAGGCCCTGATACTTCCAACGCCCAAGGTAGGTTGTTACTATTACGGAAATAACGCCCCGTTGAAGGATCACTGGTATCATCTGCAAGACCATAAAAATCACTGTTAAATTTTTCAGTCGGAGCCTTATCTACAAGATGTATTTCTAACCCTCTGCCAGGATGACTGGTAAACATTTCACCATGATAAAGCCCCTCAGTTGCAAAAATAAATGGGTCATAAGGTGCACTAATGGTGCCTATTTCAATCGGATTGATCAGCGGGACACTGATCTCAAAGTCAAAGCTTTGGGTTTGGTTACAACCTTTTTCGGTACGATGATAACTACACACACTGCTTGCTTGTTTCCACAGGTCTTGGCTTATGATGACGACCGCATTGCTATTACCCGTTTCTAATATGGGATAGGTAGTTGCCCCATTCGTGCCACTATATTGCTGTTCAATATTATTGTGCAGTAAACGCAAAGTTTGCTGATTCACATTGGTTGTGTCGACATCTTCTAACTGCACCGCAAAACCATTATGGTAAACACCACCCAATGCTTGTAATTCACCTTTGATATCAATACGAACCACTTGATTATCTTGTATCACTTCCACTGTACGGTAATACATAACAACATCATTCATATCGTAATCATCACTCGCTGGCCATTGGTCTTCGTAAGCTAAGGTCACCCAACTATTTTCACCAGGGTAATAACGATAACTAATGCCGGACTCACTAATTGTAAAAGCGTGATCTTCCACTTCACCAGAGCTACTACCGCCATAATAATTCAATTCAGCTTGCTGACTGAAACGGAATCGACTCCAACTATTACCTGCTACCGCGCCATCGGGAACACGTAATGACAGAACGTTGAGCCCTTCTGTTAAGGCAATATCAACTAAGCTTTGTTCATCTTGATCGTCAAAGTCACCATCTCTATTCCAATCAAACCAAGCACTCAAAATACCATCTCGTGACGCATAAACAGTGACCACCGAATCTAAACCAATCTCAAATGCAGTGACAAAATTAACCCCATCTTCATCATCGAAACTTTGATCATTTAACAGCGTGCTGTCGTCTGAATCGGCGCCAGTATAACCATCATAATCACCATCAGGGGCAGTTAGACCAAGATAGGTTTCCCCATCTAATAAATGTCGAGCACCATTATCAGCAAGCAAGGTTGCGTAGGTCTGCGGGGCATCACCAAAGTCAATATTTGAAGGTGAGTCTTCATCAATTAATGGTGCAGACGCGCAACGTGCACCATCGTTTTGACTAGAACTTGGTCCATCAGCAAAATGAATTGCGGTCACATCTAACGCTTGTAATTCGTCAATCGTGCTATTGCTCGTTACGCTAGAGAGATCGATTCTATAAATTTTCCCATCCTGATTACGTGATAGATAGAAATAACCATTTACATCAAAATACATTGCACCAAATGTGCCTGTTTCTCCACTCTCACCAATATACTTAGCAGCGCCCGTGTCGGGTGATATTTGGTACAATTTCCCCGTGCCATTATCAACACCGTAAAGTTGGTTGTCGTTAGGGTTGAAAGCAATATCCGTTAAATTAACACTGGCCTTACCAATATGCTGTGCTGTGAGTGCTGCTGTAATGTCATTATCCAGTGGGCTTAGGTCAATTTTATAAAGCCCTACATTTTTGCGGTATAGGTAATAGTGGTGACTAGAGACATCGCCGACAAAGAAAGTGTAATCTGCAGGTAAACCACTCACATTAAGTGCCTGAACTTGAAAATCACTGTCCATTCTCACCACTTGTAAATCTGTGGTATTAAAACCGTATAAATACCTATCTTGTTCATCAAAACCAAGACCGTTGATATTGGCATTAATGCCCGGGTTATCTTCTATCAACTGAAAGCTACCGGTGACAAGGTTCACGCCATAACTCGCAACTGGCTTGCCTTGAAATAAAAATGCCTTACTTGGGCAAGTACTAAAGGGGGCTGCATTAACTGCGGTGATACTCTGCCCAGCCATTAATGCACATGCTGTGAATAACGTTCTACTTTTAAAACCAAATTTACCAAGAGCCTTGTAATGCTGCATAATAGGTTTCCTTAAATCATCATCTGTTAACCAATGTTAACGTTGCTATGATTGATGTATTACAAGTCCTGTGCCAAAGTTTAAAAAAATCAACTGAATAAACTTAACTAGCTGTTTTTATGTGGCTTCATGTAGTTTTATGGCTATTTATATTTTTCCCCCGCTTCTGTTAGACCGCTGCCTAAGTACAACTATCAATGCAAATTAAGAGTAAAATTGCATTCTGCAATGCGCCATGCAGTTTTATTAAGGACAATCACAAACTGCGATATTGAACAAACAAGCGTACAGCCCACGCCCTTACTGTTTCTCTTTATATATATAAATCAAGGCATCAATCTTGCAATGTTGATAATCAGAAATTGACCAGTAAAAGGGAAATGCATGCAAAAACACAATATTTGGCTGCTGTTAGACAGCAGTAAAAGCGGTGGTATTGAGTCACACGTACAGCAACTCTCTGAGGGCTTGACGTCACATGGCGAACAGGTTGAAGTTGTTTTTATGACTGATTACGGACACCACCCCCTTCGCGACAGGTTAGATACGCTTGGTATTCGTCATACTAGTCTGGATGGCACTTTCAGCACGCTGTACAAAACAATAAAACAACAGCAACCAATGGTAGTGCATACCCATGGCTATAAAGCAGGAATACTGGGGAGATTTGCTGCACGCTTAAATCGTATTGCATGCATAAGCACTTATCACGCCGGTGAAATTGCTACGGGTAAATTGGGGTTTTACGATTGGTTAGATCGCTTTACAGCGTGCCTCTCAAACAAAAACTTTGCCGTTAGCCCACAAATAGCAACGCGATTACCCGGTCAGGTGGCACTGTTTGATAACTTTGTAAATACAGATCACTTATCTGATGCAACGGGTGAACAGATTGCGTTCGTGGGTAGAGTTAGCGAAGAAAAAGGCCCCGATTATTTTAAAGCATTAGCGAGTTTATTACCGAACCTCGATTTTCATCTCTATGGGGAAGGACCACAGTTACCCGAGTTACAGAAACAGTGTCCTAAAAACTTAATATTACATGGTCAGCAAGATGATATGTCTTTGGTATGGTCCAATATTGGTTTATTAGTCTTACCGTCACGCTTTGAAGGTTTACCGATGGCGGCACTTGAAGCGATGGCACGTGGTATTCCAGTACTTGCCTTTAATGTTGGCGCTTTAAACAAGCTGATCGATCATGGTTTTAATGGCTGGTTAATTGAGCCGGGCAACATGGATCTGCTCACTAAACAAGTAAGTGCATGGTCTACTTTTAGTGAACAACACAAGCAGTGCTTACAATCAGCCTGCAAAAGCACCATTAAAAAACAGTTTTCTAGCTGTGTCGCGATTCCTAAATTGATTGCAGATTACCAACAGGTTGTAAAATAGCCACACTCTCAATTTGCAAACTGCAATGCATGATCATAATAATCATGCTTAGCACTAGCCTCAACAACTACAAAACTGAAACATTTCATTTAAATACAACAAGTTAAAAACATGGCGCGGTGCTTGCAATTGTTCAACTATCAATGGCAAAAGCGAGTATCAGATCATGAATAACGAAACCAAGCAATCAGCAAAAACCATTCTTTTTACCCATTACGGTGATAACTGGATACGTGGCAGCGAACGTTGCTTATTAGATCTGATCACTCATCTTGATAAACAACAATTTAACGCGGTGCTTTGGTGTAACCAACCGCTGATGGCCGAAGAGGCAAAAGCCCTCAATATCGAAGTTTACTGCAGCGACTTCCCTTTATTATTAGGATGGACAGCACCGCGCTTTGATCTATTTGCTTTTGCAGGGCTTATTAAGCAAGCCACCCAGTTGATAAAAAATCACAATATTAGTCTCATCCATGCAAACAGTGCAGCCCCCTGTCAATGGCTAACCTTTGCTGCCAAAAAGAACAAGATACCGCTTATCTGCCATATGCATACCAGTTATCAACTGCGAGATAGGCTTACATTGGGTTTATACCAAACGGATATGGTAGTTGGCGTCAGTGACTATGTCGTCGCTCCTCTTCGCAAAGATAACAAACCAGATACACAAATTAATGTCATCAGTAATGGTATCGATACGCAACGACTTTTAGCACAACCTGTGGTCAGCCTGCGTGAATCATTAGGCATTAATGCTGGTGATTTTGTGATTGCTAGCGTCGGATCATTAATTGCACGTAAAGGGTTTGATCTATTGATTGAAGCCGTGGCGTTATTAATTGAAAAAGAGATATCTGTTCATCTTCTTCTGATAGGTAGTGGTCCCGAATATGGCAACTTAAAAGTGCAAAGTAAAAAACGCGGTATTCAGCAACACATCTCGTTTTTAGGTGAATGTGAAAACCCGGTTGGCTTGTTACGCGGAAATGCAGATATTTTTGTTTCAACAGCAAGAGAAGAAGCGTTTGGTTTGGTACTTGCAGAAGCCAGTCTAGCAGGGTTAGCCGTCGTAGCGCCGGACACAGGCGGTGTCCGTGACGTAGTTATTGATCAGCAAACAGGCACATTAGTAGCAACGGAAAATGTTGATGCCGTGGTTGGAGCGATTGAGCACCTCTATTTTCAACCAAGACTCTGTTTTGAGATGGGTAAAGCAGGACAGCAACATGTACTAAATAACTTTACCATCGAACAGAACACCCACAAATTTCAAAGTTTATATCATCAACAGCTTTCTACAGCAACGCACAAACAGGCATGGTACAAGAGTGTTGCATTAAGATGGGATCTCATCACTAGCTACTGCAGCGCATTAAAAAACTTTTACCAAAACAGCACTAAAAAAGGATTAATTCATGAAAGATAAACAGCATATTATCGTTGTTGATCCAACTGCATTTGCAGGGGGATCCAAAGTTGCGACAGAAAGTATTTTAGGCTTACTTGGTAAACAGCAACGTATCACGGTATTAACCGCCGACAGCAGTTCGTGGAAGAGTGATTCGATACAACGTGTCAAGTTATATGAACCCGCATGGTTGGCTCTACAAGAGCAAGGTATCGGCTATTTTATTCGTCATGCATTTATCGCCCTTCAATTGCTATTGATACGCTTACGTTTAGGCCCATTTGACACCGCAGTTGGTGCATCAGGCCCTGGTGTTGATTTAGCGCTGTACCTGCTGCGTCCAGTGATGAAATTTAAGATTATTCAACTGATTCACGGACCGGTTGCGAAATCACGCACTATCGCACGCTGTTTAAATGCCGCACATCAAGTACATTACTTACAAAGTAGTGCCCTCTCCTTAAAAAATGCACTCAGCACACTAGCAGGAAATCAAGTAACGTTGCCTGCAAACTTTCTGTTATTAAAAAATGGCCTCACCGATGCACAATGGCCAACAACATGCCAAACCCATACACCGGTCATTTTTTGGGCCGCTTCTTTGTTAAAATGGAAGGGATTAGAAACCTTAATAGCAGCACTCCAGTCCATGACAGAACATCCACGTACGCATATCTGTTATATCAAACCAAAAGGGGTGCAATTGCCAGTCAGTGACGCGCCAATTTTAATGGAAATGGTGAATTGGCATGACAATCCAGACAATATTGATCAACTACGTGCCAACAGTAATATTTTTGTATCCACCAGCAAAAATGAACCCTTCGGATTATCTATTTTAGAGGCGATGGCAGCAGGACATTGCGTTGTCATTCCTGAAGATGGCGCTTATTGGGATCTGCAATTAGAACATAATATTAACTGTGTTAAATATGCGGCAGATGACCCACAGGATTTAAGTGAAAAATTGTTAATGCTCAGCAATGATCTCACGTTAATTAATTCACTTGGTGCACAAGGTCGAGTTGTAGCGCAGGATTACCGAGCAGAGAAACAGTATCAACAAATTGTGACGTGTCTTTCCTCCCATGATATTCAAAAACAGATCAAAAATAGCGCCACAAGGAGCGTAACATGAACACCAATAAGTTAGTTAATCGCTTCAAGTTAACTAGCGACATGATACTCAGCCCGAATATCAAACAGGGAATCCTTTACGGTGCTAGCATCGCATTGATGAAAGGTGTGTCATTATTGATTCTGCCCTTTGTTGCAAACCACCTTAGCACCGAGGAGTTTGGTCGATTAGAAGTGATCAGCACCATCGCGGTTATCGGTAGTATTTTGGTAGGAATGGGACTTGAAGATACATTGTTTCGATTTGCAGGCAGCGAAAAATCAGCATTAAAACGACGTAATACCGCCGCTGAAATATTCACCTTAACGCTGATTATTGCTTTTTTCACATTGCTGGGCGGTTGGTATTTAGCGCCATTATTGACGCCTTATTTCCCGGGTGGTCCCTCTGTCTATGAAGTACGCATATTACTATCAGTATTAGCACTAGAAGGTGCCATTGCCGTCCCTTTAGGTTGGTTACGCATGAATGACCGCGCACTCAGCTTTTTCTTTTCGACAACCGGACGTGCGTTGATACAATCGTTGTTGGTGGTTATATTTGTTATGTCTGATCGTGGTGTGACCGGTATTCTAGAAGCAGGTCTGATTGCCGGACTGTTACAAGCGTTACTATTAATTGTATTACAGTTACGTGATTGCGGCCTTAAGTTCAACCAACAGACCAGTAAACGAGCCTTTATTTATAGCCTACCGATCGTGGCCAGTGGTTTAGTCGCCTTTGGGTTAAATGGCATGGATAGATGGGTGTTAGCTGAACAAGCGACCTTAACCGATGTTGCACAATTTGGGATAGCCGCAAAATTTGCATTAGCAATGGTATTACTTATGCAACCCTTTGGCATGTGGTGGTCTCCACGCCGTTTTGAGGTATTAAATAGTGATGATGGCAAACAAAAGGTAGCTAAATACATTGTATTAGGCACGGTTATCGCATTACTGATCACGGTTGTCGTTGCATTAATATCACCCGCATTAATTTATTGGTTATTACCCGCAACTTACCATCAAGCGGCACAATATGTAGTGGCGATTGCATTAATCATGTTACTAAAAGAGCTTGTTGAATTATATAATATTGGTTGTTTTAACGGCGAGACGACATCAAGCCAGCTGATTATTAATGTGGTTAGCACGATCATCGGTATCAGTTTAATGTTGTGGTTAACGCCACTATACCAAGTCTGGGCGGTTATTTTTTCGTTACTGATGGCGCAGCTAATTCGTTTAGTTTTGTTTTATCAGGTTAGCCAACACTTTTTATCACTCGCCTACCCTATCCACTCACTGCTGTTATTAAGCTTATTATCGGCTCTGTGGCTTTTAGTTGGCGCACAGGTTACTGGCTTAGCACTTTCATTATTAGTATTAGTTTGTGCTGTGGTTAGCCTACTGCTCGTTGCACAACAGCTTAAATTAATTAGCTTACCAAACACCTTACTCAATAAAGTCGCCTCAACCTAAACCAGAGTGAACGATTTGCAAATTGCGAAAGTAGTTTGCAAATCACCATCAACGTCGATTTCTAAAACACCAATAAAACCATAAGCAATTGATTTTATTGCACTTCAAAAGTTGGCTCGATCTCTGCAATAACCTAAGTAAGCAAATTAACTACTTAGGAGGCAGGGATGAAAGCAATCTCATTAAATCAAACCAAACATTGGCTTAAAACAAGCGAACATCCCTTTGCAAAATTTGTATTTGCTCAACTTAAAAGCATGCTCAAATTTGAATTACCGGCACCTAAATTTATGCTTCGTTCAGCTTATTTTGTGTATCAGATTTTAACCACCCTACTCACCACTATGAGCCGTATTTTATTATGGACCCCGTTGTTTAAAGGACGTTTGGAAAAAGTGGGTAAAAACTTAAACCTGTATGGCGGATTACCATATATCAGTGGTCCTGTTCGTATTATCATCAACGATGATTGTAGAGTCTCGGGACAATCCACTTTTACAGGTCGAAGTTGTGCAACAGTTGCCCCCGTTTTAACCCTTGGCAATAATATCGATATTGGTTGGATGACGACTATCGCAGTTGGTAGCAACGTTTCACTCGGTGATAACGTACGTATTGCAGGACGTGCTTTCTTGGCTGGATACCCAGGTCACCCATTAGACCCAACAGCACGTGCATTAGGCTTGCCAGAAACAGACGATCAAGTCGGCGATATTATTATTGAACAAGACGTTTGGTTAGCAACAGGGGTTTCTGTGATGGCTGGCGTACGTATTGGACACGGTACGATTGTGGCAGCGGGCAGTGTAGTAACACACGACCTGCCTGCGATGGTATTAGCTGGTGGAGTGCCAGCCCGTGTTATCAGAACGCTTACAACGTCAGATAAGTCTGACGCTGTTGAGGAGAAGTAATATGCATCATGATCTGATCGTATTTGCTGAAGACTGGGGTGGCTTGCCTAGCAGCACGCAGCACATTATTAAGCAACTGGCTAAAACACGTAAAGTAGTATGGATAAACTCTATCGGTTTACGCCAACCTACATTAAATATGCGTGATATTAAACGTCTATGGGAAAAGTTAACTGCATCAAAACTGAATGTGGATGACAGCCAGCAACATAACCAATGTATACCTCAACAAAATGAGATACACGGTGATCAACATTTTCAGGTTATTAACCCACGCACACTACCTGCGCCGCGCAGTAGACTGGCACGTTATATCGCTAAAAAATTATTACTGAAACAAATTTTACCGATCATAAAAAAGTCCCAACTTAACAACCCTATCCTTTGGACATCGTTACCAACCGCGGTTGATTTTGCAGGTTGTTTTGATGAAGCGGCATTAGTTTATTATTGTGGTGACGATTTTTCAGGATTGGCAGGCGTTGATCATGACACCGTTGCTCAACGTGAACATGAGTTATCTGAAAAAGCAGATTTAATCATGGTATCAAGTCCTAATTTACTGCCGCAATTTCCTGCTGAAAATACACAATTACTTACCCATGGTGTCGATTATGCGTTGTTTGCAACACCCGTCGAGCGAGCTCCAGACCTACCTAATGATGGCCGTAACATCGCAGGTTTTTATGGCAGTATTTCGCAGTGGTTAGATATCGAATTGTTGCTAGCTACGATACAAAAAATGCCCCATTGGCACTTTGTTTTTATTGGCCGAGCAGTGATTGATGTTAGTAAACTAGCTGCCTTAGAAAATGTCACCTTCTTAGGTGAACGCCCTCATCATCGTTTACCTGCATATTGCCAACATTGGACGGCGTCGATATTGCCCTTTGTTGATAATGCGCAAATACAATCTTGTAACCCACTTAAGTTAAAAGAATATTTAGCCGCGGGTCGCCCCATTGTTTGTACCGATTTTAAAGCTATCCATGCTCACCGTGGTCTCGTGCAAATAGCGAATAGCAGTGATGCAATGGTGGAAGCGTTAACCAGTTGCGAATACTTACAGGAAATTGACCTGTTTCCCGAAACGCTACGTAATCGCGTTATTGAGAAAAGCTGGGCATCACGAGCGGGTCAAGTGTCAACATGGATTGAACAATTATGAATACATTACATTCGCGTTTTTATTTTATTCTCTCTGGCGCATGGCGTCGTCGTTATAGCATTCTACTACCCGTTGTTATTCTGCCGTTGTTTGCTGTTTTAATTAGTTTTATCGGCAATAAAAATTACACCTCACACACCAGTATGCTCATTCAAGAGACGGCTAAATTAAACCCATTTTTAGAAGATCTTGCGGTCTCTTCGATGCTTAAAGAGCGTATTAACTCACTTAAAATTTTACTCCATAGTCGCCATATATTAGGGGCCGTTGCCCTTGAACGAGGTTTGGTCGATGAAAATACAACCGCACAACAACACGATCAAGTGATCGCTGAACTGTCCGCTGCACTTAACATACAAATGCTAGGTAAAGATCTGATTCGTATCGATTACCAATCATCAACGCCGACCGGAATGAAAGAGATGCTGCAATCTGTCAGCACCCAATTTATCGAACAGGTATTAGCACCAGAACGCTCATCAATGAATGATTCAAGTCGTTTTTTAGCCGATCATTTGCGTAAACGTCAGCTAGAACTAGATAAAGCAGAGCAAGCAATGGCGGAATTTAAAGACCAACATGCGGCTGAATTACCCGAGCTATACCTGACTAATGTGTCGCGCTTATCACAGATGAAGCAACGTCTGTTTGAACGCCAAGCAGAATTAGCAGGCGCAACACGTAGCTTAGGCGGTATTAACCAGCAATTATCAAAAACAAATCCGGTATTAGGGCTTATTGAACAAAAAATAATACGCCTGCAAAGTGAGTTAGCGCTGTTACGTTCACGTTATACCGAACAACACAGCAAAGTTGTCACCGCCCTTAAAAACCTTGAGCGTTTAGAGCAGGAGCGTCAAAAGTTACTGAGTAATGAAGATGAAAATCTCAGTGTTGAGAAGTTATGGGCATTAGGTAATAACTATCAATTAAATAATAGTGATATGGCGAGCCGAACGAGCACTGATAACAGAACAAACGACAATAACAATCAACCACTATTGGTGTCTCAACTTGAAAATATGCAGATAACTAGTGACAAAGTAGAAGGCTTATTTGAAGAGGTAAAAAGCCTAAAGCTAATGATTGCAGAGTTAGAGCAACAGATGTCTGGTTACGGAGCTAACGCAAGTCAGTTATCAAAACTAGAGCGAGAAGTAGCGATTAAGCGCGACCTTTATGATGACATTCTGTTACGTTTTGAAAAAGCAGGTATTACTGAGTCATTAGGCGTGTTTGAACAGGATAAACGCGTGAAAATTATAGATCGCCCTTTCACGCCTACCGCTTCAACTAATAAACCGTTAATCCTGTTTATTATTAGCGGCATCATTGGCGGATTGTTTTTAGGTTGTGGCTTAGCGGTAATGCAAGAGGTTACCGATAGCACGCTACGTAGCCGTGCACAGTTAGAAAGTTTAACCGGCGTACCAGTGTTAAGTCGCATACCACGCATTAATGCGAAGCAAGAAACTCAACAAGACAATTCCGATCAGCCACCAGCAACGAATCAACCGTTCCTTGAGGGAGAAGCAATATGAAAACCATCATCCAAGTTGTACAACATTTACGCCCAGGTGGTATCGAAACCCTTGTATTGGATCTATTAGCATTTAGCCAAGCAGATGAAACAACCATTATTGTTAGTCTTGAGGGTGAACTCGAATCAGCAATTGAGGCTTGGCCTAAGTTAGCGCCTTACCGTGATCGTCTAATCTTTGTTAATAAGACGCCCGGATTAACGCCATCATTAATATTTACATTAGCAAAATTATTCAAAAAACTTAACGCCCATGCGATACACACGCATCATATCGGCCCACTGTTATACGCAGGCTTTGCTGCGCGTTTAAGTAGTATTAAGCACCTCATCCATACTGAGCATGATGCATGGCACCTAAATGACAAAAAACGCTGTTTATTACAGCGTTTTGTTATCAAAGCAGTGCGACCAACCCTTGTGGCAGATGCGAAAACCGTTGCGAATCAGATGCAACTTAAGTTGCAATGTGCGAATAAAATTAACGTGATACACAATGGTATCAATAGCCAACTGTTTATACCCGGTGATCAATGCCTTGCTCGTCAAGGTTTAAATTTACCTCAACATGTCACCCTTATCGGTTGTAGTGGCCGTATGGAGGTCGTGAAGGGACAGAGCGTATTACTGCATGCTTTAACTGCACTACCAGATAATATTCACCTTGCTTTCGCAGGGGGTGGTAGCACCGAACAGCAGCTACAAGCACTCGCATTGAAACTCGGTATTAATAAACGTGTTCATTTTCTCGGTCGCCTCGACAATATGCCAATATTCTACCAAGCACTTGATATTTTCTGCTTACCATCTTTGAATGAAGGCTTCCCGCTTTCCCCTTTAGAGGCACAATCTTGTAATATAAAAACCTTAGTAACCGATGTAGGCGCAAGTAAAGAAACACTATGCCCTGAAAGTGGACAGTTTGTCATCGCAGACAACGCACAGGAAATGGCACGAACATTGCTTTCTATGTTACAAGACCACAAAACATATCAACCGCGTGAGTTTGTTAAACAGCATGGTGAAGTACGTACCATGGCACAAGCCTATGCATCACTTCGTTTTGTGGGTAATAACAAAGCAGCTATTTTAGGAGACAGTCGTTTATGAACAATCTGATCCTTATCAGCATCACTGTAATGAGTGGATTGTTGGTTATTTATCATCATTTAGGTTACCCGTTACTATTACGTTACTTAACTAAAGATAAAATGCGTACTAAAAACCAGCAAGCCAATCGCTTTTATGTAAACAGCACGGCGGATGATCTGCTACCAACAATCGCTATTATTATGCCAGCCTATAACGAAGCACAGTGGATAGCTGAAAAAATACGAAATTTAAGCGTGTTAGATTACCCGACAAATCGACTACAAATTATTATTGGTTGTGATGGTTGTAGTGATGATACTTATCACTTAGCTTGCGCAACAGCGAAAGAACCAGAGTGTGAACACCTTGATATTAAGGTACTTGATTTTAAAGTAAACCAAGGAAAAGTAGCCGTTGTTAATGCATTAGTGGCGGATGTTGATTGTGAGTTGGTTGCTTTGTCTGATACGTCGGCGCTACTTTCCATCGATTCACTGCTGATCGCAGCACAACGTTTCAACGATCCAACAATTGGTGTGCTGAATGGTCATTATCGTCTTATCAAGCCAGGCTCTGCAGGTGAACAAGCCTATTGGGATTACCAAAGCCAAATAAAATTAAGTGAAGCGGTATTAGGTTCAACACTTGGTGCACACGGCGCTTTTTATATGTTTCGTCGCGCACTGTTTGAACCCTTAGCAGCAGACACGATTAATGATGATTTTATCTTACCGATGAAAATAGTAGAGGCAGGTTACCGCGCCGAATATGAAGACACAATTAATGCGTTAGAGTTAGAAAGTGCAAACAACAACCAAGACCATCAGCGACGTCGTCGTATCGCAGCGGGTAATTTTCAACAGTTATTACGATTAAAAAAACTACTTTTACCGCGTTATAAAGGCATTGCGTTCTCCTTCATTTCTGGCAAAGCATTACGTGTGCTGATGCCTTTTATGATGATTACCTCTTTATTGGGTAGCCTCTGGTTAGCCGCTGATTATTGGCTGTTTATGCTATTAGCCATTATACAACTTAGCGCTTATTGCATTGCAACTTACCAATTGATTCGCAAACCAAAAAACAGTCATAAAGTAAGTAAATTACTCGCTTATTTAGTCAGTGGTCATATCGCTGGATTAATAGGTACTTTACGCTATTTATTTCGCTTAGATAAAGGACATTGGACTAAAACCAGCAGTCCTGAACAATATAGTAATAACAAATAAATTACGTCATGAAATTCTGATCGCTCGCTATCATTAAATTTGAAACAAAGTAAGGATTACATTTTGAAATTAATTACCGATACATTTAACACCAATCAACAGGCTTCAAACATGAATAATCAGCAAGGTTATATTGATCCTATCGTCCAACGCGGTAAGCGTATTTTTGATGTGCTATTTTCACTTTTTGCGCTGCTATTCCTATTACCATTACTCCCCTTGATCGCCATCGCAATTAAGTTGGACAGCAAGGGCCCTGTATTTTATCTACAGTCACGCTTAGGTAAAGCACATCAGGGCAGTCATCCGGTGTTTAACGTAATCAAGTTTCGCACCATGGGCACCGATGCAGAAAAAGAAGGCGTCGCAATGCTTGCAACAAGGTCTGACCCACGTATTACGCGCGTCGGTAAATTGTTACGCAAAACCCGATTCGACGAAACACCGCAATTTATCAATGTATTACTAGGTCAAATGTCGGTGATTGGGCCAAGACCAGAACGACCAGAATTAACCAACGAAATAGATAAGAAACTGCCTTTTTTTAGTGAACGCACTTATCAGGTATTACCCGGCTTAACTGGGTTGGCACAAATTAATCAAAGTTACCTGGGTAGTGTAGATGATATTGACCAGAAACTAGCCTTTGATCATGCTTATTCACTCGCTATCAGTGAGCCACTCACCTGGCTAAAAACAGATTGTTCTATTTTAGTAAAGACCGTGTTAACCGTACTTAAGTGTAACGGTTAATAAGCAATGAAATGGAACTCTTCTGAGTTAATAAAAGCAACAGTACACAGTGTTTTTTTGTTCATTAATATCATGGTATTGATACTACTACTGTTACCGATGCTAACAACAAACATGGGAGCTTGGTGGTTAGATAACTTACTTAATTTACAGATTCAATGGTCGCTACTGGCTCTACTATTAATCATCATTAATATTTTTTATATTAAGCAATTAAGGGTTATTTCAATACTAATGTTTAGCACGTTAATCAGCATTAATTTACTGCCACTGTATGTATCTGACAGTTCCGCAACGACACCTTTATTAATGACACAGACGGATAATAATCAACTTAATATTGCGCAGATAAATTTACGTTACGACAACCCTAACCTTGCACAGTTATTACCTGTTTTAGGCAATAAAAGTTATGACTTGCTAATCATTCAGGAAGCGTCTGATGAAAAGCATCAATTAATAAAGCAGTTAACTGACTATTACCCTTATCACTTTGGGATCAGTAAACGACATGCAACACCCGATGGCATGGCCATTTTCTCACGATCACCCATTATTGAGAATAAACTGCATCATTTAGGAGGGCAGCATGGTCATCTGTTGGAAGTGATATTACAAAAGCAAGGGTTAACGGCACCGATACAGCTTTTTGCATTGCATCCGGTTTCTCCTAGAAATGCACAGCTCTGGCAGACAAGAAATGAAACCCTCGCGATACTGTCTGACATTGTCGTTGCTTCACCCTTTACGCACAAACTGGTCGTCGGAGATTTTAATAGTTCACCTTGGTCGGTGCAGTTTAAAAACTTTCAGCGCACTAGCCAATTAAAAAGCAGTGCAAGCGGGTTTGGTTATATTGCTAGTTGGTCATACAGTGATAAACCGATACTGTCGCTACTGAGCAGTGTTTACATCGATCACCATTTAGTCAGCGCACCATTTAACGTGGTTAACAAACGACCATTACCGATCCAAGGTTCAGACCATCAGCTGATTTTAACTGAGTTGCAGGTAAGCAATTAGTTTACCAATCAATAATGATTTTTTATGTAGCTTATAATCGATAATATCTTGCAAATGGATTTGCATAATGCAAAAAACCTCTCGTAACACCTCATACAAAAATCATAACCACTTGTTTTTTAATAGATAAATTTCTTGGCACGCCCCGTGCAATAGTTCATCTAACTTCAACAGTAAATGGATGAAATTATGAATATTGAACAGTTTGAAACAGACAATAACAACCTCATGATTACGCTAAGTGGCGAAATGGATGCCCTTGGATGTAGTAAAATTCGTCCTAATTTAGAGCAGATAAGCGCACAGAAACAAGCGCATATTGTTATCGATATTAGCAGGGTGAGTTTCATTGACAGCTCGGGTATTGGCGCGATTGTATTTCTCTTTAAACGCCTTAAAGAACAACAGCGCACCATGAAAATTACCGGTGTACAGGGGCAACCAAAAGAGCTGATGCTATTACTGCGTATGGACTCGGCGATCACCATGGAATGTGTAGCAGACGAGGAGATGATGCAATGCGCCCACTAATCCAGACAACAGTCACTGCAGTAAGCCTAGCAGTTTTACTCACTACCTCAGGCTGTTCAAGTAAACCACCACAGGGTAAAGGCGGTTTAGCAGAGCATGATTATAGTAATCAAAACAATGACTATAGCAATGCTGCTGACCACCCTATTGGCCTTGAAAATGCAGTTTATTTTGAACAGCAATTATCACAACGTCATTTAGATGCATTATTAGCAGCAGGTGCAAATACTTGTTTTCCTGCTAGCATAACCACCATCAAAATTCGCCAAGCAAGAATTGCTCGTCAATTACAGGGCGGCCTTGAACTTGATGCGGTTAACGATTTGATCATCCAACGTGATCAACTCAGTCGTTTAGAACGTCGCCTTAATTACGTACAACTACAGGATAGCTGCCTACCCTCGGACAGCTACAACGGTAATGTCTCAGGTAATATCGCCAAATCTGCAATGCCAATGGCAGAAAGTAATCAGAGCTTAACGGCACTTAGCGAACAACAATTGAAAGAGATCAATGCGCTACTTAATAACAATAACCAATTTGTGATTAACTCAACAGCACTGAATCCACGTTATATTGGTCAGCTTTCTGAAGCAACACAGCTATTACGTGCACACCCTCAATACCATTTAAAATTAACCGGTCACGCAGACTCAAAGGGTGACCCGGCAGAAAATGTAAAACTTTCATTGGCACGTGCTTCACAAGTAGAACGCTACCTACTTATTTTTGGCTTGAGCCCTAACAATATTGAGGTTAATGGCAGCGGGTCAAATGAGCCACTTTTTTCTGATGACCAACCACAAGTAAGATTAGTCAACCGTCGTGTCAGCATTGAACTGATCAATGCAAATAATTCACCAGAGGTTACGCCAAAATGAATATTTTAAACTTGAAAAGTACGTTGTTATTTATATTCTTATTGATAGCAATTAAAACACCGTTAATGGCCGATTCACAAGATTACCAAATCCAAAATGGTGATCTATTACAAATCTCATTACCTGGTGAAGCGGCACTCAAAGCCCCTTTTCAAGTGGACAGACAGGGACGCATTATACTGCCTGAAGTCGGCGCAATGCAGGTTAGTGGATTATCAATCCAAGCGGTAACATCACAAGTGAGTGATCAACTAAAAACAGTATTTATTGATGTCGATAATCTTTCTGTTTACCTACTTAAAAAACAACTTATTATCAGTGTACGTGGTTACGTTGAAGAGCCCGGTGAGTTTACCTTACAATCTGATGCGTCAATTCAATTAGCCATTTATGCAGCGGGCGGTCTACGTAAAGGGGCACAACTGGATAGATTGCAATTAATTCGTGATAAAAAAACCACCGTATTTAATTATAAGAAATACCTAGATAGCGGTGATAGCAGCCTATTACCAACTTTAAGATCAATGGATGCACTATTCATTCCTGCATCACCGATGACGGGTAATATAGAGGTTGAATATAACCCTTCTGATATTACTAACGCGGGCGATTCAGCCGATAGCAGCACATCAATTAAAGTGTTTGGCGAAGTCAATCACCCCGGCAGCTTTGCATACCGAGAATCAATGGATATCGTTGATTTACTGATGGGCTCTGGTGGTGTGACACGTTATGCAGGTGTAGAAAAAATTCGTGTAATTACCGATGGTCAGCCTACCTTATTTAATCTAAAAAAATACCTTGATAGTGGTAATCAACAATACTTACCAACCATTAAACCCGGTGCGACTATTTTTGTTCCGAAACAAGAAGAAGAGATAAAAAGCGGTGCAAACATGGTTTATGTAATGGGCGAAGTCGCTAAACCAGGAGCCTATGAAAGTACCAAGGGCGCAACCTTTATGGACATTCTTGCGAATGCTGGTGGACCAACACGTTTTGCAGAATCACGTCAAATTAGAATTATCAAAGCCAACAACAGCATCATTGCATTTGATTTAAGCGCATATACAGAGGGACGCCTTAACAACATTCCTGCTATCTCGCCTGGTGATGCGATCTTTGTGCCTGAAAAAACCGACATGAATGAAAAATCGTGGCTTAAAGTGACACCAAACAGAGCAGTACGTGTATTAGGCTCGGTTGTTCACCCCGGTCGTATTGAATGGTCAGATGAGATGTCATTACTGGACCTATTAGCACACGTTGGCGGCCCAACACCGGAAGCGGATACAGCAAATATTGAAATCGTGGTGCCAATGGGTAATGGCAGTACTAAGGTACATCAATTTAATTTAAATGCATTTTTAAAAGATGGCATGAGTGACCAGCAACTCCCTGTTATCAGAGCCGGCAGTACGATCATGGTTCAGCAATTGCCACAGGACCCAAGTGATAACAAATCACAGTGGGTACGCCAGTCTTCTGAAAAATCTATTTATATCTTTGGTCAAGTTGGCGCACCAGGGCGTTACATGTTTACCAATGAAATGAATTTTTTGGATATCCTCGCTGCCGCTGATGGCCCAACTAATGAAGCTGACCTGCGTAATATCCGTATCAATCATCGTGATGATATGCGTAAAGGCGTGAGCAAGTTAGACCTTGCATTGTATTTTGAGACCGGTGATGACCATCTATTACCACAAGTTAGCACTGGCGACACGATCTACATTCCAGAGAAAGATCGTATCTGGTTAGATAAATCAAAAGAGAGCACCGTACGTGTATTAGGCGCAGTCAACAAACCCGGTCGCTACCGTTTTGATGACACCATGACCGTATTAGATCTATTAGCAGAATCAGGCGGCACAGTAGAAGACGCCTACATTGAAAATATTACTGTCGTTAATATGTCATGTTGTCGTGACCAAGCACGTAACTTTGATTTAAAAGAGTTTACCCGTAGCGCAGCATTTGCAGACCTACCCGTTTTAAGAGCCGGTGATACTGTTTACATTCCTTACCGCAGCGAAAGTGGTTATGAGAAATTCCGTAAAGGCTTAACCGATGTCATTCAAATTGTTGCGCTAGGTGCATTAATAGGCCTGTTATAAAGCAATTGAACGTATTGCAAACCGATAACTGAATGGAAGAATAGACATGAATATACCCTATCAGAATATGGAAATTGAACAGATTTACACACAACTACTCGCAACCCCAAAAACATCGTTAGCCGTTTGCTCTGCTGAACAAGGGGAAGGTGTGACTAGTCTGGCGTTTGCATTAGCGCAACGTTGCTTATTAGCCGGTCATTCAACACTGCTGGTGGATCTCAACCTCTACCGTCCAGCGATTAAAGGTGTGTTAGCGATTGATACAACAGCACAGCAAAACAGCACTAACGTGATCAGCAAACATGAAAACATATTACAACAACCACAGCTCGTATTTAGTCAACATAGCACGATCGTTGTCAGTGGCGTGGTTGCGCCTACAAAAAGAGAACATGTCATGAGACTGCGCCAACCGGGCATATTAGAGCAATGCATCGAGCAATGGTTGCAGGAATACGATACAGTAATCATTGATAGTTCGCCTTTAAATCGTGTTAACGCACAAAATATTCCTGCTGAGCGTGTTGCAGCAGCTTGTCATGGTGCGTTACTAACAGTGCTGGCAGGAAAAACATCGGAAGCCTCTGTGCACAGTGCGGTAAGCAAACTCAATAATGCCAACGCACAATTATTAGGCAGTGTATTTAATGATCGCGACAACCCAAGTTTAAAAAATGAATTGTTACGTGAAATAAAACGCATTCCAACACTATTATCATGGCTTAGTCGCCCTTTAACCAACATGATTAAACGTAGCCGTTTTTTAACTTTCGATATTTAAGCAATAGGATGTTTAAGTGATGCATAAACTATTATTAGCGATCAGCCAGCCCGTTTCAGCACAACTACCACGTGACTTTCGCCATGCTTTACAAGAAATAATTACCGATCAGATACCTAAACTGATCCAACAACGTATATTACTTTGCCTGTCTGAAGCACTGACTAACCTGATCGAACATGCTAAACCACCAGCAACAGAAATTAGCATTCATTTCACGCAAGAAAGTGATGGTTGGCAATTAACGATATTTGATAATAGTGATGCTTGGGATTGTACTGAAAATTTAGATGACGACCTGTTAACGGAGTTCTCTGATCAAGAGAGTGGCCGTGGTATCGCACTAGTACATGCACAGAGTGATAAAATCGATTATCAACCCGGAAGCAATGATACACCCAATCAGTTACTGCTATTTTGGGCGTTACCAAAAGTACAAATCAAGCAAACCGTCTTAATAGTAGAGGATAACAACAGCCTGCTATTATTATATAAAGCCTACCTGATTAAAAATTATCACGTTGTCACGGCGTTAAATGGTTACCAAGCCCTTGAAATATTAAGTACCCATCATATTGATATCGTATTGTCCGATATAAGAATGCCACAAATGAACGGGTTATCACTGCGTAAAAAAATCAATCAACAATCAGGCAGTGAATTAATCCCTTTTGTTTTTCTTACTTCTCAAGATGATGAAATGGTGCAGGAGCAAGCAGCACAACTAGGCATTGATGACTACTTAATCAAACCGGTGCAAAAAGCACAATTAATTAATGTCATTAAACGTATTTTAGGACGCTCACAGCAAGTTTATCAGCAATTAACTACGCGACTGGATAAAAAAATCACCGATTCATTACCTGCAACCCTAGCAACAAAAGCCCATGGCTGGCGGATGCAAGTGGCAAGCCGTCATACTGGCTCTGGTGGTGGTGATCTCTTGCTACAACACAACTTTACCGATAAAACGCAATTGCTGCTTACAGATATAATGGGCCATGATGACAGTGCAAAATTTTTCTCCCATGCATATGGAGGCTATTTACATGGATTGATACAATCGATGCAATCAAGCCAAGCACCTGGTTACATCTTACAGCAACTTTCAAACCGTGCATTGGATGACAAACTGCTATCACAAGTGACCCTTACCTGTTGCTCGTTACAGTTATCTGAAGCGGGCAAAATAAGCATTGCTAGCGCCGGGCACCCTGCTCCGTTATTGATATCCAACGATAATATCAGTGAAATTGATACATCTGGCGTATTACCGGGTCTGCTTGAAGATTGCTACTATGAAAGCAACAGCCTGACAATTATACCGGGACAAAGAATCGCCCTGTTTACAGATGGTTTATTTGAATCAGCAATAGACAATACCGCCCGCGAACAGCTGCAACAAAAGATAACCGCATCATTATTATCAACATTAAGCCTGCCAATCGAACAGGCATTAAAGCAGGTAATGACCGTATTCGACCAGCTAACCAATGCTCAACCCAGTGACGATACCTTATTATTGTTACTTGAACCTATTGAGTGAGACAAATAAAGGTCAGTAGCAATTAACTATAAGCTGTCTAAATAACAGCCAAAACAGCATTAATTTTCACCAAGCAACTGATATATAAGCTAACAATGAGAGGCAGGTAGCATTACTAAAAGCAATATAGTGATATAAATTATTTATCAACAGTGAGGAGCAACTATGTTATTTTGGAAAAGTACAAAAAAAATTCTCATCATTGATGATGATCGCACCCTATTAAGACGTCTTTCTATACATTTAGAAAAAAATAAAGAGTTAGAGATTATCGTCTCCGATAATGCAACTGAAGGGCTAGCCGTCGCTCAGAAAATACGCCCGAACTTGATTATCCTTGATTGGATGTTACCAGACATTCAAGGTATCGACCTGCTGGCGACACTAAAAAATAGCAAAAAAACCAATAAAATTCCGGTAATTATGCTCACGGGACGCAATAAGATAGGCAATATAGAAGATGCCTTTGAACGTGGCGCAGATGATTATATGGTTAAGCCTTTCTCACTACAAAAATTAGCTGAGAAATCATTTTTTCTAATGAAATAAGCTGCTACCTCATCCATAATTAAAGTATTACAAATTACACGACTCAAAGGATTGAATCATGAATTACTGTTTATTAAGCTCAATAACTCCCCGAAAAATTATTATTAAATCAACCACAAGCGTTAACTGGCAATAGCCGTCTCCTGCAGCATATAGCATGCTATGCGCTAATCTAGGCTATCTCAAGATTATCAATAAAGGTATTAATAATGAGTTTTCGTTTAAAAACACTACAGGGTCTTCTAATCACTAAATCAATATTATTCATGATATTGATTTTCTGTGGCGCAGGTTTCGTGAGTGAATTCAATCAAGCGCATTTAAAACAACGTGCTGAATCAACCGTGTTATTGTTTAGTGAGACATTGAAAGAATCCCTTATTACTCATGACTTAAAGACCTTAGCAAGCTTTACAGAAGATCTGCTCGCACTTCCAGATATCAGCTATGTGCGTATTAGTAATAACGATTTTATTGTGGCGGAAGGTGCTGATAACGAATATTTAAACCGTACAGCGCCTACTAATAGCTCACTGCTTCATGGCAGTAAAGAAACGTTTGATATCAGTATTGGTGTTATTGAACAAGGGGTATATTATGGAAAAATTGAAATTGCCCTTTCTGTTAATCAAGTCCAGCAAGCCAATGCGCTAGTTAAGAAATGGCTTTTCCTTATTGTCTGCATTGAAATAATTTTCTCGGTCATCTTTTCATATCTACTTCATCGATATATAAACAGAAAAAACGTACATAAAGAGGATCTAACCGACCAGCATTTCGTCCCAACTCAAGCCTCTGCTGACATTGAAACGGTCAGTAACGATGAGCATAACAAAAACAAAAGCCACCTCGGCACTAAACAGAGTCAAGCACATAATCACGCCATCCTTTCAGCGTCTTTAGATGCGATCATCACCATTGATCAGGCGGGTGATGTGATTGACTATAACCAAGTCGCCGAACAAACCTTTGGTTGGCGCTATGATGAAATAGTAGGTAATAATCTTGCGGAATTTATTATCAATAAAGACAGACGCCATGCACATAATAATGGCATCAAAAAGTTTCTACTGACAAAAGACTCACCGGTGCTTAAACAGCGTTTACAACTCACTGCGCAGCATAAATTAGGGCATAGCTTACCAATAGAGATTAATATTGCACCGATTGAAACCGAGCAAGGCATGATATTTACTGCCTTTATTCGTGATATCACCTCACGCTTAGAAGCTGAAACAGAATTACGACTTGCGGCACAAACCTTTGAATCAAGTGAAGCGATGTTTATCAGTGATGCACAGGGAAAAATTATACGTACCAACCAAGCTTTTCGTACGATTACCGGTTACGAGCATCATGAGGTTGAAGGTAAAAGTCCGAATATTTTATCTTCAGGTCGCCACCCTGCTGAATATTATAACAGTATGTGGTCAACCTTAGTGTCACAGGGTAAATGGAGCGGTGAAGTCTACAATAAACGTAAAAATGGGGAGATATATCCAGAGTATTTAAATATCTCTGCAGTGATAGATAAGGATCAAAATATCACCCACTATATTGCCCATTTTATGGACATCAGTGAACAAAAGAATACTGAAGAAAAATTACGCTTAGCACGTAGCCAAGCAGAAGCGAGCAATGAATCTAAAAGTCATTTTTTAGCGTCGATGAGCCATGAAATACGTACCCCAATGAATGCTGTATTAGGCATTTTAGATCTGTTGGAAGAAAGCCCCCTCTCGACCAATCAATTAACACTGATCTCAACCGCGCGAGACTCTGGTGAATTGTTAATGACCATTATCAACGATATTCTTGACTTCACCAAAATGGATATCGACGAACAAGTCTTGCAATCGAGTACTTTTGATCTTCCCCATTTACTCAATAATTGTGGCAGTTTGCTTAAACACTTAGCCGATAAAAAATCTCTATCACTTAATATAATCGCCTCGGAACAACTGCCACGCTTTGTTAAAGGAGATCCGGATCGGATCCAACAAATCCTCATTAATCTGATCAATAATGCCATTAAGTTTACCGAACAAGGTAGCGTCACATTAAATGTACAACTTGATAGTAAGCAAAACAGTACTAATGAACCGTTATTGGTCTCTTTTCAAGTCATCGATACAGGCATTGGTATTCATGAAAATAACCAAGCACTGTTATTTGAAGAATTTACCATGGTTGACCAAACCCACAGTAGAAAATATGAGGGAACAGGATTAGGGTTAGCTATTTGTAAACGCCTCGTAGCATTGATGAATGGTGAAATTAAACTGCACAGTGAATTAGGAAAAGGCAGTAGTTTTGAATTTACTATCGAACTCGGCATAGCAGATGAGAACAGTATTCAGCAGATGCTTAATAAAGGCAACATTCAGTACCCTGCTGAGAATACGCGTATTTTACTTGCCGAAGATAACATCCCCAATCAAATGGTAATAAAACGCATTTTAGAGCTATCGAAACTCTGTGTCGATGTAGTGGCGAATGGGCATGAAGCCATTGAAGCAGTGCAAAATAAGCAATACGATATTATATTAATGGATATATCCATGCCCGAAATGGATGGCATGACCGCAACAAAAGTTATTCGTGAATTACCCGGTGCAGTGTCTAAAATACCCATCATTGCACTCACCGCACATACCCTAAGTGGTGACAAAGAGCGATTTTTAGCCGCGGGTATGGATGATTATTTGAGTAAACCAATTAAACGCGCCGCTACCTTAGGATGTATTGCACACTGGACCAACTCAACGGCCGCCGATAACAGTGAGAAAAGTGAAATGAGTGAGCTAAAGAGTGATAATGATAGCGATCAAAATTATGTTGATGAAAAGGTCTTGTTACAACTTGTTGCTGACACCGATGCTGAGATAGTGCCTGAATTAATCACCCTGTATATTGAAGACAGCCTAGAACGTATTGAAAGAATCAATACAGCTATCACAAAAGAAGATATCTATACGCTAGAATTTGAAACACATACCGTTGGTAGTAGTGCTGCCGCACACGGAAATGCTAAGCTTTATGAACTAGCAAGGAAAGTGGAAGTTTTATGTAGAGATAACCAGCATCAACAAGCATTAAAAGAAGCAAAACAATTGTTAGATGTTGCGGATAAATCGTTTGACCTACTCACAAAACGTGCCCAACAAGGCTTTATAGACAGCACCTCATAATTAAAACAAAGTATAAATAGGGACATCATAAATGACTGCCAATCCAAGAGTACTAATTGTAGAAGACTCTATTCCGCAAGCTAGATTGTATGAACAATATTTAAAAAATAGCCAATTAGATTTAACCGTGGTCACCACCGGTGCTGAAATGCAGAAATTTGTTAAAGAGACACCACCAGTTCTCATTTTACTTGACTATAAATTACCCGACATGGATGGTCTAAGTATCCTTAATTGGATGAATAAAGAGAAGTTCAGTTGCTTTGTAATCGTTATTACTGCACATAGCTCAGTTGATGTCGCGGTTGATATGATGCGTGCGGGTGCAGATGACTTTCTTGAAAAACCAGTCTCTGCTAGTCGGCTAAAAACCTCAGTAAAAAACTTACTTGAACGTGCTCGCTTACAAAGCCTATTAGATAACTATCAAAGTACATTTGAACGAAAAAATTACCACGGTTTCATTGGCTCAAGCCTACCGATGCAAGCGGTATATCGTATTATTGATGCAGCAGCACCAAGTAAAGCGACAGTTTTTATCACCGGTGAAAGTGGTACTGGTAAAGAGGTGTGTGCAGAAGCAATTCATGCACAGGGACCACGCGCTAAAAAGCCCTTTGTAGCATTGAATTGTGGTGCTATTCCTCATGATTTAATGGAAAGTGAGATATTCGGTCATGTTAAAGGTTCTTTCACTGGCGCATTCTCAGATCGTCAAGGTGCGGCTTCACAAGCCAATGGTGGCAGTCTATTTTTAGATGAAATATGTGAAATGGACCTCGACCTACAAACCAAATTGTTACGTTTTATTCAGACCGGTACCTTTAAAAAAGTGGGTAGTAATAAGCTTGAAACGGTTGATATACGTTTTATCTGTGCAACCAACCGCGATCCTTTAGATGATGTTGCTAAGGGACTGTTCCGTGAAGATCTGTATTACCGTTTACATGTTTTACCTGTACAGTTACCCGCTTTACGTGAACGTGGTAGCGATATCATTGAAATTGCGACCACGTTTTTAACTGAATATGCACAAGAGGAAGACAAAGCCTTTGTCACCTTCTCACCTGAAGTGAAAACATTGTTAATGGAGCAATATGATTGGCCAGGTAATGTACGCCAATTACAAAATATTATTCGTAATATTGTGGTATTACATAATGATACTATTGTGCAATTATCACACCTACCCGCACCGCTTAATAGTATCGATACCACTGCAATAATATCCAAATTAAGCAATAATGCGCCGCAACAAGGTAACCAAACTCAGGTAACGATGAGTACTGGCTTGGGTGATCAAATTCAACCCCTTGCAGAGGTCGAACGAAATACCATCGAACATGCAATCAACTACTGTGATGGGAATATTCCCAAAGCAGCCGCACTATTAGATGTCAGTCCTTCCACGATTTACCGTAAAAAACAGGGCTGGGAATAACTGTTTCGATAAATAAAATAACCCATGGGTGAATATGCTTTCACCCAAACGCTATTTAAGATGAAGCCTTTTTGCTAAACGATGTAAATTCCCCGTATCTAGGTTGAGTTTCTTAGCCGTCACTGACCAATTATTTTTACTGTCGTTATAAGTTCGTTCAATCAATTTAGCTTGAAAATCATCGGTTGCCTGCCGCAAACTAATCGCAACCGTTGGTATCTCTTGTAATGCCAGATCAATTGTTGCTACTGATTCTGTCAAAAGATGATCTTCACTTAGTTGAAAGTGTGGTGGTTTTAAGTGTAAATGAGCAACCTTATTTTTAGCATCAATGTGTGCACTACTTTGAGACTTAGCGATGACAGCAGCACGATTAATAGCATGCTCTAATTCACGTACATTACCCGGCCATGTATAGCTAGTGAGCAACTTAATGGCATCGGGATCTATAGATAAATGACTAAACCCCAGTTTTTCACGGCATCGCTCTGCAAAAAAGCCAGATAATAAGACTACGTCATGTCCGCGCTCTCTTAATGGGGGGACATGTACTGGAAATACATTTAATCGATGGTACAGGTCGGCACGAAAGCGCCCTGCTTTTACTTCTTCATGCAATGCACGATTTGTCGCAGCGACAATACGCGTATTCACCTTTAAGCTTTGCTCATCACCAACACGTTGTATATCGCCATACTGTAAAGCACGTAATAACTTAGCTTGCAACGATAAAGGTAATTCACCCACTTCATCTAAAAACAACGTACTATCATTAGCTAGTTCAAATTTACCTTTACGATCACTGATAGCGCCGGTAAATGCCCCTTTTACATGCCCAAAAAGTTCACTTTCGGCAACTGATTCGGGTAATGCGGCACAATTAAGATAAATTAAATTGTTTTTACAGCGGCTTGATTGTGCATGTAACGACGAAGCCACGAGCTCTTTACCCACGCCAGTTTCACCCGTAATTAATACCGATAATTCAGTGTCCGCCACCGCTTTTATTTGCGATTGTAAATCCACGATACCCACTGATTGACCAATCATCTGCGTAGGCAGAGGCTCATATGTATCAAGCATATCAACACGGTTAAACATACCGGTTTGATTTTCTAACTTTTCTAATAACAGTGAAGTATGCAAACTGGCAGCAGCAAGCGCACTAATAATACGTAGATCTTCATTAGAAAATTTTTCAAATTTATGCGTATCAAAAGCATCAATGGTGAGTGCACCAATCAGATGATCGTTTGCAAGCAGTGGTAAACCGATACAGGAATGCACATTTAACTCACCTTTATGATTCACGATCAGTCCATCATAGGGGTCAGGTAATTCACTATCAGCAGGGAAACGTACCACGTCACCCGCACGCGCAATTGCCTCCAACCTTGGATGTTGCTGAATATTAAAGCGACGCCCTAATACCTCATCATAAAGCCCATTAATCGCCAGAGGAGAGAATTGTTGGTCTTGGAAAGCAAGTAATGCTGAGGCATCACAATTAAACAGGTGTCTGATAACAGATAAAAGACGATCAAAGCGATCTTGGCTGGATACACTATTAGTCAGATCAATCGCTAATTGCGTTAATGCCTGATGCTTATTTTTCATTTTCAGCTCCTACCTATAACAGATTTTTAATATGTCATTATGACACTATAATTGTATAAATGACAATAAGGACGAACTGTCATTATGACCCCCCCTGTAAAAATAAAACCAATTATCACATAAAATCATACACTTAAAAACATGGCACAGCCTATGCAATAGTGTAGATAACTTTATAAATAATCCTAAAATAATACAGGCAAAAAACATGACTATTCATATTAAAAATAACATACATTGGGTTGGACAACGTGACTGGGAAGTAATGGACTTTCATGGTACTGAGTATAAGACAACACAAGGAACTAGCTATAATAGTTACCTTATCCGCGAACAGAAAAACGTGTTAATCGATACCGTTGATCATCGCTTCAGTCTGCAGTTTATTCAAAACCTAGAGATGGAGATAGACCTTAACGAGATTGATTATATCGTCATTAATCACGCTGAAGAAGATCACTCCGGTGCTCTTGCATCATTAATGGCTAAAATTCCCAACACACCTATTTATTGTACTGAAAATGCGATCGATTCTATTACTGGTTTACACCATCACCCCGAATGGAACTTTAACATTGTAAAAACCGGTGATACGTTAGACCTAGGTAATGGTAAGCAACTTATCTTTATTGAAACACCGATGTTACATTGGCCAGATAGCATGATGACTTACATGACTGAAGATGCCGTGCTATTTAGTAACGATGCATTTGGTCAGCATTACTGCGATGAACGTTTATTTAACGATGAAGTGGATCAGAAAGAGCTAATGGCACAATGTCGCCGTTACTACTCAAATATCTTAACGCCATTTAGTGCATTGGTGACGGCTAAAATTCATGAGGTATTAAGCTTTAACCTACCTGTTGATATTGTTGCAACCGCACATGGTGTTGTTTGGCGTGAAGATGCAACGCAGATCATCCACCAATACTTAGAATGGGCAGATAATTATCAAGAAGATAGAGTCACTATTTTCTACGATTCAATGTCTAACAATACACGTATGATGGCTGATGCTGTTGCACAAGGTATTAATGATATTGACGCTGCAGTATCAGTAAAAGTATTTAACGTATCACGCCACGATAAAAATGAAATACTTGAAAATGTATTCCGATCTAAAGGTGTATTAGTTGGCTCTTCAACCATGAATAACGTCATGATGCCAAAAGTAGCAGGTATGCTTGAAGAGATAACGGGTCTACGCTTTAAAGACAAAAAAGCAGGTGCATTTGGTAGTTATGGCTGGAATGGTGGTGCTGTTGATCGCATCCATACACGTTTAACTGACGCTGGCTTTGAAACTATTGTTGGCCTGAAAGCAAAATGGAGACCAGATGGACAAGCGATGCAAGCATGCCGTGAACATGGTCGCCATGTTGCAAGAAGTTGGGCATTACATGATTTGCACAATGTTAAAACAATACAGGCTGCTGTGGCAGACAAAGTAGCACAAGCAGTAAATCCTTCACCAGTAACACCGGTCAATGCAGCACCTGTTACTCAAGCAGCAACGAATGAAATGGCGGCCGCTGACTCACAAGAGATGTTATGTACGGTATGTAATTGGGTTTATGAACCTAAGCTAGGTGAACCAAATCAAGAAGTAGCACCTGGCACACCGTGGAATGAGGTACCTGATACTTTCCTTTGCCCAGATTGTGGTCTTGGAAAAGATGTATTTATCCCCGTTGCTGGAGAAAAAGCATCATGAATCCACCTATTATCATTATTGGTAGTGGCTTTGGTGCCTATCAACTCATCAAAACGATTCGTCGCACTAACAAAGAGCAACCAATTAGCGTTTTTACACTTGATGCGGGTCACGATTATAACAAACCCGATTTAAGTCATGTATTTAGTAAACAGCAAAGCAGTGCAGATCTTATTCGCACCAGTGCAACGGATTTTGCTAGCGAGTTTAACATTACGCTACATCCTTTTACTGAAGTGGAACATATCGATACCAAGCTACAACAAATTGTTGTGCAAGGTATCGTACACCCATACTCAAAATTGGTGTTAGCAACCGGCGCAAAAACGTTTATTCCACCGATGTTAGGTGAGATGAATAATGATGTGCTCACCTTAAACAGCCTACAAGAATTTGAAAGTGCACAACCACAACTACAACATGCACAGCGTATATTAGTAATTGGCGCAGGACTTATCGGCACTGAAATTGCGATGGACCTTGCGAGCTGTGGTAAAAGTGTCACGGTGGTGGATCCAAGTGAAGCGGTTATGGCAAACATGTTACCGACCATCATTGCTGATGCATTACAGAAAAAGATGCAAGCAGCGGGTATTACCTTCAAGTTAAACAGATCAATTAGTTCATTAAGCCGTACTAATACTGGAATTTGTGCACTGTTAAACAGTACTGAAATATGCGAAGTAGATTGTGTTATCTCAGCGGCAGGATTAAAAGCAAATACTGGGTTAGCAAAAAACTCGGGGCTAGAGGTTAACATGGGCATATTGGTTAATCAGCAGTTACAAACTTCAGCACAACATGTTTATGCATTAGGTGATTGTGCTGAGATCAACGGTAAAGTGAGAGCCTATTTACAGCCTATTATGTTAAGCGCTAACGCACTTGCAAAAACATTATTAGCACAGCCAACAGATTTAGCGTTGCCAGCAATGCTGATTAAAGTAAAAACGCCATTAATGCCGATTCAATTAGGTGGTGACACAGTGATGGGTGCAACTTCTTGGCAAGTTGAAATTGATGAGTTAGGCAGTTCAGTAAAAGCCTATAACCAACATAAACAGATGATAGGTTTTGTTGTCACCGAGGGGCATATGAAAAATGCTTTTCCACTATTACGCGCATTACCTGCGAACCTTTAATAACAAACATTAATCAGCAGGCTTTATTTAGGCCTGCACCTTAGGAGTTATATTATGTCTCATTTACGTATTCCAGCAAACTGGACAATCCAACGTTCAACCCCTTTTTTTACTAAAGATAATGTACCAAACGCACTGCTTACACATCATAATACGGCCGCGGAAGTATTCGGTCAGTTATGTGTTATGGAAGGCACCGTGACTTATTATGGTTTCGCAGATTCAGATGCAACAGAGCCAGAAGTCAAAGTGGTTATTGAAGCGGGACAATTCGCGACAAGTCCTCCACAATATTGGCACCGTATCGAATTAAGCGATGATGCGCAGTTCCATATTAACTTTTGGTCCGATAAAGATAAAACAGACCAAGCAATGTTCCATAAAAAATAATTGCTAAATGAAATTACAATATGAATAAAAAAAATGCCACTTTAAAAGTGGCATTTTATTATATCAAATGATGGAAATTATTGATTACATTAGTGCGTCTTGATCCGCACCCTCTTTCTCAATCACTTCTGGAATCATGTGTAAGCGATTAACACCTAGCTTAACGGCTGTTGCGCTTGCTACGTAAATTGATGAATAAGTACCTACGAAAATACCAATCAATAATGCAGTAGAAAATCCATGTATTAATGCGCCACCAACAACAAACAATGAAACAAGTACAAAAATAGTGGTACCCGATGTGATCATCGTACGGTTAAGCGTTTGTGTAATCGAGTGGTCAACGACTTGATCAGGTGTTGAGGTGCTCATCAAACGGAAATTTTCACGGATACGGTCAAATACAACAATCGTATCATTCAATGAATACCCCACTACAGCAAGTAATGCCGCTAATACCGTTAGGTCGAATTCTAATTGGAACAATGAAAAAACACCTAAGGTGATGATGATATCATGTGCCAATGCCATTACCGCACCCGCAGCTAAACGCCACTCAAATCGAGCACTTACGTAAATCATGATACAGATTAATGCGATTATAATTGCTAGACCGCCATCCTCTGCAAGTTCAGCACCTACGTTTGGACCAACAAATTCGATACGACGCATATCGACATTGCCATAGTCAGCACTTTGTAATGCTGCTAATACTTCTTGACCAATAACCACACCCTTTACGCCTTCACGTGGTGCAATCCGGATCAAGACTTCATGGCTACTACCAAAGTGCTGTACCACAGCTCCCTCAAAAGAAGCTTGTTCTAATGTTTCACGTACATCTGGTAACACAGCGGGTTGATCAAAACCCACTTCGATTAATGTACCACCGGTGAAATCAAGGCCCCAGTTGATTCTATTGATACTCAATGTCGCAATAGAAGCAATGATTAGAAATGCTGAAAGCCATGTTGCCGGCTTTGAGTATTTCATAAAACGAATGGGCGTTGTTCCCTTAAATAATTCAATCATAGTATTTCCTTAAACGCCTTAGATAGACAATTTCTTAATATCATTTCGTCCACCCCAAATTGCGTTTACTATTGCACGTGTACCAAAAATAGAGGTAAACATAGAAGTCGCAATACCGATCATTAATGTTACAGCAAAGCCTTTGATTGGGCCTGTACCCACTGCAAACAAGATAATAGCAGTAATTAATGTAGTAATATTTGCATCGGCAATGGTTGAGAAAGCATTTGAATAACCTTCATTAATTGCACGTTGGATCGATTTACCCGCTTTAATCTCTTCACGAATACGTTCAAAGATCAATACGTTGGCATCAACAGCCATCCCGACAGTTAATACAATACCTGCAATACCCGGCAGCGTTAACGTCGCCCCTGGTATCATCGACATCAAACCAACAATCATAACAATATTAAATATCAATGCAGTATTAGCAATAGCACCAAATTTACGGTAATAGAAGAACATGAACAGAACCACAGCTAGCAAACCATATACCATCGCTTTGATACCATTGTCGATATTTTGTTTACCAAGGCTTGGACCAATTGTGCGCTCTTCAACGATTTGAATCGGTGCAATTAGCGCACCTGCACGTAGCAATAACGCTAAGTTATGTGCTTCAGCAGCATTGTCTAAACCAGTAATACGGAAACTACGGCCAAGTTGCGCTTGAATCGTTGCAACATTAGCAATCTCTTCACGCTTCTCAATCTCAGTTTTACCATTGGCTTTCTTTTTACCTGTTGGTAAATATTCGATAAACAGCGTCGCCATCGGCTTACCAATATTATCTTTGGTAAAGCGTGACATTTTGCTGCCACCTTGTGAATCAAGTGAGATATTAACCTGTGCACGACCGTATTCATCTAAGCTAGATTGCGCATCGACGATATGGTTACCAGTTAGAATAATGCTCTTTTTGATCACATGAGGACGCCCATCACGCTCTTTATAAACAATACTTGATGACGGTAAACGACCGACTAATGCATCGTTAATATCCGTTTCAGAGTCGACAGGGTGAAACTCTAATGTTGCAGTCGCCCCTAAAATCTCTTTTGCACGTGCAGTGTCTTGAACACCCGGTAATTCAACTACGATGCGATCTGCACCTTGACGCTGTACTAACGGCTCAGCAACACCAAGTTCATTAACACGATTACGAAGAATACCTAAGTTTTGTTGTAACGCATCTTCTTTAGTCGCTTTTAGTTTTTCATCGCTCATTGCAACAGTTAATACGAACTCGCTGTTATCTTGTGCATCATCGAATAAATAACCTGGATTAATAGGTTTCAGGTAATCAACCGCTTTATCAAGCACTTCTTGGCTTGTAAAACGTAAAATAATCCCAGTTTCTGTATTCGCTTTACGAATACCACGGAAGCGGATTTTTTGCTCACGAAGTTCTGCACGGAAATCTTGAACCATCTGTTCTTGTGCTTTAGCAACCGCTTCATCCATGTCCACTTCCATTAAGAAATGAACACCACCACGTAAATCAAGGCCAAGTTTCAGCGGTGCACCACCAATAGCTTCTAACCAATCAGGTGTTGCAGGCGCTAAATTAAGTGCGCTGACAAAACCATCACCGAGTTCTTCACCAATCACTTCACGTGCGATAAGTTGGTCTTCACTTGAAGTAAGGCGAACTAATATTTGTCCATTTTCTAATACAGTGCTTTTAGGAGAGATGTTAGCTTCGCTTAATAGCGTTTCGACTTTATCGAGAGTAGCGAGTTCAACAGTAGCACCACGAGTTGCTGAGATTTGAATGGCAGGATCTTCGCCATATAGGTTTGGCGCTGCGTAAAGTAAACTGATTAGCACAATCGCGCCAAGCAGAAGATACTTCCACATAGGGTATTTATTTAACACAATACAGTCCTTTATGTACTGCCAATAACGAGAGTTGTCATTGACATAAGAAAAAAGCGAAATCGTTTCCGATTTCGCTCTGTTTGATTAGATTGACTTAAGTGTGCCCTTTGGAAGCACGGCAGTAATAAAATCTTTTTTAAGTGAGATTACGTTAGTTTCGTTTAATTCAATTTGAACGTATTCGTTTTCAGCATTGATTTTAACGATACGACCAATTAATCCACCAGATGTTAATACTTCATCGCCTTTACCCATGCTTTCCATTAGGTTTTTATGTTCTTTAGTACGACGTGCTTGTGGACGGTAGATCATGAAGTAAAAAATACCGGCAAAGATAAGCATCATAAAGATGAAAGAAAAACCGCCTTGTTCTGCGCCGCCTTCAGCTGCTGCATGTGCTTGTGAAATGAAAAAACTCATTTGGATATCCCCTGTAAAATAAAATTTAAAAGTTGTTATTTATTATGCGACTATAAATAGAAGTTGCTATTAGGTCATACCAACTTCTATTAACGTCTCGAAAAAGAGACGTTTAATTAGTCATCTTCTTATAGTTCGTCAATAACTGGTTTTTCAATACCAACTCGTTTATAAAACGTATCGACGAATTGGTCTAATGTACCTTGCTCGATGGCATCACGCAAACCTTTCATCAAACGTTGGTAGTAACGTAAGTTATGGATCGTGTTTAGGCGTGCACCCAAGATTTCTCCACACTTGTCAAGGTGATATAGGTATGCACGGGTGTAATTTTTACATGTATAACAATCACATTCTGCATCTAAAGGACTTGTATCTTCACGATGTTTAGCGTTACGAATTTTAACAACACCATCCGTGGTAAATAGATGACCGTTACGTGCATTACGTGTAGGCATAACACAATCGAACATATCAACACCACGACGAACACCTTCAACTAGATCCTGTGGTTTACCAACGCCCATTAAGTAGCGAGGTTTGCCTTCAGGGATTTTAGTCGTTACATGATCTAAAATACGGTGCATATCTTCTTTTGGCTCACCAACCGCTAAACCACCAACTGCATAACCATCAAAACCGATTTTTTCAAGACCTGCTAATGATTCATCACGAAGGTGCTCATAACAACCACCTTGAATAATACCAAACAGTGCATTCGGATTTTCTTGTTCATCAAAACGTTGACGACTACGCTCAGCCCAACGTAATGATAATTTCATTGAAATATCCGCTTCTTGCTCAGTCGCAGGGTACGGCGTACATTCGTCAAAGATCATCACAATGTCAGAACCCAGGTCGTATTGTACTTCCATTGAAATTTCTGGTGATAAAAACACTTCATCGCCGTTAACCGGGCTACGGAAGTAAACACCTTCTTCTTTAATTTTACGCATTTTACCAAGGCTGAATACTTGGAAACCGCCTGAGTCAGTTAAGATTGGACCATTCCACTTCATGAAATCATGCAGATCACCATGTTGCTTAATTACTTTTTGTCCAGGGCGTAGCCATAGGTGGAAAGTATTACCCAGTAAAATCTCAGCGCCGGTTGCATCAACCTCTTCTGGTGTCATTCCTTTTACTGTGCCGTATGTACCAACAGGCATAAATGCAGGCGTTTCAACCGTGCCACGCTCGAAGGTCAAACGACCACGACGTGCACGACCATCGGTTGCTAAAAGATCATATTTCATTTTCATTTTTATTCCTCGTCGGAAAAACAGTCCGACTATTACTGTTAACATTGCTGTTATTTAAATACTTGTTGCTGTACTACTTGTAAAAAACGTTGCTAATTACTAACTACTATTTGCTTTCTTTATTGGTCAAAAACATCGCGTCACCATAACTAAAGAAGCGATATTGCTCTTGAATAGCTATTTTATAGGCTTTATCGATATGTTCTTTGCCTGAAAATGCACTAACCAGCATCAATAGCGTTGATTCTGACAAGTGAAAGTTGGTCAACATTGCATCAACAATTTGAAATTTATAACCAGGATAGATAAAGATATCGGTCTCTGCAAAATAGGGTGCGAGTTGTTCACCTTTTGCAAGGGTAGCCGCTGCGGCACTCTCAATAGAACGTACAGAAGTTGTCCCAACAGCGATCACGCGACCGCCATTTTTCTTGGTTGCGATGATTTTATCCACCACCTCCTGAGAAACTTGAGCTAATTCACTGTGCATATGGTGTTCAAGAATATTGTCAACTTTAACTGGCTGGAAAGTACCCGCGCCAACATGCAAAGTAACAAAGGCTAAGTCAGCCCCTTTTTGCTTTATTTTTTCTAAAATATTTTCATCAAAATGCAGGCCAGCTGTTGGGGCTGCAACCGCACCCGGATTTTTATTATAAACCGTTTGGTAACGCTCTTTATCTGCATCTTCATCAGGACGGTCAATATAAGGCGGTAATGGCATATGCCCGATGTTTTCTAATACTTCTAAAACTGATTGTTCGTTATTGATATGAATTTCAAATAACGGTCCTTGACGCTTTACCATCACTGCATCAACGCTATTTTCTAAACGTAACTTGCAACCAGGTTTAGGCGATTTTGAACTGCGAACGTGAGCAAGAAAACTGGTTTCATCTAAAACACGCTCGACCAACACTTCAATTTTGCCACCCGTTTCTTTCTCACCAAACAAACGTGCTGGAATAACACGGGTATCATTAAAAATAAGTAGATCATCTTTATTGATAAGATCAAGGATATCGGGGAATTGCAGATGATTGATTTCACCGGAAATACCATCAAGTGAAAGTAATCGACTACCACTACGTTCCTCTTTTGGGTAACGTGCGATTAATGATTCAGGTAATTCAAAAGAGAAATCAGAGACTTTCATGAGTAGGTTCCGCAAAATAAAGCGAGGATTATACCCTACTAAGAATGCTCTGCAACATGCATAAACAGGACAACGGTTAAATATCCCTCATTCAGATACGTTGTAGCTGATTGTTTAAGTTAAAAGCTGAGATGAATAAAAACTAACAGGCTCAATATCATAATCAAATAACATCAAGTATCGGGAGAAAAGATAAGGAGGTATTACCCTTTATAGAGGAATACGACCTACAGGTAACACTGCAGGCCGATATTGATACCAAATAGATTATTCAGATAATAATGCGTTTAGTTCCTCTTCTGTTGCATGGCGTACATCCACACCTTCCACCAAGTAAACGATTTGTTCACATAGATTTTGACAACGATCACCAATACGTTCAATTGAACGCGCTGAAGCTAAGACTTTAAGAATAAAGGGAATAGACCGTGGGTCTTCCATCATAAAGGTCATCAATTCACGCACAATACTTTCGTATTGACGATTAACTTTTTTATCTTCGCTATGAATCGCAATCGCTGCTTTCATATCGAGGCGTGTAAAGGCATCGAGTGAATTATGCAACATCTTCAACACAATCTGTCCCATATTTTCAAGACCGATCAATGATGGCACCTCTTTACCATGGTTTTCAATTACCATTGATGCAATACCTGCAACACCATCACCAATGCGTTCAAGTTCAGTAATGGTTTTCATAATGGTTAGGATTAATCGTAAATCACTCGCAGCAGGCTGACGTTTGGCAATAATACGAGAACACTCTTGGTCTACATTTGACTCAAATTGATTCACTTCTTTATCTTTTGCTATGACACGGCGTGCTAGGTCAACATTATTATCAGCCATCGCATTTAATACATCAGCAAGTTGTTGCTCAATAAGCCCGCCCATCTGCATCACTTGGTTACGTACACTCTCGAGTTCGCTATTAAACTGGCCTGAAATATGACGATTTAGGTTTAACGCTTCCATGATTTATCCTTTTTAACTCAATTACTGTTGTCTGTGTTTATAAAATTATTTATAGAGTTGTAATAACGGTTCAGAACTAAGCTATTTATTCATAGTTCTAGGCGAAAACGCGCAATTTAGTTTTTTAAATGAGCATTTTTCAACGATGAAATAAGATTAAATAGCGACGTAATGAATGGTTTTTAGCCGTAGCGCCCTGTTATATAATCTTCGGTTTGCTTTTTATTTGGCGTCGTAAATAGCGTATTCGTATCATCATATTCAATCAGCTTACCCATATACATAAACGCAGTTTGATCTGAAACACGTGCAGCCTGTTGCATATTATGGGTTACGATAACCACGGTAAACTTCGCTTTAAGCTCGGTAATCAACTCCTCAATGGTCAACGTTGAAATAGGATCCAAAGCCGATGTTGGTTCATCAAGCAATAAGACTTCAGGGTCAATCGCAATCGCACGGGCAATAACTAAACGTTGTTGCTGACCGCCCGACAAACCAAACGCATTATCATGCAAGCGGTCTTTTACCTCATTCCACAATGCCGCACTGCGTAATGAGTTTTCTGCCGCTTCATCTAATTTACGACGGTCTTTAATTCCCTGTAAACGCAAACCGTAAACAACATTTTCGTAAATAGATTTCGGAAATGGATTTGGTCGTTGAAATACCATTCCTACTTTACGACGCAATGCTGCAACATCAACAGATTTGTCATAGATGTTAATACCTTGAAGTTCGATACTGCCATCCACTTTACAGATATCTACAAGATCATTCATACGATTAATACAGCGTAACAGTGTCGATTTACCACAACCAGAAGGTCCGATAAACGCGGTCACTTTGCCCTTTGGGATTTTCATCGATACATCGAACAACGCCTGCTTATCGCCGTAATAAAGATCTAAATTTTTAATTTCTAATGCCGTATTTTCAGCACTCAAATTTGTTAACATGCCTGTTTCTGCTGTGGATTTTGGTAATGTGATCATTTTATTTTCCTACTAAATTCTTTAAGTAACGCTAAAAACTCATCTGTTTAGCCATTATTAACATGTTCTTTTAGTGCTCTAACGCGCGGTATTTTTCACGTAAATTATTACGGATAGCAATCGCAGCTAAGTTCAAACCGATAATGACGGTCACTAATAAAAATGAGGTCGCGTAAACTAATGGTCTTGCAGCCTCAACATTTGGACTTTGGAAGCCAACATCGTAGATATGGAAACCTAAGTGCATAAACTTTCGCTCCAAGTGTAGGTATGGGAAGTTGCCGTCCACAGGTAATGCAGGTGCCATTTTTACCACCCCCACTAACATGAGAGGTGCCACTTCACCCGCAGCACGTGCAACGGCCAATATCAAACCGGTCATAATTGCAGGGCTGGCCATCGGTACGATGATACGCCATAACGTTTCTGATTTTGTTGCACCTAATGCTAACGAACCTTCACGTAAAGTACTTGGTATACGACTTAATCCCTCTTCCGTTGATACGATAACAACGGGTAACGTCAATATTGCTAATGTTAGAGCAGACCATAAAACCCCTGGCGATCCGAATGTTGGTGAAGGTAATGCTTCTGGATATAATAATTGGTCAATACTGCCACCGACTATATATACAAAGAAACCTAATCCAAATACCCCATATACAATCGAAGGAACACCCGCTAAATTAATCACCGCAATACGAATAAATTTAGTAATCGTATTTTTCGGTGCATACTCATGTAAGTAAATAGCCGCAATAACACCAAATGGTGTCACAATCACCGCCATTAACATCACCATAAATACGGTACCAAATATAGCCGGGAACACGCCCCCTTCTGTATTTGCTTCGCGAGGATCGTCACTGACAAACTTAGCCGTTTGATGGAACCAGTGCTTCACTTTTTCGAAGAATGTCATTTTGTTTGGTAGATAAAAATCAAGTACTTTAGCCATTGGCATGACCACATCACGGCCAGTCATATCAGTTATTACCACTGAATCACGCTGTGCTTCGGTACGGTATGCAAACAACTGTTTTTCTAAGACCAAATATTCATCACGCAATTGCTGTGATTGATTTTCTAGCTCGACAATTTTCTCTGGCGTTAATGTCCCTTCTAGATTTAATTTACGCTGGTTAAGCCTAATTCTTTCTAGTTCAAAGTTGATACGCCCTATATCACCTTTTAAAAGATCATTTTCTTTTGCTTTAAGTGTACTGGTAAGTTCTAATCTTGCGGCAAGTTCAATTTCAAGTTGCTCAGGAGAAAAGGATAACGTTTTTCCATTTTCTTGAATCTCTTTTATATAACCATAAAAGTTACCATTTTTCGTACGCTCTAAAACAACAATATTTGCCGGCACATATCTTCCCGCGATCGTTGTTTCTAAAATCCATTGGAAATCTAGTTCTACATATTCACGATTACCGACTTTAATTAAGTAACGCTCTAAAGTATCACCTCGACCTTCAAGACCAGTAATACCGGCATCAACTAATTGCTGCTTAAGCACCGTTTCACTGTCATAGATTTCGCCTATCACATTGCTATGAACACCTTGACTATCAACCATATCAAATTCATAGACAGTTGCAGGCCAGAAGAAACTTAAGCCTCTCCAACCAATCAACACAAACAATCCGATCACCATGATCAAACTGACACTTACGGCACCACCGGTCATCCAGATCCAAGGGGTACCTGATTTAAACCACTTATTCATAAAATTCCCTATTAACACTTTACTATCATCTGTTATCGTTTCGATACTAAGTTACTAGTATGCAGCTATTAACCTGAACTACAGGCTTGAATACTTTTCGCGTAAACGTTGGCGAACAAGTTCTGCCACGGTGTTAAATACAAAGGTAAACAGAAATAGTACAAAAGCGGCTAAAAACAGCACACGATAATGTGAACTTCCCACTTCAGACTCCGGCATCTCAACAGCAATATTGGCTGACAGTGAGCGCATTCCTTCAAATATGTTCCAATCCATGATCGGAGTATTACCCGTTGCCATCAGTACAATCATCGTCTCACCAACAGCACGCCCAGTGCCCATCATAACCGCAGAGAAGATACCTGGGCTTGCCGTTAAAATAACTACTTTTGCTAATGTTTGCCAAGGTGTCGCACCCAACGCAAGTGAACCCATGGTCAAACTTTTTGGCACACTAAAAATAGCATCTTCGGCAATAGAATAGATGGTTGGAATCACTGCAAAGCCCATCGCAATACCAACAATTAAAGAGTTACGTTGGTCGAAATTAATTCCAAGCTCATTAGTAAGATACATACGCGTATCACCATCAAATAACCATAGTTCAAGCGTGTCACTAAAACTCATCGACATATAACCTGCTAATAATAAAACAGGGATAAGAATCAGTGGATGAATACCCTCTGGAATTGCCTGTTTGATATTATTTGGCAGTAACGTCCATAATGCGGCAGTGACAAATATACTCAACGGCAGTGTAATCAATAACAATATGATTCCTGGCAGTTGATTTTCAATCAGAGGCGCAAGCCATAAACCCGCAAGAAAACCTAATATAACCGTTGGTAAGGCCTCCATTATTTCAACTGTGGGTTTAACATATGAACGAATTGAAGATGACATGAAATATGCGGTATAAACAGCACCTGAAATGGCAATTGGCACAGCAAATAACATTGCATAAAAGGCTGCTTTAATCGTACCAAAAGAGATCGGAACTAAACTCATTTTGGCTTCAAAATCATCACTTGCAGAAGTTGATTGCCATAGGTATGAAGCTTCAGGATAACCTTCATACCACACTTTTTGCCATAAAGCTGACCAAGTAATTTCAGGGTGCTCATTATCAAGGGTATATAATGTGACCTGTTGTGAATCAACGACTAACAGTGCATTAGCACGTGGAGAAAAAGCAACGGAAAGGTTTTCATTATTACTTACTTTTTCATTTAGTAACCGTGTGTCACCTGTAGTATGAAAAATTGATAGGTAGCCCTGCTTATCGGTCGTCAAAAAACCTTTACGGAAAAATTCAGGAACAATATCTGCAATACTTTCACCAGCAGAGAAATCACGTATAAAAGTAAATGAACGTTTATTGTCTTTTAAGACTTCGAACCATTGACTAATAACACCATTTTCATTGGCTACCATCAAAGAGCTAGCCCCGGTCAACAATTGAATATCAGTCACATGGCTGCCCGGTGCATTCACTGACATTGCTGATTTAAGGCGAATATTATCGGCATCAGAAATATCGTAAACAATTAAATTATCATTAGAGCGGATAAATAGGTTATTGAAATCTGGACTGAGTAACATCTGAGACACGTTTTTAGGCATCGATGGTAATTCAATCAACTCAGATTCCCAAACAATTTCCTCAGTCATCATATCTTCGGTTGCATTGAAAACGACCAACAAACCACGATTATCACTAGTTACTGCTGCGATAGCGGCATACTCATCATCCAGTTCAAAACTAACAACATTAATTGCTTTACCCTGTGGGTCAATATCAATCAACTGATCACCAAATGGATAACTAATACGAGGTGAAATAAGACGTTGATCATTGGGGTAACTGGTATCAAACTCCGGCTTGAAAATAATCGCTTGCCCTGTTTGATTGGTTAACAGGTGGGTATTATGTCGCGGAGAGGTTTGTGCAAAAGCAACGGGAGAAGACAGCATCTTTTTCTGCAGTAACATATCCCCAAGATCGTGCTCTCGTAATGAAATAAATGAGATAGTTCCCTGCTCATCAATCTGAAAGCTAATATCGTTTTGCTCATCAAGACCAAGTGCATAAATTTTTTCATTCTTCGTTTGGGTAAACTGCTTTTCGACCTCGATTGAAACCGGTGCAAAAATGGGTAAAACGACATAAAGAAGGTAGCCAAATATAAGCAGTAAGGTGACTAAAACAAGCGCACCTCCACTACTGATACTGTATTTCACCAGTTTATCTTTAATTACGCGCTTTTGGTTGGCGCGTAATTGGTTTGACAAATCACTTTGCATTAAAACTCTCCAGTATTATTGATGCTGGGCAGTATATTACGCTTTTGTGACAGTTATATTACAGTCATATCTTTAAATGATTTATCTGTTATTTTATAAAGGTTTTAATTTACCTTTAGCATCAATTAACTTGGTATAACCTTTTTGGGCCATGAATGCTTTTAATTCATTTTCGATACGTTCGAAACAAACAGCGCCCTCTTTTTCGAAGCAAGTCGCAATTTGTACTGCATCTGCACCAGCAAGCAGGTATTCAAAGGCATCAACACCATTTTTAATGCCACCCACACCAATAATTTGTACTGATTCAGGTAATAATTCACGAAAAGCTCGTACATTAGCAAGACCAATAGGTTTAATATAATCTCCACATAAACCACCAAAACCACCTTTAGGTTTAATGATTGGTGATTCAGTTTCTGGATCAATAATTAATGTATTACCAATAGAATTTACACAAGTAATAAATTTAACAGGGAATTTTTTTAAGATCTCAGCCATTGCGATAAAATGAGACATATCAAAATAAGGTGCTAATTTAATTCCGATAGGTTTATCACCTAAAACCGTTAAAGCGGCTAATGCAGTTTCAACCTGTTCAAAATCGTAAGCAACTTGTGCTTTACCAGGGATGTTTGGACAAGAGAAATTAACTTCTATTAAATCTACGTCACTGTTTTGAAATGCACTCACCATCTCGATATTATCTTCAATACTAAAACCAGATATACTGACAACAACCGCTTTACCTAATGCCTTTAATTGCGGCACCATTTCAAGATATGCTTTGTAACCTAAGTTTGGTAAGCCCATTGATTGAATTGAGCCTAGTGGTAAATCACTATAACGAGGCTCAGGGTTACCCTCTCTAAATGCCATCGTACAAGACTTAGTGACAATGGCACTAGATGCTGATTGTCCGATAACTTCAAGCTCTTCCCATGTGGTACATTTTGGGCCTGATGCGTTCATAAGGTAGCTGCTTAAGTTAACGCCAGCGATATTTGTTGATAAATCTACACTCATTTCACTCTCCGATGATTAATTTCGGCACAAGTGTATTACAGATCACATTTTCAAATTTGATTAGAAACAAAAAAGCCAATCAAATGATTGGCTTTTAATAACTTGTTGAAAAAATAGATTATTTATTTATCTAACAGGTCATGTAAAACTTTACCTAAACGTGTAATTCCCTCTTCGATCACCTCAGGGTCAACACTAGAAAAATTTAAACGTAGTGTATTCATCCCCCGTTTAGTCACATAAAATGGGTCGCCAGGTACAAACGCTACCTTTTGTTCAATCGCTTTATCAAACACATCCATTGCAGCTAATGAATCAGGTAATGTCACCCAAAGGAACATACCACCTTCAGGGTTTAAATAAGTTACTTGTTCAGGAAAACAGCGTTTAATTGCATTTTCCATCACTAATTTTTGTTTTCCGTAAACGTGAATAATCTTTTTAATGTGTGCTTGTAAATCATTATCAAGTAAAAAGCGGTGTAATACACGCTGACAGAAATAATTCGAGTGTAAGTCACCCGCCTGTTTAGCAATTACTAATTTTTCCATTAAGACTTTAGGCGCAACGATCCAACCTAATCGAAATGATGGCACAACAATTTTAGAGAATGAACCTAATAAAATAGTTTGCTCTGGTAATAATGATTTAAATGACGTTTTCTCCTCACCTGCAAATCGTAAATCACCGTAAGGGTTATCTTCAATCAGCAATGTGGTGGTTTCACGCAAGCAATCAGCAACAGCTTGACGGTTCTCATTAGTATATGAGATGCCCGATGGATTTTGAAAATTAGGGACGGTGTACATCAACTTGGCTTTGCTACCTATCAGCGCTTCTTTAAGTGCAGGGATATCCATCCCCTCTTGCCCGACAGCAACTGAGTTGAATTTAGCAAGGTAGACCTCAAATGCTTGAATTGCACCTAAATAACCAGGCTCTTCTATTAAGACTTCATCACCTTCATTGATTAATACCTTGCCTAATAGATCCAGTCCTTGCTGAGAGCCATTAGTAATAAGAATTTCATCAACCTGTACATCGATTCCTTTGCGTTTGTAGTCCGCAGCAATCATTTCACGTAACGGTAAATAACCTTCAGTGCCGGTATATTGTAAAATATCTTTTCCATCATCGTTAAAAATATCGTTGGTTGCTTTTTGCAGTGCTTCGACAGGAAATAGATCACGGTTGGGTAAACCGCCAGCAAAAGAGATAATTTGAGGATCAACCGCGACTTTTAAAATCTCACGAATAAAGGAAGGAGGCACGCTTGAGATACGATTTGAGAAAAGTTCATTCATATAAATTATCCATAATTACGATTATTAAAACTAGATTGTTATTTTTATGTTATTTACCCTGAAATAACAAGCGTTAAAGGCAAAAAAAAAGGAGACATAATGTCTCCTTTATAAATCTTTTACTAATCAGAAAAGATTAAGCAAGTGCTTTTTTAGCTACTTCAACTAAATGAGCAAATGTTGCTTTATCAAATACTGCGATATCAGCAAGGATCTTACGATCGATTTCAACAGAAGCCTTTTTCAGACCATTGATGAAACGGCTGTAAGATAGACCGCTAACACGAGATGCAGCGTTGATACGCGCAATCCAAAGTTGACGGAAAACACGTTTACGTTGACGACGGTCACGGTAAGCGTATTGGCCTGCTTTAGTTACTGCTTGTACTGCTACGCGATAAACACGTGAACGAGCACCGTAATAACCTTTAGCTTGTTTTAAGACTTTTTTATGACGTGCACGAGCTTGTACACCACGTTTTACTCTTGGCATTTTTTATTCCTTACTTCTTAAGCGAATGGTAACATTCTGTTAACACTAGGTACATCTACTTTTGCTACCATGCTTTGTGCACGTAGGTGACGCTTACGCTTAGTAGATTTCTTAGTAAGGATGTGACGTAAATGTGATTGTTTACGTTTAAAGCCGCCAGAAGCAGTCTTTTTAAAGCGCTTTGCAGCACCTTTGTTCGTTTTCATTTTAGGCATTGCGAACTCCGCATTGTTCTAAGTTAATATAAACCAGTAAGGCGAGCCGAAAAATCGACTACTTTATGCCTTAGCTAGCACGTTTAGGGCCAAGTACCATCACCATTTGTCGACCTTCCATTTTCGGGAAAGATTCAACATTAGATATCTCTGCTAAATCCGCTTTGATACGGTTTAGTAGATCTAGTCCAAGTGATTGGTGTGCCATTTCACGACCACGATAACGTAGTGTTACTTTAGCCTTGTTACCCTCGGTTAAAAAGCGAGTCAGGTTGCGTAGTTTTACCTGATAATCGCCTTCGTCAGTTCCAGGACGGAATTTTATTTCCTTCAGCTGGACTTGAACCTGTTTCTTCCGCTGTTCTTTTGCGGACTTGCTCTTTTCATAAAGAAACTTGCCATAATTCATGATGCGACAAACTGGTGGCTCCGCATTTGGACTAATCTCAACTAGGTCAAGAGTCTGTTCAAATGCCATGTTTTTAGCTTCTTCTAAAGAAACAACACCAACTGGCTTGCCTTCTGAGTCTGATAAACGAACGTCTGTTCCAGTGATCTCTTCATTCAAGCGATGTTTATTGCCCTGTTGTGGGGCTTTTCTTGCACCTTTTATAACAATTCTCCTATAAGTAGTTATTTACGTGTAACGATCTCTTCTTTAATTTGGCTTACAAAGTCATCGACGTTGAATTTACCAAGATCATCACCCTTACGTGTTCTAACAGCAACTTCATTTGCTTCTACTTCTTTATCACCAACGACAAGTAAGTAAGGAACACGTTTTAATGTATGCTCGCGGATTTTAAAGCCTATCTTCTCATTTCTCAAGTCCGAAATGACTCTAATTCCAGATTTTTTCAATTTTTTTACAACTTCTTCAACAAAATCCGACTGTTTATCAGTTATATTCATCACAACAACCTGTTGTGGTGATAACCATGTAGGATAAATGCCTGCGTACTCTTCAGTTAAAATACCGATAAAACGCTCTAACGAACCAAGAATAGCACGATGAATCATAACCGGTGTTTGGCGTGAATTATCTTCAGCAACATAAGTTGCGTCTAAACGACCTGGCATTGAGAAGTCGAGTTGTATTGTACCACATTGCCACGCACGACCTAGACAATCATACAAAGTAAATTCAATTTTAGGTCCATAAAAGGCACCTTCACCTGGTAAATACTCAAATTTGATATCGTTTTCATCTAAAGCGTTAGCAAGTGCTGCTTCTGACTTGTCCCAAGTTGCATCATCACCGACACGTTTTTCTGGACGTGTTGATAATTTAACCACGATATCTTCAAAACCAAAGGTTTTATAACATTCGAAGACCATGTTAATACATGAAGATACTTCAGCAAGGATCTGCTCTTCTGTACAGAAGATATGTGCATCATCTTGAGTAAAACCACGTACACGCATTAAACCATGTAAAGAGCCCGATGGTTCGTTACGATGGCATGAGCCAAACTCAGACAAACGTAATGGAAGATCACGGTATGATTTTAGACCTTGATTGAAGATCTGTACATGACCTGGACAGTTCATCGGTTTAATTGCGTAATCACGGTTTTCACTACAAGTACAGAACATGCCGTCTTTGTATTTATCCCAATGACCCGATTTCTCCCATAATGAGCGATCTAAAATCTGTGGCGCTTTAACTTCTTGGTAGTCATAAGCAACAGTTTGTTCACGAATGTAGTTTTCAAGCTCGCGGTAGATAGTCCAACCGTTTGCATGCCAGAAAACCATACCCGGTGCTTCTTCTTGCATGTGGTAAAGATCTAACTGCTTACCAATTTTACGATGATCACGTTTTGATGCTTCTTCTAAGCGCTTTAAATAAGCTTTAAGTTGTTTTTTATCAGCCCATGCTGTGCCGTAAATACGCTGTAACATTTTGTTATCAGAATCACCACGCCAGTATGCACCTGCTACTTTCATTAATTTAAAGTATTGGCTGAACTTCATCATTGGAACATGGGGTCCACGACACATATCAATATATTCTTCGTGGTGGTATAAACCAGGACGATCGTCTTTATCGATGCCTTCCAAGATTTCTAATTTATATGGTTCATCGCGTTCTTTGAATACCGCAATCGCTTCTTCAACGGAAACTTTCTTTTTGATAACAGAATAATTAGTTTTCACTAATTTATTCATCAGTTTTTCAATTTTAGCTAATTCTTCGTCATTGATCGTCACATCAACATCGATATCGTAATAGAATCCGTTATCAATGGTTGGACCAATCGCCATTTTAGCTTGAGGATAAAGCTGCTTTACAGCATGACCTAATAGATGCGCACATGAGTGACGTAATATTTCTAAACCTTCATCATCTTTTAAAGTGATGATTGAGATAGTTGCATCATTTTCAATCGGGTCACAAGCGTCGACAAGTTTTCCATCCACACGACCTGCAATACATGCTTTCGCAAGACCAGGACCGATATCGGCAGCAATTTCCATGATAGAAGTTGTATTTTCGAATTGACGTTGATTACCGTCGGGAAGTGTAATAATTGGCATCTTATTTTATCCTCACAGTGATGCTTCAAACCAAGAAGCATTTGTATATAGTTATTAATTAATCCATAAACAGGGAGCGCATTTTAAAGCAATCAAGTTCACTTTTAAAGTCTAATTAAATACTGGATATAAATTAATTTGTCACTGAGAATAAAGGTCCATTATAAAGGCACATATATATAAGCATTTATAATGTGTTTAATGGACCTTAATAGGGCAGGAGAACTACTCTGATTGATCTGTCGCTTGCTCTTTTAATTCAGCAAAGTCATTACCTTTAAACAAACCTTGCACAATATCTTTATTACTCGCTAAGTAGAGACCGAGCTCTTCGAGTTGTTGATCATCTAACGTTACTGAGCTTTCACTTAAAAATTCAGCGAGTTGATCCGCACTATCCAACATTTTATCGTACGCATCTGCTTCTTTTTTACTGGTAAAGGTCATTTTCTCAACACCCTTTCGTTCTACTATATATTTAATGATGACTGCCACGGTAGCCTCTTCTATATCTGGTTAATCATGTTTTTATATACAGTAAATGTTTTTTGTGTAAAAAGCAACGTTTGTTAGTATAATGAAGACCTATTAAGGATAATTATAAGTAGCCAATTTGCAGAACTTTACCGAATGAAAACAATCATCTGCCGACACTGTGACATGACATCAGAGATCCCAGATATAAAAACTGGACACACAGCTAAATGTATACGCTGCGAACGCGTGATCTATAATAATAGTGCCTGCCATCCTTCTGCTATGTTAGCGTTATGCTTATCGGCACTTATCATCAGTGTTCCTGCATTTAACCAACCATTAATCTCATTGCATCTATTAAGTATTACTGAAGATACCAACTTAATACAGGGTGCATTAATGATGATCGACATCGCCCCGATTGTCTCTTTTGTGGTGCTATTTTGTGCGGTCATTGCCCCAACAATGCTCATTATCAGTATCGCCATTAGTAGTGCTTGTTTAACTTTCCAGTATAAACCTTCGTTTTTACCCAAAATATTTAAGATAACACGGCACTTGATACACTGGTCTATGCTAGAGGTGTACATGGTTAGCCTGATGGTCGCGATGTTTAAGTTAATGAATTATGCAGACCTTTATATAGGCTTTGGCTTCTATTTCTTTATCGCCCTACTGCTATTAAATATGATGATCATCAGTAACTACAGTAATCATCAATACTGGGAAAAGTATAATAACCTATGAAAAAAGTGGCTATTCCAGGGGTATCAGGAAAAAAACAAGGCTTACATGTTTGTTCTACTTGTGGAAATTACAGTGAGCATCAAACGCATATTTCACTTTGTCCTATTTGTGATAATCAAATCTACCTGCGCAAAAAAAATAGTCTTCAAAAAACATGGGCACTATTAATTACAGCCATTATATTTATCATTCCGGCTAATGTTTATCCAATCACTTATCTATTGAAGAACAATATACTATACCCGGACACCATATTTAGTGGCATCATATCTCTCGTGGATAGCGATATGATAGGTATTGCAATTATTGTATTTGTTGCCTCAATATTGGTGCCCATTTTAAAAATCTTTGCACTCATTTTTATTCTGCTTGCAGTACAATTACGCTGGCGCTTATCAGCAACGAAACAATTATTAATTTTCACCTTTGTCGATTGGATTGGGCGATGGTCTATTCTAGATCTATTTGTTATTTCCATCATGGTCGCGGTATTTGATAAAGGGAACCTACTGTCTGTTTACCCTGGTATTGCAGCTACCTCATTCACCATCGTAGTAATAACAACTCTATTTGCAGCTCACAGTTTCGATACCCGTTTAATATGGGATGCACAAACTCTCACTGATACACAGAATAATAATATTCAGGAACGATAATATAATGACTGATGATCAAACTCAAAATCAAGCAACCATTGCCAAGAAAAGCTTAATTTCTCCTATTTGGTTTTTGCCTATTGTTGCAGCACTACTTGGACTTTGGATCTTATTCCAAAATATAACCCACGCCAATACGGTCATAAAAATTCATTTCGAAAATGCAGATAGTATCATCGTCGATAAAACACGGATTCGTTATAAAGGTGTCATTGTAGGCACGGTAAAGAAGATTGAATTAGACACCAGCAGTGGTGTTAATATCATTGCTGAAGTCGAGTCTCATGCAAAATTTATGTTACGTGAAAAAACACAATTTTGGTTAGTGTCGCCGAAAGCTTCACTTACTTCGATCACTGGTTTAGACACCCTTTTTTCTGGTAGTTATATCAACCTACACCCTGGTGATGGTGATGATGCGACAAATTTCAGTGCAGTGACTGAACAACCAATTACCATACCAGATAACTCCCTGTTGGTTAATTTACAGAGTGAAAATGCCGGTTCTATCCGTGTTGGGACACCTCTTTTTTATAAAAATATAGAAGTCGGTGAAGTCGTTAGAGTACGTTTAGATAAGAGTGATCAATTCGTTAATATTAAAGCGTTCATTAATAAGAAATATAGCCACCTAATAAAGCAAGATAGTAAGTTTTGGAATATTAGTGGTTTAAGAGCCAACGTATCCACGGCAGGGGTCGATTTTCAACTGGATAGCCTTACCTCTTTGATAGCAGGTGGTATTACATTCAATTCCCCCCATGATAGTAAAACATTAATAGATAATAAATCTTTTACCCTTTACGATAATATTGATGCTAGTAATGCAGGCATTACTGTTGAGCTAAGTTTAAACAACATCACCAACCTTCCGAAGGGGGCAGGTATTATTTTTAAAGGCCATGGTATTGGTCGCATTACTGATATTAGTTATTCTCCCGAACAACAAAAGTTCATTGCAACGGCTTCGATCAACCCACAGTTTAGCGATATGATGACCGATGGTGCACAATTTTGGCTAGAGAAAACAGCCCTTTCTTTTGCTAAAATTGAAAACCTCGGCAATATTATAACCGGCGACTTTATTGGCTTCTCACCAGCAGCAAAGTCCACAGAATCACGTTCACCGCAAAGCAGCTTTATTGTGCGCCAATCAAAAGCGCCTATCGCACCAGTATTATCTCTGCTTTTATTAGCAGATGATGCCTCTGGCCTCAGCGTAGGTAATCCAATCTCTTATCAAGGTTTACAAATTGGTCAAATAGCAGAACTTGATTTCTCTAAAAATGGACAATTTATAGAAGCGATAATAGAAATAGATCATCAGTACCAATATTTAATAAATAGTAGTAGTCAGTTTTATCTTCTCAGTGGTATCAACGTAAAAGCATCATTAAAGGGGGTAGAAGTACAATCATCGCCTTTACAGAATCTAATATCTGGTGGAATTGGTTTACATAATAAATTTCCTGTTAAGAAAACAGCGACACCCGTTGCCTTGAATGACAACATACGTTTTAGGTTATATCCCTCGAAGTCGATGGCAAAACTAGGAAAAAATGTATTTAGTAAACCAATGCATATATCACTACTGAGCGAGAAACTGCCTTCCGTCAGCGAAGGCTCTCCGGTCTATTATCAGAAATTTCCGATCGGTGAAGTGAGTGGTTTTGAAATAGATGATTCAGGCTTAATGCGCACCAAACTGGCGATTCAAGGTCAATATAAACACCTTATCCAGAAGCAAAGTGTATTTTGGAATATCAGTGGTTTTAAAGTCAACGCAGGCCTTTCTGGTGTGAATATTGAAGCAGATTCTCTATTGGCGATTGCAACTGGTGGTATTGCCGTTGATATAGCTCCAAAAGGTATCAATACGAAATTCAAAAATGGTGCCTACAAATTATTTACAAGCTACCAAGCAGCTACACAACCGACGAAAAAAATTACCATCACCTTCAACGAAGGTTATGAGTTACAAGTTGGTACTAAGTTACGTCTTAAAGGTTTAGTTGTTGGCGAAATAAACGAGCTCGTTTTAAACAGTAATAACCGAGTTGAAGCGATCATTGATATTGATCCGGCGTTTGTGAATAAGGTGACACGACAAGGTACTCGATTCTGGATAATTCGTAGTGACATTTCACTAGCTGGCGCAAAAAATCTATCAACTTTAGTTTCTGGGGTTTACCTGAATGTATTACCAGGTAAAGGAAAGTTAGCAACAAGCTTTAAAGGGGAAGGTAGTGCTCCCGTATTGGCTAATAAAAATGTGGGTCTACCGATCGCGCTATTAACGGATAACGGTGGGTCGACAGATATTGGTAGTCCCTTATATTATCGACAAATTCAGATTGGTGAAGTGATTGATAAACAGTTAACAGAGGATGCGTCAGGTGTTGAAATAACCCTTAATGTCTATCCACAATATTCACATCTTATTCGTGATAATTCTATCTTCTGGCCAGCTTCTGGTTTTAATTTAAATATTGGCATTACTGGCGCAAGCTTAAAATCCACGTCACTTGCTTCATTGATTAAAGGCGGAATCAATATGAGTACGGATGATTCGGTGGGACTCAAACCGGCTGCCAATGCATTTACACGTTTTGAACTTAAAAAAGAGTTTAATGAAAAATGGTTAACCTGGAAATTAGCGATTCCAAAACCTTAAGTTAAACCATTAGTCATGATATATTACGCACACTGCTACCATGACGTCTCATGGCTAGCTTAGTGTGCGTTTTTGTAAGGATTAACCGTGACTAACCAAGTAGAAAATAACAAACTACTGCCACAAGCTTTTATCGATAAAATGGCAAGCATTCTCCCAGAGCAACTCTCTTTACAAGATTTTGTAGATAGCTGCCACCAACCTTTACGACGCGCAATACGTGTTAATACCTTAAAGATATCTGTCGATGATTTTAAGCGTCGTGCCATAGAGCATAAATGGCAATTAACCCCTATTCCTTGGTGTGCAGAAGGATTTTGGATTTTTATTGAAGAAGAATTAACACCACTAGGCAACAGTTTTGAGCATTTAGCGGGACTGTGTTATATCCAAGAAGCAAGTTCAATGATGCCAGTTGCAGCATTGTTTCATTTTTTTGAAGCTGGTAGTGACAAATCATTGTTAGATGCCGCGGCTGCACCGGGCTCTAAAACCACACAAATAGCCGCTAAAATGGACAACAAAGGGCTGATTGTGGCCAATGAATTTTCCGCTAGCCGTATTAAAATGCTACACGCAAATATCCAACGCTGTGGTATTAAAAATGTAGCACTGACACATTTTGATGCGAAGATATTTGGTAATTGGTTACCCGATACCTTTGATGCCATTTTATTAGACGCGCCCTGCTCTGGTGAAGGTACAATCCGCAAAGATAAACTTGCGATGAAAAATTGGAATCAAGCTGCAATTGATGATATCGCTACTATGCAGCAAGGGTTAATCGAGAGTGCTTTTCATGCACTAAAAAAAGATGGCGTACTCATCTACTCAACCTGCACGCTTAGTCTGGAAGAAAACCAACAGGTATGCCATTCATTACAACAAGCATATCCTGACAGTATCGAATTCTTAAACCTTGATTCACTTTTTGAAGGTGCAGATAAAACCGTTACTGAAGAAGGTTTTTTACATATTTGGCCTCAGGTTTACGACAGTGAAGGTTTCTTTGTTGCCGCACTACGTAAAACAGAAAAGAGCAACCCAGAACGCGCTAAAAAAAGATTGGGCAAATTCCCTTTCATCCGCCCTACCCGCCAAAAAGAAGCAGAACTTTATAGTTACTTCGAAACACAATTTGGCATCACTGACATAGATGGCATGTTATATCTACGTGATAAAGAGTTTTGGTTATTCCCAGACAATATTAAACCAATTATTAATAAGATGCGTTTTTCTCGATTGGGTATAAAAATTGCAGAAGAATTTGGCAATGTTCGTAAAACAGGATTTAAAACTCAACACGAATTTATTATTGCTTTTGCAAATCAAGCCACTAAAAACATTGTTGAATTAGATTCACTACAAGCTAAAACTTATTATCAAGGTGTTGATGTTCGTGGTGTAGAAACAAAAGGGGTATCAGGTGAAGCGTTAGCAAGTTACCGTGGTCAGATTATCGGTATGGGTAAAGCCTTAAATAATCGCTTTAAAAACAATTTACCAAGAGAATTAATTCGCGATAAAAACTTGTTTGATAAGTAAATGAAATTATCTGCGCTTATTTTATTTACTTGGTTAACTGTGCTGATGTTATTGGAGTTGATGCTCACACTCTATTTGATGAAGTCTTCCCTAAACATAAACTTATTTGATCATCATTCATTAGGGTTATGGGGATGGTTTCAGCAGAATATAATCGTACTGTTTCAGTAATATATTGTTAGTGGGCTCTATTAAATAAACTCACTATTGCACCTCAAAAACAGATGCGATAGTGAATTTTTATAACTGATTAAATTTACTGCTTACGCCACGTTGTACCGTTTGCACCATCCTCTAAAACAATCTTTAGCGCAGCTAATTTATCACGAGCATCATCCGCACTTGGCCAATCTTTATTTGCACGCGCATCATTACGCTGCTTGATTAACGCTTCAATCATCGCAACTTCATCATCAGATTCATCACCTTGCATGAATTGATCAGCATCTTGGTATAACAAACCTAATACGTTCGCTAATGACACCAATAACTGCGCTAACTCTGCGGCTTGTTGCTTGTCTGTTGCTTTAACACGGTTTAGCTCTTTCGTTAGATCAAACAATACCGCTAATGCTTCTGGTGTATTAAAGTCATCATCCATTGCCGCACAGAATTTTTCATAGAACGGGCTATTTTTATCAAGCTCATTGCCAATCAATTCAACGTCTCGAATTGCAGTGTATAAACGTTCTAAACTTGCACGAGCTTGCTTTAAATTATCTTCTGAGTAGTTTAACTGGCTACGGTAGTGACCAGAGATCAAGAAGTAACGTACTGATTCGCTATCATAAACGTCTAATACATCTTTAATAGTAAAGAAGTTATTTAACGATTTAGACATTTTCACTTTATCAACTTGTACCATACCTGAGTGCATCCAAGTATTTACGTATTCACCATGGTGTGCACAACAAGATTGCGCAATCTCATTTTCATGATGTGGGAATGAAAGATCAGAACCACCGCCATGAATATCAAATACTTCACCTAAATGTTTATTGTTCATTGCTGAACATTCAATATGCCAACCTGGACGACCGTTGCCCCAAGGAGATACCCAATATGGTTCATCAACTTTAGCCATTTTCCACAACACAAAATCCATCGGATTATTCTTGCTTTGTTTTTCTTCTTCATCAACACGAGAGCCCGCTTGAAGCATCTCTAGATTTTGCCCACTTAATTGGCCGTATTCTTTAAAGCTTTCTACAGAGAAAAGTACATCACCATTGCTGGCTACATAAGCATGATTTTTGCTGATCAGTTTTTCAATCATCTCAATAACTTCAGGCATATGTTCGGTAACACGAGGCTCTAAATCAGGACGCAGCATATTTAAAGCATCAAAATCTTTATGCATCGCATCAGTAAAACGACTTGTTAACTGATCACAGGTCTCACCGTTCTCATTAGCTCGCTTGATAATTTTATCGTCAACATCAGTAATGTTACGAATAAAAGTAAGGTCGTATCCGCTAAAACGTAAGTAACGCGCAACAGTGTCGAAAGCAACAAAAGTACGTCCATGGCCAATATGGCAATAATCATAGATAGTAACACCACACACGTACATGCCGACTTTGCCAGCGATAAGGGGTTTAAATTGTTCTTTTTGTCTAGTTAGTGTGTTGTAAATCTTTAACATCTGTTTTCCATCTATGCGAAATAAAAAGGGTATTCTAACCTGCTCGAGTAACAAATTCACCCTTTGTATTTATTGAATTAAGTAGATCGGGTATGATAACGTTTTTTATTATAGACAGGATCTGATTATGATTACTTTACACACAAACTTCGGCGATATTAAGATTGAGTTAAACCATGAGAAAGCACCAAAAACGGCTGCTAACTTTATTAAATACGCTGAATCAGGTCATTACGATAATACTATCTTCCATCGTGTTATTGATGGTTTCATGGTTCAAGGTGGTGGTTTCGCTCCAGGTATGGAAGAGAAAGAGACTAACAAGCCAGTAAAAAATGAAGCAAACAATGGTCTTTCTAATAAGAAATACTCAATAGCAATGGCACGTACGATGGAACCGCATTCAGCATCTGCGCAATTCTTCATTAACGTTAACGACAATAAATTCTTAGACTTTAAATCAGAAACATCTGATGGTTGGGGTTACTGTGTGTTTGCTGAAGTTGTTGATGGTTTCCTTATCGTTGATAAGATTAAAGATGTTGCTACAGGTAACTTTGGTTTTGTACACCAAGATGTGCCACTTGAAGATGTTGTTATTAACAGCGTAACAGTTGCTTAATGATGAAAACGCTCTTTATTGCTGACCTACACCTAAGCGAACAACACCCTAAAATCACGCAGGCGTTATATACTTTTTTAGAAAAAAATAAAACAGATATCGATGCATTGTATATTTTAGGCGACTTGTTTGAAGTTTGGATCGGCGATGATGAGCATACGCCATTAATGGATGAAGTCGCTGAACAATTATCTCAGTATTCATCAATTAATGGTGTGCCAATTTATTATATTCACGGAAACCGTGATTTTATGATTGGCAAAAGATATGCAAAACAATCTTCCATGCAACTTTTACCTGAGCATTATGAACTTGACCTATACGGAACGAGTACGCTGTTAATGCATGGTGATACGCTATGTTTAGCGGATAAGAACTACCAAAAGATGCGTAAGGTAATTCATAACCCTGTTCTGCAATTTATTTTTAACCTTTTACCATTACACTTTCGTAAAAAAATTGGTTGGAAAATTAGAACGGCAAGCCAATCTAAGAAAGTTCATAAGAACAACAATATGATGGGCGTGACACAGAGTGAAGTTGAACGACTATTAGTAAAACACAATTGCACTACCCTCATTCACGGCCATACACACCAAGTTGCAAAACATCAATTTGATATTAACGGTCACTCACATCAACGTATTGATGTCGGCGATTGGTATCATAAATTTAGTTACCTTGAAGTAACTAAAGAGAGTGTTGAATTACATATAGAGAAGGTTGAGTGAGTGACAGTTAATAGTTTTTAGCTGTTAGTTATTAGTAAAATCAAAACCTTCCCCCCTACCATTCCTGCGCATCGCAGATTAAATCCCCCTTTCGGACAATTGTCGGTCTAAAGCCACGACCTACAAAGCAAGTATTGTAGTTACCACTCGGTCTATTTGGGTATTGCTTGTCGGTCTAAAGGTGCAACCAATGAGGTAAAGAGTGAGGGTTGGTGTTCACGCTAATCACGTAATCGAAGATTCACCACATTTACAGGCTCCAACTTCAGGCAATTCTCGCGTTAAAACTGACCTTTAATTCTATTTTTCAGCCATAAAAAAACCGACTAAGAGTCGGTTTTTTTAAAGCTAAGTTAATATTACATTTTTGAATAATCTAATGTAATTGCAGCAGCTTCTAACAAGAAAGCATCAATCGGTTCAAAATCATCTGGTAGATCATCAATCGATTCAACTTCAGGTAATCCTGCACGTTTTAAACGTTCATTACTGCGTACTAAAGCCTTTGCTTCTTTCTCTTTGCGTTGCTTAATACGTTCACTTTCAACTAATGTAATCGATGTTTCATCTTTTTCTTGTTGATACTCTTTGATATCAGCATCAAGATAAGTGAATTCGACTTCACTTTTTATCCGCTGTTGATGCGATTTAGTGAGTTTAATAACATCATCGTTGAGATCAGTAAATTGTTTGTATTGCGCAGATTTAATATTATCCCATGGCAATGCATTTTTTTCTAAACTTTCACCCGTCTCTTCATGCTCGATAGCGGTAGGGAAAAGAATGTCTGGAATAACACCTTTATGTTGGGTACTACCACCATCAATTCGGTAGAATTTTGCAATCGTATATTGAACAGATCCAATAACATCTGCATCTTCATCATAAAAACGAGAAATACGACGATGCTGTTGCACGGTACCTTTACCAAATGTTTGTTCACCAATAATAATCGCACGCCCATAATCTTGTAGAGCAGCTGCAAATATTTCCGATGCGGAAGCACTATAGCGATTAACAAGCACGGTTAACGGACCATCGTAACTAACGTTTTTATTAACATCAGATTGAACTTCAATTTTATTACGACTATCACGTACTTGTACAACAGGGCCTTCACCAATAAATAAACCCGTTGATAATGTCGCTTCAGAAAGTGAACCGCCACCATTATTACGCAGGTCAATAATAACCCCTTCAACATTTTGTTTTTTTAGCTTGGTAAGCTCTTGATCAATATCAGTACTGAGATTTACATAAAAGCTTGGGATCGTAATAACACCAATTTTTTTACCGTCAATCTCTTCAACAGAGGATTTTGCTTCCCTATCTTCAAGGTGTATTTTCTCTCTTACAATTTGAATAATACGATTTTCATCACCCGCTTTACCCGATTGGATTTGTAACTGAACGGTAGTGCCTTTCGGCCCTTTAATAAGGTCAACGATATCATCTAAACGCCATCCGATAATATCGACAATTTTTTCACCATCTTGACCAACACCGATGATTTTATCGTCTTTCGAAATCTGTTTTGAACGTTCAGCCGGGCCGCCGGGTACAAGGCTTCGTACAACAGTATAGTCATCTTCAAGCTGTAACACTGCTCCAATGCCTTCTAAGGATAGATTCATCTCCATCTTGAAACGTTTAGCATTGCGTGGTGATAAGTAGCTAGTATGGGGTTCAATAGTATGTGAATAAGCGTTCATGAATGATTGAAAAACATCTTCACTTTCAGTTTGTGTTAACTGTTTAATTGCACTGTTATAACGTTTTGTTAAACGTTCTTGAATATCAGGCCACGCTTTACCCGTTAATTTTAGCGATAAAGCATCAGATTTCACTTTCTGCTGCCAAATTTTATCTAGCTCTGAGGATGTGTTGGCCCACTCAGCGTCACTGCGATCAAATTGATAGCTTTCATCGACATCAAATTTAATTTCGGTCTCTAATAAAGAAATAGCATAAGCATAACGTTCATAACGACGAGTTAAATTTAATTGAAAGATATCATAAGCAGGCTGAACTCGACCCGTTTTTAAACTATCGTCTAAAGCGAACTGATAAACACTAAGTTTATCAATATCGCTTTGTAAAAAGATTTGTTTATTAAAATCTAACTGTTCGATATAACGTTCAAATATCTTTTTTGATAATCCATCATCAAGGGGAGTAAATTTATAATGTGAGCGACTATATAGGTCGCTCACTCTTTTCACCACTTTTGCATGTTGTTCTTGTTGCGCTAATTGCGGAATATCTTTGACATCGAGTGTTGCGGATGCAGAAAAAACAGCGCCAGCATAAAGCGTACTAACAATAATAAGGGAGTGGCGAAAAAATTTATTCATTAAAATACCTTTTATATGATTAAACGTTAAGTAATCGCTATACGATTAAATGTTTAGCTTTTACTTTTACAGTCATGCCAGAGTTTAACTGAACTTGTACATCATCTTTCATGATTTCTACAACGACACCAGAAACTGGTGATTTGCCCAATAAAACTTTAACATCTTGTTTAATTGATAATTCAGAATGTGTTGCTTCTTTATAGTTACTTAAATCTTCAACAACTTCTTTCTTAGGCGTAACTTTTTTATTGCGAGCAGGTACGTTTACTTTTTTAGGAGCACGTTTTGGCTTTTCTTCACTGTTATTAGCGGCTGCAGCTTTTTTCTTGTGAGCAAACGCTTTATCTTTGCTTTCTTTTAATGTTTTTAAAGCATGTTCTGCATGCTCTTCAGAGACTTCATCACCTTCTACACCATCAAGGTCAACACGCTTTATTGCTTGCTTTACGCAATGCAGGTAACGCCAGCTCAAAGTATATTGACGTAATGCGCCACGTAATTGTGTTTTGCTTACACGTGGCTCTTCAGCCAAACGAATTGCAAGCTCTTGAAACAAACCGATCTTTAAAGGTTTTGCTTCAGCACTACCTAAAGTGAAACATAAAGGGTATTGCTCAGTTAAAAAAGCAATGATCTGTTTGTTATTTGTAAATTTTTCTGTGTTTTCCATGTAACGCCTAAATGATTGATGCCAGTACGCTGGCGAAAAGTAATTTTTAATACCGAAATATTGCCACATTATAGTGATGCTCAGCCTAAATGTGAAACTTAATTTAACTTTCCCTGATTTTTTAATTAGTTAAGCTTTCAATATATACAATTCTTAGCATAAAGGTTAGTTGTTTCATGTTGATAACGATCACAACCCTTTCTCTTTGTTGTAAAAAAGCGTAAACTTTGCGACCTACAAGAGCCCTTGCAATACAGATTATTATTGCCCTGACTTGAACTCAGAAGAGAAAATTATGAAACCAGAACTACTTTCCCCTGCAGGTACCCTAAAAAACATGCGTTATGCATTTGCTTATGGTGCAGATGCCGTTTATGCCGGGCAGCCTCGTTACTCATTGCGCGTAAGAAATAATGAATTTAATTTAGAAAAATTAAAAATCGGCATTGATGAAGCGCATGCACAGGGAAAACAACTTTTTGTTGTGTGCAATATCCAACCACACAATTCTAAGCTAAAAACATTTATCCGTGATATGAAACCTGTTGTGGATCTCAAGCCTGATGCATTAATCATGTCTGATCCGGGTCTTATCATGATGGTACGTGAAGCGTTTCCTGAAATGATTATTCACTTAAGTGTTCAAGCAAATGCTGTTAACTGGGCAAGCGTTAAATTCTGGGAAGCACAAGGCATTAAACGTGTCATCTTATCTCGTGAGCTTTCTTTAGATGAGATTGAAGATATACGCCAACACTGTCCTGACATCGAAATTGAAGTATTTGTACATGGTGCGCTGTGTATGGCGTATTCTGGACGTTGTTTATTGTCTGGTTACATCAATAAGCGTGACCCTAACCAAGGTACTTGTACTAACTCATGTCGTTGGAAGTACGATGCACATGAAGCAAAAGAGAATGAAACAGGCGACATCGTAGCTATCCATAAGCCTGAACCTACTTTAGGAACAGGTCAAACTACAGATCAGATATTCCTATTACAGGAAGAAGGTCGTCCAGATGAATATATGCCTGCGTTTGAAGATGAGCACGGCACCTATATCATGAACTCTAAAGACTTACGTGCAATACAACATGTTGAACGTCTATTAGAAATAGGTGTTAATTCATTTAAAATCGAAGGTCGTACTAAGAGTTTCTACTATTGTGCACGTACCGCGCAGGTTTATCGTAAAGCGATGGATGATGCGATTGCTGGACGCCCTTTTGATCCTAAGCTGATGGGAACACTTGAGAATCTTGCACACCGTGGTTACACAGAGGGTTTCTTAAGCCGTCATACACATGATAAATACCAAAATTACGATTACGGTTACTCGATCAGCGATACACAGCAATTTGTGGGTGAAATGACTGGCCGTAATGAAAATGGTCTGGCTGAAGTAACCGTTAAAAATAAATTTTTAGTGGGTGATGCACTTGAGCTGATGACACCGCAAGGCAACATTAACTTTAAACTCGAACAGTTACAAAACCGCAAGGGTGAATTAGTCGACGTGGCGCCAGGTTCTGGTCATGTTTTATACATGCCAGTACCAAAAGAGATTGATTTAAGCCATGGTCTCTTAATGCGTAACTTGACCAATGGTGCAGATACACGTAATCCGCATAAATAATGGCATTATTAATTAAAGATAACTGCATCAACTGTGATATGTGCGATCCGGAATGCCCGAATGAAGCAATCAGTTTTGGTGCAGAAATATATGAAATTGATCCCAATCTTTGTACTGAATGTGTGGGTCACTATGACAAACCTACTTGTCAGGCTGTATGCCCTATCAATAACTGCATAATCGTTGATCCAGATAATGTAGAAACTGAACAGCAATTAATAGATAAATTTGCCACTATTCATGCTTAAGACTCGCGATGCAAACGCCTGCTAAATTTTTATCAGGTTCAATTCTTAAACATGTTATCTCCATGTCCACTACCAATGCGGTTGGTTTAATCGCTATTTTTATGGTGGACTTGGCAGATATATACTTCATCAGTTTATTACACGACACGACCTATACAGCTGCAATCGGATATGCCAGTGCAATTCTATTTTTTATCACGGCTATCGGAATTGGATTAACCATTGCAAATAGTGCAATTACATCGAAATATATTGGCCAACAACAACACTATGCTGGACGTCGATACATAAGCCACATATCCCTTTTCACAACGCTCTTTAGCGTATTAATTACATTTATTATCTGGTTATTAGCACCGCGATTATTATCCTATCTTGGTGCTGAAAATGAAGTGCTGACCGAAGCAACAAACTATTTGCGTATTATCATTCTGTCACTACCTATTCTTGCATTATCTATGCAGATGAGTGCAAGCCTACGCTGTTTTGGGCATGCTAAACATGCTATGTATGTCACCTTACTTGCTGCGATTGTAAATGCATTATTAGACCCTTTATTTATATTTGTAGTAGGTTTAGATCTACAAGGTGCAGCCATTGCTTCACTAATAGCTCGCATCATCGCATTCGGACTAAGCGTTTTTTATGTAGCTTTTAGATACAAATTGATAGCCTTTCCAACGTTGTCGGGCTTTCTAATGGACACAAAAATAATTATCAATGTAGCATTTCCCGCAATACTCACACAAATTGCAACCCCATTAGGCAACCTTTATGTCACTTATGAAGTAGCAAAATTTGGCACCGAATATATAGCAGGTTGGGCAATTATAGGACGCCTTATACCCGTTGCGTTTGCATTAATGTTTGCTGTTTCTGGCGCAATAGCCCCAATCATAGGACAAAATTATGGAGCAAATAATTTCAAACGCTTACGTCAAATACTCACCGAAAGCATAAAATTTATGACCACTTATTGTTTAGTCATCTCATTATTTTTATCGTTGGGGCAAGAAATTATCGTCAACATTTTTAATGCACAAAATGAAACGGCTCAAATTATCCGTATTTTTTGTCAACATATTTCTATCACTTTTATATTTACAGGTATTACCTTGGTCTGCATGGCATTTTTGAACAATCTTGGTTACGCTAAATATGCAACACTGCTCAATTTAGGAAAGGTAAGTTTTGGCACAGTGCCTTTTGTTAGCATTGGCGCGATTTATTTTTCCGCACCAGGTATTCTGTATGGTCAAGCATTAGGCACCATTGTATTTGCAGCTGTTGCACTAATGCTAATGTTTCATATTCTGAACATGATAGAAACTAACGAGAAAGCAGATAATAAACTAGAAAAGGCAGATCAATCTTCAACTAATTGATCAACTTCATTATTTTTTTCAACAAAACTTGTTCTAATACACAATCATACAAACGGAATACTCACTTTATAATGCGATTTTTACCTATATATTTCAGCTTAGCGTTTATATCCGCTTGCTATCAAACAGAATCGACAATCACGGATACTTTGCTTTATTGTAGTGATAAAGCACCGCACTCATTTAATCCACAAATTAGTCATGATGTAGCAACACTCGATGCAACCACACATCAGCTATATAACCGTTTGGTAAAAATTGACCCTATTAGCCAACGTTTTGTGAGTGATATTGCACTTCGATGGGAAGTGAACAGTAAAAAAACTGAATATACATTTTATCTACGTAGAGATGTTAACTTTCATCACAATGATTATTTCACGCCAAGCCGACAATTAAATGCAGAAGATGTTATTTTTAGTTTTGATAGAATGCTCGCTAAAGAACATCCTTTCCATTTAACCAACGTTGTGGCGGAGACCTATTTATATAACCACCCTTTCTCCAACTTAGTTGCTGATATTGTTAAGGTCGATGATTACACGATTCGATTTATGTTGAATAAGTCAGATGCGACATTACTTGCTAACCTTGCAGCTCATTACGCTGTAATTCATTCTAAGGAATATGCACAACTTTTATTGGAAAATGACAATAAAGCACAAATTGATTACCTCCCCATTGGTACTGGTCCTTATCAATTCAAACAAAATAGTACGAAACGTCTTATTCGCTTCCAAGCACATACAAAGCCGTGGGAAAAGCCATCAAATATCAAGCAATTGATCTTTGATGTCACACCAAACAGTACCAAACGTTATGCAAAACTACTTTCTGGTGAATGCGATATCATCACTAACCCAGCTCCGAGTCAGGTAAAACAAATAAGTAAAAATGAACTATTTTCGTTAAGCAGCCAGCCAACGGGAAATGTTGCATTAATTGCCTTTAATACGAAAAGTAAATCATTGCAGAATAGCGATGTTCGCCACGCCCTGAGCAGTGCAATTGATCGTCAAACAATACTCGATGCCGTTTATTTTGAAAATGCAACTGCCGCAAATAATTTATTACCAAGTAACTCATGGGCATATAATCCACGCGCGCCACTCGTCTATTACACACCGGAACACAGTAGAGAGAAATTACAGAATGGTGAATTTGATTTTTCACAAACGTTACGTATTGTGGCACCAATAAAGAGTTCAATTTTCAACCCCAACTTTTATAAAACAGCAGAGTTAATTCAATCCAACCTAGCCACAATTGGCGTCAACACTGAGATAATTCAATTACGCAATGAAGAGTTAAATGCTACCCTTATGGCTGGTGAGTACGATCTTTATTTAACCGGCATTAGCCCTTATATAAAAGATCCTGATAATCTATTTAGACCACTTTTCAGCTGTAGTTCGAATCAAATAGAAGGTAATACAGGACAATGGTGCGATACTAAAGTACAAGCTTTGCTCGATAATACATTATTAGAAACGAATTTCGTGCAACGAGTAAAAAACTATTATCAACTTCAGGAATATACACAAGATCAACTTATCTATCTTCCTATTGCTCACCTGTTGAGATTTGACGTGTTTAATAACAATATTTCTGGTTTACAGATGAACCCTTTAACCGGAATCGATCTTCATTCAGTAAATAAAGTTCCCCCTTTGACTAAGGAACAAATTAAATAATATGTTTAATTATCTGATTCGACGCTTATACCTACTCTGTATTACGTCAATTATTCTCACTATCATTGCATTTTCAATTCAACATCTGACGGTTGGAAATACGCTTGATAGTAATGTTTTTAGTCAATACCTTGATTACCTAATTTCAATATCTCAGGGTGAATTGGGTGTGTCAGCACTTGACAATCAACCCATACTTAAAACAGCATTAATCGCTTTTATCTCTACCTTAGAGCTGTGTTTCTTCGCCTTCATATTTGCCAGCATTATTGGTGTACCGTTAGGTATTTTAGCGGGGTTAGAGCGGAATAGAGGGATTGACTACAGTATTATGTCAATCGCTTTAATTGGCTTAGCATTGCCTGTTTTTTGGGTTGCGATTATCTTTACTATGCTACCTAATTTAACAGGTTGGGTAATGCCTATTGATGGTAATATTAGCGTTATTTACGAAGTGCCTATGGTCACTGGGATTATGCTAATTGATTCATTACTGGTTTCTGAACAATATCAATTGTCAGCATTTTATAATCATCTGGTGCACATTGTTTTGCCAGCGACAGTGTTAGCTATATTTCTTATTTCTGAGATTATTCGCTTAACACGTCATTCGATCACGATGATTATGCGCAGTAATTATATAAAAGCGGCACATACAAAAGGCTTCTCTCGGCCACAAATTGTTTATCGACATGTTTTAAAAAATGCAATCCCCCCTATTATTCATCAATTACGGTTACAAATAAGCACCATCATCTCTTTCGCAATGGCCATCGAGATTGTATTTTCATATCAAGGTGCAGGCATGTGGCTATTCGTAAGCATCCAGCAAGGAGATTACCTTGCACTCTCTACGGCGATACTAATTATTTCAGGGTTTATACTTATTTTGAGTATTATCGTTGACCTACTTTTAGTGCTTATCTCTCCAACTAAAAGGAAGGTTTTATATGCTGATCAATAATGAATTTAACGAAGAAAAAATTCAATCACCACAGCAGTATATTTGGTCCATATTTAAATCTAAAAACATAGCAGTGGTCTCTATGTGGGCAGTCGTTGCGTTGATATTAATAGCGATATTCTGTCAATATATAATGCCTTACCCGCCAGCACTTCAGCACCCTGATATGCTGCTATTACCGCCCTATTGGGTGGATGGTTCGAATCCTGCACATCTATTAGGCACTGATGACCTTGGCCGAGACACTTTTTCACGGCTATTAAAAGGGATTCAATTAACACTGACCGGTGCACTACTCATTACTGTTGCAATATCCTTGTTAGGACTCATTATTGGGTCTACTGCGGCTTTATTAAAAGGTGTCAAAGCTAGTATCGTGCATCATCTGCTTGATGCGTTATTAACCATTCCAACGCTATTAACGGCACTAATATTAATTGTGCTCTTTGGCATGAGCTTTGAGAATAGTTTACTTGCTGTCTCGCTGTCATTATTACCACAATTCATCCGTGGTATTTATAACTGCATTGAAACAGAGTTGAATAAACAATACGTTGTTGCTCTGCGTCTTGATGGTTCAACTAATTTAAGGTTACTAAGATACGGGATTTTACCTAATATTATTGAACCTATTGTTACCCTTTTAAATCGTATTTTTACAATGGCGGTATTAGAGATAACCACCCTTGGATTTCTTGGTTTTGGTGCGAATTTGGAAGAGATTGAGCTAGGAGCTTTGATTGCTAAAAATCTTGACCTTATCTATATCTCACCCTACCTAGTGCTTTTTCCTGGGCTCGCTATTTTTATGATTATCATTATTTTTAATATTTTTGCAGAAGGTATTCGCCATGCAGTTATTGAAGGAGAAGACTAATGGCACTGCTTGATGTCCGTAACCTCAGTATCGATATTTTAACCGCACAGGGCAAGATACGTGTTATTGATAAAGCGACACTTAATATTGTTGATGGTTCAATACACGGCCTTGTAGGTGAATCAGGATCAGGAAAAAGTTTAATCGCAAAAGCTATTTTGGGAGTGCACAACGAAAATTGGATTGTCACTGCAGACCGCATGTTTTTGGGTAATATCGATTTATTAAAATTATCTTCAAAAGAACGAAGAAAAGTAATGGGCAAAGAGATAGCCATTATTTTTCAAAATCCACGCTCTTACCTCGACCCCAGTAAAAAAATATTCGATCAAATGCGCGAAGTACTGCCGGAAGGGAAATCTAAAATACATTTTTTGAATAAAATCGTTTCTAAATCGACACATAAACAAATAATTAAAGAGTTATTACATAAAGTGGGTGTGCAGAATGATCAAGAAGTAGTTCGCAATTATCCACATGAATTATCTGAGGGTATCTGCCAAAAAGTAATGATAGCAATGGCAATTGCAAATAACCCGCGCTTATTAATTGCAGATGAACCAACAACTTCAATGGAAGCCGTCACTCAAGCACAAATTTTTAGATTGCTGTATAAATTAAATCAGCTGCATAACACCACGATTTTATTGTTGAGTAATAACTTTGGTAGCATTAGCAATTTATCCGATTATATTTCACTCATTTATTGTGGGCAAACGGTTGAGTCTGGAAGTTATAAGCAGGTTCTCAATAGCCCAATGCACCCTTATACACAGGCGATGATTAAGACCATTTTAAATTATGATGAAAACCTAGACCATAAAAGTCAACTATATACACTGCCAGGTAGTATCCCTCCCGCCAATCAGCTACCAATTGGTTGCCGATTGGGACCAAGATGCCCTAAAGCACAGAGAACCTGTGTAACAAACCCAACTGCAGTTAACTACAAAGGTCATGTTATTCGGTGCCACTTTCCAACATTAGATGAAAAATAGATGCAAACACTACTTAACATAAATAATCTTTGCAAAACATATCGCCGCAGTAACGGAATATTTTCTTCAACGTTACAATATGCTTATCGAGATGTTAACTTTTCTTTAGATAAGGGCAAGACAGTCTCTATTATTGGAGAAAGTGGTTCAGGTAAGAGTACATTAGTACAAACTATTGCGGGGCTACGCACACAAAGTAGCGGCGACATATATCTGCAAGGACAATCACTTCGAAACATCAGCGTTCAAGATCGTTGTAAATCAATTCGTATGTTATTCCATGCGCCAAGTGAATCACTCAACCCTAAAGCAACGATTGGTCGTATTTTAACTGCGCCATTAAAATTAAACAGTAATATGACAGCCATACAGCAACAGCAGCAAATTAAAAACACCCTAAGTCTTGTTGGTTTACTGCCCGATTATCTGTCATTTTATCCAAACATGCTCTCTAGCGTTCAACAACACCAAGTAGCACTTGCAAGAGCGATGATTCTTGATCCAGATATAATTATTGCAGATGAGATATTGGCAGGCCTCGATATTTCTTTACGTTTTAAGTTGATTAACCTACTTTTAAAGATACAGGAGCAAAAAGGGGTAAGTTTTATCGTAGTTGCCCACAATATGAGTCTAGTAAGACATATCAGTGATCATATCATTGTGATGAATGATGGTGAAATTGTAGAAAATGACATTACTGAAAATGTATATAATTCACCAAAATCTAGTAAAACAAAACATCTACTACAAAGCCATAAACCTGATTACAGAAAATAAGAAAGTTTGATCTAAAATGTTCTTATTATTTTTTAGTTTTTAAAAGTAATAAACAACATACAGTTAAAAGATATTTGTTATTACAAGTGTATTCATGTACAACTAGCAATATATAAAAAAAATATCACATCACGGAGTAGATTTTGTATGAACGAGTATAAAAAAAGTCTCTGGGTAAGTAATCTTATTGTGTTGCTATTCGCTATATTAGCAACCGTTATATGTAAATTAACGTTTAATGAGATGCTTATTCAGCAACAAACAGTAACCGCAACCAAAGTTAATGAACAGATCATTAACAGGCAATTAAATGGCGAATTACTAGCTCAACTTGTTGACTATAATGTATTTAATTATATAAAAATCAGCCCAAATAAATTAAGCAATCCGTTAATATTCGAAAATACAAACTTAAGTACTATTGATGCTTTATTAGGTGACATTAAGGCAACCGCTTTTCTGTCAAATAATGGATCAACTTTATTTGAATATAAAACCAAAAATAGTCAGCTACTCGCTTTGATGAAGCAGGTACTATTGGTTATTTACTTTACCTTGATTTTAATTTCACTATCAATAACCTTTCTTTATTATCGTTTGTTCAAAAAAATTGAAAAAACATTAATCAGTGAGATCTCAGAAGATAGTAATACTGTTGGTTCATTCACTAAGGTTTCTGAGCAGTTACACGAACAAAAAAAGCAATTTCATCGCGCATTGCAGAATCAAGAAAAACAGATTTTACAACTTGCACATCAAGTTAATATGGATAACTTAACCGGGCTCAATAATCGCCACGCATTTCGTAAAGCATTAACAGATATACTCAGCAGTGAAGAAAACCAACAACATGCTATTTTATCAATCATTCGTGCTAGTGAATTAAATACCATCAATTCACAACGTGGTTTTCAACATGGTGACGAATATATCGTCAGTATTGCAAATTTAATCAGCAAAGTAACAGAACGTCATTCAAGCTCATCACTTTACCGTATCAGTGGTTCTGATTTCGCCGTTATTACTCAGGATATGAGTATCAGTGACGCACAGATAATGGCTAAGAATTTAAAAGTTCAATTTGACCAATACCAAGCATTAAATAAACTCGATAGTGTCGCATATAATGGTATTTCATCTATCATATCAGGACAACTACCCGAGCAAGTGCTCGCTCGCACTGACCTAGCATTAGCAAAAGCACAAACTGAAGGCGTTAATAATTGGGCATTTGAACAATTGGATAGTGATGAAACTCAGTTTGGTCAGCAACATTGGCGCAATATTATCGAAGAAATTATTGCTAAAAGAGCACTGATGTTATTACATCAACCTATCCAAGCGATACACCGTAACATGAAAGGCTACCAAGAAATATTCACCCGTTTTATTGGTGAAAACAATAGTATGATCCCAACTGATACGGTTTTTGCTATGGCACAACGTGTCGACCTTAGTGTGAAACTTGAAAAACTAATACTTGAAACAGTAATCAGCCAATGTCGTCATAAAACCGATGGCAGTGTGCGTTGGGGTGTAAATATTACTAGTGCTGCGATTCAGAACAGTAGCTTTATTGTTTGGTTAGAACGCTTACTATTACGCGAATCTAATATTGCAGCTTCATTGATATTTGAGATGCAAGAGGTGGTACTTGATAGTAACCTCGTTGCAAGTAAACGCGTATTTGATATGTTAAAACGTACCGGTTCACGTTCAGCTATCTGTAATTTTGGTAAAGGTATTGGCTCATTTCGCTTATTTAAAGAATTGAAACCCGATTTCGTGAAGGTTGATGCGAGCTTAATTAGTAACATCGAAAGAGACAGCGCTAATCAGCAATTTGTACGCATGATTATTGATGTAGCACATCGAATGGATTGTCGTGTTATCGCGGAGGGGATTGAACACCTAGAGCAGAAGCAGATATTAGAAAATATGTACATTGATGGTGTACAAGGCTTCTTGATAGCACGCCCTAGCCCACTTTAAACTATTATTTAGTAAAACCCTTAAAACTTGAGCCCTGTTTATGACAGGGCTTTTTGTTTACTTATATTAATACACATTACTCACGTCAATATACATTGACTCATCAATGTTAGTCGATGAAACCACTGCTTCATCAAAAGCATATTGTGCCTTCTCCCCTTCACGATCCAGTGGTAGGTTTTCAAAATCAAATAAATTTTTATCTGCTAATTGACTAGGGCTAATATTTTGCATTGATTTAAAAACACTCATGACACGACCAGGTGTTTGGTTATCCCAATCAATTAACATCGCTTTAATATTTTGACGCTGTAAGTTTTCTTGTGAACCACATAGGTTACAAGGAATAATTGGAAACTGTTCATGATTAGCATACTCAATCAGATCCTTCTCTCGACAATATGCTAGTGGTCTGATCACAACATTTCGTCCATCGTCTGATCTTAGCTTTGGTGGCATCGCTTTTAAACGAGAACCATAAAACATATTTAGGAACATCGTTTCAACGATATCATCTAAATGATGGCCTAATGCAATTTTAGTGGCGTTAATCTTCTCTGCGAAGGAATACAATGTGCCACGACGTAAACGAGAACAAAGCCCACAAGTTGTTTTACCCTCTTCTATTTTCTCTGTTACCACTGAATACGTATCTTTATCAACGATGTAATAAGGTATACCTAATTTTTCAAAGTAGTCCGGCAATATATGCTCAGGGAATCCTGGTTGCTTTTGATCAAGGTTCACAGCAATAACTTCAAAATTGATCGGTGCTGATTTTCGTAATTGCAACAGAATATCTAACATGGCAAATGAGTCTTTTCCCCCACTAATACAAGCCATCACAACATCACCGTCTTCGATCATATTGTAATCAACAATCGCATTACCAACATTTTTCTTTAGTCGTTTTTGAAGTTTTCTAAATTCAACCGGGGTTTCAATCTTTTCTTTGTTATTCATGACTACTTCTCATTTTGAGCTAATGTTCTATTTGGCATTATAAAAGGGGAAGTATACTAATTTTAAGATCAGGTTGGAATATTTAGCGTGAGATAGTTACTGAGTTGGTTTTGTATTTTGTAACAGATAAATATAAATTTTAATCTCCAAAACAGCGCCTTGTCATTAAATAATACTATTATAAAAAACAGTAATTTATGCTTTTTTTTTCGTTTTTATGCAATTTAGATGTTAATTTATTATTCTAAATCAAAGTATCTTAAAAATAATAAAACACCAAAAATAACCAACCAAAGCCATTGATATTAAAGAACTTCATGCATTTTGCTTTAGATCATTTTATTGGCTCTTTTAACTTATTTCATGTGCGATATAACAAATAATGATAGTTTTCATTTGATAGTCATTTATAATCAATTCAGCTAACAACATTATTTAAATTAAACATGGAGAACATCAATGAGAACACCTCTTGTAATGGGTAACTGGAAATTAAACGGTACTAAAGAATCTGTTTCTACACTTATCAAAGGTCTTGAAGCGGCATCTGATGCTGCAACAAATGTAGAAGTAGCAGTATGTCCGCCAGCTATCTTTATTGAGCAAGTTGCAACATTAACTGAAAACAACAGCATTGAATTTGGTGCACAAGATGTAAGCACAAACGTTGAAGGTGCTTACACTGGCGAAACTTCTCCAGTAATGGTTAAAGAATTCGGTGCTAAATACAGCTTAGTGGGTCACTCTGAGCGTCGTCAGTACCATAACGAAACAGATGCTGTTGTAGCAGCTAAATTCGTTGCAATTCAAGCACACGGCTTAGTACCAGTTCTTTGTATTGGTGAAACTCTTGAAGAGCGTGAAACAAACGTTACAACAACCGTTGTTGAAACTCAGCTTAAAGCTGTTATCGACCTTGCTGGTATTGAAGCACTTGAAAACTGTGTAATTGCATACGAACCTGTATGGGCAATCGGCACTGGTAAAGTTGCAACTTCTGAGCAAGCTCAAGAAGTACATGCACATATCCGTAACTGGTTAAAAGCACAAAGTGAAGTAGTAGCAGAAAAAGTACAAATTCTTTACGGTGGTAGTGTTAAAGCTGCATCTGCTAAAGAGTTATTTGCACAACCTGATATCGACGGTGGTTTAGTTGGTGGTGCTGCACTTATTATTGAAGAATTTGTAGGTATCATTGAAGGCGCTAAATAAGCCTCCCCTACTCATACTATAAAAGGCGCATTAAGCGCCTTTTTTTATGTCTAAAATATGTAACCATGGTACAAATCATCTTGAATGATATTTTATTATTACTCTATTCGTAGTTAGAATATCAAATGTAACATCACCGCTCATTTATATTATGTTTTCCCAATTTTTCACTTTCGCATTGAAAAATCCAGAGTCTATATAGGCTTGGTTCACTACCCCTTGCTCTTTAAGTATTTTTATACCTTTATTTAATGCCTGAATAACATCTTTACCTCTTGCGTGCTGTTTCGATACAGCAAAATGACGCGTTCCTTTTAAACCCACTTTAATACCGGGTACAGGCACCAAATGTACACCATCAACAATAAATGACATGTCATCGGTTGGCTGAAATGGCGCTAACAAAAAATCTGCACGCCCTCTTGCAACCATCTTTACCATTGATGACCATTTGACTGTATTGATCAATGAACTCATTTCCATGCTATTTAAAGTTTGCCAATCCACTAACCAAGCTTTGCTGGAAACAGCTGTTAACCTCTGAATATCTGAAAGTGTCTTCGCTTGTAATGTGTTTTGATTTGTTGGGGTGGTATATATACCCGCTTCAAACATCCCATCCTCAATAATGGCATCCGATACATACGCAAAATCTGATTTGTTGAATGCATCATGCCAAATAGAATTGCCACTCATGACAACAGCACCGGAACGAACCTGCTTAATCATACGTGCATGTGAAGGTGAAACAGTTAGCTGAATTGGGTCTAACATGCCACCAAGGTATAAAGCTTGTTGCGTTAACAATACTTCAACTACATCTCTACGAGAGTACTGTCCACCAAAATCCTTTATTTTTAATGGATCGCGTCCATTCACAAATAAATCATAATCATCTTTAACATCAGCAGGAATAATAATGAGTAATTCATTACGCTCAGCCCCCTTTTCATGGTTTACAGTGTGTGCTGCAAATGATGATAAGGTAATGGAGATTAGCACAAGCAAGGTGCTTAATTTTTTCATTTATAATTCCATTTAAAATTTTAATAGCAATGAGAAATATACAAATTTATACAATAACTTATAAAAATTCACAACTCATACTAAGTAATGTAGGTAAGCTTAAATATTATCTTAAATGCCTTTTTGTTGCGAATAAAAACCCTACTAAAAAAGCCATTGTTTTTCCAGTTAAAGGGCGTATTATGTCAAAAGTAATATTACTTACTTTTTAGGAGATATAATGAATTCACCTTTTATACAAACTCAAACAGGTAGTGCTTCTGTTTCGATTAACAAAGTACTTAAAAACACTTATATTCTATTAGGCATGACACTGGCTTTCTCTGCATTGACAGCGACACTTGCTACAATGATGAATATTGGTGGCGGCATGTCACTTGTTTTAATGCTAGTTGGTTTTGGTCTTTTATTCGTTGTATCTAAAACAGCAGATACAGGCAAAGGTCTATTCTGGGTATTTATGTTCACTGGTGTGATGGGTGCATCACTCGGTAATATGCTTAACCATTATCTAGCAATGGAAAATGGTGCATCACTGATTATGCAGGCATTAGGCTCAACAGCCCTGATCTTCTTCGCACTATCAGCATACGCATTAACCTCTAAGAAAGACTTCTCATTTATGGGCGGTTTCTTAATGACAGGTATGATCGTTGTGCTTATCGCAATGGTTGCAAATATCTTCCTACAGATTCCAATCATGCAAGTGGTTATTAGCAGTGTTGTCGTTTTAATTATGTCGGGCTTTATTTTGTTTGATACAAGCCGCATCATCAATGGTGGTGAAACAAACTACATCCGTGCAACAGTCTCTCTATACATGAATCTATTTAACCTATTTATTCATCTATTAGCGCTATTAAACATTATCGATGACTAACATTGAATCAATAGCCTTTTAAAACGCACCTTGAGTGCGTTTTTTTTTATCTTTTTTCTTCCTAAATATTAATAAGCTTCCCCGGAGAAAAATAAAAAATGAAAATAGTACTGTTGTTCATGATCTGTGTCTCTCTACTCGCTTGCTCGGAATCCCCTATGTTAAAAAAACTCAATACAACACAACCTATACTTGCCTTTGGTGATAGCCTCACCTTTGGTTATGGCGCGTCACCTAATCAAAGCTACCCTGCAGTATTAAGTGAATTAAGCGGATTAACGGTTGTTAATGAAGGTATCAATGGGGAGCTTAGTAAAGAAGGGTTAAAACGCTTAGCAGGCTTACTCGATCAGCATCAACCACAAATGTTATTACTTTGTCATGGTGCAAACGATATGCTGCAAAAACGTAGTTTAGAAAAGATGCAAAGTAACCTTGAAGCGATGATAACCCTTGCTAATGAACGCGATATTACGGTGCTATTAATTGCAGTACCTAATACGAATCTACTGTTAACACCCTTAAAACAGTACCAGCAAGTCGCTGATAAAATGAGTGTGCCTGTTGATAATGAGCTGATGTCAGATATTCTCAGACAACCTGCCTTACATAGCGATATCATTCACCCTAATGCATTGGGTTATCAGAAAATGGCAGAAGGAATCTACCAAAATCTAATCACACTTGGGGCACTATGATTGTTCACAGTAGGATATTGGTTGATTTAAGGTTAATTACTTTAGTGAGAATATCCTAACTCCTGGGCGGGTTGTATTTTACTTGCTCGCCATGCAGGATATAACGTGGCTAAGACACTCATTAAGAATGCCAAAGAAGAAACCACTACGACCTGATCAACATTAAGCTCTGAGGGAAGAAAGTCAATAAAGTAGATATCACCAGACAAGATTTTATGGCCAATGACTGCCTCTAAGGTTTTTATTATTGCCGTTAGATTAAGCGCAATATAACTGCCTGCTATCGCGCCAATGACACTGCCAACCAAACCATTGAAAGCCCCCTGGACAATAAAAATAAAGCGCAAACTCCACGTTGACGCCCCCATTGTTTTCAAGATAGCGATATCACCACGTTTTTCATTAACCGCCATCACCAGTGTTGAAACGATATTAAAACAGGCGACTGCAACTACCAGTAATAAGATCACATACATTAATGATTTTACCATCTGAATATCTTGATATAGATAACCTTGGCTAGTGATCCAACTTTTAATGTACATGTAATCAGGGAGACTGTATCCGACCTCACGTGAAATTTTCTGGGCATCCAAAATATCATCAACTTTGAAAGCGATGGCGTTGGCACTACTCAGGCCGAGCATTTTTTGTGCATCATCAATATGAATAAAGCCTAATGTACTATCTACTTGCCCCCCCATCTCAAAGATACCCGCCAAGGTTAACGGTATAACTCTAGGTGGTTTCAATTTATTGCCACGGCTAGGCTGAGGTAATAGCAAAATTAACGACTGGCCAACAGTTAATCCAAGTTGTTTGGCAACATTTTTGCCAAGAATAATTTGCTGTTCACCTGCAGTTAACAGTTCCCATCCGCCCTGCTCAATATATTGCCCAATCTCAGTAACACGATCCTCTGTTTCAGGGGTAATCGCACGGATCTGCAACGCTTTCATTTTTGTATCTTTTTGTAATAGACCACTGAGGTTAATATAGGGGCTAGCACCTAACACATGGGGATTACTTTCAACGGTACGTAAACTTGATTCTAAATCGTTAAACGAACCATTAACCACTTCAAGTTCGACATGCGGGATAACCGAGAGCAATTGGTCACGCAACGCTTTCTCAAAGCCATTCATCGCGGATAACCCAACAATGAGCACCATTACACCCAACGATATGCCTAAAATAGAGGCAATAGAGATGAAAGAAACAAACTTATTTTTATGTTTTGCGCGACTATAACGAAGACCGACAAATAATGATAACGGACGAAACATTATTGTGCGTCCTGTAAAATGCCACTGACCATCAATAATTGCCTATCTAGTTTATTCGCTAAGTGTTGATCATGGGTGACCACAACAAACGCGGTACCAAGCTCGCTGTTTAAGGTCTTAATAAGCTGGTAGATACTCTCTGCACTCGTTGCATCTAGGTTACCGGTTGGTTCATCTGCGAGGACTAATTTAGGCTCATTAATTAATGCACGGGCAATAGCGACACGTTGACGTTCACCACCTGAAAGCTCGGAAGGTCGATGTTCGATACGATGTTCGAGACCAACCCGCTGTAACATTTGGGTTGCTTTTTGTTGCGCAGTTTTAATCTTAACACCTGCAATTAACAGTGGCATTGCCACATTTTCAAGTGCACTAAATTCTGATAATAAGTGGTGAAATTGATAAACAAAACCCAAATGTTGATTACGCCAGTTAGCCTGTTTTTTATCATTTAATAGATGGATATTTTTGTTTTGATAAGAGACTTCACCACAAGAGGGTTTATCCAACGCACCCAGCAGATGTAACAAGGTACTTTTACCTGAGCCAGAGCTCCCCACAATGGCTAATAACTCTCCTTCATGGACGGCTAGGTTAACGTTTTCTAAAACGCTATTACTGAGATTTCCATCTTGGTATGTTTTACCAAGATCAGAACAAGTAATTAATACAGATTGTTCATTTTTTTGCATACTATTCATACCTTAATGCCTCAACAGGACTCACTTTTCCGGCGCGATAAGCGGGATAGAGTGTGGCTAATAAACTTAATAACATCGCGCCAAACATAATCACTAAAATTTGTGTAGGTTCATGCAGTACAGGCAGTAACCTCGCACCACCTGAGGCATTTTCAAGTAAATGCAAACCTAAAAAACGTAACACTTCATTGATATAGGTACTTAATAACAGACCTAAGCCCGTACCAATTAATGCACCAATAATGCCGCTCCATGCACCTTGAATAATAAAAACAAGATTTAAGGTTTTACCGGTAATACCGAGGGTTTTTAAAATAGCGACTTCGGCACTTTTATCACTAACGACCATCACCGATGAAGAAAGAATATTAAAAGCAGCAACCGCAATAATGAGACAAAGCAGAAGCCAAATCATATTTTTTTCCATCTTAACTGCTGCAAATAACTCTCCATGAGTACTTCGCCAATCAGTAATCGTCTCCCCCTGTTGTAAATGTGGGGGTGTCCAACTCATCACATCAAAGGGATCATCAAATGAGAAACGCAACCCAGTGACTTGATCTTCATTAATGCGAATCAATCTAGCGGCATCTTTAGCATGCATTAACACTAAATATTTATCGACATCGGAGCCCACATCAAAGAATCCTTTTACGGTAAAATTACGTTGGCTAGGGAGTTGTCCAAGGGGAGTAAAACGGGTACCACGAGCAGAGATGATACGTACTTTATCACCCACACTGACACTTAAGTCGCGTGCAAGTGACCGGCCAATAATTATATTGTAAGAACGAGAGGTCAGATCTTCTAATCGTCCCGCATAAATGTGCGATTTCACCACCTCACTGGCATAGTATTCAGGATAAATTCCTTCAAAGGTAACCCCTTGCAAATGTTTAGCGCTTTGGATAATCGCCTCATTATTAATAACAGGCTCCACACTTTTGACATTTTCTATTTCAAGTAGCGGGACTCTTTTTTGTTGCCAATCATCAACGGTTTGAGTTTGATTACTTAATACTGCCTGCGGCACGGCACCTAAAATACGCGTTTTTAACTCGGATTCAAAACCATTCATGACCGATAAAACCGTGATCAGGGCTAAAACACCTAGGGTAATGCCACCCGTTGAAAATAGAGAGACAAAAGAGACAAATTTGTTATTTCGCTTAGACTTGGTATAACGCAAGCCGATGAAGAGACTTAAAGGGTAAAACATAACCGCCCTGTTTTTATTACATTTATTTTTATTAATTGGCATTCTAATGTATCTTTAGGGTGCAAGGAACCTTCAATATTAGGAATCAGGACAAATAATGACAAACAACCAATATTTTATCGTTGAGCACCCACTAAGCCTTAATGTCGAAACACTTAAAAACGATGAAAAAATACCTGATGAAAATGAGTTTGAAGTTGAAATTCCAGCGCCTTTTCGTATGGCAAGTGATCTGGCTAATATTGACTCACATAGCTTACAGCCTTTAAAGCTAAATAATGAAACCACTCAAGTTCTGTGGGGATACCTGCAAGCACAGAACCTTAAAATCAATACCCTATTAAGTTATGTATTAAGCCAACAAGATGATAAACAGTTTCATTATGTGAGCACTGCATTTAGTGCCGGGAAATGTTTATTTGACGCGAAAAATCAATGTTTCGAAATTGCTCAAAATGTGCGTTTGAAAATTTTCATTCCTGAAGAATCCGCTGCTATTTACTGTTATGCCCAGGTAACGAATATCGATAATAATATTATTGAACTCAATTACCAAATGATTCGCGAAGAGGACAGAGAGTTACTGATCCGCACCACGTTGCATATACAGTCAAAACAATTAAAAGCTCGCGCTCAACAACGCGCTTCTATTTAACCTCTCTGGTAAAAGATAATAAGATGAAAACAGCTCCATTGATAAATATACCCACGCTAAAAAGCGAGACTGATCGACTAACGTTTGCGAACCTTCAAGGGGGGAGCTTAGCGTTAACCATCAGTGAATGTGCTAAACAACAAAAGTCACCACTCATTTTAATTACCAGTGATACCCCCACGGCACTGAAATTACGTCAAGAGCTTAGCTATTTTGTTGATGATAAATTAGAGCTTATCAGTTTTCCTGACTGGGAAACCTTGCCCTATGACCACTTTTCTCCGCATCAGGACATTATATCAACCCGTATCGAAACCCTGTTTAAACTGCCTTCGATTAAAAAAGGGATTTTAATCGTCCCGATTAGTACCCTGTTATTACGATTAGCACCAAAGAGTTATTTAAAGCAACACACCCTGATCATTAAAAGTGGCCAAATTATTGAGCTACAGAATCTACGAGCAGACTTAGAAGAAGCCGGATACTACGCCGTAGAACAAGTGATGGATCATGGTGAGTTTTGTGCGCGAGGGTCAATTCTAGATATCTTCCCGATGGGTAGTGACACGCCATTTCGCATTGATTTCTTTGATGATGAAATCGATTCAATTCGCCCTTTTGATAGTGAAAGTCAGCGTTCATTAACACCGATTAACGAAATAAAACTGCTTCCCGCACATGAATTTTCAACCGATAGCGAAGCGATAAAACGCTTTAAAACTAAATTTGCTGATAAATTTACGTCACCACTCTCAACCAGTAAAGAATCAATTTTTAGCGAAATTACGCAGCATAATCTACCTGCGGGTATTGAGTATTATCTGCCACTATTTTTTGAACAAACAACGACACTTTTTGATTACCTGCCTAACAATGCAAAACTAGCGATTGTTGGTGATATCAATCAAGCAACGTTAGACTTTTGGCAAACACTTGAGAGCCGTTATGAAGATCGCAGCGTCGATCTTCTACGTCCACTATTAACACCAAACGAATTATACCTTCGTCATGAACAATGTTTTGAACAGATTAATCAATGGCCAAGATTTTATCTGCAATCGGCTCCCTTAAGTGCTGAAAAACCAGGACGGTTTAATTTCGATACCTCACTCGTTGAAGATATTCAAGTTGAACATAAAAAGAAAATTCCGTTAGCGGGTATCTCAACCTTCATTGAAAACTTTTCAGGAAAAATACTGTTCAGTGTTCAATCTTCTGGACGCAAAGAATCATTACTGGAGTTACTTGCGCCGCTCAAGCTATCGTTATCTGAATTTAAATGCGTAGACGATTTCCATAAAGCAAAATCTAAACTTGGTATCACCATTAGCCAAGTTGAAGACAGTTTTATTTTAAGTAACAGTGACGCAACGACAAACCTTGCGTTCATCACCGAAAATGAATTACTCGGTTTTAAAGTCACGCAAAGTCGCCGACGTGCGGGCAGCACAGATGAAAATTACAGTACCGATAATGCGGTGGCTAACCTTGCTGAATTAAAAGTTGGGCAACCAGTTGTACATATCGATTATGGTGTTGGCCGTTACCTAGGCTTACAAACAATTGAGACAGCAGGTAACTTAACTGAATTTGTTACCCTAGAATATTTACGTGGTGACAAACTGTATGTCCCTGTCAGCGCATTACACCTGATAAGTCGCTATAGTGGTCATGACGTAGATAATGCGCCACTTAATAAACTGGGTACAGAAACTTGGCAAAAAGCAAAAAAACGTGCTGCTGAAAAAGTACGTGATGTCGCCGCTGAATTACTCGAAGTCTATGCACAACGCGCAGCTAAAGTTGGTCACAGTTATAAGCTTGATAAGAACAATTATGCACTGTTTAAGAATGACTTTCCTTTTGAAGAAACATACGACCAAGCACTTTCAATCAACGCAGTAATAAGCGACATGTGCTCAACGCAACCAATGGACCGATTAGTCTGTGGTGACGTAGGTTTTGGTAAAACCGAAGTCGCAATGCGTGCCGCCTTTCTCGCCACCGATAATACTCGTCAAGTTGCATTACTAGTCCCAACCACATTACTTGCACAACAACATTATGAAAACTTTAAAGATAGATTTTCAAATTGGCCAGTGCGGATCGAGGTATTATCCCGTTTTAAAACCGCGAAAGAGCAAAAACAAATTTTAGCCGATACCGTATCTGGGAAAGTAGATATTTTAATTGGTACGCATAAACTACTCAGTAGTGATCTTAAGTTTTCAGATTTAGGCTTATTGGTTATCGATGAAGAGCATCGCTTTGGTGTCCGTCAAAAGGAAAAAATCAAAGCTCTACGCGCACAAATAGATATTTTAACCCTTACCGCAACGCCAATCCCGCGTACTTTGAATATGTCGATGAATGGTATGCGTGATCTATCCATTATTGCTACACCACCGGCAAAACGCCTTGCGGTTAAAACCTTTGTACAACAGAAAACAGATCAAATAGTGAGTGATGCAATCACTCGTGAAGTGATGCGTGGTGGGCAAGTCTATTTCTTACATAATAATGTTCAGACCATCGATAAAGCCGCTGAAGATATTCAAGCATTGCTACCACAGACTAAAGTTTCCGTTGCACATGGTCAGATGAATGAACACCAGTTAGAAAAAGTGATGAGCGACTTTTATCATCAACGTCAAAATGTATTGGTTTGTACCACTATTATTGAAACCGGTATCGATATTCCCAGTGCCAATACCATTATCATCAACCGAGCAGATCATTTAGGACTCGCACAGTTACACCAATTACGTGGACGTGTTGGTCGATCTCATCACCAAGCCTATGCTTATCTGCTTACGCCACCAAAAAAACTGATGACTAAAGACGCTCAAAAACGTCTGCAAGCGATTGAGTCACTCGATACCTTAGGCGCAGGTTTCACACTAGCAACGCACGATCTAGAAATTCGTGGTGCTGGTGAACTGTTAGGTGATGATCAGTCGGGACAAATTTCCACCGTTGGTTATAACCTCTATATGGAGATGTTAAATCAAGCTGTCACTGCATTACAAAACGGGCAAGAACCTAGCCTCGATCATCTACTTGCCAGTCAGGCAGATGTTGAACTGCGTATCCCAGCATTAATTCCTAGCGATTACATTCATGATGTTAACTTACGCTTATCACTGTATAAACGTATCGCGAATAGTAAAGACAGACATGCGCTAAAAGAGATTCAAGTAGAGCTGATTGACCGTTTTGGTTTATTGCCTGCAGCGGCAAAGAATTTAATACAAGTAACTGAAATAAAACAACTGTGTACACCACTAGGGATTAAACGCTTAGAAGCACATGCAAACGGTGGCAATCTACAATTTACGGAAAATACACCTGTTGACCCAATGTTCCTTGTTTCTTTACTGCAAAAACAGGGAAATACCTTTAAACTAGAGGGACCAACGAAACTAAAATTTAGTGCTAACTTAGAAGACTCTCGAGCGCGAATGAATTGGATCACGCAACTACTTAATAGCTTTAAAGATCATTTAATAAAAGGATAATACTTTGAATTACAAAACATTAGCGGTGCTACTTTTAACCGTGACTTCATTTTCAGCACACGCTGAACAACGTTGGTTTGAAGTTGAGCTGCTTTTATTTCAACGCAATGTGGATATGCAAGATATTACTGAGCATTTATCATCAAACGAAATTACTGTTGATACAAGTAACAGCATTAGCCTGTTAAAAACAAAAAAAGCGAACCTCTGTTCACAATCTGAGGTTTGTGTTTCAAAGTCGAACCCTGTGGTAATTCAAAAGTCACAGTTTGATTATGCAGGCAACAATTTTAAACGTGTTGGTAGCTCACATCTGCAACTTGTTGCACAACGTGAGCGTTTAGAAAAACACGCGGGATTTAAACCGCTATTGCACATGGCTTGGCAGATGCCAATGAAAAGTACGCGTTCCGCTAAACCAATTAATATTTTTGCAGGTGAAAATTTAGCATCAAAAATGCTAACACCAATTGCTGATGAAACAGCTATTACCACAGAAAATATTGAGACAGCTGACAATATTGCCGATGAAACGACACAGCTTATTGAGGTGAAATCATCTAAACACGCCGATGATATATGGGCGATTGATGGTAATTTCAAAATCTACCTAGATCATTATCTGTACATTGATAGTCAATTGATTATCAGTAAAGCAATGACATCTGAAACAGCAAAAACAGAACAGACTGTTGAATTGATTGATGATGAAAATGGCGTTCAAATTGCGAAAGAGATCGATGATAACGGGGCAATCCAGCAACATAATCAACAAACCATTATAAAAGAAAGTTTGTTTGACCAGAACCGACGATTACGCAGTGAAGAGATACATTATCTCGACCACCCGTTAATGGGTATCATTGTCCAGATCCGCAAACTTCCGGATGAAAAACCAACAAAATAAAGATAAAAAAAACGATGCATTGAGCATCGTTTTTTTATTTCGATAGATTACCTAACCACTTTATTAATGTTGGCGTGCCTGCCAATACTGCTCAGCAATTAATAAACACTCATCCTGTGTTTTTTGTGGTTCAAATTGCTTCAATATAACTGCAATGGTACATATCACAGCAGCATCACCATAACTATCTTGCACTTCACCACGCCATACTTTTAGCAAATAGCTAGCTGATACTTCTGTATGTGCACCACTTGCTTCACTTAAGTAGGTTGGCCACTCTTGTTCAATATAGGTTAATTCACCATCAACTAATCGTACTCCACAGATATCAGTACTAACACGCGGGTTTATCTCACTTTCACCACCTTCGCCTTTAAAAGCAATCATACTACTCTCAGCGGTTAATAATGCAGCTTTAGCATGTAATCTTTCATAGCTTTTATGGAAAACACCATGAATAGCAAAAGGCGCTTGCGTCGGATTTAAACTGCGTGCAACGGTATTGAGTGGCGTACGTAAGCCCACTTTTTCTCTTAGGTTTAACAGAGGAATCATTTCTGGGCAGTAACTTTCAAGAGGAAGATAACAGATGTTAAATTGATCTAAGTATTGTTTAGCTTCTTCGGGAGAATAGGCAATATTAATACCTAATTCAGAACAAGCACTTTCAACTTGATATTTAACCGCATCAACCGCGTTATAACCGTGTAATACAATACGTGTGCCCTGCTCGGCTAATACTTTTGCAGCTAACATTAACCAAGGTGGCTGACGTTTTTTACCTGCAAAACATGGCCAATCTAAATCAGCATCTAGGGATGCCCACTGCGGATCAATTCTTTCACGTAATGCCTGAATATAACCAGCGGCTTCCTCCGGCGTTTCACAACGCACACGCTGTAACATTAATAGCACCGCTAATTGTAACAGCTCCGCTTCTCCATTTAGATAGGAGGATAAGGCATCATAAGCTTCTTTTTGTGTTAAAGCACGACGTCCTTTTTCACCACGTCCTGTTAATTTAATATATTCACTGAACATATAATGCAAACTCCTTTGGAAGATCGTCAACAATGGCGATCGGATTAAATTGGTTTAAAACATCTTTACTGTGTACACCGTAAGACACACCTAAACAATCGATGTTAGCATTATTGGCCATCTCTAAATCGTAACTGGTATCACCAATCATTAATGCATCAGATGGATCAACACCAAGATCGTTTAAGATAAGGTTAAGCATTAACGGATCTGGCTTTGAGGCAGTTTCATCAGAACAATAGGTAACAGCAAAAAGATCCTTAACGGCAAATTTATCCAAAATTCGATTAAGACTCTCTCGTCCTTTACCTGTTGCTACTGCAAGTAGATACCCCTGTTTTTTGAGCTCGTTTAACCATAACTTAATGCCCGGATAAAAAGGGGTGTCATGCGAATCACGTTTTCGATATTGAAAATGATAAGCTTGTATCATTTCACTTTGTTGCTCTGATGTGGCTCCAGGAAAAAGTTGTACCATTATTTTATCTAAGCGTAAGCCTATAATATGGCGAATTTCATCTTCTGTGGGTTCTTTCAGCTGACAATCTATTGCTGCAGCTTGCATACAGGCTACGATTTTATCTATCGAATCCATCAAGGTTCCATCCCAATCAAATATGATCACTTTATAATTCATATATTTACTCGAGCTATTAACTATAATAACTCGCTACTCCTTTGTTGTGTTGGAATCAATAATGTAACAGTTTTTTACCGTACATTACTACCACTTTGCCGCTAAGGGTTTGTAGTAAATGCATTAACCATGCTGACTCATATTCTTTCGATTTGATTTTCTATTCCTAACCGCAGGATTTGTATTTAACCTATTTTTTTTAAGGATATCCAACTTGACTTTTATTGACGTACATCACAAATATAACTGTTAAATAACTTTTGTGAGAATAACGTCATCTAATGACGAACATCTTTACAACATAAAGTACATCGCTATTTAATTAAAAATTGTAAGTTATTTGTTTTTTGACAAACTTACCGTACTAGTCAAAAAAACACACCTGCAAAAGTGCATAATTATTTCAAACAGTTATAAAAACACATCACGAAAAATCAACACTTTATAAACAACACAGGATCAAGGTAAGAGATCAACTCCGCACGTGAGCAGGAAAGCCATATCACACCGTAAAAAACCACTCCATAAAGACAAACAAAAGTCATTCAAAGTGAATATAATTCATACAACCCGGCAAATACACCTTAGATATAAATGCACTTAAGATGCATAACAAACCACCAGAATTGTGACGCAGCTCAAGCCATGAAACAGCTGGTTTTTGTAGTAAACAGGACAAAAACTACAAAGATGACAAAATAAATGAGCCGTAATTGCTTAAAAAACAGACAGATAGGTCAACACCAAAAAGTTCAACTTTATATTGCATAAATGTGAATGCTGCGATAATGTTTGTTTCGTAAAGTGTAAATTCACTGTTACAAGGTGTTATGGAAAACTATTTATTTTATTAAAAAGGTATATGGAAAATGAAAAAAACTCTTCTAGCAATTGCGATCCCAGCTGCATTATTAGCAACTTCAGCTCAAGCCGTGGAACTTTATAAGACTGACGTAGCAAGTGTTGATTTTTACGGTCAGATGAGAACTGAAGTTAAAGTACTTACGGATAAAGATGTAACATTAGGTGCAGGTTCATCACGTTCAGGTGTTAAAGCATCTTATGCTGTGAATGATAGCGTCAATGTATTTGGTACTTTTGAGTTTGGTCTTTCTGGTAACGGTGGTTCATTAGAAAGTCGTCTACATTACGCAGGTGTTGAAGGTGACTTCGGTAAGCTTTCTTTCGGTAAGCAATGGACTGTATCAGATGATATATACGGTGCAGAGTACTCATACTTCTTTGGTGGTTCTGCTCTATTCTACTCGATCTTAAGTGGCGCTGAACATGATTCTCTTATTAAGTACAATTTTGAAACAGATGATTTTTGGATTGCTGCCAATGTAGGCTTAGCTGAAGATGATTCAAGCCAAGAATTATACGAAGCATTTATTGGTACCTCTGTAGGTGATTTAAACCTACACGCTGGTTACGGTTTAAATAAAGATAAAGTTGAAGACTCTGAAACTAAAGACTGGAAAAATGAGTACTTCCAAGTAACTGCTGAATATAGCGTTGGTGATGGTGTAATCGGTTTCACTTATTACAACGCAGAGTTAAGCTCTTTAAATAATGATAGTAAAGTTAAAGAGAATGGTTACTCTCTAGGTGGTATGTATAGCGTAAGTGATGCGATAGGGCTTTATGCCGGTCTAGAACTTACAGACCACGATGTAGACGCTTTAGATGATAGCACTAACTTTTTCATCGGCGCTGATTACCAAATTAATGACTGGTCTAAAGTCTATGCAGAATACGCATACTCTGACGGTCAGACTCTTGGTTTCAGCAATAAAGCATCAGGTAATGAAGTAGAATTAGCATCTTCTGCTGATAAAGACAGCAACTTCGCTGTAGGTTACCGCGTTTACTGGTAATCCCAGAAAACATTATAACTAATTTCTATACTCTCCATAGAGATTTATAATAGCGCGGTTGAACAGCGCTATTTAGTTATCAATCGTTATTCAAAAGAACGTTTTTACGTTCTTTTTTTATGCCTGTAACATTCTAATCACATTACCCCCACCCCACTCTTTCATCCGCATGAACATCACTTACAATATTGTTCACAGAATATAGTGTTCAACTGAATAGATTAAGAAAATGAGCGCAGAACAATAAGACTTAGAACGTCGGTTAAATAGTGCAGAAACGTTGATTATTTAATAGCAGATTTTGTAGAGATGAAGCCTCACGGAAAAAACCAACTTTATAATGGCTTTTTCACATGAGGGTAAAACTGATTGGAGGCTAGCTTTTCTGTAACTTTTCCAATAGATCAGATAACGGTTTGCACAAAGGAGCGCTAACGGTCATCTTCTCTTCTAATACAGGGTGGAAGAAGGTAATGTGTGCGGCATGTAAAAATAGGCGATTTAGACCTAACTTTTCCATTTCAGCACTAAACTCATTATCGCCATAGCGATCATCTCCTGCAATATTATGACCTTTACAGGCTGTATGCACACGAATTTGATGTGTACGCCCTGTCACAGGAGAGGCTTCAACCAAGGTTGCACCTTGATAACGCTGCATAATTTTAAAACGCGTTTCGGACGCTTTGCCATCTGCGCTTACTTTTACCACTGAATTTTGTGAATCTTTAAGCAATGGCTCTTTGACTGCACGGTCTTTTTTATCCCACTTGCCCTTTACTAAAGCGAGATATTGCTTATTCATGGTTTTATTACGAAGTTGTTCATGTAAAGCGCGAAGCATGCTGCGCTTTTTAGCGATTAATAGACATCCCGACGTCGCTTTATCAAGTCGATGTGCTAGTTCTAAAAATCGTGCATCCGGACGTAGGGCACGTAACCCTTCAATCGCACCAAAATCTAATCCACTTCCGCCATGTACCGCTAAGCCAGAAGGTTTATTTAGAATAAGTAATGCATCGTCCTCATAAACTATTCGTGATTCGAGTTGTGCAATCGAATTTAATTTAGGTGAAGGTAAGGCATTTTCTGCGGCCACTCGAACAGGTGGGATACGCACAATATCCCCCTCTTTGAGCTTATAATCAGGTTTGATACGTTTTTTATTTACACGTACTTCACCTTTACGCACGATCCTATAGACCATACTTTTAGGCACACCTTTTAAATGTAGACGAAGAAAATTATCGATTCGTTGCTGTGCATTTTCTTGAGTTACCTCAAGCATGCGTACTGAGTGATTTATCTGTTCCATTCGTTAAGTTTATCACGTGTTGCAACGATAATATGTAAAAATTTATATTGGCGTAACACGCTATTAATGAGAGAATTAACAAGTTAACGACTCGTTAAAATATAATTGCTTATAAAGCATACTAACTAGTAGTCGTTACATTAAAAACAATGAAAATAGAATGTTGCGCCCTTTTACTCATTAACTTATTTAGGCTTATTTGAGCTTACATTAATGAGAGCTGCTATCACTTTTTAATGCACCTCTGCATATTTCCAGTCGGGAGACTGCAAAACCAGACCCGAGGTCAAGTGAAGCAATTTATTGCCAACAACCAAAAAAACATAAAAATATTTATAAAGAGCTAATAATGAAAAGAATGTTAATTAATGCAACTCAAGCAGAAGAGTTGCGTGTTGCCCTCGTTGATGGACAACAACTGTACGATTTAGATATAGAAAGCCCAGGCCACGAACAGAAAAAAGCAAACATCTATAAAGGTAAAATAACCCGTGTTGAACCAAGCTTAGAAGCTGCATTTGTTGACTATGGTGCTGATCGCCATGGTTTCCTTCCACTAAAAGAGATTGCTCGCACTTATTTCCCTGCTGGTTACTCTTTTAAAGGTCGTCCTAATATTAAAGAGGTAATTAAAGAAGGCCAAGAAGTTATCGTTCAGATTGAAAAAGAAGAACGTGGTAATAAAGGTGCAGCTTTAACTACCTTTATAAGCCTTGCAGGTAGCTACTTAGTATTAATGCCAAACAACCCTCGTGCTGGCGGTATTTCACGTCGTATCGAAGGTGACGAACGTACACAATTAAAAGAAGCATTAAGCCACCTTAAATTACCAAACGGCATGGGCTTAATCGTTCGTACTGCGGGTGTTGGTAAAACATCTGAAGAGCTAGAGTGGGATCTAAATGTTTTAGTTAACCATTGGCAAGCAATTTCAGAAGCATCTGAATCGAAATCAGCACCGTTTTTAATTCACCGTGAAAGTAACGTTATTGTGCGTTCTATCCGTGATTACCTACGTCGCGATATTGGTGAGATCGTTATCGATCACCCAAAAACATTTGAACAAGCTAAAAGTCATATCGAAATGGTACGCCCAGACTATGTAAACCGTCTGAAATTATACCAAGGTGAAATCCCACTATTTACACATTACCAAGTAGAAAGCCAAATTGAATCAGCTTTCCAACGTGAAGTGCGTTTACCATCTGGTGGTTCAATTGTCATCGACCCGACTGAAGCATTAACTTCAATCGATATCAACTCGGCACGTGCAACACGTGGTGGCGATATTGAAGAAACAGCGTTTAATACTAACCTTGAAGCAGCAGAAGAGATTGCACGTCAATTACGTTTACGTGATTTAGGTGGATTAGTCGTTATCGATTTCATCGATATGACCCCTGCTCGCCATCAACGTGAAGTTGAAAACCGTATGCGTGAATCAGTACGCCAAGATAGAGCGCGTATCCAATTAGGTCGTATTTCTCGCTTTGGCTTGATGGAAATGTCACGTCAACGTATTCGTCCTTCTTTAGGTGAATCAGCATCACGTGTTTGTCCTCGCTGTCATGGTCAAGGTACTATTCGTGATAATGAATCGCTTGCACTCGCTATTCTTCGCCTGATTGAAGAAGAGGGTTTAAAAGAAAATACCGTTCAAATTCAAGCAACAGTGCCTGTTGCCGTTGCAGCATACCTACTTAATGAAAAACGTAGTGCAGTAGCGAAAATTGAAAAACGCCATACTTGTGAAGTATTCATTATTCCAAATGCAAATCTTTTAACACCGCATTTTGAAATCAAGCGTACACGTAAAGATGGTAAAGAAGACATCAACTACGACGCACTTGAAAAGCAACATACGGTATATGTACCAAATGTTGTTAAAGATGAATTCAAAAAAGAAGCTGATCCTGTATTAAGTGGTTTCTCTAGCCCGAAAGCAAACAAGGCTAAAGCTGCACCAGTAGCTAAAGAAGAAACTAAAGTGGTCGCAGCAGAAGTTAAACCTTCTTTCTTTAGCCGCATATTCTCAGCAATTGCTTCATTCTTTAATGATGAAGAAGAACAAAAAGTTGAAGAGAAAAAAGTTGAAGAGGTTAAAGAGCGCCCTCGTAATAACAATAACCGCAATCGTAACAATAATCGTAATCGCAATAATCGTAACCGTAATCAGAATAAAACTGATAACCGTAATGAAGAGCGCACGGATACCAATAACGACAGCCGTACTGAAACAGTAGAAAGCAAGAAGCCTGCTGAGCGTCGTCCACGTAATCCACGTAAAGATACGCCACGCCCAGTTAAGCAAGAACGTGAGCAAGCTGTTACAGAAAAAGAAGAAGTGATTGCAGTACGTCGTAAACGTAGAAACATGCGTAAAAAAGTACGTATTAATAACAAACCTGCTGCTGTTGAAAATACAGTTGAAGAAGTGACGACGGCTAAAAATGTACCTATCAAAGAAACTGCAGTACAAGAGAAGAAACCAACTCGACGTAAAGCAGCGCCTAAGAAAGTAAATAAACCAGCGAAAGTTGAAGTTGAAGCAAAAGAGACAGTAACTGCCACTGAAAATGAAGGCGCTTCTACAGAAGAGTATTCACCAGTTGCAATTCCTGGTCGTCGTTCACGCTACCTTCGTGGTAATGGACAGCGCAAAAATAAAGTAAACAACGAACAGAACGATGCTGAACAAGCTACTGATCCTGTTGCTAGTCGTTACCCAGAAGCAGAAAAAGCAGTCAATGAAACAGTTAATGTTACAGCGCCTGTTGCAAATGAAATCTCTAGCATCACAACAGAGAAAGATACGCATAAAGCAGCTGAGCAACTTCAAGAAACTGTAAATAACGAAAAGATCAAACAAGCTGAGCAGATTCTTCCTGAAGTAACAGCGACTGTTGAAGCAGCACCAGTTGTTGAAACAGCACCTGTTGTTGAAACAGCACCTGTTGTTGAACAAGCACCTGTTGTTGAACAAGCGCCTGTTGTTGAAACAGCACCTGTTGTTGAACAAGCGCCTGTTGTTGAACAAGCACCTGTTGTTGAACAAGCACCTGTTGTTGAAGTAACACCTGTTGCTGAACAAGCACCCGTTGTCGTTGAAGCCGCACCTGTTGAAACTGTAGCAATTGTGACAGAAACACCTGTTGTTGAAGTTACGCCAGCTGTTGAAGAAGCACCGGTGGTTATAGAAGCGCCAGTAGTTGAGCAAGCACCTGTTGCTAAAGCAACAACCGCTCAACCTTCATCAAATGTTGGTACAGTGACTAAAGCACGTGTTGCACGCTCTGCAATGGTACGCACTGTAAGTGAACCTCTTGATTTAACACGAGATATCACAATTGTTCCTGCTACATCACGTGAAGCTATCACTAAATCTTCACAGCAAGCTGGTAGTAGTTTTGCAACTAGCACAGCTAAAAGTGAAATGGTAAGAACATCGCTATAAAGTATTGATAGGTTATAGCTATTAAATCAAACGGATATTTCATTGGAATATCCGTTTTTTTATACTGTTTTATTCTTCTAAGCCGTTTATCATAACGCGATTATCTAGTATCAATTTGAAAGGAAATTCTATGAGCGAAGTACAACATCACAAACTATTAATTATAGGCTCAGGCCCTGCTGGTTATACAGCCGCTGTTTATGCTGCACGTGCAAACTTAAACCCAGTGATCTTAACCGGTATTCAACCTGGCGGTCAGCTAACAACAACGACTGAAGTTGAAAACTGGCCAGGTGGCGCTGCTGATATGACAGGCCCAGGTTTAATGGAAAGCATGAAAGCGCACGTTGAGCGTTTCGATGCAGAAATTATTGTTGATCATATTAACGAAGTTGAATTAACTAAACGCCCTTTCACACTCAAAGGCGATAAAACTTATACTTGTGATGCATTGATCATCGCAACAGGTGCTTCTGCGCAATACCTTGGTTTACCTTCAGAAGAAGCGTTTAAAGGCCGTGGCGTATCCGCTTGTGCTACCTGTGATGGATTCTTTTACCGTAACCAAGAAGTTGCTGTAGTTGGTGGTGGTAATACTGCTGTTGAAGAAGCGCTTTACCTTTCTAACATCGCATCTAAAGTACATCTAATTCATCGACGTACTGGCTTCCGTTCAGAAAAAATTCTGCTTGACCGCTTAAACGACAAAGTGGCAAACGGTAATATCGTATTACACACAGATCGCACACTTGATGAAGTATTAGGTGATGAGATGGGCGTAACGGGTTTACGTTTAAAAGATACATTATCTGATAAAACTGAAGAGCTAGCAGTGATGGGTGTATTTATCGCGATCGGTCATAAACCAAACACAGACTTGTTTGAAGGCCAATTAGAGATGAATCATGGTTACTTGAAAGTACAAACAGGCAGTGTCGGTAACGCAACACAAACAACCATTGAAGGTGTATTTGCGGCAGGTGATGTGAGCGATCATATCTACCGTCAAGCAATCACATCGGCTGGAACAGGTTGTATGGCAGCACTTGATGCTGAGCGTTATTTAGATAACCAATAATTTGTAATAACTTTTAGCTTTCTGTACAAACTAAAAAGGAGCCATTGGCTCCTTTTTTATTTTCCACAACTAATTGTTATCACATACAATTCAAGTCCATAATTATATCAAAGTGAGGGTTTGACCCTACAACGATGATTATTCCTTTTTCCTGCCCTACTATATAGTTGCCGTTATAGAAACTTCAGCGCAACATTTTTTACTAGGGAATAATAATGAATGAATTATACACGCAAATAATTACTGTCTTTTTAGGCTTTTTAGCGATTATGAACCCAATAGCAAACACCGCAGCTTTTGCAGGACTAGCAGGACACAAAAGCCACATGGAACAAGTTAAAATTGCGACGAAAGCATTATTAGTCACTTTTTTTATAATCTGTTCTTTTGCCTTTTTAGGTAAAGCTATTTTCCATCTGTTTGGCATCACATTACCCGCGCTACGAATTACAGGGGGTGTTTTAGTCTTTATCATTGGTTATCACATGCTTAATGGTAGCGGTTCTGAACTGCACTCATCTGAGCAAAGCAACGATGCTGACATCGCGATTTCACCATTAGCAGTACCATTACTGGCAGGACCAGGAACGATTGCAACGGCGATGAACTATTCTGCTTCAGGAAATACGAGTGATATTGTTGTGGTTATCTCTGTGTTCGCATTATTATGTTTAATCACATTCCTATGTTTCATCTATAGCTCAAAAGTACTTAATTTACTCGGTGAAGGTGGACTCAATATCATGACACGTTTGATGGGGTTAATACTTGCAGTAATAGGTACACAGATGTTAATTGTTGGCATCAGTAGCTTATTACCGGTTCCATTAAATATTGGCTAAAAATCACGGACTTTGACAAGTTGCTTTGTCTCAACTGTCAATGATGTCAATCCCATCTAGGTATTCAATAGGTGGCTTATTATTAAAACAATAAGCCACCAGCCCCAAAAATAATAATGAGCATGAATTCTGTTTCACTTCGGTGTGTTTAAGCTCAATTTTAATTATTGTTAGCTGCTCATTAACTCCTTCTTCAGCCTACAGCAAACTAATTTAATGATTGATGAGTATTTGAGTAGGAAAAATAGTTACGACTAACGCTTTGTTTACAGCCTTGTAAAAACAACTCTCCAGCGCAACATTTGAACACAGCTTGATCACCGTATGAATGGAATTGGAATAATTCCCCCCTCATTATCGTTAATTAATAAGTGAAGTTTGGCCCCCCAAAACAACACACTATCCCCTTCTTCTTTAATTGATGACCTCTATTTTAATACGATCCCTAATAACACTATTTTAGAACGCTTCCCAAAGCGAGTAGATATCCAATTAACTGCCAGTGAAAGTGTTAATACTGATCCGATTAGAGTTTTTTTGTAAGCAGGTTATATTCAGGAACCAAACCTAGTATCGAATGAATAGCTAGTGAATAACTACATTATAAAAATGACTATTAATTAGAATGGTAGCGAGTGACATACTGAGCCGTTTTATGAAAATTAAAACGGAAATATACAGCGAGATTTCACAGCCTCTTTAGCAACTGATCATTACGACAAAACAGCTCCGATCCTGTAATAAACCAGCCATCAATTGGTAGCTTTTGCTGAGCATATCTGTCTAGCCATAATCATCAATAAAGGACCTACATTAATTTGCGCTATATTCGGCTTATTTTAATGAATTTTTTTCATTTATTGATTCTAACCAAGCTTTCAAAATAGCACTACAAAAGGTGTAATTTCCCTGATCAAACCTGTGTGATTTCTTGAGGGGAACAAGTCCATAATCAACAAAAAAGAAATCGTTTACATAGATAAATATTTTCACAAAGATTACGCTTATAAAACCAATAGTATCAATTAGATACCTTACCAACCGCCACTAACCTCCATATCACCTTCAAAAACATATAAATGAGACCTTGCTCACACTTTATTGATGATGTATTATTCAGCCATACAAAATTGAAATTAAATTACACAAAAAGGTTATTATTATGTTAACAATTGTTAAAAACTTATTCCGTTCAGATAAAGATGCTTCAGGTCGTAAAGTTGATCGTGTTATCACTACTTTAGCAGCACAAAACAAAACAAGCATCTACTCATGGTCTTACATCCGAGAAGAAGGTTACTACGAAAACACAACAAATGGCCGACGTGTTTACACTTACGATCTACCAAAAAACGCAGCATAAACAAAGAGTCAACAAGAAACTACAACTCTGATGATAGGTGTTCTTATTTTTAAATGGACGTAAACACCGTTAATCACCCAAACACTCTCAAAGTACTTACCACCTCCCCACTGCGTAAAAAATAAAACCACACAATCCAGTAAAACCACACAATTAAGTGTTCATTTACAGCGGTATAATTTAATGAGACACATTATCAAAACACGTATCTATACAACATTACTGTAATTTTATTACAAAAATAACTGTGAGTTTTAATAAAACGTTAATAGATATGAAGTGTAATGATTGGTAATGTAATAAGTAGATACACATTAAACCATCTCACGATAAATTTAATGTGCATTGGTGATCAATACTCGCTTAGCCGGGGCTGACTGATAGCGGTTTATTTTTAGAAGATAATTTTAGGTTGAATAACACGATCATAACAATGACAATCAACCCCGCCATATTTAACCAGTAATAAGGTAGCAGCATCGTAAAACCTGATACCAATAACAGCAAACGGCTTAACGACGATAAACTGGTCACTAACCTGCCTTCAATACACCCCGCAAACGCAACAATCAAACCAATAGTTAATACAATCGAGATAGCAAAATCAGCACTGTTTCCTTCAACCCAAATAAGACCTGAGAATGCCATCATAATAGGAATGATAAAGAATCCTTGCGCCAATTTAAACGCCTGTACGGCGGCTTTCATCGGTGAGGTATTCGCAATACCCGCTGCAGCAAAGGCTGCTAATGCAATCGGTGGCGTCACATTAGAGGTTTGTGATAACCAAAATACGATCATATGCGCCGCAAGCAGACCCACACCAAGCTCCGTTAAGCTCGGTACTGCCATAATAGATAAAACGATATAAGCCGCTGTCACAGGTAGCCCCATGCCTAAAATAACCGCTGCAATCGCAATTAAGCCTAACACCGACCATAAATAACCACCTGACAGTGCCATTAAGAATTGCGTAAACTGCAGGCCAATACCCGTTTGCCCGACGACACCAACAACAATACCCGCTGTACCACAAGCGATTGAGATAGGTAACGCCAGTAATGCGCCCTCCTTCATGCCTTCAAAGACTAATGCAAAACTGATCCTGCTATGTTTACGACACATTGCCGCCACTAAAATAGCAACACAACCTGCAATCCCCACCAAAATTGGAGAATAACTCATCAATAATAAGCTAGTAATTAACAATAATGGAACTAAAAAATGCCAACCATTTTTTAACACCACCGATATTTTCTCAGTGATCTCCATTCCTTTTAGACCTAACTTGCAGGCCATCAAATGCACATACAATAAAGTACAACCAAAATAGAGTATCGCAGGCGCAATCGAGACCAATAAAATTTCACTGTAGGGAATACCCGTAAATTGCGCCATCACAAAGGCACCCGCGCCCATAACTGGTGGCATTATTTGACCACCGGTCGATGCAGCAGCCTCAATACCCGCAGCTTGCTCGGGTTTATAACCCAACTTTTTCATCATCGGAATAGTTAACGAACCTGTGGTTACTGTGTTTGCAATCGCAGAACCTGAAATAGAGCCTAATGCTGCCGATGCAAGTACACTTGCTTTAGCAGGACCACCACGGTATTTCCCGGCAATAGAGAACGAAGCATCAATAAAGAACTTACCCGCGCCCGATACCTGTAAAAACGCACCAAATAATACAAAGATAAACACCACACCCGCCGCAATCGCGAGTGGCGCACCATAAATACCATTGGTGGAATAGATATGAAATCGTATGATCTCTTCAATAGAGAAACCTTTGCTAGCAACGCTTGATGGTAAAACATCACCAAAAATTGCATAAGCTAAAAACAACATCGCAATGCCTACCATCACAAAACCGACGGTACGGCGTGTCGCTTCAAGTAACAGTACAACTATGATCAAACCAGACAGTTGATCCAGTGTGGTTAAGCCATCAAGTAAGAAACTGATATCGTCATAATCAAATGAAACAATATGGTAGGAAGCCCATGCAATCGCGGCGATACAAAGTAAGTCGACAAATCGTCCGCATAGGTATAACAATGCAGATTGTTCGGACTTTATAAGTGGTAACGTTAGATACGCTAAAATTAAAACCCAACTAAGATGGATGGGTCTAAATACAGGGGCAGAAAGATCAGCAGTGATGCCTTGCCAGATTTGAAATACAGATAATAAAATAGCCGCAATTGCGGCTATTAATAACACTTTATCCGTAATCAATTTGCACATATTAGTTGATGTGTTCATGATTTTCTCCACGGAGTTTGGTTACATATTCTCTTTTAGATATTTTAATGAACCTGGGTGTAAATCGATACCATTCAATTTGTTCATATTCTCAAGCGTTGTAAACTTAGTCACACTGATCACTTGATTAATCTCACTCATATTTTCAAAGGCAATTTTAGTCATTTGATAAGCAAGTTCAGTATCTAGATTTTTGTTCACAATTAAAATGTTCCATACCGCAGGTGCGCTAAAGGCATTCACACCCTTATAACTCTCTGCAGGGACATCAATCGCTTGGTAAGAAGGATTACTGTCTGAAACAATTTTAAGCTCTTCAGGCGTGAACGTTAAAATACGAATGTTATGAGTAAACGCAAGTTCAGTGATTGCACCAACACCTACACTACCAACAATCGCACCAGCATCAATCTGCCCTGCTGAAATTGCATTAGTTGTCGCTGTATAATTTAATGACTGCGCGTCAATATCTGACTCATTAATACCTAATGCAGCAAGAATATTAGTTGAACTTACGCGTGTACCGGAGCCCGGCGCACCTAACGAGATACGCTTGCCTTTGAGATCTTTAATCGATTTGATATCAGAATCAGCAGGGACAATAAATTGCACTACATTGGGGTATAACGCAAATAGCACGGAGACATCCATTTTACGTGGGAAAGGCTTTACCCCTTCGTGCGCTTGCAGCACCACATTACCCATCGCAATGCCCGCTAACTGTTTCTTAGTCGATACTTTAATGGTGTTTTCTACCGATGCAGCGGTGACTTCCGCACGCATATCAAAATCGTCAATATTTTCGCTCCAAATTTTGGCAAGTATGCCACCTAATGGATAATAGGTACCACTTTGACTACCTGTACCGATGGTATGGTTTTCAGCAATAACATTGAATGAAAATAGACAAGCTAATCCTAGTATTCCGTTTTTCAAGATCTTCTGCATTATCGTAATCCTATTAAGTTTATTAGTGATATGTTAGCGACTTGTTGATGACTTATTAATGACAAGTTACTTAAGATTAGCACTTAACTTATTGCTTTCAATTGCGTGGCTTCACAAAGTTACATTAACCCTGAGTGGTAATATTTATCATTCAGCAACTGTTTTAATTAAAAACTTTTATTAAATAGGTGTTTAAACAACAATCGATAAGTAATTGTTTACATGACATTACACATAAAATTTAGGCAGTCATGTGAGAGGATAAAGAGAAGAAATATTATGCAGTTTTAAGAGAGCGATTAAAAAATCGCCCTCTTAATTGATGTTAAAAAATAAGCGTTCTGTCACCCTGAATCATCGACTGGTAACAGCAAGTTTAATCGCCAAACCCACAAATACCGTACCCGCCATTTTATTAATAATTGACTGTGATTTTTCAGAACTCTTCAGCCATTCACCTAAAAATCCTGCTGACCAAGCCACACTCGAAAAGATAACCAGCGTTGTAATAATAAATAAGCAGCCAAACAGTATCATCTGCAGGGTAATCGAACCGACACTTGGGTCTGCAAATTGCGGTAAAAAGGCTAAGAAGAAGATAGCCACTTTAGGGTTAGTGATATTCATAATAATGCCACGCAGATAAAGTGCTTTCCAATCCAATAGATCATCATTAACCGTCTCAAAATTCGCCGCGCTGGATCTAAAAGCTTGCCATGCGAGGTAGAGAAGATACAAAGCACCAATGATTTTTAGCGTATTAAAGGCGAGTTCTGAAGTCTGAAAAATGGCAGCAATGCCCAGTGATACCATTGCGGTATGAAACATTAACCCAGTACATAAACCTAAAGTAACAAATATACCCGCTTTTCTGCCTTTCATCGCAGACTGCGTTAATACAAAGATGTTATCAGGGCCCGGTGATAGAGACAGCGCAGCAGAGGCTACGATGAACATAGCGATGGTTTCGATGGGGATCATAGGGTTTCCTATTTGCTTTTATTAACTGACGAATTGGCGATATAGTGGCGGCATAAAAGTAGCTGGAACATTATACAAAAGCGCTAACCAACAAAACACCCCTGAACAATAAACTAAAGTCAAAACTCCATCTATATGTGTAAACATAAGTCAGAATAATATTTTTGTAACATTAAATACTTATCGTAAGCATGACTATTAGTGTTCAAGGGAAAACTAATTTTTAATCTCACTGAAGACTCACAAAAAAACTAACCCTCTGCAAGATCATTATATTTGTATATGAACACAATGACTCAGCAGCAATAGTGATTAAGCTTTATTGCTGCTCTTCTGTATTTTTGAGTTCACAATTTTTAAACCTTGCATATATCATATTAAAAGGACTAGCATGACCAACCAAGTAGGATTTCAAACTAAAATATATTTTACGGTAGCAGCCGTTTTATTCGTGACTATGCTTACCTCCTATTTTAGTGTGAATTATTCAGTGGGTAATTATATCTATGAAAGTGACGCATCACATATCAGCAATAATAGTACCCTTTTAGAAAGTAATATTACCTCTCAAATTCAAGCAAAAATAGATCTCGCGAACAACTTATCCGTCGGCATTATTGATATAGATTTAATTGAAGAAAGATCTGGATTTTTGCACATCTATAAAGTCCTCAATGGCATTATTTTTGGCGCAGAGGGAGCCGTTGATGATCAGCATAAATCACAACGTCTGTTTAAGATTGCGCAATTGGTACAAGATACAGAACAAGGTTTACTGATCAGTAATATCAAACAAATTGAAAGCAAAGATGTTATTTACATCGCAGTAGCACAACCAGATAACTCTGTTAATGTCTTTTATGTCGATTTAGATTTCATTCCAATATTAATAGAAAAAGCCAACACACAAGGCAGTTATCTTGAGATTTTCGATGCTAAAAACACCTTGCTTTATTCAAATAAAATAACTGGTAACCTCAATATTTTTAACAATACACTTACGCTACCGGGGATGAGTTGGACGATTAAAAACTATATCGATACGGATTTTATCGAAACTAATACCGATATGATAAACAAACAGATCACCTTCGCCCTGTTGTTCGTGGGCCTGATTATCATTCCTCTGAGTTTACTGGCTATTGGTATTATCACTAAACCCATTAGCACACTGCGCAAAGTCACCGAACAATTAGCACAAGGACATGGAGATTTAACACATCGAATTATCGTAACAAGTAACGATGATTTAGGAAAAATAGCAAATAATATCAATATATTTATCGCACAATTACAAGATATGATGCAAAAAATAAGTGATTCATCTCAACTCATCGAAACCGGCGTTAATACACTTAATCAACGTGCTGATTCTAACCAATCGCTGATTAACCATCATGTATCAGAAGCGGAACTGGTCGCAACAGCAATCACGGAGATGTCTACTGCTGCACAATCTGTTTCAACTAGCACCTCATTAGCGACAACTTTAACGCAAAAAGCAGAGCAAGGTGTTTGTGAATCACGCGAAATAGTCAACGAAGCTGTAAGTAGTGTGACTTCATTAGCCCAAGAGGTAAACACCATGTCTACTGCGATTGCAGACATGAGCAATCATACCGACCGCATTAGTGTTGTATTAGGTGTCATTGGCGGTATTGCAGATCAAACAAATTTACTCGCATTAAATGCAGCGATTGAAGCTGCACGCGCAGGTGAACAAGGGCGCGGTTTTTCAGTCGTTGCCGATGAAGTACGTGCACTTGCTGCTCGCACTCAAAATAGCACTTCAGAAATAAATCAAATGCTACAGGAGCTGCAGCATGGCACGAAATCGGTTGTTGATGCGATGGAGTTAACAACAACAAGTTGCCAGAGTAGCGCAGAAAAAACCGCTAAGGTTACCGCGTCACTAGATCTAATGTCGGTGGAAATATCAGAAATACATTCTCATAGTATTCAAATAGCCACATCCGCCGAGGAGCAATGCCTTGTGACCGATGATGTTGCGCGTAATATGGCGGTGATTAAAAAAGTGATCGGCAACATCAGCGACAACGGCAACGCGACCACTTGTACCACCACCCAACTTACCGATGCGAATAGATCGCTCAGCAAAATGGTGGCACAATTCAAAATATAAAGCCTGAACTGAAACAATGCCTGATAAGAGATAACCCGCTTATTAACAAGGAGTGTTATCTCACTCAACAGGCACTATTAGATTATTAAATAGAACCGTAACAAACACTCATCTTCTTCGTGGCAAAACAGTTGTTTTGATGGAATAGTCAAAACCTATGAACATGAAGCCGCTACACAGAGGAAACACTAAATGATCAAGGGTTAGTTGTTCTGCCCTGTCATTTTTATATTAGGTTTTATTACAACATTTCGCTTTGATATTTCACAAGCAGATAATAGATCCGTAAGTAAATTGATTTATATTTAAATTTTGAATGTAATTAATTGTTTAAAATAGCATTAAAGAAGAAATTATGGTCAACTATTAGTCATAAAATAAATCCATTTTTCAAAGAACGAATGGATTATTTCCAGCTGAAAAAGCTGTTACATTTCAACGGAGGCTACATGGACTACTTAGTTTTTGGCGATGAAAGTGGTACAACTGGCAGTGACTGTTGTTATTCCATCGGTTTGTTGTGCGTACCAATGGATAAAATTGAAGAGTTTGAAAGCCATGTCCAAAAGTTAAAATCTCAAAGAGGCATTGTAGGTGAGCTGAAGTGGAAGAAAATCAAAAATAGTTCTGGTCAGGCGAATATTTGCGTAGATATTTTATCTATGGTTTTAAAAACGGCTTGTTGTTTTCATTCAATTATTGTTGAAAAGTCTATATATAATAATTGGCGTATTAATAGAGAGCGTGCTTTTTATCAAACATATACGTACCTATTAAAAAATACAGCTAAACAGGTAAATTCACCTTTGAAAGTGATGATAGATTATAAATGCGACAAGTATAAGAAGAACGATGAAGTTATCGGAATCGTTGCCAATAATATGCTTTCTCAAATTGGTAAAGATAAAACAATATCTGATGTAAAAATGCATGACTCAAAAGCTCATGCTGGTTTACAGGTTGTAGATATTTTAACCGGTGCTGTGAACTCTGGTTACATGAAATATTTAAATAAAAATATAACTCTTTCAAAAGCAAAAGAAGCTTCATTTATTAAAATGGCTGAAATGCTCGGTTGGGATAAGCTTCACTATGATACGTACCCGAATAAAGACTTTAATATTTGGCATTTTCCAATTGAAAATAAAGCTAATCCAGCAACGAAAACAATTGTACCAAATTTTTCTATAAGCCCAGTTCAAGATAATGAAATATAAAAATAAATCAAAGTCGGAACAAAAACAGTGAGTTTCGCTTCACTACACATTCTAACCAACTATTTTAGTCCGCTTAGTGCGGCGTTAGTTTCTATACGGAGTATTAATGTCAATTGTAATACGCAAAGCAAAGAGAGAAGATTCAACTCTAATTCTTAGGTTTGTTAAAGAGCTAGCAAGGTATGAAAAAGCTGAACATGAGGTTTTCGCTACAGAATCTTCAATTGAAAACTCTATTTTTGGCAAAGATTCGTCTACTAAAGCCATCATTTGTGAAAAAGGTGGTGAGCCAATTGGCTTTGCCGTCTACTTTTTCAATTATTCTACTTGGCTAGGTAAAAATGGTCTTTATCTTGAAGATCTGTATGTAAGTCACTCTGAACGAAGTAGTGGTGCTGGTAAACTGCTTTTGAAATATTTAGCAAAGGTTGCAGTAAAAAAAGACTGCGGAAGATTTGAATGGAGTGTACTTGATTGGAATGAACCAGCAATTAAATTTTACGAATCTTTGGGCGCTAAACCTAAAAGCGAATGGCTAGGTTATCAATTAACAGGAGAAAATCTGCACTCTTTTGCAGAGTCCTAAAACTAACAAGGCGCTTAAAACGAAACTAAAACAGAGGGTTAGGTTCCGCTTGCTCCATATTATAACCAACAATTTTTGTCCAATTAAGCGGGCGTTAGGAAATTTTCAGTGATTACATATCAACCAACAGCCGATCTTCATGTATCGGCAGAGATTACATATAAAAATATGCGTTCATACTATGAACACTATTCTGTGAATTGGGAACAATCTAAGATACAAGCGCAAATTGTAGACTTAGAAAATTGGGATATTCTTTATAATAGTTCGATAGTAGGTGCAATTCGTTTAGCCTTTGATAATAATGAATGTTATATCCGAGATATACAGGTTAGTGACAAATTTCAAAATAAGGGTATTGGGGCATCCGCTCTGGCAGAGTGTGAACGCTTAGCAATTAAAACTGGTGTAAATTTACTTAGACTACGTGTTTTTAAAATTAGCCCTGCGTATCAACTCTATACGAGAAATGGTTTCGTAATAGATAAAGAAGAAGACCGATTTTTCTATCTGTCCCGACAAATCTCCAACCAAGAAATTTAAACATAACAAAAACAGTGGCTATATCGCTTAAGTGAGCGTTCTACACGCGAGGAGAATACCTTGTTTAACTCAATACACCATGTTGCCATCATCTGTTCCGATTACGAGAAATCTAAGCATTTTTATACCGCTATTCTTGGTTTTACCGTGATTGCGGAAAATTATCGTGAAGCGCGACAATCTTATAAACTGGATCTTAAACTGCCCGATGGTGGTCAATTAGAGCTATTCTCTTTCCCTAATCCGCCCAAGCGCCCTAGTTCTCCTGAGGCGTTAGGGTTGAGACACTTAGCCTTTGATGTGGCTTCCCTAGAGGAAACCTGTGATTATCTGCTGTCAAAAGGCGTTGCTGTCGAGGCTATTCGTATTGATGAGTTTACGGGTAGAAAATTCACCTTTTTCAAAGATCCTGATGGCCTACCATTAGAGTTATATCAACAAGTGACGCTGTAAGCCCCACTTTCAACGGTAAACAGTATGACTAATACGCAGAGCAACATGATTAAAATTATCCAGTTGCTTAAACAAGATAGATTAAGAATTGAAGCACTGGACTGCTTACATCAGTTGCACTTACCGCAATGTTATTTGGCGGCTGGATTTGTAAGAAATTTGGTGTGGGATCATTTGCATCAAAAACCGATGCCAACACCTTTGAACGATATGGATGTTATTTATTACGACGCAAATGAGGTTGATGATCAAGCTTATCTCAAATATGAAACACAGCTGACGCAACGTATGCCACAGGTTAACTGGCAAGTGCGTAATCAAGCCAATATGCATATTAGAAATGGTGATCAACCCTACCAAAGTAGCATTGATGCAATGAGTTATTGGCCTGAGAAAGAGACAGCGCTGGCGATACGTAAAACAGATAATGGTGGTTATGAGTGCGTGTCGGCCTTTGGTTTTGAGTCATTGTTTGCTTTGCAAATCACCTATAATCCTAAACGTCAACGTTCACTTTTTGAACATCGTGTAAAATCAAAACAGTGGCTAATAAAGTGGTCTAGTTTAACTGTTATATCATGATCAATTAACCCATTGTGCTTATTGCCCTATTACTGCAATACACAATTACTTTTACGAGCTAACGATGAACCCTACACAAATTGGCAACGCTTATGATCAGATCACTCACTTATGGCTGAGTGAAAAGTTTAATCGTAACAACGGCATCGACGCGCATCGTAAAGCGCTGCAATTTGTCAAAAACCGAGGTGCTGCAATCGATGTTGGCTGTGGTTGTACGGGCCGATTTATTGACTTGCTGTTAGAAAATGAGTTTCTTCCTGAGGGTATTGATATATCAGAAAAGATGATCACGCTTGCGCAAGCAAGGCACCCTGCTATTAGCTTTTATCACGCTGATATTTGTGAATGGCTTGTGCCTAAACACTATGATTTTATTACTGCTTGGGATAGTATTTGGCATATTCCGCTTGATCAGCAAGTGAATGTAATAACAAAATTAATTAATAGTTTGAATGCCAATGGTGTACTGATTTTTTCTTGTGGGGGAACCGACGAGCAAGGGGATCAACTGGATGATTTTATGGGTCCAGAAGTTTACTATTCAACACTGGGGGTAAACGGATTTTTACAGCTCATTATGAGTTTAGGTTGTAGTTGTAAACACTTTGAATATGACCAACACCCGGAACTACACAGTTACTTTATCGTACAAAAAACACAATAAGTACAACGACAAGTACAATAACAAGGAGTTAGTTATGTATACCATAAAATTAGATGATTTATGTGGTGAGCAAATCATCACACTGTTAGAGGAACATTTAGCAGATATGCAGGCTACCTCGCCGCCTGAAAGTAAACATGCTTTAGACTTAAGTGGTTTAAAATCAGCATCGGTAAAGTTTTGGACAATTTGGGATAGTGAAATATTGGCAGGTTGCGGCGCTTATCAGCAGTTAGACGCGGCCCATGCCGAGATTAAGTCCATGCGTACTGCAACGGCTTATAAAGGCAAAGGGGTGGCTTCACGGTTACTTAAGCATTTAATTGAAGATGCTAAATTAAGCGGCTACCAAAAAATAAGTTTAGAGACGGGGTCAATGGATTATTTCAAACCCGCACACGCGCTGTATAAAAAACATGGCTTTGTGTTTTGCTCACCCTTTGCAGATTATGTTGAAGATGTGAACAGTCAGTTTATGACCTTAAATTTGCCATAACCAATAGCCTAAAATTGAAGTCGTTAACGTTGAGGGTGTTCACCTTGGCAATGCCAGCATATTTCGAAAGAGGCATTATTGGTTTCTTCACAATCAGCGCAAACCCAATCAGACCCTTTATGTGCTTGTTGTGATGAATGAACTATCTTCATCGCTTGATAAAAATCGGTGTTATTTACTATCCAAACTTCGGGCCATGCGTCTGTGGCAGAAACTTCCCCTACCGCACCCTGAGAAAATTCATTTTTAAGAAAGGTGTTTATCTGCTCAGCTTCAAGCAGGTTTCTGACATTATTAACCAAGAAACTGTTTTCGTTGCAATATACCATCTTCATATTTAAATACTCTGAGTTATAAACACACGACGAGATCAGAAAGCATCGTCTTCGCTATAAGCATTAACGAGCAATTCTCCCTGCATATCTTCAACAATCATAAAAATAATGGGCTTACAACAGACCTGACAATCTTCTGTATATTGCTGCCCCAAATCAGCATAGTCGATTAAAATATCAATCATCTCTCCACAATAAGGGCAACCAACAGTTGCTTCAATTAAATGATTCAAATAACCTCCTGTTTATTGCAGCAGCATTGCGTTTATTTTTAAGGCACCAAGGCGCCATTATTTAATTATAAATGCTTAATTATAAATTCTTGAATTATAAACCGTTATCTTTTAGCCAGTTTCTCGCTTCTATCAAATTATCACAGAAGACGATTTCAACATTAGTTAACACTTGATGCGCCCTAGCGAGTAACTGCTTTTGAATGGATAGTGGACAGATCACAACATCATACTGTTGGTTATTAGCATTTGCCCACTGGTTCACCTGATCGACAAGCTCCCATACATCAGGTGTTGTTAACTCCCACAGGGTGAGATCCATCAGTCTAGCCCAAGGCTTATCTTTGATCGCATCAATGTGATCTTTATATTCATGACACCAACGTGAGGTTGTTTCAAAATTCCATGCACCATAGACTTTTAAAACAATAACTTGCTCCTCAACCTGCATATCGAAACGACCATGTTCTCGCATTTTTTCCTCACAAATAAATAAGCCAAGATTACGGCTAGTCAGAGAGATAACAATAGTCGATATGAGATAAGAATTATAGCGTTATTATATTATATGTAATAACGTGATTGTATTTAACGTAGATATTGGATTGCAGGTAGGTTTAATGCCGCACAACTGAGTAAGTGTCATAACAAACTCAGTTGCGGGCAGGAATTACTTTATATCAACAAATGCGACGACATAAAAGCTGTGCGGTTACTTATACCAAAGGAATTAATAAAGTGATCATTCTTGCTAGTTAAAATTATCCCTAACTGCGTTGTGAGTTTTGAAGTGAGAACAACTATTAAAGAATTAAAGTCTTTAATTTAATTCTCCGATAGAGGATTAACGAAGTTAATCTCTCGAAAGGCTGCAACTCACGCCTTCTTAGTAATAATTTTTCCTACGCAAACTCTGATCACCTATTAAATTCCATTGGTATTAGTGTTGGCTTGTTAATTCTAGCTCTTCAGCGATAACGTGTTCTTCACTTTCGCTTTTACTTTCAGCGCCATGCATCCAATCAACCAGTTTGTCTGACATGAAGTATAAAATAATACCCGACACTGCGGCTGTAATCGCGATGCCTGCAAAGATAGACATCGCATTAGCAAGTTGGTCTTCAATTGCTGAACTATGACCGATTAACGAACCTATCAAGCCCCCTACTTTATTTGCAATCGCAACAAACAGGAACCATGCGCCCATCATTAATGAAGCGATACGCACAGGTGCTAATTTAGTCACCATTGATAGGCCAATCGGTGATAAACATAGCTCACCCATGGTATGGAAGAAATACGCCCCCACTAACCACCACATGCTTGATTTAGCCGTATGATCGCCACCCATCTGTAATACCGCACCAATCATGAATAAAAAGCCAACAGCAAGGAAGAAGAGACCCAGTGCAAATTTGACCGGTGAATTTGGCTCATTTTTACCTAATTTCACCCAAATAGCGGCAATAACAGGGGCACAAATAACGATAAACATCGCATTTAAAGACTGGAACCACGTGGTAGGCACTTCCCAACTGCCTATCATTCGATCAGTGAAATTGTTAGTGAACAGGTTCATCAAGCCACCCGCTTGTTCGAAACCAGCCCAAAAGATAATAGTGAATAAACCCATTAGCATGATTACTTTAATGCGATCGCGTTCAACTTTCGTTAATGGCTCTTTTTTAACTTGACCATTCTTAAGATTCTTTTCTCTTTCAAGTTTTGCAGCAGGATATTTACCAAGATCACCGAGTAACTTTTGTGCGAATAAATATTGAGTAATTAACGAGATAATCATACCAATACCAGCACATACAAAGCCCGCTTGGTAACTACCATCATAAGCTGCAACCACAAAACCAACCACGATACCGGATAAGAAAGCACCTAAGTTGATGCCCATATAAAAGATGGTAAAGGCACCATCACGACGAGTATCACCCTCTTCGTATAGGTCACCCACCATTGTAGAAACATTTGGCTTAAACAGTCCGTTACCAAGGATTAACGCGCCTAATCCAAGATAGAACATTTCGATTTCCATGCCTGGTATCCAAGCATGTGGAGTCCCAAGCATAAACTGCCCTGCGGCCATCAATGCACCACCAATATAGATCGCTTTACGTTGTCCTAAATAGGAATCCGCTAACCATCCACCAATCAGTGGGGTTAAAAATACCAAGCCTGTAAAGGTGCCGTATAATGACAGTGCATCAGCTTGTGACCAACCCAAACCATGACCACCTTGACCTTCGACTTGATCGACTAAATAGAGTACTAAAATCGCTCGCATTGCGTAGTAACTGAATCGTTCCCACAGTTCAGTTGAAAATAATAAGAACAACCCCTTTGGGTGTCCTAATATTGTGCCGGGTAATTTTTGTGTACTCATTGAGCATCCACCTTAAGCTTGTATTTTGCTGCAATAAAAAAGATATCGCAGGCTAGATTTTTGCAATTTAGAGTATGAAACAACATTAAAGCTCACAAAGTGATTTGAAAGAAGTAAAAATGTGTTACCTAGATCTACTTATTGAACATTGAAGATGTTACTGATGCCCTATAAATGATATTGCAGATGTAAACGTAACGCTTATATAGCCCTACAGGGCTTTCGAAGTCAATGAATACGGGAAAATAAAGCATACTTTAACAAAAGTAGAAACAAAGTCGCTTACTTCAGCAACACCAATTCAACATAAGCCCCATTACACACACAAAAATATAACACTTCTCTGAGATAACCAATTAAGCTAACTAATTGATTTAATCAACACCTAAAAACAGCAGAAATGAGCAAGTTTGAGCTTTATAAGTTATACCAAAGGAAAGCATCTATCTGACGTTTTACGGGTCGCATAAAAAAGTCCCAGATTAACGGGACTCAAAGGTTTGTGATCACCAGTATATTGATGGTCACCGTGTTTGCTTGCTAGTATTTACATCGAGAGTGGGATTTTTTTGATCACTTTGGCAGGATTACCGCCAATAACCACGTTATCAGCAAAGCTTTTGGTGACCACTGCACCAGAGGCAACCACCACATTGTTACCTAATGTCACACCAGGATTAATAGTTGCATGTCCCCCTATCCAACAATTATCACCAATCGTTATCGCTTTACCATACTCTATGCCATTAACTCGCTGTATCGGGTCTAAGGGGTGTGTGGCGGTGTAAATACCGACTTGTGGTGCGATAAAGCAATTGTCTCCGATGCGCACCTCTGCGACATCTAATATCACGCAGTTGAAATTGGCGTAAAAGTTTTCACCTACATGGATATTTCCACCATAATCACAGTTGAACGTGGATTCAATATGCAGACTATTCCCAGTAGAACCAAACAAAGACTTGATGATCTCAGCTCTTTCCTCGCGTTGATGCGCACTAGTGCGGTTAAATTTTTCAGTCGCCAGCCGTGCTTGATAGCGTAACTCAGTCAGTTCTGCATCACTCGGGTCATAATACTGCCCTGCCAGCATCTTTTGCTTTTCTGTTATCACTTACTTATCCTCAATTTACCAATGCCCAATTTACCTATTCTCAATTTACAAATGCTAAGAGAAGAATCATGTTAAAACAATCAACGCATTAAACGTCTCTATTTTTACATTTTGTATGAATATGATCTCAGATTGCAGGCCAACACTATCGATTTATGATTCATTGTCAGTATAAAGATAATCGCGATCACAGCGTATTAAGATTTATAAGCAATGGCATTTGGTTTATAAGAGGCAAAAAAAAGCCCCATTAACAAGTTAATGGGGCTTTATACTGATAGTGATGATTACATTATAAACTAGCAGCTAGGATGTTACGGCTATGCTCAAGTGTTACTAGCTGTTTTTCACCAAGGTGCGTCATACCATGACGTTCTAGATGACCAACAATCACATCAACGACTTCTTCACCCAGTTGATAATCAGAGAAACGTGTTTTCATCTGAACTGAATGGAAGAACTGCTCTGTTTTTTCAATCGCCGCCTTGATACGCGTTTCTGTATCACCTTCATTGATTCCCCACACACGTGATGCGTATTGGAGTAATTTACCTTCTTTAGTTTCGCGCATTTCCCACATCATACGAGGTAATACGATAGCTAATGTCTGTGCATGGTCTAACTTGTAAGTAGCCGTAATTTCATGGCCAATCATATGTGTTGCCCAATCTTGCGGAACACCAGAGCCAATTAGACCATTCAACGCCTGTGTTGCGCTCCACATCACATTACCATTCACATCATCGGTTTTTTGATCGGTGAATAGTTTTGGTCCCTCTTCAATCAATGTCAGTAAAATACCTTCTGCAAAACGATCTTGAAGTTTACCGTTCACATCATAAGTTAAGTATTGCTCAATGGTGTGAATGAAGGCATCCACGATACCGTTACTAAGTTGACGTGGTGGCAAGCTATTCATTACGCTTGGGTCAAGCACTGCAAACTGTGGCAATACATGTGCACTCATAAATGCTAATTTATCTTGAGTCGCAAGTTTAGAGACAACCGCGCCGCCATTAGATTCAGAACCGGTCGCTGGTAGTGTTAATACCGCGCCTAATGGAATTGCTGCTTCAACCGTTGCTTTTTTTGCTAAAATATCCCAAGGTTCGCCGTCAAACAGCGCCGCTGCAGCAATAAATTTACTCGCATCAATCACTGAACCACCACCAACCGCTAAAATGTAATCAATATTTTCCTGCTTGATTAATGCAACAGCTTTCATCGAGGTTTCATAACTTGGGTTTGGCTCAATGCCTGAAAATTCAAATACCGTATGTTCGCTTAACGCACTGATCACTTGATCATAAACACCATTACTCTTAATGCTACCACCACCGTAAGTGATCAACACTTTTGCGTCGAGTGGAATTTCGTTACTTACTTGTGCGATTTGCTGTGTACCAAAATGGATACGAGTTTTATTTGAAAAAGAGAAATTTAGCATGATATGCGTACCTGTTAATTTATAAGATGCACTCAGTATAGAGCTTAAAATAAAAACGATAATAGTTATTTTAGCCAATCACTTTTGCACAGCTGCAACAATAAACATGATAACATCCAATTAGAACTTCAATAATGGTGATTTTTATGCTGGTATGGCAAGGGTTAGAAGAGTTTTTTCAGGTTGTAGAGCAAGGCAGTTTCACTAAAGCAGCGAAAGAATTAGATGTATCCACCTCACATATTAGTCGCCAACTGACGCAATTAGAAAGTCGTTTAGGCACACGCTTGATTAACCGTACAACACGTAAAATCAGTCTAACCGATGCTGGGCACCAATACATTATCAGCCTTAAAAATATACGCCAGGCGCTGAGTGATGCGACGGATCATCTGCAGGGAACGCAACAAGCCCCACAAGGGTTAATTCGTATTACAGGTGCGGGTGATTTTGTGTCGAAGCAGGTCGCACCTGTACTAGCGCAATTTATGAAACGCTACCCGCAAGTCAGTATTGAGATGAATTTCAGTGCACGTAATGTCAATTTGATTGAAGAAGGCGTTGACCTTGCGATCCGTTTTGGGCGTATGCAAGACTCAAATCTTATTGCACGCCCTCTTTGTGCCCGCCATATGAGTTTAGTTGCGACACCAACTTACCTAAATGATCATGGTATTCCTACAACGCCAGAAGACCTGATTAAATATAACTGCTTAGTCGCGATCACTAATCGTTGGCGATTTAATATTGACGGAAAAATCAAAGAGATAAAAGTACAAGGTAATTGGCGCAGCAACAACCCCGATGCGATAAAACAAGCCTGCATGACTGATTTAGGTATTGCTTATTTGGCGAAAGATTTAGTACAACCACAAGTTGATAGCGGGCAACTGGTGTACCTATTAGATGATTACCAAGTCAACGATAATGCCAATTGGTTGGTCTATCCAAAGAAAGACCTTATACCGCATCGCGTAAGATTGTTAATCGATTTCTTGCTGGTACATTTTAGCGAAAACTAACTAGATGTATTTGTTTTCTGATCAGTGGAATATTGACTATATATGCCAATATTCCTTAGTTAAGCATTATTTATCAAAGCGACTTTAACATCCATATATCACAACCGCCATGTATTGTACCTTGCAACGGTTTATCGAGATGCTCAAAACCCATCTTTTCATACAAGGCGATTGCTGCTTTCATATTACTTAACGTGTCTAAATAGCATTCTGAATAACCACTGTCCTTTGCGTAATCAAGACAGGTTTGCGTGAGCTTTTTACCGAGGCCTAAACCGCGGGTCGTGGATAATAAAAACAGTTTACGCAGTTCACATACCTGCTTGCTGTCATTAAAGGCAGCAATGCCCGCGCCACCAACTATTTGTTCGTTGACCATCACAACAAAATATTGGCTGTTATTTTGAGCATTATAAAAATCACTCATTGCTTCTACTTCAGGATCAGAAGGACCAAACCCATCACCGACTGCACCATACTCAGCGCCGACAGATTTTATTATCTCGCAAATCTTATTATTATGTTGTGCTTGAATAGGTTGAATGCTGATCTTCATATTTTATTCTCCTGAAATAATTCACTTAATAGATATTGCAAGCGCTCAAGTTGTAACTGATCAGCGATACCAAAACGTAGTGCATCATTTTCATCAGTCAAACGAACATAAATAGCTTGCTGACAAAGCCTGCGATGAATGCTCGCTGCATCGGTGCTGTAAACAGTATTAAACAGCGCGTTAGTTTCAATTCTACAATGGGGAAAATACTGCTTAAGTATTTGATATTGACTGTGGCTCTGTTGTTGTAGCCTTATAATTTGTGTCTGTTGCCACTGCGTATCGTTGAGTGCTTGCTCTGTGATATAGAGGGCTGCGCCATTAATTGACCATGGTCCAATACGTTGCTTAATGATTTCACACCATGATTGACTACTGCATACAAAGCCTATTCGCAGTCCCGCTAAGCCAAAAAACTTGCCAATCGAGCGTAATATAATCACATCTTCATTATTACCTTGACCATCATTGAGCTGTTGTACAAAACTAAAATCTGTAGGAAATATATCTGCAAATGCCTCGTCTATCACTAACAATGCCTGTTGTTTCTTGCACTGTTGTTGTAAAACACATAATTGCTGAATACTAAATCGATCGTTATTTGGGTTATTCGGGTTAATCACCACCACTACACTGTTTTCGATAATATCAGAAGGTAGTTGTTGCTGATAAAAATGCAATTCAAAGCCCGCTTGCTGCCAAGCCTGTTGGTGCTCTTTATAACCAACCTTAGGCAGATAAACATGCTTAGCTATGATCTTATTATCAGCACTGATTTTATTTAGCCATAGTTGAGGCAACTGTTCGATTAACTGCTGACTGCCCGCTAAAGGCCAACAATGCTCTGCTTGGTAATACTGTTTTGCCACCTCAATTAAGGTGGTCGAGATAGTAGGTAACTGTTGCCACACGGGCAAAGGAATATCGATGACCGGGTAACTAAATGGCGCAATACCTGTTGAAAGGTCTAACCAATCACTTTCTGGAATTTGATACTGTTGTGCAATAACGGCTAATTGACCACCGTGTAATAGTGCCATGACGACTCCTAAATAACCTTCAACACTGACGTATAAACGAATACCAACAATAACCACATTAACACCGCTTGTTTGACAAGGGTTAAGCTCGCTTTGATATGATCACTGTGTACCGATTCACCCTGCCCTAATTGTGGTGAGTGAACTTGTTTTCCGAAATAAATCGCTTTGCCACCTAAACAGACATTTAATACCGTTGCACCAGATGCCATTACCCAACCACCGTTATGGCTTTTATACTGTCTGCCCTGTTGATAGGCATTAATCAATGCCGCTTTTGCTCGGCCAGTAAAAACGCCCATGGTTACAAATAGCAGTGTGGTGATCTTACCGCTTACAAAACCGAGTAGGTCATCCATACGCGCACTGCATTTACCGAAGTAATTATACTGCTCATTGCGATAACCCCACATCGCATCCAAGGTATTACTCAAACGATGCATGATGACTAAGGGGGCACCGCCAATTACAAAATAGATAAGGGTAGCAGTGACACCATCATGTCCATTTTCAAGCATTGATTCAGTGGTTGCGCGGCTAATTTCTGCTTGATCTAACGCGCTAGTATCACGGCTAACAATATAACCGCAATAATGTTGGGCTTGTAACAGGTTATTGGCTTTTAACGGACGGTAAATCTGCATTCCATGACGTTGTAAACTGTTCAGTGCAACAGCCCAATAGACAATATAAATATTGCATAACAGCAGAACATAACTTGGTAAAATAACAATTAGCCAACAATATATTAACGGAATAGGCAAAACCAATACACACCAAGCACAAATACCGCCGATAAATTGTCTGCTCTTTGAACCTTGGTTTAATTTTCGTTCAACCGCTTTAGCTAAATTTCCAAATAAAACTAACGGATGGTAACGGGTTGGCTCTCCGAAAATGGCGTCAATAATTAACGCAGCCAATAGGGTGAAAAAGGTGATCATAAAGGTAAGAAACAGCGCTTGGCATGATCATAACTAAGCGGGATGAGTTGGCAATTTTTATAATCATAACCCGTTGTTAATTGATCGCAGGCTAAAAATTGGCTCATAAAGCAACGTAATACATCGCCGTGAGTAATAATCAAGTAACAACCATCGGGTTTAGTGTCAAATTGCGCTTTTAAAGCCGTCTCAAAGCGTGATAGCAATTGTTTTGAGCTCTCACCCTGCTGTGGTTTACAATCGGTCACCTGTGCTGTTATTTCGGCATAATCCGGATGTGTGCGCATCTCTTCTGTTTGTTTACCCTGCCATAAACCAAAGTCACGCTCTTCAATACCGGCAAAGATATTAATGGGTAATTGTAACTGTTGCCCACAAACGTCAGCGGTCTGTTTTGCACGGCCCAAGTGTGAGGTTAAAATTTGCGTGATGTTTAAAGGCTCGCACAAACGCGCAAGCTGTAACGCCTGTTGTTGCCCTTTTTCAGTTAACGCGCTATCTAATTGTCCTTGAATACGTTGTTCGATATTCCATTGTGTTTCACCATGGCGGGCAAGGTAGAAAATTGTTTTTTTATTCACATTGACTCTTCTTCATATGGCGACTTTAGCGGCGAATGTATTACCGTTAAATTTTAATCTAAGCTGTTGGATATTATATGCTTTTACTAACTAATAATAAACTGACTCGCATTCACATGTGCTAATACGTTATTAATTTGTCGATTCCCAACTATTTTCAAAGATTAATTGTTCACTCGGTGTCGGTTCAATCCAATTTTGCTCTACCAACATCGGCTTTTCATAGAACTTTTCTACATGGCCGATACATAAAATAGCAATCGGTCGACTTTGCTTAGGCATATTTAATAGCTCGGCAAGTAAAGTGGGGTCGAATAATGATACCCAGCCTAAACCAATACCTTCAGCGCGTGCGGTTAACCACATATTCTGAATAGCACAGGAAACAGAAGCGAGGTCCATATCTGGCATTGTGCGGCGGCCAAAGATGTGCTTTTCGCGGCCATCAGGCAGTGCCACGACAATCAATTCTGCACACTCTAAAATACCTTCTACTTTGAGCTTTAGAAATTCATTTTTACGTGTATCTAATAGATCCACGGTGCTATTACGCTCTATTTCAACTAAAGATTTAATGGAGTGCTTTAGGGCGATATCGGTAATACGGATAAAACGCCAAGGTTGCATCAATCCCACACTCGGAGCTTGATTCGCCACCATTAATAAACGGCTTAATAGCCCATTTTCTAAGGGTTCAGGTGTAAAATGTCGCATATCTCGACGCTCTGCTATCGTACGATACAATGCGTCTACCTCTGTCTGTGAATAGCGGTGCTTACTTTTCATTTTTCTCTTTCATCTAAAGAAGGTTAACCAGCATAGTATGTATTTCGCCATTGAGAAAGCAGCTCAACACACTCGGCTAGGGTATCAAATTGATTGTCTATAGCTAATAACTTAGGCCGTTCAAACTGAAACACAGGCAGCGATAGAGAGGCCGCGGCTTGAATTTTGGCATAAGTAGAGTGTCCGCCATTATTTTTACTGATAACAGCGTCAATGTTATGCTCTTCAAGAAGCGCTATCTCATTCGCTAATTGGAATGGCCCTACCGCTTTTAACCAACTCACGTTATTAGGTAAATTAATTTTTACAGGCATCGCGGTACGTAAGAACAGTTGTTTTGAAGATACAGCAAGCTGATCCAGAACAGATTGAGAGACCTGCCCGGCACTGACTAACAAGCGATCATATTTAGCAACAGCCGCTATCACTTGAGACCAATCATTCACATCAATCCATAAATCTGCGCTCGTTGCCCGCCATTGCGGTTGTTGAAATCGAATCGCAGCTAGCGACAGCGCTTCACACACTTGTGCTATTTTATTACTCATCTTCTGTGCAAAAGGATCCGTTGCATCAACAATATGGGTTATTTTCTGATCGACCAAATACTGCTGCAAACCACCAAATTGAGTAAAACCACCAGTAATAACAGGGCAAGGTAATGTCGCTTTACGTACAACCCCTGCAATACTATAGCGTACATCAAAACCGAGGTGATAAAGCTGCGTAGCTAAATGGCGCCCATCCGCGGTGCCGCCAACGACTAATACTTTCATTTTTACTTCCTATAAATAACGAGGGCATTGTTTGCGGTTGTTTAAAAAATGTTAGATTATCTAAAACGTGGCTATATTATGACAGTTGCAGCAGCCAATCCACATAACTATTTGATCTATCTTCCCTGTTAATACGAATTACAGTAAATAGCTGATCTATTTTACTGGTTAAAATAACTTACTTCTGCGTTGTAAGTTTCGCAAAGGGAACAACCATTTGCGTCAACTTACGCCTTGAATTAAGCTGTTTTTCCTGCGCAAAATTTAGATCACATAATTAATGTGATCGGTATAACATGATAGTGCGCGATTATTCATCACGTACTATTTGCTCAATAAGACCTAAGTTGTAATGGATGCGAGTAACGAATATTTGGCGAGGTTGAATGTAGGGGGAGGAATAGCATCATTGACCTATTTCAGTTAAACAGGCCAATGATGTAGATAAGAGCAAAAGAGTTAAGAAAGTGAGCATGCTTGCTAGTTAAAATTATCCCTAACGGCGTTGTGAGTTTTATGCCGAACATCCTGTTCTCCAACACTGCGTGGACAGCTAAAGTTGATCATAATTTTTCCTGCGCAATCTCTAACCCCCCATTAAACGCCATAGGGATAATAAAAGGATTACGCCGCTTCACCTTGCCACACAAAATGGCGGTTAGGTTTTTGGATCACTAATCCCTTTTCTAATAGTTGTGAAAATAACTGATTCGTGTCCTCTGCATTAAGGGCGAGTTTATCCGCTAATGCCTTTTTAGAACAACGTAATTCATCGCGACTAAAGAGGTTTATCGCCTGTGCAATCAAGTCTTCACTGCGGGATAATGGACTAATTGTACTGTTCATTTCAGATTCAATCGTCTCTGAACTCCCCTGTTCGTCATTATTATCGTTAACACCTTGTTTGTTTTTGTGTTGCAACTTCAACGTACGGCTAAAGCGAAGCTCTTCACCAATCAAGCCAACAAAAAATGCAGCAAAGAGATCTAACAATACCGATAAAAATACCACTAAGCCTAGTTGTGCCGTTTTAGTTTCAATACTTAATGCCGTCGCAACACTGCCAATTAATCCTAATACAGAGCCTTGACTGCTAACAGGTTGTTGATCACGCTCAATGGCTAACTCAAGTTGTTGCTGACGTAGTTTAGTATTCTCATTCTGAATGCGGGTAACACCTACCGCAATACGATTCAGGTCGATATATTTTTGTGCCGCAATATTATTAAGATCGATCTGTTTTTCAATCGCATCGATCTGCAGGTCATAAGCAGCACTTCGATTATGTTGCACGTTAGCAACACTTTGCGCCGTATTAGTCGCACTATTAATACCACCGATACTGCCGCCAATCGAAATAGCAGCCAGAATAGTGTAAAAAGAAAATGCAGATAGCGCAGCGGTGATGTGACGTCGTGCAAGGCGCTCTCCAAATTCATACCAAGCAAAGAATTTACCCAGCTCAAAAATCACTGCTAATGAACCAAATAGGAACTGCATCCAAGGGTCTTCATCAATGGATAAAAACAGTAATAAGGAAAAGATGATTGAAGCGAGAATAGAAGCGCCAGTAAAGCTGTATACCACGCTCATGGCAAAAGGACCTTTAGGGTGGCGAATACGTTTGTTATGTGAATCAATCATAATTAATCTGCTTAATAGGGTTACATACTATTGAACTTTTCGTGCCTTAATGTTGGCGTATACCGTGGTTCAGTCAATAATGGAAAATGTTAAATTTGCGCCGCATTGTAGTGGCTAGCTCATTTAAAAGCTAGCAATGGCGGGTGGTTAGGGTTAAATAGAGCTAACTTTGACCTGACTGATTATAATTCCCCCATGTTTGGTCAGCTAATATTCATGTGCAGCTCATTTACTCAATAAAGTGTAAATTGTGATAGCGATTAATAATCCCTATTTACTTGGTTGTTTTCTTCGCTTTGCTATAACTGCTTTTTTTAGTGGTTGATTTTTTACGGTAGCTTTTTTTAAATGGACTTGCTGTAATCGGTAGATCTCTTAATGCTTGCGGTCCATCGATGATTGCCTGTTCAATTACCTTGGTTAATTGTGCCTGTAACGGTAAAACAAAACCGTTGTAACTCTGCTGCTTTTCACTAATCGCATTAAGCTGCATCTCCCATTGCGCGGTCATATCGGGCAAGGTTAGCGTTTCCGGTAAGCTCTGAATCAGTTTACGTCCTACTTCGGTCGCTTGAATGACTTTTCCTGTTCGCTTTAGAAATTGGCGCTTAAACAATAACTCAATAATACCTGCTCGTGTTGCCTCAGTGCCCAATCCATCGGTCTCTTTTAATACGGTTTTTAAGCTAGGGTCTTTTACAAAACGCGCAATATTACTCATTGCCGCGAGCAGTGTGGCATCGGTAAAATAAGCAGGAGGCTGGGTATTTTTCTCAACAACTTCCCCTTTTTCGCAGGCTAATTGTTGCCCTTTTTTAAGAGTTGGTAAGTAAGTATCTTTTTCCTGTTTATCAATTAACTGCTTCCAACCATCACTGATTTTGCTTTTTGCCTTGGCGATAAACAAACCACCATTTATCTCTATCTCCGCAATACACTCGGCATAACGATAGTCTGGATAAAACTGCATCAAGTACTGGTTAGCAACCAAACGATAAATATTCTGCGACATAGCATCTAAACCCGCCAATGATTTCGAACTATCTGTTGGAATAATGGCATGATGAGCATCAACTTTCTGATCATTCCAAGCACGCCCTTTTATAGACAAATCAGCATTACTGACCGCAGATTGTAAGTTGTTATCATTGTTTGCTATCGCCTGTGTCACTGCTTTTGCTTGTCCATGATGATTGCGCGGTAAATAGCGAGAATCGGAACGTGGATAGGTGATCAGTTTATGACGCTCATACAGTGCTTGGCAACTGTCTAATACTTGCTGTGCACTGTAATGAAAACGTTTTGCAGCATCGATTTGCAGCGCTGATAAATTATAGGGCAATGGCGCGATCTGTTTTTTATCTTTCGCGTTAAAGGCACTGACCACACCAGGTTCTCCGGTGATACGTTGTGCTACATTTTCAGCTAAACCTTTAACAACAACTCGCCCTTCTTCATCTTGGTATTTTTCACACGCGGGACTAGGTTTCCATTTTGCAGTGAACGGCTCGTTAGTCTCTGTTTTTAGATGTGCTAATACCTCATAAAATGGCTTGCTGACAAAGGCTTCAATCTGCTCATCACGACGAGCGACTAATCCTAATAAAGGTGTTTGTACTCGCCCTACCGATATAACGCCTTTATAACCCGATTTTTGAGCTTGTAGTGTATAAACGCGTGTGAGATTCAAACCGTATAACCAATCGGCACGTGTCCTTGCTAATGCCGACGTAGAAAGTGCCACAAAATCTTGGTTGGAACGCAGTTGTTGTAATGAGCGTTTTACCGCATTAGTGGTTAAATCGCTCACTAAGCAACGCTCAGTCTGTTGTAATTTTTTACCTTTAACACCACTGAAGTGAATGACTTCATCAACGAGTAACTGCCCTTCGCGATCTGGGTCACCAACGTGTACCAATTGGTCGGCCTGTTTTATCAGTTTTTTAAGTATCGCAAGCTGTTTACTGGTACGTGGTGTCGATTTAAGTTTCCATTTCTCTGGAATAATAGGCAGATGTTCAAACTGCCATTTTTTATAGATAGGATCGTAAGCTTCGGGGTCAACCTGCGTCAATAGATGACCGATACACCAACTTACGACATCACCATTACCGACATGAATACAGCCATCTGCTTTACGATGTGGCCTAGGTAGTGATTCAGCAATTGCACGTGCAAGGCTCGGTTTTTCGGCAATATATAATTTCATCTATCTCAAACTCTCAACTGTTTTTTTACACAGTAGTTAATATCCCCCTGTATTTCAAGAAAATATTTGCAAAAATCAAAAATTACGCCGTAAAAATATTAGTAATATTGAAACTAAGCTAAACTATTTTTACTCTTATGAATCAGTAAAATGGATCTTTTATGTCGATTGCAGCACATGTCAGCCTGTTTTTTATATTCATTGCTTTGCCCTCTTTTATACTGGCTTCGCCAGCGAGTAAAATGTTTGAACAAACATTCGCAACCGCGGTTGTGCTATCTGATAATGACGCTATCAGTTTTGGTATTGCTAATTTTAATCCTGATGCGCTATTAAACCCTAATGATAATAACCTGTCAGACGGTGATTCCGTTCGATTACGCAATGAGCTGAATATCTATAACCTGCCTTATACCTTTGTATTAGATAAACAAAACCAACAATGGTCAGATAAAGTTATGTTGCGTTTAACTTATATTAAACAGGAGAATAATAACGATTTTTTGGGTGATAAAAGTGAGCGACCTGATAACAATATCGATAAAATATACGCGTTGTATAGTGCCTATAGCCGCTACCTTCCCCTTGGAAATAGGCTCAAACTAAGGTTGAGGCTCGGTGCATATATAATGCACTATAAAAATAAACACACCTATAAGAGTGATTTTACTAATAACCTCAAACCATTAGTTGATGGTGTCTTTTTCAATACCACCGCAAATGCTGCGATTATCGAACCCAATGCAAAGCTGACTTATACCCAAGAAACGGATTGGGGTAAATGGCAACTCGCCTCAGATTTAAACTATTTTGTCGGTAAAGTTTACTCTGGCTCTGCATCTAGTGTGGGGGCAATCCCCGATGGGTGGCGAATTAACAACGGTGTAAAGCTACACTTTGATTTAAACAGCAGTGCATTGCATGCTGAATCTATTTATCTAAATTTTAAACGCATCGATATGCATGGTGATATGACCACGCCTTTACAAACGAATCATTATTATGAGATGGGCATAGGAATTTTGTTAGATATTCATAAATTAACAAATCTGGCTGACAATATTGGTATTGGTTTAAATATTAATAAAGGTACCTCTTTATCTGGAGGCAGCATTGTGATCTATTTTAACGAATTTTAATTCATTAATAATAAAGAGAAACAGACTATTCCCAGCAAAGATCACTTTTTATGCCCCATATTGTTAGATACACCTCAAGATCAAAATTATGCTAAGAAGTGACGCTATTATTTCAATGTTATAGATGTTCAAATTGCCATTCTCATCCCTTGACTATAAACTTAACAATCGCTTATGGTTTACCTCACTAATTGCCTGAAATACCTTCTAATGAGATGATTTATTGTCACTTTAAGTTTTATCAATACAAACAATGCAACACTGCTTTATGAGGATATAAAATGAAAAATGTATTTATGCTACTCACTTTGGTTAGCTTGTCTGCTTGTAGCGAAGAACAATCAACGCTTTCAGAACAGCAGCAACAAACAATCCCCCCTATTCAAACAGAACTAGCAACGCCCAGCAATGAAAGTGAAAGCGACAGCGACAAAACAGATTGGGATAACGCTAAACTTTCAACGCAGCAAGCACTGCAAGATATCTGGAATGCGAGTAAGGAATCGACACAGGATTTCGTCGAAGAGGGTTCAACCGGCTCAAAAGAGTTATGGCAATCAAGTAAACAAAAAAGCAGTGAGTTATGGGAGCAAGGAAAAGAAAGTAGTGCTGATATTTGGAATGAGATTGAATCAGGTAGTAAATCGACTTGGTCAGAGGGAAAAGAGAAAGTACAACAATTTTTTCCAGAACAATCAGAGCCCAACAACAGTGTTACTGTTGATGAGATCTGATGATCATAGCGCAGCTTAAGTTAAGCTAATTCAGCTAATTGCTCTAACAACGCACGTTGCTCATAAGACAAAGCGGTTGGTGTAGGGATAACCACTTCGTAGATAAGATCACCAATTAGGTCACCTTTCATCGATTTGATCCCTTTACCTTTAATACGGAATTTTCTTCCCGCTTGCGTACCTTCAGGAATCTTAATATTAATATACCCTGCAAAGGTCGGTACTTTTAAACTACCGCCCAACGCAGCAGTTGTATATGGCGTATCGATTAAACAGTATAGATCGCGTCCTTCTCGACGAAATACCTCATGCTCAGCCAAACTAACTTCAACTAACAAGTCTCCATATCCGCCCCCTAATGAACCAGGGTTACCTTTACCAGGTACACGCACACGTTGACCTTTATCAATGCCCGCCGGGATTGTCACTTTAAGTAGTACAGGATTATTAGGTAATTTGACTTCTTGTACACAACCCTCTACTGCTTCTTCTAAAGTTATCTCAATGGTTGCAATGATATCAGAGCCTATTTCCGGCTGTGGTTGATATTGTTGCTGCTGCTGACGTTGTCCAAACATGCCGCCAAACATATCATCAAAACCACCGCCCTGATGACCAAAGCCCCCATGACCAAAACCGCCCTGTCGACCCTGTCCATTTTCATCAAAGGCACCATGACCAAAATCATCATACTGTTGACGTTTCTCTTCATCACCAACAATTTCATAAGCCGATTTAACTTCACGGAAGTTATTTTCAGCAACAGGATTATCAGGATTACGATCGGGATGGTATTTCATCGCCAATTTTTTATAGGCTTTTTTTATCTCTTTATCAGATGCACTTTTGCTTACACCTAATACTTCATAACAATCACGTTTTGACATTTAGCTTTAATCTCGGAAATTATTAAATTGGAACGGTTGACCTAGTTCAGCACCACGAATCAAGTTCATTACAGCTTGTAGATCATCACGCTTTTTACCTGTAACGCGTAACTCTTCACCTTGAATTTGAGTCTGAACTTTCATTTTATTATCTTTAATTAACTTAACGATTTTTTTCGCCATTGGCTGGTCAATGCCTTCTTTAAACTTAACCGTTTGTGACCATGATTGACCATGGTGTGATGCTTTATCTGTATCCATTGAGCTTGCATCAATGCCACGCTTAATAACGTGTACACGTAAAATATCTAATAGCTGACGCAGTTGCTTATCATGCTCTGACTCTAATTTTGCGACACCTTTATCAAAGGTGAAACTCGCTTTTACACCACGAAAATCAAAGCGCGTTTTTAATTCACGATTAGCGTTATCTACTGCGTTTCTTAATTCCGTAACATCTACTTCGGAAACAACGTCAAATGAAGGCATTTTATACTCCTACTGAATAAATCAAAATAAGCGATAAGTTACCAGAAATTCTCGGTTTCGGCTATGTTATGATGCGCTTAAAGGTTAATTTATCGTACAAATTTAAGGTGGGACTATGTGGCAAATTATTGGTTCGGGTGCAATTGGCTGTTTATGGGCGGCTAATTTATTAAAAACCGGCCAACAGGTACATCTGGTAAGCAGAACAAAAATGCTGACAACCGCATTACAATACCAAAATTTGCAGGGTCACAAGGAAGTATATGCTTGCTCAAACTCAACCACATTAGTTAAACAAAATGGTCCGATTTTAGTTTGTGTTAAAGCACCACAAGTAAAACAAGCCTTACTGCAACAGCGTAAAAACATTTCTGATGATCACGTTATTATTCTGATGCATAACGGTATGGGCAGTGCAGAGCAGGTGGCAGAGGTTTTTCCTAACAACCCTATTATTTGTGCAACAACGGCAAATGCCAGTTTGGTTAACGGCCCCTTAAACATTACTCAAACGGGGTTAGGTATAACCTACTTAGGCGCGTTTAATCGACCAGCACAGCGTTATTCAGATTTAGCAATGACACTCAACAATGCCTTAGGTAACAGTCATTGGTGTGAAGATATACAACAAAAACTGTGGTTAAAGCTGATCATCAACATCGCTATAAACCCACTTACCGCAATCCACCAAGTTAATAATGGCAAATTGATTCATGCCCCATTTCAAGAGCAGATAAAAACAATCATTGATGAAGCGATGCCCGTTTTAGATGAACTGAAACTCGAGTTTGGTCGTGATGAATTATTACAGACCATTAATAAAGTGATTAATGCAACAGCAGTAAATTATTCTTCAATGAATCGTGACATCCATTTTCAACGTGCAACTGAAAACGACTACATTAGTGGCTACCTAATAAAAAAGGCGTCACAATATAATATTGAAACGCCTTTCATAACATCACTATATGAGCAGGTTAAAGTGTTGGAGAGTCGCTCACTAATTCAGTGAGGTAAAGCGTGATTTTAGCATTGATACTGTCTTGCAAGCGCAAGGTAAGTAGCTCTTTTTGTTTTGCTGAGACTTTTACTGGCCAGCGCTTACGGCTAATCACTTGCCCATTTTCTGAAATTGAAAGTTCATAACTACCACGTAACCAATACCAATCTTGTAGTAAAGTGGGTTCAGTAATATCGACATCTGCGCTCACTTCGATGTTTGCATTGTCAACGACCGTCACCCCTAATTGTGCCAAACCCGATTGCACTGTTTTAGTATGTTTTTCGCTATCTACTTTGACAGCAACCTGCATTGACGCCAATTTTTTTGCTATCAGCTGCTCTATTTTTCTACTAGAGATATCAGTAGGTACCCCCGACGCACTAACTTGTTTAAGCTGTAAGTTTGCCATTTGACGTGTTAATTGCTCATCTCGTGCTGAACGCAGCGCATTGAGTGAAGCAATGCTATTAGGTGCAGTATTTAAGCTGTAATCAATATATTCTGCAGTTGAATTATCTAGATCAATAATAGACTCATTGATGCTTAGTGCAGCTGTTCGCTTTCCTAATACAGCTAATGCGTAATATTCACCTGACGGGCTTAACCAACTCTCTTTAATTTTAACGCCGCTGACCGCTTGATCGGTTTCAGTTTGAATACTGCGCTGCAGCAATGTCGAACTTTCCATCGTAACACCTAACGCACTTTGTGCTTTTGTCGCTTCGGTAATGGTGTTGGTTTCAGAGCGAACATCCACATAAAAAATCTCGGCAAGGTTAGCTGTAGCATTTTTACCCGCACGGTCACGTTTCGAAGCTTGACCTACAGCAGTTAAATAATCACTTTCTGGATACATAGATTTTGCATCATCTATCCACAAGGGGCGTTCATCTTGAGACGTTGATGCACAAGACATAATAAAAAAACAGCTAAATAAGTAACATAATAAACGGTAATTCTTCATATAGACCTCTATCCTTGTCATTATAAATGACGATTATTGCTGATAATGGAAAACGGGTGTTTGTAAACTAGATATTAACAGTAAGTTAGTTGAGCCGATGTTTAAGGCTATTTTTTCCTGAGCGGCACTCACGCGATCAACCGTCACCTCGTTATCCGTCGTTTCTAAATAAGCGAACTGAATAGTCGCCGGTAACATATTCCAACTACGCAGATCTGCAATTTCAGATAAGGCCGTTGCTAAGTTAACTAATGCGCCCAATAACGAATCCTGTTCATTTGCTTGCGCCACTAACTCATATTTTGCGATCGCACGAGTGGTGGTTAAAAGCAGTATTGAAGGATACTCCTTTGATAAATCTTCACGTACAGCAACCTCTAAATTTTCAATCAGCTCAGTGCTGACTTGATTGCTAGCATCGGTGACTTTAGCTCGTGCCATACGGTACTTAGGATTAGGGTAAGCAGGCATTGAAATACGGATAAGTTGCTCACCATTACCACTAGGCACCAAAATTGATTTTTCAATTTTATTGCTTACCACACTATCAAAGTATAGGCTAAACACTTGACTTGCATTGTTACTCACCGGCGTAGGATAACCACTGTAGCGTTGTTTATAACTAACATACTGGCCATTGCGATCAACCCTGTAGCTAAGGCGCAATAGCGCTTGTTGTAAACTAACCGGAACTGATAATTTTCTTTTCTGAATAATCTCTTCGCTATGTTTATAGCTAATTAAGGCGTTGGACTGTTCATCTAGCATTTCATAAATAATACCAGAAAGCAGATGCGTACTCGCTAACTGACCATTATATGAGCCTTTACTGTATAGTTTTTTCATTGAGACATCAGCTTGTAACATCTCAACACGTGCACCATCAATATCGTCATTAAACAGATAACTTAATGCAAGAATATTATGCACCATCACACGATCTGTCGGATAACCACTGTAACTTCTTAAGGTTTCATTAACCGTCCCTGCTGCTGCATTTTCAGTAATTGAGATCGCCTCTAAGGCCGCCATCTCTTTTTTAGCTTGTGTTAATGACGCGATGGCAGCGGGAAAATCGCTGGATAATAACTGTAGTAATCCCACGTTTAAATGAAATTGTGCATAATCTCGCTCAGGAGGCTCTGTCGACTGAAGCTGAGCTAGTACTTGTGTTGGCGGCTGTTGATGTAAAAGGTTAGCAAGTTGATTACTCTCACGCTGATGCCCCGCGCAGGCCGTAAGTAGAGTAAAAATAGAAGCAAGTATGATTTTTTTCATGGAAGTCCATTGATAGAAATACAAGTTTATAATGCTTGATCCAAAATCAGATAATAAAAAAGGCGCTAATTATATTCATAAATAGCGCCTTTTAAAAATAACAGAACTTACTCTCGTAGTTTACTGTTTTTTATTAACTTTTTAATTTTCTTCTGACCAACCCAAACTTTACGGTTATCTTTGATGCTAATTAGCTCAAGGTTAACTTGGTAAAATCTGACCTGTGTTGTTCCATCTACATCGATAATAGTATTAATTTGCCCTTGCATCATGTAATCAGCGCCATACTCTTGGCCCATCTCTTTACGAGTATCTTCTGATGCATTAAGATCTTGATCGCCACGCTCTGCACGAATTTCATCACGTGCACCAGAAGCAGCAACAAATTGTACTTCACCTGAATTAATCAGTTCACGTTCCATATCTGCAATAAACGTATTGGTATTAATATGCTCATGGCTTAAATTGCGCACTTTACCCACGATAACAGCTGGATCTTTACCCTCTGCTTTTACGAAGTTTGAAATCCAAGCGCGTGATAACGAATCTTCAATCATTTCACGGGCAACAAGTTGCGAATCGGTATCATTCCAAGCACCGCTTAAATCAACCGTTTCTTGTGAATCGAGACGTTCAACAGAGGTTGAACAAGCGGTCATAAACAGTGTGGTAAATGCAACTAATAAAAAGTGTTGTTTGATCTTCATGTAGCTCTCCAGGGGTTGAATATTAAATAGAAACTAACTTTCCTAGACGTTGTCCGCCTAGCAGGTGTAAATGAATGTGATAAACCTCTTGGCCACCGTCACTATTACAATTCATAATGAGTCGATAACCAGATTCAGCAATACCCTCTTGCTTAGCAAGTTGTTTAGCAACGGTATATAATTTACCAACTAACAACTCATCTTCTACTTCAATATCGTTTGCAGTCGCAATTAATTTATTAGGAATGATCAGGATATGTGTTTTAGCTTGTGGTGAAATATCACGAAACGCAGTCACATAATCATCTTGATAAAGCATATCCGAGGGGATCTCTTTATTGATAATCTTCCTAAATATTGTCTCTTCCGGCATCTTACTTCCTTACAGTTAGCTGTTTATTTACAGCATATTCATATTTTAAGTTCATTTAAAAATATACCGTAAATCACTAAAAGTAAACTAGTTATAGTTCAACGATAGCACCTTTGCCAACACCTTCGTAAGCAAAAACCGTCACATTATCGTTACCAACACGCTTTTTGGTTTCTACGCAGATAAAATCAGCGAGCTCTTCAACTGTTGTATCCTTTGGTAACACTTCTACGCGATGAGCAGGCATCAGCAACTCGAAATAACCTTGCGGAGCATGGTAAGCAGTACACAGTTTTTCAACATCATTGCTTTTGACAATAAAAGAAAGGTCTCGTTTATCGACAATATCTTCTTGGCTCACCAAGTAGATATCTTGCCAACGGTTAGCCCAGTCCTGTACTAACGAATGGTTAAACTCACCATTTACCAATATATCAAGTTTAGAACGGTGTCCATGCGCAATACGTTGACAATTTCCATCATGCTTTTTAAGGCCATGGGTGTAGTGATAAAAAGGTGTATCTATCTTTTCACTGCGTAATTTAATCTCAAGTTCACCGACGTTTTTAGGTAACTGTAGTAAAACAATATGTTCAAGGTATGTTTCTAACACCTCAATTGAGATAGTTTCACTTTCTAATAAACAATATGCTTCCGTTGGGCATTTAAGTTGGATATAGCTATTATCAGCAAGTTTATAATTAACCTGTGTGCGTTGTGGTTCAATTTCAACAGCACATCTCGATGATGCATGCGGCACGATCAATTTATGATCGACCTCTGTATCTATGATCGCTTTAATCTGTTTTTTAACCAATGAGAAATCTAAAATCATCGACATCTCATTTAAGCCACCAGTGAGTATGACATCGACGATATAACTTTCACCAACAAACCCACGTTGTGCATCTAAGTAGGTTGCATCAATGACAGTAAGGTCACGTACAAATAATTTCATCTATTTTTCCTATAAAAGTGTGCTTTAAAATGGTGCACTTTCATCATCACTTGCCGTAGATGAAGACTCATCCGTTGTATCACGTTTTAGTTGTTCTCGTAAATTAGGTGGAATACCGGTAATTGTTAGGGTATCGCTCGCTGCATCATACTGAATACGATCACCAAGATGTTTTTGATCAAAGCTGATGCTTACGCCACCGCCTTGTCCTACATATTTAGTTAGCTTACGCATCACACTTCGATCCGCAGGGAAATTTTGCTCTAATTGATAATCTTCACTCACAAAGTCATAAAAGCTACCTTCCAATTTAGGCGCTTCTTGCATTTGCTCAGAAAGTGTTGCTAACTCAATATCTTCGCCTTGCTTGAGCTGTTCTTTACAATATTCGAAAGCCACTTCACGTACTTCCTGCTTTTTCTCTACCGGCAACGCTTCTTTTTCGCAAAACTCTTCAACCGCTTTCATTAATACTTGGTTCTGTACTTTAGCGTCGAACCCTTCTTGAGCTCCCATGAAGTCCAAGAAGAAATCAGAAACTTGACGCCCTACACGCCCTTTTATAAACGATAGGTAGCGGTTTGATTCAGGTGAGCGAGATAATAATGTCAGATCAATACGTGTCACTAACTGTATTTTACTGGTTTCAAGATGCTGACTATTGGTTAACTCAAGGTTTTCATTGACGCTAATCGATTCATTGTTTTGTAATAATGCAATCAACAGGTAATCACTTGCAGTCCAACTGTATTTACTGATCAGTAAAATGCCCTGTTCTGCGAAGTCTTGTTTTTGTAACTCTTCAACCAGACAATCAACGGCGGTTTGCGAGAAACTCACAAAATCCAACTCACCTTTCATCTCTTGTTGTAAAGCCTGTTGAAAAACCTGCGGTTGACCCGTTTCTTCGCGAAAAGAGGCAAACGCTTTATTGGTTTTACTTTGGTAAGTGCTATGAATTTTTGTAAGAAATTGTTCAATAGAAGGAGAAATAGGGAGCTCACCTTCACGTTTTGTACACTCAAGTACGCCTTCCGTGTTGTAATTTAATGAGTGTAAAATAATATTAGTTGCAGATATATTCATAAGTAGCGCACCAGATTTTTAAGAGAAGAGCGATTATGCCACCAAAGCACGACACAGAAAATCAGTTTTAGAAATAAAAACTCACTACCTAAGATTGGTATCTCTGGATGACTAATGTATTATAGCTTTTTATTAATAACTACAGACCAAAACTAATGCCAATTATCTCTAAATATTCAAACGAAAAAATAGAAAACATCCTTGATGAAGTAATGGAAGTTCTCCATAAAAATGATGTCTCTGTTGACTTAAGCCTGATGGTATTAGGTAACAGCTTAACGCATATCATCAATAGTCAGGTACCAACAAATAAACGCCAACAAATTGGTGACAAATTTGTAAAGGCATTTACCGCTTCTATTAATTTAAAAGACAAATAACTCTTATGGTTGAAACTGGTAATAAATTCCACGATAACGTATCGCGCTTGGTTAACTGGGCGCACTGGTTTACTTTTTTCAACCTGATAATCGTCTCGTTGATCAGCCTGCGCTATATAAAATACGCAGGTTTATCAGACTCAGGTGTTGGTATCGCTTACCAATTTACGAGTTTGATTGGGCATTATAGTTTTGTTTGCGCAATGGTTTTTGGTGTGTTGCTTTTCCCACTTGCCTTTGTTGTTCCTTACCAACGCTTATATCGCTTTGTTGCGATACTCATCAGTACGGCCGCCGTCACTTTTTTAATCGTAGATACACAGATATTTAAACTCTATGAGTTTCACTTAACACCGCTGATTTGGCAGTTTTTACAGCGCCCTGAACAAGTTGAACAAATTTACTCTATCAATCTACATTATATTTCGATCCCGATTATCTTTACCCTTGAGTTTGTGATCTCCTTTTTTGTATGGCGAAAATGTCGCCAACTTCAGGCAAAAAGAATCGGTAAGCCAATCGCTATTTTTCTATTTTCTGTTTTTGTTATCACCCACTTAACGTATATTTGGGCGGATGCAAAACAATATCGTCCAATCACACAACAGAAATCACTTTACCCACTTTCATACCCAATGACAGCGCGTACTTTTTTAACTAAACAAGGCTGGTTAAGTGAAGATAAACTACAGCATCGAATTGTTCGCCAACAGGGTGAAAGTAGTAGTTCTCTTAATTATCCTAAACAACCTTTAAGTTACTTTAACGAGCAGCTTGGTTCTCGCACGGATAAAAACATTGTTGTTATCACCGTGGATGCGCTACGCGCAGATCTACTTAATGACAAAAACATGCCATTAACCAATAAGCTAAGCCAACAAGGCCTTAACTTTACTGAACATTATAGTGGTGCGAGTAATCGTGCGCAGGGAATATTCAGTCTTTTTTATGGATTGCCGAATCGCTACTGGTCAGATATAACACTCAATTATATCCCACCTGTATTAATGACACGTTTACAAGATAAACATTATCAATTTGGTCTATTTTCAAGTAACGGTTTTATGTCTGAAGAGTTTATTCAAAGTAGTTTCAGTCACCTTAACCTACCTGAGTTACAGCATTCTTCAATCGACAGTAACAATGAGATCATTACTGAACAATGGCAACAGTGGTTTAAAGAAACCAAGGCTGTTCAAAACCGTTTTAGTTTTTTATATTATCAACAATCTGGTGATGCGCTAGCACTTGATGACAGTAACTTTAGTCTTGCACAACGAAGTGAGAAGATGGAACGCTATCAAAGACAAGTGCGTGATATTGATGTACAGATTAACCAGATCGTAGAAACACTTAAGGTGAATAAACAGTTAGAAAACACCATTGTCATCATTACGGGGACACACGGTGCTTCCTTTGAAAAGGCGAACTCTGCGCAGGCAGCCATTAATAACGCGCATGTACCATTAGTGGTATTATGGCCAGGGCAAACAAGCCGTACGATAACGCGAATGACAAGCCATGTTGATATTGTGCCGACACTGATGGAAGAAGCATTAGGTATACAAAGTAGCGCTGACCAATATAGTATTGGGCAAAGCCTATTAGACAATTCAGCACGTCCATACTTACTATCTGGCGACCTTAAAAAGTACGTGATCTATGAAAAAGATAAAATAACGCAGTTTGAAAATAATGGGGATATTTCTAGTATTAACTGGCAAGGTATTACCCTTAATGAAGAAGATTTTGATATTACTTTATTGATTGATGTGTTGTCACAGTTACGTCGTTTTCAAAACTAATTAATAAAAGTGTTACCTGCATACTGTTTTGAGATCAAAGGTTTGCACAGTCCTATTATCCTGTCATTTAAGCAGATGCTAATATGATTTCTATTATGCATCTGCTCAAGTAGTTGCATAAATAGAAGTATTATTTAGCATAATGAAAGTATGGATAACTTTATCAAAGGACTGTGTCGATGCAAAAATTTTTATTAAATTCAGAATCTGAATTAGAAAATAGATTATATACTGCCCATAAGCACCTCAATCAACAAAAGAAGGCCATCTCAGAAAAGATTAATCAATATGTAAAAAATGAAAATGCTAATAATGTTCGACTCGCTTTTTATTTACATGTCACCTTGAATCTATGTACAGCCGGCGCTTTATTTTACTTGCTTTATTAATCCCCTTCACACTTCAAAAGTGTAAACATTAACGAGTGCAATGTCACTTAACGTACAGCGAATCTAAATTTGATACTGTAAAAGCAAAACCTAATAAATTAATTATCATTTACACGAAAACAGATAACCTGAGTATGGACATTAATATCAACATTGTATTTAATGTCTGCACTAAATTTATATCAATGTGTTTCCCGTATGTAAAATACTGATAGAATACTGACGTTTAAAGGATTAGGCGCTAATGATACAAATTACATTAAATAGCACTTTAATCTTATTAGTAAAAAGATGACTTCTTAGTACGCACATTATAAATGATATAAGCGTTAACATTATTACTCACGCTAACTATCTGTTGCTTATATATTGAACTCTCTATTTTCACTGGATTATATCTGCTCATTGACACTGTAATAGGTATTGAACTTAATTTATTTAGGAACTAACCAGTGAATAAGTACCTCTTAAGATCCACTATTTTGCTTGTAATTGTTGCCAGTTTATTGCTGACCTCATGTACAGAAAGCTTTTATAGCAACTCATCATCAAGCTCTACAGAACAACAACCATTAATAGAAGAACCTACTGTCGTTACCATCAAGTCAATGGATGACTTAAATGCTTTGTTTAATCAACTACAGTATTTAGAAGATAACTGGAATAACAGTGGTCAAAGTATTCCTAGAATCACTTTTTCTAACATTAATGAGGCATGGGTTAAGGTCTCGCCACAACTACCTGTTGAAACAAAAAAATCTGTTTTTTTCCGCCTAATGACCCCATTAATATTAATCTCTAATGAACATATTTTACAGCAACGCGATGTCGTTAAAAATGAACCATTGGATTCTAGTCAATTATCAACGATTGCTTTGAAATACCGCGTCATTAAAAATAAAGAAACGCCCTTAACAGAAGCTGATCGCCAAACGCTCTTATCAAGAGTTGATATTATTCCAGCATCCCTTGCATTAGCGCAAGCAGCAGAAGAAAGTGGCTGGGCAACCTCGCGGTTTGCCTTAGAGGGCAATGCTTTATTTGGACAGTGGGATTTTTCTGGTAACGGAATGAAGCCACAACAACAACGAGCACACCTTGGAGAATATGGTGTAGCACAATTTGATAGTCCCCTTGATTCTGTAGAAGCTTATATGCTTAATTTGAATACTAATGCTGCTTATAATAATTTACGTGAACTACGTAAAGAAATGCGTATTAATGAGCGTCAAATAACCGGCTATGAACTAGCAGGTACACTCGACAAGTATTCTGAACGTGGCAAGGCTTATATTAGTGGGTTACGCTTAATGATTCGTTATAATAAGTTAGAGCCCGTCGATGAGATGCAGCTCTTAAATGATAAATTCATACATCTGCTGACTAATTAACCAATTGTGAAGTGAATTTCAGATTAGGCATTAAGTGATGTCTAATCTGAACATTCCATTCATTCAATGAAATAACTATAAATATAATTAGGTATTAATGTATTTATAAGATAGTATCAATTTATTCTGTCATTTAACGTTATTAATGAAACATAAAGTCCAAGTTATTATCTCTGTTACTCCCGCGTTTTCGTAGTTGTCCTTAGTTATCCCTTAGCTTCATCATCATATCAATAATTCAATTGTCAGTATTTAGTTCTTATTTGTAAGTAAAGCAATGAAAATTTTTCTGCAAGCTACAAATAATAACCAAATCGTCCTAATAAAAAGTGACGATAAACTAGATGTAAGTAATACCAATCTAGATAAGTAATTGGTATACAAACATCACTATTTCATTGAATCATTACAATGCGTTTTATCGCTATAAATATGCACTCCTTAACACCGCATTTGCTTGTGTCATGTCGTTTTATATTTTTATCATCAGCGTCGAAAAAGTAACTTGTACTGATTTGTTTTATACAATTCTAAAAAGGATATTTGTTATGGCTCGTACAACGGGAAGAAAGCGTTTTTGGTTTCAACAAACACGTGATCAAAAATCAGAAACAAAAATTACCATTAAACAAACACAACAATTAATTAAGTAATACTTTACGCGATGTTATTTTTGAGGAGCCTCTATCCTCTTAAAATAACCGAGCGAATAGTGTTTTGTAGCTACAACCGCATTAGTTTTTCACTCTCCTAAAAACTCACAACACAATACTATGCTAAAATGTCATCCCATTAAGGAAATTAATAGGATGCACTATCATTTTGGCAACTCCCTCTCTCCCAATACTCTATTCATTACAAAATTGTCCTTATGCAATTCGTGCCCGTTTCACATTGTTTAAATCACAGCAACAGGTATTAATACGCGCCATTAAACTTAATAATAAACCTTCTGAAATGCTGGCAGTATCACCCAAAGGCAGTGTGCCAGTATTAGTCGTTGCTGATGATGAAGTCATAGAAGAGAGTTTAGAAATTATGCATTGGGCACTAACTAAAAATGATCCGGATGACTTGCTACATCATCAGACTATCGATGCATTGAATGCGATGGATAACCTAATTATTGATTTTGAAAGCACCTTTATTCCTGCACTCGAGCACTATTGCTGTGCTAAACGTTATCATGAAGATAACATCGAACAATGTAGATCACTTTGTGAAAGCGTGCTTATGCAATTAGAGAACAAATTATCGCGACATGCTTTTATCTTCTCTGAGAAAGAGAGTTTAGTCGATATTGCCCTCTTCCCCTTTATACGTAAGTTTGCTCGCGTAGAGCGACAATGGTACTTGCAAAGCCCTTATCCCAACCTGCGTAACTGGTTAAATAACTACCTACAAAGCCCAACCTTTACCAAAGTCATGACAAAACATGAGCTATGGTTAGAAAAGCGTAAAACGATCTATTTCCCTGGCTAATCAACACACCATATAACGAAAATTAAGTTAACCTGCCCAACTGGCTTTGGAAAAAGTCCAGAAACACTCTGGTTTTGATCGGGATAGAACGACTTTGATATAACACACTGAGTTGCAATGCAACCGGTGGTTTAGACAGGTTTAAGCGCTGCAAATTACACTCTTTTTGACAACTGTAATCTGGTAACTTTGTAATGCCTAAATTTTGCATCACCGCTTGTAAACGCATTGTAGGGCTTGAGAAGCTAGCGCACCCCTCTACTGCAACAGATTGCAATACCTCTCCATCTCGAAACAGCCACAGCTCTTGTTGCTCACTAACAATACAGGGGAAATTCATTAATTCAGTCGGCTCGAGTAAGCGTTTATTTTCAAATTCAGAACCCGCAAATATAGATTGTGGGAAACTCAATAATGTTTTTGCTATCCAGTTAGAGGCAGGTAAGTCTTTCTCATGCAAGACAAAAGTTAAATCGTAATGAAGATCATTTTCAGGTATTGCACCTGAATAATGGCTACAATTAAGTACTATTTTAGGGTATCGCTTAGCAAAATCCGTTAACAATTCACTGATGATTTGATTGAAAAACTCCAGCGGTAACAATATGTTCAACTGCCCTTTAGGTTCATTAATAAATGATCCAACTTCCTCTTCAACAGACCTCAGTGCATCAATATGCGCTTTACTTGCTTGATATAATAACTGTCCACTCTCGGTTAATTGCTGTTTTCGTGTAGTACGAATTAAAAGCTGACTACCAATCGCTTGTTCTAGTTGTACCAAATGACGGCTCAGTTTTGATTTTGGAATGTTGAGTTGCTTCGCAGCTAAAGTAAATGATCCCGCTTCAGCCAGTGAGACGAACATTGACAGATCATCCAAACGTGTTTTCATGTGACTGTTCCATTTATGCAACAAAGATTTCTATTAAACCTATCTAATCAAAAAAGATCAACTTGGGTATAGTCAACCTATCTAATAATTGTACAAACTAAATAGGGATAAAATAATGAGCAATGTAAATGAGATAAATGCAACAGATTTTAAAACACAAGTCATTGAGCATAATGGCCTTGTGTTAGTAGACTTTTTTGCCCAATGGTGTGGACCTTGTAAGATGATTGCACCGATTATCGATGAAATAGCAACAGAGTTCAGTACATTAAAAGTGGTTAAGGTGGATGCGGATAAAGCACAAGCACTAATGCTTCAATTTGGTATTCGTGGTATTCCAACATTACTACTGTTTAATGAAGGTAAAGTGGTTGCCACCAAAGTGGGTGCGTTATCATTGACCCAGCTTCGCGAGTTTATTAATGCTAATAGTTAAGGTACCTAATGAAAGGCAATAATGTAAATTTCATTATTGTCTTTTATTTCTTAACCTCATTAACGTTCAACTTTTATTAACCATTAGTTAAAAACTGTCGAATATACTTAACAGTACTTATCAAATACACTTCTCTCATCAATTAAGGGGAAGTAATAATGTTTACCACTATTCAAAGAATTCAATTTAACAAGCAGTTCTTCATATTCTCTGCGCTCGCTTGTTTATGTTTATTTCCAGTTATCTCATCACCGATTGCATTAGTTTTAGGCTTTACATTAGCAACCCTAGGCTTAGTGCCAAGTGATATAAATACGGCCCTTATCACTAAAAAATTATTAGCATACTCGATTGTTGGTTTAGGGTTTGGTATCAATTTACCGCAAGCTATCGAAGTCAGTTCAAATAATATTGGCATCATCGTTTGTTCAATATTTTCAACGTTGGCTTTAGGTATAGGATTAACTAAAGCATTAAAAATAAAACCTAAAATGGGTCACTTAATCGCTTCTGGTACCGCTATTTGTGGAGGTAGTGCTATTGCAGCCGTTGCACCTGCGATTGATGCAGATGCAGATGAGACCTCGCATGCATTAGCCACTATTTTTATATTAAATAGTGTCGCTTTATTTGTATTCCCATTAGTCGGACATTGGTTAATGATGAGTCAACACGATTTTGGTATTTGGAGTGCGATAGCGATTCATGATACCTCTTCAGTCGTTGGCGCGGCATCTGTATACGGTGACGAAGCATTACAGATAGCAACAACCCTTAAATTAGCACGAGCACTGTGGATTATTCCCGTTGCCTTCATCAGTGCTCTGATGTTTAAAGGGGATAATAAGAAGATTCCAGTACCGTTATTTATTCTGTTTTACTGTGTGGCGATTGCTGTTGCTTATCTGTTTCCACAGTTTGATCTGTTATACCAAGATATCTTTATGGTTTCAAAACGACTATTAGTGCTCTGTCTCTTTTTAATCGGTGCAGGATTAACCATTAAAAGTATCAAATCAGCAGGATTAAGACCGATGATATTAGGCGTTATTTTATGGGTTACTATCTCTGTATCATCACTTGCTTATATTCTACTTGCCATGTAATCAACTGAGCTAACAATCACTTAACAATAGTTAATCTATGCTGTTATCTGTTTTTTTGTCGATGACATAATAAACAAGTAACGAAAATGACAATAATGCCCATGCAGCACTAACGAGACCAACGCTATAGGTCGAAAGAATCGCTGCAAGCATGACTAGACTAATTATAAAATGTTGAAACATATCTATTCCGATTTAATGAACATGAGTGTCATTATTGCTTGCTCAAAATAATTATTGAAATAAATTAATCATCTAACTCATAACAAACTATAAACTAATGCAGTCAGCTATCCGCCTAACTTTTATAAAAGTAACTAGCAGCAACGATCTAACAGTGTTAGTTTAAACCTTGTTCATCCAGCTACAATTACCATTAATAAGAGGAAGGCTCCATTATGAAAATCGCTATGTTCAGTTCTCGTAGTTATGATATTCAACATTTCCAACCACTCATCTCAGATTCAATTAGTATTCATTTTTTTGATACCCAGCTAAACGCCAAAACCGTGGCATTAGCAAGTGGGTATGATGCAGTATGTGCCTTTGTAAACGATGATTTAAGTGCCCCGGTATTAACCCAACTTCACAAGGTAGGTATCAAGTTCATTGCCATGCGTTGTGCAGGTTTTAACAACATCGATTTAGCAAGTGCAAAATCAATGGGGATTACCATTGTCCGTGTTCCCGCTTATTCACCTGAAGCTGTTGCTGAACATGCGATTGCATTATTAATGACACTTAACCGTCGCATTCACAAAGCTTACCAACGTACACGTGATGCTAACTTTTCATTACAAGGGCTGGTTGGGTTTAACTTGCATGGGAAAACAGTTGGAATTATTGGTACCGGTAAAATAGGTGTTGCAACAATGGCTATTTTTAAAGGTTTTGGCTGTAAAATATTAGCCTCTGATCCCTACCCTTCTGATAAAGCAATCGCATTAGGTGCGGAATACGTTAGCTTAGAAACCTTGTTTGCAGCGAGTGATGTGATCAGTTTACATTGCCCACTAACCACTGAAAATAAGCATCTGTTAGATGAAAAAACATTTGCATTGATGAAAGATGGCGTGACCATCATAAATACCAGTCGTGGTGGTTTGTTGAATGCACATGATGCCATTCAAGCATTAAAAATTGGTCGTATTGGCGGGCTAGGTTTAGATGTTTACGAAGAGGAAGAGCAGCTTTTCTTTGGAGATCACTCTAGTGAAATTATTGCCGATGATATTTTCCGTCGACTATCTGCTTGCCATAATGTCATTTTTACCGGTCATCAAGCCTTTTTAACCAAAGAAGCTTTAACCAGTATTGCTCAAACGACACTCAGTAATTTAGCAGATCTTGACGCAGGTCGACCTTGTGTTAACGAAGTCAGTAACTAAATTAGCGGCTGTTATAAAAAGCCAGTTAACTACTGGCTTAATAATGACGCTTTCTAAATTGCAGTAGATAATAATGGCTGTAACGCCTTCTCTTCTATCGCAACAGCAACACCGTCTTCGAGGTTAGTTTTAGTAATAAAATGACACATCGCCTTCGTTTCGTCGTCAGCATTACCCATCGCAACAGCCATACCTGCAAACGCTAACATAGCATGATCATTTTCAGCATCACCTACACACATCACTTCTGCCGCAGTGATGTTTAACTCTTGGCAAAGTTTCTCAACCGCAACACCTTTATTACTGTCTTTATGTAATACTTCTAAGAAAATTGCAGCACTGCGTACCACTGTATATTTTTCTTTTAATGAAGCAGGTACCTGAGCAATAGCAGCTGTTAAATCATCTTCAGCAGCAACCATCATCACTTTAATGAACACTTCATTATCATCAATCAAATTGAAATCTACTTCTGTTGACTCAATATTATTCAATGTTGCTTCAATATCTGTCCATGGATTATTGCGGTGTGTAATTAAGCCCTGTGTAACCGAGAAAGCATGAATATCAACACCAAGCTTTTGGGAAATTTCAAATGTAGCCTTGATATCAGTCCCTTTAAGACTAGTTTGATGAAGTACTGCCCCACTTTCAACGCGCTCTACTAGCGAACCGTTAAAAGAGACAACAAAGTCATCTTCTGTGGTTAAACCAAGTTGTTCTAGATACTTTTGTAAGCCACTACGAGGGCGACCTGAAGCTAAAACAACTTTGATTCCTGCATCTTTGGCACGTTGAATAGCTTGGCAGTTACGTTCAGATACCAATTTTTCTTTGTTTAATAAAGTGCCATCCATGTCCAGCGCGATCAGTTTTATCATAATTTATAACCTATAAAGAGACTGTGTTAAGTGTTGGTATGTTGCGCAATTATATGGCACATCATCAAAGTAACGGCTAGTTTATAGATTTTTAAATTTTAGGATAGTATTCAGATCAAAACAGTATTGTTTTAAAGTTGAATTACTAGGCTTAATTCCTGAGTAGTTAAAGCAGTAACTATCAATACCCTGATCTACATAAATCAGTTACATCAGCCATTTCCACCAAATAAATACAACTAAGAATGATATGAGAGAGAACAAGCCAACCCATGAAAGTGCTTTCATACTACTGCTGAACCTTAGCTCTTTAGGCAGCAACGTTTGCGCGACTAGCTTGTAATTAAGGAATGCAAAAACGGGGGTCGTAGCGAATGCTAACATCATGGCAAAATTCAACATTGTCATCAATGAAGAAGCCCAAAATAGTATCACCAGCATGGCACAAGCGCAGATCCAAAACATATAACGTTGATGCTTCGCTTCATGATGAGAATTGATGTTTTCAATCTTAACTTTAGCTTCCGCTAATGCACGTGAATAACCATCAATAACCGTAATAGTACTGCCAAAGATACACAAGAAGCCAATACTCGCAATCAAGTACCGAGACCACTCACCTATCGTTGCCGCATAGACACGAATAAGCTGATCAGTAAACGCTGTACCAGCGGCTTCGACACTATCTACATAACCATGTAAGACTAAACGGCCCAATGCAAGAAATACAAGCGCCAGCAGTGCCGTCATAATATAACCGACATTAAAATCAAATAGTGCAGATTGATTGGTTACTTTTTGCTCGCGCTGTTGCCTTTTAAGCCACAATGAATTCAAAGTGGCAATCTCGATAGGCGCAGGCATCCACCCCATGGTGATAACAATCAGACCTATTGCCGCCACATTCCACGATGAGGGAGCGGTAAAATTAGTTGGCACGCTTTGAACTTGATTAGCAGCAATAATTACTGCGCTAACAGACGTTATGACCACAATCAGCATGATAATTTTTGATAAGTGATTCAATGCGGTGTATTGACCACGTAGTAAAACCGTTAAACAAGCAACAAAAACAATCCCTGAAAGTACTGGCAAGGGTAATGAAAATGGCAATAAATATGCCAACAAACTGGCGCTAAAAATACCTAGAGCCGCCGTATTAACGATCGCAGAAATAGCGCATAGGGCTGTAAACAGATATAGGTACAAATTTCCCATCTGCGCATAGCCATGTACCAAACTATTACTCGTGCCCATGGTGTACTGCACACCTGCACGAAAAAAAGGATATTTGAGCAGATTTATTAATAAGATTAAAGCGGCTAACTGCCAACCGTAAACTGCACCAGCTTTGGTTGAAGCAATAAGATGTGATCCTCCTACGGCGGCTGTCGCCATCATGATACCAGGTCCTAAAGAGTGAATAACCTGTTTGAATCGAACTGTAGTTGGCATTGCTGCCAAGGTATTGCTTTGCATAAACTTCCTAATAGACACCTTAAAATTGCGGCAGACATCATATAGGGTTGAGACTAAAAAACAGTTTAAATGTAATTTAATATGATTTATATCAAATAATTGGGCTCATGAATCACCAATAGAGGTAAGTAAAGTTTATTTTAAAGCGCCATGCTTAAGCCAACATCTATTTGAGACAGCCTTTACATAAACCTTTAAACAACATTGGATTGATAATCACGTGTTGATTATCAATTATGTTACCATGCCTAAAATCACCGCTTGATGCCGAAATTGGCAGATCACTTTGTTTGAGGTCCTCTTTGTCTAATATAAATAAAAACCGTTCTGCACTGTTTAATAAAAAATTCTTTTTAATCACATTATTCAGTCTGCTTGTTACCTTCATCGTATTTCTTGTGTACTTAGATTCACAAATTCGTACGACCTTTGATGGCAAAAAATGGTCTATTCCCTCCACCGTTTATGCACGCGCATTAGAGATATACCCAGGCGCTCAGTTATCTGTGAAGGATCTTCAATCAGAGCTCACTTTACTCGGCTATCAGTTTGTCGAAAAAGTATCAAAACCAGGGCAAGCAGCGATCCAGGGTTCAAAGGTCACACTCTATACTAGCGGATTTCAGTTTCCTGATGGTCATGAGCCTGCACGTAACATCACCTTACATTTTAAAAACGATCATATAGAGACTGTTAATAATGATGATGGGGTCTCTTTATTACGTTTAGCACCCGTCGTTATCGGTGGTATTTACCCCGCACATAATGAAGATAGATTATTAGTACAATTAGATGAAGTACCAGCAAGCTTGGTTGCAATGTTAGTCGCGGTCGAAGACAGTGAGTTTTATGATCATTATGGTGTTTCTCCTCGCGGTATTGCCCGTGCTTTGGTCGCTAATATTAAAGGAGGCAGTATCTCCCAAGGTGCATCGACTCTGACGCAACAATTGGTAAAAAATTACTTTCTTAGCTCTGAAAAAACATTATCTAGAAAAGTGCAAGAAGCATTAATGTCGCTTTTACTCGAACTACATTTCAGCAAAAATGAGATTTTAGAAGGTTATATAAATGAAATCTACCTCGGCCAAGATGGTCCCCGTGCTATTCATGGTTTTGGGTTAGCGAGCCAATATTACTTCCGTCAACCTCTACAAGATCTATCACTTGAGCAACAAGCTTTATTGGTCACTCTGGTGCGAGGGGCAAGTTATTATAACCCTTGGCGACATCCACAAAGAGCTCAAGATCGTCGTGACTTAGTATTAGATATCACAGTACGTGAAGGAATGTTGGATGCCGATCTCGCCGCTTCGGCAAAAAAAGTACAGTTAAATTTAGGAGATAAAAGTAGTGTGGCGCGTAAACGTTACCCCGCTTACTTAGATCTTGTCCGTCGTCAGTTGAAACGAGATTATGATACAGAAGATCTTTCTTCTAACGGTTTATCGGTATTTACTCACTTTGATCCATTAGTACAATCTAGTGCTGAAAATAGCTTGAGTAATATGGTTAGCAAACAGAAAAAAAGTGTCAATGGTAAAAATCTTGAGGGTGCTGTTGTTGTTACTCGCCCCAATACAGGTGCAGTGATTGCCGTGGTCGGTGGTAATGATGCTCGTTATGCTGGTTTTAATCGTGCAATCGATGCACAACGACAAGTCGGCTCATTAATCAAGCCTGCTATCTATCTCACTGCACTGCAAGATAGCGAACATTATAACCTTGCTTCGCGACTGAATGATGATCAATACAGCTTACCACTGGATAATGGTGATGTTTGGACACCACAAAATTACGATAAACAGTTTCACGGTGATGTGCTGCTCTATAAAGCCTTAGCAAATTCTTATAATGTTTCTACAGCACGTTTAGGAAATACACTAGGGTTGCCTGAAATAATTAACACTATGCATAAATTGGGCGTTGAACAAGATATTTCAGCATTGCCCTCTCTTACGTTAGGCGCTGTTGCATTATCTCCCTTTGAAATGGCACAAATGTATCAAACCATTGCCGCAGAGGGCTTTTATACCCCACTATTAGCCATAGATTCCGTGTCAGACGCCCAAGGAAATATGCTTACAAGGTATCCGTTACAAGTTGAACAACGTTTCGATAGTGCCACTATGTATATGCTACGACACGCAATGCAGGCGGTAACACATGAAGGCACCGGTAAAGCGCTAGAGTGGTTGCTTCCCGATTTTTCTGTTGCCGGAAAAACCGGGACAACCAATAACCTACGTGATAGTTGGTTTGCAGGTTTTTCGGGTGATATGATGTCAGTGGTTTGGTTAGGCAAAGATGATAATAGCAACACTGGGTTAACAGGTTCAAGTGGTGCACTGCGTGTCTGGTCAAATATTATCAAGCAACGTTCGCATCTTACGATCCAAAATATACCACCAGAAACGATTGATATAGGATGGGTAGACAAAGACACTGGCGTTGGCAGTCAAAAGTCGTGTCCTAACGCGATTCCATTACCCTTTTTAAAAGACACTGCGCCAGAGATTGAAATACATTGTAATCAAGGGGTAGAAAAAGTCCTCGGTTGGTTCAAAAATATATTAAATTAACGTAATACCACCCACAGATGTGATTAACAGAAGAATATGATGAAAAAAAACACCTTACAGCAAATGAAAAAGTTATCGATACTCTCAGCCGCTTTACTATTAACGGCATGTCAAAGTATCCCAACAACACAACAAAGCAGTGAAACAAATACGCCAGTGAATAACAAAGAGGTACAAGTACAAACAAGACAACAAGTGCTTGAAGTTGATGATGTCAATCAACTATCCCCTGCCGTTAGTGGGCTGATATCACAAGCTGATGCACAAAAAAAGGCTGACAATAATATTGCGGCAATGCGTACTTTAGAGCGCGCAATTCGAATTGCACCAAGACACCCTGAAAGTTATTACCTGTTAGGAGAGTTACATTTTGCTGAGGGGAACCAAACTCAAGCTCGATCTCTTGCACAAAAAGCAATTAGCCTGGGTGCTACAGGCAAGGTTCGAAAACAATCTTTGCAACTGATCAGTAAAACGGAAAAGTAGCTGTTTGTTAAATGACTATAACCTGAACGGGCCATCACCTCATTAGTGATGGCCAGCTTGTTTCGTATCTATGAAAATACGCGTTTAGCTTTTAATAAAGCACCAAACACAACAGAGCTAAAGGCATCTGCCACATTAATCTCTATTCTTGGGTAACGTGCCTTAAGGGCTTCTTGCACCAATGGTGAAAGCCCCATTCCACCTGTTAGGTAGATAATCTCAGGGTTTTGTTTTGCTTCTTCAATAGCTTCATCAATCATCACAAACATCTTTTCAAGCCATTTTTCCATGGTCTGTGCGACTTGATCGCGCTGGATATCAACACTTAAGGTTTTTTCAATAAACGGTAATGCTAAGTGACTTTGTGCTTGGTCGCTTAAATTTATTTTAGCTAACTCAACTGCGTGCATCAGCTGATGCGTTAAACGTTGCTTTTGTACACGCTGTAGACGCATTAAGGGTAACGGATCTTCGCTCTCAAAAAGGTACTCACTAATAGACTTAGCACGCGCTGGAGAATAAAAGTCTGTCATTTCAGGCATATTATCAATTGCATATACGCCAGAGAACAGCATGTTAGGAATCGCACGCCCTGTTGATGTGCGCCCTTCACGGCCAAATAGTGGAGAAACCACCCCGCTAGCTAAGTATTTATCACTGACGATACCGCCTTGGCGAATCCCTTTGGTTGAATAAATATCAGCATCACGATCAAGCTCATCGGCTTTCTCTTCACTCAATAGACAAAAAGTAACATCCGATGTACCACCACCTAAATCGACAACCATCGCTTTGGTGGCTTGCTTAATCTGTTGTTCAAAGTGATACGCAGCAGCCAGGGGCTCATGAATAAACTCAACCTCAGTAAAACCGGCCTTGGTAGCAGCACGTAACATTAATGCTTCCGCTTGTTGGTTACCTAGCTCACCCATCGTTGAATGATAGTTAACAGGGCGTGCGATAACCGCTTTGTTGATGGTTGTAGTAAGCTGTTTTTCTGCACATTGCTTGAGGTAGGAAAGAAAGCGAATAACCAACGTTTCAAAGTTATCTAATAAACGTTTAGGAATTTTAGCGCCAAGAAAGTTCTTTGGGCTATTAACATAACGCCCTTCATGCGGTGTTAATAAAAAAGCGTTAAATCCTTGTTCACCAAATAAAATTTCACCCGAATTTAGCATATCATTTAACGTTTGTTCGTTAGCCTGTGCATTGTTACTCATCGCTCCCGACTCATTATGTGCTAAATAGATGGCTGATCTTATTTTATAGGGGTTATCACTGTTTTCATCGACCACGACGAGTGTCGGTTCATTGTTAACCCAAGCGGCTACGGCACAATTACTTGTACCAAAATCAATACCAATAAAATCGGCTGTCATACTACTTCCTGATGCATAAAAATGGGGACGAGATTCTACCGCACCTGAAAATAAATGCCTAGTTTAGAGGCCTATTTATATCGATATTTAATGATAATTTACAATTGTGTTGAACGCATAGGATAAAAAAGCCCGAGTAAAAAACTCGGGCAAAGCAAACAGGGAGTGGGATACATAAACCTTTTTGCAAAAGACAGCATATTGGTAGTTTGAGGTGATTCTAAAGCTTAAAAAAACAAGGATTTAAAGCCTACCACTCTAGAAAGCTGCTTCATGTCACTATTATTAAAGATCTATCTCACAAGAACCAGTCTCTGTCGCTTATATCAATTATAAGCACAGCTTATGAGTAACAAACTAAGGTTAGACTGCTTATAACGTTTCTAAACAATCAGGTTCAGGCGCCAAACGTAAACGCGCCTCTTCTGAATCATAGAACTCTTTTTCTACCAACAATGTATTTAAGGTTTCAATATTAAATGTATCTGCTTGTAAGCCTTTTTCTAATCGTGTTAAACACGCTTTAATCGCAACATCTTCATCTGATGACAAGTACTCGCGGCATAAATAAAGTTGAGGAATAGCAAATGCAAACGCACATAACTGTGCAAGTTGCATCGCATCGTAAGGTTTGGTGAGTTGTAAAAGAGCAGCACTGGTAGTAATAGAAGACGCTTCAACACTTTTAGACATAAAAAATACTCTCTTAAAAAATAATTACTTTACAGTAAATGAGATCAATCCGCATAAGTATCTGCTTTAATTGTATTGGTTAAAAGAATAGCAAGCTACGTTAGCCTGGTATTTCAATGCGTAATCGACTCTTTAAAACTAGAGTACAAATGCACCAGCAAATGCAAAAAATGCGATGATAACAAAGAAAATCCATTGGAATAGCTTTAACAGGGGCTTCTTTATACCTGAATTAAGTGCGATAACAATTTGCCAGATTGCAAACAATAGATAGTTTAAAGCGATAAATAAACTTAATGATTTAGCACTTTCGACAGGGAGAACTCCCAGTCCAGCTATTAATAACCCGACCGATGAAAGGAGCAAAAAAATCGACACATAATGAAAAACACTGTGCATGACCTTTTTAGCCGATAATGAAAATTCAGCATTTAACATCGGCACGAGGAAGAGTTTTTGACCAATCAGCAAGTGACCAATCATCGTAAAAAAAGCAAATATCCCAGAAGAGAGCAGTAATATATTCATGTTAATTCCTTATAAGATGAATGGTTTGATTAATAGATCATTTACTTCCACTTCAATAGCTTAATTCCCTAAGCCTGAAATGACTCGATTAAGCCAAAAACAACAATCACCCACCCTAGCCCACCGAGTAATAAACAACTGTAATTTAAAAAGCTAAATTGGTTATTTGAATCTCCCTGCAGATCGCCACATATTCCGTTAACAACCAACTGCATATGGTATAAAACCCATGTGATGATTGGTAATGCGACAAAAGAGAAAAGATCACTGAACGGCCTGCCTATTTCATTAACCGATAATTGGTTAAAGAAATATGAACAAACACTGACGCCGACAAAAATTGTTGCGTAATGCGTAAAGTTGTAACGTGTCGTATTAAATTTTTCATTATATTCACGACTAAAAATAGAAAATAATGCATGTGCAAAGAAGATAGGAAATAATCCGCGCATCACCGGCCACTGCGTCCCACCACTGCGAAGGCGATATAGGTCCCAATGTTTATAAAACCAGTAAATACTATAAACACCCAAGGTACCAACAAATAACGTCACAAACTTAGTCGGTGAAACCACGTAAAACCGTTGCTGAATAGCGTTAGTTGATGCTTCAGGTCGTTCTTCAGTCATTGTAACTTCCTATTTAATTACTTTTTAATATTAACCTACTAGGTTCTGCTCAACTGCGCAATTGAGTTAGCGACACAGATAGCAGCATGCGCATCATTTGCGGCATATTGAATTTGGCTTTTTTTCAACGGATATGCACCCCAGTTTGACTTTTGTGCGCCTTTAGCAAGGCGCTTGTTAAGTATTAAAGCAACCGCGGCACGCGCACCCACCGTATTCTTTTCTCCAATCAAATGCTTTAACTGAACGGACAGATCCTCTGTATTAACCAAGGCGATTGAGAGCTTATTACGCAGCTCATTATTATCACCTTTAATACCAAAACCTACCTTTTTTATTTTAGCATTCTCCAGTAACATGCCAGCGACTTTTAGTGCAGCAGGAAATCGAGTTGGAAAAAGATAGCCCTTTGTTGCAGTCGCAAGTTGGATTAATGTAGGCCCAGGGCTAACCTGACCTTTACGAAAAATAGGTTTCGTCTCAGTATCAAAACCCAGACAGTATTCATTTTGTAAGGCATTTAATGCACGTTGTGCATCTTGCTCATTTTCAATGATGTTAATATCATCAAACGCTAAACCATCATACAAAGGATATGCGCGAATTTGTTCTTTTGTTGGACGTTGCATGAAAGCTCTCTTATTCAAAACTAAATAATTGTACTTAACATTTTAATACTTAATGTAATGAGCAATAACGAAAATATCTTTTTTAAGGTCTGTACAGGCAGTCGGTGGGCAAGTTTTGCCCCATAGGGCGCGGTCAAATAACTGCTAACAGCAATCAGAAACACAGCAGGAAGATAAATAAAGCCAAGCGTGTAATTATCTACTGAACTACTTGACCAACCGTTGACCAGATAACCCACACTACCCGCGATTGAAATTGGCAATCCAATGGCTGCGGATGTCCCCACTGCTTTTTTAATATCAATATTCCTCGATACTAAATAAGGGACGGTTAATGACCCGCCACCAATTGAAACTAAGGCCGACACAGCACCAATCCCAGAGCCAACAAAAAACACCTCTTTTTTTCCTGATATCTGCTTATTAGCTTGCGGCTTTTTACTGATGAACATCTGCACGGAAACAAACGCCATAAAACAGGAAAAAAACAACGCTAAATAAAGTGAGTTAATTTGTGATGCGATAAAGGTAGCAAAAAATGTCCCTATAATAACACCAGCAGTTATCCCCTTTACAATATCCCAGGCAACACTACCTCGAGCATGGTGTGATTTCATACTCGAAAATGAAGTAAAAATAATAGCCGCCATTGATGTTCCTAACGCTAGGTGTACCACCTGCTCTGTGGGTACTCCTTGCGAGACGAACAAGGTTGTCAGAACAGGCACCATTATTCCACCACCACCAACACCTAATAACCCTGCAACAACCCCGACAAAGGATCCAAGCAGTAAAAGAGATAAAACCATTTCGATATCTAACACACTAACCTCATTCTGACGTTTACTTATAACAATTAGTATTTAATCCTATTGTCTGCTCACCTACACCTATTTAATTGGCAGTGAATTCATACAAACAGATAATTTTTGTAACGTGACTTGCAAATAAAGCACCTTAACAAATAAACGTATTTTTTATAAGTCACTAATTCTAATCAACAAATGTTTATTTGATTTATACGTATGCTTTTCGTTTCAAATCCAAACTTATAGAGGTTACTGGGTAATCTATTTGAGGTTCTTTGTCAGCGGTTTCCGTGTGATGTTTATTGCAACCCACCTTCGAGTTATCTAGGCGATAAATTCAATAAATGTTATAACTGTGCTTTATCTGGTTAGCTCATTAGTGATTGACGCATTTTACCTGTAACCGTTATACCGCAGTATATTTTGGTGCAGGCGTCAGGTTTTGTTGCTTAGGTAGCGTGCCATTGTTCTCTGGCTTAGTGCGTCATATAGGGTGGTCTACAATGATAGTTAACTATGTAGTTGCGTTATTTAATCAGTTTATTCACGCAAACCATCATCTCAATATTAAGCCCTTTTTTAATATACTTAGCCCGCCTTGCGATGAGAAAGTTGGGCACCGTTTTCGGGGTAGCAATCATGAATCCAGCATGCTGATAAAAACGAGTTAAATGCTGATGAGGTAAACAAAACACGGCAGGATGCTGTGCTGGTAGATTTTCAATCATATAACTGAGCAGTTGCCGTCCTAGGTTATTCCCCCTTAAGCAAGGCAAAACTTGCATCCCACGCAGGATACAAACACCTTCTTCCAAAGCGAGCCTAAGCACTGCAACGAGTTTATTTTCATCCATAACGTAGAAGACTTCATCGGCTGGACTAACGTCCCCTCCGTAACCACACTGCAGATAAAAATCGGATAACTCATTCAGTGCATTTGCTTTCGCTTTTAAAAAAGTAAGAGAGGCCAACTTAATACTCGTTACGTTTTATTATGGCTGCCATCACAATTGGGTTGTGAAAGCGTTTGTTTACAGCCACAAAGAAATATCTTTTTCGACTCGGTTGCGGTAAATCTAACCGGTGAGAACTCGGTTCCTCGATGAGCACCATCACAAAAAGGTTGCTTTGCACTTTTACCACAAGAGCACCAAGCATAATTTTTACCCGCTTCAACGTCAACTGCAAAAGGGGTATCCGATGCGCGTACTGGTTCTGCCATAATATTTCTCCATCAATAAAAGTTGTCATCACAGCTTAACGAAATCATTAAGCAAACAGTCCTGTTAGTTACTGAATCGGTTATTAGCCTGAAAGTAACCTCAATTCCGGGTAAGTAAACCGATCCAACAACTGACCCAGATATGAAATGAAGTATATAACTACATTAACTTTTTAAAATAACAAATTGTTGAGTTTGAAAGGCACTAGCGTATCTGTATCACAAAAAAATATGCAGGCGACTATCCGCCCTATACCACATAAACATTCCATTATTCCAATTCATCTCACTATAAATTTCGATGATTCGCAAAATACTCATCTCAAACTATGCTAGTTATTGGAAAATAATTTCGTTTATAAACAAGGAATCACTGCTATGAAATTCAAAGTGTTTATGCTGGTACTGTTATTTACTACCCCGCTACTCGTGCATGCTGAAAATGGGCTTATTAAAAGACAGAGTCACTTCAATGTTGATACCACAACAGATCGGCTAGAAAAGGTATTAAAAGAGAAAGGGATGACTATTTTTGCCCGTATTAATCATACTGATGCCGCAAATAAAGTGGGTATAGTGATACGACCAACTGAACTGCTTATTTTTGGTAACCCCAAAGTTGGATCCCCTTTAATGGCTTGCCAGCAGAGTATTGCAATTGATTTACCGCAGAAAGCCTTGATTAGCCAAGATGAAAATAATGTCGTTTGGCTAACCTATAATGATCCACATTATCTTGCTGATAGGCATCAACTTCAAGGTTGTGAAAAAGGATTACAAAAAGTTGAAAAAGCGCTCACCAACTTTAGTAAATATGCAACCCAGCCTTAAATAATCAAAAATATGATGTCACAATGGTCTGCACTAGGGCCATTATGTGATTAAGTTTTGTTGTTGTAACCAGTCCATTACGTAAATAGAGCCAACAGAGCAACGTGCACGCTGCGAATATTCAATAAAGTCAATCTCCTCTATTTCAGCATCGGCACAAAGCACACCTTCAAACTGTGCGAAGTAACAGGTCAATTTAACGATAGTATCGCTACTTTTACCATCAGCTTGTGCTTTAAACGTACCAGCATAACGAATTGAATCGGGCAACAAATCGACTGATACCTCCTCTTTAATTTCACGAACTAGTGCTTGCTGATCAGACTCTCCACTCTCTCTTTTACCTCCGGGTAGGTAAAAAAGTTGCTTGTTTTTAGAGCGTGTACTCAATAGTTTGCCATCTTTAATATACAACCAAGCTAATTTATCAATCTCTTTATTACTCATCAATTAACCAACCTTTAGAAACGGCAATATCAACCTGCTCACAAGCATAAAGCCAGAGTCCTGGTGCTAAACCTTGTAAATAGTTATTACGTTGGAGTACTTGTGATTTTTTAACTTTATGTCTTACCCAACTTCCGCCCTCATTTCTCATATTTTGTAATAGCGGTAATATTCGATCCATCGCTTTAGCAAAACGAGCATCAATGGTTTGTGCATTTTCAAACTCAACCCATAAGCTTTTAAATTGTTGGCATTGCTTTTCGGGTAATAAGCCAAATATACGTTCCGCTGCCGCCATCTCTTTCTCTTCTTGTGCGGCATGATCTTGTTCAGCAGAAAAAGCAAACAGATCACCAGCATCGATTTCGACGATATCATGAATTAATAGCATATTCATAACACGAGTAATATTTACATCTTCCACTGCATATTTTTGCAAAACATGTGCTGCCAATGATATTTGCCAGCTATGCTCCGCACTATTTTCATACCTATCGTTATCCGATTTTACCGTTGTTTGTCGATAAATCCCCTTAAGGCGATCTAACTCCATAATAAAGTCTAATTGTTGATTAAGTTCTTCCATTAATTTCTCTTAATTTATGTTTATGAATCATCATTGCTCTGTATCGTTTTAAGTGAACAGCAAATTATTTTACTTTTTTTCAAAATAACTAAACCGATTGTGTCATTGAATCGTATCTATCACCATATCAACTAACGGAGTTTTTTATGTTTTCAATATTTAAGTCAAATCCAACCAAAAGATTAAATAAGCTGCTTTCTATCAAGTTAGAGCAAGCCATGCAGGCACAGAGAAATGGCGATATAAGAACCTATTCACAGCTTAGTTTTGAGGCCGATGAAATAGATAAACAGATCACTAAAATAGAGATGCAAAATAGACAAACATAAATTTATATTTAAGGGTTTGTAAAAGTAATTACGTTGCACTTATAAGCCCTTAGCATCGATATATGAGAGACGACTATTATATTGATGGTTTATGACACAACGTTCATATTCGCGACTACAAAGCAATCCCTTCCATTCTCTTTTGCCCTGTAACAAGCAGTATCCGCACGCGTAATAAGTTCATGAATAGTTTCACGTTTGTCCCACTGTGCAATCCCTATCGAAAGTGTATTGGTGCGTTCAATTGAGTTCAACCGGATGTTTTTACACAATGTTCGTATTCTTTCAGCTACCTCTAAAGAACTATCTAGTGAAACACCAACAAGAACAATAATAAACTCTTCTCCACCAAAACGAACCGCCATATCTTCTAGACGAATAGTTTCCTTAAACATTGCAGAGATAGCTATCAGTAATGCATCACCTGCATCGTGCCCCCATTTATCGTTAACAGACTTAAAATGGTCAAGATCAAGAAAGAAAAGGCTAATATCTATATTTTGGCGCTTTGCAAGTGAAAGCTTCTCTTCGATAGTATTAAAAAATGCTCTGCGATTTAATAAGCCCGTCAGCGGATCTTTTAGCGCGAGTTTTTCTAGCTCTTTCGTTGCTTTTAAAAGATGCTGCTTCTCTCGACGAAGTTGTGAATTAAGCTGCGCCATCACATTAGTCAGTTCACTTATCTCTTCAAGCAACCTTTTATTATCTATTTCATGTATTTCAGCAATGCAATAATAAGATAACTGGTCATAACAAAACCAACAATTTAGTTCATTACCTGTTGTTGTTTTTAACCTCGAGGTTTCTTCAGTGATTTGTTGATATGTAGATTGCGAACCAGTCATTGGCATTTCACTGACAAAAAAGTCATGCCAGTGATTTTTTTCAAAGGCAAGACCGTGGAAAAAAAGGTTGAAGCCTTTATTAACATTTAATAATTTACCTTCACGACTAAATTCAGCAATGGCTAAATAAAAGGAACTCTGGCAAATATGATTTGCTATTTCAGCGCGAATATTCAATCGCTTAACCAAACATTTAGCTGCACAATCACCTCTTGATAATTACTCGAAATTAAGTCGGCACAAAGCGTTGTTTCTGGTTTATCAAAAAATGATAACGCTTGGCCACCAACAACGGTTTTAATGTCGGGATAAGAGGTTTGTATTTCCTTTAACACTTGCTGCGTATTTTTAATGCTATGCGGCATGGTCAAACTAATAATGACCGCCTTAGGGGACTCATTTTTAATGTAATCCATCAACGCGACTCTAGGTGTGTCTGCTCCAAGAAAAGCAACGTCCCATTCGTCGGCCTCCAATGCTGTCGCGACCATCCAAGAGCCAATTTGATGCTGCTCGGATTCAACACACGCGACCAATACTTTTTGTTTAGTTATCTCAGGCGGTGGGATTTTCATGATAAGACCAATTAATACGCGGTTGGTAATCGCAGTTGCTAAATGCTCAATTGAAACGGACACCGTACCATTTTGCCAAAGTAATCCAACCTGATACAGGCAAGGTTGTGCTTCCTCATTAAAAAATGTTTCAAACTCGGCCCATGAGTTTACTTTTTGAGTAGCGTATTGGAAAGCGAGGTGTTGCTCTCCGTTAATAATATGTTGAAAAAATGGGTTATTTGAATCAATGAATGATTCCTCCATTTCACTATTTATTACCGTGCAACACTCTTCATGTACACTCAGCATCCAATCATATAGCTGCGCTAATTGTTGCGCTTCATTAATAGGAATTGTTTTTAAAATTAACTCTTTCCACTTTCTAAGTTCCTCTTCAAAATAGATAAATGGTACACCTTGATTGTGATAGGTATGATAAACCCAAGGCAGTGCTTTGATTAAGGCATCAGCATCTCGAGATGCAATGACCTGCGTGATAAAACCAAGATGATTACGATGGTTATTGAGCAACAGATCAACCGAGCTGATCGTTGAAAAACGACATGTTTGCTGCTCTTCAGTTATCCAATGGTTAAGGCTAAGCAACATTTTTTCACCGTACTCAGCGTACATATCTATGGCTGTATTCGACAGAGATGTCAGTATCATGTTTAGTTTTAAGTTATCCATTGCTTCCCCAAACCAAATTCATAAATTATTGTTAAACATTAGATGAAAAGTATAGTCCGCTATTAATTCTCATTGTGAGTTAACCAAGGAAAAAGCGTGAAGAAAATCACGTTAAGATAAAAAGCAAAGGTATTTATAATCAACGTCTGCATGCTACAAAACAGTTAAAAAACGTTGTTCAAACAACTGGACCGGTAACGGTTTTGAAAAATAAAATCCTTGCCCATAATCACAGCCCATTTCAAACAACAACTGTTTATTTTCTACTGTTTCAATACCTTCCGCGACAACGACTAGGCCTAATTTATGTGCCATATCTATCATCGCTTCACACAGTAATGACTCTTGAGAATGAGCGCTCATATGTAAAACAAATGACTGATCTATTTTTATATAGTCAATATCAAAATCTTTAATGTAAGAGAGTGATGAGTAGCCAGTACCAAAATCATCTAAGGATATTTCAATACCCGCATCTCGTAAAAAGGATAATTGAGCAATTATTTTTTGCTCGGTTTCCATCATTAATCCCTCGGTTATTTCTAACACCACATTTTCACAGGGTAGCCCTATCTGTTGCAGATAATCGAGCCACATTTCACTGCTTTGAGGCGCCAATAGCTGTAGCGGTGATATATTAATGCTGATTTTAAAGACCTCTCCAAACTTCGCTTGCCAAATCAATGCTTGTTTGGCTGCTTGTTTAAATATCCAGTCACCAATTTCTAAGATCAAACCATACTCTTCAGCTAAAGGAATAAAATCAAGTGGACTGATCACCCCTCTTTCAGGGTGGTTCCATCGCACTAGCGCTTCCGCTTTTAAAATCTTATTGGTTTTGAAATTAACGATCGGTTGATAAACAACCTCCAGCTGATCGTTAACAATGACATTTCTCAATTCCCGAAGCAGTGCTTGTTTTTGCTGTGCAGCAATTTGCATATAAGGGGTAAAATAACTGTAACCATTGCGCCCTAGACTTTTAGATAAATACATCGCTTGATCTGCATTTTTTAACAGGTCAACGACCGTCGTTGCATCGTCAGGAAACAGCGTTATGCCAATGCTAGCGGAAATATGAACTTGTTCTTCATTAATTTGAAAAGGGTTAATAAACGCGGTAATTATTTGTTGGGCAATATAATCAATCTCTTTATTTTCGGTGACATCACTGATAATCACAGAAAATTCATCTCCACCAAATCGTGACACGGTATCAGACTTACGGACACACTTTAAAATACGTTGTGCAACTTGTACTAAAAGTTGATCGCCAATCAAATAACCTAAGGTTTCATTAATCTCTTTAAATTGATCTAAGTCGATAAATAAAACCGCTATTTTGGAAGTGCTGTGAGCGAGCCTTTTAATATCTTGTGTTAATAACTCTGCAAAAAAACCGCGATTGGGTAATGTGGTTAATAGGTCATAATTTTCATGTTTTTCAATCAGATCGTTTGCATCTTTAATATTTGAAATATCTGAAAATAAAACAATATATTGGCTGATTTCACCATTGGACATTTTTACTGTATTAACATTAAGAAGGATAGGAAACCTGTTACCATTTTTATGTTTAAACCAAAACTCTCCCGCCCACTGCCCATTTTCAGAGACACCTTGCCACATAGCTTCGCTCAAGTTGAAATCAACCTCACCAGAGGACAAAATATGATGAGATTGACCGATTATTTCATTGGTTTTATAACCTGTAATGTCAGTAAAAGCGGGATTAACACTAATAATATGTTTCTTCACGTCAGCAATAAACATACCTTGATCGCTGTTGTTATAAATGATGTTAGCTAAAATTGGTTTAGTCAGATCGGTCCGTGTACCGACCATGCGAATAGGCGTGCCATTTAGATCGCGATTAATAATTTTACCTCTGGATAAAATCCAGCTGTAGCTGCCATCATGGTGTAACAAACGATAACGTTGTCGGTATGAAGATGTCTTACCTTCGTTATGCGCAACTAAGCTCTGCTGAAGCCCTGCTAAGTCCTCATTTGTGATAGTTGCATTGGTTAAGGATTCAGTACCAACAATATAATTTAATAATTGCGTTTGTTGAGAAAATTCAATGCCTGTTGTTGATACATGCCAGTCCCAAATCGTTTCTCCACTTTCTTGAGAGACAAATTCCCATTGCTCTTTACTGCTTAGTAACGCATTTTCACTCTCTTTTAGTGCCTCTTCAGCTTGAATTCGTAATGATTTTTCACGCATTAAATCTAACGTACGGATAGAGATATTGTTATACATCGCTAATACGGTGTTCACCAAGACCGACATTAAACCGCTCATCTCCTGATCAGCATGTGCTTTTGCACCTTCGATAGATTGTCCCGCATCAATCGCATTAATGGTTAACACCATGCGTTTATCGGAATCGAGAATATGGTAGGCCAACCATTGCGTTAAAAATGAGACTATTTCATAAATGATTTCATCTAAGGACAGGTCTTTTTGGTTTTTTATCGCTAATGCCTGCATGAGAAATGACTGATGTGTTTTTTGGTGCTCTCTATACCAAGCATCTTCTTTAAAATAGCCGGTCCAAATCTCCTCTTCACATTTAAAATGATAAGTAGCATAGTCGGCAAGCTCATCAAAAATATCGTTTAAAACAACGGGTGTTGAGCGATGTGCGAGATGCCCTGCTAATCGATTTAAAATAGAGACTAATTTTTTATGCTGCGAATCAATTAATTCGATATTCGTTTCAAAGTTTTTATCCCAAGGAAAAATTTCAAAAACATCTATTTCATTATTTTTCATATAATTCACTTATATTGATAAAAAAGACGTGATAACGACTCGCATAAGCCTCTGATCTATCATTTTGGTTAAAAGAATAAATAGTGATGATTGCATGCAATCATAATAGACAGCTATTACTCAATCTTGCGCCTACTCTCCACCATTTTCCTCAATAAGCCCTGACCACAACACGATGAAAATAATATTAATTATCATTCATTAAAAATAACTCATTTATTATAAAAAGTTAGCTAACATAGCAAGAAAAGTTTTGTGTATTAAGTCGTAACACAAATAGTATAGACGATAACCATCAGCACAATTTTGAATAAGCAAAGAGAAGTTAAATAGAGGATGATAAATGCAGAGTTATTAACGGCTTCCTTCTTTTACTGTTAACATATATAGAATTTATTATTAGATCTGCAATCATCGTATAGAAGGTAAAAACAGTGGACGCTTTTATTTCCAAACAAACCGACAGTAGCGCATTAAGATCTCACCCTTGGACAACCATGGAAAGCGATCAATCCAATGTTTATGTCGACTTTAAAAAATCACCCAAACTGATACGCAGCGCTATCGAAGATTTAATTCCTTTGAAGAAATGGTCATTTGTAGACACGTTTTATGAGTTAATTGTGTGGATTAACAGTCCTCAAGCTTTGTTAGAAAGTAATGATTGCAGCTTTAATGTCGTTGAAGATAATCACGATGCACAATACCCGTACGCAAAAAAGTGCAGTGGTCGATTAATGATTTTGTTTAGGGATGTTGCAGAAAATTGTCAGCAACGAAGCGTAGATTGGTTAATGCAAGAGATATTACAATCGGTAGCAACCACAAAGCTTGGCTTTAAAGCAGGTGCCATTGCTTTATCACAAAACCCAACTTGCTACCTTGCGTTGGGAGATCAACCCAATACAGGAGGGATGGGGCAGCAACTTGTGCTTACCTTTTTTGCTTATGGTAAAAATGAGCGTCGCTGCTATGAAAGCATGCAGCAAGTACTGGAACATGCCCATAGTTGCTTAGTAAAAGTGAATAAAAAGATTAGTACTGGCGAGTTAGATGCTATTTATAACTAATTTTATTCATCTAGCTCATAATGTTGAGCTAGGTGAATAAGTTTGATATGAATAATCTGGCTGATCTTCAGGCATTAACCCAAGTTAGGTTTTAAAACGTCAACCAGTGCTTCAATATGATCATCACGATCATTTAATGCACTAATGTAACGATATTTTTCTCCGCCAGCTTGCTCAAATATCTCTCTATTTTCGCCCTCAATCTCTTCTAATGTCTCGAGACAATCCGCGCTAAAAGCCGGGCTAATAATAGCGATATCTTTGATCCCTTGTTCAGGGAAGCTTTTTAAGGCTTCATCGGTATATGGCTTTAACCATTCCGCTTTACCAAAGCGACTCTGAAAAGTAGAGATAACACTTTCTTTATCTAATCCCAATTTTTCTACGACCAAGCGTGTCGTTTGTAAACACAAGCAATGATATGGATCTCCATTATCTAAAAACAACTTTGGCATACCATGATAGGAGAAAACAATTTTTTGTGGTGTACCATTTGCCTGCAGGTCTTCACTGATACTGTTAGCAAGTGCATCAATGTAAGCACTATTTTTATGATAACCATTAATGAAATGCAACTCAGGTACCCAACGCCATTTTCCTAATACTTTCGCCACAGCATCAAAGGTTGATCCTGTTGTTGGGCTTGAATATTGCGGGTATAAAGGCAATACAACAATACGTGTAAAGCCTTTTTCACGCAGCGCCTCTAAACCCGCTTCGATAGAAGGATTACCATATCGCATTGCCATGACCACTTCAGTATTTTCATAACCTTGCTGCTTAAGTAGTGTTCCTAGTTTGGCAGACTGCTGTTGTGTAATATGAGTTAATGGAGAGCCATGCTCAGTCCAAATACTTTTGTACAGTTTAGCAGAGCGCTTAGGTCGTATTCTCAGAATAATACCGTGTAAAATAATCATCCAGATTAGACGCGGTATCTCTACGATACGTCGATCTGAAAGAAACTCTCTTAAATAAACTCTTACCGCTTTAGTCGTAGCAGCATCAGGACTACCTAGGTTGGTTAATAAGATACCTGTTTTTTGATGAAATCGTCCTTCATGAGGGTTATCGGTAATTCCTGAAAATCGTGACACACAAAGCTCCTTTTTGAGAAAATAAATTTAGACTGCGACAGATAAGCAATAAGATAACGCTTCCTATCTGTATTGTCAGAATGCATCATTTAACTTGCCGCGATTAGCTGAAAGTTAAAAATAAAAACGCAGTCAAACAAAGCAACTATCGCTTAAATACTGATAATACAAAGATTTTACTATATTAGTTTAACAACCTAGGTTAATTAAATCAGAAAATTTAAAAATAATATGCGTGACAGCATATTGTTTATTTTTGCGATGATTTAAGTACAGGTTGCGAACGCCATAACTGATAAAAAGTAACACAGAATATGCACAGCATGAGCACGCTAATGGTGGTCAAGTTTGAAACGCCAAATGCATCAAAACTTGCGCCGAAACTATATCCCCCTCCAACTAAAACAGAGACCCACAATAATGCAGAGCTTGCATTAAGCAATGTGAATACTTTCCAACGCATTGCTGTCAACCCGATTGGCAAAGCACCAATTGTTCGTAAGCCTTTTGGATAGCGGTAAATAAAGATATAAGCATAACCATAACGTTCGGCTAATCGTTGTGCGTTTATGAAGATTTTGCCAAACCTTGTGCCTTTATTTAACCAGCCCTGTCCGTAACGTCGTGCAAGATAAAAGCGAATTTCATCCCCTAAATATCCACCAGCAAATACCACTATTGCAACTAATGCTAAATCCAGAGCATCATTGTAGGCTGCATATCCGGCAAACAGGGGCAACCAACCACTTTTCAATGCACAGTAAGCAAACAGTATCAGGTAAACAAGCGTGCCATATTGCTTAAGTATTAAAAGAAAAGATTCCATGTTACGCCCTAAATAAGTTTTAACTCTTTGTATTCATTACGCAGTATCGAGGTGAATAGATCAGTAACTGGCTCACTAATTTATATAGTGAGTCTGTTAACAGTAAAAGAATAACTTACAGGTTAAAAGCCGCTACGTGCATTATGCTGTAATTATCATTTTTATAACCAAGGCGTTTTTCATGATTAACAATGTGTTAGTGGTTGGAGCATCGGGCTACGTGGGCAGTCAGTTAGTCCCGTTGCTTGCACAAAAAGGTTATCACGTCACCGCAACAGGTCGAGATAGCAAAATACTGCACAAACGTGCTTGGAGTAAACTTCCTAATATCAATATTGTGCAATTAAATTTAAGCGACAACCCCGATTTAACCTCTATGCTAACCGATATAGATGTGGTTTATTTCCTCGTCCATGGCATGAGCCACGGCCATGACTTTGTAAATGTTGAGTTAGATATTGCCAAAAACTTTACTGCCTATCTAAAAACTAGCCAAGTAAAACAACTGATTTATCTCGGTTCTTTACAACCACAGCAAGGTCATTCAGCACATTTTAGCGCACGTAAAAAAACAGGTGAAATTTTAAGAGAGAGTCATGTCATCGTAACAGAATTAAGAGCGGGTATTATTGTCGGACCAGGCTCAGCGGCTTTTGAAGTGATGCGCGATTTTGTTTATCACCTGCCCTTGTTAATAACACCTAAGTGGATGACATCGAATAACTCCCCTATTGCCCTAGAAAACTTACTCTATTACCTGCTTAAGTTACTCACACTGACACCTGAGCAACATAAAATTATGGATGTGGCAGGACCAGAACTAATCACTTATCAAAAGCAGATGCATATTATCGCTCGGTTAGCGGGTAAAAAAGTACGTATCATTCCACTGGCCATTTTAACCCCAAAACTTGCCTCTTACTGGTTCAAAATTATCACTTCAGTGCCCACCAATATTGCCAAAGCACTGGTGGGAGGTTTGCAATATGACTTGACGGCAGATGGTAAACAACTGCAAGCATTAATTCCGCAAACCTTACTCTCCTATGAGCAAGCAGTGAGCAAAACACTAAAGCAGGAAATTGATGTGATTGACACTGAAACATGGGGCTTTGATCCCGATGCATTATCACGTTGGCGCCCAGGATATGGTTATTACCCTAAACAAGCTGGTTACACCTTAAAGACAACGATCAGTGCAGCCTCTCTTTGGCAGCAGATACAATTAATAGGAACCGAACAAGGTTATTTTTTTGCTAACTATTTATGGCGAATCAGAGAGTGGATGGACTATGTTGTTGGTGGTGACGCATTGCAACGCTTTAGGCAGCATCCCCAAAAACTGGCTTTAGGTGACCGTATCGATTCATGGAAGGTGATCGGCTTAAAAGAGGAGCAGTTTTTATCACTTTTATTAGGAATGAAAGCGCCGGGACTGGGGCGTTTAGAGTTCAACATTGAAGATAAAGGCGATTATCGACTATTAGATATCCGTGCTTGGTGGCACCCTGCCGGTTTGTCAGGATTATTATATTGGTATGCGATGATGCCTGCACACCTGTTTATATTCAAAGGGATGGCCAAGGCCATTGATAAAAAATGTAAGCAGTAATGCTCACTTTTATCTATGCCCATAAAAAAGCTCGGCAAATGCCGAGCTTAAATTGTTAATTATTGACTGATCGAACTATTTACTTTTCTTTAACTCAGATAGCTCTTCACTGTGCCAGATTTTACGCTGAAAACGAGGATTTTTTGAAGACATATCAATCTTATACGGATTCGTTTCTTGTTGGTAAGGTAAACCCAAAATGGTAGAAAGCTCTTGTGCTAGCCATTTTTCAACTTTTAACACGACAAGTTTCTTACGTAAACGCCCTTGCTCATCACGGTTTAAGATAGTCGGTAACGTATTTAACGTTAAAATTTCACCAATAGCAGGATGCGCCATACGTTCACGGCCTTCATCACTTGCATAGAAGTGAGAAACAGCAAATGCCATACGCTCTGGTTTGATTTTTTGTAAGAATTGACAAGACTTAACAACCGTCGATCCGGTTCTCACCATGTCATCAAACAACACAATACTACAGCCATCTAAGCCTTCAAAAGTATGCTCGCTCTCTTTATGCAGCGTAATCGCAACTTTACGTTCATTGGTACGTTCTTTATCAAGCATAATAAATTTTGCTTTCGGCAAACCAAGGGTATTGTACATCTCTTTAACAAAATCACGCGCGCCTTTATCAGGGGCACATAATACCAAGCCTTCGCCATCAGGACCGTAATTTAAAATATCACTATTCAACAGGTAATGAGCATAAATTTGATAAGGGATCAGGTTGTGGAAATCACCTTCAAAGACATCAGCAAAAATACGTTGCACTGAGTATGAATGATTATGAATCGTTAATACTGTATCGACACCCGCCAGTTTTAACATTTGCGCATATAATTTAGCGGTGAATGCTTGACCATCGAATTTCTTGATATCATGAATATCACGTTCAAAATGTGTTTCACCTAAATCGGCATGCGCGCCACGATCTTGCGCACTGTAAAACAGATCTGGTTCAACTAAAACAACACGTTCAGCGCCATTTTCTTTCGCCGTACGTGCAATCACCAAATTCGCCATTGCTAATTCTTGACGAGATTTAGTATGGCTACTAGTACTCACAATCACCACGGTTTTTCCAGTCAATGCTTGACCAATAGATTCTAGATCTAATTCATCAGCAATAAAGCGTGGGCAAAATTCGGAGTTCATGAAAGTTTTCATGCTGATCATATCAGCAATGTCTTCCTGTTGACCCATCGCGTATGCGATATCGATTGCGAATGGGTTGTCAGAGGTGTTACTTACAACGACGACATTACTAGAGCGATTGATTGAAAAACTCATGAATAGATCCTTATCAAAAGAGGTCGATTAGTGGTGCTCAAATTTAGTCGCCTATTCTAATGCGAACCCTTGCAGATCGATACTGTATATTTATACAAAGTTGTAACTTTTATACCTAATCGCGCAACAAATGAGCAACCCATAACTAACGATGTTTAATAAAAACAGTGATATAGTAAAATTTTCGTTAATTATATACCCAACAAGAGATGAGGTTATTTATGCAATATTTGTCGAGTGTGCAGGTCGAACCAACAAGCACGGCAACCGCGAGTGTTATTTGGTTGCATGGTTTGGGGGCAAATGGTCATGATTTTGAGCCGATAGTAAAGCAATTAGAACTGCCTGCCCCGTTAGCGATTCGTTTTGTATTTCCACATTCACCATCCATCCCCGTCACCATTAATGGCGGTATAATTATGCCAGCATGGTACGATATTTTAGATATGAGTATTGAACGTAGAGTAGATATAACCCATTTAACTGAATCAGCAACTGCAGTACAAGCATTAATAGACCGAGAAATAGCGCGTGGCATTCCAGCAAATCGTATTATTGTTGCGGGTTTTTCACAGGGTGGTGCTGTTGCATACCAAGCAGCGTTAACCTATCACCAACCACTTGCGGGTTTATTAGCAATGTCCACCTACTTTGCTACCAGAGACACTATTCAACTGCATCAAAACAACAAACAGTTGAACATCAACATCATGCATGGAAGCCAAGATCCGGTGGTTGATCCACTATTAGGCCAACAGGCACAACAAGCATTATTAGATAAAGGCTTCCAACCTACTTATCAGCAATATCAAATGCAACATAACGTGTGCGCAGAGCAAATTATAGATATTTCAGCTTGGTTACAACAGCGATTAATGTAGAAACACCTAGCAACGTAATGCCTTGTTTTATTTATTAACATCAAGGCGATCTTTTTCAGTAATTGTTCTCATCACCCTGCAGGGGTTCCCCACAGCAACAACACCTGCAGGGATATCTTTCGTCACCACACTGCCCGCGCCAATAATACTGCCCTTACCAATCGTAACGCCTGCGCAAACCGTCGCATTTGCTCCAATCCACACTTCATCTTCAATGGTAATTGGCGCAGACGTTATTATCCCCTGTGCACGTTGCTTCGGGTCAATGGCATGACCTGCACAACTAATACAAACGCCCGGTGCGATACAAACTTCATTACCGATATGAACCGGTGAAGTATCAAGGATGACACAGTTGTAATTAATAATAGCAAAGCCATGAAAATGGATGTTGAAGCCATAATCACAGCGAAACATCGACTCAATAAACACGTTTTCATGATAGGTACCAAATAATTTGGATAATATTTCGCCTTTTTTAGCACTGTCCTGGGGGTTAGTTTGATTAAACTCCCAACACAATTGTTTAGCGGGTAATTGTAATTCAAGGTGTGAGAACTCAAACTGTGCCGTGTACGCTTTGGGTGTTGTTATTTTATCTAAAAAGCTCATTGTCCTTCCTTTTTACTTGTTATTCTTTATTGATCCCACTATTACCTAGTAAAAATAAATGAGTTCAATGTAAAAGTAGCCAACATGTCCGCTTCCTTTGCAAAGTGCTCGATTCAGACATCACTAATTTTTAGCCGTCAGGGGACTCATCATATACCGCTACGGGTGGTAAAAAAGCTTAATATAGCGGTTTTGCACACGGCTGCACATGTTCAAAAATAACGCTTCACATTTACGAAAAATCATTTACAAAACAAAGATTTCGTGAACAATTCAAGCGCCCATTGATTTAACAATTACGCAACAAGATGTCCCTCGTCTTAAATTTACATAATGTTTCATTTAAACATGGAAATTACTGACGTTTTGGCTTTTAATTACATTTAATTCATCTTTTAAGTTAGGAGACTGATCTAATGTCATCAAATATTCTCGCTGTGAGTTATCAAGATTTATGCGCTAAAGGTTTGATTAATGACCTAAAATTAGCAGCAACCTGTGATATAAAATGCGTTTGCCGTTTATCTTGCAACCGCTGCCCAAAAGTATTCTCATCAATAGATATACAAAAGGTGCGCATAAAGGGAATCCAGCTTGATTATGTTGCTTTTATAAAAACACAAGCAGATGATGATGACATTGAACTACATTTAAACGCTGATAACCTGCAGGCTTTGCTTAAAGAAAACAACATAGCTTACCGAACAATTTTAACCTAGCAAAGCTATTCTAACGACATATTAGACGCTACCTCTCTTTTTAGGCCATGAGAAAGCAATACCAAAAAACAGCTTGTTATGCGGGTAAAACACACTCAACACAACACTAAATTCCCCTATTTTTTGTTAGGCTATTGTAACTCTGAAAAATGACCTCATATTATAGCTACTTGCTGTTTTCTTCGTCTCAAAGCACGACAAAACAACGCCATATCATAAACAATTAAGAGCAATTCAATTATGAGCAGTAATACAAATAACAATCAGACAGCACAACCTTGGATGGCAACAATGCCACAAAGCCAATTCGATTTTATGTCAACGGTATTAGCCGCTCCTTCACCAATCGGTTTTGAAGCTGCAATGAGTTATGGCGTGATTAAACCTGAATTTGAATCTTTTATGCCAAAAAGCTGGGCTATTCATCAATTTAAAGGTAATGCAGGCTTAGTGTTTGATACACATCCTGGTCGCGATGATCTGACGAGTATCATGATTGTTGGTCACGCTGATAAAATCCGCATGCAAGTGCGTAAAATTGATAAAGATGGCAAGGTATGGATTAATACCGACTCGTTCCTCCCCACCACCCTCATTGGTCACGAAGTTAAACTATTCTGTCAAGACCCAAACAAAGCGGGTGTATATAAAGTCATTGAAGGTTGTACTGTTGAAGCATTAGGCGCCATTCACTTTTCAACGCCTGCACAGCGTACAGGTGAGCAAGGGATCAAACCTGAGTCTATTTATCTTGAACTACACATGCATGGTGACGATCGTAAAGCGCAAGTTGAAGCACTTGGTTTACGTCCAGGTGATCCGATTTTATTAGATCGTCCCATTAAACGTGGTGTAGCGAATGATACCTTTTACGGTGCTTACTTGGATAATGGTCTAGGCTGTTTCTCGGTGACTGAAATTGCTCGTACACTTGCAAGCGAAGGATTAAACAATATTCGTGTGTTATATACTATCGCCACCCATGAAGAGATTGGCCGTTTTGGCTCAACACAAGTGGTTGGTGAACTTAAACCGGATATATTGATTGCCACCGATGTTAACCACGACTATGAAGCTGCACCGGGTATTGGTAGCCGGAATATGAACCCGTTACAAATGGGTAAAGGTTTTACTATTGGCCGAGGCTCTGTTGCCTCTGAATTTATATCACAAACACTAGCAAACCTGTGTGCTGAAAAAAATATTCCATTCCAACTTGATTTTTCTGGGCGTGATATGGGCACCGATGGCATGGCTGCGGCACTGGCGGGCGTGGACAGCGCAGCAATTACGATTGGTTATCCGATTCGTAATATGCATACCGCATCAGAATCTGCACATACTGGTGATTTACTCGCTTCAATCCACGGGATCACCGAGTTATTACGTCACTTTGATGCTTTAAACGGTACAGGTATCACTCGAGACGACCTAAAAAATAGCCACATACGTTTAGATAATTTTTAAGCTAAAAATGGTGGGTGATGAGCAGGGGCAATGAGTTACGAACAAGTAACTACGAACGAATAGCGACCTACTAACAGCCTGTGTAATTACCTTTCACGCAGGCTGTTCACCACAAACATTATTCACTTCCCCAACTCGCTGTTCAATCCAAGCTATTGTGTTCTTTAAGATAATTAGTTATAACCACTCATCCTTAATCTATAACAAATAAGCACCTATTATGAATAGTAAATCGACACACAAACCTCGCCCGATGATTGACCTCTTGGTTAGTATCGTTATTCCGTCATTTATCCTCATGAAATTAAGTGGCGAAAGCGATTTAGGCCCTACTGGTGGTTTAATCGCAGCGTTAGCTTTTCCATTAGGCTGGGGATTGTTTGAATTAGTTAAATACAGAAAATTTAACTTTATCGCTTTATTAGGTTTAGTGAGTGTATTACTAACAGGTGGTATCGGTTTATTTGAATTAGACAATAAATGGTTAGCGATTAAAGAAGCGGCAGTCCCTGCTGTGATCGGCCTAGCAGTATTAATTTCAACGTTTACGCCATACCCTTTAGTAAAAACGTTATTGTTCAACCCTGAAGTGTTGGATGTAGAAAAGATAAATGCACGCTTAGCTGAACATAACAGCACGGCTATTTTTGAAAAACGCTTGCTGAAAGCGACCTATATGGTGGCATGCTCTTTTGTTTTTTCAGCTACCATGAACTTTATACTCGCTAAGTGGCTAGTAACTAGCCCGGCAGGCACACCAGAATTCAATGAACAGCTAGGTCAGATGACCCTTTATAGTTACCCTATGATTGCACTACCATCAATGGTGATTTTATTAGGTGTTTTTTACTATTTATGGCGTTCGATTAATAGCCTCACCGGACTTAAACTAGAAGAAGTGATGGCAACAAAAGAAAAATAATATTTCTGTTTAACCTAATTGCCAAATAGAGAGAACTTATCTTTTGCTAAAGGAGCAAATAATAAGGTCTCTCTACCTAACCTTTGCTGCTGAATAACTTCATGATTCACCCACTTAAACTGATATTATTAATCCTCCCTGCACATTCCCAAAAGCCTTTCGATTGTATAAAGAGAGGTAAAATGCTTATGCGGATGATGTAATACAGTGCGCCTATGTACAAATAACAACCTGCGTTCTGCTCAACAGACAGATAATCTAAGCTATTCCTATCAATTACCTATGCATAGGGTCATACTGAAATGGTTATACACTGACACTAAACGTTACTGCGTAACCTCTATCCTTAGGTTGGATCAAACTGACTTAGGCTTAATCATTTACCTCAAAAAGGAAAGCATCATGAGTAAAGGCCAAGACAGTAAAAAAAATACGAAAAAGAAAGCTCTTTTAACACCTAAAGAGAAGAAAGCCGCTAAAGCAGCTAAGAAACCGGTAAGCACTTCGTTAGTTAGTTAGTTAACTAAGTGATGGCTATCGAACTATTCGATGGCCTTTTTATAGCGACCACGTCTGAGCATAAATGCTTATCAACGGGGTTAGTCAAGCAAGCTATTGGTAATACTCTGTGCACTGTTTGTTAAATACTCAATATCAGATAAATACGCAAGATGATGCCCATCATTGATATTGTTAATAAATGCCTCATTTCCGTTGTGCGCTTCACTTTGTATGTAATCAACTAAGGTTTGAATCCTGTCAATCATTGTTTCAACTAATTTTTCACGTTCAGCAAACAATAAACCGTATGAATCGCAGAATAATTTTGCTCTTTTACACTGCAAGCTTAAATCACCTAATGCATCGTGTTCATTGGTTTTAAAAGGCGCCCAGCAATAAACCGCGTAAGCGACATCCCATATTCTTGGTGCTGGATGAGCCGTGTCGAAATCAAAAACACCAACCGTTTTATCTCCCTTTAGCGTGACGTTGTAGGGAGCGAAATCACCATGACAAATCACTTCATGGGGCACTCTACTTGGTAGCATCCATTGCATACTGTTAAAGTTCTCACTAGCAATAAGTAAAACCGTTGCATCATGATATTGACGCAACAATTTACTTGCAGAGCGTAATGCTTCATCTGATGCAATATTTCCGGTTAGCGGATAATTGTAAACATCCCCCGGCATATAAGATAAAACCTCATGATGTCCATCAAAGCCAAATGGCTTAGGCGCGTTAATAAAGCCACTATTTTCTAGGTGTTGCAATAGTTTATGAACCGAAGCTGACCAAAAGCCACTTGGTCGATAGACTCTATCTTCTGAACGTAAAATAACGCCTTCGCGTCCCCCCTGCAGTGTTTGCAATTTAACTCTCCTTTGCAGTTAACGATCTTTTAAATACATTACCAGTAAGTTTTACCTTTGTGTTTAAGCCAGCCATCGATATGGCGAGCGGCAGGATCTTTATGCGTCCAATGCATAACCCCTCCCTTACTATTCCACTCATACTCGCCATAAAACTCAACCCTATCGCCTTTCTTCAAGTTATTCACTCTAGGTGCTAAATCAATGTTATGAGCAACTAACAGAGTCTGACCGTTACCAAGCCTGATGATGAACTTTTGGTGTCTTGAACCTTTATTATCATCAGGCAATATATGGATAACATTACCTGAGCCACGAATTTGTACATCACTGGTTTTTGATGCATAGGATTGTTTAAGTAAGGCATCATTTGCAAAAGCCTGCAATGGTATTACGCAGGTAATGGTGAATAAAAGAATAACGATCCATTTCATATTTGATTGCATATCAGTTTCAACTCTAATTTAATACTGCGCAGAACAGGCACAATGTTTGTTTTAATGGGAGTGCAAAACACAGCCAACGATTTCCGTTTACAACTAATGTTAGCCACTTACGCAATGACCAGATAAAAACCCAGACCAGCAATACCCGCTCCAATGTAGCGTAATAGCGATGCACCGTAATGGATTTTATTTGACAAAAGTCCAATGAACACACCGGCAACATGAATGCCGGCAGTACCAGTTACAAACCCTAACGCATATAGTATCGGTTCAGCTAACAGGGGCATTTCAGTGCCGTGAGCATGGCCATGAAAGACAGCGAAAAAACCAACAAGCAGCATTGCTAAACCCGATGGAAATTGTTTATCCGCAGCAAGCGCAATACCTAAAGCAAAGACTGAGAATGCGATACCGAGTTCGACTGAGAACAATGCAATGCCCTGCATGCCTAACACACCGCCCAGCAACATAACACTCACAAAGGTTGATGGAACTAGCCAAATAGCTTTACCGCCCATTTGGGCACTTAAAATACCCACACAGATCATCGCCAACAAGTGATCAAACCCAAGTACCGGATGACTTAGCCCTGACATAAAACCACCACTTTGCAGCGACTCATGCGCTAAAACGAGGTTTGGTAAGAGTAGCCCAGCAAATAACATTAATGCCTGTTTTTTCATAACAATTCCTTTATATACTTAATCGCATATCATCTACAACACAGATAATTTAAATCCCTTTAATAACTAATATATCATACACTTACTAATAAAATAGTACCGATACCCGTTAGCAATCAAAATGCTATATTTAGTTGCTAGCTCGGATAGCACTACAAGGCGCTATACGACGGTAATGACGAGTATTTATCGAGTATTACAACGCAGAATTGGTTTTCGAACTAACACCCGAATGTAGAATTGAGAGGCAACTATTTTCGTTATCAGAGAAGCTTGATTGAATATTCGTTGATTGAAAATAACCACAGAAAGGTAAGATTTAATACATTAGGATCTTGAGTTTGGTAAAAAGGTAGGTCTTGCATTTTTAGATAGGGAAGTAAAAACACAAGCATTTATAACTACTGATTAATGGCGTGTCATAGGTTTACTTTGTATGTCAGATCCCTCACTTCATCACCGGTCATGCCACGAAAACCCCATTGATGAGGAGCTTGCTCTTTAATAACAATTTCAATATCCACGGGTGAAATTGATAGCTGAAACTCAATTTCCTTAAACAGTGATTTAATCAGACGCTTTTGCGTTTCAATCGTACGTCCGGACATCATATTTATTTCAATAACCGTATATGCATCACTGCGACCACCAGGGTAATAAAAATCTTCTTTTTCCATCGGTATAAAGCGATGAGCGCGCTTATCTTCAGGCATTTTTAATACGGTTTTCATACAACCGTGAATAACATCAGAAAGTTGTGCCTTAATAGGGTTAAGATTTTCTTTAATGCCAAAGATAACAATCATATTGAGTCCATTTTTATAAGAAATTTCACCACTTTTTTGTGGCGACTGACATCACTGCAATGCCCATTCAACCGCTTTTTGAGCATGAATTGTGGTGGTATCAAGCAAAGTAATCGGTGTATCACTTTGCTCGACTAACATAGCAATTTCAGTACAACCAAGAATAACCGCCTCTGCGCCTTGTTCAGCTAAAGAATCAATAATTCTTAAAAATTCAGCTTTCGAAGATGGCATTATACGCCCTAAACAAAGCTCTTCATAAATAACGTTATGCACAATTTTTCTATCTTCTTCAACGGGTACTAGCACGCTTAAACCATAGTTGTCTTTTAATCGCCCCTTATAGAAGTCTTGTTCCATGGTAAAAGCAGTACCCAATAAACCGACTTTTTTAAAGCCTTTTTTAACCACAACCTCCGCGGTAGCATCCGCAATATGAAGCAAAGGAATCATAATCGATTTTTCTATTTGAGGAGCGACTTTATGCATGGTATTGGTACAAATAAGTAAACAATCAGCACCTGCACGCTCTACATTGATCGCCGCTTCAGAGAGTATTTTTGCAGTCCCCTCCCAATCACCACTGTGCTGTAACTTCTCAATCGTATCAAAATCGACACTATACATCGCGATTTTTGCCGAGTGTAAACCGCCAAGAGCGTCTTTAACCCCCTCATTAATTGCGCGATAATAGCCAATAGAACTTTCCCAGCTCATGCCACCTAAAAGACCAATTGTTTTCATACTACCTCTCACAATATTATTGCTACGGTTCGCTATCATCGCGAAGTGTGGAATAGCGGATTTCACCTTCTTTGTCTGACAATGTTAATTTAATAATAAACACAACGATAGACAGCCTCAGCTAAACTGGATGATTAGTCACTAAAATTAACTGCGGCATAATTTCAATAAGAAATAATAACCACTTGGGAAAATATCTAGATTTGTGTACATATTAAATTTTATCGAAAAGCCGATACAGAGGTGTATAAGGTTAGATTATTTCGTGGCCTTTTACTTTCTACTCTATTATTTATTGTTAACCCTATCTAATTCAATACTTGGTCATGCTTGCAGGTATAATTAATTACTAACCTCGTTCTCAATTTTGCAACTACAATAACGAGTTACTGCCATTGATGCCTTATTACAAATGAATTTTCCTGCACAATTTTATGAGCCATTACTTATCCAGATTGGTACTAGTATTAAAGTTGTCGCCTTTTGAATTTTGACGCGTAATAATATTATACTTAAAATCGTCTTACATATTGAATGACTGTGTTATTGGAGAACCATGATTAAAATTGAAAAGTCTATTACCGCGAGTTTTGATGTTGATCCTCAATGTGGCTTTACACCACTTTGCCCTGAGGAATTACCCGTCGAAAATGGCCACCTCATTGCAGATGAATTAAATACACAAGCAGCGTTTTGTTCATATAGGCTTGTCAGTAAAGATTGCCACCCAGCACAAGCCCCCTGGATAGCACAATCTGCAGATGAAATATTTACCCCTGTTGAAGGTCATTACGTTAGTTTAGATATAAAGTGGCCTGCACATTGTGTGGTAGGCACAAGAGGGAATGATTTAATACCTGGTCTCCCGAGTGAGAGCAACTACGATTTAGTGATTGAAAAAGGGGTTGATCCACATAAGCACCCTTATGGTGCTTGTTACCATGACCTTCTTGAGACTGAAGAAACGGGTATTATTGAGTGGTTACATCAGCATAAAATTAAGGTCATCATTGTCGGTGGCTTGGCCACTGATTACTGTGTTAAAACAACCGTAATCCAACTCTGCCAAGCGGGGTTTAACGTTATTGTCAATTTGGCTGCTTGTCGTGGCATTCATACAGATACAACCGAAGAGGCCTGTACATTGATGGTCAATGCTGGCGCCAGAATAATTAAAAGCACTAATGAGTTGGAGCTAATATGAGCAAAAGGAAAACAGAACATTGGCTGATTGATAGCTTATTGGACACTGATTTTTATAAGATCACTATGCTGCAAGCCTTTTATCATGCATCCGAGTTTCGTTTGGTAAACGTGCAATGGAAATTTGCTTGTCGTAATCAGAAAGATCTTGATTTAACGACGTTAATTCCTGAAATACAACGACAATTAGAACATCTTTGCACATTATCCTTCACAGATGCAGAACTAGAGTACCTCGCGAAGTTCCCCTACATTAAACCTGATTTCATCGAGTTTTTGAGAATGTTTAAACTTAACATGAAATTTATCCACTTACATTCCGATGGAAAAAACATCAGCCTTCGTTTTGACGGCCCATTATTACATGTCAGTCTTTTCGAAATTTATGCACTCTCTATTATCAGTGAGCTGCACACAGAGATAAATTGTGATGGGTTTGATCTTTTTTACGCGCGCGAAAAACTAGCCGCTAAAATTGCACTACTTCAGGCAGAAGAAGATTTATCGGGCTTTAATTTTGCCGATTTTGGTACGCGTCGACGCGCAAGCAAAGCTTGGCAAGAAGAGGTATTACTGACATTAAAAGGCCAATGCCCTACTACTTTTTCGGGCACAAGTAGCGTACATTTTGCGCGAACGTTAGGCTTACCCGTCGTAGGCACAATGGCACATGAATGGTTTCAAAGTTGGCAAGCTGTGACACGATTGGCTGACGCACAAACAGCTGCATTAGAGGGTTGGGTTCGGGAATATAGAGGACGATTAGGAATCGCTTTAACGGATTGTTATTCAATGGATTCTTTCATGCGCGACTTTTCAGATCCCTATTTTGGTAAATTATATGATGGTTTACGCCATGATAGTGGTTGCCCTTTTATCTGGGGAGAAAAAGCGATTCGTCTTTACCAAGATATGGACATTGACCCACTTAACAAAACCTTAATATTCAGCGATTCATTAGATGTGCCACGCATGATTGAAATTTGGAAACGCTTTAAAGGACGGGTCAACGTTTCTTTTGGGATCGGTACAAATTTGATGAATGATGTTGGCAATGAAGCCCTTAGTATCGTGATAAAAATGGTGACGGTTAATGGAAAACCGGTAGCAAAAATATCTGATGAGCCAGGGAAGAGTATGTGTGAAGATTTAGGTTTTTTAAAATATTTGGCGAGCCAATATGGTATCGACCCAAAAACGCTTAAGGTTTAGAGAAACTAAGCATTAATCAACTGAATTATAAAATGGTTACTTATCACATTTAATGTGACCATTTTTAATAACATTACCCTACGAATTAACGCGACAACACACACACTAAAGACAACCCAATAACGCATAAAAAAAGCCACCAACGTTTGTTCAACGATGGCAGCTTTTACAAATTTAGCTGTGGTTAGTGGTTAGTGGTTAGTGGTTAGTGGTTACATCATCACAAGATAAGCGATAAAGATAACCGATAATCCGTAAATAAGGGGGTGTACCTCTTTACCTTTACCCGCCACTAACATGCTGAATGCATAGGTAATGAAACCCATCGCCATCCCGTTTGCAGGAGAGAAACTTAACACCGTAAACATGATGGTAAAGAATGCTGCGATGCGTGACTCTTTTTTATCCCACTGTATTTTACCTAAGCGCCCTACCATGTAGATACCAACAACCACCATCGCCGGTGCAACGATTGCAGTTGAGAACACTGAGAATATTGGGTAGAAAAATAGTGATAGGAAGAAGAGACCTGCGGTCATCACAGCCGCTAAACCTGTTTTCGCCCCCTGTGAAGAAGCGATACCCGATTCTGAGAAAGCAGTGATTGAAGTGGTCCCTAAAACAGTCCCAATCACCGTACCGCCAGCATCGGCCACTAATGCAGATTTAGCATTAGGCACTTTACCATTTTCATCGATAATGCCTGCATCTTTACCAACACCCACAATAGTACTTAAACCATCAAAGAAATCGACAATAAAGAACACCATCACTATGAAGAACAGATCAAACAGTTTTTCAGGGGTAAAACCAGAGAAGTTAAAAATGGCACCAAAACTTGGCGCTAAACTAGGGGGAATAGAAATGAATGTTTCAGGGATTGGCGCATTCGATGTCCCCATCAACATATCGGCACCGAGGGTTAATACCATTGAAGCAACAAAAGAGATAAAGGTCGCTAATTTAATATCACGAATCATACACGCCAAGGCGATAAAGATACTGATATAAGCAATCATCACTTGCGGCTCAGTAATTTTACCCATGCTTACTAAAATAAATGGATTGGCAACAATGATACCCGCATTTTTTAATCCTAAAAATGCGATAAACAAACCAAGAGAAACAGTAATCGCTAATTTAAGATCTTCAGGAATCGCCTCTATCATGGTTTTTCGAATCGGTGTAAGTGAGAAGATGAGATAAACCACACCAGATAGAAAGATACCAAATAACGCTTCATGCCACACTAACGCGACCGAACCACTGAACAATAAGCCTTTAAAGAAGCCGTTCATGCTCATGCCCGGTGCAAGCATCACTGGATAGTTACCAAAAATACCCATGATCAAGGTCGCAATACCCGCAGCTAATGCTGTCGCGGTAAAAACAGCGCCACGATCCATACCTGGAATGTCACCAAGAATAGCGGGGTTAACCGCAAGGATGTAGCTCATCGCTAAAAAGGTGATAAAACCGGCATAAAGTTCAGTGCCAACGGTTGATTTACGTTGAGAAACATTAAAGATTGTTTCAATGATAGAGGTCGATTTTGGGACAGTTGGGGTAGCTAGTGTAGTATCTAAACTCACAATAAAACCTATATAGTAAATGTGTGGTGAATTATGAATCACAGACTCATAATTAAACTAATTTACTGAACTTATCTTATAGGTAAGTTAGATCGCTTCTCTAAATGTGTTAGAAAAGAATGGACTGTAGTCACAAAATTAGGTTTTGTGGTAGAGACTTTCGGACCGAATTACCGAGGATATACAGTTCAATAAATATGGAGCGGGATTGTAAACGATTATGTAGAATTTTCAATTAACATTTTCAAAATCAATCATTTGAGATGTTATTTTCTGGTCATTAAACAGGCAGTTTTCAACAACGATTAATAAAGTAACCATCTGTAATAAATTTAATTTCCACTCAAGTCAACCAAAGCATACGTTAAATCCTGTCTCCTTATTAAGCACTGGGTCATTTTGACCTGCAAATGACTTGCGTCACCAAACACGCTGGTCTATGCTCCCGTTCAATCGCATTAGCGAAAATTAGTTATTGGCGTTCCACGCCCTTTAAATATTAAGTAGGTTATTTATGAATATTATTAATGTGCCAGAAATGGCAACCCCAATCCTTAAAAGTCACCATAAAAAACGTCATATGAAAAAAATGGCGATTGGCCCGTTTGCACAAACCTGTGCAGAGATTCGTTTCAGTGCCGATATCGAAAAATTCGATGACGTTGATGACGCGTTCATTGCATGCGAGCAAAACTGGGAACTGTTTACCGCTTACTTTAACGATCAGTACCATGTTGCAGTTAACTTCATGACAGATCACGAAGACCTAGACACAATGCTTGAAATTGCACAAAAAGTGATCGTGGCTGAAGTCGGTGACGTTGAACTACAAGTATTAGTTGGCGATGCTAACTACGGTGATTGGGACAGCTACTACAGCAACTAATCATCATATTAAGTAGAGCGCTCGCACTGCTGGCGCCCTACTTACTCTTTAACATTAAAATCCAATCACTGTTATTAATCCGCGATTAAACTGACTCTTAACTTTTATTATACAAGCAATAAGCGACTATTTACCCCTGCATTACTGCGCTAATCAAAAGCATCTACTGAATATAATCTTCGATTACTGTATTATGAGCCGCATATTTTTCATGACTCTTAAGAATCTCTATAATTATGCCGCAAATCAACAACGACCTAACCATTATGCGCACCGATCTGAATGAAGATAAGCATTCAGCAGCAGATGCAATCGCATCGCCTAAAATCGTGCTTGCTACCCTTAATGCAAAATATATTCATGCAAGTTTAGGTCTTCGTTATCTGTATGCTAATTTAAAAGATTTACAAGATTGCTGTGAAATCAAAGAGTTTGTTATTCAAACACGCCCGCTTGATATCGTTGAAAAAATATTAGAATCAAAACCTGATATTGTGGGCTTAGGCGTTTATATCTGGAATATTGTTGAAACCACCAATGTCGTTAACCTGTTAAAAGTAATTGCGCCAGACGTTAAAGTGATTTTAGGTGGTCCAGAGGTGAGTTATGAATCTGACCAACAAGAGATCGTTAAATTGGCTGATTTTGTATTAACCGGCCCCGGTGAAGTAAGTTTTTATGAATTATGTCAGGATATTATTAATAATAAGCTGCCAGATCGTAAAGTACTTAAATCTAAACCCGTTGAATTAAAAAATATTGAGATGCCCTACCAATATTACAGTGATGAAGATTTAGCAAAACGCATCCTGTACGTTGAAGCATCACGTGGTTGCCCTTTTAAGTGTGAATTTTGTTTATCATCACTAGATACTAAATCAGACCCATACGGCTTAGACGTTTTCCTTAAAGAGATGGATGTGCTTCATCAACGTGGTGCACGTAACTTTAAGTTTATTGATAGAACCTTTAACCTAGATATCAATACCTCTCTGCAGATCATGCAATTTTTCTTAGATAGAATGAGTGACGACCTATACCTACACTTTGAAGTGGTACCTGATCACCTACCAAGAAAGTTAAAAGAGATTTTAACTAAGTTTCCTGAAGGCAGCTTGCAATTTGAAGTGGGTATCCAGACCTTTAATCAAGAGGTGCAGGAAAACATCAGTCGTAAGCAAAATAACCCTAAGTCTAAAAAGAATTTATTGTGGCTAAAAGAGAATACTACCGCGCATATTCATGCAGATCTTATTTTTGGTTTACCGGGTGAAACCTTAGCAACATTCAAAGACAGCTTCGACGAACTGTATCTGTGTAAGCCCCATGAGATTCAGATGGGTATTTTAAAACGTCTACGCGGCACACCAGTCATTAGACACACAAAAACCTTTGATCTGCGTTTTAGCCCATTACCGCCGTTTAACATTTTAAGCACCGATCGCATCGATTTTCCAACTATGCAGTTGATCAACCGTTTTGCACGTTATTGGGACATGATTGGTAACTCGGGTCGTTTCAAACATTCATTAGACGTGATTATTTCTGAAAGCCCTTTTGATCATTTCATGGCAATCACAAACTGGTTATTTGAAAAGACTGACCAAACTCATAAAATCAATTTGAAGCGTTTATTTGAACTAGTTTCTCAAGCGGTCGAAGCACTATTCCCTGAAAAGCATCAATTAGTGATTTCGAAAATTGAATTGGATTATGCGGCCACTAAATCTAAAAGCCTGTTTAATACGCTTAACCTTTATGCTGGACAACAAAAACAGGTAGTCACTAAGAGCAAGTTATTACAGCGCCAAAAACAACACATGCAATAAGAATAACTTGACGTTAGAAATTAGAAATAAAGATAAGAGAACAAATATGCGCGCTGATTCCGTTGTGATCCTAGATTTCGAGACAACCGGGCTTTCTCCTGACCAAGGTGATCGCGCCATTGAGATAGGTGCTGTGCGCCTGATTAATGGTGAAGTTAAAGACCAATTTCAAGCATTGATGGATCCTGGCTTTCGGGTCAGTTCATTCATCGAAAGCTATACAGGCATCAGCAATCAAATGTTATCGCAGGCTGAATCGTGTAAACAGGTGATGAATGAATTTGCCGATTATATTGGCGATGATAATCTTATTGCCCATAACGCTTCCTTTGACAGTCGCTTTTTAAATGCGGAATTGATGCGTATCGGACGCCAAACAGTGGGTAATTTTTCTTGCTCACTGCTATTATCACGTCGTATTTTCCAAGATGCTGATAGCCATAAACTTGGTGAACTTATCCGTTATGCAAATATTCCAAGTTCAGGTGGTTTTCACCGTGCGTTATATGATGCACAGATGACCAGCCAACTTTGGTTAGCATTGTTAAATGACATTGCTGTACGATACGATCTTCATGATTTGAGCTTTGCGCAGATACAAAAGATATGTAAAACACCAAAAGGTGCGATTGATAAGCTATTAAATAAATGGGCACAAATATAGCGGGCAGACAGCGAGATAGAAAGATCGATTACAATCAGTGCAATTCGTTTGATTTTAATACCGCAATCACGTTATAAATAGTAAATTTATCGTTGCAGTTGTTGAGCGTGATTCCCATATTGTCTACAATGGCACTCTTTTTATTTACTACAGGTCATCAACATGAACGATACTAAATCGCTACCACCTTTACCAGATCGCTTTTCAGGCAACCCTCGTAGCCCACACCATTCAGAAGAAATTTTCGAGAATGATATTGGTATTCGTCTTAACGGCAAAGAGCGTTTTGATGTTGAAGAATACTGCATCAGTGAAGGTTGGGTTAAAGTTGCGGCACATAAAGCATTAGATCGTCGTGGCCAACCACTTATGATCACTAAAAAAGGTACTGTTGAAGCTTTTTACCGTTAAAAGAGCCTCACCAACAACTTTTAAAAAACAGGCACTAGAGAAATTTAGTGCCTGTTTTTTTATGCCTAGCGATAAGTGAACTTATTTGACTTCATTTGACTAACCTGTTGTAGTCAAACTCCTGTTTTAACAATCTCTTAACTTTAAAGGAATAATTATGCTCAGCTACGCAACCATTGGTGTGACAGATTTAGATAAATCAGAAGCTTTCTATAATGAGTTATTAGCGCCCCTCGGTGTAACAACACTACTAAAAATGGATCGCATTCTGTTTATTGGTAAATCAATGCAGGAGCCACTACTCGCACTTTGTATTCCATATAACCAAGAACCACAGCATTGCGGTAACGGTAATATGCTAGCCATTGCACCCGGTTCAAAAGAACTGTGTGAACAGATGTATCAAAAAGCGATTAGCTTGGGTGCTACCTGTGATGGTGAGCCGGGACAACGTATCCCAGATAGATTTTATGGTGCATATTTCCGTGATGTTGATGGTAATAAAATGGTATTTAATCACTTCGGTTAAGCGCAAGGTTTACACCGTAAAACCCTGTTAAAGCGAATCATAAATGGTTCGTTTTTATTTTAAATTATCAACAAGAGCAGAGGTTATTTATGAAATGTTCCGTTTATATCGCAACGAGTGTTGATGGTTTTATAGCTAAAAAAGATGGTAGCGTCGATTGGTTACATCAAGTTGGCTGCTTAGATGCAGAGATGGGCGAGCACGCAGATATGGGATTTGCGGCCTACATGGCATCTATCGATTGCATGATCATGGGACGTAAATGTATGCAATCTATTGCCGACATGCACCTCACACCAGAACAATGGCCCTATGGTAATACACGTATTGTTGTACTGAGTAATACGCTCACTACCTTCCCTGATAATATGAAAGGCAGAATTGAACTCTATTCGGGTGATCTACAGCAATTGCTCACACAGCTTGAGAGCGCAGGACATAAACACGCTTATATCGATGGTGGCATGACGATTCAGGCATTTATTAATCTGAAATTGATTAATGAGATGACCATTACCCGTGCGCCAGTGTTATTAGGTGAAGGGATCCCTTTATTTGCTAAAACAGCAAAAGAGGTCACGCTACACAATACCCAAGCTATCGCCTTTGCAAATGGCTTTATCCAAGAAAAGTACAGTGTGAGTTATTATAGCAATTACAGTAAATAGCTGATCTATTTTACTGGTTAAAAAAACTGACTTCTGCGTTGTAAGTTTCGTAAAGGGATCACCATTAACATCAACTTACGCATTGAATTAAGCTGTTTTTCCTGCGCAAAATTTAGATCACATACTTAATGTAATTGCTATTAATAAAATCAGGCGGATTCACTTGTCTTTTTTAATTGGTTGTTATGTGAATAAAGTGACCATAAAAACAACGCCCCCACGCTTCGCCAAGGTGTCCAATGTTTGACTAACTCGCGCGCTTGTTTAGGTGTTGGTTTTTCAGTTAGTCCTTTCAATTGAGCAAGCCCTAGCAATATCCCGAGATCATCTGCAGGGAAAACATCTAATCGTTGCAGTGAAAACATAAGATAGATCTCGGCACTCCAACAACCAAAACCTCTTAACTGGGTAATAGTCTCAATCGCTTCATCATCCGTTAATTCAGCTAACCCATGCACATCAAAATCACCGCTGACAATCGCTTCTGCGAGCCCTTTAGCATATTCAACCTTGCGCCACGAAAGACCAGCATCGCGTAAATCTTGATCTGCAACTGCTAACAACGCTGCAGCGCTAACACTTGGCATCAGTTCCAAAACGCGCGCCTTAATAACCGCAGCAACCTTGGTTGATAGTTGCTGACTGATAATCGTTGATAGGAAGGTTTCAAAGCCGGGAGGATTAACTCGCACTGGCGGTGAGCCTAGCTGATTAAAGGCAGCAGCCATTTCTGCATCAACAAGACTTATCGCTTGTAAGCCCTGTTCAATCGTTTGCTTATCCATAGCGCACCTATAGTTAATGTTAAAATGAAGCTTTAATTTTAGACCCAATGTGAAAATAACCATCAGATGACGAAGCAAATCAGGGAGAAAGTTGCCTTAGAAAGACAAACATCGTAACATTCGCTGATTATTGATGACACGCTATACAGAGAATATAAATATGAACAATGAAACAACTACCATCACTACCCTAGCCGAGTTAGAAACTTTTTTAATTTCAGTGGAAACAGGTGGATTAGGACTAACGGATGTTGCGGGTATCGCGATGGCAACCAGTAATAAAGATGGTCGTCGTTTTGTTGCAGTGTTAGATGATAAGCAGCAATTACTATTATCACGCTGGGTGACGGAAGAGATATTCCAAACAGGCCAAGATTTAGTGAGAAATGGTACGAGTCGTACTGCACATTAAAATCTGACTCGTCAGCTGATGCAGATACAAAAAAGGCGAACCCACTGTGGTTCGCCTTTTTATTGATGCTTGCATCCAAAGGATATATTAATTAGTGATGACTATGATCATGTTCGTGTACATCAGTAAACGCATTGATGATTAACTCGCTAGGATTATAATCATCCTCATTGCCTGCAATATAACGTAGGTGTTCCCAGGTTAATGCAGTCGCTAAACAAAGACGTTTAACACGCTTCGAACGAATATTTTTATCCATGATCACCTGACTGCCAGAATACCCCTGTAAGGTTTCAATAATATTTACAAAGCGTAACCAACGTGTCGCTTGTGGCTTATTATCAATACTGTCGCCAACCGCTAAGAAAAATGCCTCTAAAGCGAGCCAGAAACGTGGATCTGTTTCGTTATTTTGGCTTTGTCTCGCTTGTTTAACTGCTTCTGTAAACGTGATTGCAGTAAGTCCTTCATGTTGAAGGTAAGCTTGCAATTGTTGTTTAATAAAATCAAAGCCCGCTTGCAAGATATCATCTTCCCCAAGGTTGTCCTTGTTGATGATGGTTTGCTCTAAAAACACATTAAATGTATCGCTCATCTGCTTTTCCTAAATTTATCTCTGATGCTTATTTATAGCGCACCACTTATACAATCACAAGTAGTGCAACTGTCTTCATTATGCAGTCTTAATTATGCCTCAACAGCTAGTGCAGCCATCTTCATGGTACTTGCAAAAGATTCTGAACCGGCAATAAACAGACCATTATGACAGAACATAGCATCTTCGATTCCAGTCACTTCTTGAAGCGCAGCACCGTTTAGACCAGCCCATGCTTTTGGTAATGATTTTCTATCTTCAAATGATCCTAATTCAGCAGGTACCGTTTGAATTCGCCATTGCCCAGTTTGTGATGGATAAACCACAAACAGTGCCGCTTCTGATAAAGCATGTACTGTACGTTTCCACGGCGTGTATTTCTCTAAAACGATAATACGTGGGTCTTCAGCATTTTCAATCGCTTTCGCAACAATCGCTTTCGCACTTAATCCGCCGTTTGCAGAGGCGATAAAACGCGCTAAAACACGTGATGCGAATTCAACCGCTTCATTAAAGCAAGCATCAAAATCGCCCTCTTCTTGCCAGGTTGGATTAAACATTGAGATAGTATGGCTAAGGCTGATACCGGTAGATACACCTTCGACATGACCACAATCGATCGCATCAATGGTTGATATTAAACCAGCGTCAACTGATTTTGCTAACGCTTCATTACCCTGACATATCTCAAGACCATACTGCTTCCAAATGAGACCAAAAGATGAATAAGGGATACCATCTTCACGTGCACCTGCACCGCCACGTTGATGATGATCAAAACGGCCCGTTTCTGGATCATATTCACCACCCACATCAAGTACGATATCTGCTTGACTGATAATTTCATCATCACGTGTGCGTATCAGGTTAAAAGTAGGGAAAATGCACTTAAGTGCAGCGACACTGAATACATCATCGGCATGAAAATTACCGTTGTGGGTTACTATCGTTTTATCATTCATCTGCTTTATCATTTTTGAAAGGAATAAACGCAGATTCTATATTAAGCCGCTTAACAACAACAGATTATTTATAATGAACAGCCTGAATATCTGTCGATAAATGTATTGAATACGAAAATAGAATATAAAGTTACCTTTATCATCAATAACATTGCCTTGAGATGTGCTTACAAAGAGAGGTAAAATAGTGATTGAATTAAATGTTAATATTGATGCACTTCTCAAGTGGGTGCACCACACCATTGAATCATCAGTTTATCACTTCGGAATATAAAATAATGGCGCGTAAAAAAGACAAAAAAAATGGTAAAGGCTCTGCAGGACAAAATAGAAAAAGCAGCGAAGATTTTATCACCAAGTACCAGCAAAAAGCTGATGTTATCAGCACAGATTCAGGCTTGATGTATCGTGTGATAGATGAAACTGATGAACGTCGTCACCCTACTTTTCAAGACAGTGTTGAAGTCCACCAGCGTATTCTTTTAACCGATGGTAAAGTGATCGCCGATACCTATAAAACCAATAGTTCAGAAAAGTTTAGCGTTGAAGAAGCGATCGATGGTTTAACCGAAGGTTTGCAATATATGGCCCTTGGAGAACGTTATGAATTTGTAATACCAGCAGATTTAGCATGGGGGAAAAAAGGCAACCGCAGTAAGATAGGGCCAAATGCGGTCTTAGTGATTGATATAAGGCTGATTGACATCTTTTAAACGTTTAATAATTGAAACTATTAATAACATAACTAAATAGAGAAATAACAGATGGGGCTGATCATGCCCTACTCCGATAGCTTTCTTATTATGTGCCTTTTTTAGCTACGGCCATTAGCACAGGCATCAACCCTTTTGAGCTGCTCATGGTAAAACCAGTAGTGATATTAATTTGTGTTAAACCATTATTCTCAAATGCTTTTTTAACGCGGTATTCACTCAATCCCGTCGCCGCCCTTTCATCAGTCGCAAGCCAATCCCATTGCACAAATACCCCACCTGTTTTTAATAGTGATGTTAATAAGCTTAAGGTTTTCTCATAGTCTGATAAAAAGCCACACACAGATGAAGCGACAATCAGATCAAACCCCTGCTGCAATTCAGGCTGGCTATCCACCAGCTCTTGAGTGAGATAATCGGCAATAGAAAATACATTTTTCAACGCTTTTTTATCCAGATGTTTGATCATCTCTGATGCAGGGTCAAGCGCCACAATTTGTTTTACCTTTGGGCTCATTAATTCAGTCAATGCCCCTGTCCCGCAACCAAAATCAAGTACCTGCAAGCTATCAATATCAACATTATCATTAAGCGCTGCAAATGCGTTACTTGCATAATTGACAACGGTAGGGTCAGTTGCCCAACTCGCCGCATATTCGTCCCATTCATTACTCAAAATTGATTCTCCTTCTATCTGCAATTCAAAAGTGTATAAAATACTCCATAGACGACAGTATAGTTCTATTCCGATTACTTAAAAGCGAACAAAAAAAAGCCCCACTGAAAAGTGAGGCTCAAAGAATCAACGAATAATAAAGGGGAGATTACTGCTCGTATGTTGCCATCATGGTAGTTGTATTTTTTTCTAGCATCTTCTTATATAAAGATTCACTTGTCGTTCGAGGAACAACATAACCATTAATATCGTTAAAGAAGGCTTTTTCCGCAACATCATTAGCTGGATCAGAAGAATATTCGCCAACTGTTACTAAGTCGATATTATTAGACATAAGATATTTCACCGCATCAGTACTACCTGCATCAGTCGCCATTAAATTAAACTCTGCACGAATTAAAGTAGGATCAACAAGTGTAAATGTACTGCTTTGTAAAACTACCGGATCTTCGTTCACTTCTGACAAGATAGTCTGCTTAGTGTAATTATTATTAGTACCAGACTCTTCTAAGCGAAGGTGCGTTCTCTGATAATTAAAATCGTTACTGTTAAAACTAGCATCGGTATCAATACAATGATTAGCTGCAATATTACAATTGCTAGTTACTGTCACATAATCAACAGACCCCAACGTTGGTAATGTTGGAAAATCAAGATACGTTTCACCTGTTAATGCAATAAAACTTTCAAATGACCAGTTATCAGTGTCAACGGTACCAGAAAAATAACCACTCCATGTGCTCACTTCATTACTATCAAAAGCAACGGTTAAAGTATCTGAATTATTATAGATTGGTTGCCAAAAGTAACTATTATTATTGTGAACCGCTATCACACCACTCTTCTCATCTAAATCGATACTGTTGTTGTCATTAGACAAATAGATATCTTCCAACTCTAGCTCACTCAGTTTAGCACCATATACATCCTCATCTTCATAAAGAAAACTTGGTTCAATAAATCCCCATTGTGAAAGAGCTATTTTTTGTTCAGTATTAGCATCATATTCGTCATATGCAGTAATAAGGATATCTCGTGCCCCGGGATATGGTGTATTAACAGGAATCGCGTAAGACGTTACCTGACCATTAATTGAATTTACGTTATAGCTACTTTGGTAATATTCAGTATCGACGGAGATTTGGGGAATATTAAGTTTGGCTTCTGTTGAATAAGTCTCTCGATAGTCATTACCCGTTACACAGGTATCTGTTTGTGTTTGTTTCACATTCAGCACCAAATCAGTCATTAGCGATTTTTGAACACTGAACATATAACTTTCTTTGGTATTACTGCTAGGGGTAAACTCTTCTAATGTAACATAACCGTTATCTGGTACATCGTCAGAATCAATCATCAATTGACCATTAGTAGTATTATCTGCTATGAACTGTTTGCTAATAGTACCATCTTCATTATGGTAGATAATCTTAAAGTTTCTATCGGCAATATAAGCTGTTATTACCTCGCCTTGATTTAAGGCCGAGTCTGCATAGATAACGCAGGTCTCAGCAAGAGAGCCTACTGGCACAGATTTTAACTGTACAATCTGCCATTTGTATATTACTGGTTCGATCGGCGTTGGCGAAGAACCACCGCTTGAACCACAGCCGGCAATAAAAGCGGGGATGATCAGAGCGGCAAGAATGGTCTTGTTCATTAATTTAAATCCTTAAAAATCAAATTCGGTTTATCTTGTGAGCAGCAAAAATTCATAACCTACTATTTATTCAACATAATTTTGTCACACTTGCCATTAATTCTGATGAAACGCCACTTTCATGACACTTTTCGGTTAATTAATAAACAAAAATAAATATGGATTAAAACGCTGCATGATTAATACAAATACAATGTAATTAAAGCAATAAACGCGCCAAATTTAATGACACTCAAAATTAGATGCTTTGATACTGCTATAACGATTATTCAAATAGCGATAAAACCACCTATCACTTTGATATATAAAGCATACAAGGAATGGAATACATAATATAGAATGCAGAGGTTAGATTTATATAATTAATGTTGGTAAATGAATAGATATTGATGTGTTTGTAGAAGAAACGAACGATGTCATTGATTAATAGTGTTAAATAGAGTTTTGCGATCTTTATGGCAGACGACCATTTAATTTAGTTAGATTGGTCTAACGATTCAACATTAGCGCTTTCGAGGCTAGAACTGAATCTAATCACGCTATTTTTTCCGAATGCGTATTAATGCCCACCCGTTTTTGAAAATACATTAATCACGATAACGCCTAATACAATTAAAGCCATACCGATAACAGCAGCTAGATCAGGTATCTGTTTAAATAGGATGGCACTAATAGACGCGATTAATACAATGCCCAAACCTGCCCAAATAGCATAAGCGATACCCAGTGGTATCGTTTTTAGTACTAATGAGAGGAAATAAAATGCGAATGCATAACCGATAACACAAATAATACTTGCTGTGCTATTCGAAAAACCATCTGATTGTTTCAATGCGAGTGTAGCAATCACTTCTGACCCGATGGCCAACGCTAAATACCAATACCCCATAATATCCCTTCACTATAAAATCGACTTTAATGCGCGAATGTATCATTTCAGCGTGAATGAGGTACATATTATTGAATCAAATATTTCTATTTAATCTCACTATATCGATTTAATTATCCAGAATTAACATTATTTATACATGAATTGCTTTATTTTCACGTATAAAAGCCGGGATTTCATATAGTTCATCGGTTCGTCCAGAAGCGGCAAGTGCTGCAATTTGACCTTTAGATTCACGGTTAATCACCTCTTGTATGTTTTCAAAGCTCACACCAAAAAAGCGGGAAGCTTTCATTAATCCATTAATGTATTGCTTCTTTTCATATTTTACTTGGCTATAGGTGCTAGGTATTTGGTAATAAAGATCTAACTCATTGCTTAAGTAACTCAAAAATTCTGACTGTTCCATCTGCCCTCTCCGAATATAAATCACTGTATCGGCAAGCCAATTAGCATGACTTGAAATGATTAAAGCGCGACTGGCGCTAAATGCTTAGTTTGATCACCATAATTTACCTTCAGTTAATATTCAATAATTTATTATATTTTGAATAACGAGTTGATTAAATTGCGTGATGTGTCGATTTATTCGAAGTTGAAAAATGAAATGAGGGGGCTTTTGTTGCAAAAAATACTTACTGCCTAAGTACGGTATATATAGCAGGAAATACCGTTTAAGTAACAAGATAAACATATCATTATTGGATTTAGCCTTATTTAGGTGTTAATTGATAACGCAGCAGGTACCCTACCTTTTCTTCTGAGTACAAACGATCCAGATAATCACCACCACACTTTTCGATCACTTTTCTTGAACCAATATTATCTTCAGCACAAGTAACAATCACCTTATCCTCGATAACATTATCGATAACCCACTGCAACATTGTAGTTGCAACACCTTGGCCTCTTGCTTTGGGTGAGGTTTCATAACCAATATGGCCTATCTCGCCCCTAATATAATCATTCGTACCATGACGTACTCTGATTGAACCAACAATAATGTCAGACTCAAAGCACAAATACATCGACATCGGCGGCCATCCTTCAGGAAGTCCTTTACCCTGTGAATACCTGATTCTTTTAATTAAGTACGATTCATAATCACCATGATATAAATCTAAACCACTTGTAACACACTCATTAAAATAGCGTTCAAAAGCGTTAAGGTGCTTGATGTTCACCTCCCTGATGTTCACAGTATTCAGACCTCAGCCCCCAACTGACGAAGATACTCACGCATAAATTCAGTACGGCGCTGTGCCTCAATAGTTGCTGAATCTGTATTCATGGTATCAGCGAGTTTAAACAACTTATTATAGAAATGATCAATGCTATAAGCGCGATCATCCATTTCACGATGTTCACAGAAAGGATCTTCATCGTTATACAGTGCCAGCCCAAGCGAACAACCAACTTGTAAACAGCGTGCAATACCAATCGCACCTAAGGCATCAAGACGATCTGCATCTTGGACAATTTTGGCTTCTACTGTTTCAGGTTTGATATTGGCACTATAGCTATGGGTAATAATCGCATGGGAAATCTGCTCATAAAATTCACTCGGATAATCAATTGAGGTTAAGAATTCAATCGCTTTTTTAGCCGCCAATGTTGAACTTTGCGCTCTGTCAGGATGGTTTTTCGGAAATGATACACAGTCATGCAGATAAGCAGCAGGAATAACAACCTCATTACAGGCCTTTTCATCTTCACATAACTGTTTGGCTGTTTTAACCACACGCAGCAGATGACTCATGTCATGCGCTTGATCCTGTGTCATCTGCTCTTTAACAAACAGCTGAATTTTATTCTCAAATTGTTCAGTTAGTTGCAATTAAAAACTCCACATTATTACTTAATAAAATTTGTTAATATTTATAATAACAGCGTGTCGCTAAGCTCGTTAGTTAAATTATTTACGCCCTCATAACGTCTATTATAAAACTCACCATTATTACTCTACCTTATGTCACTATCGCAAGATCAACCTACTATTTTGGCGTGCTGGTTAACAACAAAATAGTATCACTGTGCAGCACATTCTGAATTTATTATCGTAGTCTCCCATCAGCCTGAAACTTAATATGTGATTTAGTTCATTAGATATAGACAAATCGATTAATCGTGTGGAAATAGCGACTTATTATATAAATCCACATCATTAAAAATATGCGTAATAAATATTTTTGTATTTTCAACATTTATAGGTTGTATTTATACTCTCGTTTTATCTCGACCACTTGCACAATGTAGGATTCGTACCATTTAGCACGGCCAAGATCTTGTGCCAAAGTATGCTCCGCATCACTCTTCCATCGTTTAATTGCCAACTCACTTTGCCAATAAGAGATTGCGATCTCTTGATCGCCTTCAGTAACGGCAACAAAATCGAGACAGCCGTACTTTTCAAATGCAAGATCGCGCATTTTAGTAACGGTTTCAATGTACTGTGAATCCTGAACACCCGGCTTTGCTCTGAATATAACTGCAAACATTAACGCTCCTTGATATCTGTATTGGGTAAGCAACCATGCGTTTTTAATACACGTTTACTTGATGCGGGATTATATTTTAGAGCCTCAATAGTTCTAATAGGTCGTTCAACTAAATTTCCTGAACAATTTGGACACACAAAGTTTAATGTGGATTCAGCGCAAGTTCTGCAAAATGTACACTCAAAGCTACAGATTAAAGCTTCTGCAGAGTCAGAAGGTAAATCTTTATCGCAACATTCACAATTAGGTCTTAATGCTAACATTTATTACTCCATAAAATAGGATATATGTATTTTTAAGGTACCTCCCCAGGTCACACTTCCCCCTAGAGACAGCAGATCGAATGATAAATACTTGACGCACACATTATAAAAAAATTAAAATTACTTTTATTTTGGTTTTTTGTTGATATTATCATTACCCTTTTAAAGTAGAAAGGATTCAAATGAAATTAACAAAAGTATCAACGGCAATTGCACTAAGCTTCACTCTGGCTGGCTGTGGTGATTCTAATTCTAATGCCTCCACTGAAACAAATACCCAGCCGGATACAACAACCCCACCAGCAGAGATGATTACCTATCAAGAAATAGATGGTCAACTTGTTGTCCCTCTCGTACTCACTGAGACTGTAGCAACTATTAGTACTCGAGCTGCAACAAATAATATTACTGTTGATTGTCCAAATGTACCAACGGGTTACATGCCTCTCAATGATGCAGCAGTGGAACTACATGATGCATTGGGCGATAATATTCAGGATGCCATTACCACCGACGAATGTGGTGAATTCACTTTCGTTGTTGACGAAACATTGGTTAGCAATATTAAAAATATCATTGCGAAGAAACAAGGGTACAAAAATATCATTAGTGATATCGATAACTTCCTAGCAGATAATGCTGCTAAAGTTGTTTCAACAATTGAAAGCGGTGCCAATTATGAAATTTCTTCTCTGAAAAAAAGTAATGAGCAAAGTGTTAACTTTATAATTACTGATAGTGTCTCTAATAAAGCGGTGATTGGTTTACCAAGTTCAGCCTTTATTTTTACATTAGCAGACACTGAATTAAGCAATATTATTATCGTCGGATCACAAAACACTTCAGAGAATTTTGCCTCTGTCGCCGTTACACTGGATGCAAGTGGCTCGATGGGTGAAGAGGTTAGAGATGAAAATAACGAACTAATTCTTGCACCTGATGGCGAGTCACACACGCGCTATAGTTTAGTAGCTGAAGCGGCACATGATTTAATTGACATGACCAAAGCAAATGACCCTGCATCCGAGTTTTCGTTAACACTCTTTTCATGGGATATATTCCCGATGACAGATACTGTTATTGAAGAACAATTAGCACTATACGATATAGATGAAAATGCACTAACTTACTCAATAAATAGTGCAACAAACTTCATCAAAGAACAAAGCACTCTGCACACATTAATTGATTTATATAACCCAACCTCTGCTCTATATAATCCTTCTTATGGCACTAAAACAGATCGCCATGCAGACAGAATAGATAATATTGCGAGGTCATCTTATTACCCGTTTGGTGGATCAACTGCTTTCTATGACAGTATCGATTCAGCAATAGAGCAACTCATTGCAGCTAACGTATCAAAACCAATGATAATCGCTTTAACAGATGGCGATGATAATGCTTCTGATACGACTGTGGATGATATTATTACTAAAGCCAATCAGTATAATATTCCGGTAAATATCATTGGTGCTGGTGATGGTTTAAGCGATTATGCTATTGAAGTAATGAAAAAAATTACTGATGAAACAGATAGTAGCTATTTCGATGTTACTGATCTTACTGAGCTAGGTAGCTTTTTATCAGGCATATCAACGCGTGTCACGTTTAATTATGATGCTGAATTAAAAACTGATCTTGTAACGGGTGAAACCTTGAATATCGAATTAAAAGTGGGCGATGAGATTGTCGCGAGTCGTGAGCTATTGATTCCTTAAAAATGGACTGCCAGTAATAGCAAAATAAAATGCGATTACTGGCAACAGCGCTAATCATAAATTAATAATGAATCATTAAAACAAGTAGATTTTATTGTTATTCTAACCGGTATTAAATTATGAAAATGTCTGGCGCATTTTTCGTCCGCCAACAGGATTCAGGCCATTTTTCTGATAGAAGTTTAATGTGCGTTCAAATTCAGGTAAAGGCGGTGTACATAATTCAATACATGACCAATGATGCTGATTAGCATAGGTCTTTACTTGCTCAATCAACCTTGAACCAACCCCAGAGTCTCTATAATCAGGCGTAACATAAAACTCTTGAATCACCCCAACTTTGCCACCAGCATATAAAGCAACCGTTTCTGTCATGGTCACAATCGCTATCGGTGTTTGATTTTGACGAGCAATAATAGCGGCATATTGCCCCTCACTGATTAATGCCTGACATCGCTTAATCGTGCTATGTAGATCAATCTCAAAATGGGTCGCAACGGTTAGTTCAGATATTTCTGTCGTCAGATCGACGACAAAAGTAGCAATTAGTTCAGCATCATCAATAGTGGCTTCTCTAAAGTTAATATCCATATACCCTCTCAAGGTTCTCTGTAAACACTTAACACTGAGTAACTACTTTTTAGCCAAATTTATTGCGTCTTCAACTTTTTGCCTATGATTTTGTTTCCATTCAGCAAGTGTCATTCGCGCTTCAGTATCGGCTTTTTTTAACGCAGCTGAAAACACATTTTCTTTATCTAACTTCGGAATAACAACAATCCCCTCTGCGTCGGCAACAATAATGTCACCTGTAGACACTTTAACCCCACCACAGGTGATCGGGTTTCCTAATTCAAAGTACTGTTCTTTTTTGCCCGGAACAGGAAAAACACCTTTTGCAAACACAGGGAATTTCATCTCTTCGATTTCACCCAAATCTCGAATAACACCATCAACAATAAAACCTTTAATACCTCGTTGTTTGGCGATAGCGCATACATTGCCCCCAGCGACTGCATTTTTGCAATCAACGCCATCTATCACCAAAATAGATCCTTTAGGTGCTTCATAAATAGCGGAGTGCAGCATTAAATTGTCACCAGATGCTAATTGCACCGTGTATGCTTCACCAAAAATACTCGGCATTCCAAGCCATAGTGGACGAATAGAGAAATCAACAAAGTGATCTCGACTTAATATGTTGCCGTAATCAGTTGTTACCAATTGAGAAAAATTATGTTCCATCTCTATTCTCCATAATGAATAAAAAAATAATTATTGCGCAACGGACTAAAGCCAACGTTTAAATTCCATTTACAATTGTGTTCTCTACAAACCAGCTTCAACCATCTCTTTAATTTTATAAGCTTTCACAAAATGATCTAATTGATGGGTTTGAATCCACCACGTTGCCACTTCCATCAACAGTTCAGGATTGTCATTTTTATTGGCAAAAAAAGCATAAAACGACAAGCCGACATTGTTACCTTTCGTGTCGATCTTTTTATTACAAACGTCGATTATTTTTGTTCTTAATGTTTCTCTCATAAATTTTGAATACCGCTTTTAATATGTATAAAGGTTTGTTACAGGCTAATAATTATAACCTCTATACTATCCCGTTAATTAGCTTGTAAGGTTAAATTTTGAATAGCATGCTGAATATTTCTGTTAATGCCGCCTAAATCTGCTTCGCTTTGAACTGATAAATAAGTAAAACCTTTAAATTCAAGATGCAAATAAGTTGCAGTCATTTCGAACGGTGTGACAAAGCAAGTCGGTAGCTCTTTATCAAAACCAGTTGCTATAATAGAGCATTGCTTTCCTTTTAACTTACGTCCAAGCTCTTTTTCTATCGTTAGAAGATCAGATAAACGATCAAAAAAAACCTTTAATTGCCCTGACATTGAATACCAATAAACTGGTGATGCAAATACAATATGTATCAAAACATGTTAACTCATTTATTAAGGGGATAAATGCATCTCCTCTATTCTGATGCTCATAATCAAAAAAAGAAAATTTATAATCTGAAAGATCAAATACCTGAGCATCGGATTCAGCGACAAATGCATCAACCAACAACCGTGTATTTCCATCTGATTTTGATGTGCCTAAAACGACAGCGATTCGCACTGTTTTACTCCTATTACCTAACACGGCATTAAACAGGCAAAACGGTGGCATGTAATGTATCGCCAACCGCTACGTAATCGCTCGTTTAAAAATGTTATAACTTAAATTTATTTATATGCACTATGCCATTGTTCCGCTTGCATAATAGCCTTTTTTAATAAAGACCAATTTAAAAGGCTATCCTGATACTCACCTGCTTTACCTTGGAAATTAACACCGTAACTTTTAAGACGAAACGCTAAAATAGAATAGAAAGCATCTACCGCACTTGCAGACTCAGACATAAATGGAATCTCTGCCTGTTCAAATATGGCTTCAATTCTGCCTAATTCAAGACTCATATTTTCACTTATATCAACGTTGTTTGAAACTGCTTTTAACGTGAAAGGACATTGGCTACGAAGATTCATAAAACCCGAATGCATCTCAGCGCATAAGCTTCTCGCTAATGCGCGCTCTGTTATATTTTTAGGATACAACTTCCCATTAAAAGACTCATTTAAATATTCTGTGATCGCTAATGAATCATGTATAACGCACGTTTCATTGATTAACGCAGGTACCAAGCCCGTTGGTGAATATTTTAAAATTTCAGATTTATAATTCGCAGAATTTAAATCAATAACCAGCTCTGTGACATCAACATTTACCAGTTGTAAACATATCCAGGCCCTTAAAGACCATGTTGAGTCTGTACCTACAATTAATTCCATTTAAAGCCCCCTATATTAAGAAACTGATGAACACATAACGCCCATCGAATCGAAAATAAATAGCAGATTACATTGTGCTAAGAAGCACAAGTTAACCCACTGTTTTAATACATGCAAAGCGGTTGTTATATCCTTGTTTGGCTATCATTAGGATTATTAGGATCATACTTAACCCTTACTTCTTTACCATTCGGATATATCTTTAGCTTACGTCTAATATCCCTATCTGTTTCTAAATCATCAACCTTAAACCTTCCAATGTATTCAACCCCTTCTACTTCAAATCGGTACCTAAACGTAATTCGAAACTCATCTTCCCATTCTGTACGTTTCTTACCATTTTTGTCTGTGTAGGTATCGGAATCTTGATATTCTTCAATATCATAAGAAATAATGTTCCCTTTTGTTTCTGGCCATGAATTAACTTCTGCGGCTCTATCACACGCTTTTAAAAGCAGTACGACAGCAACCACTGCGAAGATGATATTTATTAATGTTTTCATGTTCTCTCCATGAACAAGTCATGCCCATTAAGCGGGCAAACATATTGCGATAATCACCAAGTGATCGTTATTGAATTATTTCTGATGCGTCTAATGCTGCATCTATAGCTTGCGCAGATTTAGGGAATGCAGATGGATCCGTTTCACCTAATTCATTGGTTAAATCTCGAGTATTTTTTTGTACCGTTATCACTGCAAATAAAGCCAATACAAAAGAGATACCATAGAAGCCTTTTTCACTTAAAAGAATATCAGCATTAATTAAACCAATGACTAACAAAGCGATTCCCGATGCGAATGCCATCCAACACATACCGATAAAAATTTGTGTCACCGGCAGCCCCTCATCTTTGTCTCTAATTGTTTTTTGCAACGTAACAGCCGCGAACATAGCAAGTAGAAATACGGCGAAATAGAATCCTTTCTCATTTAATTGAAATGTCGAATTCCAAAGCCCGATTAAATAACTTGAAACACCTATCAGTAAAGCGCCCCATGTCGCTAACACATAAGCAGTTGATGGTTTATTTAAAGCTGTATTATCTAATTTCAAAGTAATATCCTTATTATTGGTTAATGCCATTCCTGACCGGGTTGCCTTAGAGACATATCTAACGGCAGTAATATATATGCTATTAATGAAGAGCATTGATACCTCTCTGATAAAACCACATATAGGTTAAGTTACTCACGCCCATATTAAGCGGACAAAAATTTAAAATGTTTCGCAAACTCCCCCCTAAGATACCTCTAGAAATTTTCTATTTAGCTTCAATATAACTAAAGCACGATGGCAGTATGCTGCAGAAACTATGTGATTGACCTTTATTTTACAATTTAGTAAAAACATTACAAGCCGTTATCAATATTAATCAACTCTATATCATCATGAAAATGTTTTTTATGATGTTATAAGTAGTCAAAAAAGAGAAAACAGCTAAACTGTATGTAAAAACAGTTAAAATAAGAAGTGAGTTGCCTATGGAATCCCCTTTCTTAAATGCGATTGCAGAGAATATGAGAATGCGCCGTTATGCTAAACGTACCATTGAGAGTTACCTGCATTGGATAAAGGCTTATATCTTTTTTAATCAAAAGAAACACCCGACCTTGTGTCATGATCCCGAGGTTGAACGCTTTCTCTCCTACTTGGCAAATCAGAAGAAGGTGGCGCCTAAAACACAGGCATTAGCGCTAAATGCCATTGTCTATTTGTATAAAGAGTTTTTAGATAATCCTCTTACACTTGATCTTAGATACAATCGCACAACCACACAGCCTAAATTACCCGTTGTATTAACCCCGGAGGAAACTGCCCTGCTACTTAAAAATGTGCCAGCATCCCTAGCACTGCCGATTCACCTACTTTATGGCAGTGGTTTACGTTTGATGGAGTCGGTGCGACTGCGTATTCAAGATATCGACTTTGATTATCTTTCAGTGCAAATATGGCATGGTAAAGGCGGGAAACATCGTCGTGTGACATTAGCAAAGGAGTTGGTTGCACCATTAAAAAAACAGATTGCTGCTGCGAAATTATTATTTGATCAAGATATACAAAACAACAAATATGCGGGGGTATATATGCCCTATGCACTCGCAGGTAAATACCCACATGCTCCAAAAGAGTTTAATTGGCACTATCTGTTCCCCTCTAATCGCTTATCTGTCGACCCGACGCTAAAATTATTTCGTCGCCACCATATCCATGAATCAAATTTACAAAAAGCGGTGCGTACAACAGCGCAACAAGTTGAGATAGAAAAGAAAGTAACTTGTCATACTTTGCGCCACTCTTTTGCTACCCACCTGTTGCAGCGCGGGGCTGATATTCGCACGGTTCAGGAACAATTAGGCCATTCAGATCTGCGTACAACGCAGATATATACACATGTTTTGCAAGCGGGTGCAAATGGGGTACGTAGTCCGCTTTCTGACCTATAAAATCAGCGTGTTTAAACAAAAAATAGGCAGCAATAATTTAGCTATTTATTTACTTCTGCACTCATAAACTGAGCAAGGTGCTGATTCGGATGAGAACGCGTTAACTGCTCAATACGTTCAACCGCAGATGCATTACCTTGATCGATAAAAACAAAATGAGAAGCTACGGCTAATGCGTCACTAATATGATGTGTCACCATTAACACGGTTACATTTTGTTGTTTCGCGAGTGCACTAACACGCTCTAGCATCGCGACACGTAATACAGGATCAAGTGCAGAAAAGGGTTCGTCGAGCAATAATATAGGCTTCTTTTGCACAAAACATCGCGCCAAAGCAACACGTTGTTGTTGCCCACCTGAGAGTTGATCCGGTAAACGGTCTAATAACTTATCCACCTCAACATGCTCACTCATTGTTTGGATAAGCTGTTTTTGCTGAGCATCTAGTTTTAGCCCAGGGTGTAGACCAAGTCCGATATTTTGGTAAGCGGTGAGATGAGTAAACAAATTATTATCTTGAAATAAAATCGAGATAGGCCGCTGATGCGGTGCTGCGCTTAAGACTGAGTTGCCATTGATGGCGATATCGCCCTGCATCGGTGCAATAAAACCCGCTAGCAGGTTCAATAGCGTACTTTTGCCTGCACCACTGGGCCCTAGAATAGCCACTAAACTCCCCTGCTCAACCTGCAGATCAAATTCAAAATTTTGTTGTTGATAATGATACTTAACCTGAGAAAAATTAATCATGTTCGGCTCTATCTAGTGATGTTGTTGTCTCTTTAAAGACCTGTTCGATAATAATAAAAACCCCTACGCTTAACAGCAATAATACCAATGCAACTACTGCAGCTGATTGCATTTGATAACTGCCTAATAACTGAAATAGATAAAGAGGTAATGTATTAAAGGTGTGGCTACCAAATAACGCAATGGCGCTTAAATCGCCAATTGAAAGCACAAAGCTTAAGCACAAAGCTTGTAATATCGGACGCTTTAATGCCTTCCACTCAATCCAATAGAAACGATTAAACCCAGAGATACCTAGACTGGTACATAAACGCTCATATTTCTGAGCATTCTGTAACATCGGGACCGTCAAGCTTTTCAGCACAAAAGGTAATGCCATTAATGCATTCACCGCCACCACTATATAAAATGCTAATTCCGATAAATGACCAATATCGCGCAACAGTAAGAATAACCCGGTACTGATCACCAAACCGGGCGTCACTAATATAACCGTCGCTAACATCTCTATTTTATCGGCGCGATGATTAAGCCCGACTAAACGCCATTGACGACTGGCAAGTAGAATAAAAAAGGCGCAAATGACCGCCGATATAGCGGCACAAGTGGCGATCAACAATGAATTTTTGAGCGCAAGCCAAAAGGTAGGCGCCGTTAATACACTTAACAGTTGTTGGTTGAGGCCTGACAAGACCACCATCAATAACGGTGGAATAACCAATATAGTTACCACTATGATCCAGAAAAAATCCCAACATTTTGAGTACCATGAATCATGGTGATAAGTATTGATAGATGCGTTATAACTGCTTTTTAACTGTGTAGGGCTAGATATCTTTTGGATAAAAAACGCTAATGTTGCACATAAGCAGATTTGCCATAGCGCTAATAACGCACCTGTTTGCAGATCAAAATCAAACTTGATCGCTTGATAGATAGCCAGTTCGATGGTAGTTGATTTAGGACCGCCACCGAGTGCCATCACGGTTGCAAAACTGGTAAAACAGAGCATGAAAATTAGCCCTGCAATGTGCGGCAATTGGCCAGCAATATAGGGCCACTCAACATAACGAAACTTATACCAGTGCTTCATGCCCAATTGAGAGGCAAGTTGATGCTGTTTCTCTGGAATAGCACTTAATGCTTGTAAAAACAGACGACAGGCAAAGGGGAGGTTAAAAAAAACGTGCGCTAATAAAATACCGTTCAAGCCAAAAATTGAAAAAGGCAGTTTGCTATCAAAATAGCTAAACAGTGAAGCAAATAACCCGCTGTTACCATAAATCGCTAATAGGCCAAACACTGCGACTAATACGGGTAACACTAGCGTAGTGGTAAACAGCTTGAGCAGCAGTGCTTTACCCCAAAACTGACGTCGAAACAGTGCGTGGCTAATGGGTATTGCAAACACAACGCTGAGCAGTGTTGAAAGTAACGCTTGGTAGAAACTAAATTGGGTGATGTGACGATAATAGGGGTCAGCCCATATCTGGGTTAAATCTACATGCGGTGAATAGAGAAGTAATGCACTCATCGCCATCAATACAAATATAAAAATACTGCCCGAGAGTAAAATCCCGGGAAGTTGTACGCTTTTAATCTTTAATGACACGTTCACTATTACTCAGTCAGTGCGATCAACCACTCTTTAGTCCATGCAGAGCGTTTTTGCGCAACAATCTCACTTGAAAATGACAGTGATTTCACCGGTACCGTCAACTCAGAGAACTGTGCAGGTAAAGCAATATCGGTGACAGGATACATCCAATTACCTGTCGCGATTTCCGATTGGAAACCTTCTGATAACATAAAGTTCATAAAGGTTGTTGCTAAGGCTTTATTTTTGCTACCTTTTACGATCGCAGCAACTTCCGTTTGTGTGTAATGCCCTTCACTAAAATTAGCGGCAACATACTGTTTTTTGCCTTCAGCGATGATGTGATAAGCGGGTGAAGTGGTGTATGAAAGTACCATATCCGCTTCGCCCTCTAAAAACATGTTATACGCTTCAGACCAACCTTTAGTCACCGTCACGGTTTTTTTAGCCAATTTCTGCCAAGCACCATTAACTTCATCACCATAAACCGACTTCATCCATAACATCAAACCAAGGCCTGGTGTTGAAGTACGCGGATCTTGATAAATGATGTTGATATCATCACGCTGCTCCACCAGTTCTTTTAAGCTAGTTGGCGGATTTTTTAATTTTTCGCTGTTATAGATAAACGAGAAGTAGCCGTAATCAAATGGCACAAAGGTATCATCACTCCATTTTTCCTGTGATTTAAGACTAAGTGGGCTTAAATCAATATTATGTTTACTTAATAGGCCAGTATTTTTAGCGGTAGTGATCAAGCTATCATCGAGCCCTAAAATAACATCTGCTTGGCTATTTTTACCCTCTAAGCGCAAACGATTAAGTACCGATACACCATCATCTAAGGCAACAAACTCAAGATCACAATTGCACACTTTCTCAAAATTAGCTTCTATTTTAGGACCAGGTCCCCACTCAGAAGCAAACGAACCATAAGTATAAACAGTGAGTTTTTCTTTCACTGGCGACGTCGCCATGACAGGAGTAGCAAATAGAGTTGCTAAGCTAATTAGTACGGTTAGTTTATTTTTCACTATGTAGTCCATTTTGTAGTTGTGTACGTTATTGTTATTAAAGCGTGTTTACTGGTCATTAAATTGAAAATCGACGTATTGTGCTAGATTACAACGCGAAGGGCAATCTAACCTTGGAATTTCTGCAATTAAAGGCGCTGCGAATTTTTGCGTTAACCATTGTAAATTTTGTTGATAGAACGGCATCTCTGTTGATAATTGATTGGCTATCCACCCTACCACTTTGACGCCCTCATTAATCAGTGTTTGGTAAGTCAGCATGGCATGATTCAAACAACCGAGCTTCATGCCTACTACTAATATGACGGGTAGCTTTTGCTCGACAACCCATTCAGAAAGCAGCTGTTCATTATTTATCGGTAGGTGCCATCCACCAGCGCCTTCAACAATCAACAAATCACTTTGCTGCTGCTGTAATTGCTGTAACCCTGCAGTGACCTGTTCAAGATTAATCGGCTGATTTTCTAATTCTGCGGCAATATGTGGTGCAATCGGCTGTTTAAATGCAATTGGATTGATCAGATCATAATCAACCGCCAAGGTGCTATTGTGTTGTAAAATGAGCGCATCTTCATTGCGTAAACCATCCGGCGTTGATTCACAGCCTGCCGCGATCGGTTTATAAGCTAATGTCGTTAATCCCTGCTGTTTAGCAGCTAGTAACAGTGCCGCACAACAAACGGTTTTTCCGACATCGGTATCGGTACCAGTGATAAAATAGGTTTGATTCATTTAGTGATCTCGATATAACAAACTTGATAGGTGAGATTTAATAATCCCTGTTCATTTTTAAAAGGCAGATACCCCATCTCTAGTTGCTTAACTAATCTTTTACCCGTTAGCTTAGTCGCTTGATGATCATGAACATGGTTCGCACCAATCCCTTTTAACGCCCGCATCACCTCAAGCACATTTTTATAAGCAAGCGTACGCGTTTCTTTTTTTAACTGCGTCTTAGAAAAGCCACTCTGTTTTAGGCAGTTCTCAATATCGGTTAGTGATAAAAATCGGTTGGTATGAGGGTTATCATCGACACTTTTCCACGCTTGTGTGAGTTCATCTAATGTGCCAATAAGTAACGTTGAAAGATAAGCTTTAGCACCCACTTTTAAACTGTTTTTTATCTGTTTTAAACACTCACAAAAATCATCGCTCCACTGAATTACCAAGTTGGAATAGATAAGATCGACGCTATTTTCATCAAAAGGCAGTTGGTCTATGTCTCCCTGTTGAAAATGTACATTTTTTAGTTCGCGTTGCCTTGTCTGATTAAGCATCGCAGGAGACAGATCAAAACAGGTTAGTTCGCTGTGCGGGAATTGCACATCCAATTTTTCACTGAAATAACCCGTTCCACAGCCTAAGTCGACTACTGTATTCGCTGATGATGCGTTAACTTGAGATAACAGTTGTTCACCAATATCGCGCTGTAGTTGAGCGAATTGATCATAATGGCTCGCGGCTTTTGAGAAGGAGTCCGCCACGGCTTGTTTATCGATAGTTTGTGCCATTAATGCTCGCTTAAAATCGTTGATATGGCTGCAATCAATTGTTTGATATCTTGCAATTCGTGACTGGTGGTTAACGTGATACGTAATCGCGCAGTATTAACAGGAACAGTCGGTGGGCGAATCGCTGTTACCCAAAAACCAAGTGCTTTAAGCTGCTCAGCGACCATCAATGCTTTTTGGCTATCGCCGATAATCAAAGGTTGAATCGCAGTGTTTGATTCACCTAGTTGGATATCATGCTGTACAGCAAGCGTTTTGAAATAGGAAACTAACTCAAACATTTTATCGCGTCGCCATTGCTCTATTTCTGCCATTTGTGCAGCGCAACCTATTGTGTAAGCCATCGCAGGCGGTAGTCCAGTGGTATAGGTATAGGGCTTACTAAAATTGTTTATGTAATCTATCAGCGCTTGGCTACCCGCAACAAACGCGCCACCGACACCTAGCGCTTTACCAAATGTCGCCATATATATTTGCAGTTCACTATTAGCAATACCTGACTCAACCACACTGCCTTGGCCATCTTTACCCAATACACCTAACCCATGGGCATCATCAATCATCAACCAGCTATTATGTTGTTTGCTTTGTATCAGTAGCTCTTTAACTGGTGCTTGATCACCATCCATACTAAACACCCCTTCGCTGATTATCAGGCTATTCGGGTTTTGTTGCTTTTCTAATAGGCTTTGTAGGTGTGCACTATCGTTATGTTTAAAACGTTGCATTTTACATTGCGCTAAACTGCCCGCTTCCATTAATGAAGCGTGATTGAGTTTATCCTGTAATAACAGTGCATTTTTATCGAGCAGTAATTTAATGATCGCTTGATTGGCTGAATAACCAGAGCTAAAAAGTGCAATGGCTTCAAGGCCTAACCACGATTTCAATTGCTCAGTTAAATCAGCATGGGCTTGGTTATAACCGGTGACTAAGTAAGACCCACCACTGCCAACACCGTATAGTTCAGCGCCCTTTTGCCAAGCTTTAATCAGCGTGGGATCAGCGGCTAGCCCGAGGTAATCATTACTCGAAAAATTAAGGTAATGATCAGCCGCCACTTTTATATAACGGCCCTGTTGCCCCTGCGTAATTTGGCTTTGACGATATAAACCATCGATTTTACGCTGCTGTAGCTGTTGTTCGATAAAGTCAAAGGCCACGATTATACCTTAGCCGTTGCATCGTAAAACAGTTCATCCTTTTCTGCATGACGAATAATTGCTGCATCGACATTTTGTTCGCTTTCATAGGGTGAAAAATTAACCGCTTCTTTGTTAATGCCCAATTTTTTGAACAGTTGCATATCGGTACTTTCATCTGGGTTATCTGTGGTTAATAACTTACAGCCATAGAAGATAGAATTTGCGCCCGCCATAAAACAGAGTGCTTGGGTTTGTTCAGACATCGCATCGCGGCCAGCTGATAAACGCACGTGTGATTTTGGCATCATAATACGGGCAATAGCGATGGTTTTAATGAAAGTGAATTCATCAAGATCATCGACATTATCAAGGGGTGTGCCTTTCACTTTTACCAGTTTATTGATCGGCACACTTTCTGGTTGTTGTGGCATATTGGCTAATTGCACTAATAAACCCGAACGATCTTTACCCTGTTCACCTAAACCAACGATGCCACCACTACACACTTTCATTCCCGCACTGCGCACATTATCAAGCGTATCTAAACGGTCTTGATAACTACGCGTGGTGATAATTTTGTCGTAGTATTCTGGTGAGGTATCTAAGTTATGATTGTAATAATCAAGACCCGCATCGGCTAATTGTGTTGCTTGATGATTGTCTAACATACCGAGTGTCATACACGATTCTAACCCTAAAGACTTCACCTCTTTAATCATCTCAACCAGATATGGCATGTCACGTTGTTTTGGATTTTTCCAAGCTGCGCCCATACAAAAACGTGTCGAGCCCGTTGCTTTGGCATCTTGTGCTGCTTTAATCACTTTATTCACTTCCATCAACGTCTCTTTCTCAAGACCGGTATCGTAACGTGCACTTTGTGGGCAGTATTTACAATCTTCTGGGCAAGCTCCGGTTTTGATAGACAGTAGCGTGCTGACTTGTACTTGATTTTTTGGGAAGTGTGCGCGATGAACGACCTGCGCATTAAAAAGAAGATCCATAAAGGGTAATGCAAACATCGCTTCAACTTCATCGACGGTCCAGTTTTGACGTATCGTTGTATTACTCATAATTTATTCTCACTTCAATTAGTTACATAAAAATAGTTTCCACATTCTAAGGTTCATAGTTACACTGTCAACTTTTCTAGTTAAATTTCTTTACATCTGTACAAATAGCGAGCAATTATGAGTTTAGATCACCAATTTGATAAGAATAACCTCTGGCATCCTTATACCTCGATGACCAATCCTCTGCCCTGTTATGGTGTTCAATCTGCCGATAAATGTTTGTTAACACTTGAAAGCGGTGAGCAATTGATTGATGGCATGTCTTCTTGGTGGGCATGTTTATTTGGTTATAATGTCGCAGAGCTTAATCAAGCCGCTAAAGATCAAATCGATAAAGTGGCGCACGTGATGTTTGGCGGATTAACTCATCAACCCGCGATTGATCTGGGTAAAAAATTGGTAGAGATCACCCCCGCAGGGTTAGAAAAGGTATTTTTGTGTGATTCAGGCAGCGTTGCCGTTGAGGTGGCATTAAAAATGGCATTGCAATATTGGCACGCAAAAAACGCACCAAGAAGTCAATTTTTAACGATTCGAAATGGTTATCATGGTGATACCTTTGGCGCGATGAGTGTCACTGATCCCGAAGGAGCAATGCACGAGTTATACCATAACTTTTTACCGCAGCAACTGTTTGCACCGCAACCAAAGACCCCTTTTAATGCCCCTTGGGATAACGACGATTTAGCGGTAATGACTGAGCTAATAGAAACGAACAAAAACAATATCGCCGCGATTATTTTAGAGCCGATTGTGCAAGGTGCTGGCGGCATGCATTTTTATCACCCTGAATACCTGAAAGGTGTGCGTGCGTTATGTGATAAACATGATCTGCTGTTAATCGCCGATGAGATTGCTACCGGCTTTGGCCGAACCGGTAAACTATTTGCCTGCGAACATGCCGATATCAGCCCCGATATTATTTGTGTGGGTAAAGCGATCACAGGTGGTTACATGAGTTTAGCGGCGACACTGACCACCAATAAAATTGCCAATACCATTAGTGAAGGCAAAGCTGGCGTGTTTATGCACGGCCCTACTTTTATGGGTAATCCGCTCGCATGTGCAGTTGCTAATGCAAATATCGATAAATTACGTAGCTTTGATTGGAAAACAAAGGTAGAAAACATTGAGCAACAACTCATCGATTACCTCGCACCGTGTAAAGAGTTAGACAGCGTAAAAGCGGTGCGTATTCTAGGTGCGATTGGTGTGGTGGAGTTAAAACAGGCCGTTGATGTGGCAACCGTGCAGAAACTGTTTGTGGATTTAGGCGTTTGGATACGCCCCTTTGGCAAGCTTGTTTATGTGATGCCTCCGTATATTATCGAAGCAGCACAACTTAAACAGTTATGTGACGCAATTTATCAGGTTGCCGCGAATCAGTGATTAAAAATAGTTAGCAAGAAAAGACAGTTGCCCATTAAGATAGTTTAGATCAGTCATCGCATAATAAACTGCAAAGCCCACCGCAGCTAACATCACCACAATTAACAACTTATCGGGCGTGCCGTCGTGACTGCGGCGCTCCTTTCCCCAGCTATTAATAATTGCCAATCCAGAAACGATACAACATGACCAGAGCATGTACATAAACAGTTTTATTTCAACAAACCGATAATCTGAAATATTGACCACTTCAAAGTGTTTCATGATCAGCGGTTCAAATATTTCACGCTGAAAGTGGAAAAGCAGCATATAAGCAAGAAAAGCCCCCCACAGGATAACGGTCAACCACAGCATAATAAAACGGCGCCATTGCTGTGCATTATGTAATCGTTTTTGTTGAAACTGTTGCTGCATCGTGCCCCCATGCGCTAAACATGATTTTAATTGACGGATTATCAAATCATATACTTGTATCTTGCTACCGCCAAGGTAAGATATGCGTCTAAGAAATTTTTTACTAAGAAACAGTGAAAACTGTGATTATGGAGCATTAATTCAGATGTCAAAAACAGCAATTGTTGAAATATTCAACGACAAATTCCCAATTGGCGAAACAGTGACCGTGAATGGTTGGATCCGCACACGTCGTGATTCAAAAGCGGGTATCTCTTTTTTAGCGATTTACGATGGTTCATGTTTTGATCCTATCCAAGCTGTTGTTCCTTCAGACCTTGAAAATTATGCTTCAGATGTTTTAAATCTAACTGCTGGTTGTTCTGTTAGCGTAACCGGTGAGCTAGTTGAAAGCCCAGGTAAAGGTCAAAGCTTTGAGATTCAAGCGACAAACGTTCAAGTACACGGTTTTGTACAAGACCCAGATACTTACCCAATGTCAGCTAAACGTCACAGCATTGAATACCTTCGTGAGCACGCACATCTTCGTCCACGTACTAACATCATCGGCGCAGTAACACGTGTTCGTAACTGTTTGTCACATGCTATCCATAACTTTTTCTACGAAAAAGGTTTTAACTGGATCAGCACACCAATCATCACAGGTTCTGACTGTGAAGGTGCTGGTGAAATGTTCCGTGTAAGTACCCTTGATCTAGAAAACCTGCCAAAAACTGAAGCGGGTAAAGTAGATTACAAACAAGATTTCTTCGGTAAAGAAACCTTCATGACCGTTTCTGGTCAGTTAAATGCTGAAACTTATGCATGTGCACTAAGCAACGTTTACACATTTGGCCCTACGTTCCGTGCTGAAAACTCGCACACAACACGTCACCTTGCTGAATTCTGGATGGTTGAACCTGAAATCGCTTTTGCTGATTTAGCCGATGCCGCTCAGCTTGCTGAAGATATGCTTAAATATGTATTCAACGCGGTATTAACTGAACGTGCTGATGACATGGCATTCTTTGCACAACGCGTAGACAAAGAAGCGATTACGCGTCTAGAGAAGATGGTTAGCTCTGAATTCGTACGTATGGATTACACTGAAGCGATCGAAATCTTACAAAACTGTGGTAAGAAATTTGAATATGATGTTGAATGGGGCGTAGATTTACAATCTGAGCACGAACGTTACCTTGCTGAAGTACACGTTGGCGCACCAATCATTCTACAAAACTACCCGAAAGACATTAAAGCGTTCTACATGAAGCTTAATGAAGATGGTAAAACAGTAGCAGCGATGGATGTACTTGCACCAGGTATTGGTGAAATCATCGGTGGTAGTCAACGTGAAGAAAGCCTTGAAGCGCTAGATAAACGTATCGCTGAAATGGACCTAAACATGGACGATTACAGCTGGTACCGTGATCTACGTAAATACGGCACAGTACCTCACGCAGGTTTTGGTCTAGGTTTTGAACGTTTAGTTTCTTACGTAACAGGTGTACAAAACATCCGTGACGTAATTGCATTCCCACGTTCACCAGGCAGCGCTGATTTTTAATTGTTGCTATTAACGATTGAAAAATAATTAAGCCAACTTTTTAGTTGGCTTTTTTGTGCCACATACTAATCTAAAATAGCGATTTGAATAAAAGCTAGGTAGTGATTCTATCTGTTACATTATACAGCTTGCCCTGCTTCATTTTCCTTCAATAAACACTGAGCAGAATATTATGCATAATGGTTTAACTAGGTGTGAGTAAGGAATAACCCCTAATAATATCTGCTCAATATAACTTATCTATCTTCAGGCAACTCTTCATAGGTAAAATCAGCCCAAAAAGAATCTTCTGTGAGTATTTCAGTTTTATTCGCCGAACTGCTGTCTAGCTTCTTGACTGAAGCCAGTAAGCTTTGAAAATTGGAAAGCATATAATTAAATGCTTTAGCCACATCGGCCAATTCATCATTACTTTTAGTCGAAACGACAATCGTTAAATCATTACTTTCGGTAATTTTAGTAATAGATGTTTTGATATGCGTGATAGCGTTAATAATATTACGTGAAATAAACCAGCCAATTAATATCGAAGTAAGTAACGCGAGGATAAACAGAATATAAGTGTTTTTCGTAATGGAAGAGATGTATTCATTGATTGCTAAATTTGTCTTTTTAATCAATTCTACCTGAGCCAGTTGTGCTTTGATTGCACTGTCGTTCATCGCTCGTTGAAGAGCTTGATCTTCTTTATAACCTAATATTTTTTGCTCTTCAGCTAGCGATAAAAATACATTTTGATAACGATTCAATGCACTTAAAATCACTGTTTTTTTAGCTTGAATTAAGAAGCTACTTTCGACGCTAACAATTAATTTGTTCAAATCATCTTTAAATATAAGTAGATATTGCTCATCTTGAAGCAGCATATAATTTTTTTCACTGCTCCTTACCTGCAGCATCATTTTTAAAAACACAACAGAATCCCCCATCGCTTGCTCAGCATCTATAACCGCACGATTCAATTCACCATGCAGGCCACTATTAGGATCCAAACCAATACGCTTATGTATATCAACCACAATATTGAAAAAACGCTGATAGTTAATCAGCAAATGACCCAGTTTTATAGACTCTTGCCCTGAAATATCAAGGTTTTTAAGTTCGTTCCTCAGGTTTTCAATGCTTAGCTGTATAGTTGCAACTTGATCATTAAACTGCGCAATATGTGCCTCTTTTTTACCTGTTAAAAACTGTTTTTCATATAACCTTAATTGCAGCATTTGTGCTTCAATCTTACTAACATCTTGTGCTAGCGTTATATCATTTTTTAATGACAATAAAGAGAAGTGCATCAGTGAAAGCATCGCTAGCATGCTTATTATGGTGACAAGAGTATTAGTTATTAATTTATGTTTGATGAGCATGGGGCTTAAATTCCAACTGTTAAATGAATAATATGACGAATATCCTGAGTTTAAATTTTACGATTAAGTATTAATTGACCAACCTGACATTATCAATCATGAACACTACACCGCGTTGTTTTCCCCAATCGGGAAGAATCGCAAAGGGAACATTCACTTTGGTAAGATCTAATGTTGAACCAGGATGATTAATTAACGCTTCAGTTTTGATACGATACTGTTCCCACACACCTATTTTTGGTGTTGAGATAGCGTAATTTCCCGATGAACAATTTGAACCACAATCCATTTTAATGACAAACCCGCCATCATCACGGGGATCTTTTAGCAGTTTAAAATCAAATTCAAGGGAGGTATATTTTTCATAATTCTCAGCATGGCTGCTCGCATAGTAAAAAACCCCTTTGCTAGTATCAAAACGCACTCGCTGCACCATTCTATGTTCGTTGTCAGCACGAAGCGAGCTTGAGATACTGCCACCAATTTGAATATATTTCTTAGCTTTAAACGGTGAATGTAGCCTGCTTTCAAAGATAGAGAGCACCTCATTTTTTTGGGTAACCTTTGAGTGCTGAATTGCTTTAGATTTTTCAATCGCTGTTATTTCATCATTCTTCGCTTGTACAAGTCGTTTCTGTTGTTCAATGGCGAGTTTCGCTTTTGCTTTTTGTGTTTGTTCTTCAACAATCCGCTGTGCACTAAGCAGTACTTCTGCTTGCTCTTTAGCTAACGCTGCAGTTTGAGCATCAGCCAGTGCTTTTTGATTTGCCTCTAACTTTGCCGCCTCTATTATTTTTAATTTTGCAATATAAGCTGGATTGTCTTTCACCGTTAAACCTGCAAATCGCTGTTTGTTAAGCTTACTTTTCGCTACACACTTTTGATTAGCAGCATCAGAACTGGTGCAAAATGTATGTGATAGCTTTTCTAGATTAGTGACACATTGGTTAAACGCGTTGTTCACACTGCGAGGAAAAGATAACGTTGAATAGATAGGCATCTTTGTTGTTACACGCCCTTGTGTGACAATAATTTTATTCGCCTTGACGAAGTGATCAAAAAGATCCGTTTTATAGAAAGCATCACCATACTCAGAACTCTTCCCGGTATATTCATATATTTTTTTATCCTGATGAAAAGCTAAGGTCATGCTACGACTAGCTTGCATCGGATGAGGCAACCAAAGGTGCAAGCCTGAATGTAAAGCACCATCATCAAGCTCTACCTGAAAAGTGTAAAATACTGGCATCCCTTCAGTAGTCAGGAAGTCACCATTTTTATAGGTTAATGTACAAGCCAATTCACCCACTTTTTCTACGATAACCTCACTATTGTTATATTTTTCATAAACGCGTGCTTGCTGTGATGCAAATGAATAAATAGGCACCACACTAACGATAAAAATTAATATTTTAATAACCATTTAACCTCCCCACTGTTTGAAATAGCGAAATTCCATTTCTGTTATTTTTAGTAATAGTTAACACAAACCCACATAGTAAGCGCTTTCTTTTGTGACTAATTATTGCCTACTTATAGCATTGTATTATGTAATGATTAGTTAAGCCGTTATCTGAGTCGTTAATCAATATCTAGTAAAGAGATAGTGACGAGATAATGCTAATAGAACGCTTTAATGAAATGATATTAGCTAACACTGGTCTGATTTCGACCATCTTGAACTGCTTTATTAAGCGCGATATCCACTTGATTCATCAATATTTTCATTGAGTTAGATTTATCAGGAATCAAACAAGATAAACCAGCACTGATAGTTATAAAGTCTGATATGGAAGAAGTTTTATGTTCGATAGAGGATGATGCGATTAACTCATGCAACGCGTTTGCAACTCTTAACCCAGTGGTTGCATTGCTACCTTTAAATAGTGCTATAAATTTCTGCCCACCAGCATGATAAACAGCCCCACCTATATTTTTGTATAAATGGTTTAAGGTATTAGCAACGGTTAACAATAGGTTTTCACCTGATTGCTCACCGTAACACTCAACGTAATCACTAAAAAAATCAACTTTGCAAATTAACAGAGATATTAACTCCCCTTCATCTAAACTCTGCTGCCACAATTTTGTAAAGTCATGTTGAAAGGTGCGCCGCCCATTAACGTTTATAGCTAACATACTTTGCTTTAAAGGGATATGAGTTGAAATTTTGGACGTGCTGTGTGTCTCGCGTAAAGACGGTACAACCTTTTGAGAAGTGATTGCAACAGACGAGTCAGATAAATCAGTGCTAACTTTATTTCGCCCATTTGATTTTGAAACTTTTAAAATCGCATTCGTTTTGTCGAATAATGTTTGCATGGAAATAGGGTAATTACTTGATACACCGATACTTAAGGTGACGACATCACTGACACTTGAATATTTATGCTCCGTGCCTGTCTGCTCAACCGCTTGACGGAGTTGCTCTGCAATATCAGCAGCATTTAGATCATTAGCATCAATCATCAAAATCGCAAAGCTTGCATTTTCGTAGTGCGCTAAAAAACAATTATTACGTTCGCATACGCCTTTTAAAGCCACCGCGACAACAAGAAGCATAAATGAGGCGCTTTGCTCACCATAATTTTCACGGTAAGCCTCAAAAAAATCAATTTCACAAATAAAGACTGATAAACAACTCCCCTGCACAGCACCTTTACACCATAGCTGCTTATATTGATGGTCGAAAGCGTGTCTATCTGAAATATCTATCTGTGACATAACCTCTTGAAAAGCACTTTTTTCTGTTACATTTTTGTTTTTATATCTGCTTATATCACTGATATGATCATTCAACTCAACGCTATTATCATCAATATTACATTCAATTTGATTATATTCTTCCATAAATAGTTCCTTGAAATCCATTCAATTCAGTCTGAGCCTTGTAAAATTTACAATATGCTATCGTTCCTTTGATTTTACTTATAAAGCTATCGGCACTGAAAAGTCACCTTTCCAACAAGTTCCCTGTATTACTAGGATTATACATAGTTAAAAAAAACATAATGAGATCAATAACACGAAAAGAAAGCGCTTACAAGGCGTAAGATTTGTAAAGTTTATCGACAGAATTGAAACTTATTTGAAGTAACAGACAGACAATTTGAAATAAATAATAATTTTATCCCAAAACAAACCACCTGTTTTAAGAGGTGGTTTTGTAATTTTTAAGATTTAATTTGGAAGCGAATTATGATTCGTTATGCATTTCTAAACTTGCAAGCTCTTCTTTTTGCTCTTGAATAACTTTTGCATCTTCATTGCGTAAGCTAGCTAGGTAATCAAAATAATGTTGATCAACATCACCCGTTACATAAACACCATCAAATACTGAACATTCAAAACCATCAACATCAGGATTTTGCTTTTGCACTGCATCTTTTAAGTCTTGTAGATCTTGAAAGATTAATTTGTCACTACCGATACAGTCACTGATTTGCTCATCAGTTCGATTGTAGGCAATTAACTCATCTGCTGTAGGCATATCGATACCGTAAACATTTGGGTAACGAACCTGTGGTGCTGCTGATGCAAAGTAAACATTTTTAGCGCCAGCATCACGAACCATCTCAACAATCTGTTCTGAAGTCGTGCCACGAACAATTGAGTCATCAACTAATAAAACTGATTTTCCTTTAAACTCTGCATTGATTGCATTTAATTTACGACGGACTGATTTACGACGTTGTGTTTGACCCGGCATAATGAAGGTACGGCCGATATAACGGTTTTTAACAAAACCTTGACGGTAAGGAATGCCCAGTTCAACAGAAATTTCAAGTGCAATATCATTTGATGTTTCAGGGATTGGAATAACAGCATCAATTTCAATATCAGCCCATTCACGTTTAATTTTTGCACCTAATTTACGCCCCATTTCAAGACGTGCTTCATAAACAGAAATCCCGCTTAATGTAGAGTCAGGACGAGCAAGGTAAACATATTCAAAGATACAAGGGTGTAATGATGTTTTTTCTGCGCACTGTTTTGTAAATAGTTGGCGATCTTCTGTAATATAAATCGCTTCGCCAGGTTCAACGTCACGCATCACTTCAAAACCAATCGTATCAAGACCAACACTTTCTGAAGCAACAATGTATTCCATATCACCAGATTCTGTTTTACGAGAACCTAATACTAAAGGACGGATACCATCTGGGTCGCGAAAAGCGACCATGCCATGACCAATAACCAATGACACAACACCGTAGGCACCAGAAACTTTGCGGTGAACTTCACCGACAGCAGTAAATATATTCGATGGTGTTAAATTAGAATTGGGCATTTTATCCAACTCAGCAGCAAAAATATTCAGTAATACTTCTGAGTCAGAGGTGGTATTGATATGACGGCGAGAAACAGCAACAGTTTCGCGTAATTGCGTTGCGTTAGTTAAGTTACCATTATGAGCCAGTGCCATGCCCCAAGGAGAGTTTACATAAAATGGCTGAGCTTCAGCTGCACTTGAACTACCTGCTGTTGGGTAGCGTACATGGCCGATACCAATGTTACCCTTTAAACGTTGCATATGCTTAGAATCAAAAACGTCTTTGACTAATCCATTAGCTTTACGCTGTTTAAAATTATCATCAGAGATAGTGATAATGCCAGCTGCATCTTGTCCACGGTGTTGTAATACAGTTAATGCATCATAGATACTTTGATTAACAGGTGTTGCCCCAACGATGCCAACGATTCCACACATAAATTCACGCCTTTATTTAAGAATTGATAATTAATATATTCCACTCACTAAAAATTAGTGATTGATTTCAAATTTAATCTTTTTAAGTCGAAAGGTTTTGTAAAAAACTTGAAGAGTTCTCCAAGTGACTAAAAAACCATTCGATAATAATACCAAACTCTGGAATGAGGGTTGATTCTTTCCACCACGGAGCTTCATTAAAGCTAGTGAATGAATCAATAAAAAAGAGTACTGCGCTAACAATTAGCACGCCACGAATAGCACCAAAAAGTACACCTAAAAGGCGATCTGTGCCAGATAACCCGGTTACTGCGACTAAACGGTTAACAATGTAGTTAATCAACGCTCCTAATAGAAGCACTGATATAAATAGAATAGCGATAGCAACAGAGTTGCGGATAAGTTGGTCATCAAGCTGGGTTAGATAAGAGGTTACTTCGGGGTAAAAATTACTAGCAACAAAAAATGCTGTAAACCAAGTAACCAGAGAGATCGCTTCTTTCGTGAAGCCGCGGATTAAGCTAATCAATGCTGAAAAAGCGATGATGCCTAAAATAGTTAAATCAAACCAACCCATTATTGTCCTTAATTTATGAACTTTTAAACGAGGCGGATTTTAGCAGATAATTTTATCAAAAGCTGTAATAATTTAAGGATTTACTGCATCAAAAGGCAGTAGTTTTCCCTCTAGTTTTGTTAGACGTTTCAAACGCGGCAATTGTTGCTCAAGCTTTTTCTTAGAAACATCTGGACCAACAAAAAGACGGGTTAATTTCCCATCAATCACCTCTGTTGGAACTGTATGTGCTTGATATCCTGCTTTATGTAGTGTTTTTAATAGTGAGTTTATATTACTCGCATTTTGAAATGCCCCTAATTGAATCGTCCAAGCAGACTCAGGCATTGTGGGTTTTACCGGAGCTTTCTTCACTATTTTTTCAACCTGTTTAGGCACTACTTTTTTTACTGGAGGTTCAGTCGCTGCAATTGGCTTTTTATCAACGCTATCTACCTGTAGGACCTCTTCGACTTGCCACTGTTCATCCACAACACTGCCATCAGTTAACTGAGCAGAAGAAATGGGTTCATCTTGAACATTTAATGTCTGTGAATGTGTTTTTAATGCTGGGTGAATCGGTGTGGCAACAAATTCATCTTCATAGGCCATCTTTTTACCATCAATAATTGATGGAAGAAAAATGACCACACATGCCACTAAAATACTGATACCCACTAATCTATTTTGAAACTGAGAAGCCACGATTTACCCTTGTGAAAATGTTAAAAAAGCTGAAACGGTATAAAATGATCCAAATACGATAATAATATCGTCATTATTTGCCTTTGATAATACGCGGTTATACGCATCCGCGATAGTCTCAAAACAATCTACCTTAGCAGGCAGGTCATTACTAGCTTGATAATGCTTAAGCAGTGTTTGCTGTGATGCACCTCGATAACATTCAAGCGGAATCAAATGATAATAATCAATTGCTGAGTTAATCACTGCAAAGGTGCCGGTTAAATCTTTATCTTCGAGCATGCCAACAATCGCAAATACCTTACCACCAGGTTTACGTAAATGCTGAAGTTGTGTTGCTAAATACTCGGCGGACTGCGGGTTATGTGCAACATCTAAATACGTATCGACTTGTGTCTCACTACTGACTTTTTGTAAACGTCCTGCTAGCTGTGCATGACCAATTGCATTCGTTAATAATGTAACAGGAAGTTCAAGCTCGAGCGCCTCAATCACAGCTAATGCGGTTGATGCATTTTGCAATGGCATTAATGTCAGCGGTAGATTATCAATGTTTTTATGACCAGACCAAGACCAACTATTAGCGCCGATTGTCGCTTGGAAATCTTTACCCGCATAACGAATATCAGCATTAATATTTTCAGCATGTTGTTGCAGTGATTGCGGAGCATCAAGTTCACCACAGATGACTGGTTTTGAAGCACGAAATACGCCCGCTTTTTCAAAACCGATCTTTTCTCTGTCGTCACCTAACCAATCGATATGATCGATACCGATCGTTGTCACTACACTCACATCGGACTCAACCACATTAGTTGCATCAAGACGTCCACCTAAGCCAACTTCCAACAGGATAAAATCACACTTCTCAGCTTTTAAAATATCGAGACAGCCTAACGTTACATATTCAAAATAGCTTAATGAAGTATCGCCACGAAGTGATTCTATTTTTTCAAACGCCTGACAATGAAACTGCTCAGGCATCTCTTGTTTATTAATACGCAATCTTTCAGTATAACGCTGAATATGTGGCGAACTATAAACACCAACCTTGTATCCTGCCTGTATTAAAATCTCTTCTAAAAAAGCACAGGTTGTGCCCTTGCCATTAGTGCCAGCAACGGTAATCACTTTGGCATCAAAATGGATAACATTAAGATCATTAGCGACTTTACCAATACGCGTTAACCCGAGTTCTATTTCTGTTGGGTGTAACTTCTCTAGATAACTTAACCATTCATTTAGGCTGCGTTTATTCATCTTCATTATTCGACACTATTCCCTTTATACCTACACTAATAACAATTATTGTTCTAAAAAAAGAGGACCTATAGCAGGTCTTGGTAAAGCAAACTGCTCTGGATAATCAACTTCAACCAAGTACAAACCGCCTGGTTTTGCTGTTGCAGCCGCTTTCGAACGATCTTTAAGTGCCAGTAAGGTTGCTAACCAATCAACGGGCTGTTTGCCACGACCGACTTCGATCAAACTACCTGCAATATTGCGCACCATATGGTGTAAGAAAGCATTCGCTTTGATATCAATAATGATGAAATCACCACGACGGGTGATATTTAAATACTCGATGCTGCGTACTGGGCTATTAGCTTGACAATGAAGCGCTCGGAACGAGGTGTAATCCTGCTCACCAATAATATGCTGACCAGCTTGTTGCATTAGTTGTGCATCAAGTGGGTGGTGATAATGACTTAAACCAGAGCGTAAAATACCCGGTCTAAAAGGTGCGTTGTAAATGATATAACGATAGCGTCTTGCAGTTGCACTAAAACGTGCATGGAATGTTTCATCAACCTGTTTTACCCAACGTACGGCAATATCATCAGGTAGATTAGCATTGACGCCAAGCGTCCATGCAACATCTTTACGATCAGCCGTTGTTTCGAAATGTACAACTTGCCCAGTACCATGCACACCGGCATCAGTTCGCCCTGCACAATTCACAGTGACCGTGTGATTAGCAATTAAAGAGAGTGCCTCTTCCAGTTTTTGTTGTACCGAAATAACCTCTTTTTGACGCTGCCAACCATAATAATTAGCTCCATCATACTCAACACCTAAAGCAATGCGCATCACTCTTCACCTAATATTTTAAAAAATGAAGTATACCGTTTTTAGATTTAACCTCCATGCTCAATCTTCAAAAAATTATCAATCATCTCCTGAGTGACTAATATGACACCACTTTCTGATATTTCGTAAAAGTTTTTATCACTTTCGTAGTCAAAACCGATACAAAAATCATCAGGGATAATACAATCTTCGACTACTAATACATTATATAAATTGCATCGCTTACCAATTCGAACATTAGGTAAAATGACACAGTGACCAAGTTTACTGTATCGCTCGATTGTTACGCAGGTAAATAGCAATGATTTTTTTAATGTAGCACCGGATATAATACAACCGGCAGTGATAACACTGTCAATCGCTTGGCCTCGACACCCCTCTTCATCGAAAATAAATTTTGCGCCGGGCAACTGTTCTTGAAATGAGTAGATAGGCCAATGTTTATCATAAAGATTAAGCTCTGGCTCTAATTGTACGAGGTCTAAATTTGCATGGAAATATTGATCTACCGTGCCAACATCTTTCCAATAAGCCTGTACATCGGCACAACCATCAGAATCAAACACATAAGCGTACACAGATTGCTGTTTAATTGCCTTCGGTATCACGTTATAACCAAAGTCATGCTGTGAAGCAGGTAAACAGGCGTCTGCTAATAGTAGTTTTTCTAAAACATCAAAATTGAAAATATAAACACCCATTGACACCAATGACTTACCCGGCAAGTCAGGCATCTCCGGTGGGCATTCTGGTTTCTCTACAAATTCAATGATACGCATATCGCTATTGATACCTAACACACCAAAAGGAGAAGCATGTTTTGTATTCACGGGAATGGATGCGATAGATATGTCAGCATTATTTTTGGCATGTTGGCGAAGCATACGGCTGTAATCCATTTTATAGATATGATCACCACCGAGTATTAACACATATTTACAATGCTGTTTACGTAACTGTTTGAGATTTTGATAAACAGCATCAGCTGTGCCACGATACCAAAGATCACCAATCTGCTGCTGTGCGGGGACGATATTGACGTATTCACCAAGCTCCCAGGGCATTCTACTCCAAGACTTTTGGATATGATCAAGTAACTCTGAAGATTTATATTGAGTTAATACATTGACACGACGTATACCTGAATTCATGCAATTAGATAACGTAAAATCAATAATTTTGTATTTCCCACCAAAAGGTAAACCAGGTTTAGCACGATCTTCCGTTAAATGCTTTAAGCGACTGCCCTTACCTCCCGCTAAAATTAATGCAATGGTATCACGTGTTAATAAACCAATATGTTGAGACATCTATAACCTCTTAGTCGAGTAATGCAGTGCCTTGTGTCGCATTAATAATCGGCGCAACTTTTAATAACTCGGACCGTTGATTGTCGACAATCTGTAATGCAGAGTGGATAGAGCGATTATTGTTTGCAATGATATTGATATCATAACTGTGTCCTTCGTAAACAAAAGCAACCTTTAAAATACCATGCTCTAATTGCCAATCGCCACTGCAGTGAAAGTTTTCAAACAGACTGCTAATCGTCAACTGGTTATTTTTTTGAAAATTAAACATTAACGATATATTGCTTACCGAGGTAACTAACCATGCATGCGCAATGACTTCCGCTTCCGTTAGCTTACGTTTCTGTAGCTCCCATAAAATATATTCACCTTCGGTGATAATAAAGGCACGATACTCCTCGCTTAATATTGTTGAAGATAATCTATTTTTATCACGTGTGCGCTTCTCATGGGTAAAGAGTATGACCTTACGATCTAATTCGCTTAATAGGGAAAATGCTAGCATACGGCCTCTCAATCAAATAATTATAAAATTAGTCTAATTAAAAGAAAGTGATGACACTGACAGGGGAAAGTTTGAAAGAGGTCAAACTACGACTCTTTTAAGTTGTTTTTATATGCGATGGCTCACATTGGCATTGGCTTACAAATAAAAAAGGTAGCTTGCGCTACCTTTAAATTTATTATTAATCAGGGATTAGGTTAGTCTTTCTTTTTTTTCACAGCACGCTTTTTAGTTTGCTCTTCAACCCATTTACCACCGCTTAACACTTTATCTTTTAACTCACCACCCACATACTTAGCAGTCCAACCGGTTGCTTTTTTGTCGATTTCAGTCATAACATATTGTTCTTTGTTTTTACGACTGTAACGCACAACAGCGGGGTTACCAGCAGGATCCGTTTGTGGTGCTTCAGCTAAATAGAAGAATTTAGGTGAAATGCGCGCTTTAAACTGTGCAAGTTCAGCTACTTTCGGTGCTCGCGTTTCACGAGAACGTGGGAATGTACTTGCCGCTAAGAACAGACCAGAAGCGCCATCACGTAAAATAAAATAAGCATCACTCTGTTCACAAGGTAACTCTTCAAGATGAACAGGATCTTCTTTTGGAGGAGCAACTTCACCATTACGTAAAATTTTACGTGTATTTTTACACTCTTCGTTGGTACAGCCCATGTATTTACCAAAGCGACCATCTTTGAGCTGCATCTCGTTGCCACATTTGTCACATTCAACAATTGGACCATCGTAGCCTTTGATCTTAAACTCACCCTCTTCAACAAGGTGCCCTTCACAAATAGGGTTATTACCACAGACGTGTAACTTACGTTTTTCATCAATTAAGTAGCTGTCCATTGCCATGTCACATTTAGGACAACGTTTTTTCGCCATGAGAGCAGCAGTTTCAAGATCTTCATTACTGAGAATATCTTCAACTTCTTCACCATCAACTAAGTTAATGGTCGTTTTACAACGCTCTTTAGGTGGTAATGCATAACCAGAACAACCTAGAAATACCCCAGTTGAAGCGGTACGAATACCCATTTCACGTTCACAAGTAGGACAACGAACCTCTTTAATCGCCACAGGTTCATTTAAGCGCATACCACCTTCATCTTCAGGTAGTTCTGCTTTTTCAAGAAGCTCGGTTAAATCTTTATAGAAACGGTCTAACTCAGCAATCCAATCCGCTTTGCCTTCTGCAATAGCATCCAGATTACCTTCCATCTCCGCAGTAAATGAGTAACTCATCAGGTCTACAAAGTTTTCACTCAGGCGATCGCTGACAATCTCTCCCATTTTAACTGCATAAAAACGGCGTTTATCCACTTTTACATAGCCACGATCTTGAATCGTAGAGATGATACTTGCATAGGTAGAAGGACGACCGATACCTTGCTTTTCAAGCTCTTTTACTAACGCCGCCTCGGTAAAACGAGCCGGTGGCTTAGTAAAATGCTGACGAGGATCAAGTTCAATTAAATCAATAACTTCACCAATTGCTAAATCAGGCAGTTGCACGTCATCGACTTTACTTTTAGCAACTGGTTGTGCTTTCGTCCAACCAGCAAAACGTAAGGTACGACCTTTGGCACGTAATAAATAATTATCAGCCTCTACAACCAATGTTGTTGCATCGTAAAGTGCCGGTAACATCTGACATGCTAAGAATTGACGCCAGATAAGTTCATAAAGGCGCATAGCATCACGGTCAACACCATTAAGCAGAGCGGCAAGTTGTGTCACATCTGATGGACGAATCGCTTCATGCGCTTCTTGAGCGCCAGATTTACTGCTAAATACAACAGGATCGGCAGGTAAGTAATTAGCACCAAATTCACCGGTGATGTAATCACGTGCAGAAGCGACTGCATCTTTACTCAAGTTTGTGGAGTCGGTACGCATATAGGTAATATAACCCGCTTCATACAAACGTTGCGCTAACATCATGGTTTTCTTTACACCAAAGCTTAAACGCGTACTTGCCGCTTGCTGTAGTGTAGAAGTAATGAAAGGTGCGCTTGCTTTACTTTTAGTCGGCTTATCTTCACGTGAAAGTAATTTAAATTGCGCGTCTTTTAACGCTTCAACCGCTTTCGTTGTATGTGCTTCCGTTGTGGGTTTAAAACTATTACCGTCTTCTTTAAAAACTTCTAAGCGTAATTCACTTTTATCTTTTGCAACGGTATCTGCGTGTAGATCCCAGTATTCATCAGGATTGAATGCTTTAATCAAGCGTTCACGCTCAACAAGAAGGCGTACTGCAACAGATTGCACACGACCAGCAGAAAGACCACGTGCTACTTTTTTCCATAACAATGGTGATACCATAAATCCGACGACACGGTCTAAAAAGCGACGTGTTTGTTGTGCTTTAACACTATTTAAGTCAAGTTCTGTCGGATTCTTAAAGGCTTCTTGAATTGCACTTTCTGTAATTTCGTTGAAAACAACACGTTGGAATTTACTGTCATCACCACCGAGGATCTCTTTAAGGTGCCAAGCAATCGCTTCCCCTTCTCTATCCAAATCCGATGCAAGGTAAATAGTTGGTGCATCAATAGCCAATTTTTGTAATTCACTAACTACTTTTTCTTTGCCTGGTAGTATTTCGTAATGCGCTTTCCAGTTGTTGTTTGGGTCGATACCCATACGAGTAACAAGCGCCTCTTGTGCGCGTTTCGCTTTCTCTTTCTCTTTCTGCGCAGGTGTCATACCAACCAATGATTTTTTCTTCTTAGCATCTATTCTTTGTTTAGCACTTCCACTGGTAGGAAGATCACGAATATGACCCACACTTGATTTAACAATGTAGTCTTTGCCAAGGTATTTATTGATGGTTTTTGCTTTTGCAGGTGATTCCACAATAACAAGAGATTTGCTCATAATTCTTTTAGCCTTAGAGTAGTCAAGATTGAGAGGTGCGACACTAATTTATGATTCATGCGCTGAATTCCCTTTTTATATAAGCCAAAGTCAGCGTGAATAGCAACTTATATTTTCAATAACTCTGTAAAATGAGATAAAAAAGCCAACTAAATGATAGTTGGCTTACCAATATGTTCAATTTACACGCAACTTATTTAAATAAGCGCGATACATTTAATTGCATTACTTTTAATAAACTATTCTCAAATGCAATAGCTGCACCATGGCCTAATTTATCAGCCAGCTTCTTTTTCTGGGCATATTTAATCTGCACAATATGACGATTGTCAAGCTGAGAAAGTAAGTAATCATCACTGGTCGAAATGCTATCAACTAGGTTCAATTTAATGGCTTGTAATCCATACCAATGTTCACCCGTTGCTACTTTTTCAATATCGATAACAGGGCGATGCTCACTTACAAAATGTTTAAATAATTCATGGGTCTCTTGCAGTTCTTGCTTAAATTTCGCACGCCCCTGTTCGTCATTTTCACCAAACATGGTTAATGTACGTTTATAGTCGCCTGCGGTTAGCTGTTCAAATTCGATATCATGTTTTTTAAGCACTTTATTAAAGTTAGGAATTTGTGCAATCACACCGATTGATCCTAATATCGCGAACGGCGCCGCGATTATTTTATCGGCAATACAGGTCATCATGTAACCACCACTTGCTGCAACTTTATCAACCGCGATAGTCAGTGGAATATTATTATCTTTCAAACGCTGCAGTTGAGAAGCAGCTAAGCCGTATCCATGCACCATACCACCACCACTTTCAAGGCGAACAAATACTTCATCTTTGTCACTAGCAACAGAAAGAATAGCCGTGATCTCTTCACGTAAAGAACTTACCTCTTTTGCGTCGATGCTACCTTTAAAGTCCAGCACATAAAGTTGCGATAATGGCTCTGGTTGATTGCCCTCTTTCGCCAATTTTTTAGCTAACTTATCTTTCTCTTTTTGATCTTTTTTATCTTTTTTCAGGCGTTCTTTAAGTTGTGGTGGTGTTAACAGTTGTTCTTGTATTGATTTTTTAGTCGTTTTTAACAACGCTGAAATATCAGTTAACTCAATCTCTCCTTTTTTATTTTTTTGCTTACTCGTCAATGCGATAATGATAATTAATAATGCAGCAACAGTGATTACGAACGTCACCGCTTTAGCAAAAAATAGCCCATATTCAAATAAAAATTCCACAGTTTTATTCCTAAGTATTAGATTAATGTGGCATATCATGACAAAAACTACGCTTGGGTACAAAAGAGTTTGAGTCTTTTAGTTAAAAAAAGTTATTATTCGCGTAATTTAAGCTCTACGAGAAATATTATGGAACAATATCAAGCTAAATCAGACTGTTTAATCAACAAAACTATTTTAATCACCGGTGCCGGTGATGGGATTGGCAAAATATTAGCGCTGCAATGTGCTGAATTTGGTGCCACTGTTATTTTGCTTGGCAAAACAGTCAGCAAGCTAGAAGCTGTTTATGATGAAATTGAAAAGATGGGCAAACAGCAAGCCTCTATATTGCCTCTTGATCTGAATGGTGCAACTGAAACACACTATGCTGACTTAGCCGATACTATCAAACGTGAATATGGCAAACTCGATGCATTAGTACATAATGCAAGCCAATTAGGTGTACTGGGCCCCTTTGCTCAAATTGAAAAGTCAACATGGGATGAAGTACTTCAAACCAACCTAACTTCACAATTCATGCTGACTAAAGCATTAATTCCTGTTTTAGGGCTTGCTGAGCATGCTTCTACAATATTCACCACTTCTGGTGTGGGTAATAAAGGTCGCGCTTATTGGGGAGCTTACAGTGTCTCTAAATTTGCTACAGAAGGTATGATGCAGACACTCGCCGATGAATTTGAAAATAGTACCTTACGCTTTAATGCAGTAAACCCAGGTGCGACACGAACCGGTATGCGTGCGAATGCTTTCCCTGCTGAAGATGTTTCCCTATTAAAGACGCCTATTGATTTAATGCCAACTTATCTTTACTTACTCAGTGATGACAGTGTTGATATCACTGGACAGCGTGTTAATGCACAGTAATGCCAGAAAATTTACTAGCTAGAAACAAAAAGCCCCGTATACATCAACTGAATACGGGGCTTTATTTTATGCGAGCAAACTAATTTTTAAGTTTATTTGTAGATCTTCTCACCGACTGTTGGTCGTGTTTTAAGCAGCTTCAATGTCCACATATATTGGCTACGATCTTCATCGATAAGTTTCTCTATTGCTTGATTCATGAGCTGTGTATCGGTTAATTCATCAGCCGAAGGGATACCCTCAATAGGTGCATGAAAAGTGATATCATATTTTGCTGTCTTGTCATTATATGAGGTATAAAACGGAATAACGACTGCACGGCCCAGTTTTGCTAATCGACCGATAATGGGTAAAGTCGCTTTTTGAGTACCGTAAAAGTCCGTAAACAAACTCTCTTTACGGCCATGATCTTCATCAGGCAAATAATAAAAATGCGCTTTATCCCGTAGGCTTTTAATCACTGGTTTCAAGCCCTCACTACGATGATATAACGTACCTTTTCCCATCGCATCATTAAAACGCGTGCGGTAGGTAGTGACAAACCAATCGAAGATAGGATTTTTATAATCATTGAACATACTTGATAATGGGTAACCACGCGCATTGATACCAGCAACACCAGCAAAGTCAACGCCGTAGCAATGTGGACCTAAGAAGATGATCGATTTCCCCTGTTTTTCAGCATCAATGATGTATTGCTCACCCGTGATATTGGTACGATTTAGAATATGCTCTTGACTGCGCCAAAATAACTCACCTAACGATAAGGTAATTTGCGCTAACGCTTTAATGTTTTTACGCATCAACAGATCTTTATCTTCCTCTGTGTATTCTGGGAAACATAAACTGAGATTAGTAAAAGCAATTTTTTTGCGTTTATTAAGGAATTTTTTTGAATAGATAAAATTAGCAACACCTGCTGCAAAACGGTCACGAAGACGTACAGGGCAGTAACTAAAAATAAATAAAAGAAAAAGTAAGCACCATGTTCCCCAATATTTAGGATGAAAATGTTTTGCTTTTATTGATGTGTCGAACTTAGATTTGTACTGGGTCATTTTTGGCCTTTGAAAGCTTAGAATGAAAGGTGGGTGGCAGACTCCCCAGCAAACCCTCGGCACTTGAATCACTTACTATGGCTGCTGCCTTCCGGCTCTGACCAGGTTAATAAGTTATCAATGCGAGGAACCAAGAAGCCTACCATTGTCACTGCATCAAGTTGTGTGTAACGACTTGATGCAGTGAATTATACGTATCTTCAGAGTGATATCAACTGCTATTTACTGTTTATATTTCGAATGCCTAATTAAGCAACAACTCGTTGATAAAACAGTTCGAATACGTATAACATTAATACAACAACAGAAAATTAATTTGATTGTCTGCTCTTAATAATTGCTTGAGTGCACTCAAACCTAGTACAGAAATCTAAAAACAGGTTAACTTTCACAGCTACTACGTTTTTAAAAACAAAAAGCCCCGTTCATTTATTAAATATGAACAGGGCTTTGAATAAAGAAGACTTAAATATTAAAAGATTAACTGACAATCTGCTTTTAAATAATACCTTTAATAATTTTATCCGCTTTAGTTCGTCGTAAACGTACAAGTAGTTTTTTTACTTTTTCAGGATACTCTGTCACATCCTGAATCTGATTCGAATCAGTAATTAACTTCGTATTTTTAAGTACTTGAGCCAGCTCTTTATCGAGTAGTGGTTTTAACTGCTGTTTAGGGTCATCTATCAATAAGCCGTTTTCAACATCTAAACGCCATGCTCTCGGATTCAGGTTGTGTCCAGTTAACATAACAAAGCGTTGATCAACATAAATCCCTTTGAGGTGGAAACTATTGCCCTCGTCTAACCACAAGTTAAGTTGTAACTGTCCCGTTGATAGTAACGCCTGATGCTTTAACGCAAAGCGTTTTAAATTACTTTCATACAGGTAAGGTAACGCACCAATGGTACGAAATGGTTCACTTTCTGGTATATAGAAATCATTTGCCGTTTTATCACCGACAACAATTGTTAACTTAACACCACGTTTTAACAGCGCGGTGATATCTCGCGAAATAGCAGTAGGTAAATTGAAATAAGGGGTAAAAATAACAACCTGTTGCTGCGCACTTTGTAATAATTTACGAATAGACTTGTTAAGTTTATTTTGACGTGCGCCAAAACCGCAGAGTGGCGTAATCGCTAAACAATCAGAGCTACGCTCGCCTTCGTAATCGAAAGAAGCTTGTTTTAAATTACGAGTCAGTTTTTTATGTGCACTTTTCAACTCTGTCATTGGGGTAATAACTTCACTGTTTAACAGTGCAACCGCCCCACTACTTAGGATCTCTTTATTTAAAAACGAGACCATTGAGTCAGCTAGTTTTACATTATTAATCAACCAATAACGATCGTAGCGATAGCGCTCTTGTTGATGTAGGTAAATATTATTGAAGCTTGCACCACTATAAAGAACCTGATCGTCAAAAATAAACCCTTTTAGGTGCTGCACACCAAACAACTCTTTGCGCTTAACCGGAATACCAATCACTTTGACGCCTAGACCTTGCGCTTTTTCAACTTCTTGGTACCAAGTCGCATTCGTTGCAGTGGATTCTTTTTCACCAATTCGCCCACGTTGAGCACGATGATAATCGATGCAGACGACAATATTTAACGCAGGGTTTTGTTTTTTGGCATCGTATAATGCCATTAAAATATCACTACCCGCCTCATCTGCTTCTAAGTAGAGTGCGGTTAAATAGATGCGATATTGAGCATTTTTTATCTGCTTTAATAGCTCCTGTTTAAAGGATTTTGATGAATAAAGGCAATCAACTGATTGTTCATCAAGTGGTATTTTGCGCAGGTTATTTAAGAAAGCTAAGCTTTGTTGTATTCGGCTACTCATGTCACTCTTTTTATAGAAAAGGGTTATCTTGGTAAAACAAGATAACCCAATTTTTATTAACGACCTAAATTTAGATCACTTTTGCAATTGCATCACACAATGGCTGCATGTTGTCTTTAGTCATACCCGCTACAGAAATACGACCAGAGCCGACGATATAAACCGCAAACTCTTCTTTGAGTTGATTTACTTGCTCAACCGTTAATCCTGAGAATGAGAACATCCCATTCTGACGACTAATGAAACTATAATCACCAGCAACACCTTTTTCTTTTAAGGTAGCAACAAACAGATCGCGCATCTCTTGAATACGTTCACGCATATCAGCAACTTCTTTATCCCATTGTGCGTATAAGTCCGCATCTTCTAGGATTGTAGTTACGATTGCTGCACCATGTGCAGGCGGATTCGAGTAGTTTGAACGAATGCCTGATTTAATTTGGCTAAACGCTGAATCTGCAATTTCGCTATCTTCTGCGACTAACGTAATACCGCCAACACGCTCATTGTACAAACCAAAGTTTTTAGAGAATGAATTTGCAATCAGTAATTCGGTATTGTATTTCGCGAAAATGCGTAATCCTTGCGCGTCCTCTTCGATACCTTTTGCAAAGCCTTGGTAGGCAAAGTCAAAGAATGGAACTGCACCAAGATCTGCCATTAGTTTAGCGAGTACTTCCCATTGTTCAAGTGTTGGATCAATACCCGTTGGGTTATGACAACATCCATGGAACAATACGAGATCACCTGCTTCCACATGCTGCAATGATGCAACCATTGCATCAAAATCTAAATCTCTTGTTTCAGCATTATAATAATCGTAGCTGGCTACTTTTAGGCCTGCAGTTGTGAACACATTACCGTGATTTGCCCAAGTAGGATTACTTACCCAAATTTTTCTAATGCCGAGCTTCTTCAGAGCAAAATCAGCCCCCGTGCGAAGTGCACCAGTACCACCCGGTACTTGCGCTGTACGAGCACGGTTTGACGAGATAATTTCAGAATCAGCACCAAACAATAATTTTTGAACTGCAGTTCCGTAGGCAGCGATGCCTTCGATGGTCAAATAACTTTTGGTTTTTTCTGTAGCAAGTAGACGTTTTTCAGCTTCTTTTACGGTCGCTAAAATAGGTGTTTGACCACTTTCATCTTTGTAGATACCAACGCCAAGGTTGATTTTTTCATTACGTGTATCTTTTTTAAATGCATCCGTTAATCCAAGAATTGGATCCGCAGGCGCCATACTTACTTGTTCAAACATAACTATTCCTTTATTAACTCGCTGTTATTAATTCGCTATGGTCTGTTTCACTTCTTATCTACCTTTAGCTCAATGGCTAAATAAATACTTAGAAGCTCAATGGTTATTTGATTCAAGTGTTGTTATACCATCCCAACACTTTATCAATCAATTTATTCCGATAATTTCTTATCTAAATCCGCTATTTTAGCTTTCCAAATCGCAGGTCCTTGTGAATGAACGTTATTTCCATCACTATCTACAGCGACTGTCACCGGCATATCTTCAACTTCAAATTCATAAATTGCTTCCATACCTAAATCTTCAAAAGCAACAACGCGTGCCTTTTTGATCGCTTTTGAAACAAGATATGCAGCCCCACCCACGGCCATTAAGTATACTGATTTGTGCTTAGCGATAGACTCAACTGTCGCTTGACCACGTTCTGATTTACCAATCATGCCTAATAACCCAGTTTCCTCAAGCATAAAATCAGTAAATTTATCCATGCGTGTCGCCGTTGTGGGCCCAGCAGGACCAACAACTTCATCACGAACAGCATCAACAGGCCCCACGTAATAGATAAAGCGCCCTTTGAAATCAACGCCGTCTGGTAAACCTTTACCAGACGTAATAAGTTCATGAATACGTTTATGTGCAGCATCACGCCCAGTTAGAATTTTACCCGATAAGAGTAAGGTATCACCACTCTTCCATTGTGACATTTCAGCTTTACTCAGATCATCAACATTAACGTGATGCGTATTTTCACCTGCTTCACGTGTAATTTCAGGCCAATCACTTAATTTAGGTGTGTGCAATTCAGCTTCACCACTGCCATCAAGGGTAAAGTGAGTATGACGCGTCGCGGCACAGTTAGGGATCATCACAACAGGTTTTGAAGCAGCATGGGTAGCGCAGCTCTTGATTTTAATATCTAACACTGTAGTCAAACCACCAAGACCTTGTGCTCCAATGCCTAAGCCATTCACTCTGTCCATGATCTCTAGACGTAATTTTTCATCAGTAGTGAGTTGTGTTGCGTCTATTTTTGCTTTTTGTTGCAACTCAACAATATCAACAGGTTCCATTAAAGACTCTTTTGCCATTACCGCCGCTTTTTCAACCGTACCGCCAATACCTATGCCTAACATACCAGGTGGACACCAACCCGCTCCCATGCTTGGCACCGTTTTCTCTACCCAATCAGCAATCGAGTCAGATGGGTTTAGCATCACCATTTTAGATTTGTTTTCTGAACCACCACCCTTTGCAGCAACCATCACTTCTACTGTATTGCCACGCACCATCTCGACGTGTACTACTGATGGTGTATTATCTTGGGTATTTTTACGCGCACCAGCAGGGTCACTTACAATTGAAGCACGTAAAGGGTTACTTGGGTCTAAATAAGCCTGACGTACCCCCGCATCTACTAATTCTTGCACCGTTAATTCAGTTTCAAAGCGCACATCCATACCAATTTTTACAAAGGTGGTCACGATACCGGTGTCTTGGCAAATCGGACGCTTTCCTTCCGCTGACATACGTGAATTAATCAGTATTTGTGCAATCGCATCCTTTGCTGCTGGGTTCTTTTCAATTTGATAGGCTTTATCCATCGCATCAATAAAATCAATAGGGTGATAATAAGAGATAAACTGCAATGCATTTGCAACACTATTAACAAAATCTTGTTCTTTAATAACGGTCATATAAAACTCCAGAAAGTAGCTGATATCTAATCGATTGAATGGTAATCTGCCTCACAAAAACCACAACCCATTTGTTACAAAACTGTTGCCTAAATTCGAATAAATATGACTAATAGCCACATAAATATAAAAATCCAACAAATTTCCTTAACATTGCACCAATTTGATCAGGTAAAGAGGAACCTTAGCCAATTGAATTGGAGTGTTTTTCTTGAATCTGCAGATGCGGATCATGTTGACAGTCAATGGTCTATCATCAGCGCATCACCGATCGCTACCCTACAATCATTCTCAGGGACGACTTACTTTAAACAAGGTAACCTTTGTGAGCAACAAAGCAGTGATCCTTTTGCTCTTTTAAAATGTAAGCGTGAAGAGTTGTTTGGCTTACAACAGACCAATGTGGGCGATTACCCCTTTACAGGAGGCATATTAGGATCGATTGATTATGAGTTAGGTTATCAATTTGAATCTATTAATAATTCAGCGCACCCCAAAGCATTATCATTACCGGAGTTAAGTTTAGGCTTTTATGATTGGGCACTATTACACGATCGTAAGCGTGATTTGTTTTATTTGGCAATACATAATACCAGCAGCACAACCATGCGTATTGAAGAGCAGTGGCAAAAACGTTTTCAATGGCTGATGCAGCAAACTCATGACAAAATGTGTGGTGCTTCTTTTATGCTATCTGGTGAATGGCAATCTAATATGGATAAGCAACAATACACGGATAAATTTAATAAAGTACAATCTTATATCCTGAGTGGCGATTGTTATCAAGTCAATCTAGCCCAGCGATTCAGTGCCCCTTATCAAGGCGATGAATATCAAGCATACCAAAGGTTAATTGCACAAAACCGCCCTCCTTTTGCCGCATTTTTACGTTTGCCAGAACAAATTATTTTGTCGCTTTCTCCCGAACGCTTTCTTAAGTTACAAAATGGTGTGGTTGAGAGCAAGCCTATCAAAGGCACTCGCCCTCGATTTGATGATCCTTTATTAGATTTAGAAAGTCAGCAACAACTACAAGCCTCTGAAAAAGACCGTAGTGAAAATTTGATGATTGTAGATCTGTTACGTAATGACATTGGCCGTGTCTGCCAACCCGGTAGCGTTAAAGTACCGAGTCTGTTCGATATCGAAAGCTTTCCGGCGGTACACCACTTAGTAAGCACTGTAGTGGGTAAACTCGATCCCCAATATCAAGTTGAAGATCTTTTACGTGCTAGCTTCCCAGGGGGGTCAATAACCGGTGCACCGAAAATACGTGCGATGGAAATTATTGCTGAATTAGAGGAACATCGACGTCATAGCTACTGTGGTAGCATTGGTTATATAAATGCAGATGGCCAGATGGATATGAATATTGCTATTCGTACTTTAATTTGTGTTGATGGGCATATCTATTGTTGGGCAGGTGGTGGTTTAGTTGCAGACTCAGAAGCAAATGCAGAGTATCAAGAATGCTTTGATAAACTGAGTAAAATATTACCCTGTTTATACCAAAAGAATTATTAAATAAAAAGCGGCCAGCTTTTAACTGTCTGCGATTAGTTTAAACAAAGTACTGCTTCAAGATATAGAGTCATATAAAATAAAAGCGCTATTTGTGATCAATAAACAGCGCTTTTATTTTCTGAAAGTTAACAACTACAAGCTAACAGCTACTTTCTCAGCGTGTTGGCAGTTCAATATCCGCAAACAATTTATTAACTTCATCGGTATATTTTAATTGAATCGCTTTTTCAACCAATGGGCGGGTTAGATGCGGGGCAAAACGTACCATAAATTCATACATATAATCACGTAGGAATGTCCCTTTTCTAAAACCGATGCTAGTAGTACTTGCCTTAAAGATATGACTTGCATCAATCACGCAAAAATCATCTTCATCATTGACCGCCATCGATGCAACAACGCCAACACCAAGGCCTAATCGTACATAGGTTTTAATGACATCAGCATCGGTCGCAGTAAAGGCGACATTAGGCGTAAAACCAGCAGCATTAAATGCTTCATCCAATTCTGAACGTCCAGTAAAGCCAAACAGATAAGTGACAATGGGGTGTTTAGCGATATCTTCAACGGTGATGTTTTTTATTTTCGCAAGTGGGTGGTCTTTTAAAACGATTACGCTGCGGTTCCAATGATAACAAGGTAGCATAATCAGATCTTGATAAAGATGTAGTGCTTCCGTTGCAATCGCGAAGTCGGTCTGCCCTTTCACTACCGATTCACTAATTTGAGTGGGCGTTCCCTGATGCATATGCAATGACACTTTTGGGTAACGTTTAATAAAACCTTTGATCACTTCAGGTAGTGCGTAACGCGCTTGAGTATGCGTTGTTGCGATATTTAAAGTGCCTTGATCAGGCTGGGTATACTGCCTTGCAACGGCCTTAATACTTTCAACTTTGCCTAAAACCTCAGAAGCATAACGAATCACCTCTTTACCCGCAGGGGTCACTTGTGTGAGATGCTTACCGCTGCGTTCGAAAATTTGTATGCCTAATTCATCTTCCAACATACGCACCTGTTTACTAATCCCTGGCTGTGAAGTAAATAAACTTTCCGCCGTAGCAGAAACATTTAAATTATGATTTAACACTTCAACGATGTAACGTAATTGTTGTAATTTCATATATTTGCCGATAGTTATGGTGTTTAATAAAGAATGGATTAAGTCTATCAGAGTTCTAATAAATTCGCAGTGCTTGTTTACTAGTCTGTTATTATCCTCTTAAATGACAACTATAAACTTAAATAACAATCGCTTGCGAGACATAAATGGATAACCCACAAAAGCTTGATTTCAGCACTATTCTAGCAACCAGTGCTCATGACATGAAAAATTCACTCTTTATGTTACTGCAATCAATTGAAAACATAGATCAAAGTGATAACCTCAGTGCAACACAGCATCAGGCGTTTGCGGACCTGCATTATCAAACATCACGTATTAATGGGTCATTAATGCAATTACTGGCTTTATATCGTGATGAGCAAAAACAACTTCCTGTATATATTGAAGAGTATTCTGTAGCAGAGTTGTTGCATGAAGTAATAGATAAAAATCGCTTATACATTAATGCCAAAAATATGAAAATTACGATAGAGGTCGACCAATCACTGCATGGATATTTCGATTACGATTTAATCAGTCATTTAATTGGTGACATCTTTGTTAATGCACTTCGTCATACCCATAAAACCATTATCTTGCGTGCTTTTTTTGCAGATAACTACCTAAATATTCAAGTAGAGGATGATGGCCCTGGCTACCCAAATCACATGTTAGCGGCAAGTGAAAACGGTACAACTGAATTTAATGCCAATAAAGGAAGAAGTGGACTTGGCTTACTGTTTGCGAAAAGAATTGCAGCGGAGCATAAAATGAAGCAATTTCAAGGTCACATTTTATTGGAAAATAATCATCAATCCGATGGAAGTATATTTACCTTGCGCTTGCCTTAATGCACACTGTTGTTTTTATGCCTTTGTTTCAATTGCCTTAACTATTTTTAATGAGAAGTTATGTTATTCCCTATCATTTTATCACTCGTTGCTTTGTTACTGTTTGTATTGATTGGTTACAGTATTATTCATCAATACAAACAAAAATTAGAGTCCGAACGGCGTATCGCGGTCAGTAAACAACGTGCTGTTGTATCAGAAGTTGATGAATTACTGTTAAATGCCACGCGTATGCCCTTCAGTAAGTCACTACTCTTGATTCTACAAAACAGGATACGCAATGCATTAATCTTAATGATAAAAAGTAATCCTGCTAATACAGCAATGCGTGAGCACTTAAAGAATACTGATTCGCAAATACAGCAAATCCGAACGCATTATACGCCGCCAGATGAGAGCATTTTCCGTACACCAGAAAACGATAAGGAAGCACTTGCCCTATTACAAGTGACTAAAAAAATTCGTGCAGTACTCCGCTCTGAACATGCGAAAGGAAAGATCAGCACTGAAATTTTTGTGGCGGAAGATCATCGAATCGAGATAATGCAGCTTAAAATAAACATTGAAAATGGTGTTAAACGAATCATAGACGCCAAAATGTCCAAGCAATTTGGCAGCGCTAATCAAATGATCAACAAGCTAGTAAATATACTGACCACTATTCCAGATAAAGATAGCTACTTAGATAAAAAACAGGAACAACTGCTGTCAATTAAAAATGAAATAAAGTCCTATTTAGTAAAACATAGTGATGAAGAGCTCGCAGCGATTAAAGCGAAAGAGGCAGAGAAGAAGAGTGATCTTGATGTTATTTTCCAAGATAAAAAGAAATGGTGAACAAACATTCTACTGATCCATATCAAAGGAGTTGCATAAACTGCCCAACTCCCTTAAAACATTGACTTAAGTCATTATTTAAAACATTTATGTCATTAATATAGCAAGTCCATTAATATTATTAATCATGGTAAATGGTATGTACCACTTAAATGAAAAACAACTTGCACAGTTAAAGCTCCAATTAAATAGTAAATTGATTAAAGTGCGCGCTACTATTAATACAATATTTTTAGAATCTGATCATTCGAGTCATCACCTTGCGGCAAAAAATTTAGCCCGTTTATCTGCCGATGAACTGATTGAATTTACTTCCCAAGTAGAAAACTCTTCTCTAAAAAGAAATGTTGAAAAGCTTAAAAAGCTTGATGCTTCATTGAATAATATAGAACACTCAATGTATGGTTTATGTTCAGATTGCGAAAGTGAAATGTGCGTAGAAATGCTGACAGAAAATCCAACAAAACAGCGTTGTATGATCTGTGAGGATAAATACCAAAAGCAAAAGAATAATAGATACCGCCTATAAGCACTCTATTTTTCCTGTACTTTAAAGTATATAATTGAAGGTAGATAACTACCTTCAATTACTTAGAGTCTGCCCTTTGGAAAATAATAATTCAGTTTTAACACCACAGAAACTAGCTTGTCTATCTTCGGCTCAGTGTAGTACTGACTTTTTAGAACAACTTAATAAAGCACCTATCAATCCACCCAACTGGCGTACCCTTTTTCCTATTGCTTCAGAAATAGTCGACAATTTTCTGAAATTGCCACAGCCATTATTATTTTTAAATGCGCAATACTGGCATGCTGCAACCACCGTTGTTGAACGATGTAATACCCAAAACCTGCCACTTTTAGCCTTACAAAGTTATGACCAAGAAAAATTATTTGGTCGTATTAATATTATTGGTCAAGATAAAGTGACTGCACAAGTTGGTGAGATAGTTAACTTACAGGGTGGGCTGTTAGTGCTACATATCAGTCCTTTACTCGTTAACCCAAGCTTATGGTTTTTACTTAAAGCATTTTTACTCAATCAGAAAGTACCGACAAGTGCTGCAGTCAATGGTGAAAAATTACGTGGCGTTCTGCCAAACCTAAACGATAACATCATCGATACTAAGATTATTTTGGTTGCTAATCGCTACCAACTTGATGAACTGACACAAATTGATCCTGATTTTTCACAGATCAGTTCTCTTTTTGCTGAGATTTCAGGTGACATTAAAAACAATGATGAAAACGTACATGCGCTTTATCATTATTGCCAACAATTAATTGTAGATAAAAACTTAACCACGTTAACTGTTGAAGCGTTTGATGCACTATTTACCTACTTAACGCGTTTAAGTGATCACCAAAAAAACATACGCTTTTCTCCTCAGGTGATTGAATCAACATTACGTTATGCGCAACTTATCCAGTCACAACAAACAATTCAAACAGACAATATTGACGCCGTCCACATATTACAAGCCTTAGCGCTACAAAAACGTGCGCAATCAAATGCACAGGATTTTAGTGATCAAGCGTTGGTCGAAAAACAACTAAGAATTCAGCTCGAAGGCGAATCGGTTGGTCAAATTAATGGTATGTCAGTGGTTGAATTGATGGGTTACCCAACTGAATTTGGTGAAATATTCAGAATATCAGCCAGTGATATGGTTGGCGATGGTGAGATTATCGATGTTGAACGTAAAGTTGAACTTGCTGGCAATATACATGCAAAAAGTACCATTATTGTGCAAGGTTACCTGAACCACTTCTTTACCCATATAGCGAATTTCCCACTTTCATGTAATGTGGTTTTTGAGCAATCTTATCAAGAAAGTGATGGGGATAGTGCCTCGTTAGCAATTTTGTTAGCAGCCGCTTCTTGTTATTCACAAACACCGATTAAGCAAAACCTTTTTGTTACTGGTGCGTTAGATCAACAGGGTCATGTATTGGCAATCGGTGGTATTAACCAAAAAATTGAAGCGATTACTCGCCTATTTACACTGGGCTTGCTTAATGAACCAGTTACCGTATTAATGCCGCAAGCGAATCAAATTAATTTGCTCCTTAGTAAGCAAACATTACAACTGATAGATGATAAAAAAATTAATATTTATCCTATTCAACACAGTTTAGAAGCATTTCCTTTTGCAATGTCTCAAACATTTGAATCGGTCATTAAATTAATCAACAAACGTATCAACTTTTTACATAAAGAAGAAGAGGATGAGCCCATCAGCTTCTTCACAAAGTGTGTAAATTTGTTGCGATAAACCCGATAGTTAGCTAAAGTACGGGCTCTATTTGCCTGTATTATCTAATGCAATAACAGCGATTCCATTCAAATAAGAAAGTGATTATGACAAAAACTGTATCCCAAAAAGAGTTGGGAAAAAACTCTTACACTAAAGAAGAACTGATTCAATGTGGTAACGGCGAATTATTTGGCGAAGGAAACTGCCAATTACCTGTTGATAAAATGCTTATGTTAGATCGCATTATTACTATCACAGAAGATGGTGGTGAACATGGTAAAGGCGAATTAGTTGCTGAGCTTGATATCGACAAAGCGCTTTGGTTCTTTGAATGTCACTTCCCTGGTGACCCTGTAATGCCAGGCTGTTTAGGTCTTGATGCAATGTGGCAATTAGTTGGCTTCTTCTTAGGTTGGAGTGGTGGCCCTGGTAAAGGTCGCGCACTAGGTGTAGGTAATGTTAAGTTTACTGGTCAGGTTTTGCCAACGGCAAAAAAAGTGACTTACCGTATCACAATGAAGCGTTTAATTATGCGTCGTTTAGTAATGGGTATTGCTGACGGTGTTGTAGAAGTAGATGGTAAAGTTATCTACACTGCTGAAGACCTAAAAGTAGGTTTATTTGTTGATACTGCAAGCTTCTAATTTTTTATAGTATCTACCTAATAAAAAGCACCCTCTGCGCAAGTAGACGGTGCTTTATTTTTATCTGCCTGATACAAATCTAACTTCGCTATTAACATGAGAATGGCATTAACCATCACTGATACGACAAAAGGATGACAATGAAAACACTGTTTAAATTATTTAAAGCTCTCGCTAAGTTACTTAACGTAACACGCTTAATTATTATTAACGCACTGTTTTTTATTATTGTGCTTATTTTTATTGTTGCCTTTAACAGTGAAGAGGAAGAAGTCGTCATTGCTGAAAATTCAATTTTACAACTTAATTTCAACGGTAACATTGTTGAACAAAAACAACCGCTTGATTTTTCGAATGAGTTATCAAAACAGCTAGTAGGTGATAGCCAACAATTTTTAGAATACCCTGTGGATGAAGTACTACAGGTCATTAACCACGCAGAACAAGATAGTAAAATAAACGCGATTTTACTAGATCTTTCTGGGTTACAATCTGCCAGCCTGAACCATGTAAATGTCATTGGTGAGGCGATCAATCACTTTAAAAATGCCGGTAAAGAGGTGATAGCGACAGCAGATAACTACTCACAAACACAATACCTTTTAGCAAGCTATGCAGATAAAGTTTATCTTGATCCGCAGGGAATGGTGCTATTACAGGGGTTCTCGGTTTACCGTTTGTATTTTAAAGAGTTACTCGACAATCTGTTGATCACCCCACATGTATTCAAAGTTGGTACCTTCAAATCTTTTGTCGAACCATTTACTGATAAACAGATGTCACAGGCGAGCAAGACGGCTAACTCACACTGGTTAAATCAACTCTGGCAAGGCTATATAGATACGGTGATTGCTCAACGTAAAGAGACCAATATCAATGAAAAATCTATCTCTCCTACCTTGGTAGAGCTTAAAACGGCATTACAAGCAGCTCAAGGTGACACAGCCCTTTATGCTCAACAAGTCGGCTTAGTTGATCAGTTATTACCGCGTTATGCACTATTAAAAGAGATTAAAAAATCAGGAAAACACAAACTCACCTATAGTCGTTATCAAAGTACAATGCCTGCTCTTTATCAGCAAACAGCTAGTACCGATAAAATCGCACTTATTCATGGGCAAGGTGAAATTTTAGCTGGCACACAAAATAGTAATGCCATCGGTGGGGATAGCTTTTCAAAATTGTTAGAAAATGCACTCAATGATGATCGTGTAAAAGCGGTTGTTATTCGCCTTGATACACCAGGTGGAAGTGCCTTTGCTTCTGAGAAGATCCGTCAACACGTATTAGCCCTTAAAGCGGCAGATAAAAAAGTAGTTGTCTCGATGGGTAGTGTGAGCGCATCGGGTGGATATTGGATTGCATCTGCAGCTGACCATATCATCGCATCGCCAACAACCTTAACCGGTTCCATTGGTATTTTTGGTATGTTTGCAAGTGCTGATAAAGCACTCAATAAAATTGGTATTTATAACGATGGCGTTGGTACTACACCACTGTCAACATTAGACCCGACACGTCCATTAGACCCTGAGCTTGCAGACATTATCCAGATGGGTATAGAGCGTGGCTATCAACAATTTCTGTCGGTAGTGAGTGAAGGCCGAGGAATGAGCTTAGATGAAGTCGATAAAATTGCACAGGGTCGAGTTTGGACTGGTGTAGATGCCAAAGAATTAGGCCTAGTTGACCAATTAGGATCATTACAAGATGCAATCGAAAAAGCGGCTGCGTTAGCTCAGTTAACTGAGTTCACTATAAGCCCTATCGAAAAAACAATTTCTACTAAAGAACAGTTGCTCAATGAAATCTTGTCTAGCGGTGTTAAGATGATGCCAGCGAGTCTGCAGTTCAACAGTTCTTTACTCAATATACTGACCGATGTACAACAACAAGCGACACTCATTACAAACTTTAATGATCCCAAAGGACATTATGCGTATTGCCCAATGTGTTTTATAAATGACTAAAGCCCGTCATTAACAAATTAGGCAGTTCATCACAATGCACTGCCTATTATATTAATTGAAATTAAATGAAAAATATAAATAGCCAAATCATACCGATTAAGATCTTTGCACTAAAATTTTACACTCAAGCAGGAGATCTAAAGCCGCCAACCTATTTTTATTACGGCTTACTTTTTTTAGCAAGAACATGGGCCTTACTTATTATCTCTTTGGCATCACGAGAAACAGGTAATAAATTACTGGCGACTTTTTATCCCGATAAAACCCATTTTTACTTTGGCTTGGCTTCTGGTCTCATCGCCCTTGTACTCTTTTTTCTTTCTGGCAGAGATCATGATAAACACCCTTTGATATGTAAAATATGGCAGAAGGGTTACCCTTTTCTACTGCTTAGCATCTTGGCCGATTTAGGTTTACAACTGTATTATCTTTATTTGGTTCGATTTCAGTATTCAATTGAAGCATCGGTACAGTTAGTTGTCATCAGTTGGTTGTTACTACTGTGTGTGCGCAGTAAACATTTAAAAGCCAGCTTTAAAGGTCGATTGTAGTTTATTATGTAGCAGATTCAATGCAAAAAAGCCCCGTTTACAAATTGTAAACGGGGCTTTTTATACTGATAATTGCGTTTTTCTAATGCAGCTTTAAGCGTGGACGTAATACACGGTTAATACGTTCAACAATCGTCATTAGTGTTGTTTTAACATAACCATGCAATGCAACTTGATGCATACGGTATAAAGAGACATAAACCAGACGAGCAACTCGCCCTTCTACTTTCATTGAACCTTTGGTTAAATTCCCCATCAAGCTGCCTACCGTGCTGTAGTTACTCAATGACACCAATGAGCCATAATCAGTGTATTTATAATTAGTAACAGGCTTATCTTTTAATGTAGCGATAATATTTTTAGCAACTAAAGACGCCATTTGATGAGCAGATTGAGCGCGAGGAGGTACAAAACCACCATTTGGTAATGCACAACTTGCGCAATCGCCTATCGCATAAATAGTATCATCAAGGGTCGTTTGTAAAGTTGCTTTAACCACTAACTGATTAATACGGTTAGTTTCAAGTCCAGCAATCTCTTTTAAGAAATTAGGTGCTTTAATACCAGCAGCCCAGACAATGAGATCCGCTTCAATCAACTCACCCGATTTGGTCATTAAGCCTTTATCAGTCGCTTCAGTCACCATTGTTTTAGTACGAACATCGACGCCTAATTTCAATAACTCTTGATGCGCTTGACCTGAAATTCGCTCAGGCAGTGCTGGTAATATTTTTTCACCCGCTTCAACCAAGCTGACTTTAAGATCCGTTGTATCGATATGTTCAAAGCCGTAACTTGATACTTGCTCTAAAGAGTTATAAAGCTCAGCTGAAAGTTCAACCCCGGTGGCACCTGCACCTACGATAGCAACACTCACCTGGTTTGTTTCTTTAACACCAAGTTGCAAGTACTTGTTAAGCATTAAATGATGGAATTTTTTAGCCTGTTGAGGGCTGTCTAGGAAGATACAGTTATCACTAACACCTTTAGTGTTAAAGTCGTTACTAACACTACCTAATGCCATCACTAAGATGTCATAGCTTAGCTCACTTTCTGGTAAAATCTCAGTGCCATCAGTATCAATCAATTTATCGAGTTTGATGATTTTATTATCACGGTCAATATCAGATAACGCAGCTAATTTGAAGTTGAAGAAATGGTTTTTAGCATGAGCACGGTAACTTAATGAATCGATGCCATGGTCTAACGATCCTGCAGCGACTTCATGCAGTAGCGGTTTCCATAGATGAGTACGGTTTTTGTCAACTAAGGTAATAAGCGCTTTGCCTTTTCTACCTAGTTTGTTACCAAGTTTCGTGGCAAGCTCTAAACCACCAGCACCACCGCCTACAATAACGATTTTTTTCATGAGATTTCCTCTAAGATTTAGTTTCATTATTATTCTTGAGGAAAAACAGTAATGAAACGAAACAGAAGTTTGAACCGAGGCAACAAAGTAGTGCAATGTTATTATAAATGCAACTAATTTGTTAAAGATGTCATGTATTTTTATGGCGTTCGAACAATAAAGTAACAATACGGTAACAAGGCGACGATATGCCGCCTTTAATCTGAGGTTAAGCGAGTTCTTTGAAGTGTTTTATGGTTTTTAAATGGTGAGAAATATCGTGGAATTTATGCCCCTGTTTATCATCAAATATAATCTGATAATACGCAGATAACTCATGCTCACTTTGTGAAGAGTCCATCATCTCATCGCTTCTTGAGAGTAGACATAAACAATTCTTACTGTTTAATGTACGAAAACTACTGACACATTTCGTTTCAATATCAAAATACTCTTCAGGCCATTCAATTTTTCCTACCATATTATCTTCTGGATGAAGATTAGGATTTAGAATAACCTGTTTAATGCCACATAAAAAACCGATGCGTTCACTCCAGTACCCCCCTAAACCAACCCCACAAATGAGTGGTGATTTATCATCGCTACTTTGGATATGCTTATGCACCTCTTTTAATATATGGCTCATATCATGCTTAGGATGAATAGTGCTGTAGTGTACAAAACGTACATCATCATCAATAAATTTTAATTGCATCACTTTTTCATGGTTTCCTGGACTTGTAGCATCAAAACCGTGTAGATAAATGATCATTAATTATTCCGCCTTTATTATTATAATCGACTTTTAGCGATTTTATATTTACCTTAAATTGAGGTTATAACCAGTTTATGGAAATAACCACCAAGTGCAAGGGTTGCAACGTACTTATTAGATCCGCTCAGCAAACTGCATCAATTTTTGATGGTTTTCTATCCAAATTGGATTTTTTTGTAACGGTAATGAAACATTATTTCCTTGATAACGCATCTGTTGAACAGCTCTACTGTCTTGTATCTTAGGGATATTAAGTGCATCTAAAATTGAAATAGCTGCCTCACTATCGTTACAAGCAAGAATCAAATCACAACCCGCATCCAACGCATTATGTGCACGAGAAACATGATCACCAACAAAACTTGCTCCATGCATTGATAGATCATCGCTGATAATCACACCAGAAAAACCTAACTGTTGACGTAAAATAGTTTGCAACCAATATGTCGAAAAGCCAGCTGGCTGATCATCACATTGATCATAAACAACGTGCGATGGCATCACAGCGGTTAAGGCACCTTGCTCAATTAATGCTTTAAAAGGGACGATATCCTGATTAAATATATCCGTCATTGAACGAGAATCGATCGGTAATGCAACATGTGAATCTGCTTTAACACTGCCGTGCCCTGGAAAATGTTTTCCCGTAGAGGCCATTCCCGTTGCTTGCATCGCATCAAGGTAAGCCGTTGCAATCTCAGTCACTTGTTCAGGTCGTGGTGCAAATGATCGATTGCCAATGACATCTGAAATTCCATTAATGTCTAATACCGGTGCAAAGCTAAAATCAATATCACACGCAATAAGCTCACTCGACATGATCCAACCACTTGCATAGGCTAATACTTTCGCCTCTTGTACTGAGCTATGCTGGAGTAATGCACCCGCTGAGGGTAACAAAGTAAAACCTTCTCTAAAGCGCTGCACTCGTCCACCTTCATGATCAACGGCAATGATGATCTCTTTTCTAGCATATAAACGAATCTGGCCAACAAGCTCTTTTAACTGTTGAATGTCGAAAAAATTGCGGGTAAATAAAATAACACCCGCGACTAATGGGTGTGCTAATACCTCTTTTTCCTGCGCATTCAACTCATATCCAATGACATCTAAAACGACGGGTCTCATACTATTCCTAATCAGTTATGCTATTTTATTAATAAAAAAACCAGCAAAGCTGGTTTTTTTTCGATAATTTATAATATTATAATTAACTTAATCGGCTAAGCAATTTATCTATCTCAGTTCGTTGTTTTCCATTGCTCACTTCTACAACCGCCATTAATATCTCTTTTGCCCCCGCTTTATCGTCTATTTCCAAATAAGCGCGCGCTAAGTCTAATTGTGCACTAACACCATTTTCATCATCGTCGATATCAATATTTTCTTGTAGGTCCACAACATCAGGAAACTCCTCTAAACCTAAGTCTAAATCGAATTCGGTATACGGCTCATCTTTATCTAGCGGTCCATTATTCTCAAGTAATGTTTCAATATCAATAAAGTCATTTTCTTTAATATCAGCGACTTCAGGTAACGCAACCTCTTCATTAAAGGCAACATCACTGATCTGTTGTGCTAAAAGATCATTCTCTTCAACAATTTCAGGTAATTCAACCTCTTCTGCCTGCTCAAAATTAAATGCATCACTGTCATCTTCAATGTCCAAGTCAATAGCGATTGGTGTAGCGCTATCTTCTTCTAGTTGAGCAGTTTGTTCCGGTATCGTTGATGACTCAGAGAGGCTCGGAGTGTCAAATAATTGATCAATCTCTGCTGTAGACATATCCTCAGAATCTGCTGAGATTTGCGCTTCCCATTGTGCAGCAAGGTCTAAATCCGCTTGTTCAGCAGCAGAAATTGATGTCTCCTCTGCAAGATCTATATTTTGTTCACCATCAACTAGTGCGGCAATACCAAAGGGATCATCTTCACTCGATTCAAACTGATCATCTTCTGTTAATGCTGCAATGCCAAAAGGGTCATATTCAGTTGGGTTAAACTGCTCATCATCCAAATCAATCGCAGTGGTTGGCGTTTCATCATCTGTTAATGCAGCAATGCCAAAGGGGTCATCTTCAGTAGGTTCGAATTGTCCATCATCTAAATCAACCGCTGATATTAATGTTTGATCATCAGATAATGTATCAATGCCAAAAGGATCATCATCGTCTAAATCAACCGCTGCCATCGGGCTTTGGTCATTCGTTAAGGTATCAACTCCAAAGGGGTCATCTGTACTACTTTCTCGCTCAAGGTCATCTATATCAACAGCAACAATTAACTCATCATCTTCTGTTAAATCAACTACATCTAGAGTAATTTCTTCATTTAAACTATTTTCTGAAAAATCATCAGGGATCGTAAGTGTATCAGCACCATTTCTAGACAATTCACTTGTTGGATTTAACTCGGGCTCTGCGAAATCGATATCTTCTTGCCCAGCTTCAGAAACATCATCGGTTAATAAAACATCAAATTGTCCGGACTCTTGCATTAAAATAGCAGTGGATTCTGCAAGTTCTTGCTCTTGCTCAGCAATTTCACGTTTAGAGCGGATGCGAGAAAGAGCAACAAAAATCAGTAACAACAAAATAACTGGAGAGAGAATAGCGATTAATAGGTTGGTTAAAGAAGCAGTGATAGCCTGCAATATTTTATTTAGCGTACCTTCACCGCTAAAAGGAGCTGGCTCAACCGAGTCTAGTTGTGCTCGGTAATCATCTATTATTTGTTGAAGTTGCGCTTGAGTTGCTATTTCAGCATCCAGTTGCTCAGATAGCCGACTAATTTGATCATTTAAAGGCTGCAACTTCAATTTCAATATTTGTGTTGCTTCAGTAGCAACAATATATTGTTCATTTAAGAGATCCATCTCCGCTTGTAATTCAATAAGTTGTTGATCAGCGACTAATTGACTCTCACTATTTAATTGCTTTTCCGTAGGCTCCACTGCCGAGACAGTTTTAGCCGTTTGAGTTACCTCTTTTTCTACTGGTAGCGGTTTAGCAGTAACGGGGCTCACTTGTGACTTTTTAGGAACGGGTGCAGCAACCTTTTTTTTCTTTATCGCAAACCTTTCAATCAGTTTAATGGCTTCTTGGTTCGTTTGTTGTTGGACAAAATTTAGCGAAGGAACTTTTATAATTGATTCGGGGATAATTTTATTAATGTCGCCTTGATAAAATGCGTATGGATTGCTTTTATAAATAGCGACAAGGGTTTGTTGTACACTGACCGAGTTATCTGGTCTTAACTTAGTCGAGACCGCCCAAAGTGTTTCTGTCTGGCTAATTGGCCCATATTGTTCAAACGATAAAGAGGTCTCTTCACTTGGTCCTGTTAGGTCAATACTAAAGCTTACAGATGGAGAAAAAAGCAATGGAGAACAACAGATTAGAGAGAGGAGGAGACGCTTCATATTCATTCCTTGAAGATAATTAGTTCGAGTAGTTTTACTGCATGATAAACCAGCTCAATTAGTTCTGTAAAAGAATTGAATAAGTAAGGCTAGAATTGGGATCTAGCCCACTATAAATCAAGCTTTTACAGCTATTAAATATAACTAGCGATTAACTTTTCTGCTACTTTAATTGCTGTTGTTGCTACACCAAAATGATAGTTATCTGCGCAAACCCACATATTGATGCCACTTGCATCGCAAAGGTCTTTGCGTAAACGGCCAACATGTACGTTAGTATTAGTCACAACGTCACTGATCATATTTGGGTAATCACAAACCGTTTTGGACAACGTGATGCCTTCACTATGATGCAAAGATTGTGCAACTTCATCCATATCGACAGGATAATGTGTTTGTAGGTGTACTGATTGTGCACAACCATAAAACAGTGGTACAACAACCTGTGTTGGTGAAACAATAATTGAAGGATCATTTAATAAACGACGAGTTTCAGTTACCAAACGCTGTTCACTGAAGCTGATACCGTCATCATTAAATTCGCCCACTTGCGGGAAAATATTAAATGCAGTTTGCTGAGGAAACAGTTCTGTTTTTACCTCTTTTGCATTCAACAAACGAGCTGTTTCGCCTGCTAATGTGGTTACACCGGCTTTGCCAGCAATAGAAACAGATTGGTAGCTTGAAACATTGATGCGTACTAAACCAACTTCTTGATGAAGTTGAGAAATAGCTAATGCTAGCTGTGCAGTTTCACTGCTTGGGATCGCTACTTTGTTAGTTTGTGAGAAATTAGCGAGATGCTCTTCATTTACATCAACTTGCACTAATGGCACATTTTCATCTTCTAAAAAAGTACCGCTGTTATCAATGACAACACAATGCTCACTAGCAATATCAGCCCATGCTTTTGTAGTTTCGATATCTGTTAAGAAAAATGCGATATCTACTTTTTCCCATTCAAAACCATTGATATCGATGACATCTACTGGTTTACCTGAAAACATCACACTGCGAGTTTCTTCTTCTTCATCGATTTGAGACTCATCTTGCAGTGGAAATAGTTTAGCGACAGGGAAGTCGCGCGATACAAGCACCTCTAGTGTTGCTTCAATACAACCACTTAAGTCGCCGATAACGGCAATATTATATTCTGATTTCATTTTATCTCTCTTTTACATTCAGCTTTAAAGCCTAATGCTTGTAATAATTGGGTTTGCGAAGCGGGTGCATTTACGCTTAATGTCGACATTTCACGTCTTTCGCTATACGTTTTGCGCATGATATCAAAACCGTCATCTTGATCAATCATTTGTCGAAATAGAGCATCATCTCGACGAACATCAAAAATAAGGTGTATCAGTTTTTTGAGTATTGGTTGAGTGATTATTTCTTCAATCGTCACGTCGGATATAGCAGGTTTGACAACAAAGTCTTGTGCTTTATGTGTGATATTCACCCCGACCTTCTGACAAAGCGCATGATATAACATCTCTGTGCCACGCGCTTTACCATCTAGGCTATAACCGGCAATATGCGGCGTTGCGATTTCAACAAAAGGAAGCAATGCTTTTTCTATTGTTGGCTCATGTTCCCAAACATCTAATACTAATGTGGGCTGAAGCCCTGCTTTAGCCATTTTCAATAATGCTTGATTATCAATTACTTCACCACGAGATGCATTTAATAATATCTGTTTATGATTGAGTTGCTTTAAAACGTTCGCATCAAACATATGTACCGTTGGATAGTCCCCGACACTCACCTTGGGTACATGTAAGCTGATAATGTCAGCATTAATCACCTCATCAAAGGAGCAGAATGCACGATTATCACCCGCTAATTGCAACGGAGGATCATACAATTTACAGTTCAGCCCTAACGCGTTCAAGCGTTCATATACTGCACTGCCTGTATTACCAGCACCAACAATGGCAACAGTTTTATCGACTAACTGAAACTGCATTTTTTCTGCAAGGACTAATAAACTACTTAAAATATATTCTGCGACAGATATTTTATTACAGCCTGGTGCGCTGTTAAAAGTAATGTCTCGCTGTTGTAGGTATTGCTGATCAATATGATCAGTGCCAATGGTTGCTGTACCCACAAATTTAAGACATTTATTAAGATGTAGTAATTTTTCGTCTACGTTAGTAATTGAACGCACTAACAGTATATCTGCATCAATTAACTGCTCAGCAGTGACAGTTCGCCCAGAAAAAAAATGTAACTCTCCAAAATCGCTGAAAAACTGTTTTGCGTAAGGGATATTTTCATCAATATAAATTTTCATCGTTAACCATAATTTTTAAAGCAAAAAAGGAGCATAAAGCTCCTTTAAATATAGATAGACGTAACGCCTTTAGTGCAAAGCAAACGCTCTGCTACCAATATTTTATTTAGTGAAACGCTTAAATACTAATGTTGCGTTTGTACCACCGAAACCAAAACTGTTAGACATAACAATATCTAGTTTTGCATCCTGTGCTTTATTTGCAACAATTGGTAAATCTTTAGCTAGTTCATCAATATCATTGATATTGATTGATGGAGAGATGAAATCATTTTCCATCATGATCATGCTGTAGATCGCTTCATGTACACCAGCAGCGCCTAACGCGTGGCCAGTCTGTGATTTAGTTGCGCTGATTTTTGGTGCTTTATCTGCAAATACTTCATTAATTGCACCAAGCTCTTTAGTATCACCAACGGGTGTTGATGTACCGTGAGTATTAAGGTAATCAACTTCACCTTCAACAGTTGCAAGTGCTTGTTTCATACAACGAACAGCGCCTTCACCTGATGGAGCAACCATGTCGTAACCATCAGAAGTTGCGCCGTAACCTACGATTTCAGCATAGATTTTTGCGCCACGAGCAAGTGCATGTTCAAGTTCTTCAACAACAACAATACCGCCACCACCAGAGATAACAAAACCGTCACGGTTTGCATCGTAAGTACGCGAAGCAAGTTCAGGTGTTTCATTGTATTTACTAGAAAGTGCACCCATCGCATCAAAAGTACATGCTGTAGTCCAGTCTAATTCTTCACCACCACCAGCAAACACGATATCTTGTTTACCTAGTTGAATTTGTTCCCACGCATGACCAATACAGTGTGCACTTGTTGCACAGGCACTGCTCATTGAGTAGTTAACACCCTTAATTTTAAACGGTGTTGCTAAACATGCAGAGGTCGTGCTCGCCATTGTACGCGGCACCATGTAAGGTCCAACACGACGCACACCTTTAGTTTGCATGATCTCAGCGGCAGCAACTTGGTTTACTGAAGAACCACCACCAGAGCCAGTTACGATACCGGTACGTTCATTAGAAACTTGATCATCTGCTAAACCAGCATCAGCAATAGCCTGTTCCATAGAGATATAAGTGTATGCAGCGGCATCACCCATGAAACGCATGATTTTACGATCTATGTGATCTTTTGGCTCTATTTTAAGGTCACCCCAAACGTGGCTACGCATCTTTTTCTCAGCAAACTGCTCAGAGAAGGTGATACCTGATTTACCACTTTTCAGTGATGCTAGAACTTCTTCTTGATTGTTACCAATACTAGAAACAATACCAATACCTGTAATTACTGCTCTTTTCATTATTAAGCCTTTATTGCTTGGAGGACTAATCATACAATGGGGGTTAAATATAAAAATACAACCCTGACTGATTTGAACCAAATAGTTTTACATAGAATAGGAATATAACTTGTCTGAAAGTAAAAACCACCAAATTATGCATGCTCAAATAGACTGGTCTGATCAGTCAGGGCCATTTTCCCCTGTATTTGGTGATCTAGATTTCAATACTGACCAAAATATTGCAGATTCACACTCTGTGTTTCTACAAGGTAATCAACTGACTGAACGATGGTCAACTTGGCAAGGTTCACATTTCTGTATTGCAGAAACAGCTTTTGGTTGCGGGATCAACTTTTTATTAACCTGTTTAGCGTTCGATAACTTTCTCCGACAAAATCCCGATAACCCTCTGAAAAAACTATTTTTTAGCAGTTTTGAGAAATCCCCCTTAAATCGTGAAGATCTACAACGAGCATTACAACAATGGCCTACTCTCAGTGCTTATATTACCCCTCTTTTAGATCAATACCCATTAGCATTACGGGGCTGTCATCGCATTCATATCGGCAATATTACCTTAGATCTTTGGTTTGGCGATATTAACAACACACTGCCTAATCTATATATTTATGACGATGGTTTATTTGATTGCTGGTTTTTAAATGGTTTTGCACCAAGTAAAAACGCTGACATGTGGAATGAACCGTTATTTAAATTAATTGCAGCTTGTAGCAAAGCAAACGCAACAATCGCGGCCTTTACTGTTGAAAGTTTTGTAAAATCAGGATTAGAAACAGCGGGATTTGTAATATCTAAACGTGAAGGAATCTGTAAAAAACGCGAAATGCTATTCGGGCATATTAAGCAGCCAACAATAGCCAAACAATACGCAGAAAATTACCGCCCCCCCAAACTGAGTTCAAGTAAAGATATTGCTATTATTGGCGCAGGCATTAGCGGCGTTTGTCTCAGTTTAGCGTTAGTCAAACGTGGTTATTCGGTCACTATGTATTGTAAAGATGGACAACTCGGTTGTGGTGCATCAGGTAATCAACAGGGGGCATTATACCCGTTGCTCAACGCTCGGCATGATGCCTTAAGCGAGCTATTTGCTAATAGCTTTTTATATGCGCGTAATTATGTTGAAAAGCTTAACCAACGCCATCCTTTTGATTTTGATCTATCAGGCTTATTACAGCTTTATTACGATGATAGCGCAGCTAAAAAGCTTGATAAAATATTACTCGCATCGTTACCAACGGCATTGGTTCAAAAAGTAACTAGTGAACAAACTGATCAGTTAGCTGAACTCGACATAGGTCAAAGTGCCCTCTTTTACCCGTTAGCTGGTTGGTTAAGCCCGACACAAATGGTACACGCCATTGCTGCTAAAGCAGAAAAATCTGGACGTTTAACTATCAAGTTAAATCATCAGTTAGACACGTTTGAAGAAATTGATAAACGCTGGCATTGTCACTTTACTGTTGATGGAGCAGAACAGAAACAAGAGCACTCATTAATGGTGTTAGCTAGTGCAATGCATACCCTTGATTTTAAACAGTGTGAAGCGCTGCCGCTTTCTGCTGCAAGAGGTCAAGTAACGCATGTACCAACTAATCAACAATTACAAAAATTAAAAATAACACTGTGCCATGAAGGTTATTTGACCCCGATCAATAACGGCGCTCATTGCATGGGTGCTACCTTTAATCGTCATAGTATGGATGAAACATTTTCAGCTACGGAACAGATTGAAAATAAGGACAAATTAGCTAAATGTATCAAGGAAAAACAATGGGTTGAGCAGATTGATATTGCACATGAACATGCCAATGTTGGTATTCGTTGTACTACGCGTGATCATTTTCCTTACATGGGTGCATTACCTGATTACTTAAAGACCAAGCTAGTTTATCAACATGAAGTTAATAAAATGCCCAGTGAAAACGCGCCTTTCCATCCTAATCTATTTATATTAACGGGTTTAGGTTCTCGCGGTTTAAATACCGGGCCACTGCTCGCTGAAACGCTTGCAAGCCAAATTAATCAAGAACCACTGCCCTTAAGTTTACCGATTTTAAATGCATTGCAATGTAATCGTCAGTGGATAAATTATCTTAAGAAAGGCAAAACATTGAAGTTTTAACAATTATTTATCGCCAATTAGTACAAAATTAAGCCAATAAGCCCTATCAAGGGCGCAAAGTTAACGAATGCCAAGATTCTTTAGCGTTAGCCCTTTGTTAAAATTAACAATTTAAGTTAATCTACGCCCTCGATTTATGGGTATGGTTAACTGCTCCAATTTTGTGCTTGTATACTACCCTTTGAAATTAATGAATGAGAAATAGTACTGCTTAATGAAATATTCCCGCGTTTTTATCAACAGCTTTGCTTATGAGCTGGCTCCTGAAGTCATCTCAAGCCGTGATCTAGAATCACGTCTTGCCCCGTTATATCAAAAATTACGTATCCCGATGGGGCAACTTGCCGCATTAACCGGTATTGAAGAGCGTCGTTGGTGGCCAAAGGATCATCGTTTATCTGATGGTGCTATTGAAGCTGCCAAAAAGAGCCTGCTTGAAACCAATATCAGTGTCGATGACATTGGTGCAGTGGTTTACACTGGGGTTTGTCGTGATCAACATGAACCTGCAACAGCCTGTCGTATTGCAGCAGAACTTGGTGTTAATAAAAGTACTGCAATCTACGATATTAGTAATGCATGTTTAGGCGTGTTATCAGGTATTTTGGATGTTGCCAATCGTATTGAACTGGGACAAATTAAAGCTGGTTTAGTGGTCTCTTGTGAGTCTGCTCGTCATATTGTTGATATTACTGTCGACAACATGCTTGAAAATCAGACTATCCAAAACTTCTCACAATCATTAGCCACACTAACCGGTGGTTCTGGCGCGGTTGCCGTATTGCTCACCGATGGTAGTTTACCGCTAAAAAATGAACGTCAGCATAAACTCCTTGGTGCAAGTCATCTAAGCGCTCCAGAGCATCACGATTTATGTAAATGGGGCTTACAAGAAGTGGGTCTTAAATTACACCGAGAATATATGCGCACTAATGCTGTACCGCTTCTAAAAGAAGGGGTAGCACTGGCACTTGATACTTGGAATCATTTCTTAACCCAGCGTGATTGGGTTGGCGCAGAAGTCGATAAGGTTATCTGTCATCAAGTTGGTTCTGCTAACCAAAAACAGGTATTAAGCGCACTTAATATTCCTGCTCATAAAGAATTCCCAACTTTTCAGAAATTAGGCAATATGGGCACCGTATCCCTGCCAGTGACAGCAGCCATGGCACACGATCAAGGTTTCTTAAAATCTGGCGATAAAGTAAGTTTCTTAGGTATAGGCAGTGGCCTTAATTGTATGATGTTAGGGTTGGAGTGGTAATTAATATGAACTTAGAATCTTTATTTCCGTTTAAGCGTAATTATTTAGATAGAAACGGGCAAAAATATCACTACCTTAATGAAGGTCAAGGTGAGCCTGTAGTGATGGTGCATGGCAACCCAAGTTGGTCATTTTATTACCGTAACTTAGTAAAATCATTAAGCAAAAACCACCAATGTATCGTACCCGACCATATTGGTTGTGGTTTATCAGATAAACCCGGCGATGCCGATTACGAATACACACTAAAAAGTCGCATTGATGATTTAGAAGCGCTGCTTGAATCACTTGAAATTAAAGAAAACATCACCCTTGTAGTACATGATTGGGGTGGCATGATCGGTATGGGGTATGCTGCGCGTTATCCTGAGCGTATTAAGCGTTTAGTTATCTTAAATACTGGTGCTTTTCACCTGCCAAAGAGTAAACCATTGCCGTTAGGCCTTTGGATTTGTCGCAATACCCTACTTGGTACATTATTAGTACGTGGTTTGAATGCTTTCTCATCTGCAGCTTCATATGTGGGTGTAAAACGACAACCGATGCCAAAGGATGTGCGTAAAGCTTACGTTATGCCCTTTAATTCATGGAAAAATCGTATCTCTACATTACGCTTTGTTCAAGATATCCCACTCTATGAAAGTGACAAAAACTACCAATTAGTTTCAGATATCAGCAATAGTCTTGAGCAATTTAAACAAGTTCCGACTATTATCTGTTGGGGCTTAAAAGATTTTGTATTTGATAAACATTTCTTAGCCGTTTGGAAAGAGAAGATGCCTCATGCAGAAGTGAATCAATTTGATGATTGTGGCCATTACATCTTAGAAGATGCATCTGATGAAGTTATCCCATTAATTGAACAGTTTATGGAAAAAAATAGATAAACATGAGTGAAAAAAAACAAGCTAATCTTTGCCGTCATCTAATCGATGCGGCAACGCAATTCCCTACCTCTCTTGCTGTCGCTGTACAAAAAAAACGCTTTAATAAATTAATTTATCAAGAGATGGATTTTGCACAATTACATCAGCGCAGTGATCAGATAGCGTTTGCCTTAAATCAATACGGCTTAAAAAGTGGTGATAAAGCCGTTTTAATGGTGACGCCAAGCCTTGATTTTTTCAGCATCACTTTCGCCTTATTTAAAGCGGGCATTGTGCCTATTTTAGTAGACCCAGGCATGGGGACTAAAAACCTCAAGCAATGTTTTAAAGAAGCCAAACCAGATGCATTTATTGGTATTCCTAAAGCGCATTTTGCACGTCGCCTATTTGGTTGGGGTCGTGAAACGATCAAACACAATATAACCGTTGCAGGTACTGGTTTATGGGGTGGTATTGGCTTAAAAGCATTACTGGCTAAATACCCTATTCAAGAAAATAACTATTCCATGGTTAAATTGGAAGATGATCAATTAGCTGCAATCCTGTTTACCAGTGGTAGTACTGGCACACCTAAGGGTGTTGTTTATAGTCACGAGATGTTTGAGGCACAAATTTCTGTGTTAAAAAACGATTACCAAATTCAACATGGTGAACGTGATCTTGCGACCTTCCCGTTATTTTCCCTATTTGGCCCTGCTTTGGGCATGGCCTCTATTGTCCCAGAGATGGATGCTAGCAAACCGATCACCGCTAATCCAGAATACCTGTTTGAGGCGATTCAGAAATATGAGTGTTCTAATCTTTTTGCTAATCCAGCACTTATAGAAATATTAGGCAACGCCGGCAATAAAAAAGGTATCAAGCTAGCGACGTTAAAACGCGTTATCTCAGCAGGAGCGCCCGCTACACTACCTTCGTTAAAGCATTTTTCAAAATTGCTCAATAAAGGCGTTGATATCCTTAACTCCTATGGCGCAACGGAGTCATTACCGATCAGCAAAATTGCCAGCTCTGAACTATTAAAAACAGAAGCGATTACCGATACCGGTGGTGGTATTTGTGTCGGTGAAGCGGTTGAAAATACGCAACTAGCGATTATAAAAATCAGTGAAGAACCGATTGAAAACTGGTCTGAAGAACTCACTATTCCCGCCTATGAAATTGGTGAGATAGTGGTAAAGGGCCCGCAAGTTAGCCAACAATATTACGCACGTGATAATGCAACGGTGGATTCAAAAATTGCCGATGGTGAGCAATCTCGTCATCGTATGGGTGACCTTGGATACTTAGATGAACATGGCCGATTATGGATGTGTGGACGTAAAGCACACCGTGTTGAGACTGTTTTCCAAGACAAAACCAGTACTTATACCAGCAACTATTTTTCTATCTGTAGTGAACGTATTTTTAATACCCACCCCGCTGTTAAACGCAGTGCGCTTGTCGGTATCGAACTTGCTGAACAAAAAACGGCTGTTGTTTGCATTGAACTACTTGAAAAACCGACTGAAAGTAGCTTAAAACTGTTTAATGAATTACGTTTTATCGCAGATAAACATGATCATACACGCGGTATTAAACACTTTTTAATTCATCAGGGCTTCCCAATGGATATTCGCCACAACGCTAAAATTTATCGTGAAAAGTTAGCTGTTTGGGCAAAAAGTGAGATTAAAAAAGAGTTCAACAAATAAGATGACCGAGCATAACATTCCTGATTTCAATTTGCTTTCAGCAGAACAACAAGCAGTTTTAAACGCATTTAAAGCAACCACTAAATGTGTGTTTGTGACTGGCGCAGGTGGTTTTTTAGGTAAAGCCCTTTGTCAATGGCTTCGCAGTGCCGATATCAACGTGGTCGGTTTTGCTCGTGGTGATTACCCTGCATTAACAGCCATCGGGGTAAACATGATAAAAGGAGATTTAAGTAATCAACAATCCCTTTTTGATGCGATGGCTGGCTGTGATGTGGTATTCCATGTTGCTTCAAAAGCTGGCGTATGGGGTAATAAAGAGAGTTACTTTAAACCTAATGTAACAGGCAGCCAACATATTATTGACGCCTGTCGCGCTCATAATATCGATCGTTTGATCTACACCAGTACGCCAAGTGTCACTTTTGCAGGGGTCGATGAAGAAGGCATTAATGAGTCTAGCCCTTATGCAGAAAAATTTTTAAATTTTTATGGTTTATCAAAGGCAGTAGCTGAGCAAAAAGTACTAAGCAGTAATTGTGATGCCCTTAAAACCGTTGCACTTCGTCCACATTTAATTTGGGGGCCAGGGGATCGTCACCTTGTACCACGTGTTTTAGATCGTGCCAAAGCAGGCAAATTAAAATTGGTCGGTAAAAGTGATAAATTAGTTGATACCATCTATATCGATAATGCGGTATATGCACATCTTCTAGCGGCTGTTGAGTTAGATAAAGCAACATCAAAATGTGCAGGTAAAGCTTATTTTTTAAGTAATGATGAGCCGATTTTTATGGGCGATATGCTGAATAAAATTCTTGCCTGTCAGTCTTTACCAGCAGTGACAAAAAGAGTACCTGCATCCGTCGCTTTCGCGGTTGGAAGCGTCCTTGAGTGGGCTTATTTAGTATTGGGTAAAAAAGATGAGCCAATCATGACCCGCTTTGTTGCTAAACAACTTTCTACAGCGCACTACTTTGATATTAGTGCAGCTAAACGAGACTTCGGATATCAAGCACTGGTTAATATAACGCAAGGTATGGCGTTATTAAAAGCATCACTCAACAGTTAGCATCATTATAGAAAAGCCATCACCCTGATGGCTTTACTCTTTCTCAGTAGATATTTTAAAATATCGCTCAGCAGCCTGATAACCCAATTCAATCATCTCACCAGCACGATCAAACTCTAAAGTTCCACAAGCATTACGCGCAATTTCAATGACAACATCGGCAGGATATGCAGCTAGTTTTTGTCGGGCGATGGTACTTTGCATTGCATCAAAGGCTTGGTTTGCAATATCATAAGCTCCCCAATCTTTGCTGCTTATCTGTGACGATTCCTCATTACTAAAGCTATTAATAAAGCCTTTTATTTTAGAATGAAAACCAGTGCTACTTTGCTCAGATACCGGTGTTTTTGCAACCACGCTTTTTTTGATCATCGCCCCACCAAGATTCACCGCAATGGTTAAATCATTATTATCACCAAATGTAGGTGCGATCGGCACAGGGTTAAGCACACCACCATCAATCAGTAACACACCGTTACGATGCACTGGTGTAAAAAAAAGTGGTAAAGAGATAGAAGCGCGAATTGCTTCAAAAAGAGAGCCGCTGTTGATCCAGACCTCTTTTTCATTTTCAATATCTGCAGCGACAGCGGTATAACATAATGGTAGATCTTCTATTTTTTGATCACCAAGAAGTGCGACTAAGGTATTAATTATTTTGTCACCTTGAACTAAACCATTTGATTTCCAGGCTAAATCAAGTAATGAAAATATCTCAAATTTATCGATCTCTTTAATCCACAGCTCAAACTCAGTCAAACGTCCCGCTGCATATACACCACCAATTAAGGCGCCAATAGAACAACCCGAAATCGAATTTATCTGGTAATCATGCTCCACCAGCCACTTGATAATCCCAATATGGGCAAGACCACGTGCCCCACCACTGCCTAACACCAGGGAAACTGTTGTCTTAGGTTTCATTACTTTCATACAGATTACCTTTAATTGCTTGGTATATTAGAAATAGTCGTGTATCCAACTCTAATTGGTGGTATTCAGGCAGCATATAACAACATAATTTATAAAACGCCTTATTATGATCCTTCTCTTTCAGGTGTGCTAACTCATGTACGACAATCATATCCAGCATCGCTTGCGGCGCTTGTTTGAACAATGTTGCAATACGGATTTCCTGCTTTGCTTTAAGTTTATTACCCTGCACCCGTGAAACATAAGTATGTGTTCCTAATGCATGTTTAACTAACTGCAACTTAGCGTCATAACTTACCTTACTGATAGGAGAAGATTGTTTTATATATCTTTTTTTATAATCTTGAACGTAATCATAAAGTGCGCGTTCACTATTAATTGTGTGGGGTTTGGGATAGCGATTAAGTAAATATGCACCCAATTTGTCGTTTTCAATGAGTGATTCTACTTGTTCTTTAATGTGCGCAGGATAATGGTTAATCGCTTGTAATATTTTAGTCATAGTTTACTTATAGAAATGAAACAGCTATGTATGTTCAATTTAAAATAGGGTATGTTACCCATTTTTATCGTTAGGGATCAATATGATTGAACGTCAACAGACAAAACAACGCATGAGTCGTATCGTAAAACACAACGGCACTATTTACCTTTGTGGTCAAGTCTGCGCAGATGCGACTAAAGATATCACAGAACAAACTGAAACCATGCTTGCAAAAGTAGATCAGTTATTAATTGAAGCAGGCAGTTCACGTGAATCGATTTTATCCGCCACTATCTATGTAAAAAGCATGTCGGATCATTTCGCAGCAATGAATGCTGTCTGGGATGCATGGGTACCTGAGGGCTATGCCCCAGCACGTGCTTGTGTTGAAGCGTCGATGGCACGTGAAGCACTACTGGTTGAGATTTCTGTAATTGCTGCTGAGCAGTAATTATATGCAAGGCACGATATAACTCACTAGAAAATACTTGAGTAAAATAGTAGACTATTATTATTTAACTCAGGTATTCAGTATGTTATTAAACAATCTTAATATTCCACCCCGTTTAAATGCTCAACTTCCCGCTGATCCTAACACCGAAAACAGTTGTCGAAGTGTTGAAAATGCTGTTTATTCATGGGTTGACCCAACGCCGACCTCACAACCAACACTTATTAATTTTAACCACCAACTGGCTGAACAATTGGGATTTAGCGATGAAGCCTGCCAATCGGCACTATTTACCCAGTTAATGAGTGGTAATGCCCTACTCGAGGGGTTAAAGCCCTACGCACTCTGCTATGGTGGTCATCAATTTGGTCAGTGGGCAGGACAATTAGGTGATGGACGTGCGATTAATCTCGCAGAATTAAAAACAGATCAACTCGGTTATCAAACTTTACAATTAAAAGGCGCGGGTAAAACCCCTTATTCTCGTCGTGCTGATGGACTGGCCGTATTACGCTCCTCAATTCGAGAATACCTCTGCTCAGAGGCGATGTTTAACTTGGGTATCCCTACCACACGAGCGCTCAGCTTATGTTTAACGGGCGATCAAGTGATACGCGATAAAATGTATGATGGTAATGCAGAATTTGAACCCTGCGCTGTGGTATGCCGTGTTTCAGGATCTTTTTTACGTTTTGGTTCGATTCAACTTCCCGCTTCCCGTGGCGATGAAAAGCTAGTGAAGCAGCTTGTCGAGTTCAGTATTAATAATGATTACCCGCATCTAAAACCTGAAAATGATAACTTTACATCAGAAACTTACTTAAGCTGGTTTAAAGCGGTGTGTGCCAATACGGCGACGATGATCGTTAATTGGATGCGTGTCGGTTTCGTCCACGGTGTCATGAATACTGATAATATGTCGCTGATCGGTGAGACAATAGACTATGGCCCCTATGGCTGGATTGATGACTTTGACCTTGGTTGGACGCCTAATACAACTGACGAAGGGCAAAAACGTTATCGCTTTGGCGGACAGTTTCAAGTCAGTCAGTGGAATCTATTTCAACTTGCCAATGCTATTTTCCCATTAATCGGAGAAGTAGAGCCACTGCAAAGTATCATGAGTGATTACGCGATTAGTTATGAAAGCCAATGGCAGCAAATGATGGCGAGTAAATTAGGTTTTAAAGATTATCAAGGCATTACAGACCTGCATATTTTCCAATCCTTGGAAAAATTATTATCAGAAGTTGAAACGGATATGACCCTATTCTATCGTTCTTTAGCTAGTTTTGAGCCAGGTACTGACCCAACAATCCATTTTGAACATTGCTATTATCAGCCACAGCAGTTATCTGAACGCTATCTAAGTGAGTTGAATGCATGGTTGCAACGCTACCAAGCGCGTTTAAGTTTTGATGGATTATCACCTGAAATACGCCTGTCGAATATGAACAAAGTAAATCCAAAATATGTATTAAGAAACTATTTATCTCAGCAAGCGATAGAGCGTGCTGAGCAAGGAGATTATAGCGAACTTGAAACATTAAAATTAATATTAACAAACCCTTACGATGAACAACCTGATTATGATCACTATGCACAAAAACGACCAGATTGGGCGCGTGACAAGGTCGGATGTTCGATGCTTTCGTGCAGTTCGTAGCAAAAATAACAGTAAAATAAAATTGCAGGTCAATAAATAGATATAAGACCTGCAAATTATTGTTTTTATAAATACTATTCAGTAATGTTGATTACCTATTGCGCAGGATAGTATGGAAACAAAACAGCCACTTAGTACAAAGTTATTACATTTTTCAGCTGACAATAATGAGTTATTTATACTCATAAAACCTGTCGACGGTGAAATAACAGTACAAACATTAACGAGCCTGCTGCAATCAACAAACTATCGCACCCTAAAAGTAAATGTTGCTGGTGTTCAGCAAGCGGTACAAAGCTTTACACACCTAGCAGAAAAAAATAAAAACAAGCAAATCAACGACGCTGAATCAATCGCGATAGCCAGACGACTTCATGGTCAGCTAACCATCAACGTAGATCCACTTAAAATGGCAGCTAAAGCCGTCATTACCAGTGCTTATGGTGGTTTGCCTGTCACCCAACAACAGCTTAAGCAACAGATGATCGATCTAGGCATCATCAAGGGTATTATCGATAAAAATATCAACGTACTCATCGAAACAGCACAACAAGCAAAACCCGGCAGTAGCTTCCAAGCAACAATAGCCAAAGGGATTCATCCGATTCATGGTAAGGACGCCATGTTTAAGCGCCTTGTGGAAACGCCCCGAGAGCGTTTATTAAAACCTCAAAAAAATAAAGATGGCAGCGTTGATATGCGCAATCTTGGACAATTAATTACCGTTAAACCCGGCACGAAATTAATGCAAAAAATCCCCTATACCGAAGGGCGAGATGGCTTAACCATAACAGGTGAGGTAATGCCTCATAATAAAGGCAAAAACTTACAACTTGAGATAGGTGAAAACACAACCATTTCTGAGCAAGATGATAATCTATTAATTTCTACACTTTCTGGCATACCTAAAATACTTAATAACGGGATGAAAGTTGATGATGTGTTGGTGGTTAATAATGTCGATGTCGGCTACGGCCATGTTAATTACGAAGGCAGTGTCATTATCCAAGGGGATGTCTGCGATGGTATGAAAGTCAAAGCCAGTGGCGATATCACCATTGCAGGCTTTGTTGAATCATCACAGTTAGCATGTGGCGGCGATCTTATTGTCGGAAAAGGTATTATTGGTCATAAAGTGGAAGAAGGAAATAATAGCTATTCCTGTGAAGTAAGTGCTGATGGTTCGGTTACTGCACACTTCAGTCAGTACGCGAGAATAACAGCAGGTACCGAAGTCAATGTAAAGAAACAACTATTACATTGCCATGTGAGTAGTAAAGGCGATATCAATGTATTTGACGAATCAGGCAATAAAGGAACAATACTCGGTGGTGTACTCTCTACACATGGTTCTATTCATGCCGTTTCATTAGGGGCAAGTGCAGGATCTAAAACACAAATAGATCTGATCGGTCACTACCCAAACTTAATGGATCAAAAACAAAAGATAAACACTTGTATTCAGAGTGATCAGCTAAAATTAGAAAAATTAATTGAAGCACAGCGTAAAGTTGATATTTTGCCGAATGGAGAAAAAAAACAATCCTTGGATGCACGGTTAATGCTGACCAAAGAAGAAGTAAAACAACATATTATTGAACTGACTGCCAACCTTGATAATAACAAGGGCGAGCTACAGCAATACTTTGAACGTGCTCAAGTCATTGTTCAAAAAGAGATGTTTAATGATGTGTATATCAATATTGGTAAAGATAAATTCCGCTCTGCGAGAAATTATGGCCCAACTAAAGTGAGTATCAAAGAATATAAAATAAGTACCGAACCCTATAAGAAGTAGCTTTAAACTTAAATTAATACTCGCTCACAATGCCCAGGGCAACTGTTCAAAATAGTCACTTAAAAAATCGATAAATGCTCTTACTATTGGAGAAAGGTGTTCCCGTGAAGGATATAACAGGTAGATATCCATCGGCTTTGGTCGCCAGTCTTTCAGCACCTTCTCAAGTTTTCCATTTTTAATGTCAGTATTAGCAAGATAGGTGGGTAGCATTGAAATACCAGCCCCTGACTGTACAGCTTGCATCAAAGCTGTCGCTTCATTCGCTGTCAACTGACATTTAACCGCTATCGCATGGTGCACTTTATCTTGATGTAAATTCCAAACATGCTGCTTACTGCCTTTATAACCTAAACAATGATGTTGTAATAGATCAGTAGGCACCTTGATCACTGGGTGTGTTGATAAATACTCAGGCGTTGCCACTAATACAGAGTCGCATCGTGCAATCGCTTTACCGATCAAACTCGGATCTGGTGAGGTCGCGATTCTAATCGCCAGATCAATACGATTTTTAATAAGGTCAGCATGAATATCGTTACAATCAACATCAATATTCACATTCGGATTCAATTGCATAAATGCAGTAATTGCAGGCATTAATTGTGCATGAGCAAAAGAGATGCTCGAGGCGATACGAATTGATCCCGACAGTTCACCAACCGGTTTAACCTGATTGCATATCAACTCCGACGCAGCAACCCACTCCTCTACCTGCTTTAAACAGGACTCACCCATGGTAGTTAAAGAAACCTTGCGCGTGGTGCGATTTAATAAGCGCACATCAAGCCAGTTTTCCATTTCCTCTATATAACGCGTCACCATCGGACGAGACATACCTAACCGCTCTGCGCTAGCGGTGAAACTTTGCGAATACGCAACATCAATAAACACCCTAGCGGCTGTTACTTTATCCATTATATGCTCGATTTATGAAACAATAATGCTTATTATTAGCTATATATCTAAACATCACAACACTCTATTATTCCTTTTGTCTTTTATCAGCGAATAAAACCAAAAGGAATTCCAATGAAACTATCAACATTAAAAAAAGCAATAATCAGCAAATCAATCCTTGTTGCCGCTACCATAACAATATCAACAGGGTTACATGCAGAAACACAACCTTTGCACTTTGAAGTGTATAGCGCACCAGAAAGTAGCTTTAACGTTAATTCAACGCTGATTTACGGTGAAAAAGAAGCGATTATTATTGATGCAGGGTTTAGTAATGCTGACGCACTGCGCATTGCAGCTAATGTTTACGATTCAGGCAAAAAACTAACCACTATTTTTATTAGCCAATCAGATCCTGATTATTATTTTGGAACAAGCGAATTAGCAAAATTATTCCCTGATGCAAAAATTATTACAACGCCAGCAGTACGTGAGATGATCCAAGCTAAAATGGCTAAAAAAGTGGCTTTTTGGGGGCCTCAAATGGGCACCAATGCACCTGAATCTCCAATATTACCAGAAGCTTATACGCAAAGTTCATTTTCGATTGAAGGCCATAAAATTGAAATTAAAGGCACCCAAGGTGTGTTAGCAAATCGCCCATATTTATGGATCCCTTCTGAAAAAGCGATTCTGGGTAATATAGGCATTTTTGGAGATCTACATGTTTGGACTGCAGATACTCAAACCCAAGCTCGACTAGATGCATGGAGCATGCAATTATCTGAGATGTTGGCACTCAAACCAACACTCGTGATTCCAGGTCATATGAAAGTTGGCACCGCCCTCGATGCCACTAACATCCAGTATACAAAAACCTACTTAGCAGATTTTGAAAAACAAAAAGCGCAAAGTCAAAACAGTCAGCAATTAATAGACAGCATGATGGCAAGTTACCCGGCAGAGCAAGTGCCTCTTTCATTAAATATTGGTGCAAAAGTACATATGGGTGACATGAAATGGTAAAAATTCATTATTTTTTTGATCCAATGTGTGGTTGGTGTTTTGGTTCAACAGCACTCATCAAAGCAATTAAGCAACAGGGTATTGAACTTGAATTACACCCAGGCGGAATGATTGAGCGTCGGCCAATGGAAGCTGGATTTCGTCAAGTTGTAGTAAGCTACGATGAGAGAATTCAAGTGTTAACTGGGCAACAGTTTGGCACTTTTTATAAAGCGCGAATAGCGAGCAATGAAACAATTATATTGGATTCATTTTTGACCGCAAAAGCGATAATGACAGCGCAAGCATTAATTGGTAAAGGCGTTGAGATGCTTGAAAAAATTCAACAAGCTTATTATCAGCAAGGACTAGATGTCAGTGATAACAATATTATTGAACAACTTGCATTAACAATTGGTATAGAGCAATTAGTTTGGCAGAAACAGATGCAAGTTAATAATAACCAAATTGACCACATCATTGATGAGAATCGTCAGTTAATGTCAAATTACCAATTGAATGGTTTTCCTAGCTTACTACTAGAAAAAGAAGATGGGACAATGCAAACTATCCCACATTCTCAATTTTATGGTGACTTGAATAAATGGTACCAATGGCTGAAAAAATATAATTAACCAGACAAACAAAAGCCCCGTAATCTATAGGTGTGGGGCTTTTTTCTAGCAGATATCAATTAGATTTTTATAAGTTGTTTGATAAGCAGTTGTAACTGTCTCAACATTTTTTTACGCTCTGTTTCAGAGAGGCTCGGCTGATACTTTATGGCGTTATAGCGTTGTGCAAAGTTACCTAGTAACGCTGCTGAAGATGGTTTTTGAACGCTTAACAATGCACAATAATCACTGATACTTTGGCCCATTTGGCGCGGATAGCCTTGTTGAGTAAAATGCGATTGCAATGATAAATAGAGTTTATCCTCTAATGCTATTTTTTTCCTCTGCCACGGCTTAAATATCATTAACAGTAGCGCACTAAAAATAGCCGCCATTAATAGAAAAACAGTATAGGTAATGTTTAGCCAAGGAAATTTAGCTAACCAGTATTGCAATAGTCTTAACTGTTTTCCATTATCAAAGTTAACCACATAACGTGCCCAGAGATAATCCATCTGTGCAAGGCGAACACGTAAGGCATTAAGCAGTTCAACAGACTGCCACTTTTGTAATGAGAAAAGCTCATCAGCCAAAAACTCATTACTATTTGTCAAACTGGCTTCGAGACCGGACTCAACGCGTTCTGGGGCAACAAAAGAGGTCGGGTCGACACGCTGCCAACCGCCATCAGACCATATTTCAACCCACGCATGTGCATCGTACTGACGTACCGTAAAAAAACCTTCAGAGGCTTGCCACTCGCCGCCTAAATATCCAGTTACCATACGTGCAGGAAAACCTAAGCGACGTGCAACATATAGATAACTACTCGCATAGTGCACACAAAACCCGGCTTGAGTTGTAAACAGAAAATCGTCCACCTGACTTTTACCTAACAAAGGTGGCTTAAGCGTATAAGTAAAATGCATGGAGAAACGTGCTAAAAGTAAGCGAAGAATCTGTTCTTTACTGTGCCCTTTGCGTAAATTATCCGTTATCCATTGCTCAGTTTGAGGATTTTCCACGGCACTATTTAATGTCGGTAGCTGCGTTAGTTGTCTGATCTGTACAGGTGTTAATTTTTTTGTATTGACGCTGTCCATTTGCTCGATGGAAAAGGCCTTGCGCGTAACAATAGGCTGCTCACTGCGTAAAGAGTAATCGGATAAACTAACCAATCCAGAAGGTGTTAAAGCATAATCTAAAACGGGTACCCAATAATTATAATGTGGCTCAATGATCAGTTCATATTCAACCTTATTACCTTTCTGTGTCGGATAAAAACTCAATCCGGCCCCCCTTTTTGCCAGTGACTCTTGCTGCTTTTTCTGATCACTCTGCGACCAGGTTGTCCCGTCAAAATTATCAAGTGTCATTGCGCGCCAATAACGCTCATTTTCAGGTACTACTTTATCTTTAAAAGTAGCTCGAAATGCTAACGCACTTGAGCGACTAAGTTTTGCAATTCCCCCTGGACTAACGCTATCACTCAACCCAGTCGTTGCTTGCTTCTGTAACGGCATTTTCCATAGCGAAGGTAAACGCGGTATCACCACAAACAATAAGCTCGCTAACGGTAAACTGATTAAGCAGCTTTTAAAAAGTAGCTTTATAAATGCTTTTTTATACAACTGCTGAACATGCAAACTTAATAAAGTGGCTAATAAGAGTAGGAGCAATAACGACGCAATCAATGCAGAACCAATTGACGTATTGAAGATAAAAAATAGGGCCGTTAATATGAACCCCGTATTAATAAAAAAATACACATCTCGTCGCGTTCTTAGCTCTAAAAATTTAAGACTAAAACCGAGAAATACCAAATGTAATAAAAGCGTAAACAGTCCCTGAGAATAGATAATCGAAACGGTGAGTGCACTCATTGCCACTGCAAACAAGCCTAATAACAGCGGAGAGAGTAACGCTACTCGGCCAATAAAATGGCCAATACGCCAAGCAGCACATGTAATACCAATGAAAACAATATAGCTACTTAATTGCGGCAACAGCACAATAACAATGACACTATAAGTCACAATAATAAGGGTTAAATTCAATCTATTTAAGTATGCTTTCATGATTGATTCTTCACTCGTTCAAATAATGCAAGCGCAGTTAAACAGCGTTTTTTATGTACGCTTCCTAATCCCATCTCTATCTTCTGGTTTGGCAATATAAGCGCATATCTCAGCCCCTTTTTTTCAAGTTCGATAATGTGATAACAGAGAAAGCTTAACCTTGTTTCCAGCGCTAAATGGTTGAGTCTGCTAATATCTAATACATGGTCGCCACCAGAAAACTGCTCAAACTGTTTAGTTAACCAACCTCTTCCCTGTGCAACTTGTTTCCATGCAACTGACTTTAAAGACTCTCCGGGTTGATAGCTTTTTAAGGTTGAGAATTGATCTACGCCTAACCTGCTTTTACCCATCGAGTGAGCAACATTATGTTCTGAAGATGATAGATCTTGTAGTGTATTTTCTAGCGGTTGTGGATATAACAACAACTGATAATCAAAATCTAGGTGAGTCCAGACATTGTAAAGACCAAAAGGAAAGCTTGAACGCAGAGTGATACGTCCCGGATTAAAGTAACCTCTATTTTTGCTAGTGGCATACAAGTAAACGCTATCATCATTAACAATTGAGGTTAACTTAGATTGCCCCTTTTGAAAGCAGAAAGTAAGGTCTTGAGCATGATGTTTAGCGTGTATCAAGCGCAGAATAAATTGACAATCTTGCCCAGCAAACTGTGCCTCACTATCGGTCGCTGTCAATGTCAGCTTGGCAAGGTTTTGGTAACTGAGCAGTAAACAGGTCACCATGAAACTACAAAGAAAAAATACCATCAGTAAAATTAAGTTATTTTGATAGTTCGTGCCTAACAAAAATAAAATGAAGCAACTGATTAAAAAGTGTATGCCCGCTTTTGAGGGGAAGATAAAAAGGTTGCGGCTATTAAGCGTGACCTGTTTAGTGGCAGGTAAACGTCGTGTCACCCACTTATCAAAGTATTTACGGAAAAACACGTTTATCATAAATTCAATGGGTCAACACGTTTAAGTAACGCGTTACTCAATACACCATTGCCTTGTTTTTCATAATTAATCCCCTGTAAACGATGCTCTGTAACAGCACTAAAAACAGCTTGCACATCTTCCGGGATAACATAGCTTCGCTGGTTAATGAAGGCCATCGCCTTGGAGGCTTGCAGAATAGTTTTACTACAACGAGGTGAAAGTGGGCTCATTGCCATACCACTATAACGACTTTCATCTACTAGACTTAATATATAGTGTAAAAGTGCATCGTTAGTGGCTACTTTTTTCACTGCTTGTTGCATCTCTTGTAGCGCAGACAAATCAATAACGGCATTAATATTGAGAGCAGAGTTAGCACTTTTTAACATCGCCATTTCAGCATCTCTCGCCGGAAAACCCAACTCGATACGCATCATAAAACGATCTAACTGAGATTCTGGTAGCGGAAACGTACCCGCTTGGTCGGTCGGGTTTTGTGTCGCTATGACAAAAAATGGGCTAGGTAATGGGTAAGTATTACCATCAACGGAGATCTGTTTTTCTTCCATCGCTTCAAGCAATGCACTTTGTGTTTTTGGGCTAGCCCGATTTATCTCATCAGCTAATAACACTTGACTAAAAATTGGCCCTTGATGAAAACGAAATTGCTGCTTCGCGGAGTCAAATATCGACACGCCTAAAATATCAGCAGGTAACATATCACTGGTAAATTGTACCCGCTGGTAGTCAAGACCCAAGGTCTTCGCCAACATTGAAGCTAAAGTGGTTTTTCCCATACCAGGTAGATCTTCAATTAAGAGATGCCCATCTGCAAGCAAACAGACAAGGGCTAATTGTGTTTGCTGCTCTTTTCCAAGCAACACGCTATTAAGTTGCGCGAGAATATTTTCTATTTTATTGTGCATTTTTTATCCTTTTGAGCAATATTGTGTATGAAAACAAGTAATATCAATATCTAGCTCAATATTTATTGCTACTACACTAGCGCACAACTGTCCTAAGGAGTAGAATTTGGGTCGAAAATTTTAACTAACCTTATAAAAAGAGTTTGAACCGATGGGAAGAGCATATCAAAACCGTAAAGAGTCTATGGCTAAAACTGCGGGCGCAAAAACAAAAGTTTATTCTAAATACTCAAAAGAGATCTATGTCAGCGCTAAGACCGGTGGCTTTGATCCAGATGGTAACCTTGCATTACGTCGTTTAATCGATGGTGCAAAAAAAGACCAAGTTCCAAGTCACGTAATTAAAAATGCAATCGATAAAGCAAAAAGTGGTGCAGGTGAAGATTACGAACGTGCAACCTACGAAGGTTATGCCCCTGGTGGTTGTAGCGTGATTGTTGATTGCTTAACTGACAATAACAAACGTACATGGACTGACGTGCGTAACTGTTTCACAAAAACAGATGCTAAAATTGGCTCTCCTGGTAGTGCTGCACATATGTTTGAACATCAAGCTGTATTTGTATTTACGGGTGAAGATGATGAAGCAGTACTAGAAGATCTGATGATGGCTGATGTCGATGTTACAGACGTTGTTGCTGAAGATGGTAAAATAAGCGTATTTTGCCCTCATACAGAATTTTTCAAAGCAAAAACAGCACTTCACGAAAACTATCCAGAACTTGAGCTTGATGTTGAAGAGGTAACGTTTGTACCACAAACTGATGCTGATATCGCACCTGAGCATGTTGAGAGATTCGAGAAGTTTATGGCAATGCTAGATGATTGTGATGACGTACAAAACGTTTACCACAATGGTGTATTACCAGAGTAATAACACGCTGAGAAATTAGCAGGCTCTATGAGAGTAACACACAATATAAAACCACGTTTCTACGTGGTTTTTTTGTCCCTCTATTATGCCCCCTTCCTTTAAAGTCACCAGACACTCCACAACATAACAAATAATCATCAAACCAGAGTATTTCACATATAAAAACAAATACTATTCTCCTATACTCTGGATTATATTTTCCTGAACAATGGTTTTCATCGTGAATACTTTTAAAAAACTATTTAGTCGTCAATTTTACCGCTCAATCGTCTTTTGGCTTTTATCTCTGTTGGCACTTTATGCCCTATTTGGTTTTTTATTATTACCAAAACTGCTCAACAATACTATTCGTGATCAGGTACATAGCCACTTAGGTTGGCAAACTGAGATTGAAAAAATTGAAGTAAATCCATTCCTGCTGACACTCACCATTAATCACTTGGCTATTAAAGAGAATACTGTAGGTGATACTGATTCACCATTATCATTCAGTCGCTTTCATGCCGACTTTGAACTACGTTCACTGATTGAAGGAGCATTTACGTTCAAAAATGTCGAACTAACTGATCCTAGTTTTAGTGTATTAATTAACCCAAATGGTTCAACCAATATTCAGCAGGCACTAATAAAAAATCAACAAGTAACGAGTAAAAAAGAGGAAATAATAGAAACAGATAACGAGACACCTTCAGTCATGCCGAAATTGCTCTTTGATAATATCAACGTAGTAAATGGATCACTGATTGCGAAGGATCACAGCCATGGTGAGTTGATAACCCACAAAATCAACCCGATCTCTTTTCAACTCAAAGCATTTTCTACTTATGTGGAACAAGGTGGTGAGTATCAGTTACAACTTGCACTTGGTGATAAACAATCATTACAGTGGAAAGGTAATATCGCCGTTGCCCCTATCGCGTCATCAGGTTCTTTTAATATAAAGGGGATCCGTTTACACCGATTCTGGCCCTACATTAAACAATTTTCGCCTTATGAATTACGTCATAGTAATGTTGATTTAGCTGCAAATTACGCGCTAAGTTTTATCGACAATCAATTTCAATTGACACTTAATCAAGCCTTTGTGACTTTCAATGATTCACAAATAGCAGATCCCCAAAATAGCGATCATTTCGTAGATATTAAGAAAATTAAGGTAGGCCCCACTGAATTTAATCTCGTAGAGCAATTCGTTGCTATCCGTAATATAGAGATAGATAATATCGGGCTAGACTTAGTACGAGGTAAAAATGGTGAGCTTGAACTATTACAATCTCTAACTGCTTTCACTAACTCTGCGCCATCAACAACAGAAACATCTGATACAGCAGAGGAAAAAACTTCGCCTTTTTTATGGTCAATTGACAATATTAATATTAATAACAGTACGCTACAAATAACCGATAAAGCAGTAACCGGTGTTGCATCTATCAAGTTACATGACATTAACGCATCGCTATCAGCATTAAATCAAAGTTTATCTAACAAACAGCCCTTTTCACTCTCCTATAAAATAGAGAGCTCACAGCAAAATAATTTCTCTGGTGAGCTGATTGCACAACCCTTTAGTCTTGACAGCAACATTAAACTTGCACAGATTCCAATTAACATTATTCAGCCCTATCTTGCTGAAGCCGCTAATATAAGTATAAAAAGCGGTCACCTCTCACTAGATGGTAATAGCAAACTTGCCTTAGATGCGTCCAAAGGACTCATGGGAACCTTTGATGGGCAAATTGATATCGCAGAGTTTGATAGCGAAGATACCGTCAATAACAGACGGTTATTAGGTTGGAAAAAACTCTCTGTCACACCAATTAAGATCAATCTGTCGCCATTAACTATCAATATCAACGAGATTGCACTCGACAAACCCTATTCACGTTTAATTATCACCGAAGATAGAAAAGTTAATTTTTCGCAATTAATGGTTGAAAGTAGTAGCAACAGTAAACCAGAAAAAAAATCAGAAGCAGTAACATCTCCCTCTCCTGAGATTGAGATTGCTAAAATATCCTTTAAAGATGGTGATGCCTATTTTGCAGATCTATCATTGATTCCTCAATTTGGTACAAGCATCCAACAACTGAATGGCGCTATCAAAGGATTATCCTCAAGTAAAAAACAGGCCGCTGATGTCAATATTAACGGCAGCGTGGAAGAATATGGAAAAGTAGCTGTTCAAGGGGAAATTAACCCTTTTTCTGATCAACTGTATACTGACATGAGTGTTACATTCGATAAAATAGAGTTAACCACACTGACTCCTTATGCGGGGCGCTATGCTGGATATGTTATTGATAAAGGTAAACTGACTTTAGATCTTAACTATAAAATTTCCGATGGATTATTAGATGGTAAAAATCGTCTTATTTTAGATCAATTTGAATTAGGTGAGCAGGTAGAGAGCAAAGAATCTGTTGATCTGCCTATCAAACTTGCGCTGGCATTATTCAAAGATAGTAAGGGGGTTATTGATATCAGTTTGCCTACCAAAGGAGATTTGAACTCTCCTGACTTTGAAATTGGTGGTTTGGTGATGAAAGCACTCACCAATGTGATCACTAAAGCGGTCACTTCACCCTTCTCTCTCTTAGCAAGTTTAGCAGGTGGTGATGAACAATCTCTAAACTCAGTTGCTTTTGAGCTAGGTAGTGCAAGCATCAATAACGAACAAAAAAACAACCTAAAAACGTTAGCGTCACTACTAGTAGAGCGACCTGAACTTATCTTAGAACTCCGTGTGAATGTTGATAGCAAACAAGAAAAACTAAAGCTTCAACAACAAGCATTGGCGAAGCAACTCGACTTATCGAATAAGGATGAGCAGCAGCAACTTAATGCAATGGAGTCCTTATATAGCGATAAAAAAGGCGAAAAAGCACTCAAAACATTAAAACAGCAGTTATTAGCCGCGCAAGATGAGCAACAAAAGGTTGACGAAAAGCAGTTTCAACAGCAATATCAACAAGTATTGTCTGATCAACTAGTTATACTGCAGCCAATTGAAACATTGCAGCTTAGCGAACTTGCACAGCAAAGAATCAGCATCATTAAAAATGAGTTGATAACAATAAATAAAGTAGATAATCAGCAAGTTTTTGCACTACAACCTTCCTTAACAGGCAGTGCTGAAGGATCAGTTATTAATACTATTTTTAGTCTAACCAGCAAATAATTTAAAAGGGATATTTATGAAGAAGATTGCCACTATTTTAGCGTTAATGTTCATGCACAATAGTTATGCATTAGAAGTACAAGGAATTAATGGCGTTGAAATTTTAGCGATAGATGGGAAGAAGGTAGGTTCGTCTTTGTTTAGTAGAGATAAAGAACTTGACCTCCCTGCCGGTGAGCATCAAATCGTGGTTCGTTTTTCAAAGAAATTTTATAATGATCTGCAAGTACAAAGTCGCCCCTCTATTTTCAATATCGACTTACAACAGGATACAAAAATATCTGTTTCTGGTCTGAATACAGATTACAAAGCGGAACGTGCTATCCGTGAGGGCATTGAATGGCAGGTGATCTCTGAAGATAGCGAATACAGCATAAAAGAGAGTGATATCTTGATGGATAATGGATTTCTTCCTTATAGCAATATTGAGGAAGTGATTTCTACATACAATCAGCAAAACAGTATCACAGCACCTGCAACTGTTGCAGCTGTAAGTGCCGCTGTTGCAATACCCGTCGTTGCACCTACTGAAGTCGCACCTGCAGTAAGTGAAACAACTATTCCCTTACAAACGCTCTATCAGCAAGCATCGCGTGAAGAGAAAAAAGCATTCCGTATCTGGTTACTAGAGCAGGATATGAAATAATACCGCTAATTCGACATGATTGTCAGCTAATAAAAAAGCACTTCCCTATATCATATAAGGAAGTGCTTTTTATTTGCAGCAGAAGTTAATAGTGCCTCACGAAGAGTGTTACTGGCACCTAAAAACAGAGAACTGCTTAATCTAGCCCTGATACAACTTATTAAATTTCGCTATCGAAAAACCACTCAAGTAATCTTCACTCACTTTGATGATAGGTACGCCACGAAACCCCGTTTTAGCAAACTCTTTTTGTCCAGACGGACTTTTAACATTCACTAAACGAAATTTGATATTTTTAGATTCAAAGTATTGCTTTGCGCTATCACAATGCGGGCATTGTGCCATTGAATACAGGGTAACTTTTTTCATACTTTATTCCTAAAAATGTTTACTACTCGTGGTTTAGCAACTAGTGCCCACAACCGCCTTCAGCGTGAAGATGACCATGCTCAATCTCTTCAGCAGTGCCTTCACGTACAGACATTACTTCGATAGCAAAGGTCAGTGTTTTACCTGCAAATGGGTGGTTAAGGTCACAATCAACATTAAATTTACCCACTTTAACAACCGTTACTTCTTGTGAACCTTGGTTTGAGTTAACCACGACAACCGAACCAACTTGCAATTTACCTTCAAATTGAATGTGTTTCTTAGGGATACGTTGAATACTATCTTCACGGATCTCACCATAACTTTGTTCAGGTGTTAATGTCACTTCTAATGTATCACCAACCGTCTTACCAAGAAACGCTGCTTCAAGAGCTGGAAATACATCACCGTGGCCGTGTAAATAACCCAATGGTTTAGCATTAAGACTAGATTCAATCTGTGTACCCGCTTCGCTTAATGTGTAATGGAATTCAACGGCGCTATTTTGAGTAATTAACATAATGGTCTCTTTATTGTGTATTAGATATTTAGGCGCATATTTTAGCATGTTTTTAAGGGAATGAAGCGAGCAGTTATGAGGTTAATGGTGATAAACAGAGTTTTAATGAGTGCGCAAGCATATGTTCTTGTTTTAAGGTGATTTGTGATGCTTTCATTTTCATAAAAAGCGATGCACAGTACGTAGGAAGTTGCTGATTATTAAGGTAGCAGATCGCTTTTTGTTGCTTAAACCACTCCTGTTCAGGACCTTTTAATTCAATGTTCAAATCTAAACCATCAGCAATGGTTAGCCACTGAGTCGCACCCGATGTCAGGCTAATTTGTATTCCACTCGGATCAAGATCACTGAAACAGATCAGTTGATGGGAATCTTTAAAACGTCTAAAAAAAGAGTATGCAGTGCCTGTTTGTTGTTGCACTTGCAGATCACCGCGATATACCCACAGCGCTTCGCTTAAGGACTCAGGAATATTTAAACGCTTCAGATTTGCCATCACAACCAGGTTTTCAACGAGCACAATTTGTTGATGCTCAATAGTGTTTATGTCAGTCGCACAAACGTATTGACCAAGAGAAGTAAGTTCGCTAATTGACGTGATTTGTTGGTTAATGCGAAAATTATTGAGGCTATTGAGCAAAACAAAATCTTCACTGACCTTCAAGGCACCACCTTTCTCATCGCGCTGTGTGATCGCTTTTTCATCACGCGTTTTCTGGAGGGGATAGCTATCACGGTACAAATGAATTCCATCATGTTCACTAGCAACCAACTCAATTAACTGTTGCTTATCTTTCTCATTAAAATAGAACCAACCACTTTCAATGCAACCGATACCAAGGCAGGCTAATTTTTCAAAAGAAGAACTCGCTTTGAATTTTCCACAAACACGTAAATGCTTTTGACAATATTCAAACAGCCCTTTCTTCATCGCCCTACTCCCCTAGTCCTATTAATTCAATTTTCGTAGTTCAATTTATCGTTCAATTCTCATCTCAACAAGACCAATACATCACTATAAGTGTAGTTGGCATCAGTACCAGGAAGAACCGTACCTTTAGGTTTGATGTCTAAGGCATCCTGTTGATCATTGGTGAGTTTACAGTAGCTACTAAATACCAATTCAACCCACTCTTTAGGATCGATCAGCTGATCGCTCACAATCCAGCTTTGTAATGCACTTTGCCAGTAATTGATGGCAGAAATCGGCTCACCATGTTTAATTACCTGTTCAAATAATTGCTCTGTTTGCTCTTCAAAAAAGTCATGGTCAATGACCAACTCAGGCAGTTCTTCAAACTCAAGATCACTGCTTTCACGTTCCACCAAGCGCTCTGATTTGGCCTGTTTGCGTAGTGCTTGCACCAATGCAATGAGTGGTGTTTCTAATTCAGTGTTACGTGTATCGACATAGCTTTTTAATGGCATTGCAGGTGCTAGTTTTAGCGTTTCTGGTAATTGATCATCTTCAAACAATGTTTCGCTGATCTCAAACTCAGGGTGCTGCACTAAGTAGCGTGCCATGTTACGTAATAAACTGGCTTGCTTTTCATCACGACGCAGGCGGAATAGACTCAGACGCATGTTATCGATAATAAAGCGTAATCGCGGTAGAGTTTGGTTAAACCAATACACAAAACCACTTATCTTACGCGCAAAATCACTCGGACACGCCCAATCAGCCCACTCGTAACAGCTTTCAGGATCAATCTGTTGTAGTTCAGTCAACAGTTTTTGTGCATAGGCTAAGGCGCGTTCATTTTCACGTACCTTAGCGCTCAAGGTGCTCACAAAACCAAACTGGCTAGAGATAGCATGATGCATATTCTCTAGGCTGACATTAAGGTTATCTTTGGCTTCATAAAGTAGGTCATCAAGTTGATCTAAGTAGTATTCGGCATCATCATGCTGATTGCTCTGAACCGCCATCTGATAATCAATCACCATTTCATTAAGGGTATCGATCACTTTACCCATATCACTAAGTTGGCGATAGCTGCTCTGCTTGCGCATCAAACGATTTAGCATACGCTTTAACTCGGCGGTGACACGGTAATCGCCAATTTCATCATCAGGTCGCAATAAACCACTTTTGTGCAAACTACCTATCTTGCGTGATTCACTTTGTAGTTCGTTGACACTGCCATAGACATAAGCATCAGCAAGTAGCTGGTCATGAGCACCTATTTGGCGTAACAGATCCGCGACATCGGAAGCGTTATAAGCAGCCATTAAAAGAGTAACTCCTCTTGCGTTTGTTCAATGCTCTCTGGCAATTCAACACGCTCAGAGTCATTTAAGAACTCAATGAGTAGATAGATAAGGTCAAAACGTGCCGTGGCATAATAACGACTACTACCACTATTCTTACGCACTAAATAGCCCATCTCTTCCAATTTTTGAAAGATAAATACCAACTGCTCACGTGATTCAAGTTTATTGGTTTTAAAAGGTTTAACGGCGCTTAAACGATGTAATTGCTCACGTAGGATCTGATCATGTTCAAAGGGGTCAAACAACGCATTAATATTAACCATCGATTTTGCACGCAGCGGCAAGTCGGTTTGTGTTGCGCTTAATAGCAACTCTAAAAACTCCACCAAGGGACGAAACGATGAGCGGATTTCTAGAAACAGCTGCGTTAACTCGCCACTATTTTCTTGATCCACCGTTTGAAAGGTCACGTAATAGGCATCTGCACTATCTAGGTAAGTTAGGTTTCTATCTAGGTTCGATAAAAAATCTTCAACGCGTTCACGGTTTTCAGCAGCACTAAGATACTCAAACTGATCTGCAAAGGCGGTTTCACAGATGATTTCACCGGTTAACAATTTTTGTAGTGTTTGTTTAAACATTGTTTGTCTCCGCTTGCGCTGACTGCTGCAACTGCTTACGTTTTGCTAATAATTCATCGATGCGTGACTGCGGGATTTGCGCATGGAATATCTTATTATCTTTGATCTTATAATGACGATGATACAGTGACAGAATGTGGCGATCGGTCGACGGTGAAGCTGATAACATGCGGATATGGTTATCAGAGAACATTTTCAACAACAAGTCGATATTTTCAGCAGCCAACTCACCTAACTCATCCACGGGAAGAATAATCGTTGATGGCGACTGTGTTTCACCTCGTAACATTCCAAGAATACCCGCATACAGCGATAACATTGCTAAATAGGATAACCCTGTTGAACTGATCTTTTTCAGCTGACGTGCATTGCGTGCATATTTAAGCTGACCTTTTTCACTGATGGAAAATTCAATATCAAACAGGTTATGGTGTGCCAATACAAAACCATCACTTGGCAAATAAGTCGATAGCTTCTGCATCGCATAAACCAAATCATCAGGAATATCTCCCATTCCCTCGCGTAGATCATCTCGATGCTGTTCAAACAGTTTAGCGAACTGCTGTAACGGCCCCCAATATTCAAGCTCTTCTTGCTTCATCACCGTATATACATTGATGTCCGCAAGCGCTTCAAAGTGTGCCAATGCCGTTACATTTTTAGATAATTGTTTACCGATGCTTTTGATACGGCGACCAAAATTCTCAATGTGTTGATAGAACTCATTGATCATATTGGCGTTGACCGTCACCAACTGATAGGTGTTTTTCTGTTTCTGCTCAGCGCTGCTTAGTAGGTCAGTAATCGGGTCACGATACTTAAACAGATTACGTGCACCTTGGAAGTTATCGTTATCAGCGATGAGTTTCTGCCAATTTTCAAACAGTTCACTGCTTGCATGGTTCTTTTTAAAGGTTTCATTAAAACGCTGCAGTTGCCCTGCTAAACGTTTCTCGACTACCTCGAACTGTTTTAACCAATCAAAACAGAAACTGACGGTAAGATCCGCTTCGTTGTTTGGTTCATTTTCGCTTTCTAAAACAGAGATACCACTCTTTTCGCAGAGATGTTGGCTATCACTGAGTTGAGTAAGCAGTTCAGCAGTTGAACGCAGTTGTGTATTTAATTTTTTAAGTGATTTCTGGTTGTTGCTAATCGCATTACCCTTTTCACTTTTCAGGTCTTCAAGGCTATTTTCAAAACCACGTTTCTCAATTTCACGGTTTTGATTAACCTCAACCAACTTATCACGGTGCAGATAACGCTCATTCATGAACTGCGCATATTCACGCGCTTTACGCGACAAGATAGCACATTCATCAAGGGCTTTTTCAAGCTCAATACGCTGCTGTGTACGCTTGTCTACTTCACCATCAGGATCAAGTTCATTGAGTGCCGTGCTATGTTGTTTCTTGTAATCACGTAAACGCTCCGATGCGCTTTGCTCAATCTTTTGCAGTTGATTATCCAATTCTTCTAATTGGATATCACGATCCGATTCAACCACCATGCGTTGCTCGAGCATCATGTTATGCAGTGCAAGACGTTCGCTTTGCTGCTGCTCTTGAAAGGCTTCGATCTTAAGTCGATTGTCCTTTTGCTGACTATTGAGCTTTTTTAACTGCTCTTCAAAAGCTAACTGCTGTACTTTTATTGCGCGTGCTTTTTTATCCTGAAGGTGGACTTGTTGCGTTTTTAATTGTTCAAGCTTCAACTCATTTTGCTTACAGCGCTGCTGCGCTTCTGCAATGGTTAGCCCCAAAGCCTGAATGTCTTTATTAGCGATTTTTATCTGCTCTTCTAGCGTAGTGATGTTAGTAGTGATCTGTAATACTTTTTCATCTAATAGCTGTGCTTTTTCTCGCAGTTGATCTTCGCTGAGTTGTAAATCACTCTCTTGCAGCTGTAACAAATCGACCTGTAAACCATACATGTTAGTAGACTCACCACACCACGTCGGCGCAAGATCGGTGCGGTTAAGCAGATCAGTTGATAATAAACGACCAATATTATCTTTCCATGTACTCGCGTCAGGCTGATGGCTGAGGAAATGTTGCAATGACCCCTCTGGTGGCCTTAATTGGCATTCTACATCATGAATTTGTTGTTTTAATTTGTCGAGTGAACGCCCTTCTTTTTGGTGTTTCTCAAGCAGTTGTAGTCGTTGAGATTCAAGTACGCTGAGTTTACTATTGAGCTCATTTTGTTGCCCTAAAATCAGTGAGTGTGTTTCATGAGTCTCACCTAGGCTCGATTGATTTTCTTCCAACGCGCTTAACAGTTCAGGTTCAATGCTTGGATTACGTTGTTGCTGCTGAACCTGTTGAACTTCATTTTCTAGCGCTTGCTTGTGCATATTAAGTTTTAGATCAGTCGCATTTAACTGTTCATTCAAACTCGCTAGCTGTGCTTGCTGGTTTTCTGCAATAACTGATAGTTGTACGCTTGCAGATTCTTTAATGCTGAAGCGTTGCTCTTTGTTGGCACTCACATCAACCATTTTTTGCTGCTTAACTTGGCTTATTAACTTTTCAAATTTACTTTGAATCTTACTGATATTACCTTCAAAGGCAGCAATGATCTCATTAACTTCATTGAGTTGTTGTTGAATACGTGGTGCTTGGTCGGCCTGTAGCTGAAAACTCGCAGCATCATTGTCTTCATAATTCATTTTATCTTCATCAAGCAAGTCGATACGGCTTTGATCCGCTTCTATTTGTGCAGCTAACTTGCTGATGTCTTTGCTAAATATTGCAGATGAATCTTTAAGCTGTGTTTCTAAGCTGTCGAGCTCCGTGATCGTGGTACTCTTTTGCGTTTGGTAATTCTGTTGTTTCACTTGCAATACTTTCTGATGAGCAACCATCTCAAAATGTAAATGCTGAAGCTTATTCAACAGGCTATCTAAGCTAGTGAAATCGGTTTGCCAAAGCGCTATTTTATCGGCCACTTTTTGAATGGCACGACTCGCTTGAATATCTGCAAGCCAATGGCTGATATCCTCTTTATTAAGACTTATCTTCTCTTTTTCATCAATGTTATTTCGTGCGAGATGATCACTGGCTATCTCCACCAGCATCTTTTTAACCGCATCAAAATCAAGGTTCTTTTCAATCGTGCCATTCACCACTTTATCGATATGTGGCGCTGAGCTATCGGAGAATGAGAAACGCATTTGTAATTGACGAATATCCTTTATCTTACGACCACTGCGCAGGTTCTGTATCACTTGGCGGTATTTATCGACACCTAAGTAACTTGAACAAAAAGCGCCTTCACGACGATAATTACTTTCAATTTCTTTGATGGTTAAGCGTTTTTTATCATCGATAAAATGATGACTCTCGTAAGCACCTTCAATGAATTTATAGTGAACACCGCGACCATCACTGCAACTCGCTAACACGATACATTTTTGCCCATAAGGACGCTGGTATTCATAAACTAATAAACTGGTATCACGTGGCAGGTAATAATCAGCAAAGTTTTTAGCTTGATCCACCTTACTGACGATGTCACTTGGGCGCATACCATAAAACAGCGGTAACAGACGCATCAATGACGTTTTACCTGCTCCATTGGTGCCTTCGAGTTGAGTATGTCCAGTTAAATCAAGTTCGTTGACCTGTTTTTTCCAAAAGCTATCGATAAGAATGATACGCAGTAGTTGATAGGCTTGATGGGCCATAGAAGTTCCTTTATGAACGAATTTTAAGCAAAAATATGAGAAAAGTGTTAGCGAGCTAATTTATAAGGATTGATGAGGTTTGTCGATCTTTTTAAGCTAAGATTGTGTGTTAATGAGGGAGATTTAAGCGGATATAAAAAAGCGAGACAAAAATAATATGCCTCGCTCTTTAAAAAATCGCTAACTTGCTAATTGGAATATGGAAAAATTACTTTTGGTAGTTTAATAATGCAGCACCACGTACACCACCTTCACCACCAAACGTCGCTTTAGCCACTTTCGGTAATTTGACATCATTTAACAGATGTTTTGGTAAACGTTGCGTAAACTCATCAATCAGAATTTCAAACTTAGATAAGCCACCACCAAAAATAATGGCATCTGCATCGAGTACCATGATAGCGGTAGCAATACCTGCAGCCAAAATGTCAAAATAGATATTAATGACCTTTTGTGCAATTTTATCGCCAGCTCGAAATTTATTTAGAATGGCAGGACCCTTTAATGGACTGCTTGCATAATGCTCATATAAATTACCTAAACCAGTACCTGAAACGTAGGTCTCTAAACACATTTGGCGACCACAGCCACAGGTTAAATTTGGTAACTCTGGATATTTTTTTAATATCGTTGCAGGGAGCGGGTAATGACCAATTTCGCCGGCAAAAGAGTTTTGGCCAACAAGCGTTTTACCATCAATGCAAATAGCGCCGCCAACTCCTGTTCCTAAGGTTACACCCAATACCGTTTTACAACCGTCTGCACTGCCACCAAAATATTCAGATAATAGAAAACAGTTAGCATCATTTTCAATTTTAACTTCTCTATCAAGGATTGCAGAGAGATCTTTAAACAGTGGTCTCCCTTTTAAAGCAGGGACGTTTGCACAATATAACGTCATATCACTCGCGTTAATTGCACCAGGAAAACCTAAACCGACCTGACCTTTGCAATTAAACTTGGCATCGGCTTGATGCACCATCGTTTCAATACTGGAGAGAAAAGTCTGATAATCATGAGGGGTCGGGATCTGATCTTCAAATAAGCAACTGAGTGCTTCATCATATACACAAAAAGCAATTTTAGTACCACCAACATCAAAGCCATAAAGCATAATTATTTCCATTTTATTACGAATATTAAATTAGTTACATATATTACATAAACTTGTCACATATAAGTAGGATCTATATCAAGAGCTAACCAATAAAATAACAAATGATATTCTTTTAATTCTATTTTAACAATAACTTATGGACTTTACCCTTTACTTAACAAAATTTTAATCAGTGTAAATATAAAATTATTAGCTATTTTCATTATACAAGTTCGATATTTTCATATGCTTTAATGAACAAGTTCTTATACCAATAGAATTTAAAAGGTGATCAGAGTTTGCGTAGTGAAAATTATGACTAATAAGGTAAGAGGTTTAGCCTTTCGAGAGATTAACTTTGTTAATTCTTTAATAGTTTTTCTCACTTCATAAAACCCTATAGCACGATTTTGAACAGCTTGAGCTGGCCACACAGTGGTGAAGAGCAGGATGTTAGGGATAATTTAATACCGCTATTGATTGGCTTATTTTACATTGAGGTTGTGTTTAGTCATTCGAGACAAAAAGACTGAGGTGGTTAACAATAGGTATATACAAGTAGAGGTAATATCAGCCCATATTACTTTTGGGCTGATAAATTTAATCAGAAAAAGTGTTTATTGGCCTTTGATAAGATGATTATTACTTAATTTCTCTTTATCATCAGCAGCCTTAGCGAAAGCGGCTATGTCACTTAAGTCAGCGACGGTCCATGTACTTTTATTTGTTAGTTGAGCCGGTAATGCTTTAAAATGCCTCTCATGGTTAGTTGCAACAAACGTAGCGTCCCCCCACTTTTCAAGATACGCATAGGGTTCAAGTGAAAGTGTTTCTCTCTCATCACTATCTCCCCAATGTGGTGTGATGGTTAAGCGAGGTTGATAATCACGGGTTTTAACCACCCATTTGTCGGGTAAACGTTTTTTACTATCCCACCAATGACCATCAAGTCCATCCATCACTTCTTTCGTTCTAGCTCCGTCTTGCGCACCTAATTCTTTTAAATGCTTAAGAAATGCTATCGGGTACTGAATCTGATAGTCTGCGAGCGTTAAATCTGGATTAGCTTCTATAATTTCCATCGCAATAATCGCCCCCAGCATATTTGAATACAGATCTTCAGGAGAATAAGCAGAAGGATATTCTTTAAAACCAGCTACCGAGGTAAAACCAAACCACTGTGCAGCCTCATGCCACTGTGCTAAACGAAATGCGAGTATACCGCTTAAATTTATCTCCGCTTTTAGTTGCTCTTGTGCATTAAAGTCAAAGGGAATTGGATACAAATTAATAACACGTTCACGCAGTTCAGCCTCTAACACACGCTGCATTTCAATGCCTAAATTACCGCGAATTTGGTTATAAAGATAAAAAGTATTGTCACCTGTATCACGGACATGTGCAGTATCAATAATACCACCTCGAGACGTGTAAATAAGTCCATTTAACTCTTCAGCATTTCCAGCTAAGCTTGCCATCACCCCTTGTGTACCATCATTATAATGGTGAGAAGCTAAGTCTGAAACTTCGACAATATTATTTACTCTAAAAAAAGGGACAGGAATAATGCTAAGTTTGGATTTCATATTGATGCCAAAAGCACAACAAGGTCGCAAACCAGATGGGGCATCGACGACAACATCAACCTCATTTTTAGGTTCTGACTTTTCAGCATAACTGAGCGGGGAGAATAGATAGATGCAACTTAGTAAGACTATTTTTAATTTCATATTTACCTTCTTAATTTTTATTAGTTTTTTTATTGATTTTAAAATGCTTCATAAACATTAAAATACACTACAGAATCATCGCCAAAGGCGAGATCTAAACGAACATTTACTCTCGGTTTAAATGCAAAACGATAGCCAAGTCCATAGGTCGGTAGCCATTCATCTTCAAATAAAGAGTCAAAATGTTCGCCGACATTACCTGCGCCAATCCAAGCAACCATCCCATGTCGTTCGTTAAACCGATGACGATACTCGACCTGCGCTGCAATTTGGTATCGATCCCGGTATTGACCACTGTAATAACCCCTCATGCGTTTATCCCCCCCCAATTTGCTCATTGCAAACCAAGGTAATTCATCCTCATCACTAAGGCCTTCATAATACAGGTCGAAAGCTAACACATTATCATCAACCACATTAATGTATTCTCTGTAGTTAAAAATTAACTCTTGATAATCATAATCACCGCCGAATACATCAAAGTACTGACGTTGCTCAAGGCTAATATAGCGACCACTATAAGGGTTTCTTTCATAGTCACGCGTATCATATTCCAAAGCTAACAGCATACCGAGATTAGTTTTATCTTCTAACTCTTCACTGGTCAGTGCCGTCCCTTCTGCCTCTTGGTTATATAAGAATGTACCGGTAATACCTGCTTTAATAAAATAGTGAGGAATGAATTGATAAGAGATAGTGGGTGCTAAATTTAAATATAGCGCAGTATGTTTAGTTTGCTTACTGTCATTTTCAGCGGCTTCTTTCCCCACTCCCCAATATTGATCAGGAGAATGAGAAAGAGCACCTTCAAATCCCAATTTGATCATATTCTGATTTAGAAAAGTAGAATTGTTAACACCGACCCCAAAAGAGCCTTTAGATGAGCCATAAGCGCTGATAGTGAGAGTGGATAGTTGATTACCTGTGTCTAATCCTTGTGGCGCATACAGTCCAATGGCAGCAACACCAATCCCAAAGCCTTGTTCTGGGTTTGAAAATGGACCGGGTAACACGCCCCAGTCTATACCATCACTAACATCGACAGAATCACTGGCCCCCAAAGCAGCTAATAAACTGTCAAACCACCCTATAGATTCTGAATCCGGCGGGGTTGCTTCGTTAACATCGATGGCTTCATCCGCATTAACTTGGGAATATAAAGAAAGAGACAAAATTAAGAGTAAATATTTAAACGGTGAATTCATGTAATTATCACTTTCAAAAAGTTGGATACCAACTACTTTAATGTAATTGGTATCGCTTAAAAGATGTTAGTGAGTTTTTCTTAACTCCTCCTCTAACATCGCTTCAACATAACCGGGTGAGTGTGTTTTTCCTGATATTAAGCGATACATAGCAGGAATAACAAACAACGTAACAAAAGTGGCAAATGCCATACCAAAGAAGATAACCGTACCGACAGCAATACGGCTTTCAGAGCCCGCACCAGATGACAGTAGCAATGGAATCGCACCTGCAAGTGTTGTAAACGCCGTCATTAAGATCGGACGTAAACGTCGCGCAGAAGCATCAATAATCGCTTGCTCAATCTCTCGACCTTGGTCGCGTAACTGGTTGGCGAACTCGACAATTAAAATACCATTCTTCGTCACCATACCAATCAGCATGATCATACCAATTTGACTATATATATTAAGCCCTTGGCTCATAAAATACAAACCAATAAAACCACCAAATACTCCCATTGGTACCGTAAACATCACCACTAATGGGTTAATGAAGCTTTCAAACTGCGCAGCGAGCACTAAATAGGCGACTAATAGTGCTAAGCCGAAGACAATCAACACACTGCTGCTATTCTCTTTGTAATCTTTCGACTCCCCCGAATAGGAGATAGAAATATCAGCGGGTAATTGTGAAATTGCTTGTTTATCTAAGAAATCTAATACGTCACCAAGCGTATAACCTTCGGCGACATTACCAGATAAAGTAATCGCTTTTTGTTTGTTGTAATGAGATAACTTGCTCGCCGAAGCGACCTCTTCTATTTCAGTAATCGTATCAAGCGTAATTAAATCCCCTTTATTACTGCGCATATAGATACGGCTTAAATCGGTCGCGTTATTAAAACTGTTTTCATCACCACGTAAGTAAACATCATATTCTTCACCACGATCGATATAACTGGTTTCACTGCTACCACCTAACATCACTTCCAGAGTCGTTGATATATCCGAGACACTGATCCCAAGCTCTGCAGCAAGTTGTTTATTCATCGTCACCACTAGCTCTGGTGTTTTTTCATTATAGTCAGTATCACCACCCACTAATAAGCCTGCTTGCTCAGCGTCTTGTCTTAATACCTGTGCCCACTTTTCAAGTTCAGGATAATCAGATCCCCCTAATACAAACTGTACTGGATCACTTGAACCACCTCTAAAACCAGGCATCATAGCGCGTACACGCACATCAGGAATATCTTTTAAGGCATTGTTAATTATCCCTAGGGCATTTTGTGCACTGACCGTACGTATTCCCCAATCCTCTAAAATCATGATCACAAAACCAGTTTGATCTCCCGCATTACCTCCAAAAGCAGGTGCTTGAGTACTAAAAGATTTGATGATGCCTTGGCCAACTAGAGGAAGAATTCGCTGCTCAACAATATCCATGTTTGCATTCATACGATTATAACTGGTACCTTCTGCGCCTTTTACAAACGCAAACAACACTCCTCTATCTTCCTTTGGCGCTAATTGTGATGGCACTTGTTGCATTAATACAACACTTCCCCCAATACAGGCAATAATGACTAACGGTGCGAGAACACGGCGCTTTACCGCTTTACTAACTAACTTACGATAAGCCATCTCGAGGCGATAAAACATCGCTTCAACTTTTAAATTAAAACGACTTTGTTTGGTATTATTTTTTAGTATTTTACTGGCAAGCACAGGTGTTAATGTTAATGCGATCAACGAAGAAAATATAACCGACATCGCCAATAATACTGAAAACTCAGTAAACAATAACCCCACCATGCCATCCATAAAGGAGATAGGTAAAAATACCATCACCAATACCAATGTTGTTGCTACCACCGCAAAACCAACTTCACGTGTGCCTTTGTAAGCAGCAAGTAAGGGAGGCTCTCCCCGCTCAAGATGATGAAATATATTCTCAACCACCACGATCGCATCATCAACCACCAGCCCGATTGATAAAATAAGTGCCATTAAGGTAATTAAATTGATGGAAAAACCAAAGTAATAAGCGGCTATAAAAGAGGAAATTAACGATACGGGTACGGTGATCGCTGGAATAATGGTCGCACGTGCTTGCCCGATAAAGATATACAGCACTAATATCACTAATCCGCCAGTGATAAACAATGTGTTGTAAACTTCGGAGATGGATTTTTCAATGAACACAGTCGAATCATAGTCAACGTATAAGCTTGTCCCTTCTGGTAAAAAGTCTTGTACTTTATCAACCTCTTTACGTACTTGAATAGCAACATCAAGCGGATTTGAATCTGACTGCGGGATAATGCCTAAGCTTAAATTAACCTGACCATTACTTTTAAAAGAGGAGTTTTCATTCTCAGCACCAATGGTTACCTGAGCAACATCTTTAAGGTAGATTGGCGTGCCATCATTACCTCGGCGAACAACCAAATAATCAAAATCTTCTGGCTGTGCATATAAACGCGCTGTTCTTACCGACATGACCGTTGTGTCGTTACGTACTTCACCACCTGGGTCTTCAACATTTTCGGACTTTAATGCATTAGTAATATCGACACTGGTTACACCACGCCCAGCCATTAAATCAGGTAATAGCTTAACGTACATAACTTTATATAAACCACCACTTAAGCTTACTGAACTAACACCCGAAATTTGACCAAATCGATCTTCTAATACGCGTTGCGCATAGTCTGTAAGCTGTACTCTATCCATCTTATTAGAGTTTAAATTGATATACAGTGAAGCCTCACCGCTACCATTATTTTTAGATACCGTTGGATCATCCGCTTGATCGGGTAAATTACGCTTCGCTTTTTCAACTGCATCACGTATATCACTGACCCCCTCAGTCAAATCCCAACTTAAATCAAAAGTCACCGTAATACGTGACATCCCGTTGCGCGAAACTGATTGGATTTCATCGATACCACTGATACCTGATATCTGGTCTTCAATCACCGTAGTAACCTGACTTTCCATGATAGACGCTGCGGCCCCATCATAACGAGTCATCACCGTAACGACCGGACTCTCGATATCAGGCATCTCTCGTACAGCCAGTTTTTCAAAAGAAACTAAACCAAAAACACATAATAAAAGGCTCAGTACAATCGCCACGACCGGTCGTTTGACTGAGGTATCAGAAAGCCACATTATTTAGTCTCCTGATTTGGTTGCTCTGTCGTTTGCTGTTTACCTTTTTTGTTTGCTACCGATATGTCTTCAATACTTAGGTCTTTAACTTTCAGTCCATCAGACATATTCACCAGACCTTGCACAACAATTTTGTCACCCACTTTAACGCCAGATTCAATTAATACGCTGTCTTCAACACGCCCACCTAACATTACTTCAGTACGTTGCACGGTATTTTTATCGGTAATACGATAAACAAAACGTTTAGTCCCTGAGTATTCAATTGCTTGCACAGGAATAATTGGCTCATTAATCACAGGAAATGCTATTTTTGCAGACATCAACATGCCCGGTTTTAAGGACTTATCTTGGTTATCAAATTTCACACGAATACGTAAATTGAGCGTGTCAGGATTAATACGCGAATCGATAGCAACTAACTCACCGGTAAACTGTGTATCAGGCCAAGCACGATTAGTCGCACTCACTTGCATACCTCTAGAAAGTTGCGATAAATAATGCTCTGGTACCTGTAGGTCAAGGGTCATTGTTGACAGATCATCTAGGGTTAGCATTTCAGAACCAATTGATACAATTTGCCCACGGCTAAAATCTAACAAACCGATCGTGCCAGAGAAAGGTGCTTTTAAATAATGATAATTAACATCGGTTTGTATCGAGGTTAAACGTGCTTTTGCAATATCTACCTGCACAATTTGAGCATCTAAAGCCGATTGAGTAACAGTATTACTTTTAACCAACCGTTCATGTTCATTTAATTTTCTTAGTTCATCGGCTAAATACGCTTTTGCTTCTAATAATGCAGCCTGTACTTTTTTATCATCTAACTTAAACAGTAACTGCCCCTCTTTCACCGTCTGATTTGCTTTTACATTGATGGTGCTGACCTTACCTGATACTTGTGTTGCGATGCTTACAAATTGATCTGATTGTAATTTACCGATTAATGAAAGATGTTGTGTAATTTCATGATAGTCAACAACCGTGCTGTATACAGGAATAACAGGTGCACTTCGTTTGCTGGCGCTAGGGTTAGCAAATAGCGATGAACTGCTCCATGTAGATAAAATGATGACCACTGTAGTCAATAAAGCAGATTTCTTCATTATTTATGTTCTTCCGATTTGAGGGGATAAATTAGCACTAAAAAAATAATAATAACAATAAGTTATAATTATTATTTAAACAAAACAATTTGTCAGGAATATGTCGAAAAGAGAATAAATTGTGACAGATTGTGTCTGACAAAGGCTTTCTGACACACTTTGACACATATGCGGTTAAAAATCATGCTACCACGGCACATAGGGTATTTTGATTGGTAATTGGCAGTGTGAATAATTGATGGTCAGGAAGGGATTGTAAGGGGGTAGGATGACAGGTTTAAAACGCAACATATAAAAAAGCCAGTATCGCTACTGGCTTTTCATGTTATTAATTACCCAATCACAATGTGATTGAGAATTAATTACTTGGAAGTTAATGCTAATGTATCTTGAGCAATTACCCATTCTTCATTAGTTGCAATAACCATTGCAGGTGTACTGTCAGCAGTAGTGATAATACCTTCAGTACCGAAACGGTTTTTCAAGTTTGCTTCACTGTCTACGTTGAAACCAAGTAGGCTTAAACGCTGAAGTGTTAATTCACGGATTGGTGCAGAGTTTTCACCGATACCACCAGTGAATACAACAGCGTCTAAACGGCCGTCTAATGCAGCAGTGTAACCTGCGATGTATTTAGCAAGACGGTAACAGTAAATTTCCATTGCACGTTTTGCAGCAGCGTCAGTTAGGTAGTTATCTTCAACGTAACGACAGTCACTTGTTTTTTCAGTTAGACCTAAAAGACCTGATTCTTTAGTCAACATTGTGTTGATTTCATCGAATGAATAACCAAGTTGATCATGTAAGTGGAAAATGATCGCAGGGTCGATATCACCACAACGTGTACCCATTACAAGACCTTCAAGTGGTGTCATACCCATTGAAGTATCTACTGATTTACCATTTTTAATCGCACAAACACTACCGCCATTGCCTAGATGACAATTGATAATGTTTAGTTCATCAAGTGGCTTGTCTAAGATTTTAGCAACTTCAAGGCTGATAAAGTAATGACTTGTACCGTGCATTCCGTAACGACGGATACCATTTTCAGCGTACAATTTGTACGGAAGTGCATATAGGTAAGCATGTTCAGGCATTGTTTGGTGGAAAGCAGTATCGAATACAGCAACATTTTCTAATGTTGGGAATGCAAACTGTGCAGCTTCAATACCTTCAATATGTGCAGGTGTATGCAAAGGAGCAAGTGTAATGCTTTTAAGGCTTGTCATGAAATCTTCACAAATAACAGCTGAAGAAGTAAATTTCTCGCCACCATGAACAACACGATGTCCAATTGCATGGATACTATTTTTAAGCGCTTCTTTACCCGCTAGAATTTCATCTACGATGTAAGCTAATGCTTCTTTATGAGCAGCCTGACCTAGTTCAGCTTTACCTTTAACGCCTTCTAGCTTCCATTTGATAGAAGCATTTTCTAAATGAAGACATTCAGCAAGGCCAGTTAGTAGCTCATCACCACTTACAGTATCGATAATGGCAAATTTCAGAGAAGAACTACCGCAGTTAAGTACAAGAATCAGCTTATGGCTCATATCCAGATATCCCTTAATATAAAAGTGTATTTAATAAATAGTTGCAGGTTATGAAAAGCACAACCCGAATAAACACGGCACACTACACAGTAAGGACATAGATCACAAGAACAGAATTAAATCATGAGATAAAAAATATATTTACAGCCCACAAAAGAATACACTGAACTTTCAAAACCCTTGTTTATTCAGAATCTGATTCGTCATCACCCCTACAAAGGTCAAATTAAAGTAATTATAGTTTGATTTTTTTGTGTGTTTTTTCATAGATGTGCTTAACTCATTAGAAATTCACTGAAAATGATGAGCCGCTTTATGGGTATTAATAGTATAGATAATAAAGCAGTGTTTTCTTTCAAGTGGTATGAAAGCCTAAAATTCAAAATAGCAGCTCTATTTTTAGTGCTATTTTTTATTATTGCGCTCTCCGTAATGCTGATCTTAAACACTTTTGCAGAAAAAATGATCCAAGATGAAGCCTATTTACGATTAAATAATGCCAGTAGCGAAGTCATTTCCGAGCTAGAAAGGCATACCATACTGAGTTCAACATTAGTTGATACTATGGCTAATCTTGCTGAACAACTGCCTTATGATAGCGAATCATACTATGCCCTATTCCCACAAGTAATTAATTATAAAGGCACAGAAGCTTTCATTGCAGGAGGCGGGATTTGGCCAGCCCCTTATGAGTTTAATGAAGAGGTCGAAAGACATAGTTTTTTTTGGGCGCGTGATAAATCAGGAAAGCTTAATTTCTATAATAATTACAATGAGAAAATGGGCATGGGTTATCACCATGAGGAGTGGTATGTGCCCGCAACACATCTTTTAGAAGGCGGTGTATATTGGTCTAAATCCTATACAGACCCTTATTCTCTAGAGCCGATGGTCACCGTCAGTGCACCAATCACAAAAGCCAAGAAAAATATTGGTGTTGCCACCATTGATCTTCGCTTAGATGGCTTACAGCAGCTGCTCACTAAGGTAACAAAATCATTTGGTGGGTATGCTTTTGCCATTGATCGTAATGGCACATTTCTCTCCTACCCAGAAATAGAACAAGTTATCTCTACGGTCAAAAACCGAGATGGCAGTGAATTAAAATCATTTGTCAATTATCAAGACTTTTCACAACAATATCCTACATTTATGCCATTAAGTCAGTTGTTAGACGAACAACGTCAGTCATTGCTCAGTAAATTAGAAACTAATACGCGTTTTGGTAAAAAGTTATCCGCGACTATTGCACTCAATAGTTATCAAATAAGTGAAGAGGAAGCAAACCTTATCGTCGCGTCATTATTCCATTCACGTAGTAATGCAAATGATGAGACGAAACGCGTTAATGTACAGTTAAAAGATGATCTACTACTCCATGAACCAGTCTTCGTTTCTATCAGAGTCATGCCCGATACCTACTGGAAAATTATTACGGTCATGCCATACAGCCAAAGCGTCGGGGCAATAACTGCTACTTATAAGCAGCTTATTTTTTACACTTTTATTGCGCTACTGTTTACCGTTTTCATTATTTGGCTGGTAATACGCCATATAGTAAGCTCGCCAATTAGTCATTTAGCCCAGCAGGTACAATATCAAGTAGACGACGATCATAGCCCGATGAAGTTATTTGATACATCTGCAAAAGGAGAGCTAAAAACACTCGTTGAAATTTTCAACCAACGCACCGCGCAATTACTACATAGTCAGAAGAAGGTTGAAAAACTGGCACATTTTGATGCGTTAACAGGGCTACCTAATCGACGTATGCTGATCAACCGTATCAATAATAAACTTGCGGGTTATGATAGAGAAAACTGTTTTGGTGCCCTGTTATTTATCGATATTGATAACTTCAAGCGGATCAATGATTCACTCGGTCACGATGTCGGTGATCAGCTATTACTGCGTGTTGCAGAGCGCTTTACACAGACAGTACGTAAAGAGGATACCGTTGCACGCTTAGGTGGTGACGAATTTGTGGTTTTAATCACTAAAAATTATACTTTTTCTAAACAATTAAATTACGAATCAACGGTTGTCGCACAAAAGTTAGTAGAAGCGATGCAAGCACCTATTTCTTTAAACAACCAACTTCATCATATGACCATTAGTATTGGTATTAGTGTTTTCCCTCAACAACGTAATTGCTCCGATGAACTGCTTCGTCAAGCAGACACGGCAATGTATAGGGTAAAAGCAAAGGGTAAAAATGGATACTGTTTCTTCAATACCGAGATGCAAGAACGTGCATTTCGACGAGTTGAGATAGAGCAATCACTGCGCGTTGCTTTAGATACAAATCAGCTGTTTCTTGTCTATCAGCCACAGGTTGATAATCAGGGTAACTGTTTAGGCGCTGAAGCACTCGTTCGTTGGACCCATCCTGACAAAGGCGTGTTATCCCCTATTGAGTTTATTTCGATTGCAGAGGAATGTGGCTTGATCATTGAACTCGGAACATGGGTTATTGATGCCGCCTGTGCTCAATTTAAAACCTGGTCCGATAACGGCAACCATTTGAAAAAAATATCGGTTAATGTTAGCCCGAAACAATTTCGTGATATTAACTTTGTTAACATTGTACGTGATGCGATCAAAAAGCATCAGATTAATCCCAAACGATTAATACTAGAGATAACAGAGGGTATTGTGATTAAAGATATTAGCGATACCATCGATAAAATGACCGTTTTAAAATCACTAGGCGTGCGATTGTCTATTGATGATTTTGGCACTGGATACTCTTCATTGCGCTACCTAAAAGAGCTGCCATTAGACCAATTAAAAATAGATCAAAGCTTTGTTCGCGATATTATCAATCAACCTAAAGATGCCATGATTGTGACAACGATTATTTCCATCGCTAATAATTTAGAACTTAATGTCATTGCTGAAGGTGTTGAAAATAAAGAGCAGGTGACGATGTTAATCGATAAAGGTTGCATGCAGTTTCAGGGATACTATTTTTCTAAACCTAAAACAGCTGCAGACTTTACACAATATTTAGAGGAACAGGCGATCGATAACGTTCACCAATTTGGCATCAAACCATCAACAAACAGCTAACTTTACCTGCTACTTTTTAAGCAAACAACTTGCCAATAGATCAGCGAAAAAAGGGTTACCTTTTTTCGTGGCAAAAGCGATATTTCGCTCCGGTATCGCATCCACATCCGGATGGTTTTTAATCGCTAGTTCCATACTGCTCTCACGAATAATGTGCAACGTCGGGTAAGGAGAACGATTAGTATAATTTGAGGGTTCGTTTTGCGGTTCCCCTGCAAAACAATAATCTGGGTGGAAGTTTGCTAATTGATACACTCCCTCATACTCCTCCATTTCAAGCAGATCATTAGCTAGTTCAACAAGATCTAAAAAATCATAAAACCCTTCAAATCCGGTAGGCATAATAAATAAACTTGTTTCCGTTTCACTGTGCTCATCTAAAAAACGGCACTCATTTAATAAGCACTGCAGCACCGTTGCTTTGTCATGCCCCTCTGCGACTTTATAACGGATAGAGCCTCGCTCCACTTCTCTACGCGCAAAAGGGCAAATATTGTATTTCACTATCACCTTACTCACCCAGTTTTTAGTTTCTTGTATCGTATTTTCTGCGCTGTTCATCATTTTCTCTATCCATTATTCTTAATATTTAAAACCATAGCTTAACATCATACACAATTGGCATTACCAATTGATTAAAAACGCCCTACAAGTGCCCTACCTTCACTAGAATAACGGTTTCTTGTTCAACATAAGGGTTATGCTCACTCAAATGCGGGCTTCTGATCCAGCTACCTTTCGGGTAACGTCCGTGCTCATCAATAAATTCGCCACTAATTACAAAGATCTCTTCACCACCAAAGTGACGATGTTTTTGAAATTTTTCACCTGCAGGCCATTTCACTAAAGCAGTCGACTCACCTAAATGTTGATGCAGGGGCATAACTTGTAAACCGCCTATACCCGGCAGCCAAGGTTGCTGATGAGTATCAATCACCAAGTGCTCTTTATCTCCACCTTGAAACTGGTGTAGCTTAACCAATATTACACATCCCTCTTTACTATAGGGCGCGTGCAGAAAGCCTTCTGGGTTTCTAAAGTAACTACCCGCATGATAATCGCCCGTGTGGTCAGAAAAAACACCTGACAATACCAATATTTCTTCACCTAAAGGATGATCGTGCTCGCTAAACGTTGCCCCTGCATCAAATTTTACAATACTCGTTGCATGGCCTCGTTCAGCGTCTTCTCGTGCAAGAGGCTTACGCCAAACACCTGCTTTAGGACTGGCAACCCATGCTTGTTGTTCGGTGTTTATCACCACCTTTTTATCGAAACTCATATTTAACATGTTATCTCCTTATCCTGTTACCCAGCGTTTTCAGTGAAAAAACCTACACTTTTATCTTTGGCCATTGTAGTTGTGCTTTATCAATACCGTTTTTACAGCTCAATGGATCATTACCTTTATAGTTTCTGCATCCCCAAAACTCCCCTTTATTACTTTTGCGTAATACCATTTCAGCACCACACTTTTCACAAACAGGTAAGATATCGTTACAAGTCGGATTTAAGCAGGTTTTAAAACCCGGGAATCTGTTTTTTGTCATGACACTTGCACATTTTTCGCAAGCTCTCTCTTTATGATCACAACGAGGAAAATGAGAGCAAGAATAAAAGTTACCATAGCGACCGACACGGGGTTTTAGCGTGCCCGTTTCACAGATTAAACAACGTATCTGCTCAACAAATGCTTGATTAACAGTAATGCCAAACTCATTCAGTTCAACATCATGCTCTGCAATCAACTCTTTAACAAAAGTGCTAGCATCGGTCATATCAGCAATGATATAAGATCTATCCTTCGCACGCGTTAACGCCACATAGAATAAACGCCTCTCCTCTGCGTGTTCAAAATCCTCCTGTTTAGCAAGTAAGGCCTCTAAAATAGGCGGTGTCGCTTTAGTGGAGGGAAAACCATGCTTGCCTGATTTGAGCCCAAGAATAACCACGTAATCAGCCTCTTTACCTTTAGCCGTATGAAAAGATTGTGTTTGTATGGTTAACATCGGATATTTTTGATTTAACTTTGTGATAGCCCCTTTATTAGGTAGTTGAAACCAAAAACGGGCGAGCAGGTAAACTGACGTTTTTTTATCACTTTTAGCGGTGATTGCTGCTAATACATCATCAATCGCGCCATTTGCCATTTCATCTACTAAGGGCTGATTTTGTGTGGTAGCGCCACCGGCACTTCGACGTAAGATTGATACCGCGGGTGCAGAGACCTGTTTTTTAGAATGAATAATTTTATCTATTTGCGCTGGATTTTTACCAACAAAAGCGGTCGCCACTTCACCTATTTTATTATTAAAACGAAATGTTTGATCAAGCTCTGTTTGTGTTGTTGCACCAAAATAATCGGAAAATCCGGTCGTGAGGCTTACATCTGCGCCGCTGAAACGATAAATAGCTTGCCAATCATCGCCCACCGCAAAAACAGAACAGTCTTGATTATTATCACGCAACGCCTTTACTAAACGAGCTCGTGGCTCAGAAATATCCTGAAACTCATCCACCATAATGTAACGCCAAGGTGATTTAAACAGCCCTGCATTAATATAGTTAAGCGCTTTGTTGATCATATCTTCAAAGTCTATCTCACCATTTTTCGTTAATGTTGCTTGGTATTTGTCTATTATAGGCGTCAGTAACGCGAATACTTTCTCCGTTTGCTGCGGGGCGACTGCGTTTGCAATCACTTGTTTTTCAGTACTTGCATCTAAACAGGCCGCTTTATAAAGTCCGACTAGCTTTGTAAATATTTCAGCAAGTAGTGTAATACGTCCTGTTTCTCGTAACGTTACTAACATTGCCTGATCGGAAAGTCTGCTACATTCAAACGCATTTATTTCAAAGTGTTCTTTTAGGGAAGGTAGAAGTGTGCCAGCTCGATGTTGCGCGTAAGTAAATTCAATACACTGTGTACTATTCTTCTGATGCGTATCGCGCTTCCATTGCATCGATTGATGATATTTTTCTTGATCAATGTAAGATGCAGTTTCACCATTTTCATCAATACCATAATATTCAATATATAGGTTCAACTCTGGAAGAAAAAAATCGGGCTGATACTGTTTACGCTCAATCGTACTAACTTCAACTTGATAATTGACTTCATACTGATATTCAACACCGTGAGTAAACAACCAATTGGCAATATGCAACTGCCCAAAGCTTTTAACCAACTCTCCTTTTAAGGTGCGAATATCGTTATCGGTTAAATATTGGTAATACTCACCGAGGGTTTTAAAATCAAATTCATTTTTTTCAACGTAATAATATTGACTGAAATACCCTAATACCAGCTTACGGTATGGTGCCTGCTGCTCTATTAAATATTCGAAATAACTTTGTACCCACTTCGCTTTGGCTTTTTCATCCTCAGCAAACCGTGACAAATTTGGCTTTGCCCCTTCAACTTGTGCGATAATGGTCAACCCTAAACTATGAAAAGTAGTTGCTGAGACTTTATCCGTTGACAGTTTTTCTTTAATACGTTGATCCATCTCATCGGCCGCTTTTCTACCATAAGCAAGCAGTAATAGTTGATCATTATTCGCTTGTCCGCTATTTAATAGATAACCGGTTCGCCCGACCATAACACTGGTTTTACCCGTTCCTGCGCCCGCTAATAACAGGTTATTATCATCATCAATGATACAAGCTCGACGTTGCATTGGGGTTAATGGATTTGTTTCAACTGTGTCGAAATAGCGCTGATAAGTTGATAACTGTTGCTGAATATAAGTTTCACGGCAGGCATCAAAATCAGATTGTTGCCAGCGATGATAATCGGCTAATAACTGCGTCAGTTTACCCGTTTGTTGTAAACAACGACTCGACTTAGCCCAGGGAAACCAGCGCTGATATTCAGTGTTCACTACCAGCTGTATCTTTTTGATAGCAGATTGGCGTAAATAGCGACGACGAATAACACTATCCACCTTGTTTATTAGTGTTTGCAGACGGTTTTTATGATTTTCAATCCATAATGTTTCAATCGTCTCTTGCTGTTTTTTATCACTACTGTAATCGAGCTTACTGAGCACATATTGCTGTTCAAGCGTACTAAAGGAAATGGTTTGTCCAAACCAACCAGCAATAAACTGTGGTGGCGATAACATCGCTTGCCAACTAATTTCCGTTATCTGTTTTTTAACAAGGATCGTCAGTCCTTTATCATCGATGATTATTTTCGTGCGGTTGCCAAAGAGTCGGCCGAAAAAACTTGAAGAGATTGATTTCATTAACGTAAAAAAACCTAAAGAAGAGGAGATTGAGTCATTATTCTATCAGCCGTGATAGCCTAGAGCATAACAAATACGAGCTTATCTTTAAAAACCAAGCAATTACTCAGTGTTAACCACTGCACAACCCTCAAATAAAATGTATCTCTGCGCTCTCATCAGTTAAAATGCTCCACAAAGTTCATTATCAATAATACAAACATGCTGATTAAGCAGTTTATAAGCGTGTAAGTAAAAATATAAGGCAGTAAAATCAAATGGCTAGTACAAGTATTCAGTGGTTTCCTGGGCATATGCACAAGGCACACAAAGAGATCAAAGAAGTATTACCACAGGTTGATATCATCATCGAAGTGGTTGATGCACGTATTCCTTACAGCAGTGAAAACCCGCTGATTGCATCAATTCGAGAAAAAACACCTTGTATTAAGGTACTTAATAAATCTGATTTAGCGGATCCTGAGATCACTGCATTATGGGTTGATTACCTTGAGCAAGAGGAAGGTATAAAAGCATTAGCGATCACCACGAATAAAATCGAACAAGTACACCAAATCACTAAATTATGCCAACAGATGCTACCGAATCGTTTAAGTCAAGATAAACAGATTCGTGCCATGATCATGGGTATTCCCAATGTAGGTAAATCAACGATTATCAATATTTTAGCAGATCGTATCATCGCTAAAACGGGTAATGAACCTGCGGTAACTAAAAATCAGCAACGTATTCGCTTACCAAGTGGCATTATGCTTTGTGATACACCGGGATTTTTATGGCCAAAAATAGAGAACCAAAATTCAGGCTATCGTTTGGCAGTAACAGGCGCGATTAAAGATACCGCGATTGAGTATGAAGATATCGCTTATTATGCTGCAGAGTATTTAATCAAGCACTACCCAGATCGTTTAAAAGCACGTTATGAGCTTGAGGAAGTGCCAGAAACTGATCATGAGTTAATGGAAGCGATTGCGCAACGTCGAGGTTGTTTACGTGCAGGCGGACATTTTGATATCTATAAAGTATCAACTATTTTACTAAACGAATTACGTTCTGGTGCATTAGGGCCTATCAGTGTCGAAACACCTGATATGGCAGAAGTCGAAAAAGTTGAAGTCGTTAAATTGATGGCACAACAAGCAGAAGATAAAGTAGCCAAAAAAGAAGCACGTCGACGCAGAAGCCGTAAAAACAGAAGATAATAACCTTCCTATAATCTGTGAATACTCGCTAACTTACTTATCTTAAAGTAGATTCTAAGTGCGAGATCACAGATTAATGTCTCTTTATAGACCTTTTGTTGCTATTATACTAAGTAAACTCGTTACTTAGGTGTAATCCCATGAAAATATTAACAAAAACCCTGCTGCTTAGCCTCTGTACTAGCCCCTTCGTGATGGCTGATGATGAGATCAATTATCTCGATTATCGTGCTGCAAACAGTGCTATTAACTACAGCTTTATCAATATCGCCGCTGGTGCCAAAGGCTATCAAGAAATAAATAATAATCTCACCGTTGCTGGTATCAATGGACAAGCACTGCTTAATGAATCGTTTATCTTCAAACTTGGTTATAAAGCAGAATTTTACGATGAGACAATTAACGCTACAGAGATCTCTTTTCAAGACAACTTTGCGAATATTGGCATAGGCTGGCGTTATCCTATTTTGAAATCAACGGATCTTGAAATCGATGGCAATCTTATATATTACTGGAATAGTGAAACCGATAATGATGACATTGGTTTAAAAGTGGGTGCAGCGCTTAATCATGGCTTTGGAGAAACCTTTGATGCCACATTAGGTATTCATTACCAGTCAATAGACCAAACTGATATTGGTAGCATCGAATTAGCCTTTACTAAATATATAACCCGTTATGTGGGTGTTGGCATTGATGGTTATGTCGCTCAATTTAATGACTCAGAACTCGATAAAACACTGGGTAACATCGGTTATCTGGGCGTACATCTAAAACTGGCTTTTTATTAACGTAAGTTTCTATTATTTAACTAGTATTAGACTGAATGTCGTTGTTATAACATATTGCAAGAGTTGCATGTTATAGCAACTATATCCGCCTCTATCGACTAAGCCCTCATGGTAACCCTCTTGAATAACCACCTCCAAAGTTCATATTAAAATACCTTACTCTTCTGCCGGAAAGTGACAAAGTCATCAACAACTCAGAGAAACCAGTAAAATTACTCAATGAGTATTTATATACCTCTCTTTTAATCCCTCGTTTTTTCACAATAAATCAAACATAAATTATCCTCCCACCTAAAAATCATATACCAATGTTGTATTACTTATCTACCAAGCTGTAACAATAAAAGCACAAACAAGTAACATTCACATCAAAAAAACAAATACAGCAAAGCAATCAAAAAGCATTTGACGTTACAGATCACATAAAATCTAACTCAAATACAAGCCCGTACAAATACCCTTATTAATCAAGCGTTAAAAACATCAAATAATGAAAAAAATAAAGATTGATCTTGGTTTTTAATCATATTCAACGCTTAACGTGAACGAGATCGTTTTAATTGAACACAACCTTTGATGATAAAAAATATTTTTAATAGACTCAAAATACAAAAAATCATATTGTATTATTTAACAAATATAAGGAAGTAGCATGAAAATAACTAGAATTGTAGCCATCTCTTTAACAGCAGCACTTGCATTTGGTTGTCGTTATGATGCCCCTGAAGAAGAGCAAGACCCTGGTACAATTGACCCACCAGCAGAATGTACGCCGGGGGTAGATTGTGAAGAGGTAGAAGTAGTTGCAAACTCGGTATTAATTCTAGATGACTCAACAGAAGAGGCCGGAGAGATGCGTTTTAACCTTCCAAGTGCACAGCCTTCTGGCGAACTATCAGTTAATATCAAAGTTGATTCTGCAGATGAAAAACTAAGTTACATTACTTTATTTGGCTCATCTACATCTACAAGTAATGCAATTCTTGATCTTAAAATGGGAGGCAAAAACTCTGATTACGCAAGTGATGCAGGTGATGATGAAACGGTTATCAAGTTACGTGAAAACAACGATTCTGCTGGTAATAAAGTTGAGGATCAAGATACAGGCTTAGCCTACCCAGGTAGTGAATGGGTAAATGTTTCTCTTAAATGGGGTGCTGGCGAAGTTATCATTACATTAAAAAATCATGCCTCTGGCGAAGAAATTGGTTCTTACACCTCTCCAATGCAAAATGTGCTAGATGTTGAAAAAATCACCTTTAAGATTTCTGATTCTGGTGGTGTTACCACAACAGACGCACCTTATTATATTGATGACATTTTTGTATACGATGCTGACGGAGTTATCACTTACGAAGATAGCTTTAATGCGGAAGAATTTACAAAGACTTATTCAACGAAAGCTTCTGTTGTATTAACGGATGCTGAAAATGCAAATCCAGTAGATGAAGATGACGGTGGTGAAGAGCCGGGAGAGCCATCGGAACCATCGGAAGTATTCGAAAATTTTGATTCATACGAAACCGGTGTAGAGGTTTCTCTAGCCAACGGCAGTGCTTGGAAAACTTGGAATACAGGTGAAGATGAATTAGGTGCTTATGCGTTAGCTGAAATAACTGAAACTCAATCATTTAGTGGTACAAAGTCTCTATATTTATTTGATGGTTCAACTAAAACAAAACCATCTGCAGCCTTGGAGTTCTCTGCTGGGGAGGCGACTGAAGGTTCAGTTTCATTCTATGCTCTTCTTCCAGCAGAATCTGAAGAAGAAGGCACTGTAAAAAATGCAAAATCAACCTATTTTAATATTGGTACTAGTAAAGATAACAGTGGTAGATATTTTGAAATTAAAGTAAGTGGATCAGGAAAAATTCAATATGAAGCTGGTGATTCAGACCCTGAGATAACTACGATTACAGCAGGCGAGTGGGTTAAATATGAGCTTAGCTGGACTGCAGAAAACCAAGTAACTGTAAAAATAAATGGTGTAGATTTTGGTCCTTATGAGCAAATAGATACAGGACTAACAGGTGGTACACCTACGCAATTCACAGTTTATACTGGCGATAACAGCGGCAACAACAATACAGCTTATATCGACGATGTGGATTCAGAATTGTTCTAATCAAGTTTGATTAGGTAACTAACTGTCAAATATATAAATAAGGCCGACTTTTTAGTCGGCCTTTTTGTAGCTCATTTATAAAAACAATACTGCATATAATGGCTTGACCACTACGCATAGATCAACAACCGATAATTTTTTATTAATTTAATAACCCCTTATTCAATTAGCAATAATTTATTAAAAATTACAAAATGGATACTACACAGTGAAACTTAACTTAAAAACGCCAATTACAACGCCCCTTGTATTATCATTATTACTTTCAGCATGCGGTAGTAGTGATAGTAATTCCAACGACGATAAAGATGTTCTCCCCCCTGTGTTTGATGGTGTACCCTACGATTACGCGCAATATCAAGACGCCCTCGATAATGCTAACTTACAACTTACAGACCTTGCTGACTGTGAAAATAATGATGTTGACCAAAGTTGCTCAAAATCAGATGTTGTCAAAGCAGGAGGTTACCAAGACTATGACAATGAACACTTCTATATAGATAGCACCTCTGGCTGGCTTACTTTTGCAATGAGTGGTGATAGCAATCGTTCAGAATTACGTTTTGTTGAAAACTTCAAAACCAATTTAAGCGATACACAATATCAATTATCTGCACAAGTAATGCCTATCAACCCGAATGAATCAGTACAAAATAGCAGTGATGGAGAAGAGATCACCCTATTACAAGTACATAATAAAGGTGAGTCAGGAGAAACAGACGAAACCGTTTTATCACACCCTCTACTACGTGTAATTTGGGATGGTGAAAATCGCACCGATGACAATACAAACCTATCCTACAATAACGCCTATTGGGCAGTATTGAAAACCAATGCGTTTGAGTGCTCAGATACATCGAAACCAGCGTACTCTAATAACTGTGGTGACTCATATGATTATTTATATCTTGGCGATTTTAATCAAAATGAACAGACTTCATTTGATATTATTGTAGGTAATGAGCGCTTAATTATTAATGTCGATAATAGACAAAAAGTGGACGTTGACATTAGTTACTGGTCACACTTATATAGCTACTTTAAAGCCGGTGTTTATAATCAATATGAAAACGGCAACAGCATTGCTCAATTCAAAAGTATTACTTACAGTGAAAACCCTTTTGATGATGAGTCATCAACTGAATTACCAATGAATGATTTAGATCCCTCGCTGCCCCCTTCTGCTAACTTTGACCTGTCATTATGGTATATCAGCATACCTGTTGATAATGGTGAAGGTGTTGCCACCGGTATCAAAGAAGAAGAACTGAACGACGGTTATGAAAACACGGACTATTTTTACACTGCAGCTGATGGTGGCATGGTATTTAGAGTGGGTAAATATGGTTATAAAACGTCAATCAATACTAGTTATACCCGTACTGAATTTCGTGAAATGTTACGTGATGGTGAAGATATCGATACCAAAGGCGTCAATGGTAATAACTGGGTATTCTCTTCAATATCAGTCGATGAACAAGCTAAAGCAGGTGCTGTTGATGGCATATTAGAAGCGACATTAGCTGTAAACGAAGTTACAACCACGGGTAAAAGTAGCGAGGTTGGTCGCGTTGTCATTGGTCAAATTCATGCTCCAGATGATGAGCCACTGCGCCTTTACTATCGTTTATTACCAGGACATAGCAAAGGATCAGTCTACTTTGCCCATGAAGCTAATGGAGATGTTGTAGATTCAGAAATTTATATCGATTTAATTGGCAGTAAAAGCAGTAGTTCAGAACCTAGTGACGGCATCGAATTAGATGAAAAATTCTTCTATCGCATTGAAGTTGAAGGTGATGAACTTACCGTCACTATTAAGCGTGATGATAAAGCCGATATTGTCGAATCAATCAGCATGGCGAACAGTGGTTATGATGTCGCTGGACAGTATATGTATTTTAAAGCGGGGGTTTATAACCAGTGTAAAACAGATGCTAATGGCGATGAGGTCGATCCCGAGGATTTTGCTACAACCCCCAATACAGAGTTTGCACAAGCCACCTTCTACTATCTAAAAAACGAACATTAACTTTATAAGTTAACGTATAAACGAGGAGACTTTACTGGATCTATAAAAGGGATTATTACATTTAGTAATAGTTCCTTTTAATTGTATGAATAAAAAGTGAGATTTATTTATACTGACAATTAATCATGTCACTACCGACATAGATTCTCCCCCGTTACCCCTCCTAAAAACCGTTTAAATTCACGATTTATTGATAAGCATCATTTATATAACCCCATAAATATCGATTTTACCCCCCTCTGTTATGCTTCTTTTTTTACACGACTTTCGTCAGTTAATATTTATAAAAAATATTGCCACAAATAAAAGTACATCCATCAAAAGTGATAACATTGAGCATGGTATTTTTCCCAATATCATTAAAACTATTATCACTTTTTCTAGAAAGTAGTAAATAACTAATCAATTGCAGTTAAGCCATCATTTGAACGGCTAAGTAATTTAAATTAACTATATTTGCCAATATTTTATCACTTAGGGCCAAATAGACTCGTTCGATATCTAACATTGATAACACCTAGTATCAAGAAACAGGTATTGCATTCAGTTTAAATTGATCACAACACCAGAGAAATAATAGATTAGCAACCAACACAATAGTATTTATAAATTAACGTAATACAAATCAACGAATAAACATATAAATAAAATCATATAAATAATAACTATTAACTAAGAATTAGAGAACAAAAAACAGTAAGCCACTGATTTAAAAGCAAATTAAAACAACCTTAGCACTAAACACCATCAGCCAAATTAAAAACAAGACAGCGGTCACAGACCTACCCCCTTAAAATTAGGTATTCTATTTGTAGTATTTTAGACCAGGGAAATGAAAGAGTTAAGCGACAAAAGCTCCTACATAATGGTCACTACTTATTAATTTATTGGTTATCAAGTAGCAGGTACAAACATTAGCTTATTTGTAAAAAAGCGAATGTTGGGGTGCAACAGGAATAGCGCTCTTATATTACCAAAACTTAAATCAGTTGCGCCGAGTGCGCCACTCAACTTGTAGCGATATAAAAATAATATTAACGCTACAACACAATTATTTAACTGGAAGAAAATAATGAAATTACAACATAAAATTGCCTTAGCGATTTCTGCATCACTTATCTCAGGTGCTGCTTTTGCAACACAAATCGATTACCGTCATGAATGGAAAGCTGAAAGCAAAACTCAAGCTAACCGTATTAAACTAGGTTCAGGCTTTAAAATCAATGATGATTGGAAAACCAATGTTGGCGTTGAAATGAAATTTCAAAGTGATGATGCTGAACGTTCGTTTTCTGATCTTAAATTAACAGAAACAGAATTAGATCTAGGCGCAACTTACAAAATCAATAAAAACTGGGAACTTAAACCTGGTATGCCAATCGCAATGACTTCTGTGCGTACAGTAATTAAACCACAGCTACGTGTTGTTTATAAAGCAGATATGGGTCTAACAACTGCCTTACGTTACCGTTATGAAGTTGCTAACTATATCGACGGAGAAGGTAAAACAGGTCTGGATGACGTGTACTCTGAACGAACTACACAATCTAAAGTAACGTTAACGGGTGCATACAAGTTTGAAGATCTACCAAACCTTAAAGCAAGCTACGAAGCAAACTACTGGAAGTCTCATAACGACCTGAAAACATTTGATAATGGCAATGATAATTACGACCTAGGTCTTAAAGTCGGTTACCAACTTGGTGATTGGCAGCCATATGGTGAAATCTGGGATTCAAGTGTAAGTTCAAGCCATGACCAACGTCAATTAAAATACCGCCTTGGTATTAAATACAAATTCTAAATTGACCTTAAGGTGATCGATAGACAAGCGCTATTGACAAGTTAATTTCGGTTGCAAGGCTGTTCACTGAACAGCCTTTTTATTTATCAGCCATCAGGTAGTTCCTCCACATTTTTCTCACTCTCTGCATACAAATATCCGAGTTTTTTATCTTTTTACACGTTGAGATGATCACTGACTTGTAACTAAAGCTATCAGCTAGAGCAATAATGAATCCTACACAATTCAATCGCCCGGCGATTAAGTACCTGCAAGCTATATAAAATAGCGATTATTACCTCTTGCACTATCTTCCATTTCGCATCTAAAACCAATTTACAACGTTGGGAAAAACTAACCATAAACGGTCATGGTCCATACTGGTATCCCCTTTGTTATAGTAAAACCATATCATCTAATCTATCACTGCTAGTGAAAATAAAAGACAGCCCTACTGTATTGAGTTGCCATAGCGCGTAAAGCCTCAATGACGCGCCTGCTCCCTATCACAGAGCCTCAATAAGGCCTTATTACAATAATATGAAAGAGTCTATCAATACACTACAAAGGCATCAAGGTAAGCTTAAATTTGCAGGAGGAGATACAGAGGAGTAATAGCGATGTTTTTTAGCCAGATAATATAATTAGTTTCGTTGAGGTCGAATCTAGACCATCACAACCAATGTTAATCGCTTAGCTGATTCATCTATTAAGTTAATGACAATACGAGTTGTTGTTGAACGACAAAGGAATATCAACGCACAGACCAACAGAGTGTTCAATAATTAAGATCTGTGGATGGGTTGGAACTGAACAGAGGCGTTATAAAAGTATATAAATTGGGTATAAAAAAGCGGTTAGACCGAATAAACTGTCTAACCGCTATATATATTTATACATTTGAACCAGAGATAAAACTAACTATTAACTAAGCTTTCTTAGCGTTAGCTTCTTCTTTAGTTGAGCCGTCTACCGCTTTAATCAACAGAAGACCAACAGCTAGTACGATACCACCACATAATACGAAGATTAGACTTTGCATGAATGGGTTTGGCACAAAGAACATTGCCATGATACCAACACCAGCAGAGCTGATTAATAGACCAAGCATTTTACGTTGCTTGTTATCTAGTACTTGTTGAGCAGCAGTTTCATTAACAAGCGGCGTCGCTAAGTTATTGAAGAATAAATCAACATCTTTCTCACGTTCAGCAGATAATGGTTTGTAGAAGAACGTAGTCGCACAGAAGAAACCACCTGTGATGACAATGTGACCTAGCAGACCAAGACCAACTTTAAGATCTTTCCATTCACGACCCGTTAGTGGCGTTTCAAGGCTGAACCAGTTTTGGATATCTTCCGCAGAGATAACTAAACCTACGTAGTAAGATACACAACCACCAACGATTAATGTTGCCCATGCAGCCCAATCCGGTGTCTTACGAATGAAGAAACCACAGAAAGCAGGAACAGTCATTGGGAAGCTGATTAACGCACCCACATACATCATTGTATCGAATAAGCTCAGGCCTTTAAGTGAGTTAATAAATAACGCCACCATAATAATCACAAGACCAAATACAGCAGATGTAATCTTAGAACATGTTACAAGCTCTTTCTCAGTTGCGCCTGGACGTAAAACAACTTGGTAGAAGTTTTTAACAAAGATACCAGAGTTACGGTTTAAGCCCGAGTCCATTGAAGACATCGTTGCCGCAAACATCGCAGAGATAAGTAGACCAACCATACCTACAGGCATGTATTCACTTACAAAGTAAAGGTAAGCATAATCTGCAGCTTTTTTACCCGCATCAGGGTAAACAGCAAATAGGTCAACACCTGTTGACGCAAGGAACCAACTTGGTAGGAACCAAATAATAGGACCGATTGTCATTAGAATACAAGCAAGTAGTGCTGCTTTTTTTGCATTCTTAGAGTCTTTTGCCGCAAGGTAACGGTAAGAGTTAAGCATATTATTAGTGATACTGAATTGCTTAACAAAGATAAAGAATGACCATAAAGCAAAAATACTAAAGTAGTTAATTTCTGTACCAACAAGGAAAGTAACTTCACGTGTCGCTTCGAAACCCTCGATGATATTAGAGATACCACCACCTTGGTTAAGTGCAACAATTGCACACGTAATGGTTACTGCCATGATGATAACCATCTGCATAAAGTCAGATGCGATTACCGCCCAAGAACCACCAGTCACAGACATACCGAGTACCACTAAACCAGTAATCCAGATAGTTAACTCTATATCAACACCAAAGAGACCAGAGGCGATAATAGCAAGACCGTTTAACCAAATACCCGCATTGATTACACTGTTTGGCATACTTGTCCAAGTAAATACTTGTTCATTTTTGCTACCAAAACGTTGACGTACAGCTTGAATTACCGTTACTACACGTAGTTGGCGGAACTTCGGTGCAAAGTACAGGTAGTTCATTAAGTAACCGAATGCATTTGCAATAAAGATAATCGCAACGGTAAAACCATCGTTATACGCTTTACCAGCAGCACCGGTGAATGTCCAAGCACTAAATTGTGTCATGAATGCGGTTGAACCTACCATCCACCAGAGCATATTACCGCCCCCACGAAAGTAGTCACTGGTATTGGATGTAAATGTCCTGAACATCCAGCCAATTGCGATTAAAAATAAGAAGTACACACCCACGATGAGTATATTAAAATCCATGTTAAAGCCCTTCGGTTAATTAGAATTAACCAGACAATATATGAAGTCGTGAAGTATTTGTATTACAATAATAAAATACTGTGATTCAAATCATATTAAAAAAATCAAACACACAACAACAACAAAAAAATCAAAAAAAACAAAAATACCAACAATGCATTGAAATCAAATAAGTTACCATCAAAAACAGAACAATAAACAACCTATCTTAAAGTGGGAGCATAACCACGGTGCATTTATGGAGATTGAGCTGTAAATCAAAATCATTAGTATTACTAATGCAAATTCAAATGGAAATAAATAGGTAGTTATTACATAAAAGCATGAAAGATAATGGGGAATAATGTGCATTACTATTAATTAATTTTTTTAGATACACAGGCATGTAAAATACGTTGCTAATTTGTATCAATTAAAATCTACAAAGAGTTGTAATGACAATGTGAAACGACTCAATACGTATCGAATAAAAAACACCCTATGCTACTAGTGTTTGATATCGCCAAATCCCCCCCCCCATGATCATACAACACAATAAAAATCAAACTGACACCAATCGCGACATCAATTTTTAATCCAAGAATAAGCAGCAAGCAGCGTTCTTCAATGTGCCCCCTTTAGCTGCATTTAACTACAACCCCAATATCACACTCAATTATTTCACAATACAATGATTTAATAGAGTAAATGTCATACTAATTTCTATGCCTAAGCTGTTACTGAATTGGCATCTTAAATAGAAATTGATCGTGATTATTGCTTTGTTTGCGTAATATACTGGCATACATTGCTGAGATATTAGAGATTGTATTAGACACTAAGTAGTAAGATATATTTCTAAATATTCCCCCTTAGAAACTTAAAAAATTCATTTTTTAGGCAAAACAATTAACCTGGGAATGATCTGTTATTTTGGATGCTGTATTAGGATAAAATGCTCAGCACTTTCTAATCTTCGTTACTCTGTAGGTAAAGACGACATACTTTTTAGCCATTACTTTCTATCTACCTCGTGAATGACTCCATCAATTAATCATATTAATTATTTTTAGACAGAGAAATTAAGATAGTGCCAAGAAACGACTAGGCACTCACCTTAACTTTGTAAGATAAATTTTAATACTTTTTCTGCTTTTCAGTAACCCAATTAAATATTTTACAGCGTTTATAGACTTAACATTCACCACAATAGAACTGCCACTAAAAATATTCCGCGATTAAAGACTAAAAAAATACTACGTTACTATTGCCCTCAGAAAATGACCTGCGGGCATAAATATAACCGATATAAATTAGACAATTAACCTACTTCCTTTCCATATAATTCTTCCTATCACTTACGCTTAACCAAAATTATTAATATTTGGCTTCGAAACTCCCCCCTATCTCACACACATATATTTTCATTGTGTTCATTGCTCCCACAGAAAATATAACCATCTCCAAAATAGCTTGCAAAGGAAATAAACGCACACCAAAGGATCAACAAAAGATAAAGCACAAAACAAAAACCTTAGCGTGACACCAATCACAAGCACGGCCTTTTATAATACAAAAACACAAAAAAAATCGCATAAAATAGAGATGTCAACACAGAACCAGATCACAGTAAAAAACATAACATACACAACAAGCAAATAAAAACAAACACTTACAATAACTCGACAACAAAAAACAAGAAAGTTCCATCAGGTTGCAGCAAAAGATTTCAAATGCTAATCTCATTTTCAGTCAGCGGCCATCAGCGCTGTTGTCATAAAGTATTATCAATGCAATATAAATGCGCTTCATAAAGGCGCGATTACAACTCAAATCTTAAATAGGGAAGTTTAATATGAAAAAGGCTATTCTTGCGGTTATTATTCCATCAATATTATTTACTAGCTCTGCATTTGCTGGTATCTATTTAGTTAAAAACGATGATGTTTCGGTTAACTTTAATGGTGATATCGATCTGAAATTGCTTTACAAAGAAAATAACGATGTAAATACATCATCAATTGATGCTAACTTCGATGATTTTGACTTCACATTCAAATACTTCGTTTCAGATGGTTTAACATTAATCGCAGAAACTGATTGGACATCAGAGTCTGATAAAAAAAGTGGTGTTGTTAATGCTGGTGTTTGGGCTGGTTTTAAAACAGATTATGGTTTATTACGTTTTGGTTACCAAGCAAACTCATTTGACCCCTTTGGTATCGATAGCTCAGAGTTAACAAGTGCAGGTATGGCATCTGGTGACTTAGATGGTGACGGTACAGATCACCCAGAATCAATCGTTTATGAACATAAAATTAATAACGTTTGGTTCAGTGGTACCTACGGTTATGAAGGCGCAGATAAAGATCAGTCTCGTCAGTTACAACTAGCAGTTAGATATATAGTTAAAGACTTAAACTTTGGTGCAGGTATTGGTAATACAAAAGCATTTGAAGATGATGACAGCTCAGCCACTTACGGTGATGTAATAGCAGACGGTACTTATGCTCAAGCTGAAGTTGATTACACTTGGGGTAAATTACGTACAGCTGCACTTGTTTCTTACCTTAAAAATGATACAAATGATCGTGAGTTAAATGGTTATGAAATTGATGTGAGCTACATGATCACATCTAAACTAAGATTAGCAGCGGGTTGGGATCGAATCGACCAAGATATGGGTGCACTTGAAGATGATAACTCAATTGATAACGTATACCTTGCATTAAAATATAAATGGAATAAATATGCATCTATCCATGCAGAGTTAGGTCAACGCGATGGTGATTTTGCAAAATTTAATGGTAGCGATAAAGCATATGACGAGAAACTTGCTGGTATCCTTCTTGATTTAGATTTCTAAGCTTATCTTCATCAGTTAGCATGATGTAAATTTACGCCTTAAAGAGTTACCTTTTTAAGGCGTTATTTATTAGTGAACTAATACCCGCCATTACTTAACTCTGTCAAATTTACCATTAACACACTATTAATTTATCTAACCCATAATAGATGATGTCATAGCAACTGACTCATTAGCAGATCAATATCCCTGCTTAATAAGCTTTATTACTTAGTTGTAAATGTTGCATTAACGTAAGGTTATGGGGGCAGAGTTTAAAGCTTGTTGGCAGAAGTGATGATCAGCAGGCGCATAGTTACTTAATTAGTTATGTAATAATTGCGTAATAGATGGTGATTAAATGTAGATGGCTACCTCTTATTCTAACCAGCAATATAGGAAAAATATTCATATAGATTGGTAGTACGTTCTTCTCTTCGTCTTTAACCAGTAGTAAACCAATCGCAAAAACAATACCGCCTTGGTGTTAAATATAACGTCTAAACGAACCTAGTTTAATTAAATTATTTAGCCCCCTCTAAGGAGGATGATTTTATTTTTTATCCCCACCATTGATGCCAATAATTTATGTTAGCGCTAGTCACATCAACCTAGTTCCACATTAATTTAACTTCTACAAGACACTCTCTCTATTAGGTAGTTTTATCCGCTTTATTGCCAATAAAATAATGAAACCTTCTACCCACAACAAAAACACAAAAAAAACAGAACAAGAAAATAAAAACAAAACAACGGTTCACTTATGGGTGACCAAAATCACAAACACAAACAAAAAACACAATAAAAACACTCAATGTAAATGATAAATTAGTGATGCAAATACAGAAACAGATCACATTTCATAATAAACCACTGTTTCATTAAGCACTACATCAACAACTTACGTTTAGACGTTAGAAAAAACCATTACTTACCCTCTATTTGCAGCATAAAAAATCAAATGCTAATCTCCAAATCAGTCAGTAGACACCACTGGCAATACATTGTTTTTTTAACAGCAACTTACAGAACCACTGCTTTAAAAAAACTTTTGAAATGAAACTATAGGGAAATTTAAAATGAAAAAGGCTATTCTTGCGGTTGTTATTCCATCAATATTATTTACTAGCTCTGCATTTGCTGGTATCTATTTAGTTAAAAATGATGATGTTTCGGTTAACTTTAATGGTGACATCGATCTGAAACTACTTTACAAAGAAAATAACGATGTAAATACATCATCAATTGATGCTAACTTCGATGATTTTGACTTCACATTCAAATACTTCGTTTCAGATGGTTTAACATTAATCGCAGAAACTGATTGGACATCAGAGTCTGATAAAAAAAGTGGTGTTGTTAATGCTGGTGTTTGGGCAGGTTTTAAAACAGATTATGGTTTATTACGTTTTGGTTACCAAGCAAACTCATTTGACCCCTTTGGTATTGATAGCTCAGAGTTAACAAGTGCTGGTATGGCATCTGGTGACTTAGACGGTGACGGTACAGATCACCCAGAATCGATCGTTTATGAACATAAAATTAATAACGTATGGTTCAGTGGTACCTACGGATATGAAGGCTCAGATAAAGATCAGTCTCGTCAGTTACAGCTAGCGGTTAGATATATCGTAAAAGATTTAAACTTTGGTGCTGGTATTGGTAATACAAAAGCATTTGAAGATGATGACAGCTTAGCTACTTACGGCGATGTAATAGCAGACGGTACTTATGCTCAAGCTGAAGTTGATTACACTTGGGGTAAATTACGTACGGCTGCACTTGTTTCTTACCTTAAAAATGATACAAATGATCGTGAATTAAATGGTTATGAAATTGATGTGAGCTACATGATCACACCTAAACTAAGATTAGCAGCAGGTTGGGATCGCATCGACCAAGATATGGGTGCGCTTGAAGATGATAACTCAATTGATAACGTATACCTTGCATTAAAATATAAATGGAATAAATATGCAGCGATCCATGCAGAGTTAGGTCAACGCGATGGTGATTTTGCAAAATTTAATGGTAGCGATAAAGCATTTGATGAGAAACTTGCTGGTATCCTTCTTGATTTAGATTTCTAAGCTTATCTTCATACGTTAGCATAGTGTAAATTTACGCCTTAATGAGTCACCTTGTTAAGGCGTTTTTTATTATTGTCCTAATACCAATAGCCCTCACTACTTACCGCTGTAAATTATCCTTAATACACCATTAATCACGCGACTCGATTAACTGACATCGTACTTCCTTCATATAGTAAGTTATCACTATTGGATGCTCTAATAGCATGCTGCTCATTGGCCGATCAATATCTCTGCCTAAAAGGCATTATTGCTTAGTTGTAATCTTGTATTAACGTTAGCATAGTAAAATTATAAGAAATACAATTCAAAAACAATCTGTTACTGATGGCCTGATGAATGTTAGCACTTACTAAGTTCGTCATGCTTATTGCATATCGGATAATAAAATATTCGAGGCTTGTTAGAAAAGTGATGATCAGCAGGCGTATCATTGCGAAATAGATAACAATTCAATGAAATGTCGTTATCTATTATTTTCACCAACAATATAGGTCAAATACTTATAGGCAGTATGTTCTTCTTTTTATACCAAGTCGATTGATTTAGTGTTCAAAAATTGCGCCGGAAAAAGACGTTAGTTCAAGGCGCAAGTTGCAGCTAATGGTTATTCCCTTGGCAAAACTTGTAACGTAGGAATAACGTCTTTTAACCAGCAAGATTGGTCAGATAATTAATGGATTGGGTATTATCAGCCATAAAAAAACGGTCAGACTAAATAGCCTGACCGTTTATAATGACTGAATTCAATCATTGATAAAGATTATGGAACAACTAACTTAGCTTAATTCAGCTAAACGTTCTTTGTCTTCTTCATCATTATCATCTTCTTGCTCAACTGTCTTATCTACGGCTTTAACCAGTAGTAAACCAATCGCAAGAACAATACCGCCACATAATACAAAGATTAAGCTATCCATGAATGGATTTGGTAAGAAGAACATTGTCGTAATACCAAGACCCGCTGCACTGATTAATAGACCTAACATTTTACGTTGTTTATTATCAAGACGTTGCTGAGCATTCGACTCGTTATATAATGGCGTTGCTAAGTTAGTGAAGAACAAATCAACATCTTTTTCACGTTCAGCAGATAACGGCTTGTAGAACAACACAGTACTACAGAAGAAACCACCGGTAATAACGATATGTGCCATTAAACCAACACCAACTTTAAGATCATTCCATTCACGACCTGTTAGTGGCGTTTCAAGACTGAACCAGTTCTGAATGTCATCAGCAGTGATCATGAAACCAACGTAGTAAGATACACAAGCACCAACAATTAATGTTGCCCAAGCAGCCCAATCTGGCGTTCTACGGATGAAGAAACCACAGAATGCTGGAATTGTCATTGGGAAGCTGATTAACGCACCAACGTACATCATCGTATCAAATAAGCTCAAACCTTTCAGTGAGTTAATGAATAACGCAACCAGGATGATGGTGATACCAAAGAAACCAGAAGTGATCTTAGAACACAAAACAAGTTCTTTTTCTGTTGCATTTGGACGTAAAACAACTTGGTAGAAGTTTTTAACAAAGATACCAGAGTTACGGTTTAAGCCTGAGTCCATTGAAGACATCGTTGCTGCAAACATCGCAGAGATAAGCAAACCAACCATACCAACAGGCATATATTCATTTACAAAGTAAAGGTAAGCATAATCACCCGCTTTACTGCCCGCTTCAGGGTAAACAGCAGTCAGATCAACACCTGTTGTCGCTAAGAACCAGCTTGGTAGGAACCAAATGATTGGACCAATAGTCATTAAGATACAAGCAAGCAATGCTGCTTTACGTGCATTTTTTGAATCTTTAGCAGCAAGGTAACGGTATGAGTTAAGCATGTTATTAGTAATACTAAATTGCTTAATAAAGATACAGAAGCCCCAGATTGCAAAGATACTGAAGTAGTTAATGTTTTCACCAACAAGGAATGACTCTGATGGGAAGTTAGCTACGATATTAGTGATACCATCACCGTGGTGAAGCGCGACAATCGCACAGGTAATCGTTACCGCCATAATGATAACCATCTGCATGAAGTCAGATGCGATAACGGCCCAAGAACCACCAGTTACTGACATTGCTAATACCACTAAGCCAGTTGCCCAAATTGTTGTTTCAGTATCAAAACCAAAGATACCAGAAGCGATAATAGCAAGACCGTTTAGCCAGATACCAGCATTGATTACGCTGTTTGGCATGCCTGTCCAAGTAAATACTTGCTCATTTTTGCTACCAAAACGTTGGCGTACTGCTTGAATTACCGTTACAACACGTAGTTGGCGGAATTTCGGCGCGAAGTACGCAAAGTTCATGAAGTAACCAAATGCGTTTGCAATAAAGATAAGCGCAACAGTAAAACCATCAGTGTATGCTTTACCTGCAGCACCGGTGAATGTCCATGCACTAAATTGTGTCATAAAGGCAGTAGAGCCTACCATCCACCAGAGCATATTACCGCCCCCACGAAAGTAGTCACTTGTATTTGTTGTAAACGTTCTGAACATCCAACCAATTGCGATTAGAAATAAGAAATATACGCCAACAATTAGCATATTAAAATCCATAGTTTAAACCCTTCGTTAATTAATTTAGATTGAAGATATATTAGTACCCCCATTATTTGTATTACAATAATATTGTATTGTGATGAGGTTCAAACTAATTTTAGATACAATGCACTTCATGATTTAAAAGGGATTTTACCTTCACATAAAAACGATTATAAGACTTTAATTTCAGTAGTTTCAGCCCTACTATCATGTAAAAAAAGGGACGAAGATCCCGACATGAATGACGTTAGTCTTCAACCGAAGGATTATTACAAGTAATATAAAGTGAATTTTAAATTCTAAATGAAGTGATTTGCTAGCATAAAAACGTGTTATTAGTATGTACTATGATTACTGATATCGATTTATCAATAATAATGATCTAGCTTTTATCATACAAAAGAAGTATTCAAATAATGGCTACATAGCTAAATAAATAGTGATCACAAGTAAAGATATCACACTCATTATTATATTGAATATGACGGAGGCTGGATTTCATCTTGAAAGTAGAAGGCAGTTCAAAGCTTATCTAAACCAGAACTGCGCACCTATTAATACCCTATATTTAAAGAGTAAGCTGAGTCATCGACATTAATTGCTTGTTGGTAGACGGTGTTTACTAGAAGCGAGCAAATCAATATTGGCTTGTCTCGCTTTATCCGGGTCACCCGCCATAATCGCAGTGTAGATCGCACGATGCTCTTTAATACACGTGCCTCCTTTTTCAGAAGAGTGCCCAATAAAGCTTTTAAACATCGTTGCTAAGATATTTGCAAAGGGTAAATAAAAACTGTTGCCCGATGACAGAAAGACGAGGCGGTGGAATTGCATATCAACCTCAACCCAACGTTCTGCATTAAAGTTCTTAGTTAGATCATCCATCTCTTGAAACGTTGCTGAGAGTAAAATACGTTGCTCAGCCGTTGCATTTTGTGCAGCTAATGCTGCAGCTGCTGGTTCAATCGCGCGGCGTAGTGCAATAAATTCTTTATAAACATCCTCATTATTACCAAGATCAGTCACCCATTCTAATAACTGAGGATCTAAATAGTTCCAATGCTCACTACTTCTTACACGTGTCCCCACCTTTGGCTTAGATTCAAGTAAGCCTTTTGATGTCAATAATTTTACTGCTTCGCGTAAGGCAGTACGGCTTACATTAAACTGTTCACAGAGCACCATCTCACTTGGAATAATTTCATCTTGCTTTAACTCATTAGATAGTATTTTTCGTGCGATGGAGCGTGCAACCTGTACATGCAGACTCCTTGTGGCTCTGGATATTTGTAGAAATGTATTATTCATAATGTTCCTTGAATTAATAAAGCTAAAATTATTATTGCTGAATAATATTATAAATAACATGACTTTGATATGCTTTAACTGGCGCAGACTCTAGTTTTAAAAAAATAAAAGTAACCTAATCCATTTATGAAATCAGAATACAGGCAGAAGTGCTCTATCACTGCTTAACAGGGCGGATTCAACGTTGAAGTGCATAACTACTAAGCCCCTATAACTTGCATACGTTCAGCCATTAAATTTTCTGGCGTTTTGTAATTTAGCCACTTTCTTACCCTATCATTCAGCTTCACTATCACATCAGCATCATACTAATTAACTATGTATTTAACTTACGTGTTGAATCTCGCACAATCAGGTCAATGGGGGGTGTTTTCACAACGTGATCTCGTCCTCTTAATAGGTTTAAAATCGTTTGTGCAGATACCCCACCTAACTCATAGATTGGTTGTTTCAAGGTAGTTAATGCAGGAGTAAAGTATTGAGACGTCGACAGATCATCAAAGCCAATCACTGACACATCATCGGGTACTTTTATGTTGTTATCATGCAATGCTTTGATTGCACCATAAGCGGAGAGATCATTTGCAGCAAAGATCGCAGTAAAGTGCACATTACTTTTGATTAATTGTAATGTTTCTTGGTACGCGGTTTCAGATTGAAAATCACCTTGGCGTACTAGTTTTGGCATCACTGGTAACCCCCATTCATTTAAAGCACGTTGGTACCCTTTAAACCTAGCCATCGAATCAGGTTGATTATTTAAGCCTTTAATATGTGCTATATGCTTATGACCTTGCTGAAGCAAGTGCAACGTAGCAATATAACCACCTAATTCTTGATCTAAATGAATTGAGCGGACATTTTCCCCTTCTACATTATACCCAATAACAACAACGGGCGTTTCAGCAGCAAAGGTAACCACTTGTTGCTCACTTAAATTACCAGTAACCACAATCACACCATCAACATTATTGCTACTTAAATATTGTAATGCATCTGTTGCCAACGCCTGGTTCCAATGCGCTGAAGAGATTACTAATGAATAGCCCTGCTCTATCAACACTTGTTCCATATCATTTAATATATGACTACTAAAGGGACTGACTGGATCCTGAATGATGACACCAATCGTCATTGATCGCTGGTTACTCTTTCCTTTTAAAGGTGAATTAGGTTTATATTGCAGACTTCTAATCGCTTCTTCTATTTTTTGTACTTTATCTGGAGACACGTACGAAGTACGATTAAAAAAACGAGAAATGGTGCTCGGCGAAACACCCGCTAATTTAGCGACATCATAAGAAGAGGTTTTTGTTTTACTCATTTTTTTCCTTGTATAATTCCATAATGGAAGCGTACATCATCATGTTCAGTGTATCATTTGATATGATAACCGCCACCCACACACAAGCAAAACATATACCCATTAACATCAATAGCTTAATTATTTTCAACTTTGAGAGTTAACGACATATATATAGAAAAAGTCAGCCTAAATTAAGACTGACTTTTTAATACGTATAAAGCTCAAATTAAGTTAAAAAATGGTGTTTACCACCATGATTCAAACATTGCACCTAGCGCTAATGTATCTTGCTCTGCTTGATATGGTTTGCTCGCAACTTCATTATCTGCACTACCCACTGTTGCGTAAAAACGTATCATTGGGCGCGCACCAGCCAGACCAAAGCTTACATTTTGAGACAGTGTTACTTTCCATGCTGAGTTTTCACCTGCATTTTCATAATCAACTAATGAGTAACCTGCTTCTAACCAAGTCGAGTGCACGGCATTCCAAGTCATCATTGGACGTACGATCGCACTGTAGTTGCTTCGGCTCTGACTTACATCCGCTGAATTATCTGCATTATGGTACGCTACTAAGTACTCAGTATTAAATGTTTCAGAGGATTTAACATTGCCACTAAAACTTGCATACCAAGTGGTTAAATCTTCTGTTTTCCAGAATACACCATTATCAGCATTTTCTGCATAACGTAGAATTAACTGTGTGCCACCCATTGACCAACTACTGTCTAAGACTGCAGCAAGCTGAAATGCATCTGATTTATTCGCATTTTTAAGTTCACCTTCAATACCATCGCCAGCATCTTCATCTGCCTCGCTGTAGTATTGATCACTTTCAAAACCATAGTTCGCTAGAAAGCTTAAGGTACCAGCAGCGCCAACACTAATGCCATGTAATTTAGTCGTGATTGCATAATTACCACTATCCCCCGTACCAGAGCTTGCTTGAGCAACACCTGAAATATCGAATTTTATATCGCCTAAACCGAGGTTATACACACCGGCGCCTTGGCCATCATGCATCATCCAAAAGTAATCATTTAACCCCTGTTGCGGACGTTGGTGAAAGTCACGACCAGCCCATAAATAAGCAGTCGGTTGTGATTCAAATACATTCGTTGCCCCTGCATAGAATTTTTTAAGACCAACATTGTCCGACCAATGTTCAAGCATCACCGCCACATCCCAAATAGCACCATTATCTGCAATAAATGCTTTGGTAAACTGAAACTCACCACCATTACCTTCATTACCTAAACGACCTGTTGCATTACCTGCACTCTGACCCATTGCACCAACATATTTATTCACATCATCTGAGTAATGGAAACCATAGCGTGCATAACCGGTAAATTTAAGGCCCGTATCTGGTATTGGCATACCTTCAGCTAAAACAAGTGGCTGTTGGCGATCATAAAGCGGATCAGCTGGCTGAGTTAACTCTGGATTAACAGCTTTCACTTCTGCGGCGTCTGCAGCAAAAAGGCTCATCGGTACAAAAGTAGTTGCAATCGCTGCTGCTAATGGTAGTAATTTAAATTTCATAATATTCCCTTACTTTTTTTATGTTTAAATTTAACAAGTCAAATGCAATTTACAATTGACCATGGCTCCGCCTTGATTAAAATCGAACAAAAAACAAACTATTTTTACGTTAATTCCTAAATTTTGAGCGTAAAAATCCCTTGAATGATAAATTCAAAATTTTACAAAACAGGGTGTTAAAGCGTCCTGCTACTTGCGTTGCTCAGCAATACCCATAAGGCAAGCTACAAATAATACCTGCGGTGGGTCCTCGATCCTTCAAAGACTGCCGCACATATAAAAATTTATTTCCTTTTCATTGTCATCTGTAAAAAATGATAAAGTGCGCCTATTAATCCTGAATCATTTTTAAACTGTGTGCTTTCAACACAAACAAACTCATCCACTAAAAATTGATTAAGCAAAGCGTGACCATTAAAAACCTCTTGAAATTTAGCTTTTATAGCAGGAAAAATTTCATCTCTGCCACTGATAGCGCCCCCAATAAGTATTTTTTTTGGGTTTAAAATAAACGTTAAGTTATATAACCCGATAGCAATATTTTGATAAAACTCTTCAATTACTTTCAATGCAACCTGATCGCCCTGCTCTGCTAAACGATAGATATCCATACCAGACATATTTTCCAACGGTACCTGCTGTTGATTGCAATATTTTTTAATCAATCCATGACCTACAGAAGCGCTATGGCTCATGGTGCTTCTCTCTTTATCTTGCACTTTAAAAATATTTTGAGTTAACATATAACCAAACTCACCCGCCATATAGCTGTGACCGCGAACGAGTTCACCGTTAACACATATCGCCCCACCAACACCGGTACCAATGGTGATACAGATAAAATCTTCACAATGCTTCGCACCACCCAACCACTTTTCCGCTAACGCCACGCAATTAACATCGTTCTCAAGTTCAACAGGTAAACTGAGTTTTTCAACCATAATATTTTTGAAATTAATGCCAAAAAAATCATCAATAGCGCCCGCTGTTTTTAAAAAACCACTATTAACATCAACAAAACCAGGCATCGAAAATGCAACCCCTTCTAATGTGTACTTTTCTGCCAGTTTAGTTTTGACAGAAACAATGTCGCTAATTATCTGAGTACCACTCTCCGCAGTATCCATGCTATTTTTCTCAACCATCTCACCATGCTCAGTTAACACAGCAAATTTAATTTGAGTTCCACCGATATCAAATGATAAATAATGTTTCATCTTTTTCCTTCTCTTTACATCCTGTCATGCCCATACCGATTACTATCTCGTTTAAGTATGAAGATAACCTTTAACTCATTGATATTGTTTATGATGCAAGTGATTTTTCACTGCTCGCATCAAAAAGGTGAATACTATCTAGGTCTATATTCAACTTAACCATGTCAGAAATAACCTCTGTTGCTTGTGTTTCTACCACTAAGGGCAAGCTTCCAATATCTGTTTTAAGTAAAATACTCGCGCCTAATAACTCTTTCTCTTTAATCGTTACAGGACATTCAAATACACGCTGATGATCTATTTGCTGCGCGCGAAGATGGATATCTGTCGGTCTTATACCCAGGCATACTGGACGATTTTTCTCTGCTTGCTTCTGAAAACGTTCTGGTAAAGGAATGCGTAATGCATTCAGTTGAATATACCACTCACCCTGTTCCTCAATCAGGGTTGCATTCATCATGTTCATTGCAGGATTACCAATAAACTGAGCGACAAATTTGTTAGCAGGTCGTTGGAAAACCTCTGTTGGTGTACCTACTTGAGCGATATAACCGTCATTTAAAATAACAATACGATCAGCGAGTGTCATCGCCTCAATTTGATCATGCGTTACATAGATGGTGGTAGTCTGTAATTTACGATGTAACACCTTCATCTCTTCACGCATCACACCACGTAGTTTTGCATCTAAGTTAGAAAGAGGTTCGTCAAAGAGAAATACTTTTGGCGTACGTACCATTGCACGGCCCATTGCGACACGCTGCCTCTGACCACCAGAAAGCTCTTTTGGCTTACGATTTAGCAGTGGTTCAAGCTCAAGAATATTGGCAGCTTTTAATACTTCAACATCAATATCCTTTTTAGTCATTCCCTTTAACTTGAGCGCAAATGCAATATTTTCATAGACAGTCATATGTGGGTAAAGTGCATAACTTTGAAATACCATTGCTAAATCACGGTCTTTTGCATCAACCTTATTGATCAAACGCTCGTCAATATATATATCCCCAGAAGAGATGCTCTCTAAACCAGCAAGCATACGTAAAGTGGTTGATTTCCCGCAGCCGGATGGTCCTAGAAACACCACAAATTCTCCATCTTCAACCGTAAAATCAAAATGCTTAACCACTTCAACGTCATCAAACGATTTCTTTATATTTTTAAAAATTACCTTAGCCATTACCTTTCTCCGCAATACACTTTGCTTAGTCTTTAAAATAAGAATGTGTACTGTTTATTTATATTTGTGTATGTCGCGCTTTGTGTTGCGAATCTCTACCCCTTTAAAGTCTCTTTAAGCGGGGTAAATTGCGACCTAAAATCTCAGTTTTTATGATTACTTAAATGCTCATTACCCTTTCACAGCCCCAGAGGTTAAACCGCTTATCATCTGCTTAGAAGCACATACGTAAGTAATTAAAATTGGTAATAATGAAATTGTTGTCCCCAACATCACTGAGCCCCAAGGTGTATTTGGAATCCCCTGTACACTACGTAAAGCTTGAGTAATCACATATTGATCGGGTGAATTTAGTACCACTAAAGGCTGCATAAACATATTCCAGAAAAATACAAACTGTACAATGGCGAGTGTTGCTAAAGCCGGTTTCATTAACGGTAAAACGACACTCCAATAGGTTCTAAACTCACCAGCCCCATCTAGTTTCGCGGCCTCAAGTAACTCTTTGGGAATCGATGATACAACATGTTGTCGTATCAAAAAGATCCCAAACGGTGTTGTCGTGAAGGGTAACCACACTGCGATATGGTTATCTAATAAACCTAAAAACTGCACAATTAAGAAATAAGGTATCAAGCTTAATACAGGTGGAATCATCATCGAACCAACCAGCATCGCGAATAGGAAGCTTTTACCTTTAAACTTAAACACCGCAAATGCATACCCGCCCATACTACAAAATAACAGCGAAATAGTTGTACCAACAAATGCCACATAGATACTGTTAAACATCGCCTGCCAAAAGGGCATTATCTCAAGTAGTCGTTGGTAATTGATTGCTAAACTATCACCCAATGCAAAACTGATAGTGGTGCTGAATATTTCACTTCTATCTCGTGTTGACAAAATAGCTGACCATATAAATGGGAATACAGTCAGAATGGCTGAAAGAATCAACACAGTTGCCAGTAGTACCATTGCTGCTTTGGTTAAAAATGTTGTCACTTCTTGACTTGGTTTTAAAAATGCTAATGTTTTCATATTAATGTCCCTGCAACCCTTTTTTACCAAAGAAGATAAATTGAATACTGGTAAAGAAAGCAATCAACGCAAATAGTAACCATGAAATTGCTGATGCAGTGCCCATCTCTAACCATTCCCAACCCACTTTATAAAGGTACATTGAGATAGTTAATCCAGCCTGCCCAGTTCCGCCGCTTCCACGTGTTAGAACAAAAGGTTCTTCAAATAACTGTAAATTACCAATAATTGTCATGGTGATAGCAAAGAATACAAAGGGACGGATCATCGGCAGAGAAATATGCCAAAAACGGTGGAATGCATTTGCACCATCCATCCTTGCTGCTTCTAAAATCTCTTTAGGGATCGTCATTAAACCCGTTGTATATAAAACAATATTGAAACCGGTGTATTTCCAAAACACCATAAAAGCAATTGATGGTTTGAGCATGTCCGCATTTTCTAACCAGCGTATTGGTTGATAATCGTTAACCCAACCAAATGCCCAGCCAAGGTAAGATGAATCAGCAAGCGCAATCAGTGCTTGGTTGATAATTCCTGAATTAGGTGAATACATGTTAAAAAAGATCAATGATGCCGCTACGGTTGAGGTTATAAAAGGTAAAAAATATGCTGATGTTAGCCAATGGCGCAATCTATCACTCATCGACACTAAGACATAAGCAACTGGAATCGCAACTAAATGTTGTGCTACACCCGATGTAATCGCCAACCAAAATGTATTCTTCAAAGAGCGCCATAACCACGGGTCCGTTAAAGCAATATAATAGTTTTCAGTACCAACATAAGACATTGCTGAAAGCCCTTCCACGGGGTTCCACTGATGAAATGATAGAAAAACAGAAAAAAGTAATGGGAAAATGCCAAAAACGGAAAATATAATTAAAAACGGTAACAAAAAACCATAAGGAGAAAGAGATTGCCAGTTAAAGCCAGGCTTACTCTCCTTTTCAATTTCCGTTGTACTTGACTGTAAAGTTGTGCTCATTTTAACGCCCTCTAAAATGGAGGTGCCATCAGGCACCTCCTAAATACCTAAGTTACATATTACGTGTACGACGTTTAATTAGACGCTCAGCTTCAGCGAGTGCTTCTTTAATATCTTTACCTTCATCAAGCACTTGCATCAGTGCATTCTCTAAGATAATCGAACGTGCAACATGATCGCCCTTGCCAGGTTGAACAGGTTTAATATTTTTAGCCACTTCAGCGAAAACTTGGCGCGCTTTTTGTCCACCAAGGAACTCAATAGGTTGATCAAAAAGTGCGTCGTCGTAAGTGGTTATGTTTGATGGGAACGCCGCTATTGTTGCAAAAGCAGTTAATTGCGAATCAGGATTAGTGGTCATATATTCAATTAATGCCCATGCCTGATCAGGATTTTTAGACTGTTTAGGAATTGAAAGGAATGATCCCCCCCAGCTGCCGTAAATACCATCAGGAAGGTTTGACACAGCCCAACTACCACTTGTATCAGGCGCAATCCAGTTTTTCAGGTGACCTAATAACCATGCGCCAGAAAGCTGTGTTGCAAAAGTGCCATTTCGAAAGCCTTCATACCATTCGTTTGACCATGCAGTGATACGTGCATCTAGGCCGTTATCACGAATTGTTTTTGCCACCGTAAACGCCTTAACAAAACGTTCTGAAGTAACCACGGAGTTACCCTCTTTATCAAAATAAAGCCCCTCCCCCTCTGGCACAGTGGTAAAGATAATAGCTTGTGCAACATCCGCTGCTGAAGCGATTAAAAAGATATTATCTTTTTTCAGTTTTTTACCTAATGCAATATAAGCATCCCAATCGGTAATAGCAGCATCAACTTTAACGCCTTCTTTTTCAAAAATATCGGTACGGTAATACATCACACCAGGACCAAGATCTACTGGAATACCGTACATGCCACCATCAGCACCTTTACCTTGTGCCCATGCATAGGCTGCAAAACGATCTTGATATTTATCTACGCCGTATTTTTCAGATAAATTGACTAAACCGCCCGATGCCACAAAAGGTCCAATTTTTTCTACATCAACAACGATGACATCACCAGCCCCTGATCCTGTTGCTAAATTGGTGGTTAATTTAGTATGGTGATCTCCATGGTTATTCATTAAGTAATCAACTTTAATACCCGTCTTTTTTTCAAAGTCAGGTAATAATACTTTTAAGCTACTATCAAAATCGGGAAAACCATCAAAACGAATATCCGCATCCGCCGCATTAGCTGTCGATGCTAATCCAAATATAATTGCGCTTGATAATGTCAGCATTTTTAAATTCATTATTTATCCTTAAATCGTTATAGGTTGTGGGTTCGCCATCATCACTTACAGAAATAACATTAAGTACATATCGTTTCTAAAAAGTGGAAAACAACATTTATAGAGGCTTAAAATAAGAAGTTAATTTCAATATGCTTTTCATCATATTATCGATAGAAAAATCAATCTTTAGCCTTACAACTCGTCATGAGCATAGGGGCATAGTACGGAAAAATATCACTAACAATATGCTACATGTCACACTGCATTTCAGTTGACATAAATGAAAGTATAAAATATGACAAGCTTCTTTCTATCAGGTGATGCTATGAAACAGTTTCATGGGATTCCCCCATATTGATTAAAATCGAACACATAAAGTATGTGTTTATCGGTATGTGGAATTTATGACGGCTAAAGCAGAGGCTGAGTTTTATTAGCCAACGGCGATTTCTTTCTTATACACAAAAACATTAGCTGTCGATAACTGAATAAAAATCCATTAAATTTCAAAGCATTAAGAAATATAAATCAGATTAGATCTAGGGTTTTGAAGATTATTGCAGTCTTATAGTATTAGTGGAATGTGATTAAAGGTAAGCATGGTACTGCGATTTTAAAGAGTATTGTGCGTGATATTGTACTCAGGATATAGCGAACAGACATACGTATGGATGACTAATAGCCATTATGACTGGATGCAATCATCATAATTTATTATTTAACGAACAAGATAGCTCAGAAATTTATGCGGATTCGAGAAGGTGTAGCAATTATGCATCATGAACTTGTAGATGTGAGCATTACAGGTCACTCTACTAATCCAACACGTTTTCAACACCCTGTTGCTGGTATCTACAAAGCAGAATGCCATCGTGCTAGAAAAGCTTATTTTTCTGTCGCATCTGGTGGTGGCACAGGTCGTACACTCCATCTCGATAATGTGGCTGCGGGTCCAGCATCTTATGGCATGACCGATACCATGGGTAGAATGCATGCAGGTGCACAATTTGCAGGTAGCTCTTCTGTACCATCACATGTTGCATGATGGGTTTTATAGGTATGGGTAATAACCCGATGGTTGGGGCGACAGTTGCACTTGCAGTAGAAGTTGACCAACGTTTAAACTAAAAAGGCTTTAGATACGACTAACAGGTAGGGTAAATTCACTTTAACTTTCCTATTATGACTAAGGGATTTTGGCCACTAATTAAGAGTAAAACGGATCATTTTCTAGGGCGCTTAGTGCCCCATTGCGCCTTAGAAAGCTATAAAACTGTGGCCAATATTACTTAGCCACAACACCAAAAATCTAACGACTAAATCCCGCTAATAACCATTGTTTAAAATCCTTAACCACTTTTTTGTGCAAATTTACTGGCTGACAAAGTAAATAGTGACAACTTTTACTGCTGAGTGAAACGTCGCTTAATTTTACTAAACGTCCCTCTTTTAACTCATTTTCCACTAATAACGATCTCACAAACAGAATGCCCAAACCATTAAGTGCCGCTTCAATGGCTAACTGGCTACTCTCAAATTGCAGTGTTGGTTCATTTACCTTTCCCTTAAAGTGTTGTAAATCAAACCAGTCCTGCCATTTTTCATGGTATCCAAAAGTGGTGATTTTTTCAGTTAATGCCATATCTTCCAGTGTTTGTAAATCTAACTGTTTTTGTAAACTTGGGCTGGCGACCACGATCCATGATTCATCGCTTAATTTTATTGAGTCGGGTTGCGACCAATCCCCATAACCATTGATAATTTCTATATCGACATTGTCATTTTGTTGCGGGTAAAGTTGATTAGTGGTGAGCATTTTAATCGTGACATCGGGGTGTTGACGCTTAAAATCGGCTAAACGAGGTAATAACCATTGTTGGCAAAAACTTTGTGCGATACGCAGGGTGAGTTGTTGTTTTTTATTACGTTCAAAGAGGTTGATGGTGCCATTTGATAGGGCATCAAAACTATTACTCAGTAATGGTAAATAATGTGTCGCTTGATCGGTTAATTGTAATGATGAACCTTGGCGGATAAATAGTGTTGCATTCAGATACAGCTCAAGTTGTTTAACCTGCTGGCTAACGGCTGTGCGACTAACATTTAATTCATCAGCCGCTTTACTTAAATTTTGATGACGAGCAGCAGCTTCAAAAGCACGTAAGGCATTTAAGGGGGGGAGGTAGCGCATCTACTTATCTTCTTTGAATAACTAAATGCGCAACATACCCTTCTTCTATTACACCGTTATGACAAGTTACAGTTTGTCAGCTTTACCCGCAGCACCGGCTAATTTCGCGAACCATTTATCAACAATAAATGGCTGTTGTTCGTTATCTTCCGCTTCCTCTTTACGTCTTACCGCATTACGCACTGTCATTGCGCCCAACCAACGAAATGGTTCCGGAGGAAAGTAACCTCTTGGTCCACCAGCGAGCCCACAACGGCTCCACTTTTCATCATTACCTAATAACATTGCGGTTAATATTTTTGCGCCAATACGAGTTTGCGCGACACCATTACCCGAGTAACCTAAGCCATAAAAAATATTTCCTTGGCCTTTGATATTACCAAAAAAGGGTAAGCCCGTGACTGAGCGATCTGATCCCCCCGTCCAACTATCGGCAAATTCAGTTACATTCAATTTAGGGAACAAGGTATTAAACGCAGTGGTTAATAACGATAAATAACCTGTTTGTTGATTAAACATCGGCTCAACTTGATTCGCAAAAGAGAAACGATTGCCCCCTTTACCTAACATTAAACGACCATCAGCAGTATCTCGGTAATAGTGAACAAAAATACGAGAGTCGACCACGCTGGCACCTTGTTCAGGACCGTGTTTTTTGAGTAGTTCTGGAATCGGTTGGGTGATCACCATATCAGATGAAACCACCACAATGCTGCGTTTAAAGGCTTTAAATTTATCAACCATCCACGCATTAATGGCTAGGACTACTTTCTTCGCTTTAATAGATGCATGCTCAGTGATGACGGTGGCAGGCAAGCCATAATGTAACGATTGCATTTCGGTATTTTCATAGATCTCAACCCCTAATGATAATGCAACGGTTCGTAAACCACGCGCTAACATGGCCGGCTGTACTGTGCCTGCAGCCTCTGAGAAATACGCTTCGCTATTTTTTTTAGAGCCAGTTTTAGCCTCTAATGTATCTTTCTCAGAAGGTTGCCAGCTATTGATTTTTAAGCGTTCTAATTCAGCCACCAGCGGTGTCATTGTACCTTGTTGCGCGCTATTCGTTGCCGTGTAATAACTGCCTTTGATAAACAGTTGTGCATCTATATTATGATCGGAACAAAATTTCTTTATCTCAAAAATAACTTGCTCAGACTCTTTCACTAACCACTTAGCTTGCTGCTCTCCGAAGAGTTTCTTTAAGGTGGGGAATTTACTTGACCAAGTTAATAAGCAACCACCGTTGGCTCCCGATGCGCCGCTTCCACATAATTCTTTTTCGATGATAGTGACTTTTTTATTCGGTGCTTGCTGTTTATGTAAAATAGCAGTCCATAGGCCGGTATAACCTCCACCAACAATCAGTACATCGGTTTCAATATCTTGCTGCAGAGGAGGTGCAACGCTTGGTTTTTCATTTTCTAATGCATCTTTTAACCAATAAGCGAGGTGTTTTTTCTCTGTCGTCATAATCATTCCTAAATAGCGTTAACTGCGAATAAGATACTCAGTTTATAAGCCTTTTTAGATAACATTAAGTCGTGATTATTAACCTTAAACGTAAGATTTCCTTACGCTAACTGTCATAAATAGTTAACACTTTACACGCCATATTTATAGCCCCGTATTTATAAGGGTGTATTTATAAAGCAACCACTAATCCACTGAGAATCAACACACAACCAACAAGTCGTGTTGTGTATACCTTTTCTTTTAGCACCACCACGGCAAGCAACAAACCAAAAACAATACTGATCTGCCTTAGCGCGACCACTAAACTCACGTTATCCGTTAATAGCATCGCATACAAGACTAATCCATAGGTGAGCGCCATGATGGATCCGGCAATAAAAGCGGGCGTTTTTATCTGCCACGCTTGCTTAAATTGGTGTGATTGCCCTGTCACTAAAAAGCCTAAAGCAAGGGGAAGTGCGATTGCCCAAAACTGCATACCTAGGTAAAAAATAGCAATCTCTGCTCTGTGGTGAATCGTTTGCAGTTGCGAGAAAAGCTCTGAGAGCGCAAGCTTATCAATAATCGAATAACCCGCTGTACCAATGGCAGCTACCATTGCCCACACAATGCCAATGTTAAAATAATTACTGACACTCAGCTCTCGTAAACGCGTTAATGGGACTAATAAACACCCTCCGGTAATCAGCGAGAAACCTATCCATTGTAACGATGAGATAGACTGCCCTAATGAAAGCGTAATGCAACCAACCATCAATACTGGTAATGCCCTTGCCATGGGGTAGACCAAACCAACATCCGCTTTTTTATAAGCAAAACCTAACCCCATTAGATAGATGATTTGTAATAAGCCACTCAAGATTAACAAGATCCAAAACTCAGGGCTGAAATATTGGCTACCTGCAGTAAAATAAAACCAAATTAAGTAAGGTGTTAACAGCAAAGCCATACACAATGCAGTCATAAAGAAAAAGGACTGCACCGAGGCTTTATTAGCTTTCCCTAATATATTCCAGCTTGCATGTAAAAATGCAGAAATAATAACTAATACAATGGCCCAAACAGACATGACACAAACCTTAAATGGCAACAATGAGAAAGTTAATGCACCTCGTTAAAGGTGCATTAAAAGTAATAGATAGGAGAGATTAAACAATGTAGGTCTTAATTAGGTACTTCAATTAACTCTGCAACCGACTCAATACAAATCGCATCGTGTCGCCAATATTCTAAATCACAATCAATCAGTCGCCCTTGTTGATCATAATTGGTGCGCTCAACTAACATCGCTGGACTACCGGAAGTAGCACGTAATGCCTGCGCTATATCACCGAACAGTGACGTGGTACTGACTCGATAATGAGTGCGCTGATAACTTACCGAATAATGCTGCTGATAGGTGGTTGTTAGTGACTGAACGTAATCATGATCGAACAAGTTTTTAAAATATTCTGCTTTGATATAATTAACCACGTAAACAACGGGTCGCTGCTCTAAATAACGTACCCGTGCAAGATGATAAAGCTCAGTTAACATCGTCACTTGCAATAGCTTTGACGTTTTTTTAGTGGCTAAGGTTTGTTTTGCAAATATCAACTCTGATACTGCCTCACGTCCCTGTTGCTTTGCCATTTCCACAAAATTAAGCGTTAATCTTGGGTCGTAGCGTAATGGCTTAGGGCAAACAAACCAGCCTCGCCTATCTTCTCGATATAGTCGAGCTTCAGCTTCTAATGAACCAAGCGCTTCACGTAACGTCACCCGAGTCGTAGAGAATGCTTCTGCCATTTTTCGTTCAGAGGGTAATTTTTGTCTTGCCTGTAACAAACCTGTTTCGATTTGCTCAACCAATATCTCTTTAATTTTTAAATACTGCACAGAAATCCTTTTATACTAAAGGAGCTAATGAAGTGAACATGTATTGCGCAGTCAAAATCAGCACTAAAAAGGCATGAGTTGAGGAGATAGTTGTTATCACTTCAAAACTCACAACACAGATAGAACTATTTTTAACTCGCAATACGGATCACCTTTCTAGTTCCTTTGATATTAACGTTTACGCCATGCTTGAGTTGAACCCTCAAACAGTTTATCGAGTAACAGGTGTGTCAATTTCGCTAATATAGCAGCTATCATGATCATCACCGCCATCGCAGCAGCTGAACCTGTTTGGCCAGCGTCATCCATGTTTAATACAGAAACCGATGCTGGAATAGTGTCGGTTGAATATAAAAATACCACCGCCGATGTTGTGGTTAATGCATTAATAAATAGATAAGCGCCGATATCAAACACAGCTGGTAAGCACACTGGTAACGTTACTTTCCAAAACAGCTTATATTGTGGCAGTTTTATCGAAGCGGCACTCGCTTCTAATTCTGCTGGTAGTTGTTTCAATGCGGCAATCGCTGTCATATGACCCACGGTATAATAGTGGATCAGCGTATTTAGCACCAATAATAACATTGACCCATATAAGAAATTGAGCGGATTATTCACATCATTAAAAAAGAAGATATAACCTAAACCTAATACCATACCCGGCACGGCCATTGGTAAGACACTTAACATCTGTAAAAAACGACGCAGTGGTGTAAAATCGCGCCCTTTCTCCATGCTATAAGCACCTACAAATATTAATACCGTACCTAATAATGCAGTCCAACTTGCCAGTTCTATTGAGTTCCAAAATGGACTCCAACCGTAGGTACTCATCTCTGCAAAGTTGTAGTTGTTAAACGATAATGCTTTGTTCCAAGGCCAAAAAGTCACTAATGAGCCATATACTGCCATACCTAAGACCACTAACACCGCAATAGAGATAATGGCGCAATACGCAAAACAGATGCCATCACGTACGGGTTCCGGTGACGGTTGATATGGCACTGAACGACTATCAAATAAGTTTTGTTGCTTCTTTTGTACCCAACGATCCACCACAAAAGCTAACAGAGCAGGCAGCAATAATAATAAACTGGTTACAGCAGCCATTGAAAAATTCTGTTGCCCAACTACCTGCTTAAAGATATCTGTCGCTAATACGTTATAACTACCACCGATCACTTTCGCGACACCAAAATCACATACTACTAAAGTGAAAATAACAATTAAGGTACTGATAAGCCCGTATTTTGCAGCCGGTAATGTGACGATAAAAAAGGTTTTAAAAGGGCTCATTTTTAATGCCCTAGCACTTTCATAGAGACGTGCATCTGAGGTACGTAATGAGGTAGATAAAATCATTAATGCGTGTGGAAAAGTCCAAAATATCAGTCCTAACGCAATACCAATAAAACCATAAACTGAATGACCTAATAACACTTCTTTCGCCACACCCTGTGTACCAAAAAGATAAATAAGGCTAATTGCAGGTAATAAAGACGGCGCTAAAATAGGTGCCATGCCTAATACTTTAAACAATCCTTTATAAGGCATGCAAGAACGTGTTAACGCATAGGCATAAAAAAAGGCTAGCGAGCCAACCACTAACATCACCGTAATACCTAATGTGAACGTATTGGTTAATGAATGCCAAACGGAGGCCGATTCAAAATAGTGCCTAAAGTTAGCTAAACCAACAAACACACCGTCGCTGTCTAATACACTACTGCGCAACATAGCCCATAAAGGCGCCACAACAAAAATAATTAATACCAACGCCACAATGCTAAGACTTAATAATAAAATCAACTGTTCACGGCTTAATTTTTTTAATGTATTCAGCACAGATGGTTTTTGCGATGGTTTTGGTGGTGACATTGAAATAACACTCATCGATTCACTCCTAAGCAGCAATCACAGCTTTCACTGCTTTACGTATTGATGGGTAGGCATGTAGCTGTGTGTTATCAAAGCCAATACGGCGAGATTCTTGCAAGGATAAGTTCAGTTTTCGCGCTTCACGAATCGGCACATTGACATAGATGCTTGAAGCCGAAAAATCATCCCATAAACGACATTCGACTTGGCAGTATGCGCCTTGAAACTCAATCGATTCAATATTAACCGCAATGCTATTATCCTTATTATTCAAATCATTAGCCTTTTCTACAGCGCAGAAATATAAGCTTTCAGGACGAACAGCAAGGTCGAACATACAACCTGAAATAGCTAACTCTTGTAATGATTCAGGTACGCTTAATAAGTCTTCCCCAATACGCATTAAGTTGTTATCAATCATCGAGGTGGGGATAAAGTTCATGGTGCCAACAAAGTCAGCAACAAAACGGCTGGCAGGTTTTTCATAGATTTCCTGCGGTGTGCCAATTTGTTCAATAACCCCATCATTCATCACAACGATACGGTCAGCCATCGCTAATGCTTCTTCTTGGTCGTGAGTTACCATGACAGTAGTAATGCCTAATTTACGTTGTAACTGACAAATTTCTTCTCGCAAATGAGTACGCACTTTTGCATCCAATGCCGATAATGGTTCATCAAGTAGTAATAACCCTGGTGACAATGCGAGTGCACGTGCCAATGCAACACGTTGCTGTTGCCCACCGGAAAGCTGATTCGGATATTTATACGCTTCACTTTGTAAACCAATCATTTTTAGCCATTTATCAACTAACTGATTACATTCAAGCGCTGCAACCCCCTGATTACTTAGCCCAATTGCAATATTGTCCTGCACCGTTAAATTCGGAAATAACGCATAAGATTGAAATACAATCCCAAAGTCTCGTTGCTCTGGTGGTAGATGGGTGATCTCTTTTCCTGCCTGAAAAATAGCCCCTGATGTCACAGGCTCTAATCCTGCGATGCTACGTAATAGCGTTGTTTTACCACAACCAGATGGACCTAAAAAACATACAAACTCTCCCTGTTTGATGCTGAATGAGATTTGTTGTAATGCAGTGAATTGCCCAAACTGCTTAATTACATTATCGATATGGAGATATGTTTGCATAATAAAAACCTAAGATTACGAAGAATATAAAAAATGTGACTCATAACAATGCGCACTCTGCCCCTATATCAACAGTGCTGAGTACGCATTTTTATGAAAACTAAGCAGGTAAGCCTGCTTAGTTAAAAGTAGTTTTAGCTTTTTGGTTCAGACTTGCTATCAAACTTATCTGACCATTTATTCAATACATCAGCACGCTCATCTCCCATGCGCGCAAAATCCATTTTTGCCATGACTTGTTTTACATTTGGGAAGTTTTTCATCTCTGATACCACCTCTTTATGGGCAACAACCGGGTACATTTCGATGTATAACTCATTAGCATTTTTCGAGATAGACCAATCAACAACACGTTTAGCGGCATCAGAGTCTTTAACTAAACCGACTGCTTCAGATTCCCATCCAATACCTTTTGGCGTGATGAGAGAAAGTGGCGCACCTTGTGTTTTTAACTTAGCACCACGACTCGCCATAGAGATACCAATAGCCACTTCCCCCATACCAGCTTGTACACAAGGCTTTGAACCTGAATGGGTATAGTGAGCAATATTAGTATCTAGTTTTTGCATGTATTTCCATGCACTGTCTTCACCCATATTTTGCAACCATGCTGATACTTGCATATAACCCGTACCAGAAGAGGCAGGATTTGGCATCGCAATATGGCCTTTATAAATGGGTTTTGTTAAATCATCCCACGATGTAGGTTTGGGTAAATTAAGCTGTTTTGCCACAATGTCATTAAAACAAATGGCATTAAAATAAGCATCGTTACCAAACCAAGCTTGGCTCGCTTGTGGATCATTAAGGGCATTATTAAGCTCACCTAAACCTTGTGGTGTGTAACTTTTTAAAATGCCCTCACTCTTTAATAGCGCCATTGAAGAGCCCGCTAATCCCCATACCACTTCCGCACGTGGATTGTTTTTTTCAGCCAGTAATTTAGCGGTCATGATACCCGTTGAATCACGTACCCATTTAATCGCTATATCTGGATTTTCTTGCTCAAATGCGTTTTTGTATTTAGCTAAAATATCCGTTTCAAAGGCGGTATAAACCGTTACTTCCTGCTTTGCATAGCTAGTTGCAGCACACAGGGTTAACGCTGTGACAAGGGCAGTTTTCATAAAACGAGCTTTCATCTTAATCTCCATTTAACAGTTATTTTTGGTCTGTACCAGTTGTACGGGGCAAACATTACCCCTTCTTTGTGACAAAATTATTACGATTTTATGTATCTTTTTTTACACCCAAACTCTCCTTAAAAGCCTGAATACGTTGAATATGAACCTTTTGTTAAACCTGTCCTTTTGCTATTTACCGATTAAATTTATGCCGTTAGAGTAACTGCAAACTCTGGTCTACACCAATTAGGAATAAACATGAAAAACGATTATCTATTACTTACTCCCGGCCCTTTATCAACGTCAGAAAGCGTTCGCCAAGCAATGCTTAATGATTGGTGTACCTGGGATGATCAATACAATAAAGAGATTGTGCAGGTGATTCGTGACAAGTTAGTGAAGCTAGCGACGAATAAAAATACTTACACCAGTGTATTGATGCAAGGCTCAGGCACCGCTTCGGTCGAAGCAACGATTGGTAGCGCATTAGGTAAACAAGATAAGTTATTAGTGATTGATAATGGCGCATACGGAGCACGTATTGCAGAAATCACAGATTATTTGCAAATTGATTGCACCACCATTAGGCAAGGTGAAACAGAGCAAGCTAACTTACAGTTGCTTGAGGAAGCGTTAATTAACGACCCTGCCATCACTCATGTTGCGATGGTGCACTGCGAAACAACCACTGGCATGTTAAATCCGATTGAAGCATTTTGTAAAATAGCCAAAGCCCATAACAAAGTGGTGATTGTGGATGCAATGTCTAGTTTTGGTGGCATTGAAATGGATATTGGTGAGCTAGATATCGACTTTATGATCAGTTCGGCTAACAAGTGTATTCAAGGCGTACCCGGTTTTGGTTTTGTGGTCGCCAAACAAAGTCAACTTGAGCGTTGTAAAGGTCAAGCACGTTCGCTCTCTTTAGATTTACACGCGCAATGGTTATGCATGCAAGAAAACCATGGAAAATGGCGTTTCACTTCGCCAACCCATACCGTGCGAGCTTTTTACCAAGCCCTATTAGAATTAGAACAAGAAGGCGGTATCAAACAACGCCAAACACGTTACCAAACTAACCAATTAACACTGGTTAAAGGCATGCGTGAATTGGGTTTTGAAACATTATTACCTGATCACCAGCACTCTCCCATTATTACCTCTTTTTATTCTCCAACAGAATCTCAGTATGACTTTAAAACCTTTTATGAGCGTTTAAAAGCCGAAGGTTTTGTTATCTATCCGGGTAAAGTAAGCAATGCTGACTGCTTTAGAATTGGCAATATTGGTGAGGTTTACCCTGAAGATATCACTCGATTAATTACTGCAATTAAAAGCGTTATTTACTGGGAAGAAGTCGCGTGAACGCAGCAATTGATAACAAGCATCACCGTTGCGAAGGTGATGTGAATACCACCGAAGCACGAGAAAATTGGCAACAAAAACGCCAGCATAAGCAAACGCAATCGTTACTCGAGCGCGACGCAAACGTGTTTTTACACCAGTCGATGTCGACACCTTGTTTGAATAGTTTACAAGCAGCAGACGGTATTACCATTACTGATAGTTGTGGTCATAGTTACATGGATTTCCATGGTAACAACGTGCACCAGCTTGGTTATGGTCACCCTGTTGTGACACAAAAAGTAATTGAGCAAATAGCCAAGCTGCCCTTTTCACCAAGACGCTTTACAAATGAGACTGCGATTGAATGCGCCGAGAAACTAGCAGAAATTTCAGGTGGCGAGCTTAACCGAGTGTTATTTGCACCCGGTGGCACATCTGTGATTGGCATGGCACTCAAACTAGCACGCTATATCACGGGTAATTACAAAGTGGTGTCGTTATGGGATTCCTTTCATGGCGCTTCGCTGGATGCTATTTCAGTCGGTGGAGAAGCCTGTTTTCGTGAAGGTATGGGCCCGTTAATGGCGGGTGTTGAACGTATTCCACCTCCGGTTACTTATCGTGGCGCACTAACATCACCTGACGGAAGTGACGTACATTATGCAGATTACCTTGAATATGTGATTGAAAAAGAAGGCGGTATTGGCGTATTTATCGCAGAAGCGGTGCGTAATACCGATGTGCAAGTACCGAGTAAAGCTTACTGGAAACGTATTCGCGAAATCTGTGATAAACATAATGTATTACTAATCATTGATGATATCCCTAATGGCATGGGCCGAAGTGGTTTTTGGTTTACCCATCAAGCCTTTGCTATTGAACCTGATATTTTGTGTATCGGTAAAGGTTTAGGGGGTGGTTTAGTGCCGATGGCAGCGATGATTACCAAAGATAAATATAATACAGCGACACAAGTATCATTAGGTCATTACACCCATGAAAAAAGCCCTATTGGTTGCGCGGCAGCCCTTGCAACGATGCACGTTATTGAGCAAGAAAATCTTCTTAGTAAAGTGCAAGACGATAGTGTCTTTGTAAAACAACGACTGCTTAAACTAAAAGAACAGTTTTCAATCATCGGTGATATACGTGGTATCGGTTTGTTATGGGCTGTTGAACTAGTGAGTTCACCACTTCATAAAACCCGCGCTTTTGATGAAGCTGAAGCCATGCTCTATGAATGCCTAACACAAGGTCTGAGCTTTAAAGTCTCACAGGGTAATGTTATTCAGCTTAGTCCTCCGCTGATTATTACCCGAGAACAACTTAACCAAGCACTTAATATTTTTGAAAATGCCCTTAACAAAATCAGCAAGGAATTTAACTATGTCTAACGTAATGTCTAACACAACAAGTAATCTAAAACAGAACAAAACAGTAAAATCAGCAGTAGAAGCCGTCATTTTTGACTGGGCTGGCACGATTGTCGATTTTGGTTCTTTCGCACCAACAACTATTTTTGTTGAAGCCTTTAAAACAGAATATGATTTCGATATTACTTTGGCAGAAGCGCGTGTGCCGATGGGCCTAGGTAAATGGGATCACATTCAAGCGGTGGGCAAACTAGACAGCGTTGCGCAACGTTGGTCTGAAAAGTTTGGTCAGACCATGTTAGATAAAGATATCGACTTAATCTATAACCGATTCATTCCATTACAAAAAGCCAAGGTTGTTGACCATGTAGAACCAATTTTAAACGCGGTTAATGTCGTTAATGATTTAAAAAAACAAGGCATAAAAATCGGTTCATGCAGTGGTTACCCGCGCGCCGTGATGGATATTTTAATTCCAGCAGCTGCTAAACATGGCTACCAACCAGACTGCGTGGTGGCTACCGATGATTTAACGCATGGCGGACGCCCTGCTCCGCATATGGTATTAAAAAATGTTATCGAGCTAGGGGTTGGCAACGTGGCTAACTGTATTAAAGTCGATGATTCAACACCAGGTATTGATGAAGGCCACAATGCAGGTATGTGGACCGTCGGTTTATTGCTCTCTGGAAATGAAGCAGGTTTAACAGCGCAACAGTTTCAAGATGCGACACCCGAAGTATTGGAAAACGCACGTAACAAAGCACGTTTAGTAATGGAGAAATCAAACCCACACTTTCTGATTGATACGATTGATGATTTACCCGCTATCGTAGCAGAAATAGAGCAACGTTTAAGCGTAGGCGAACGTCCATAACCCTCTATAAATGGGAGGTGATAAACACCTCCCATTTATAGGTAACAACGAATAGGTCTAACCAATGACTAATAATGATCTTTATATTTTCGATCTTGATGAAACATTATTAAACGGTGATAGTGCAATGTTGTGGCACCAGTTTCTGTTGAGAGAAGGCATTATTCAAGATGATAATTTTCTAGCAGAAGATGAACGTCTGATGATGCTATATAGTCAGGGGCAATTAGATATGCAGCAATATCTTGATTTTTGTATACCCCCACTTACAAGTAAAACCATCGAAGAGATCTACGTGCTTGTTGAGCAGTTTATTGAAAGCGACATCAATCCAAGAATATTCCCGCAAGCTAAACAACTTATTAAACAACTACAACAGCAAGGAAAAGCGATCATCATCATCTCTGCGACGGTTAATTTTTTAGTTTCAAAAATTGCTCTGTCTTTGAATATCAATCAGCATTTAGCGATCGATTTAGAAACAAACAATAACGCCTATAGCCCTAAAATAAAAGGCGTAGCAACCTATCAACAGGGCAAAGTGATACGCCTAAAAGCATGGTTAGCAATACAAGCTACTCAGTATCAAACATTACATTTTTATACCGACTCAATTAACGATTTAAGTTTATGCGAATATGCTGATATTATTAATGTGGTTAACCCTTGCAGCATGTTAGCAAGTAAAGCCAGGCAAAATAACTGGCAGCACCTGCACTGGATTTAATATTAACGGAGGTCTGTTTCAATAAATAATTAGACTTGCTGGTTATTATTATCTCCTGATGTTGTGGCTAAGTGATTTTGGGCACTACTCTGAATAAAATAAATGATATTTCCTAAGGCGATGTGCCCCAAACCGAGCTAGAGCATGCTAAATAGTTGTAAACTTTGTGTGTAATCACTAGACAGTTCACAGGAGTATACTGTGGGTATAAACGGTGATGATGCTTGGAACTGAGTATTTTACACCTTTGCTTTTAGAAATAGGGAAATTGTGCAACGATTTGTTGCACAATTTTAGTGAACTATAAAATAGCTATCAAACAGCAACTTTAAGGTTTTTCAACCCTGTAATAGAGTTTGGACCTTTCGATGCTTCTTCCGATGCTTCTTCAATGTGGTCACTCCACCATCTCATAACTACTTTACGACGTTCAAGATAATCAGTACGATTGTAAGCGCTTCTCACCACATGTGACAGTGCAGCTTCGATTACGTCTACATCAAATCCCTGTTCGTTCAAAGTGGTACTAGCAAGTGATCGTAACCCGTGAACTGTTTGGCGATCTTTAAACTCCATACACTTTAATGCTGTATTAGCAGTTTCTTTATTAATGTGTTTTTTATGTGTTTTATCCGCAGGAAAGATAAACTCACTACCCAAGGTAATAGAATCAATAGTTTCTAACAATACCATTGTTTGTTCTGTTAACGGGGTTGTCTGGGGACAGCCCTTTTTCATTCGAGAAGCTGGAATATTCCACAGCTTATTTTCTTTATCAATTTCATCCCAACGAGCCCCTGCTGATTCAGAGGGCCGTGTCATAGTATGTAATTGCCACTCGATCAAACAGCGCGTAATGAGCTTGATGCTCGCATAATTAAGTGCGGTTAAAAGCTCAGGAAGTTCCTCTGGTTTGAACGATGGTTGGTTAGTCATTTGAGCTGTTGCAAATGCCTTGCCAATACCAGCAAGTTTGCAGTGTTCAATAACACCTGTACTAACGGAAAACGTTATGATCTCATTAACATTTCGACATATAAGCCCAATGGTTGCAAGCTTGCCCAGCGTTTTGCAACAGGTTGAATAACCTTAATAGTCTGGGTACAGTGATTTGGATAATAGGGAACTGACCTAAATGAGTTAATAAATACTTATCTAAGCGCTGCTTAAGCTTTTTAGCGGTTAACTCTTTAATACCCGACTTCTTAACCTCAAACCAATTTTCAAATACAGCCTGTAAGGTATTATTTAATTCAACCTGTTGGGATTGTAACGTTTCATCTCGTTGAACTTTAGGCTCGATATCATTGGCGATAAGTTATCTGGCTTCACGCGCTTTTATTCTTGCATTTGCTAATGTAACGGTAGGAAATTTACCTAGGCTTAAATTTGCTCGTTTACGACTAATTAGTCGATAATAATTGAAGATCCACAACTTTGACTCATTTACTTTAACTCTTAAAACCAAGCTTTGCCCATCGATTAAGTTATATTCTTTCTCTTTAGCTTTTGCTTGTTGTACTTCAGTTGCTGATAAAGGAGCTATTTTTCTCGCCATAGTAACATCACTTTTTTTATTGTTTGTCAGTGTTACTAACAGTGTTACTAAAAAACGTAGATTTTACAAGAAGCGGATAGATGTAATAAGACAGCTAAACTAATAAAAGTACTGATTTTATAGTGTGTTAGGGGATGTTTGGGATATCTAAGGATGTTCTGGGAAAGAGAAATGGTGCTCGCTACTGGACTCGAACCAGTGACCTACGCCATGTCATGGCGGCACTCTACCAACTGAGTTAAGCGAGCAATATTTCTTTGCTTTGGAAGCAAAGCAATATTGCTTTATAGCGCTTAAACTGTCAATAAAAGTTTTTATTTTTCAGTCTGTTTGCTGATTTTTCATGCAAGCAAGGCGCTATAGGGCTCGAACCAGTGACACACATCACATTAATATTTTCACTTTAGCTAAGCTTCATTGATGTCGATATTTTATTTGTTATGCCGATAGTCAGCCGTTAGCAATAAACCTTACCACCAATCAATTTAAGTGCGGGTGTACCACGTATCAATGTTTCTCGTGCAAAAAGTGTTTCACATTTAGGGCAAGTGCAAGAAACGTTTGTAAAATCGACACTGATACGTTCTTTAAAGCATTTTACTAAGGCTCCTTTGCCACCTTTGCGATATTTAAACAGTTGGCTTTTACATTTAGCGCAATACACATCGACCGTTTTAGTAGGGCCTTTCTTATTCGGTTTGGCCATTTAAACGCGCCTTAAATGCATTTTCATCCAATTTATAAAGTTTGACGCAGTTCACACATATGCAGGTGCGATTAATTCTGTCTAAAGGTAACAAATCTATTAATGAACGTGGTATATTCTCGCGCTGGCACCAACAGCCATCACTGTTAACGTTACAACGATTTGCCTGCTGGCAGAATGGACAGATGTTTGAACTCATTTTCGACTCATCATAAAATAATCCACTATATCGCTATACTGATTAACAAACCAACTTAATTTTTGCCCTTGTCATTAATTACGTGGACTAATATGCCTCATGAATTTGAGGATATTTATGGAAGAAGCAATTAATTTTAAAGGAAATATTGGCCACTATTTAGTGTCATTGGTATTACATACTCAACATTATTTAGGAAACAAAGCATGCTTTGGTTACAACTTGCTACGGTATTATTTTTTATTTTCATTGGTGCGCGCCTTGGCGGTATCGGAATAGGCTACGCGGGCGGTGCGGGTGTCATTGTTCTTGCATTAATGGGAATGGAAACCAGTATGGCTTATATTCCCATGGAAGTGATTTTAATCATTATGTCTGTTATTGCTGCCATTGCAGCGATGCAACGCGCAGGTGGTCTCGATTACTTAGTACATATATCTGAAAAAATGTTGCGTAAGCATCCTCAATATATAACCTTTGCCGCGCCGATGGTCACCTATTTCATGACTCTACTAGCAGGCACAGGTCATACTGCCTTTTCAACTTTACCCGTGATTGCAGAAGTGGCTAAAGAGCAAGGTATTCGCCCTTCTAAGCCCTTAAGTATTGCCGTTGTTGCTTCGCAGATTGCTATCACTGCATCACCGATTTCAGCAGCAGTTGTTGCTTTTGCCGCAATGTTGCACCCTTTTGGCATTAGTTATTTACAACTATTATGCATCGCTATTCCTTCAACCTTTATTGCAATTATGATTGGTGCAGTGGTTGCTAATCTATTAGGTAAACCACTATTAGAAGATCGCGTTTATCAGGCACGTCTGGCCGAAGGGTTAATAAAAAAGCGTGAACAAGGTGAATATACACCAACTTCAGATGCGAAATTTTCAGTTTATGCATTTGTCACTGCGATTGTTTTGGTCGTAACCTACGCAATTATGCTATCAGGTTTCATTGAGCACCCAACCATCGGCCGTAGCGAAGCAATTATGGCAATCATGCTTGCTACAGCGGGTGTTATTGCAATGAAGTGCAAGCTTAATGTCAATGACATTACACAAATGCCAACCTTCCGTGCCGGTATGTGTGCTTGTATCTGTGTATTAGGTGTCGCTTGGTTGGGTTCAACCTTTGTAAATGGTCATATCGATGAAATTAAGGAGCTGTCAGGTTCATTATTAGCAAGCTACCCATGGATGTTAGCCTTGATACTGTTTTTCGCTTCTATGTTGCTCTATTCACAAGGCGCGACAACAGCAGCGCTAATGCCAGCGGCACTCGCAATGGGCGTTGAACCAATTGCAGCGATTGCATCCTTTGCAGCGGTCAGCGCGTTATTTGTTTTGCCGACTTACCCTACCCTATTAGCCGCCATTGAGATGGACGATACCGGCTCAACTCGTATTGGTAAGTATGTCTTTGATCATCCGTTTCTGTTGCCTGGTATTGTAACGATTGCGGCATCTGTAACGATTGCATTTGTGATTGGTGGTATGGTGCTTTAGCGCCAACTTGTAGGCCGGCTTTGTTTTTGACTTCCGCTACTCGTTACTAATAACCTGAAGCTTAAAAAACCGTCGGGCTAAAGCCACGACCTACAAAACATTCAGCTCCAGCAGCCCCTCAATGGCTGTTGGGCTGAAGGCTAGCCTATAAAATTCAATTCAATTCAATTCAATTCAATCAAGCTAATGTAGATACTCTGCTTAAGCGCAAGCTCTTTTATACCGACACGCACAAGGTGTTGTTTTTAACTTTCTCTGCTCGTTACTCGCAATCCGAAGCTTAAAAATCGTCGGGCTAAAGCCACGACCTACAAAACACTCAGCTCCAGCAGCCCCTCAATGGCTGTTGGGCTGAAGGCTAACCTATAAAATTCAATTCAATCAAGCGAATGTAGATACTCTGCTTAAGCGCAAGCTCTTTTATACCGACACGCACAAGGTGTTGTTTTTAACTTTCGCTGCTCGTTACTCGCAATCCGAAGCTTAAAAACCGTCGGGCTAAAGCCACGACCTACAAAACACTCAGCTCCAGCAGCCCCTCAATGGGTGTTGGGCTGAAGGCTAACCTATAAAATTCAATTCAATCAAGCGGATGTAGATACTCTGCTTAAGCGCAAGCTCTTTTATTCCAACACACCAAAGGTGTTGTTTTTGATTTCCTCTGATCGTTACTCGCAACCCAAAGCTTAAAAAAACGTCAGGCTAAAGCCACGACCTACAAAACATTCAGATCCTCCTGTAGGTCGGGCTTTAGCCCGTCAATAGGTCATTGGTTTAAAGAGAACGCTAAAAATCAGCAAAAAAAAAGGCTTCCAAATTAGGAAGCCCTTTTGCTATCTGATCTATAAAAACAGATTATGAAGATTGTTGCTCTAAGTAACCAAACGCCGTTAGCATTGCTTGCTCTTGGAATTTTTTCAGGCCTAATTCAACCGCAGTAGGCTGATTTTGAGCACCTGATAAGCCTTCTTTGATGTACGTTGAAGAAAGAACATGTACATTCACATCAGGTAACAGTTGTAATGCCCCTTCAATTTTAAAGCTTAATGGGCTACCTGCAAACTTACCTTTTTGCGCACGTTGTTTTATAACAACTGTATCCACTTTGTAATCTGTCATTAATTGTTTAAAGTCAGCTTGAAACTTTTTCAACGGAACCGTATTAATTCCGTCTACTAAGTTAAACTTATTTGCGCGTACTACTGGCACGTCATACAAGCCTTTATCTAGTTGCATTATTGCGATAATCGCTTCGTTACCAATTAGTTCTACGCCACATACTCTCATTTTATTACCCTTATCTATTTCGTGTGCATTTTTAAATTTATCATGCGAATTGTTGCACCAATACCCGCTAATACTTGGTTAGCATTGACACCACGAGTTGTTATTTGCTCGCCATCATCAAGCCATGTTACGGTACATTCCGTTAACGCATTAGTCTTTCCACCTGGTGGAATGCGTAATTGGTAATCAATTAATTCAGGAAAGATAAATTGCTCTTTATCTAGTACTTTTTTCATTGCGCTAATGAAAGCATCAAAGCCACCATTACCGCTACCACTTGTTTTATATGTTTGTTCATTGACACGAACACGAATACTCACCGTTGATTCTAGCTCTAACCCGGAATTAATCGAGCAGTTTAATAGTTCAACATAGTTGTATTCATTACGTTCGAGCAGATCAGCAATAATGAACGGCAGATCGTCTGCGCTAATGGTTGCCTTTTGATCACCTAAACGCACAATACGTTGTAATAGTTTTTGTTGCTGACTACTATCAAGGTCAATATCCATCGCTTCTAAATTTTTAGCCAGTGATGCTTTACCACTCATTTTACCTAACGCATAACTACGACAACGAGCAAAGCGTTCAGGTGTCAATGCTGACATATATAAGCCACCCTTTTTATCACCATCAGCGTGAATACCACTGGTTTGGGTAAACACATCAGCGCCAACAATCGGGGTGTTATCCGCACAACGTTTACCAGAAAAACTTTCGACTAACTGGCTTAATGTGTGGATCTCTTTTTCATCAATATTAACGGCTATATTTAATTTATCTTGTAAAACAACAGCAACTTCAGCTAATGAAGCATTACCGGCACGTTCACCTAAACAGTTCATCGTACAATGAATCGAAGAGACACCCGCCTTCACTGCATACATTGCATTCGCAGTCGCTAATCCGTAATCGTTATGCCCATGAAAATCAAACTTATTATCAGGGAAGCGTGCGGTCATATCGCTTAAACTATCAAATACCTCTTGTGGTGACATCACCCCTAAGGTATCCGGTAGCATAAAGTGATTAATGCCTAATCCTTGAAGTTTGCTCACCATGTCGTAAACATATTCAGGACTATCTTTATAGCCATTAGACCAATCTTCAAGGTAAACATTAACATTCAAGCCTTGCAATTGTGCATACTCAATAGTCTGTTTAACTTCGGTAAGATGTTCATCTAACGTCTTTTTAAGCTGCTCTTTACAGTGCTTTAAACTACCTTTAGTTAATAGGTTTAACACTTTACCGCCCGCTTCAACAATCCAGTCGACGCTGCGTGTATGATCAACAAAACCTAACACTTCGATTCGTTCAACTAATCCTTCTTTTGTTGCCCATTCATTTAGTTGTGCAACAGCATGTTTCTCACCCTCTGAAACACGCGCTGATGCCACCTCAATGCGGTCAACTTTTAACTTTTGCAGCAATGCCTTAGCGATACTTACTTTTTCTGCTGGCGAAAAAGAGACACCCTGTGTTTGTTCTCCATCACGTAGGGTGGTATCCATCAATTCAACAGTCAATACCTGCTTCGTCATTACGTTACTCCATTAATCGTTTACTAAAAATCCATTGCGCTATGTATTTTCTCCATAAATAGTGCAATAAATTCTTGTGATAAAAAAGGCGCAAAAGATGCGCCTTTTAAATCTTTAACTGGCTATACTAACGCAATTAAGCGTTAGTCCATAGCCAAGGCAGTTTCTTTTTGTTTAGCTCTTCATAAGCAGCGATTTTATCTTCGTGCTTAAGTGTCCATGCGATGTCATCTAGACCATCTAATAATGATTCTTTACGGAATGCATCAACGTCAAAACTAATAACAATGCCGCCTGGCGTTGTTACTTGTTGTGTCGCAAGATCAACAGTAAATTCAACACCTTCGTTAGCAGAAATTTCAGCCATTAAAGCAGCAAGTTCAGCATCCGTTACCATAATTGGTAAGATTGCATTTTTAAAGCAGTTACTGTAGAAAATATCAGCAAAGCTTGTTGATATAATCGTGTTAAAACCGTAATCGGCAATTGCCCATGGCGCATGTTCACGTGATGAACCACAACCAAAGTTTTCACCAGCAACTAAAATCTTAGCGCCTTGAAAAGCAGGTTTGTTCAATTCGAATTCTGGATTCGGTGTTACGTTGTCAGCCAAAAAACGCCAGTTATGGAATAAATTGATGCCAAAACCAGTACGTTCAACTTTTTTCATAAAGTTTTTAGGAATGATTTGATCAGTATCTACGTTACTACGATCCATCAAGGCAGCGATACTTGTATGTTTAATATATGGTTGCATTATCTAATCCCTATTTCCAGTCACGAATATCAACGAAGTGGCCTGCAATCGATGCAGCGCCAGCCATAGCAGGAGATACAAGGTGAGTACGACCACCTTTACCTTGACGACCTTCGAAGTTACGGTTTGAAGTTGATGCACTACGTTGACCGTCTTCTAATTCATCGCCATTCATTGCTAGACACATTGAACAACCTGGATCACGCCATTCCCAACCAGCGTCAAGAAAGATTTTATCTAAACCTTCTTTTTCTGCTTGCAGTTTAACAGGGAAAGAACCCGGTACAGCGATAGCTTGAACACCTTCAGCTACTTTTTTACCTTTTATGATATCTGCTGTTGCACGGAAATCTTCAATACGACCATTTGTACAAGAACCAACAAATACGATATCAATGTTGATATCAGTAATTTTTTGACCCGCTTCAATGTTCATGTATTTAAGTGCACTTGCACATGCTTGTGATTTCACTTCATTTTCGAAATCAGAAGGTGAAGGTACAGTACCCGTTACAGAGACAACTTGCTCAGGAGATGTACCCCAAGAAACTTGTGGCGCAATATCTTCAGCTTTAAGTATAATTGTTTGATCAAACTCAGCACCTTCATCAGAAGCCATCGACTTCCAATAAGCAACAGCGTCATCCCAATGATCAGCTTTAGGCGCGAATTCACGACCTTCTATGTAATCGAACGTTGCTTGGTCTGGTGCAACGAGTCCAGCACGAGCGCCGGCTTCAATAGCCATGTTACAAAGCGTCATACGGCCTTCCATTGAAAGGTCTGTAATGGTGTTACCAGCAAATTCCATTACATAGCCAGTACCACCTGCGGTGCCCGTTACAGCAATGATTGCTAAAGCAATATCTTTTGCTGTTGAGTGAGCAGGTAATTGACCTTCCACTTTAACCAGCATTGTCTTTGCTTTCTTCTGTTGTAATGTTTGTGTTGCCATTACATGTTCAACTTCAGAAGTACCGATACCAAAGGCTAATGCACCAAATGCACCATGTGTTGCTGTATGGCTATCACCACAAACAACTACCATACCAGGGTGCACAAAACCGTGCTCAGGTACAACGATATGGATAACACCATTTTGGTCGCTATCCATGCCGAATAAGTTAATTTCGTTCTCTTCACAGTTGGCCGTCATTGTTTCAACTTGTTTTTTAGCAATAGCGTCAACAATGTTGTAACGATCTTTAGTAGGAACACAGTGATCGATAGTACCCAGAATACTGTGTACATTTCGCACGCCACGGTTTTGTAGGCGTAGGCCTTCGAATGCTTGTGGGCTTGTTACTTCGTGCATTAGATGTCTGTCAACGAACAGAAGTGGCGATCCTGATTCTGGCTCGTGAACTAAGTTCGCATCCCAGATTTTTTCATACATAGTTTTAGTCATTGTTTTCCTTACGATGCTATATGCATTTAACTTATTGCTGGACAATCCATTTACTATGATAGAAACCATTTGATAATGACTATCATATAGGCTTGTATAGTGTCTTTAAGAAAAGTTATTCTAATTGAAAGGTGACAATCTCACAAGATAGCGCTTTAAAAATCATTCGGATTAAAGCGTAATTTGTCATTAATTGTCATATTAATGCAGGCCATCTTAATATTTGCTCATTATTCCTACTAAGTTGGCGATAAATCATAATAAAAATGGATGATTTTTTAATAAGCCCGTAATATTAGTGCTTACTTATTTATTTCTCTGGAGCAGCAATGCAATTTAACATGATCACCACCCACGACCAATTACATGGTTTCCTTGCATCGCTCGATAATAGCCCTATTTGTGTCGATACTGAATTTGTACGCACACGCACTTATTCTGCACGACTTGGCTTATTACAACTATCTCAAAACGGCAATATCACCCTGATTGATCCGATCGCAGTACCTGACCTAAGTGAATTTTGGAAAGCACTCGATAATAAGCAGTGTATTTTACACGCCAGTAGTGAAGACTTAGAGATTATCCGTGACCACAAAGGGGATCTTAATTTCACCCTTTTTGATACTCAAATAGCCTGCTCATTTTTGAATTTAGGTGCGTCGTTAGGTTACGCAAAAATGGTAGAGACACTACAAGGTATTGTGGTTGATAAAGGCGAGTCACGCACAGATTGGTGTCAGCGACCTTTAAGTAAAAAACAGATTCAATATGCAGCGGCCGACGTTGTACATTTAACCCCATGTTTAGATAAATTAACCGAGCAGTTGGTTGAAAAAGGGATGTTTGAATATTTCCAAGAAGAGTGTCAAACAACCTTAGATCTAAAAATGAAAAAAGCCGATCCACTCAAAGCGTATAAAGCAATCAACAACGTTTCTAAACTTGATCGACAAGGTGTTGCCGTTATTCAGCAGTTGGCGAAATGGCGACTTCACACTGCTCAAACTCGCGATCTAGCATTGAACTTTGTTATAAAATCAGAAAACTTATGGTTATTAGCACATTATCGCCCAAGTACCGTTGAAGATTTACGCCGCTTAAATTTAGCACCTAATGAGATACGTATTCACGGTAAAGATGTATTAGCAATTATTGAGCGCGTAAGTAAACAAGATCCAGAAACTTACCCGCCAATCGCGAAACGTTTAGCTGATTTTCCAAGTTATAAGAAAACCTTAAAAGCGATGCGTGAAGTTATCCAAAAATGTGCGGATCAACATCAATTACCTGTCGAATTAATTGCATCAAAGCGTGTTATAAATGAGTACCTGAGTTGGTCATGGAAATTAACTGATGAGCAGCGCATCGATGCAACTAAACCTAAGCTATTAACTGGTTGGCGCTTTAAGTTAGTTGGTCACGAATTTAAACATTAATATTAACAACATTAATGCCTCATTATCAACGAGGCATTAGTATCCCCGCTTAAAATGGAGTAAAGCTGCTATGGAACAAGCACAAACTTGGTTACAAAGCTGTAAAATCTATCTCGAGAAACGTGTTGCAGTCCTCTTTTTTCTTGGTTTTTCCTCTGGTTTACCCATTCTCTTGGTTTTCTCCACCCTGTCGTTCTGGTTACGTGAAGCGGGCGTCAGTCGCGCAAGTATCGGTTTTTTCAGCTGGATAGCCCTTGCTTACGCCTTTAAATGGGTATGGGCACCTTTTGTTGACCGGTTATCAATTCCCTTATTAACCCGCTGGTTGGGTCGTCGTCGAAGTTGGTTATTACTTTCTCAACTAGCCATCGTATTGTCTTTATCGGCAATGGCATTGAGCGATCCACATGCAAATTTAACCCTGTTCGCTATTGCAGCATTAGTTGTTGCCTATAGTTCTGCAACACAAGATATCGTCATCGATGCCTACCGTATCGAATCTGCACCAGAGAAGTTTCAAGCAGCGATGGCTGCCGCTTATATGACCGGTTACCGTTTGGCGATGATCATGGCAGGTGCAGGTTCCCTTGCGATCGCAGCAATGGCAAGCCCAACTGACGAATATCTACTCAGTGCTTGGTCAGTTTCTTACTTTGTCATGGCGGCATGTATGGGGGTCGGTATTATTACAACGTTTGTCTGTCATGAACCTGAATATCAAGATAAACAAAGCGAAAAATTGAAACAAGTTGAGATGAAGCTTAAGCATCAACACTTACCAACCTTTGTAGCACGTTTTTTAGCATGGTTAGACATCGCTGTTGTCGCGCCTTTCAGTGATTTTTTTAAACGCTACGGAAAACATGCTTTACTGATTTTATTATTAATCGGTACTTACCGTATATCGGATATTGTAATGGGCATTATGGCTAACCCTTTTTATGTTGATATGGGTTATACCAAAGGTGAAGTTGCTGCGATATCGAAAGTATTTGGGGTGATAATGACATTAGTGGGCGCTGGTTTAGGCGGGATTCTACTCACCCGTTATAGCACCTACTCCATCCTATTTCTTGGTGCTTTTTTGGTGGTTATCACTAATTTAATTTTTGCCGTTCTTGCTTTTGTAGGTAAAGACTTAGCACTGTTAACCCTTATCATCTCATTAGATAATATGAGTGCAGGTATTGCTACCACCGCCTTTATTACTTATCTTTCTAAGCTTACCAATATTGAATTTTCAGCTACACAATATGCTTTGTTCAGCTCGATGATGTTACTTTTCCCTAAGTTTATTGCTGGTTTTTCTGGGGTCTATGTAGATGGTTTTGGTTACGTAAACTTCTTTATCAGTTCCGCATTAATTGGTGTGCCCGTGCTGGGGTTAATTGTGGTACTTAAAAAAGTGATTGAAGAGTAAATGCAATAGGCTAGATAAATGTTTTTCTCTAGCCTTTTTATAATAATCCGTATCAGTAGTAGATCACTCTTGTCGTTTAAAGTAAGTGTTCGTTTCCTTCAATCGTATTAGCAAACTATTACGTAATCATGCGCCCGCTACCCTGTCATTTTTATTCAACCAATACTGACCATAATATTATGGTCAGTATTATCAGTTCTTAATCTTGTAATATATTTTCATAGGTTTCAAAACGACGTTTAATTGCTCGGATATAGGTCACAGGCTCTTGACCACGCACATAACCATAACGTGCTTTGGCTGCATATTTAGGCTGTGACAGTAATAACATCGCTTTTTCTACGTTATCAAACCAAATATCGCTGCGCCAGCCTTTCTCTTTCGCTAAACGCATAGCATCACGCACATGCCCCGCTCCAGCATTATAAGAAGCTAAGGTAAACCAAATAAGTTCATTTTTCTGTACATCATCTATCAACATACGTTCTCGTACCCAATCCATATACTTCACCCCTGCCTTAATGCCTTGTGCAGGGATATGTACATCTATTATTCCTAGCTCCTTTGCGGTACGTGGCATAACTTGAAACAGCCCTTTTGCCCCCGCCATAGAGGTTGCATTTGGGTTAAAACGACTCTCTTGGTGCATTTGTGCGACTAACAAACGCCAATCAAAATCATATTCCTGAGCATATTTTTTAACAATTTCGTCATAAGGAGATAAAATCCCCGTCTCTTTCATCTTCGCGTAATCATTGTGCTGCGCTTGCAGTCGTTTAGGGTTTTTAAAATATTTGTTATAAATTACATTATAAAAAACACCTTTATAATACTTTTTGATAAATTGGTTCACCTTAGACATCAACTCGTTGTTGCCTGATTTTATTGCCCAACTTTGTGCTTTAGGCTCACCAAGCGCGATCAGTGATTGAATATCCCCTCTATAGGTCATCTCTAAATCGACAATATGACTATCTGCAATGGTAAATTCATATTTTTGCTCAGCAACGTCATTAATGATTGATTCTGTTTCTTGATCTTCAGGCGCCTCGACAAGATCAATTCCCTTTACTTCCTGCTGTAGCAACTGCCCAGCTTGCCAGTAGGAGCTAGAACGGCGAATATGTATATCGCCGCCCTCTAGATCAGACGCTACCGATATTTCTGGCACACTTTCATGAGCAATTAACAGCTCAGAAGCATAATGATAAGGCCTTGAGAAACTAATTCCTTTCGCTTTACGCTGCTCTGTGGGGGTTAAAAATCCTAATGCAATATCGGCTTTATCTTCGATAATAAAATCGATTAAAGAGACATGATCTGGTGCCACAATAATCTCATAACGAAGTTTATGATCCTTTGCAAAACGTTTTGCTAGCTCGTAATGAAAACCCAATAGCTCACCGCGCCAAATATAATAGGAGGATAAATTGTTACGTAATACAAAACGAATAGATTTATCTTGTTTAATCTGCTGCCATTGACTTTTAATCGTGCTTTTCCCATCAACGGTAAGGGTTTGCATCTTCAGGAAAACATTTAATTTCCTTAACAAATCTTTACTGTCAGGGGCAACTGCCCAAGCAATATTTTGCTTGGCACTGGCTTGTAGGCTTTTTTTGATGTCATCACGGTAACCTAAGGCTGAATTGATAAGGTTATTATCTTGAATCGTTAAATCATATTCTCCCTTTGCTAAGCCATCGTAAATTTGTTCGTTGCTAATCGTATTGGCAATATAGCGAAGTTTTAATTTAGGGTAGACCTTTTGCAATCCAAGTGCCGTTACCTCATAACTCTTGCCTTTTTGTAAAACAATTTCACGCCCATTAAGTGACGCGCCGTCTTTGAGGGATTTACTGTTTTTCCCCATCAATATATATTCGTTACTTTCAATAAAGGGATCACTAAACGTAACCTGTTCTTTGCGTGCACTAGTGACGGTTAAATTGGCTGAGATAACATCCCCTTCCCCCGCCAGCAATTTAGGAATAAGATCTGAAAATTTATCAATTTTAATAATTTCAAAAGTTAAATTGTACTGTTCAGCAAACTCTTTAAGGTAGGTAATTTCCAGATCTTGAGGATGACCTGAACGAGGGAGATATGTTTGAGCACCAGACCAGGTTAATACTCTTAACCGATCCTGTTCAGTGCTCTCTGAGGTAGATTGCACGGCAAGTACTTTATCTGCAATATTAAGTGCTTTTTTGATGCTTTTCGGATTTGTTGATAATAATAGATAACTCGTTAACGCCGCGATAATGGCGATAACGACTATGAGGACAACAGTAAATTTTCTTTTTAAAACAATTTGCATAGCATTCCTTTGTAGCAAAATCGTATCACGAAGAAGATTGCTTTTAGTTAACCTTATCCTGGTTAATTCAACCGCAATCTATATAAATATCAGAGTCTTAATTGTTTTTATTATACAGTGTAGTTGCTTTCTTAGCATTCAAGGAAAATCATCGAAGCAATAGCAGGCTATAAAAGGTGATGTAACTCAAAAGCTGTAACAATAGCGCTGCTGTCTCTATTTTTATCGTTCACTGAAGTGATTTACACTTCAAAGGTGACTATTCTTTCTTGGTTTTCTTCATGTTCAGTACGTGCAGCTTCAATTTCATCCATGATATTACTGACATCGGTGGCTGTTTTATCTTCTTGGAACAATCCGGTTAACTCACTCTCAGCGGTTAAATCGCCAGACTCATAGAGTGCCCAAATCTCTTTTCCATATTGAGTTGTCGCAAGCTCTGGTGCAAATTGTGCAAAATAGTTGGTCATATTATTCACATCACGCAACAACATACTTTTAGCATTATTATTCGCAGAAGCATCCACTGCCTGCGGTAGATCGATAATAACAGGGCCCCATTCATCCACTAGCACGTTAAATTCAGACAGATCTCCATGTACAATACCAACAGTTAACATACGTACGATGTGCTGCATGATATCGCGGTGATCATCTATTGCTTGCTCAGAAGACATAGAAACATCATTGAGACGTGGCGCTGCTAAGCCATCTTCATCGGTAATCAGATCCATTAATAAAACGCCACCAAAACACCCATAGGGTTGTGGCACTCGCACACCCGCATCGGCTAATTTATAAAGCGCATCAACCTCTGCATTTTGCCATACCTCTTCCTGCTGCTGACGACCAAATTTAGATCCTTTTTCCATTGCTCGTGAGCGACGTCCATTACGTACCTTTCTGCCTTCATTATATAAAACAGCTTGCTTAAAACTGCGTTTGCTTGCTTCTTTATAAACTTTTGCGCAACGAATCTCATCACCACATTGCACGACATAAACCGTTGCTTCTTTTCCGCTCATCAACTGGCGTAAGACGTTATCAACTAGACCATCATCAACTAAGGGTTGTATTCTTTTAGGTATTTTCATATTCACTTTTTGGTTACTGGGCGTATGCTTTTTTGATTATACTTTTTAGCGCTCTGTTAAGCCATTAAAAACCTTGTATTGCTTGCTTCACCGCACTGATTTTATCGCTACTAGTGATATTTCGTTTCATAAATTCAGGTAGGTAACCACAGTTAACAATATTTTCCATATCACTAACATGACGCGTTTTAGCTGATATGTGCACCTCTCTTGCTCCGGTACTTGTTATGATACCTGCGACATTTGTTGCACTGACACCGGCACCTGGCATGATAGATAAACGCCCTTTGCTTTGCTCAACCATTTTTGCGATGCAATCAATACCAAGATCCGCTCGGCTTGCAAGTCCAGAAGTTAAAATACGATCACAACCCGCACTTAAAATAGTCTCCACGGCCAAAGGAGCATCTACGCAGCAATCAATCGCTCGATGAAACGTCACGGATAAACCTTTACTCGCTTTCATTAAACTTTTTAAAATATCACTATCAACTTGCGCATGTTTATTTAATACGCCAAAAACAACACCGTGTATTCCGATCAAGCGTGCAGTGTAAATCTCACTCAACATCATTTCTACTTCATCACTTGAATATAAAAAATCACCGTCGCGTGGCCTAATCATCACGTTAAGCGGGATTGTTGCATGCTTTAATGCTTGAGTAATTAGACCATAACTTGGGCTTAGCCCGCCTAAAGTAAGTGCACCACATAACTCTATTCTGTCAGCACCTGCATTTTGCGCTGTAAATAGAGATTCAATATTATCTAAGGATACTTCCAGTTCAATCATAAAATCACTTATTTTGTTTCATAAATAGAGCCTATATTAAGCCTATTTGTAGCATTCATCATTATATTTTATTTTTCTGTCACGCCAATTTCATCAGTTTCTAAGGCATCACCTTGCATAATCATTATTTCAACACGACGATTTCTTTGTCTTTCTAACCTGGTTTTGTTTTCCGTCAAAGGTTTACTGTTCGCATAACCAACAACCACCAGTTTTTTATCCCTCATAGGACGTAAGTTAAGCATCTCATGTGCAACTGATACCGCACGTTGTGCAGATAAGTCCCAATTTGAGCGATACAGTTCCGAATGAACTTGTTCATTATCTGTATGCCCAGAAATGGTTATTACCCCAGGTACATCAACAAGTATTTTCGCAACCTTTCGAATCACAGGGCGAAAACGTGGTTGTAAAAATGCAGATCCAGAGGGGAATGCCCCTTTTTCTCGTACACGGATAATCAACTGTTGCCCTAAAGACTCAATCTCTATCGCACCATCTTCAATCTCTTCTCGTAACTCTTCAGCTACTTTTTTAGCAAGACTATGTTGTTCTGAAGCGGCAGGAGTTGCTTCTAGCGTTTCAGACCTTGAATCAGCTTCACTCTGTTCCTCAATCTCTTCAGGCGTCTCAACTTTAACTGATTGAATATTTTCCTGTCCCCCAACGCGACTTGCATCCCCGTCTTGAAAATCAAGTTTTGCTTGAGTCATATCAATCGTTTGCTGCATGATCACTTCAATCGGCGTCGGCTCCGGTTTACCCGGTCTAAACTCTTGAGCAATGACCGAAGTGCCCTTAGGGATATCTTTGACCTCTAGCATCGATTGCACACCAAATGCATATTTCATGGAACCTGCTATTTGCTTAAATTTAAGCACATCCATTTCAGAAAAAGATAACAGGAGCACAAAAAAACACATCAAAAGTGACATTAAATCAGCAAAGGTTCCCATCCATGCAGGTAATCCTTCCGGTGGACATTTACACTCTTCTTCAGCCATTAATCACCACCGCCCGGTGCTGCCTCACCTATATTCCTTTTAGATTCGGGTAAATAGTTACGCAATACGCCTTCAATAACACGCGGATTTTGACCATCTTGAATACCCAAGACGGCATCTAAAATGAGGCTGCGATTGAGTCGTTCCTCTGCGGCACGCAGTTTAAGCTTATCCGCAATAGGTATTGCGACCATATTTGCAATAATCGCACCATATAATGTTGTTAACAGCGCCACCGCCATCGCAGGTCCAATTGACTTGGGATCATCCATATTAGATAACATAGCAACCAAACCAACTAGTGTGCCTATCATCCCCATTGCCGGTGCAACATCGCCTATCTGCTTGAATATATCGGCACCCGCTTCATGGCGGCTAGATGTTAGCCTGATATCATTTTCTAAAGTGTTGCGAACGACATCTGCATCATGGCCATCCACCAACATATCAACCCCTTTTTGCATAAAAGGGTTGGTAATTTCGGCTTCTTCTAACGCTAAGAATCCACCTTTACGAGCTGCATCAGCCATCTCGACAGATTTACCAATTAACTCTTCAGGCGAGTCTGTTTTAAACATAAAGGCTTTTACCGCAATTTTTATTGCCCCGATAAACTGCCCCATATTGTATTTCATCATTACTACAAATGTAGTGCCACCACAGACAATCATTATTGAGACGGTATCAATAAACATATCCATCGTGCCACCCAGTAGCATTGCCATGATAACAAAACCAAATGCACCTATAATTCCGATTAGCGTTGCTAAATCCACAAAATATTCCTTTAATTAAAACAAGTTAAGCTACATAGCGAGATTATAACGTTTTATCGGCCGTTTGTTATTAAACATTAGCGATAAAAAAAAGAACCCTTTGCAATATCACTATTTATAAATAATTTATCCTCTGTCATTTGACTTATCAACTATGCAGGGTAACCTTGTTAAAAAATTTAGAGAATAAAAACATGGCCTTAAAAAAACCTGAAAATATGCAATATGAAGAAGCAATTGGTGAACTTGAACAGATAGTTAATCACCTTGAAGCTGGTGAGCTACCGTTAGAGGATGCCTTAAAACAATTTGAGCGTGGTATTTCCCTTGCACGCAGTAATAGTCAAAAATTACAAAAAGCACAGCAACAAGTTGCAATATTAATGCAAAACGATAGCCATTCCCCTCTTCAAGAATTTAGTGAATCATAATTATCATGACCAATCTTTTAGAGAAAATTAGCACCTACCAACAACATGTGAACCAACAACTAAGCCAATATATTGAAAAGGCGAATCCAACCTCACAAAAATTAAATGATGTGATGGCTTATGGCGCATTGCTAGGTGGTAAAAGAATACGACCATTTCTTGTTTATGCGGTAGGAGAGATGCTAGGTAGTTCAAAACAGCAACTTGATCCGCTTGCTTGCTCAATAGAGTGTGTACATGCTTACTCTTTAATACATGATGACCTGCCTGCGATGGATGATGATGCGCTTCGTCGTGGCCAAAAAACCTGTCATATCCAATATGACGAAGCAAGTGCTATCTTAGCAGGTGATGCATTACAAACCCTTGCCTTTGATATTATTTCTCATCCGATTGACGGCATGAGTGCAACAACGCAGCTGAAAATGGTCAATGTATTGGCTAAAGCTTCCGGTGATGCAGGCATGTGTGGTGGACAATCATTAGATTTAGAAGCAGAAAACAAACAAATTGATCTCGCTAGTTTAGAAAAAATACATGCCGCTAAAACAGGTGCATTGATAGAAGCAGCAGTCACATTAGGGGCATTAAGTGATGAGGCATTGCCATTAGAGCATCTTCACGCTTTACAACAATTTTCCGCTGCAATTGGCCTTGCCTTTCAAGTCCAAGATGACATTTTAGATATTATTAGTGATACCGAAACACTTGGAAAGCCACAAGGTTCAGATATTGCACATCACAAATCAACTTATCCCGCACTGCTTGGTTTAGAGCAAGCGATCGCAAAAGCAGAATCTCTTTGTGAAGAAGCACTTCATGCTTTAGCACAATTGCCTTATAATACAGAGTTACTTGAATCGTTTGCCTTATATATAATAAAACGAGACCGATAATCCCTTTTCCTTGATAAGCGTGACTAAATACTTATGCCTTTAGATCTTAAAAACTACCCATTACTTACTAATATCAATTATCCTGAAGATCTTCGTTTATTAAAAAAAGAGCAACTTCCTGAATTTTGTGATGAACTGCGTCAGTTTTTACTTACTAGTGTTAGCCAAACCAGTGGACACCTTGCCTCAGGACTCGGTGTGGTAGAGCTCACTGTTGCGCTGCATTATGTCTATCACACTCCATTTGATAACTTGATCTTCGACGTTGGTCATCAAGCTTATCCGCACAAAATACTCACTGGTCGACGCGACCAAATGCACAGTATCCGTACCTTCAAGGGACTGCATCCTTTTCCATGGCGTGAAGAGAGTGAATACGATGTATTAAGTGTTGGTCACTCCTCTACCTCTATTGGCGCGGCACTCGGTATGTCCATTGCTGCTGAAAAAGAGCAGAAAGGACGTAAAGTTGTTGCTGTTATTGGCGATGGTGCAATCACAGCAGGCATGGCATTTGAAGCGATGAATCATGCCGGTGCCCTGCATAATGATATGCTCGTTGTCCTGAATGACAATGAGATGTCAATCTCAGAAAACGTAGGTGCATTGAATAATCACCTCGCTAAAATATTATCAGGTGATTTGTATACACAGTTACGAGAAGGCAGCAAAAAAGTACTGTCAAATATTCCACCAATCAAAGAGTTGGCGAAACGTACTGAAGAGCATTTAAAAGGGATGGTTTCACCTGCAACTATCTTTGAAGAGTTTGGCTTTAATTATATTGGCCCAATGGATGGCCATAATGTAATGGATTTGGTCGATACGCTGCGTAATATGCGTAACCATACTGGACCACAGTTTTTACATATTATGACCAAAAAAGGGAAAGGTTATAAACAAGCTGAGCTAGATCCAATTGGCTATCATGCTGTACCAAAATTCACACCAGACCAAGAGCTTCCTAAAGCGAAACCAAGTTCACAAACATTCTCTCAGGTGTTCGGAGACTGGCTCAATGATATGGCAGATCAAGACGATAAATTGACTGCTATTACACCTGCAATGCGTGAAGGTTCGGGCATGGTTGAATTTTCTAAACGCCATCCGGATAAATATTATGATGTGGCAATTGCTGAACAACATGCTGTCACGCTGGCGACGGGTATGTCTATCTCAGGTTTGAACCCAATTGTTGCCATCTATTCTAGCTTTTTACAGCGCGCTTATGACCAGTTAATTCATGATGTTGCGATTCAAAATCAAGGTGTATTATTTGCTATTGATAGAGCTGGTATCGTTGGCGCAGATGGCCCAACTCATCAAGGTGCATATGATCTGAGCTTTTTACGTTGTATCCCTAATATGACCGTCATGACGCCTTCTGATGAACAAGAGTGTCGCGATATGCTTTATACCGGGCATCTACTTAATACTCCTGCTGCTGTGCGCTACCCTCGTGGTACTGGCACAGGCTTGGTACTTGATAAACAGATGAAGCAACTTGAAATTGGTAAAGGTAATATGATCAGGCAGGGAGAAAAGTTAGCAATACTCTGTTTTGGTACCTTTTTACAACAAGCGATCCCAGTAGCTGAAAAGTTAAATGCAACCCTAGTGGATATGCGTTTTGTTAAACCTCTCGATGAAACACTACTTTCTCAGCTCGCGCAGTCTCATACACAGTTTGTTACTATTGAAGAAAATAGTATTGCAGGTGGCGCTGGTTCAGCGGTTAACGAGTATTTAATGGCACAACGACTAAACCGTAGTACCTTAAATTTAGGTCTACCAGATAAATTTATTGAGCAAGGTACGCAGCAAGAAATATATAAAATGTTGCAGCTAGACAGCGAAGGGATTGAAGCTCAAATAGATGCTTACTTTAATCATTAATCGTTAATAAGTGCCAATATGGGATGCCGTTAATAGAAAACAGATGTGTTAAATCGAACTGTTTATCCGACGCCCATATCTTGTTTTTAGAAAACAATGGAATGATAGTATCTGACAATTGTAGTTGTTCAAAAAGTTGGATTTTATCAGCCATTGCTAACGGTTGTTCTTGTGCCTCAAATTGTAGAGTAAGATATTGTTGAAGTAAGCTATGAGCAAAAATATCTTGGTAAACCCCATGCTCTTCTATCAATGAAGTTCGCCACATTGACAGTGCAAGATCATGCTTAAATTGTAACGCTTTCCACTCTGTTCTCGTTTCTGCTTGCGTCACTTCCAAAGACACTTCTAGCTTTTTAAGCATGTTAATTAATGCAAAAATCACTTTATCGTTGTATATCGAGTCATCCGCTAAGACTAACAGTGATAGTTTCTTAGGCCCGCGTATTTTTTTAAAAATACTTTTTGCCCTTTTAACATCATATATAGGCAGCGATGGTTCGCTCTTGTTGACTTTGAAAACACGATCTATTGAGCCTGTACCATTTAGAATATGTTTAATAATACCAGCTTGATTGATCGCTAAATGAATCGCATTACGTGCTCTTTCTTGACTGAAGATAGTATTATTTTGATCGTTAATGGTCAAAAAAAGTACATTACTCGCACTAGTTTGATAAATACGTTTACTGCCGGACAATCTGATAGTTTCAATGTTTTTGTTTGAAATTTGTTCGCTGATATCAATATCATTCGCTAATAATGCATATAAGCGTGATTCTGGCGATTGTATTTTTATAAAGTTAAGTCGCTTAACAATTGGCTGATTTTGCCAGTAATGACGGTTTTCTTGAACACTTAAATTAACACCAGCATAAAACCCTGCGACCTGGTACGGTCCAGTCCCAGATAGAGGCAATTTACTTATTGGGTGAGGTAACGTTTTTTGTGGTGTGTTGTGATCAATTTTATTACTCTTATAAAAACGACTATCCAGTATAAAAATATGAGTAAGATAATCAAGTAATTGAGCTTGTGTGAACTGACTTTCAATGTCAAATTGGTGATTGTTAACACGCGTTATTTTTATTGTCTCTTGTCCTTCCTTTTTTAAAGTGCTTATTTTCAATACTTCTTTCAGCGACCAAATAACATCGTTACTTGTCAATGAATTGCCAGAGTGAAAATAGATTTTCTTTTTCAAGTAAAAACGTGTTTTACGACTGTTAATCGTTTTAAATTTATCTAGTAAACGATATTCTAACTGCTTTGTATTTCCCCATCGGAGCAGCGGATCAAAAAACAGGTGGCTGTAATGTTCAGGCAGTTCAACATCAGCATAAGGATAGAAAGAACTCGGAATATCAGTAACCGCCACCTGCACAACGTTCTGAGTATCTGGTTGTGCATCAACAATAATAGACGCTTGCGTTTGTGCAACCTGCACAAACAACAGTAGCATCAGAAAGTAACGGTATAATGTCCGAATTCGTTTAACCATAAAAATGAATCAGCACCTGTAAGATCACGGCAGAAAATAAACCCGCCACAATGTCATCGATCATGATACCAAAACCACCCTTCATCTTTTTGTCTAACCAACTGATTGGCCATGGTTTTAAAATATCAAAAAAGCGAAACAATAGGAAACCAACGAGTGCCCATTGCCAACTAAAAGGCACTGCAACCATGGTTATCCAATAACCAACAAATTCATCCCATACGATCGCTTTGTGATCATGTACACCCATGTCACGACTGGCTACATGGCAAAACCAAAAACCGAGTAGACTGGTAATAATTAGCATCGCAACATAACTCTCAATGGATAAAAAAGAGAGTAAATAATAAAGTGGAATTGCCGCGATAGTGCCAAATGTACCAGGTGCTTTATTAGGCAAACCACTGCCAAAACCAACAGCAGCAAAATGCAGTGGATTGGTAAGTTTTAGTCCTTTTAAATCTTCACGTTTCATCTAAATTTAACCCTAATGTTATTACTTATTTTTCTTAAAGTGATCCCAACCAGCAAGTTGAAGATTAATTATTTCACCCGCTTTTGTCAGGTTCACTTTTATATCGTTATTTGCATTTATCTTGCCAATCACAGTCACTTTGTCACTCAAATTGTGTAAGCAAAGTTCTGAATAATGTTGTGCACTGATGGTGAATAACAGCTCATAATCATCCCCACCCGCTAACGCATATTGTAATGCTTGTTGCTCAGTCACGTGATGCATCTTAATTTCGCCAAGCATCGCATCCGATAAAGGCATATTTTCAACGTCAATCTGTGCACTACATTGTGATGCTTCAACAATATGATGCAAGTCTTGAATTAACCCATCTGAGATATCGATACAGCTTGATGCATAATTAATGAGTTGCTTACCTAATTGATTACGCGGCTCAGTGAGCTCTAGCGCATCAACAAAAACAGCTGAATCACTAAGTGCTAACGTATCAAATTTAGAAGCCAGTCCCAATGCGCCATCACCAAGCGTACCAGAGACACAAATCAAATCTCCAACCTGCGCACCACTGCGTAATAATGCCTTATTGCGTGGCACAATCCCTTTAGCAGAGACGGTAATAGAAAGCGGCCCTTTAGTGGTATCGCCACCAATCAACGTCACATTATGCTTTCGTGCTAAATCAAAAAATCCTCGAGAGAACTCACTTAACCACGGTTCATCGACTCTAGGTAGTGTAATCGCCAGTGAAACCCATTTAGGTTCAGCCCCCATCGCCGCCAAATCACTAAGATTAACAGCGAGTGATTTATACCCTAATCGATAAGGACAAACATCTTCAAAGAAATGTACGCCAGCGACAAGGCTATCTGTTGTGACAGCTAATTGATAACCATCGGGCAGATCTAAAATCGCACAGTCATCGCCAATACCGATCTCTACACCGTTATCATTCGCGAGTTCATTTGTTTGTTTAAAATAACGAGAGATAAGATCAAACTCACCTAAACTCATTTACGCTTTAACGTTAACGTACGTTTTCCATTTTTAGGTTTACTCGATGTTGAACTAGCAGATTTATTTTTATTATTAACAAATATTTTTTTACCCGCAGGCTTACCTGAACGCGGCGGTTTAACTGCGGTTCTTTGCGGCGTATTATTCGCACCACTTTTCGGTAACGCAGTCTCTACTGCTGTTTTAGAAGAGCCAGATACCGCATTATTGATATCATTCATCTCTTGCGCCGTTAAATTACGCCACTGCCCTGCTTTTAGATTATCGACCGTTACATTCATGATACGTGTACGTTTTAATTTAGTGACTTCATAGCCTAAATATTCACACATACGTCGAATCTGGCGATTAAGCCCTTGGGTTAAAATAATAGAGAATACAAAGCGGCTTTGCACTTTAACGGTACAAGGTTTGGTTACAGTATCTAAAATAGGTACACCACGTTGCATGCGTTCAACAAATCGCTCACTAAGCGGTTTATCAACGGTAACAAGATACTCTTTATCGTGGGCATTTTCGGCACGGAGGATTTTATTAACAATATCGCCATCACTGGTCAAGAAAATCAACCCTTCAGAGGGTTTATCTAAACGCCCGATAGGAAAAATTCTTTTCTTATGGCGGATCGCATCGATGATATTGCCGTGGACATCACGTTCAGTTGTACAGGTAATACCGATCGGTTTGTTATAAGCAATATAAACACGGTCCGATTTATTCTGTTCAACAGCATTAATGCGTTTACCATCGACTACGACACTGTCACCTGGTTGCACTTTTGTACCAAGCTCAGGCACAACACCGTTAATCTTGACACGATTTTGTTCAATTAATTTATCTGCTTCACGACGCGAGCAAAAACCCGAATCACTGATATATTTATTAAGACGTTTTTCACTACTTGTATCCACACTGTATTCCTATTAACTTTATACACAGCGCATTATACTCAACTACCTACACTGTGCTCTCTTTTTCTATACTAAAATGAAACATCAGCGTATAGGGAGAGGTTGAAATCAGATCTAACACGTTACTATTAATATCTGTTGTTTGTATTCAAAAAACTTACCGTTATGCCTCTTCACTGCGCCACAAGATCACCTTACACTTTGTGCAAGCGTGATAATGTTTTTTTTGTGAAGCATTCTCTTTTTTTGAATTTAAAACACGTTTAATCATCTCCGTATGCCCACAATATTGACAACACAATGTTGCTGCTGAGTTATGCGCTTTCGGGATTTTTTGATATTCACTGAGGGTGGGTAATGATTCCCAATCTGTTTTTGCAGCAGGCCTATTACGCACTAAAACGAAGTAGATAAAGACCATTATGATCGCAATAATAATATATTCTGTCATATTTATTCCTAAACAATTTTAAATCTCACAGCAAGAATAGACGGTGCAAGATAAACGCAATAAATATTATCCCACAAAATTGCTTATTTATTGTTTTTCAGACATAAAAAAACCAGCTCAAGGCTGGTTTTTTTATCATTGTATGGTGCCCGGAGCGAGACTTGAACTCGCACGCACAGAATGCACAAGATTTTAAATCTTGGGTGTCTACCGATTCCACCATCCGGGCAATTACTTAACTCAGCTAGTTGCTAGTAAGTGAGATGTATTCTATAGAATTTTTGTGTAACTACAACCGCTTAACGCTATTTATTTGAATAAATCAGTGCAAGCGACGATTTATCAAACAAAGTCTGCAAAAACAATAATCACCCGTTGTTGTTGGTTATAAGCATCATGCCCTAACGATTAATTTTGTAGCTTATATGGTTGCTATATAAAGGCGATGAAGCACGAACAAAATAAAAGTAGTGATGATGATTAAATATTCATCGGTAAAAGAATACTCGACTTTTATTTCCCATCATAATTAGGCAACAGATAGTGAGTAGCATTGATGTTCAACAGTAAATGTACAACTTAATTTACAGACAAATAAGTGTTCACTTGTTTGTCTGTTGTTATTATCATACACTCCGCGGTTCGTTGTTCAATAAGCATCAATATCACGCTATAATGATGCCCTTTTTTGTTACATTAACGTTTTTCTTTCTCATCATTTTAGGTATTTACATGAATCACGATCCACTTCACGGTATAAAACTGGAAGAAATTTTAGTCAAACTTGAAAAAGAACTTGGCTGGGAAAAGATGGGAACGTTACTCAATATCAAGTGCTTTATTAATCACCCACGTTTAAAATCAAGTTTAACGTTTTTACGCAAGACCCCTTGGGCTCGCAAAAAAGTTGAAATTTTATATTTAAAAACGTTCTGTCGTGATCATCCAGCCACCAAAGGTTTGATACGTAACTTCATCGAACAAAAGAATACATCACCCACTAAGACCACTATTAAAGATGATGGTTTTAGCTGGCCAACAATAAAAAACAAATAAACTGATTTCATGTTAAAATTAGCATGTACTGAATTTCAGTTAAAGAAAATAGACTAGGATAAACAAAAAATGTCACAACAAAACAAATTCGACTTTCGTGTTACACAAATTGACGAACAATGGGATGCGGAAATTACACGTCGAGTTTCTGCGCGTAGAACAAGTGTTTCTAAACGTAAAAAAGGCTTTGCGACTGAAGCATTAGCAACAGAGTGGGCTAAAGAAGCACTTGCTGGTTTCCTTGAAAATCAACAACAGAGCAACAAGCGTAAATCAGAAAGACGTGCTACTCGTAACGAATTAGCAGCACAAGCAGTTGTAGCAAAAGAAGCGGCAGCAGCATTATACGCAGAAAAACAACAAGCTTACTTTGAAGCATTAGATGAAGAAGAGCTTGAAGAAGATGAGTTCTACGAAGAGTAACTGATATAACGCTCTCAATTACACCGAGTATTTGAGAGCGGCTTTCCTATTTAATAACTCCCTCAGCAAAAAACACTTCAGCAGTCTCTTTCATAAACGACAGATATAAAAAAAGCCTACCCATATATCACCTTTAAAGTGTTACACCAGTAAGCCTCAGCATTTAATAAAAATCTATACCTAGAAAGGCATTTTGAAGCCAGGTGGTAATTCCATACCGCCAGTTAAACCGCTCATTTTAGATTTGTTTACTTCTTCAACACGACGTACTGCATCATTCATTGCTGCTGCAATTAAGTCTTCAAGCATCTCTTTATCATCTGCAAGTAATTCTGGATCAATTTCAACTTTACGTACGTTGTGATTGCCTAATAATGTAATTTTAACAAGGCCTGCACCAGATTCACCAACGACTTCTGTATTGGCGATATCTGCTTGTGCTTTTTGCATATTTTCTTGCATCTCTTGGGCTTTTTTCATTAAATCGCCCATTCCACCTTTACCACTGAACATAATTTTCTCTCTTATACATGTTAAATTATTGACTGTTATTATCTGTATTAATTATAGCGGGATAACACTATTTTCATAGACTTTTGCACCACAGTTAGCCGCTAATGCTTTAATATTTTCATCTTCAACAATGGCACGCTTTGCATTGTCTAAATATTGCTCGTAAAGCGCCATTTCAGATTCGAAAGCAGTTAACTGCCCTTCTACATTACCCACTTCAATATACATACTATATTGGGTTCCAAAATAGTTTTTCAACTGCATCTGCAACTCTTCGCATAAACCACCATTATTAAGCAGGTGCTGTTGTTCTGCCTTAAGTGTTAATACAATCTGATTATCTACTTTTTTCATGACACTATTTTTTGCTAGTAACTTCACTAACCCAGCGACTTTCATTTGTTGAATCGCCAATGACCAAGGGTCGGTCAATTTATCTTCAACATATTTTGCAGTGTCTATCTCGACCGCTTGAAAAGGTTGTGTGCTAAAAAATGGATGCTGACCAACACGTTCTCCATTGCTAACCGGCTGCATAATTGGCGCAACATTTGACACTTCCTCAATAGGTTGAGGCTGCATGGCTAAATAATCCTGAGGCGCTGAGTAGGGATCATAATCTGCACCATCGAATTGATTATCCATAAATTCATTATGTTGATAATCTTCACTCGGTGGCAATGTTTTAGTTGCATGCCCCTGCGTTGGAATAACAGCTGTTTCAATTGTCGGTTCTACTGCCGATGGCGTTCCTGTCGGTAATGTTATCTCTTCAGATACCGGCTTAACGCTGTTTTTAGTAACACTTTGGGCATCATTAGGGGTTTCTGCGACAACAGGTTGGTTAATTTTAGGCTCAGTTGTCGCCTGTAACTTTTTTGTTTCATTTCTCTTTAAACGATGACTACGTAACATATTACGAGAATGCGTTACTTGGCTAAGCGACTCAGTGATCGTAGTTGGTGTCTCTGTCACCGGCGTGGGTTGCTCAGGTGCAGTAACCGGTGCCGTTATCTCTTGCCCAACGTTTTTCTCCAACACGGGTTCAATCGTATGCCTAGGAGCTAAAGGTTCCGTTATTGCAGAAGGAGCGGCTGCCGTTTTAGGCGAATCAATAACAAGTGCTTCTGTCGGTATAACAGGGATGACTGGCGCAGTTGGCATGACTGCATGTTCAACCACAGCGACTTGCTGTTCAGCAGCACTAGGTGCCACCACTGGTTGCGTCTCAACCGCCGGTGTGACCAATACAGTTTCATCTAACTCAACATAGTTTGCCGGTTTAAAGGCCAACAAACGCATGACGGTCATCTCAAGTGCAATTTTTCCATTAGGTGCAAAGTTATAATCTTTATAGCCTTGAACTGCAATTTGATAATACAGTTGTACCTCTTCCGGATTAAGTCGCTCGCTCAACAGCTGAATAGCAGACTTTTCACCATTGCTTTGTACTGGCTGTAACTGTTGCAATGCAACTTGATGACATAACGCAGCAAGCTCCTGGTGCAACTTAGCAAAGTCAGCGCCTAGTGCAACGAACTCTTCTATTTTTTGAAATACTTTAGCAACGTTACCTGATGCAATAAAATGTAATAGGTATTCAAGGTGACTATTGTCTAGTGTGCCTAACATTTTTAAAACAGATTGATATTCAATGTTACCCGCACCAAAGGCTAACGCTTGATCCGTTAAACTCAATGCATCACGCATACTGCCGTCTGCCGCTTTGGCAATAACGGTTAATGCGGCATGTTCAAAGGTCGCTTTTTCCTGCTGTAATATATGTGCAAGTTGCGCTTCAATTTGATCCGGTAAAATAGCTTTTAGATGAAACTGCAAACAGCGCGATAGCACGGTGATAGGTAGCTTTTGAGGATCGGTTGTCGCAAGCAGAAACTTCACATATTCAGGCGGCTCTTCAAGTGTTTTTAACAATGCATTGAAGCTATGCTTTGATAACATATGCACTTCATCGATAAGGTATACTTTATAACGCCCTACTGCGGGTTTATATTGCACGTTATCAAGCATTTCTCGCGTATCATCGACTTTTGTACGTGATGCGGCATCTATCTCTAACAGGTCAACAAAGCGCCCCTGATCGATCGCAACACAGTTATCACATTGCCCACAAGGGGTTGCTGTCACGCCTAATTCACAATTTAGGCTTTTAGCTAGAATTCGCGCGATAGTCGTTTTACCAACGCCACGAGTACCGCTAAAAAGATAAGCATGGTGCACTTTGTTTTGTGCAAGACCATTACTTATTGCGGTTAAAACGTGCTGCTGTCCAACAACTTCAGAGAAATTATGTGGTCGCCACTTACGGGCTAAAACTTGATAGCTCACTAAAACTACTCGCCTTCAAAGGTGATTAATGAAAAATGCGGAACCGCTAATTTTTCAAGTTTTTCAGCGCCGTTTAAGGCAGGCAGTTCGATAACAAATGCTGACTCAATCACGATGCCGCCTAAACGCTGAATAAGCTTAACCGATGCTTCTGCTGTGCCACCGGTTGCCAATAGGTCATCCATCAATAATACCGTTTCACCATCGTTAATCGCATCTGAGTGAATTTGTAAGGTATCAGTACCATATTCTAATGTGTAACTCTCTTGAATCGTATCACGCGGTAATTTACCCGGTTTACGAACAGGCACAAATCCAGCCCCAATCGCGGCGGCTAATGGTGCGCCAAAAATAAAACCACGCGCTTCAGTACCAACAACCTTATCAATTTTCTGATCTTTATAGCGTGCAACAAATTGTGCAATGGTCGCAGAAAATGCACTACCATTTTCAATCAAACTGGTTACATCGCGAAACATAATGCCAGGCAATGGGTAATCAGGAATGGTTTTAATACTGTTTTTGATTAGTTGCTGTACATCTGAAGTCATGGGGTTCACTCATATTAATAATTATGACACTAGAATAAATAGTCAGTCGCTGAACTGCAAGGGTTTGCAGTAACTATTATCCTATAATGCTTTAAACTTCACTTAAGATAGAGGCAAACGCCATCCTCCTTTTATATCGCCTGCTTTATATTTTCTCTTTTGCGGTTGTAATAGGTAGCAATCACATTGTATTAATGGAAAAAATGATCAAGCGTTATCTCTGAACCAGACTATCTTGACGCTTATATGACCTTTTACTTTTCAGCAATCCATAACAAATCTATTAATTAGCGCTAGTTTCTATATCATGTACGAAAAAATTGTGAGAGTACATTATGAGAATTATATTAGCCCCGATGGAGGGTGTCGCAGACGCATCAATGCGAAGACTATTAACAAGTCAGGGAGGATTTGATTTGTGTATTAGTGAGTTCATAAGGATTGTTGATCAAAAACTACCATCACGAGTTTTTTATCGCAGTTGCCCAGAACTTTATAATGATTGTAAGACCGAATTCGGTACACCTGTTCGCATTCAGTTATTGGGTCAAGAACCAAATTGGATGGCTGAAAATGCAGAAAGAGCGATTCGTTTAGGATCTCACGGCATCGATTTAAATTTTGGTTGCCCGTCTCGCACGGTTAATAAAAACAAAGGCGGCGCGGCGTTACTCAAAGAGCCTGAAAGTATTTACCAAATTGTCAAAAAAGTCAGAGAGACAGTGCCCTCATATCAAACTGTATCCGCTAAAATGCGTTTAGGTTGGGATTGTAAATCTCAATGCGTTGAAATTGCACAAGCAATTGAAGCAGCAGGTGCAAATGAATTAACGGTACATGCACGTACCAAAGAGGAAGGCTATAAGCCCCCTGCTCACTGGGAATATATCAAACTCATTAAAGATGCCACCAGCTTGAACATTATTGCCAATGGTGAAGTCTGGAATAAAGATGATTATATGCGCTGTCAGAACATCAGCGGCTGTGATGACATCATGATTGGTCGTGGCGCAGTAACCATCCCTAACCTAGCACTGCACATTAAAGGTGCTCCTATTATGCCTTGGGCAGAGGTTAAACAATTAATGATTAACTACGGTGGATTCGAGACACTCGGTGATAAGGAAAAGTATTTTCCACAACGTTTAAAGCAGTGGTTTAAATATATATCGAAACAGTACCCTGAATCAGAAGAATTGTTTAGAGAAATTCGTAGCATTAAAGATACAAAGCAAATAATTCAAGCATTGAAGAAGTAGCTATTATCTTGAATCGCAAATCAAACAAAAGTATCAAACATGTAAAGCAACTCCCCGTTAGTGGAGAACACACTTTTTGTTGTTGCTATCAAACTATTGATATGTCGCGGTGTATTCCTCACCGCGAAAGTTAATCATTTGTTCCCCTGTAATTGCTCAGATATCCCATATTGAAAGGCAAGGTAATTAATGCTTGTCGCTCGTTACTGGCAACTAGGCTAACATCGTACAAAAAGCAAGCAAGCACACAGCCAACTTCACAGTTATCTGTTTTTATTCAAAAAATATAAACTAAATCGTATTATACTCGCTGCGCACGAGCCCCTTGCGCTCACTAACTATCAGCTAAACAGAATTCTCATACTCAGTTTCAGGAACACTATGTCATTACCCGTTTTAATTTGTGACGACTCCGCATTAGCGAGAAAATCAATTGCCCGTTCATTGCCCAAGGATTGGGATATCTCCGTCAGTTTTGCAGAAAATGGTCAACAAGGCATTGAAGCAATTCAACAGGGTAAAGGAGATATTGTCTTTTTAGATCTCAATATGCCGGTGATGGATGGTTATCAAGTTCTAGAAGCAATATGTCAGCAAGACCTAAACGCGATTGTGATTGTCATATCAGGTGATATCCAACCTGAAGCACACAAAAAAGTACGCGAATTAGGCGCTATCGATTTTATTCAAAAACCGATAAACCAAGAAGAGCTAATTAGCTTATTAGCTTCCTATGGTATCTACAAAACAGGTTGCCATCATTCGCTTGATACTGAAGAATCGAGCATCTCTGTTGGGTTAAGAGATGCGATGCAAGAGGTTTCAAATATTGCAATGGGGCGAGCCGGTGATCTACTCGCGAGACTTTTAGATGTGTTTGTTCTGTTACCTATCCCTAACGTAAATACACTAGAAACCAGTGAACTGCATATGGCACTCACCTCAATCGCTAATGATGACAGCATATCAGCTGTTTCACAGGGTTTTATTAGCTCTGGTATCAGCGGTGAAGCACTGATTATATTTCATGACTCAAGCTTTAAAGACATGGCTAAGCTGCTTAAATATAAAGAGGAGCTAGATGACCATATTGAAATAGAGGTAATGAACGATATCTCCAATATATTGATCGGTGCTTTTTTGAATGGCCTTTCAGATCAGCTCGACATTCACTTTAGTCAAGGGCAACCTAGCGTATTAGGTCAACATTGCCGCGTTGAAGAGTTAATACAGGATAGGCAATCACATTGGCAAAAAACCTTAGCGATTGAAGTTAATTATAGTATTGATAATTATAATATTAAGTGTGATCTTTTACTGTTATTCACCGAAGACTCCATTGATACCCTCACAAATAAAATAGGATACTTACTAAACTAATGAGTGCAAGTATAGAGCTTAAAGATATTCATTGGCTTATCGATATGGTGCAAAATATTGATGTCGGTTTAGTGGTCATTGATTTAAACATGAATGTACAAGTATGGAACGGTTTTATGGAAAACCACTCTGGCCTACTGACTGCACATGTTGTCGATAAAAAACTAAATGATCTGTTTACAGATATCCCCGAAGCCTGGTTACAACAGAAATTAGATACCATTAGAGTATTAAAAAATAAGGCATTTACTACCTGGGAGCAACGCTCTTATCTATTCAAATTCAAAAGTTACCGCCCGATAACCAGTAATGCTGAGTTTATGTATCAAAATGTGACCTTTTTGCCACTCACCGATATTACCAATAAAGTGACCCAAGTTTGTTTAATTATCTACGATGTCACCGATGTTGCCTTAAATAAACAGATGGCATTAGAAGCAAATCAACAGTTAGAATATTTAAGTCATACTGACACGTTAACACAATTAAATAATCAAGGTTTTTGGCGTGAATGTTGTCGTACCGAATACAAACGTCATACCAGAACGCAGCAACCTGCTTCATTAATCATGCTTGATATAGACCACTTTAAAAACATAAACGATACCTATGGGCACCCGTTTGGTGATGAAGTGATTATAGGTGTTGCTAATAGCATTAAAGAGAATATGCGTGAAACTGATATTGCAGGCCGCTATGGTGGTGAAGAGTTCACATTAATACTGGTTGATACCGCACTAGAGCCGGCAAAATTAGTTGCAGAGCGAATTAGAAAAAGTATTGAGTCATTAACCTTCAACCATCTGGGGGAGCAAGTTAAGATCACCGCGAGCTTTGGTGTTGCCCATATCACCGCTAACATTGCTAACGATCAAAGCTGGATTAAAGCCGCTGATTTAGGGCTATACATCGCGAAAGACAGTGGTCGTAATAATGTCGCAGTGAGCCCGCATTAATACCTATTCAACTAAATAGCTTGATCAAAAAAGGGGAAGATAAATACATTATCTTCCCTTTTTTATGCTCAGTTAACTATTGAGACGTTACGTTCTGTTAGCTGCTTTATTACCCAAAACACCACCAGCAACAAGGAAGACTAAAAATATCCAACCTGAAAGTGATAAGTTGGCGATTGGCGTATATAACGCACCTACATTACAACCATTTGCAAAACGCGTACCTAGCCCCATAAATAGCCCCCCCATCGCAAATAGCATTAACTGTTTCGCGCTATAGCTGCATTTAAAGGTAAATTGTCCCGCAAGTAATACACAAATAAGTGTACCAAATACGATACCGATATTTTGTACGGTAATTTGATGTTCAAGGAAAGGAGAAGTAAACATCGCAACAGGACGATCAGCAAAACTTGCCACACTGTCAGCAGAAGCACCTAGTAACATGATAGCTTTACCAAACCAGATACCAAATGGTGTTGATGCGCCCCAACCTGATTGAGTTGTTGCTAACATCAAGGTGAATATAACCACGATCATTGCAGCACCAGCTTTCATAGACCAAGGTGTGACGAACAATTTTTGGTAAGTCTGTTTTGAAAACAAGACAAAAGGTTGAACCACGACACCTTTACCAGCTTGTGCGACTTTATCTTGCTCAAGCTCACTTTCAATACCATAAAAAGTGCCCGAGTTACGGCGTTTGTTTTCATAAATTTTAGCGAGATAAACAACAATTGCAGCAAACACAACGGTTAATAAAATCGCACCAAGGTAGCCCATTAAACCGCTACCAAATAGATCAGGCATAAACACACCTTGACCTGCGTAGCTACTAGTAGAAACAACGGTCTCGCTGATAAGTGGCAACTGGCTTTGTAGAGGGAAACCTAAGTAAACACCCATAGCGAAAAAGATCAGCGTAGTACCTGCACGTGGTAAATCAGTCACTAAGTCGGTCATGACACCAGAAGCACAACATGAAGAGAACGTCATACCAAAACCGAACATAAGACCACCGATCATCAAACCCCAGTTGATAGGGTTGATCCAAAGGTCGTATTGGCTAAGGTCGCTATTATATAAAAAACCTGCATTAATGATCGCAGTGACAACAAACATGACCATCAATACAATCATCAGTCTTGTTGAACCACCGTTGTAGGCACGATTCACACTACCGGCAAAACCAAGAAAACTACGCGTTAATGCATAGCCTAAACCAACACCTAATAAGAGGCGTAAAAACAGCGCATCTGTTTGTAAAATTAGTGCACCAAATGCCAGCATCAGCGCAATCGCAGCGACACCCAGCAAATTTTGAGTTTTATTCATTTTTGTATCCAACATTTTGGATATCCATATCTATATTTACGACTTCACCCCGAAGCCTTTAAGTATTTTTATTCGACTTAGTTAATCGAATAACACTTCAAATGAAAATTAATCGAAGTTATAACCGCTTACGATTGGTTTACGATTCAATGTCATATCATTAAACTGCTCATAGAAACAAAGTCCCATGAAACCACCCGATACATTATAAACGTCTTTAAAGCCCATTTTTTGTAGTGCTAATACCGCATTATAACTACGCTGACCGCTACGGCAGTGAAGGTATAGAGGTTGGTCTTTTGGTAACTCATCAGTACGTTGACGAATTTCACTCAATGGTAAATTGATTGCACCATTAATACGACTCAGCTCAAATTCATCTGTTTCACGGACATCAACAATACACGCATTACTTTCAACTAAAGCGCGCATATCTGCTGCATGAACCTGTTTAAAGTCACTATTCATTAGGTTAGTGGCAATGTAACCTGCAAAGTTAACGATATCTTTTGCGGTACCAAAAGGTGGTGCATAACAAAGCTCTAGATCTTTTAGATCGTAAATCGTGCCGCCAAACTTAATAACCGTTGCAATAACATCGATACGTTTATCAATATTACCTTTACCAATTGATTGTGCACCTAAAATACGCCCTGTTGGTACTTCAAAAAGAAGCTTAAAGTGTGCAACATGACCGTATGGCATTAGCCCTACTTTATCATTTGGAATCACTTTAACGGTATCGTAAGAGATATTCAGACCTTTAGCAGCAATCAAACCTTCATTAAGACCTGTAGAAGCAGCATTGTAATCGAATACTTTAATCACTGAAGAACCAATATAACCACGGTTATCAATCGCCATCCCGTTAATATGATCCGCAACACCACGCGCTTGTTTTTGCGCAGGCCCCGCTAAAGGAAGTTGGAAGTAATCATTGTATTGATAGTTATAAACTTCAATGACATCCCCCACTGCATAGATATCAGCATCGTTAGTTTGATAATTTTGATTTACCTTCATTGCCCCTGTTTTACCTAAATCAAGCCCTGCTTGCTTCGCTAAATCAGTTTCAGGTTTCACGCCAATCGCCATCACAACGACATCAGCATAGATCACTTTACCAGAGCCAAGAATGATTTTGTTTTCGGCAAATTCAGCCACTTTATCGTCAACAATCAAGTTTACACCGTGATCACGTAACTCTTTGTGTAGGATTTGCACCATATCGTAATCAAATGGTTTCATGATTTGTGCAGTTGCTTCGATTAAGGTTACGTTGTAACCCGCTTCTTTTAAGTTTTCAGCCGCTTCAACACCAATAAAACCGCCACCAATGACGCTGATATTTTTAGTATCACCGGTTTTGATAAAACGATTTAAACGATCAATGTCCACTACGTTACGAATTGAAAAGCTATTTACTTTTTCAATGCCAGCAATAGGCGGAACGATCGGCTTTGCGCCTGGAGAGAGAATTAACTTGTCGTAAGACTCGTTATATATCTCGCCTGTTTCAACATTCTTAACCGCAATCGTTTTAGCAACGGGATCAATAGAAACAACTTCGCTGCCAACACGTGCATCAATATTATATTGACTAGCAAATTTTGCAGGATCCATCAGTACCAACTCTTCAGCGGTCGGTACAATCCCACTTAGGTGATATGGTAAGCAACAGTTAGAGAAAGACACGTGTGGGCCTTTTTCAAACATAATAATGGTATCTTCTTCGCTATGGCGACGACAACGTGCAGCACTTGACGCACCACCAGCAACACCACCCACGATTAATATTTTTTTACTCATTGTAGATCCTTAAAGTTAAGATTTTAAATTTTATAAAACATAGTTTTTAGTTATAAAACCAGCGCTAACTAGGCGTTATTGATGGTTTTATGATTATTGAATTTATTATTGCTAAGCTCGGTATTATCGGGCTTAACGTAATGTAATTTGTTGTTTATAAAGCGAGCCATGGCGCAAAGGTTGATAAACCCAACAATGAACATTAATAAGTTTGAGGCTTCAAAAATAATGTCGAAATGGGTCACACTTAACGCGCCAGAGAGAGAGATTAAAACTAAGTAGGCAGTAATACGACCATTCTCAGATAGCTTTAAACTGGTATTTACATAGTGGAAGGAACCTAAAATCGTGGTAAACCCAGAAACGATAAAAAACAGTAAAACGATGATCAAACCAACATAGCCGGTCACCGAGTAGACAGTAAAAATATAACCTTGAACACGCTCAAAACTACTACCCGATAGAGAAACAGAATCAATAAACGTTTGCCCATAAGCAAACACATAAGTAGTGATCAGCACCGCAATTGCAATGCTGATAAGTGTTGAAATAGTTTGTATCAGCGCTTCACGACGTGGGGAGTTTTCACGATCTGAGCTTGATAATGCACTCGTACCTAATGAGGTTTCACTAATCTGGATAATGCGTTGAAAGGCGATAATTAACCCGACCGGTAGACCAATTGCGACACTGGTAAAGTTGGTCACCTGTGACCAGATTTGCTGACAATAGACTGTAATGAAATCACTGGTTTGATATACAAAAAACAGGAAAAAAACTAAGTAGGATAAAATAATGATAAAAACCAAGGACGACAACGTATTGATAAATAACTGGTGGCTTTTAGTTATAATCACCATCGCAGCACATAACACGACAGGTAATACAATAAACAATAGTGCATGGATGCTTGTAAATGAGTAATCAAGATAGGTTTCTGAAACATAACGGATCACCGTTTGTACACCGGTCAGTTGAAAACCAACGAAACCAAAGGAGTATAAAGCGACTAAGCCAAGCGCATAGATTGTAGCCATTTTTTTATTGAGATACGTGGCAATGAAATCGCGAGGGGATTGTTTACAAATTTGCGTAAAAAGCACTTCAGAATAGGTGATAGGCACCAGAAAAAAGAGACCAACAAGTACCCAAAAGACGATACCAACACCAGTACCATTACTTCCATTCTGACTACTCTGCGCCATCGCAGCTAACACACCAATAATCGCACCCGTGCCCACTTTAGAAGCTAAAGATATCGACAGTGCGCCTTTAATTTTACTGAAAGTCCAAGGGCTCGAATCTGGTTTACTGAGAGAGGTAAAATTGTTGATCATTTTTGCATTGATAAACAAACCTAATAGAATAAGCAGTGGCAAAAAAAACTGCCAAAGAAGCTCACTGATTACATTAATAGTTGTTGCTATCATCACTCTACGCTCACAAAATAAAAATCTACGATAGCAACATTGCCTCTATCATAAGACTAAAAAGGATAAATAAAGTAACCATGACTACTGGTTAAAAATCATCCTTAATTACATTGTGAGTATTGAAATGAGAGCAGCGATTAAAGCGCTAAGGTCTTTAATTTAATGCCATCGACAAAAGGAATACGCCGTTATTGTTGAGCGTAACCTCTATCACTAATTCCATTACATATCTGTTCGCAAAAATAGCAAAGTAACTTTTCTGTTACTCTCTCTACCATTTAAATATTTATATTTTAACAATCAGTTACATGTATTTATCTAGATAAGTGATATTTTACCGATCTAAAAAAAGTTCATGAACCGAACCTATTAGCATCAAAATACCAATATACATGAACAATAACAGATATTATTTACTTTATTTGAGCAAGGAATTATGAGGGAGTGGGTAAATTTTTTTTTGATCTAGTGCAATATTTAGCCAAGTAGCTAACGCACAAAAAAGGCAAGATAAAGTCAAAATAATTGGTTTTTAAGGGGGCAATTTCTTACATATTTTAATTTTCGCTTTTTAACTCAACGGAATACGATAACTGCTTATTCTTTATTAAAGATATAAAAGTGAATAAGCAGTTAAGATAATAATTACACCCGTTGAACTTGATCATAACCCGAGGATTGAGCAAGTTTTAGTGCAGAGTCAGCACTATTCATCAAGCCTTTCATTGACTGTGTATCACTTGGGAAAACATTTGCTAAACCTAAACTCATTGTTAAGCAGTATTTAACCGGAGAGAAGGTATTTGTTATCGCAAGGTTTTCAATAGATGATTGAAACTCTGTCGCAGTTTTTAACCCTAGCGATACATTGCCACCTTTTATTAAAGCAACAAATTTATTCCCTTCTAAATAGGAAACCGAGCCATTAAACTCCGCACATTTATTTTGCAATGTACTGCCAACAATCAGTAATATATCATCACTGGTTTGATCTCCGTGATGCTCTCTATAATCAGCAAAAAAATCTAACTCACAAATAATCATTGATAACGAATCGCTATCATCCAACGTTTCTTTCCACACATTGCAAAAATGCGCGTTAAATTCTCTGCGAGTTATAATATTCATGCCTGAAAGTAATAGTTCAAATTCACTTTTTTCAGGCTCTTTAGGCGCTAACGTTTCTTTAGGTTCAATAACAGGAGCATTCTCTGATGAAGAGATTTTATGCTTACTATCACTGCAGACTCGATTACAACCACTGGTTTTAGCTGAGAATAGTGCCTTTTCTGATTTCATCATTAATGACTTCATCGAGGTCGGGTAAACACTTGAAATACCAATGCTTAATGTTACCACTTTGCTCACTTGTGAATATTTATGCTCAGTTTGTGATTGTTCCACAGCAAGACGTAATGCTTCACCTACCTCTTGCGCCTTCTCTACGTCACCTGCTTTCATTAAAATAGCAAATTCATTGCCGCCGTAACGCGCTAAAAAGCAGTCATGCTTTTCACAGGTATTTTTGAGTGCCAAACCAATCACTAACAACATAAATGAAGAGCCCTGCTGGCCGTAATTATCATTGTAAGCTTTAAAAAAATCGATTTCACAAATAAGCACGGACAACAACAGCCCTTTTTTACTTGCTTCTTGCCAATATTTTTCATATTGCAAATCAAATGCATGACGATCTGCAATATTCATTTGTGACATCACTTGTTCAAATGCAGAATTAACAGGCGTTACTTCCTGTTCCGCACTTTGGTATTTACTAATATTGACAACTGCTTCACTGTTAGGAGTGTCATAATCAGTAAGTTGATTTTTTGTTTGATTAGTTTGTGCCATCAGCCATTCCCTTGTTTTATGTTCCCTTAAGCCTCTTCAAATATTACTGTCCATCTGAGTATTTATTTAGGCTTATTACAATAGGTTATTGTGATTCTGATTGTATGTTATACGTTTGTTAACTTGAGTTCACTGAATACTGCTATTTACATAAACGTAATTGGCTTACCCTCACATTTTTGGGGTAAGCCGATATATCACGATAGAAAACATGAGGCTACGGGGGATTTTAAAATACAGAGGATGTTAGCTATGGAACTCATTACAGGCAAATAAGGTATTTTCAATCAAGGTTGCCACGGTCATTGGGCCAACCCCACCTGGTACCGGTGAAATCCATGCTGCACGTTCTTTGGCCTTTTCAAAACCAACATCACCTGCAATTTTACCATTTTCTAAACGGTTGATGCCGACATCTAATACAATCGCGCCTTCTTTAACCCACTCTCCAGGAATGAAATCTGCTTTACCACGGGCAACCACCAAGATATCAGCTCGCTCAACATGGCTTTTTAAATCTTCAGTAAAACGGTGACAACAGGTTGTAGTACAGCCTGCTAGCAATAGCTCTAATGTCATTGGACGACCAACAATATTTGATGCACCAACGACAACCGCATTTTTACCTCTCATTTCAACACCAGTGGATTCGATCATACTGATCATGCCGCGTGGTGTGCATGAACGCATCACAGGAATACGTTGTGCTAAACGACCAACATTGTAAGGGTGAAAGCCATCAACATCTTTATGTGGGTTAATACGCTCGATCACGGTGGTTTCATCCAACCCATCTGGCAATGGAAATTGCACCAGAATACCGTCAATAGTTGCATCTTCATTTAATTCATCGATCAATGTTAACAACGCTTCTTGACTAGTCGTCGCAGGTAAGTCAAACGCTTTTGAGATAAAACCTACTTTCTCACACATTTTACGTTTACTACCGACGTAAATTTGTGAAGCTGGATCGCCTCCAACCAATACAACAGCAAGTCCAGGAACACGCTGCCCCTTGGCAACACGTTCTGCTACCCCTAGTGCTACTTTATCTGTAATTGCAGCCGCAATCGCTTTTCCATCAATGATTTGTGCAGACATGTTCCATTCTCTTTTGGTTGGCTAAGAAGTGAAGTTAATTCCACCGGATTATATGGCGGTATTATTGCAAAACTGAGCTTTGATGTCACACAAATTGCCGTTATAAAAGCGGCTTTAACTAAAAATTAAATATTTTATTAATTAAAACGTTTAAGATTAAGATCAAGGGTTTATTCTTTTGTCTTGTCTACACTGTTTTAATTTTTGAAGGTTAATCATGAAAGTTGCATTAGTTCCAATGTTAAGACGCCTTATCTCTGATTCTAATATCCATGTTGGCTTTCGTGTTTTTATTGCTATGGCACTGACCTTTCTTATCCCACTTTATAACCTTGCACCGACGTTGTTTGACCAACCCCCTTTAAATATATCCATTTCATTGTGTTTAGGTGTAATGGCCTGCGCCATTGTAGAAAATGACGATAACCATATTGGTAGAGGGAAATTTTTATTAGCGATTTTAACCTGTTTTTTTATCGCCTCATCCAGTGTCGAACTATTAATGCCCTACCCGCTGTTTTTTGGCATCGGTTTATTAATTTCTAGCTTTCTATTTATGATGACAGGTACATTAGGGGCCAATTATAGCAAGGTAGGCTTTGGTGCTATTTTGATTGCGATTTATACCATGGTAGGTTACGAAGCGAGCGTTAATTGGTACGAACAACCGCTATTATTAACCCTCGGTACACTGTGGTATGGCGTATTTTCAATTATTTGGCATTTCTTCAACCCTAATCGTTCCTTACGCGAGCAATTAGCACAGCTTTACTTCACACTGAGTCGCTATCAACAACAGAAATCGGCACTATTTAATGAAGTTGAGGGAGGCAGTCAACAAGCGCTTTATGATATTCGCCAACAACTTGCAATCCATAACATTTCAATCATTGCGCGTTTACAGCAATCACAAAATATTATTCAATCACGCGTTCAAGTACGTCGAAAACAGAATGAGTTACAGCAATTAAATCAGTTGTATATTATGGCAGAGCAGATCCATGAGCGTATCAGTGCCAGTCAATACCTTTATAGTCAGTTAGAAAATAGCTTTGGTAAGAGTCAAATTCTTGAGGGTTATCATCTTCTGTTATTAGAACTCAGTGAAAACTGTTATCGCCTTGGTTTATCGATCACTGATAAAAAACATTACCACTATACCCGCCGCTTGAATTGGACAATGAAAGCACTCGCTGACCAGTTAGCGTTATTAAAACAAACACTAACCACAACCAAAGATCATGATGAAGCGCTGCTGGCGCTACAAGCTATCTATGACAATATTGCAGGTATAGACACCTTATTAAAATCAGTTTCCAAAACAACAGAGTTACCCGCGATTGTTATTAACAACGATAAAGAGGTCGTGAAACAACCCTTTTGGAAAATATTCTTAGCAGCCCTTTCCCCCCATAACAATACCTTCAAACACGCGGTACGTATTAGTATTAGTCTACTATTTGCCTTTGTTGTGCAACAAAGTTTACAACTTGATCATGGCTTTTGGTTACTGCTCACCGTGCTGTTTGTTTGTCAGCCTAGTTTTAGCGAAACACGCAAACGCTTGATACAAAGAATATTAGGAACCCTAATAGGCTTATTAATTGGTTATCCAGTATTATTATTAGTAACAGATATTCCCATCCAAGTACTCTTTATGATCTCTAGTGCCTTTTTGTTTTTTAACTATTTGCGTACCAATTACGCCCTAGGTGTCGTCTTTATCACCCTGTTTGTCATGTTTGTATTTAACTTGCTCACAGGCTCTGGGATCGCAATTCTACCCGCTAGAGTAATAGAAACATTGCTCGGTGGATTTTTAAGCGTGCTCGCAATCAGTTTTATATTTCCTGATTGGCAATTCCAACGCTTCCCGCAGTTAGTCACAAACTTATTAACCTTAAGTAACCGCTATTTTAATTTAGTGAGCAATCAATACCAGTATGGTCGTAGTGAAAACTTACACTATCGTGTCACCCGCTTTGAGACCTTTCAAGCTGATGCAATTCTGGCGAGTGCATGGCAGAGTATGTTATTTGAACCTACCTCTAAGCAGCAACTAAACCGTGAAGTTTATGCCTTGGTAAATCGCTGTGACGCACTTGTCTCTTATATCGCTGCGCTAGCATCGCATCGTCATAAAATGGAAGGCTTCGAAAACAATATCGCCCTGCAAGGGTTGATTAATGCCACTGCCAAACAGATTTCCCTTGCTTATAAACCAGAAGACGTTGAGCAGGCGCAGTTGATTATTACTATCGAAGAGTTTGAAAACTACAAACCTAACCTCTCAGGTGAAGCATTATTAATCGTTGAGCAATTACGTTTAATCGCATTTACCGCACTAGATATACAACTGCTTTTACAACAGGTAAACTTCACTCAGCCAAAAATATAATAAGAGGAGCCGCTGTGTTATTTGATGGACAGCAATACCCAACTGATAGCCAAGGTTATCTTTTAGACTCAACACTGTGGAATGAAGATTTAGCAACTGAAATTGCTAAATTAGAATCCGTTGAGATGACAGAATCACATTGGCAAGTGGTATTTTTTGTACGTGAATTTTATTTAGAATTCAATACGTCTCCTGCCATTCGTGCCCTCGTGAAAGCGATGCAGAAAAAATATGGCGCCGAAATAGTTAACAGTCGCTATTTATACCGATTGTTTCCAGAAGGTCCCGCTAAACAAGCGACAAAAATTGCAGGCCTACCAAAACCTGCGCGTTGTATATAATCCCCCCTAAAAATAGAATATAAAATAGAGGAATCTAGTAATGCCAAAAGCAAGTGATGTAAAAAAGAATAGCGCAATCGAATTCAATAACAGTGTTTATATTATTAAAGATATCGAACGTTCAGTACCACAAGGCCGTGCCGGTGGTAGCTTATACCGCATGCGTATGTACGATGTAGTAAGTGGCGCTAAAACAGATGAAACATTCAAAGACAGTGACATGCTAACGATGGCTGATCTTATTCATCGTGATGTCATGTACTCATACCTTGATGGGGATGAGCTAGTATTCATGGATAGCGAAGATTACACGCCTTACAACTTCTCAATTGAACAGATTGAAGATGAGCGTCTGTTTATCACTGAAGCAACACAAGGTTTACAAGTATTAGTAATCGACGGTCAAGCGGTAGCACTTTCTCTACCACAAACTGTTTCTCTTACTATTACAGAAACAGACCCTTCAATTAAAGGTGCATCTGCAAGCGCACGTACTAAACCTGCAACCTTAGAAACTGGTTTAATCGTACAAGTTCCTGAGTACATCTCAAGTGGCGAAGCCATTAAAATTAACACAGCTGAAAAGAAATTCATGAGCCGTGCTTAATCGTTAGTTGCGTTTTATAACCAGATAACAACGCCTATTACACATTTCCTAGTGTTTAAAATTAGGAAATGTGCTCCTTCCCCTTGTACAACAATACTTTACTCATTAAACCTTTCTAATTATTGATAAAGGTGCTTTAATTAGGGCATTAAATGTCACAATTCATCTTCATCAAACTACTCAACAGAGGTTCCTATGAACGAATTATTAGCGATTGCAACATCACCCTGGATCTGGCTTGTCGCCGTGGTCCTGCTCACAGTTAAGAAAAGCATCTATTTTGTGCCACAAAACCGCGGTTACGTTATCTACACTATGGGTAAGTATTCTGGCACGTTAGGCGCAGGTCTTAATTTTATCATTCCTTTCATTCAACGTGTTGCTGCCGATCGTAATCTAAAAGAGCAATCTTTAGATATCGCCTCTCAATCTGCTATTACTAAAGATAATATCTCACTCGAAATTGATGGTATTTTATTCATGAAAGTTGTCGACGCCGGCGCTGCAACGAATAATGTAACAGACTATAAATTGGCTGTTATCCAACTCGCAATGACAACCATGCGTAACGCGATTGGTTCAATGGAGCTTGATGAGTGTTTTCAAAACCGAGACACTATTAATGGTCATATCTTAGCTGCGATGACAGAAGCAACACAACCTTGGGGTGTGATGGTGACACGTTACGAAATACGCGATATTTCGCCACCACAATCAATCAAAGAAGATATGGAAAAACAGATGACCGCTGAACGTGAAAAACGTAGTGTTATCTTAACTGCAGAAGGTGTAAAAACATCTGCAATCACACAAGCGGAAGGTTTAAAAGCAGCACGTGTATTAGATGCAGAGGGTGCTAAAGCTGAGCAAGTCCTTGCTGCAGAAGCTGAAAAAGAGAAACGTGTACTTGAAGCACAGGGTAAAGCTGAAGCGATTCGTTTAGTTGCCGATGCTGAAGCAAACGCACTTAAAGTGATTGGTGAGCAAGCTTCTACAGCGGAAGGTAAAAAAGCGGTAGAGCTAACATTAGCGCAAGAAACAATTAAAGCGCACGCAGCGATTGCTAGCGAAGGTTCCGTTATCCTGACTGACGGTAATACCGGTGATAATATTGCTAATACCGTCGCACAAGCGATTGCCGTTTCAAGCTCACTTAAAGTAGCGGAATAATCGCAACTATCATTACCGAAGCAACCGTTAACCAATAAACAGGAGGGTTTATGGAATCGATAATTGACTATCTATTTAATAACCATGACAAGTTGTTATATCTTATTGCTGGTGTCTCACTATTAATTGAGCTCACTTTAATTGGCTTGAGTGGACCATTATTATTTTTTGCTATTGGTTGTGCATTGACAGGGGTACTTGTATCACTGAATCTAATCTCAACCTGGGAAATGGAGCTACTATTTGTAGGTATCTTTACCCTGCTCAGTAGCATCATCATGTGGAAACCATTAAAGCTATTTCAAGGTGACGGTCGTGTTAATGATAGTAGTAGCGATATGATTGGTCAGCGTGTGGCAGTGAGTGAAACACTCACCAAGCATGGTGGCAATATTCGTTTTTCAGGTATCAACTGGACTGCACGTTTATCTGAAGATAGTAATCACGATAATATTGCTATTGGAGAACATGTCACCATCACAGCTGTTGATGGTAATGTCATGATCATAAAATAACACCTATGCACTGTTTGGTGAACTAAACAGTGCATCTCACCTTTCTGCCTCAGATACCTCCCTTACCACAATTAATAAACTAACATTATTAATATGCCCCTGCCTTTTATACCAATGGAATTTGATAGGTGATCAGAGTTTGCGCAGGAAAAATTATTACTAATAAGGCGTGAGTTGCAGCCTTTCGAGAGATTCACTTCGTTAATCCTCTATCGGAGAATTAAATTAAAGACTTTAATTCTTTAATAGTTGTTCTCACTTCATAAAATCGTATGGAACGATTTTGAACAGCTTTAGCTGGCCACGCAGTGGTGGAGAACAGGATGTTCGGAATAAAACTCACAACGCAATTAGGGATGATTTTAACCAGCAAGAATGATCACTTTATTAATTCCTTTGGTATTAATAACTTGCTTGATCAACGCTTTATTCTATCGTTACTATTAGCAACGCATTATTCATCATATAATGATCCTAGGTTAAGATATCACTAACATAGATAGTTTCTTTTGTGATATTAGCAACGAAGCAATGGGTAATTTAAATCTAAAAACTGAACCACTATTTATACCAATCACAGTAAATAGCTGATCTATTTTACTGGTTAAAACAACTAATTTCTACGTTGTAAGTTTCGTAATTGGTATTATTTCGAACGATATAAGCGCATTAAAGGGAAAACAATGAACATACAAATCAACCTGTTACTTGCAACAATCATGCTAAGCAGTAGCCTTACATCGACAGCTGACGACACCATAACTACACGGGTAGTAGGTGGTTCGGATAGCGTAGAAGGAGACTGGCCTTGGATGGTGAATGTGAGTGCAGGACGATCTCAATGTGGTGGTACGTTGATTGATGCAAGGACCGTTATGACCGCAGCGCATTGTATATATAGTAACGGCATAGAGATATCTGCAGCCAGAATTTCAGTCAACGTAGGCGCTTATAACCTACTAGAAAGTAGTGAAACTATCGATATCACCCAAACTTATATTCACCACAGTTATGACCCAACTAATAGTGCAAGTAGCAATGATATCGCCCTACTTCGTCTTATAACTCCAGTCTCCAACGTTTCTCTCCTCGAAACAGCCGATATCACAACAACGAGTGAAGCCGTCTCTTCACAAAGTGACGTCATTATTCTCGGTTGGGGATCAACCGTAGGATATGCACCAGATGAGCAAGTCACGCCAATTTATCCAGATATATTACAAGAAGTTGCACTGCCACTACAAACAGATGCAGAGTGCAGGCAAAACACGGGTTCAAGTTATGATGCAGCAACCATGGTTTGTGCTGGCGATCAAAACGGAGGAGAGGATTCTTGTCAGGGAGATAGCGGCGGTCCATTAATATTAAATAATGGTGGTAGTTGGCAGCAAATAGGTATTGTGAGTTGGGGGTCTGGCTGTGCTTCAGCTGGACACCCTGGTGTATATACCCGTACTGCTGTTTACGAGGAGTGGATAGATAACTTCCTTAATGGTATTGCGATACATAACAAACTCACTTATGGCACCACTAATATCGGTGAGAACGAGCAATTAAATCTGCTGATCAGTAATAACACCGCATCTGAAGTAGAGCTTACCTTTTCACTTAGCGGGTCGAATGAATTTACCTATGATCGTGCAACCTGCGCAATCATCGCAGCAGATAGTATCTGTAGTTTGCCTATCATCTATACACCCACAACACTAACAGAAAGTAATGCAACATTAACGGTGCAGAGTGATACCGTTAATTTAAAAACGGTAAGTACTGCACTATCTGGCAACCTCGGTTTCTCTTCTACTTCAGGAGGAGGTGGAGGCTCTCTATTTTTTGCCTTTAGCCTACCATTTTTGTTGCTGCGTCGATTTGTTGTTGCCAAGGCAGTCACTTAAAGAAGTATAAGTGCATTTTTTAACCGCTTTTTCTTGATCATGCTTTGTGAACTAAGTCACAACCTGCTATGGTAGCGTTTTTAGTAATTATCCAATAGGAATTCAATTTTGAGCCAGCAATCTTTCTCGTCACTTCCCCTTCACAGTGATCTCCTTAGCAATCTTGAATCCCTTGGTTATAACGAAATGACCGAGATCCAGGCACAAAGTTTACCGCACATTTTAGCGGGTAAAGATATTATCGCCCAAGGTAAAACTGGCTCTGGTAAAACAGCGGCATTTGGATTAGGTTTATTACAAAAATTAAATGTTAAACGTTTCCGTGTACAAACACTTATTTTGTGTCCAACACGTGAACTTGCAGATCAAGTTGGTAAAGAGATCCGTCGCCTTGCACGTGGCATTCATAATATCAAAGTATTAACACTTTGTGGCGGTATGCCATTTGGTCCACAAATAGGTTCACTTGAACACGGTGCACATATTATTGTTGGTACACCAGGGCGTATTGAAGATCATCTGCGTAAAGCGACCTTAAGCCTTGATGATGTAGAAACATTAATACTAGATGAAGCAGATCGAATGCTTGATATGGGGTTTCAAGATGCAATCGACAATATCATCGACCAAGCACCAAAAGAGCGTCAAACATTACTCTTCAGTGCCACTTTCCCTGACCAAATAGAAAATATTGCCAAGCGAATTTTAATTGAACCTGTATCAGTGAAAGTTGAATCACAGCATGATAATAATAGTATTAACCAATATTTCTATAAAGTAAGCAGCCATGAAGATCGTATGCTTGCTTTACGTTTGCTACTTTTACAATACCAGCCAGAATCATCGGTTGTATTTTGTAATACCAAACGTGAAGTACAAGAAGTAAATGATGAGCTTGTTAATCGTGGTTTTAGTGCGATAGCACTGCATGGTGATTTAGAGCAAAAAGATCGCGATCAAGCACTTATCCGCTTCGCAAATAAAAGTGCGACTATTCTTGTTGCCACCGATGTGGCAGCGCGTGGTCTTGATATCGATAATTTAAGCGCCGTATTTAACTTCCATCTTGCACATGATCAAGAAGTGCATGTACACCGTATTGGTCGTACAGGTCGTGCAGGTAACAAAGGGTTAGCCTTCTCTTTCTACAGCAATAAAGATGGCAGTCGCATTGTGGCACTAGAAGACTACTTACAGCGTAATATCTCTGAAGATGCCCTTCCTTCGCACGATGTATTAGATAAAATACCAGCACAATCAACCATGATTACGATGCGTATAGAAGGCGGTAAAAAACAAAAAATTCGTCCAGGAGATATCGTGGGAGCATTAACTTCCGATAACAGCCTTACCTTTGCACAGATTGGTAAAATCCAAGTTTCTCCGAACTGGGCCTATGTGGCAGTACAGCGTGAAAGCATTAAAGTTGCCTTCAAAAAATTAAGTGAAGGAAAACTTAAAGGACGAAAATTCCGTGTCATGGTAGTACGCGGTTAGCAGCAAAACCTCAATGCAAATCAAGTGGTCCCTTTAACTTTTCAGTAAATGTAAGTGACCACTATTTAACACCTCGTTAACCTCATTAATTTTTAATCATCCTAAGTACCTTGTTTTAATTGAAGTAGACCATTTCACCGTAACATTCAAATTACAGTTTGTAACATAACGTAACGTAAATAGCGCTTTGTGTAAGCAAACGTAACTTCGATTTTAATGTGATCTTATTCTCATGTTTTTTATTTTTACAACGCTATACTCCTGCCCATCAAATAGATATTTTTAAAACTAAACCATAACTGGAGTGTTATATGAACATATTTGGAAATCTACAAAAAGTCGGAAAGTCGCTGATGCTTCCTGTATCAGTATTACCAATCGCAGGTATTCTACTCGGTGTAGGTGCAGCTAAATTTAGCATCTTACCTGAAGTTGTATCACAGCTGATGGAACAAGCAGGTGGTGCAGTATTTGGTAACATGGCACTACTATTTGCAATCGGTGTTGCACTTGGTTTTACTAAAAATGATGGTGTTGCTGGTCTTGCAGCTGCAGTTGGTTACTTCATCATGATGCAAACTATCGAAACATTAGCACCAGGCGCAAACACAGGTGTTCTTGGTGGTATTATCGCAGGTGGTATTGCTGCTGCGATGTATAACCGCTTCTTCAATATTACGCTTCCTGAATATCTAGGTTTCTTCGCGGGTAAACGCGCAGTACCAATTATGACTGGTTTAGTCGCAATCATTATGGGTGCAATCCTTGCAGTTATCTGGCCACCAGTTGGCTCAGCTATCTCAGCATTCTCTCATTGGGCTGCAAATCAAAACCCAACAGTTGCATTTGGTATCTACGGTGTTATTGAGCGTTCTTTAATCCCATTTGGTTTACACCATATCTGGAATGTTCCATTCTTCTTTGAAGCGGGTTCATGTGTTAATACTTCTGGTGAGCAATTAAACGGTATCCTTACTTGTTACCTTTCTGCTGACGATGCATCACGTGCTGCAGGTAATGGTTTTGGTCAACTAGCTGGCGGTTACATGTTTAAAATGTTTGGTCTACCTGCTGCTGCAATCGCAATTGCACATTCAGCTAAACCAGAAAACCGCGCTAAAGTAATGGGTATCATGGTATCTGCTGCATTAACTTCATTCTTAACAGGTATTACTGAACCAATTGAATTTGCATTCATGTTCGTTGCACCAGTACTTTACGTAATTCACGCGCTACTTGCTGGTTCTGCATATGTTGTAACTAACATGCTAGGTATGGTTCACGGTACTTCGTTCTCACACGGTTTAATCGATTTCTTAGTACTATCTGCTAATTCTCAGAAATTCATCTACTTCATCGTAATCGGTCTTATTTATGCTGCACTTTACTACTCTATCTTCCGTGTTGTAATCAAAGCATTAGACCTTAAAACACCAGGTCGTGAAGATGATGAAGGTGAAGAATCTGTTGTACTTAATAACGAAGAGATGTCTGCAGCATTAGTCGCAGCGTTTGGTGGTAAAGCTAACATTGAAAACTTAGATGCATGTATCACACGTCTACGTATCAGCGTTAACGATATCTCTAAAGTTGACCAAGCTGAGCTGAAGAAAATCGGTGCTGCTGGTGTCGTTGTCTCAGGTAACGGTGTACAAGCAATCTTTGGTACTAAATCTGATAACTTAAAAACAGATATGGAAGCTTACCTAGCTAAGTAATAGGCAAGTAACTGTTAACTATCAAAGTTAAGTGGGTATAAAGTAAATACCCACTATCTTTCAAGTAGAAATAGCAATAACCAACTCTCCTTCGGTTATCTATTTCTACTTTTTTTTGCGTTAAAAAAAATAATAACAACCTCTAAAATAGCAAGTCCATTAGCTTCGTTAATCCTCTATCGGTAACAAAAAAGCAAAGGTTATATTCTCTTAATAATTACTCCTCTTGCAAAATTTGTAACGTAGAAATAAGTAAGAGTAATCAGAAGATTTATGGGGGATGATCAGAAGTTAAATCTGCTCCCACTGAGTAGTAGGAACAAATGGCCTTACTTTCGCCTTTACAACTCTCCCTTTTCCAGTAATGAAAAGTTAGATTTAGCTAATAACAGCCCAGCCCGCAAACCATTTTTTACATTTTTGTTGGGAAAAAGGATGTAACCAGGTTCATTTTCTACTTGGTAAATAACCTCTGTTTCAGTGTCGCTCATAAAGTCCGTTGCTAACAGGTATCCTTTTGGAAATTCTGTGAAATTAGCAACATCATCACGGATATTAAGCGTAAACTGATCACTATGTTTAATGATAACATCAGCAACGTTATAAACACTTAACGGCAATGCTCCACTGACATCAACAACTTTCCCAGTAATCAAATTGATAATACCTTGCTCGATACCAGTAAACTGTTGTAAATCATTCTCACCAAAGGGCTTTGCTTTACCCAGTTCCAGTGTGCAACTATTAGCAGAAAATTGTTTACTAGTGAAATAGCTAAATGTTGCAGCCGACTCATGATTCACTACTAGCGCTTCAAGCCCAACACTTTGTAACCAAGTTAACATCTCAGGTTGATAACTTCCCTCGTGAAGAAACGGCAATAGCCCAAAGGTGGCATGTTGTGAAGCTCTGATCGCGGTATGAAGATCAAAATGTAATCTTGGTTTATCAGGCGCAACCTTGTAAAAATCATTCACCACTTTCTGCAGCATTGCCGCCCTTTGAGTTTCGTAACAGCTATCATAATTTAAGTGATGATCACTAAATAGACGGTTCAGATCGATATTCAAGTAGCGTTTACCTTGGCGCATTGCATCAAGGTTGCCAAAAACCACCAGCAAACGTACCTTGAGCAGATATTGATTGCTCAAGATTGCGCTAATCAGACGGTTAACAATTTCGACGGGTGCAGTTTCATTACCATGCACCGCGACTGAAATAATCACCTGTTGCTGATAACCATTAACCGGTTCAAAGAGGATCACGCCTGCTTCAGGGCGGCTCCAAAAAACCGAAGAAGTTTGTCCTGATGCTTGTTTTATCTCATCTCCTGCTAAGGTTTCAGATAAAAAGTCAACATTCACCATATTTATCTCTTAATCCTGTTGAAATGAGTAGATAGAGCCTAGATGCATGATCTTAGTTAACTCATCAAGCGCAGTGCGGTTTTCCATCAATAGACTAGGATCCCCTAAATCAGCTTCTGTCACACGGTCACGATAATGGTCATTCACCCAATTTGTTAATGAGTGATACAAACCATCATTCAGCAAAGCGTGTTGATTTGTTGCCGTTAGCTCCGCTTGATTAAGTACAACACGCAAACGTAAACAGGCAGGCCCACCGCCATTACACATACTTTCACGCAGATCAAAAACGCGCATCTCATCAATTGGGTTATCCCCTGCAATCAACTCATTTAAATAGCGCCAAACACGTGGATTACGCTGCGATTCTTCAGGGACTACAATCAGCATCTTGCCATCTTTTTTAGTTAATAATTGGCTATTAAAAAGATAGGTAGTCACGGCATCCTTGATACTGACCTTATCTGTAGGTACTTCAATTGGAATAAACTGCGTACCTAACTGTTGTAATTTATGCTCAATTTCAGAAAATGCAGAGGCTTGGTTTAAAAATGCTTGTTGATGATGGAGTAATACATTGCCATTACTCACTGAGATAACATCATTATGAAAAACACCTTGGTCGATCACATCGGGGTTTTGCTGTACAAAAACGCTATTTTTATCGCCCAACTGATGCAATCTTGCTACCGCTTGGCTTGCTTCATAGGTTTGGCGTGCAGGATATTTACTTGGTTCAACCGCGCCACCAAATACCTGTCGCCCATAAACAAAAACCTCAACCCCTTCGTTGCCATGTGTAGCTGCTAAACGATTGTGATTCGCAGCGCCCTCATCACCCAACAGACTCTGCTGTGGCAGTGCATTATGGTGAGTAAAATATTGCGGGTCTGAGAAAATCGCATGCAGTGCGTTGCTGGTTGTTTGCTCTTCAATCGCACGGTGAAACTTACAATTGAGATTCGCAACGGTAAAGTGCACCTTGTTATCAGCAGTATCGGCAGAAGGCGAAACCGTTGCAGCGTTAGCAACCCACATTGAAGAAGCGGAGCTCACTGCAGTTAATAGGTGTGGCGCTTTTTTAGCGGTTTGTGTCAACACGCTGACATCATCACCACTAAAACCAAGTTGGCGTAACGTCTTAATGCACGGCCGATCTTGAGGAGGTAAAACCCCCTGCTTAAAACCCATATCAGCCAAGGCTTTCATCTTTGCTAACCCTTGTAGAGCAGCTAGTTTAGGATTAGCAACGGCACTTTTGTTGGATGTCGATGCGACATTACCAAAAGAGAGCCCAGCGTAGTTATGCGTTAACCCAACTAAGCCATCGAAATTTACTTCAAATGCTGACATCTAACTCGTCCTTAAATTTAATGTTCAATTACTTAAACAATTGTAAAACACCTCTAAAGTTTGAGGTGTTTTACATCTGTTAATTGTTTACAGATTAATCAAAATGTAAACCAGGCAAATGCGTTTCTGGTAAGGTGATCGTTTCTGACTCCATCGAAGCCATCGGCCATGCACAATAATCGGCAGCATAATATGCACTTGCACGATGATTACCCGACGCACCAATACCACCAAAAGGCGCATTACTGGAGGCACCGGTTAATGGTTTATTCCAGTTAACGATACCCGCACGCGCTTCTATCAATAAGCGGTCAAAGTCTTCACGCTGAGTAGAAATTAAACCCGTTGCTAAACCAAAGCGCGTTTTATTTGCGATATTAATCGCCTCTGTTAGGTCTTGATAACGAATGATGCTCAACAGTGGTCCAAAGTATTCTTCGTCTGGCAGTTGTTCAACCTTTGTTACCTCAACAATTCCTGCGGTCAACAGCGCACAATCAGCTTGTAAACGTCTCATTTTTAATAATGATTTAGCCCCAAGCTCAATAAGCTCTTGTTCAACTAAAAGGAGATTGTCGGCTGCTTGATTGGAAATAACCGATCCCATGAACGGTGCAGGCTGTTCGTCCCATTTACCCACTTTGATCTGCTTAGTGACTTCAATCAAACGATGAATAAATTGGTCTCCCTCAGTTCCTGCTTTAACCAATAAACGACGTGCACAGGTGCAGCGTTGGCCCGCACTAATAAAGGCAGATTGCACCACGATATTGACAGTTGCATCTAAATCGTCAAAGCTTTCTACAATCAACGCATTATTTCCGCCCATCTCTAGGGCTAATATTTTCTCTGGTTGCCCTGCTAATTGCTGGTGTAATTGATAACCTGTATTGGCGCTACCGGTAAATAACAGCCCATCGATGCCTTGCTGGTTGGCCAGTGCAATACCGGTCTCTTTAGCGCCCTGCACTAAATTCAACACGCCATTAGGTAAGCCTGATTGTTGCCAAACTTCTAGGGTTAATTGCGCGGTCCATGGCGTTAACTCACTGGCTTTAAACACCACACAATTACCCGCTAGCAGTGCAGGTACAATATGCCCATTAGGCAGATGCCCAGGAAAATTATAAGGACCAAATACCGCTAATACACCATGAGGGCGATGTCTTAATACTGCTTGGCCATCCGCCATTTCAGTGACTTTGATGCCAGTCCTTTCATGGTAAGACTGAATCGATATTTGCACCTTATTGATCATCGCTTGTACTTCAGTTTTTGTCTCCCACTCTGGTTTTCCGGTCTCCTGTGATATAGCCTGACTTAACTGCATCGCTTGTTTGCCAAGGTTTTCAGCAAAACGTTTTAGCAATGCAACACGTTCCTCTAATGCCGTTGTCGCCCATTTTGGAAAAGCAGTTCGAGCCGCATCAACAGCAAGGGTCACATCCTTTTCTGATGCACTTTGACCCGACCAGATAACGCAGTTATCAGCAGGATTTAATTTTTCAAACAACGGCCCGTTGCCTAGTTCCCAATGACCGTTGATAAAGTGTGATGGTGTTTTCATAGCGTGCTTTCCTTTTCAAATAATGGAACAACACGTAATTGCTCCCCTGAGACGACAGCGAGTGCATCTGCTTCTGCTTGTGATAAATAGATATGCGCTGCATCAACCTGTGAGTTACAGATAATAGCGCGGAAATCTTGATATTTTTCATTGCCGATTAACAACGGTTGCTCACCTAATAATGCGCTTTCGACAATCGTAACTTGGCGCATTCTGCTTTTTTTCACTATACGAAGATCGTCGGTATAGGCTTCTAATGTTGGGCCTGCATCAAAAATATCGACGTAACCCTCATAGCGCATTCCTTCACTTTCTAATATTCTACGTGCAGGCAGCGTATTCGGATGTACCTCCGCGATCACTTGTTGTGCAGATGGCGTTAAAAAATCAACGTAAAAAGCATGTTTAGGCATCAGCTCTGCGATAAAAGATTTTGAGCCGATTCCAGTCAGGTAATCTGCTTGGTCAAAATCAAGTGTGAAGAAGTGTCGCCCTAAACTTTCCCAGAATGGAGAGCGTCCATTTTCATCACTAACACCACGCATCTCTGCGATGATTCTCTTTGGAAATTTGTCTTTAAATGCAGCTAAAAATAGTAAACGACATTTTGATAACAGCTGGCCATTTTTATCCTTGCGATAATCAGGGTCTAAAAACAGCGTACATAATTCACTATTACCAGTATGGTCATTACTTAAACTTAATTTTTTCATCTGACGGTAAATACCAAGCTCTTTGGAAGCATGAACCTGTGTACCAACATGAAAATCATACCACGGGTCATTTAAGCCAATTGCGACCTCAATACCGCTAACGCCCACTAAGGTATTAGTTTCAGAATCAACAAGTGCAAACAGGTACCCCTGGTCTGCAAGCGTATTCCCCCCCTCCCAAGTTGCTATCATTCTATCGATGCGTTGTTCAAGATGGGCTTCATTGTGGGGTAATGAGGTAAAACCAGTTCCTGTTTTTTGTGCAAGTTGCAACAGGGCAGCTAGATCCTCTTTTTGTATCGGGCGAATGAACATCATCGCTATATTTCCTTATATTCTCTGTGTCACTTTTTACAGCTTAATGCAAAAAACTCTGTGCTCAGAACTGAGGTTAAGTTGATCAATATTATATTCTGAAAGCTGAAGTTGGTTCCCTTGTAATCCACCTTGCACTAAGCAAGCTTTGAAACTGTTCCCCTCAGCTAAACCAATTAAGAAAGTTTGTAAGCTATTAGCATTCACATGATCTGTGATTGTAGTAAGTTTCACTTGTTGCACTTTTTGACATAATGACAGCGCATTGCGTTGAGCGGTGAGTATCGGGCCCGCATCAAAAATCTCAACATGTTTATCTGCTTCAAATCCTTGGTCGCTTAGCAGAGAGCATTGTAATGCCGCATTTTGATGCACTAAGCCCATTACTGCTTGGGCCTCTTCATCGATCAACGCCACGTATAATGGATGATAAGGCATCATCTCTGAAATAAAGGTGCTATTACGTGTACTGTTGTAGTATTCAACTTGATTGTAATCGATGCCAAAGAATTTACGCCCAACATGCTCCCAAAATGGTGCACGCCCTGACTCATCTGCAATGCCAGGTAATACAGCCATCCATTCATTCGCAAAACGCAGTGGGAAAATAGTCATAAACAGTAATCGTCCAAGCGTAATAAGCGTGGGGTAATCCGTTTCAGCGAGTGCTGGCACAATATAAAAAGAACAAAGCTGAGAGTGATCACTCAAATCATGATTAAGGGTCAATGCATGAATACGACTATGAACATTAAGTTGTCGCGACGAGTGCACCTTAATGTCATTACGAAATGAGTAAAAGGGTTCGCGATTTCCAGCCAATGCATTAACTGCCCCTGTACCTAACACTTGCCCCGTTAATGTCTCTTCTAAGACAAACAGATAAGATTCCTCTCCCGCGCAATCAACATCCTGCTCAAATGAGACGATTGATTGCTCTACTTTATTAAGCAGGTGGGAACGTTTTTCTGGTAGCGTAGAAACCATCGGCCCACTTTCATGAGCTAACCGTTCAAGATTACTAATGTCACTCAGCGCAGCAGGTCGTAATATAATCATGAGGGTTTATTCCTTTTTCAGATAAATATCAAGTGCAGCAGTAAAGCGCGATAAACCCGTCTCTATATCTTTTATTGGAATATTTAAAGCGGGTGCAAAACGGATTACATTAGGGCCTGCTATGAGAAAAATAAGCCCTTGTTCAGCAGCTAAATTGCTGATCACTTTCGCCTGACCAGAATGAGTATCGATTAATTCACATCCAATCAATAACCCTAAGCCACGGATATCTTTAAACAGTGCAAATTTTTCATTGATTTCATTTAACTTCGTTATAAACAGCGTATGGCGTTCATCAACGCCCTGTAAAAATGCGGTCTGATTAATCTGATCTAATACTGCATTTGCAACTGCGGCAGCAAGTGGATTACCGCCATAGGTTGTACCATGCGTACCTACAGATAGGGTCGATGCAAATTTATTGGTAGTAAGTACAGCACCAATTGGGAAACCACCACCAAGTGCTTTGGCAGTAGAGAGCAAATCAGGTACAACGCCATAATGCATATAAGCATAAAGGTGACCTGTACGCCCAACGCCGGTTTGCACTTCATCAAAAATAAGCAGTGCGTCATGCTGGTCACAAAGTTCACGTAGCGCTTGTAAAAAAGCGACTTGGGCAGGAACAACCCCGCCCTCACCTTGAATAGGCTCGACAATAACAGCACAGGTATTAGCATTAATGAGCGCTTTAGCCGCTTCAATATCATTAAATTCAGTGTGGTGAATGCCCCCGGGTAACGGTGCAAAGTCTTGTGAATATTTGGGTTGTCCACCAGCGCTAACGGTAAACAGTGTGCGACCATGGAAAGAGTTACTAAATGCAACAATCTCATTTTTATTCGCGCCATGCTTATCATGGGCATATTTTCTAGCGAGTTTTAGTGCAGCCTCATTAGCTTCTGCACCTGAATTACAAAAAAACACTTTGTCAGCAAAGGTACTTTCAACAAGCTGTTTGGCTAACTTTAAAACCGGTTCATTAGTATAACCATTACCAAGATGCCAAAGTGCATCAGCTTGCTCAGTCAATGCCTGTTTAAGCTTTTCATTGCCGTGACCAAGCCCATTAACAGCAATGCCACCAGCAAAATCAATATATTCCTTACCCTGTTGATCAGTAATGACCGAGCCCTTACCTTTTACGGGAATAAATGCAGCGGGTGCATAAGTAGGGATCATGTATTGATCAAAATCAGCTCTAATTGGTCCTTGAGTCATTCCTGTAGCCTCTATTAGTTATTGATGTCATTAAAGATTAATAGATTTAAGGGCAACTAGCGTTCAAATTCGCGACAAAAAAGTACAGATTTGAACCAAATTAAGGCTAATTTATAAATTAATACAAATTGAAGAGGGTATTCAAAATCAATAAATTTTGTAGATAACAGGTGAAATACAAGCAAAGTGAAAACAAAAGAGGTAATTGATAGGCTTTACTTATTGTGTTCAGTGTAGCGATTAGCCACACTTTTTGCTCGCTCCTCTCTGGGAGTCGACTGATAAAAAGATTTATAACTCGAAGAGAAATGAGGTCCGCTCGAAAAACCACAGCTTAACCCTATCTGCACAATCGACATATTACTTGTTTGTAGTAAATGTTGTGCACGCTTAAGGCGTATTTGTAGGTAATGACGCGCTGGCATAGTATTCATATGGCGTTTAAATAACCGCTCCAATTGCCGTCTTGAGATATAGATCTGTTCCGCTATCTCATCACTGGAGAGTGGTTTTTCTATATTTTTTTCCATTAAATCGATCGCCATCGTCAATCGAGGCTGTATATCCTCACCAGCAAAGGAGTAGCTTGGTAATCGCTGCCGTTCACTGCCTGAACGGAGTCGATCTAAGCATAGGTAATCAGTGATTTGATTAACCACCGTTTCCTCTTCCTGCGTATTAATATAATTTAAAAGATAATCTAAACTAGCTAATTGCCCTGCACAGCTATGCAGTCGACCATTCTGATGGTAGAGGTCATGGCTTAGGGTGACATCAGGATAACGATCTTTAAGATCATCCATAAATGACCAGTGCACAACCCACGATTGATCAACACCAATACCACTATCCAAGAGCCAATAAAGACCCCCTTTGAGTGTCAAAATATCACCCGTGTATTGACGATAATAGCGTTGTAAATTTTTTTTAGTGTTGATAGCGATAGGCTGTTGCGGTGCTGTTTCTGCGCTAATAATTAACAGATCATATTCATGCTGCAATTCGAACTGCTCGCGCTGATAAACACTTGTATCAACCATTAACGGTGAATCACCTGCATTGCTAATGAGTATTAACTGGTATTTCTGAGCCCCTAATAACTGATTCGCTAATAAAAACGGTTCACTAATCACACCAAGGCTCAACATGGAGCAATCCTGCGGCACAAACAGTGCAATGCGAATAGGTTGGTCAGGTAAATTTTTCATATTAGCCATTTTGTAAGTTCATTAAACAGTTATGAAATGCCAAAGCTGCAGGAGATAATGAACGTTGATGATTTTTAAGCACTAAAGAGAACTGGCTTTTAAAATGCCATTTTTTTGGCTGAAGCGCCACAACTTGTTGTTGAAATTGATTATTTTCAATTAGGTGCGTTGGTAAGAAACTAAGGTGTGTACCCGCCAACACTAGCAATAGACCGGATTCAACATGCCAACCATCATACAATTTAATATTATTAATTTTATCAACGTCGATTAGTTGATACATTATTTCTGATGAGTAGGTTCCGATATTGATACGTTGATTTTCTAACGAGAAGTTGTTTTTTTGTATTTTATCAGCGAGATCATTGCGCGCATATAAGTAACTTTCCTCCTCAAATAATGCGGTGACATAATCAAAGTTTTTACGTTGATTATCTGCCAGCACCACGATCATCATATCTAGCTGGTTCTTCGCTAATTTCTCGTTTAACTGGGTAAATTGCCACTGCCAGTAACATTCAACCAGATAACTCTGTTTGCCCCTAAAACCTTGAAAGAATCCATCCTTTTTGGGGATATATTAACGCGGCTGTCTTCTGTGGCAGTGCCTACAAAATATATCTTTTGCTGATTGATAAACTGAATGTTCTTTGAGGATATCTGTGAAAGTTACTGTCCCATCATTAACCTCTTGTTATAAAGACTGTATAAATTAGATTAACATAACGCCCACAAAATCAAACACACCAGTAGTTTAGAAATAGTCGCTTTGAGCTTCGTACACAGAAAAAATGGATAGGCATAAAAGAGAGAATAAAGGTGATAAAGAGGGGAATAAATTCCCCAACAGACCATTCACTTGCCACTAGGTAAGCAAAAAGTGGCAGGCAACTAATTTACATCTCCAACTGCTGTTGCAACTCTCTTTGAATTGACGTCAGTTCCATTAATGCATATTTATATTCAATAAACTCATGGATGTTAGTGGTCGTTGTCATTTTAAAGTAATAGATCGCTCTGTCTAAATTTCCTGCTAATTTATGCCAGTGCCCTAAATAGAAATAAGCTTCACAAAGACGTTCAGCCATCTCTTTATTACTTTTTACACCATTCGCTATGTTTGCAAAAAATTCATTTTCTGAAGTACGTCCAGCAACAACATCAATTATTGACCAAGCAAAACGATAATCATCATTGCCTGCTTGCTCATTTTGCAAAGCGCCTAAGGCTTCCGGTGCATCCAATTTACTATCAATGACATAACGCCATAAAATACGGTATGGGTCGGTTTTGTCTAGCGCATAAAATTTATTAATGTCACGAGAAGCAAGTGGATAGCGCTTCACTTGATAAAGGCCAATTGCACGATGTAAATAGCTATAATGCATCTCACCTGACAACTCTAGTGCAGAATCAAAAGCATCAAATGCTTCATCATAGGATTGCCCTAGTAACAGATAAACACCAAAAGAATTATAAGGTGCAGCAAACGCCGGGTCGGTATTAATTGATTGGGTAAAATCATATCTGCTATGTGCACTTAAGCCCATACGATCATAGATCAGGCCACGTTCATAAAATAACTGTGCTTTCTGCTGATTATCTCCATTGTGCTCGGCAATAAGCTGGTTAAGGCGTAATAGCTTAACCTCATCTTGATAATCTATCTGAACAGCAGTAGCAACAGGTAAAGCAACAATAGTTTGTAGATCTGCATTCCCCCCTCTGTTCCGTTCTGGTATCGACTCACAAGCCGTTAACAATAAAATGACCGATAATAATGCACATTTAGATAATTGCAATTTCATGAATAAACCCTTATGGATAGGAGATTTAAGAGTGAACTATAATAATAATAAAGTAAAGGTAGATAATGTATCAAAATAGACACAAAACGCAGGAAAATTATTTTTGAGAGTAATTAGAACAGTTAATATTTTAGACTATTTTACAGCAGCTTATTGAATAATATTTTGTTACCCCCTCCCTTCCAGCCGATCATCACAATACGCACGCTCACATCAAATTAAAATTTTAAAACGGCACATTGCTTATTATAAACAGTTTCCAGCAGTGCATAATTTAACATTTTGTTGTAAGTAATTTTTAGCTGCACTGATACGCTTTTGTTGCACTTTATCACGCTTAAGAAGCAGATTATGTTTATTAGTATCAAAGGCTTCTACCGCCCATTTAACTGACACCATATAGATGCTACTTTCACCACGTATTATTTTAAAATACCCAAGTTCTCCACGCTTTGTATCGCGACGCTTAGAACAGCTATATTGACCATAATAAACCGTATCAGCTGTCTTGCTCTTTCTTTCAAGGGGTAAGAAAATGGAATCAACACAAACACTGTCAACGATATCTTCCACGGAAGTAACAAAACGTTTTAGATTCATCGATTGTGGTAAATTTGTTAATTTTTGCTTATTAATAAAAGTTGTTTTGTTTAATTCTGTTGGCTGTTGTGGCACATAGACGACTTCTGAAAATCGTTCGAGCTTAAGATCTTTAGATTTTTTCCATCCCCTTTTCCAATCCGGATAGACAGGGGCAATAAGACGCTCTTCTTGAGTAAAATTATCCTCAAACAGTTCCTCAGTAAAATCCAAGTTAATCGACTGATCCACACAGGGAGTCGCAGAATATCTAGAGCCTCCCTCATCATCACACTTATAGACCTGTGCAGAGACAGAGGTGATAGATAACAATAGTATGACAAACACGAATATATGATTAAACATAACGATACGTATACAACCTTTTATTTTTAATATGTACTTTAAGTTTACTCGCATGTCGAAATAACGAAAGAAAATAACAAAATGACTTTATTATTTTAATCTAATTCTAGTTTATGAATATCATCATCAGAAAATTGTTTTTGTAAAACAGATTTTTTTTCCATATAAATGTCACCACCTTTAGCAATACTAAAGTGTTCAGGTTTATCATTATATATACTTTGATATGCCATAATTAATTGTAACGTATCAGCTTTCTGTTTATCATCAAGAGGATTGCCATCGCTCCATTTTCCAGTCTCAACTGATTGCTTTAACTGTAAATATAGCGATGGTGATAGGTTTTTAGCGTACTCAGATATTGTCGACACTCACATTACTCACGATTGTTATAAATATTAATTACTAAGTATATTGATCTAATGGAATATTTCTACTGATGTTTATTAAGACAGGGATTAAACTCTCAATTGTTTGTATGAGTCTGATAATTAGCGCATGTGATTCCTTCAAGAATGACAGTTTAAAGAATATTTGCAGTCACTACCCAGAACTTTGTAGTGATCTATATATCATCGGAGACTGTCGTTTTAAGCGAACGACCGTTATTCGTGCTCGATATTACGACCATATAGAACCGAATGAAATTCACACACGGCAATTATTGTCAGAATTAGATGAATACCAAGCCTGCCTAGAAATGACACTTCACTTGCAATTTACACGTAATAAGCAACGCAAAGATCAACGCTTACATAATTATCTAACAGCACAGGACTTAATGAAGGCAAACTTACAAGCGAACAAACAGAACCAAGACCCAATGCTGGCATATTATCTGTGGACACATCATCAAGATTTGTATGCTCGTCGTATATTTTTATCTGCTGCAACACAAAAAGATATCACAGATCCTAAATTACTATTCAAACTTGCTACTGTTAATTCAAAAAATGCTCCCCAACAGGCGTTGAATATATTTTATAAAGGCTTGAGTGTTAGTGATTCGTTACAGGAAATACCACTGTCTAGTTTTGTTCATATGATGACGTTATTTTATCAACACAAACAATTTAACGAAGCATATATCTGGGCCTTAATCGCTAAAGAAGAGGATAAAAATAATGAGTTTCCCATTAATTTAACGCTGATATTAAATAAAGGAATAGTGGGAGGCAAAAGTTCATTGCTTAATGAAAACGCCTTACAAATTAAAGCAAAAAAATATTATCAACAGTTAACATTAGGAGAGTTTGAACAAACAGCGCCAATATTAAGATCATTAACAACAGGATAAAAATGAGAATAAAATAGGGTAAGAAAAAGATAGATAGCCCCACATTGAGGCTATCTATTGAACAGTTTTATCATCCGACTGTTAGTGTAGCTACTTTGTAGACTTCAATAACATCATTGAATGTCCACTTAATTGAATTTGCTCGCTAAGGTTTATTTTTTTATTGACTAACTCCCCTGTCGTACAAGCAGTATCAACTTTCAATTTCCAAGTTAACCCTTTTTCAACAGGCGGCAGTTTGCAACCAATTTGATAATTAGATGCATTTAAAATTAAAAACCAATGCTCACCCGAGCTTGTAGATTCACGCAACTCAACGGCAATCGCTTGTGAATTACCAGCATGCCAATCAACCTCTTCCATTAAATACCCATCAGGGTGATACCACTTCACAAGGTCAGAGTTTTCACTATCATCTAGCGCTAAGCTACCAAACAATCGAGATTGCTGTCTTAGCTTGACAATTTCAGAGGTAAAATTAAACAGTTGCTGGTCAACCTCAGACAGATTCCAGCTTAACCAAGTCAGCTTATTGTCCTGGCAATAGGCATTGTTATTACCCGATTGATTATTCCCCATCTCATCACCGGCAAGGAAATGCGGTGTGCCCTGAGAAAGTAGCAAGGTCGTAATTAAATTTCGTTTTTGCTGCTGGCGAAGCGTATTAATACGCTTGTTATCAGTAATCCCTTCTTCCCCATAGTTTGCAGAAAGGTTATTACCGTGACCATCTCGATTATTTTCCTCGTTCGCAAGATTATGCCGTTCAGCATAAGAAACAAGGTCATCTAATGTAAAACCATCGTGGTAACAGATATAGTTAACACTGGTTGAGTTAGCACGATATTGCTTGGCAAATACGTCTCGAGAGCCGAACAAGCGCGTCGCGACATCAGCAATTTTACCCGTATCGCCACGCCAGAACGAACGCATCGTATCGCGATAACGGTCATTACACTCTAGCCAATCAAAGGGGAAAGCACCTAATCGATAACCGCCGGGACCAATATCCCAAGGCTCTGCAATCAATTTAACGCGGCTTAACACGGGATCTTGCAATAATGATTTAAAAAATGCACTTTGTTCACTAAAACCATCACTTTCACGCGCAAGTGTTACAGCAAGATCAAATCGAAAACCATCAACCTGCATCTCTGTGACCCAATAACGTAGCGAATCTAATGTGAGCTTTAATGTCCATGGATAGTTAAGATTTACCGTATTACCACAACCAGAGTGATTACTATGATTAAGGTAATTAAACTCGTTGCTATGCACATTTCTGTCAAAGGTATAATAGTTTCGATTATCAAAACCTTTTAAACTTAAAGTTGCACCATCACTTCCAGATTCTGCGGTATGGTTATAAACGACATCGAGAATAACTTCGATGCCAGCCGCATGTAGCTCTTTAACCATGGTTTTAAATTCATTCACCGCATCATATTGAGCATAACGACATTCTGGCGAAAAAAAGTTAATCGGGTTATAACCCCAGTAATTGGTTAATCCTAGCTTTTTCAGCCTTGGTTCACTCATAAAGCTAAAAATTGGCATTATTTGTAAACTGGTAATACCCAGTTTTTTATAATGCGCAATACTCGAGGAATCTGATAAACCAAGATATTTACCACGCTTAGCGATCGGCACGTTTTCATTAAGCTGACTAAAGCCTTTTACATGTACCTCGTAAAGAATACGTTCATCATCTTGAATAGTTGGTTTTTGAACCGATGCCCAATCAAACTCATCATCGACAACAACCGATTTTGAAATATGATGACCAGCACGGGTAATTAACTCCCCTTCAAAACTATGCTGAACGCGATTTAATGCCTTCGCATAGGGGTCAATAAGTAAATTATCAGGATTAAACACAAACCCTTTTTCTGGGGAATTCTCCCCAAAAACACGATACCCATAAAGCTGACCAGCTTCCACATGATGAACAAAGACACTCCATAAGTGTCCTTGCTTTACATCTAACGCGTAACTTGCGATCTCATTTTCACACTTATCAAATAGACAAACTTCGACACGATAAGCACCTAAACTGTATACCGAAAAATGACAACCCTGTCTGTTTTTATCCAATACTGCACCAAGGGGCAGAAATTGCCCACTTGATGCAGAAAATGGCTGTTTATGAGTATCTAATTTAAGTAGATCTTCACGCACTTAATTATCCTTTTTTTTGCAAAAAAACGGTTGATAATGGAGGTAAATCTACAACTAACGAGTGAGGTTTACCTTGCCATTCTTGCTCTGTTGCAACAAACACACCTAATGTATCGCCCATTGGGAAGTTACTGCCCCAATAAAAGTGACTATCGGTATTTAAAATAACTTCATAGTCACCCGGTTCAGTAACCGGTACACGGTATCCTTCACGTGGAATAGGTGTGAAGTTTGATAAACAGATAATCTGCTTATCTTGCGCTGCATTGGTTCGCATAAATGAGAAAACACTGTTTTCGCCATCACTATGATCTAACCATTCAAAGCCTGCAGTATCGTAATCTAACTCGTAGAAAGCACCATTATCTTTATAAAGATGGTTTAAGTCTTTAATCAGTTGTTGCTGTCCAGCATGTTTATCAAACTCAAGCAGTTCCCAATCTAAGCTGCCATCATGGTTCCATTCACGGCTTTGCGCAATTTCGGCGCCCATAAAGTTCAATTTTTTACCCGGGTGTGCATACATATAACCTGCGTAGGCACGTAAATTCGCCGCAGCTTGCCATTCGTCACCCGGCATTTTATCGATCATACTTTTCTTGCCATGCACAACTTCATCATGAGAAATAGGTAATACAAAATGTTCATTGTAATGATATACCATTGAAAAAGTCATTTCGTGGTGATGATATTTACGATACATCGGGTCTTGCTGAACATAACTTAACGTATCATGCATCCAGCCCATATTCCATTTGAAGCCAAAACCTAGACCACCTTCAAATGTAGGTTTAGAAACCCCTGCAAAGGCCGTTGACTCTTCAGCAATAGTCATCGCATTTGGGTATTGTGCATAAACTTCTTCGTTAAACCATTTCAATAAGCTAATTGCTTCATAGTTATGGTTACCGCCATCAACATTAGGTACCCATTCACCTTCGTCACGCGAGTAATCCCAATAAAGCATTGAGGCAACTGCATCGACACGCAGGCCATCAACATGGAATTTATCAAGCCAAATTAATGCACTTGCCACCAAGAATTGACGCACATTATCGCGACCAAAGTCGTAGATATATGAGTTCCAATCTGGATGCCAACCACGACGCGGGTCTTCGTATTCGTACAATGGTGTACCATCGAAACGTGCTAAGCCATGTGGGTCTGAAGGAAAGTGAGCAGGTACCCAATCAACAATAATACCGATGCCAGCCTGATGAGCTTGGTCGATAAAATATTTCAGGTCATCTGCATTACCAAAACGACTGGTTGCGGCGAAAAGCCCAACTGGCTGATATCCCCATGATCCATCAAATGGAAATTCAGAAATTGGCATCACTTCAAGATGTGTATAACCCATCTCCACTAAATAAGGGATCAGGTCTGCCGCAAGTTCACGGTAGCTGAGCATGCGCTCAACACCCTCTTCATTTTTACGTTTCCAAGAACCTAAATGCACTTCATAAATACTCATCGCAGTAAAGCGTTTGTCACCTTTTTGCGAAGCACGCCATTCATCATCGTTCCATTGATACTTATCGTGGTCAACAACAATTGAAGAGTGTGATGGGTACTGTTCAGCCTGAAAACCAACAGGATCAGCTTTATGTGGTAAACGATTACCTAAGCCATCTTTAAGCTCAAATTTATAAGCACAACCCGCTTGTAGCCCAGGAACAAATAGTACCCAATGACCACACCAACTGCGTTGCATTGGATTACGTTGTCCATCCCAATGGTTATGTTCAGTAATTAAACTAACACTAGATGCATTAGGTGCGTAAACGATAAAGCGCACTCCGCTAATAGATAGCTCATGAGAAGTGACAGTTTTTAACTGTGCACCTAATGTTTTATAAACATTTTGTGGCGCTTCTTGTAGGGTAGATAAACCATCAAACGCGATATCGTGGAACTGGTAAGGATCTACAAAACGATGTTGCGCATCTTGATAATGTGCATTTAGTTCATAGTTGAACTTTTCTTTGGTATTAGGTAAAGATAACTCAAATAGTCCTGCATCATCAATTTTAACCAATTCAGCAGTCGCTTTTTCTGCGCCTAACGCAAAGAATTCTACTTTTTGCGCATCAGGTAACCAAACGCGTAAAACATAACCACCTGAAGTTGAAGGAATTAAACCTAATCGCTCAAATGGGTTATCTAATTTTGCTTCTTTTAATAAGCCAATTAAAGACGCATGCTCAACATGTAAGGCTTCCTGTGTTGATGCTGTTGAAACAGGAATTTTCTTACTTACTGTTTTTTTTACAGCCGTTTTTTTAGAAACAACATTTTTAGCGATTGTTTTTTTAGGCGCTGCTTTTTTAGGCGTTGCTTTTTTTACGTTCGGTTTTTTACTCACTTTTTTATCCCTAATATTAATAGCCTAATTATTTCAAAGATGCTTCTTTACGTGCATGGGTTAAATTTTCTAACAATCCTTTTATCTGTTCGTTAGCAAACAGCTGTTCAAGGTTATGGCTTAACTTACGTTGCCAGTTTCTATATTCTTCATTGGTACCAGGTACATTAACGGGATCATCCATCTCTAGAAAATCTTCAAGTTGTAAACTGAGTAATGCCGCATTACCTTTTGCCAAATGTGCCTGCATCGAGAAGTTTAAACATTGCTCCATTCCCGTTGTTGTTGCATCACGGTTATAGTGTTCAGGTAAACTGTTATGTCCGTGTAAGCTATTCAAAATTTGCTGCTTACAGAAAACACGATCATCCATTAATTTGTTTAACACTTCTTGATCAGGATACACACCTAACTCTTTACCAAGATGTAAATCATCACAATGCCAATACCCTTTTATCGTTGGCATATCATGTGTTGAAAGTGTTGCCATCGCTTGCTGTTTATAATGCGCAGGTGAAATATATCCGCCATCATCAGCTTGCTCAAAAAAGAATACTTTATAAGAATAAACACCCGCCTCTTCTAATAAAACATCAATTCCTTCTGGTACCGTACCTAAATCTTCGCCGATCACTAAACACTGATTACGTTGGCTCTCTAGTGCTAATAAGTTCAGCAGATCTTGTACTGGATAATAAATATACGCACCGGCTATTGCTGAAGCACCTTCAGGTACCCACCAAAGGCGTAATAATGCCATCACATGGTCAATACGTAAGGCACCACAATGGCTCATATTTGATTTTAATAGATCGATAAATGGTTGATAACCCATTTTATAGAGTTGATCTGGAGAGATCGGTGGTAAGCCCCAACATTGTCCTAATGGGCCTAAAATATCAGGTGGCGCGCCGACACTAACTTGTTCACAGTAAAGGGAGTGATTAGCCCATATTTCTGAGCTTCCTTTACCAACACCTACCGCTAAATCACGATAAATACCTAATGTCATGCCTAATTATTTCGCTAATTGATCTGCTTCTTCAAGCTGTAACTCAGCAACCCATTGGCAATAACACCAAAACATAACTTCTTGTTTATTAGATTCGATCCAAGCTTGCGTACCTTCACTTTGAAATGATTGAAAATGCTCAGGCCACGCAGGCCAACCCCAGAGCGTTTGATCTTCATTTAAAAATTTAAACTGCAATGCGTCATAGCTTGCTTGGTGTATCAATGACTCATCTTTCTCTTCAACATACTGGTTGAATTCACTTAAGCGCGATTCACTTTCGACACTGCCATTGTTTAAATTACCAAATAATTTACGCAACACTTCAAGTTTTAGTGTCGTAACAGCTTCATAATTCACCCATTTTGTGTCACGTAACTCTGCTAGCTGTTCTTTAAATGCTTGACCATTGACCACATCTTGAAGGGCTTTATCATGTTTAAACTCTTCAATATTAGTTAAGTCACTATATAGTATATTCAACCATTTACGTGATGAAGGGCTATATGGGCTGGCGTTATTTGGCTGGGCAGGAGAAAGTGCATGTATTGGGTTTAAACCAATAAAATCACCACCGTTAGCAGCTGTATTTTTAAGTAACATTTTAAGATCGCTAAAATCGCCAATCCCCCAATTGTTTTCACTTTTAATACAGTACAGCTGTACGCTTGTTCCCCATATTTTTTTGCCTTCTTGCATCGCTTTAGGTGTAAAACATGCTGTTGGCGTAATAATTAAAGACATTGTTGCCAGTGCCTCTTCATTACCCTTTTCAAAGACTTCAAGGAGATGATAACCCAATGGAAAATCAGATTTTAACTGTATTTGATAACATTGGAATTCAATATCAGAAATTTCATTTACTGCAACAAGCGGGAACCCCGTCGCTGTAATCGTTTCTTTAATCAAGCGTTTATCTTCAGTAGTCACCTGGTAAATTAGCGCATCAGTAACAAAATCGATAGGCAGACAAATATCAATCGTGTAGCTATCTGATTTTTGTGCAACGGTGACAGGAGGAAGAAGTGATAACCAATGTTTTTTCTCTTCTTCTTGATAATGACCAAGCAATTGCTGTTCATCATCTGCATCATAACCCATCTTGTTAATGAGGTTTTTCACATGCTCTTCGGAAGCAATAGCAGGATTCCCCCAGGCATCAACAAAATTGGGATCAATACCTTTTAATTCCATAAACTTATCTAAACTAGAACGGGTCATATAACACCTTATAATTATTCTTATATATGCTGCTTTAATCAGCATTAGATTAACATTTGATTAATACCAGAACATTTATACCATATTTTGATGTGCTGTGAATTCATTATAAAAAGAAAAACAGCCGTAAAGAGCAAGCAGCTTTAAAAACATCACTATTTAATGATATATAACAACTAATATTAAGAGAGTATTCATCGATTAGACATTTCTCTTTCATAAATCGACACACCATAATAAAGTAAAATAATTTTCTGCTAGCTCATTGTTACAATTTTTTACGTTACTACTCATTACAAAGGTAAATATATGATCTCACACCTCTCTTTAACTAAAACTGATACCGTTTCTCCTTCAATTAGCCTACAAACTGATAGTAATGGCTTTGAATTTTTAATCATTGAGCATGATAAATTAAGTGCTGCACTGACATTACATGGCGGCCACCTTATCCATTTTCAAAAAACAGGTCAGCAACCTATTATCTGGTTAAGTAAAAGTGCAATTTTTGATAAAAATAAAGCTATTCGAGGTGGCGTGCCTATCTGTTGGCCTTGGTTTGGTCCTGCCGGTCCTGAACTAGGTGAAGGTTTACCTGCTCATGGTTTTGCACGTACTAGTAAATGGGCATTAGATAATGTGCAAGAGTCTGTAGAGGGAGTCATAATCGATCTTAAATTAAACAGCAATAATGAAACACTAAAACTATGGCCTTATGAATTTGAACTGACATTACAAATAACCTTGAATGAACAATTGAAATTAGAATTGATTACTGAAAACAAAAGTGACTTACCACTGACTTACCGTAGTGCACTTCATACCTACCTTAATATTAGCGCACCAGAAGCCATTCATTTATCTGGACTTAATAAGCAATTTTATAACTCCCTTAATAATAAATGCCTAGAAACTGGCGATACAACACTATTGATTGACCAAGCAATTGATTCTATCTACAAAAAGGCCAATACCGAGATCATGCTTAAGGATCAACAATTTCAACAAACATTAACTATCGTCAATACCGGTAATGATTCCGAGGTTGTTTGGTCTCCTTGGGTCGAGGGAGCAGCAGCTTTTGCAGATATGCCAGATAATGGCTATCAAACCATGCTTTGTATTGAGTCAGCAATTACACAAGGAGATGGCCAGCAAGTGAAAGCAGGTGAAAAACATAGTTTAACAACCTTAATTAAGTAACACATATAGATGAAGAGAAAAGAGAGTGTGAACTGTCTTTTCTCTAATTAACAACAATCTAAGATGCTTAGGTGTCTTATTTATACTCACTCATTAATTCCCTCACTCAAATCAACGCCTGCTAATCAATTATTGAAAAAGAGACAATTAACACTTAAATCGGGGTTTTCCTTTCTTTTATGTGAAATTGCCCTTAAAATACACGCGTAATTTATTACAGGGTCATTCGTTTAAAAAATCAACAGAATGATTAAATTTGTTTGTAAACTGGTAATTTTATTAATTAATTGTAGTGATTCAGAGCAAATAACTTGACCAACATCAAGTCTACGCTAATTTTGAACTCTATAATGAATACAAGTTTTAAAATCAAACCATCCAAAAGGATCTAAAAATGACAATTAAAATCGGTATCAACGGCTTTGGTCGTATCGGACGTTTCGTATTTCGTGCTGCTTGTGAACGTGCAGATGTAGAAGTTGTTGCAATCAATGACTTAATCGACGTTGAATACATGGCTTACATGCTTAAATATGACTCAACACACGGTCGTTTTAACGGTACTGTTGAAGTTAAAGACGGTAACCTAATCGTGAACGGTGCTACAATCCGTGTTACTGCTGAACGTAACCCTGCTGACCTTAAATGGAACGAAGCTGGCGTTGAAGTAGTTGCTGAAGCAACTGGTTTCTTCCTAACTGACGAAACAGCTCGTAAACATATCGAAGCTGGCGCTAAAAAAGTTGTTTTAACTGGTCCTTCTGGCGATGTTCCAATGTTCGTAAACGGCGTAAACTTCTCTGAGTACGCTGGTCAAGATATCGTTTCTAACGCTTCTTGTACTACTAACTGTCTAGCTCCAATGGCTAAAGTTCTTAACGACAAGTTCGGTATCGAATCTGGTCTTATGACTACAGTTCACGCAACTACTGCAACTCAAAAAACTGTTGACGGTCCTTCTGCTAAAGATTGGCGTGGTGGTCGTGGTGCTTCTCAAAACATCATCCCATCATCAACTGGTGCAGCTAAAGCAGTAGGTAAAGTAATTCCTGAGCTTAACGGTCTTCTAACTGGTATGGCTTTCCGTGTACCAACTGCTAACGTTTCTGTTGTTGACTTAACTGTTAACCTTAAAACTGCTGCTACATACGAAGAAATCTGTGCTGAAATGAAGCGTGCTTCTGAAAATGAAATGGCTGGCGTTCTTGGTTACACTGACGAAGCTGTTGTTTCTCAAGATTTCATTGGTGAAGTTCAAACTTCAGTATTTGATGCTGCAGCTGGTGTTGCACTAACTGACAAATTCGTTAAAGTTGTATCTTGGTACGACAACGAAATCGGTTACTCAAACAAAGTTCTTGACCTAGTTGCTCTTATCTCTAAATAAGCAATAGTTCTACTTTGATATAAAGCCTGCGTTTACGCGGGCTTTTTTGTACCTAAAATTTGATGATACAAATTCGTACCATTAAATTCTGCATATTGGTACGATAACGAAATCAGACACTCAAACAAAGTGCTTGACCTAGTTGCTCTTATCTCATCTTTATATGAGTAAACAGGAGCAATAGTGCTACTTTGATATAAAGCCTGCGTTTACGCGGGCTTTTTTGTACCTAAAATTTGATGATAAAAATTCGTACTATTAAATTCTGCATATTGGTACGATAACGAAATCAGACACTCAAACAAAGTGCTTGACCTAGTTGCTCTTATCTCATCTTTATATGAGTAAACAGGAGCAATAGTGCTACTTTGATATAAAGCCTGCGTTTACGCGGGCTTTTTTGTACCTAAAATTTGATGATACAAATTTGTACTATTAAATTCTGCATATTGGTACGACAACGAAATCGGTTACTCAAACAAAGTTCTTGACCTAGTTGCTCTTATCTCACCTTTTATAAGTCAACAGGAGCAATAGTGCTACTTTGATATAAAGCCTGCGTTTACGTGGGCTTTTTTGTACCTAAAATTTGATGATACAAATTCGTACCATTAAATTCTGCATATTGGTCCGACAACTGAGTAGGTTACTCAAACCAAGCTCTTAACCTAGTTGCTAAAAACAGACTAGGTCTCTACGTGCTAAACTGAATATTAATCAACCATCTTTTACTTACACATAATAAACAGTAACTTATAAAATTAGCATACTTATTATACAGCGCATCTTAACAAGGTTAATGAAGATATTTAAACGTTCAATTTACGTAAATAAACTATTCACACAGTGATCAACATCACCCATGTCATACTATAAATCTATTACAATGCGCCTATTATAGAAATTACCTATTTACAATGAGGGCAACTATGTTCAAATTAATGCTTCAATTTATTCAGGTGGCAAAAGCTCAAAATGTCACTCAAGCAGCAAGCGTACTGTGCTTAAGCCAACCGACATTAAGCCATAATATGCACAAATTAGAGGACAAGCTTGATACAAAGCTGTTTAATCGAACTTCTAAAGGTATCAAACTTACTCAAAGCGGTGAGTTACTGTATGAGCAAGCTAAAATGATGCAACACTTATATGAAAACACACTGATTAAGCTAGAAAAGAACAAGCTAAGACACCACACAGAGTTAAAAATAGGCTGTGGGGATGCGTGGTGGAACCTTTTTATTAGAGATTCTGTACGAGATTTCAGAAATGATTTTCCTCACAGCAACATCGCGATTGATGTAGGTGATCACTTACATTTAATGAGCTTGCTACTTAGTGGTGATATCAATATTTTTGTTGGTCATGAAATATTGGGGCTAGCAAAATATGAAGATGTACTTTTTCATCCTCTTTTTATTAATGTTGATGAAGTTTTTGTCAGAAAAGGACACCCCCTATTGGGCCAATTGTGTGACAATGAAGATCTTGCACGCTTCCCTACTATTGCATTAAGAACACCAAATCAACGTTTCGTTCATTTGCAAAATCAAACGCCGGAACTGCGTTCTTTTGATAAGCTACATTACCTCCAAGAAAAAGTGACTTATCAAACTAACTCATTATTAACGGCATTAGATCTATTACAAGATAGCGATGCGATATTCCCCTACCCTTCTGGTATGAAAAGCTACTTTTCAACCTTTGATATTGTGACATTAAAAATGCCAGAACACTTTAATCGCTCTTCAGTTGGTGTTTATCTGCATAAAGATAAAAAACAAGACCAACAAGCGATGGCATTGCTCGCACAGTTCAGAGAGATGATAAAAAACACACCTAATATCACTTAAACCTCTGAACAACTCTACTGATAACACCCAAGGTGTAATACCACATTTTTAAAAGGATTGGTATTTCACTTTGAATACTTACCCAACTAGATAATGAAATAATTTGTTTATTAAAATAGCCATTTCAACGTTTTTTTCAGATAAAATTAGCGCATAAATTTAATCGAGTTAGATAACCAATATCACTATCCTTTAACGCAAAAAGGCCACTTAATATGTAAGTGGCCTTTGATTTAACGTCTGTTCAATTTATAACTTAACAGCGATAGATTCTTGTTTCGTAAGGGCGTAATACGAAGGTATTCGTTTGATCATGTGCCGTCACGGCATAGTTATTCAGCAATAGATGCTGACTATCTGGTATCCCCTTCTCACACTCAAACATCGCAAGAGATGCTGATAAATTACAGATGATGACAATTTTCTCATTACCTAACGTACGTGTGTAAGCATAAATTTGCTCGTTATCTTCTAATATCAGATCATAATCACCATATACTAATGCTGGTTCTGCTTTACGCAGGGCAATCATACGGCGATAAAAGTTATGAATTGAGCCAGAGTCTTTGACTTGCTCTGCAACATTGATGCTCTTATAGTTAGGATTTACTTTAAGCCAAGGTTTTGCCGAGCTAAAGCCTGCATTAGCACTACCATCCCATTGCATAGGCGTACGAGAATTATCACGTCCAGTGCGTGCTAACAGATGCAAGATCTCTTGCTCAGGCATACCTTTTTCATGCAGTTCTGCATACTGGTTTTTAGCACCCACACAATTAAAATCATCAATACTAGTAAACTCGGTATTTGTCATACCTATCTCTTGACCTTGATAGATAAAAGGTGTGCCTTGCATTAAAAAGTACATCACGGCGAGTGACGTTGCACTTTCAAACCAATACTTCTCATCATCACCCCATTTAGAAACAATACGTGGAATATCATGGTTTTCTAGGAACAATGCATTCCAACCTACATTTTCTAACCCTTTCTGCCAACGCGTAAAGGTCTCTTTCACTTTAATGACATCTAATTTTACATCTGGGTTTTCATCCCACAGTGCTAAGTGGTCAAACTGGAAAATCATATTAAAGCGCTGTTTATCCACACCTACCCAGTCATCAGCTTGGGCAACAGAAACACCATTAGCCTCACCTACCGTCATAACATCATATTTTCTGAACGTTTTTTCACACATTTCATCAATGTAATCAAGAATACCATCAACGTTCATCATCTTATCCCAACAAGGCACATTGGTTAATCCATCTGGATTTGGCATGCTTGCAAGACCTGGTTCTTTTTTCATATGACTAATTGCGTCTACACGGAAACCATCAATGCCCTTATCTAACCACCAGTTGATCATTTTATAGATCGCCTCGCGGACTTCTTTATTTTCCCAGTTCAGATCAGGCTGTTTTGTAGAGAACAGGTGCATGTAATACTCGTCAGAAGTTTTCTCATGCTCCCATACAGATCCCTTGAAGATACTTTCCCAGTTATTCGGTTTAACACCTGGTTCTTCACTGTCACGCCAAATATACCAATCTCTTTTTGCACTATCTTTAGAAGACTTAGATTCTTCAAACCAAGGATGCTCATCTGAAGTATGGTTAACCACCAAGTCTAGAATCAATTTCATACCGCGTTCATGTACAGCGGCTAATAATCGATCAAAATCTTCCATGGTACCGAACTCAGCCATGATCTCTTGATAGTCACTAATATCGTAACCATTATCATCATTAGGTGATTTGAACATCGGACAGATCCAAATAACATCAATCCCCAGATCTTTTAAGTAATCAAGGCGCTCTGTGATGCCGTTAAGATCACCAATACCACTACCATTTGAATCCTGAAAGCTACGAGGGTAAATTTGATAAGCGACAGCTTCCTTCCACCAATTTTTTTGATAGTGACTTGTTGTTGTTACATCATTTTTGTTTAGCATAATTTTAATCCAATTAATTCTTTGTTAAGTTATGCCGAATTAATGTGTCGGCATAACAATGTTGTATTCGTTTTAATTCGCTTTATTGATCAAAGTTGCGAATGATTCATAGGGTGCTAATACCAACTGTTCCAATAACTGCACACGAGGTCCGTAGTTATTGATTAAACAATCTCCTGTTATCCCTTGCAGTGAATTCGGTAATGAAACTGTAATAACCTGCGCACTAAAGTTATTAATGACGACCACAGTGTCATTATCTAGCTTACGTAAGTAAGCAAATACCTGAGCATGTTCTTCAAACAGTGGCTGGAACTCTCCGTATACGATCACTGCATGTTGCTTACGTAATTTAATTAGTTTTTGGTAATAGTGAAAAATGGAAGTAGGTTCGCTTAAAGCCGACTCTACATTGATTTCAACATAGTTAGGGTTAAGCTTGATCCAAGGTTTACCCGTACTAAAACCTGCATTGAAGGTGTTATTCCACTGCATAGGGGTACGTGCGTTATCACGACCATTTTTATAGATCCCCTCCATCATTGACTCATGTGATACACCAGAGGCAATACGTTCTTCATAAAGATTAAGCGTTTCGATATCCTGATAATCTTCAATGTTATCGAACTTAACATTAGTCATACCTATCTCTTCACCCTGATAGATATAAGGTGTGCCCTTAAGAAAATGTAATGCTGTTGCGAGCATCTTTGCAGACTCAACACGATACTGATCAGGACAACCATATTTAGACACAACACGCGGAAGGTCATGATTGTTCCAAAACAATGAATTCCAACCACAATCAGCTAACTCTGTTTGCCATTTACTGATCACTTTTTTAAACTCAACGAGATCAAAAGCACGCGGCTTCCACTTACCTTCATAAGGGTCAAAGGTAATAGTGATATGCTCAAACTGAAAAACCATCGATAGCTCTTCTCGAGCAGGATCTGAATATAACTTGGCAATATTAGGTGTTGCGCTCCAGGACTCCCCTACCGTCAGAACATCACGAGAACCAAAGGTTGCTTTATTCATCTGCTGTAATAAAGGATGTAAACGAGGTCCATTTGTCATAATTTGCTTATCGACCTCTTTACCTATCAAGTCGATAACATCCATACGAAAACCACCAATACCTCTGTCTAACCACCAGTTCATCATGTTATGAACTTCTTCTTGAACTTGAGGATTATCCCAATTCAAGTCTGGTTGTTTCTTAGAGAACTGATGAAAATAGTATTCCCCGGTATTGGTATCGAGTTCCCAACCACTGCCACCAAAGTAAGAGTGAAAATTATTTGGCTCAGAGCCATCTGGTTGCGGTTTTCGCCAAACATAATAGTCACGATATGGGTTATCGAGTGATTTTTTAGATTCAATAAACCAAGGATGTTCATCACTGGTGTGGTTAACAACCAAATCCATAATAATTTTAATATCACGCTTTGCCGCTGCTACGATCAAAGCATCCATTTCGGCTAAGGTGCCAAATTCTGAGGCGATATCTTGATAATCTGATATATCATAACCATTGTCATCCATAGGCGATTTGAATACCGGTGATAACCAAATAACATTAATACCAAGCTGCTTTAGGTAATCCAATTTAGAGATAATTCCAGCTAAGTCGCCGATACCATCATTATTTGCATCCATAAAACTACGCGGATAAATCTGATAAATGACGGCATCATGCCACCACTTTTTATCGAGCTTACTATTGCTGAATATTTTGTTTTCAGCTGCTGTAGCTTTGGTTACTGCCATTAGGATATCCTTTAAAAAAAGAACAATGAATATTTGAAAGCTATCATAAACAACTGTCAACATAGACTGAAATGATATTTAAAGCTCTCGACATAGACTTAGCAAATAATACCAACAAATAAAGTGATACTAATCACATAAACAGCCATATTAGCCTTTTTTTACAATGTTATAAACGTGCTGAATCACACATAAAGCACCTATTTCAAAAATAAAAAGGGTTCGAAAAACAAACAAATAAGCTCATAACTGATTGTATTTAAAGGTTAATTGTATAATTTTTTCACGTTAAATATATTAAATGAAAAAACTATTAATTATAAAGAGGCACATTAATAAACGAATAGGATGAAAAAAGGTTTTAGCAAATCGTCAATCTGGTATTAAGTGCACATGGCCATGATGGGAAAGAAGAAACGCTACAGCCCCCTTTGACGTCAATGCTCATGAGGTAATCGCGACTATCTTGATTTACCCCCTTGATAGTCTTCGTTAAAACACGCCATAAACTTAGCAGTTTAATTTTAAAAGATTAATAAGTACGAGTAATAGAATAAGATAAGTGATCATGGATTGTGCAAGAAGGTGATCATCAACAAGTTATGAGTTTGAAGTTAAAGATTATTACTTCAAAAGTTACGACACTTCCGCGAGCAAAAATGATGATGTTATAGAGCAAATTATTGCCATCGCAATAGCTAACAATTGATGCAAGCACTATAAAGGAAGAAATCGGTCGCTGCTGTCCGAAGTTTTTGTAATATTTCAATAAATTCAAAGCAAAAAAATAGGCACCTAAGGTGCCTATTTTATCTCACTTATTTTCAATAAATTTATGCTATATCAGCAATAATTAAAGGAAAAGGTTTAGAACCATGCTTCAGCTTGTACACCAAAGTTAACTTCTGAGTCAGAAGTGTTGTTTGCAAAGCTTTCAGCTTCACCATTCGTTAGGTAACTTGCGTAGATACGTACTTCAGGGCGTGCCCAGAAATTTGAACCCGCTGATAGCGCTTGTGCGATTGTGTATTTTTGACCGCTTGCTTCACCACCATCAGCCCATGTTCGGCTGAAAGTACCAAGTTCTAAAATCGTTTTTTGGTTATCAGTCCATTTGTATTCTGGACGAACAACTAATGAGAAGTAAGTCGCATCTTCAGTACCAACGTCAGTAGCTGATGAGTAAATAATTTGATGTGCAAAATCTACTTTATCACCAAAACCAACTACACCATGGTTGATAATACGGAATGCAGAAGCACCATCAGCACCACCAGCACCACCGACTTTATTAGTTCCCCAAGTATCAGTACCGTATTGAATAGCTGTTTTATTGAAGCCACCTAATCCGCCCTGTGTCAATTCAGCAGTTACCATTACACCTTCTTCAGGAGTACCAGTAAACGCATTTGTTTCGTTAGACATTGCATAATCAATACCTACTTCTAGAGAAGCGTTATCCCAAAGACTAATGCCACCGTAGCGTAAATCAAAGATATTAACGTTTAGTGCACCACTTCCATTACCAGTATCCGTCTCACCCCAGCTATCATTACGAACCCACATCGCCGTTAATTTACCAGGACCTGCAGCTAGGTTTTCAATACCTGCACCAGCACCAGAAATATCCCAGTAATATGTATCAGAAATATGAATATCATGACGTTGGTTGTAGCGTTTACCAGCAAACACAACCTCATCGCCACCAAATACACCCTTTGCTTCTACATTATATTGACGGAAGGCAAAATCAGCACCGCTGCCTACAGCTTCCCAATCACGCGCACCTTTAGAAGCCATTGCAAGCATCGTATTTACTTTAAAAGTGATGCCGTTGCTTTTTGCAAGCTCTTTACTTAGTTGAATTTCGCCGTATGCATCATCTTCGTTACCTAGACGACCTACGCTATTTTTTTCATAAGACACTTGTGCACCACTATCAGCAGACATACCTACACCGCCACGCATGTAACCGTGAAATTCTACTGGCGCTAGTTCAGCCATAACATTTGAAGATAGGATTGCAGCCGATACTGCTAAAGCTAGTTGTAATTTTTTCATGATTCCATTCCTAATATGTTTTTTTATTTTAATAAATTAAGTTGACCAAACAAACACATCAAATCAAGGTGTTAATGATGTATTAATGTTAAAGTCGATTAACAGTTAATAATAATGTTATTCATTGAATGAACTTTTTTAATAATTTAAAGTCTTAATTACTCGTCATGCATTCAATGTTAAAAAATAACAATATTACGTTGGGAAAAATCCCCTTTTACATTTTTATTAAGCTTGCTGAGAACATTTCCGCTTCAGAAAACAATCTAACCGAACTCAATTGGCATGTATCATAAAGCCTGCTCGACAGCAGTTGAAATGCAATTTACTCGCAAGCTTCATAGATAAAATGCATGCCTAGAGAGTAAAGCGTGATCTAAGATATTCATTTTTAAGAAACCGCCCCATGCGGGTAGATAATTAAATTAAAAACATCGTGATACAGATCGCTTACATATTGTTATTAGTTAATTTACACCGCTTCAAAAAGCATGTAACAGGATAATTTCTAACAAATAAAACGCACCCTACACCAACAAAAAAAGACTAAGCAACTGAAAATAAAGAGTTAAAATATTCCTAAAGATATATATATGTAATACTTTCAGACAGTTTTAACCAGGTAGTCATTGAAGTAAACATTGTATGGTGCAATACAAATAGGCACGTTTTAGTGCTTTATGAAGGCAATACTCAATGTAAATGCGATAGATTTTTCACTAGAAATATTGATTAAAGTCTATCAACACCAATAATGCGATCGATGTAGCTTTGTATCCTACTGTAATAATTAGTCACGACTTCTTTCTATACCTATACCATTTCAATAGCCTTTTATACCTTTCAAAAAAATAGTAGCAATTGGGTAACTAGTTATACCGTTTGGCATCATATTGCGGCGAACTTTGTTAAAAATGATGCAGAGCGAGCAATATGGAAAGTAATGATTAGAGACAGTGATTGTGACTGTGATTGTGATTGAACATAACTAACGATTGTTTTAACTAACAAGATAGCGCGAACATTTATACCGACTTGAATTAGCCCAGCATTACTTGACTCGGTTTATATTCGTTTCAATTGCGAGCATTAACGACAGTGTTACTGATTAGAGTAAAAAAAGGACAATTTTGTCGTACATCACGGAAAATAGTATTACTGTTTGCAGCCGTCATATAGACATAAAGATATATTACAATATAAATTAAAGTGTAAACCTATGGATATAATCATATAAACCTTAATAAAAGTAGATTAAGAGAAATCAGGCAAGCGGTACCTAACTTTGTAAATCCAGTTATCAAATTTCTTAACAGTAATATCATTTTGTTTTTTCACCTTTTATTTACACGATATTTTTTGACGTTATAACCAGCCTTATTGTTAAGTGTCAGAATAAAACCTATACATATTTGAACGACACCCAACAAAGCCCGATATATTAAGCCTCACAAAGGATTAGTTATTTAATAAAATGCCTTATTTATTATACCGTCTTCATCGTTCCTCTATTTACGACAACGCAAAACAATATTATTAAGATATTTAATTTACTTTTACAAAGGGCATAAATCACCTTATTCATCATATATAAAATTAATTTAAATATTTAAGATGACAATCGTTGCTATAGCAAAGAATATTCATTCTTTAGAAACTCCCCCCCTATATTCCATGTGGTTTTACGCGAGTAATTTGATTTTTATTTATCAAGCCTTCCTTCCTTTCCTTTTTAACCTGTTTCTTAGATCACTATTTTCTTTATGACATACATTTTATCTATGGAACCCTAGGGTAAATTGCATTTCAGTCTATGGCTATCCCCCCCTATGATAGCTACCAATTAAGTCAAACAGGTTATTTTTAAGCACATTATCTCAGCTAACACTTGTTAACTTTGATAATGCAAATGATGAGTTTCAGCTTAATAAAATGGTTACATGGATGTTAATTCCGCGATATATGACCATTTCAAAACACTTTATCCCTATCTGGAGAGATTAAATGATTAAAAAAGTAACGATTGCAGTATCAGCAGCACTTTTTTTCGCGAACAATGCAATGGCAGCAGATAATGTTGTAATCGGCGTAGAAAAAAACTATGTACCGTATTTCACTGAGTTGGCAGCAAAATTCAATCAAGGTAAAGATTTTAAAGTTGAAGTAACAACGGCGAAAATGTTTGACTTACTCGACGCATTACCAACACAAAAAGGTAATATTGCGGATATATTCATGGTACCTAATGACCGTATTGGTGATTTAGCAAATCAACGCTTAATTGAATCAACTAATTTTGAAATCAAAGGTTACACAGCAACGTCTACTAAATCAGCGCAGTACGATGGTAAAACGTACATGTTACCAATGTCGACTGATACTACGTTATTCCTATATAACAAAGACAAGCTAAAAACACCGCCAAAAACATTGAAAGAGCTAGCGCCTTCAGACTGGGCTGCGAAGTTCACTGACTTTTACTTTACCGGTGGCTTATTCATGGCAAACGGTGGTTACATTTTCCAAGATAACAATCCTCAAAAAATCGGCTTAGATAATGAAGGTTCAATTAAAGCAGGTTTTGCAGCTAAAAGTCTTTACAGCAGTGGCGTAACGCATTGGACGCTTATGCAAGATGATACCGTTGCTTACGACATCATGATGAAAAACTTCACTGAGGGTAAAATTAGCGCAATCATTAATGGCCCTTGGGCAATTTCAGACATTGAAAAAGCGGGTATCAACGTAGGTGCAGCACCAATTCCTAGCTGGGATGGCACTGGTACATACCAAGCATTAACCGGTACTAAAGGTATGACGGTTAATGGTTACAGCAGTAATAAAGACGGCGCGCGTGCATTCCTTAAATTTGCAGCAACTCCTGAGTACGCTAACAAATGGTACGAAATGACACGTGAAATTTCACCTAACCTAGCAGTTAACTATGCAGAAGGTTCTGTGCATAAAGCGATTTTTGATGCGACAAACGCGGGTATGCCAATGCCGAATATTCCTGAATTTGGGAAAGTTTGGGGACCAATGAAAGTTGCATTGGCTCAAATTGCTCAAGGTCAAGATGTGAAAGGTGCATTAGAAGCCGGTGTAGAAACAATCAAATATGATATCGAAGATATGTAATAAAGATTAAGAACAGTCTTATTGTTCTTACCCTGTTTACATAAAAAATACGATCTACATTTTGTGTAGATCGTTTTTTAAATTTAAAAATCCCCTTATTAAACAGCAAATTATGCTAATTTATTAAAAGTAGGTTAAAATGAGTCAACGTTTTATTTTCTGGCTTTCTATGGTAGTACCAGGCAGTGGGCATATGCTGTTACGCCGTGTACGAGAAACCCTCTTTGGTTACTCGCTACTCGCTTTAGAGATTCTAGTTTTCATCCAATTTGTACTTCCCAATTTCCGCTTATTAGCCGTTGAACAACCAAATGGCAAAATCACCATTGGTGCGGAACGCTTTGTGGATGATTCCTTCCTGATTATGGTAGGTTCAACACTTGGTGGATTAATGTTATTAATGTTTATAGCATTCCACTACGCTTTTGCACGCGATGCAAAAGATGTTAAACGTCAAATTGACGTGAATGGTTATGCAATTACCTTTACTGAGAAGGTACGAGGTTTATCACATGAAATCGTGCCAAACCTGATCACTGCACCTAAATTCATTCTGTTATTTGTTTTTGCTTTTTTACCCGCAATCGTCTCAATTATCGTTGCATTCACCAACTACAAGCGTCCGGTATTACCGCCCGCTTTTTTACTTGAATGGAAAGGCCTATCTAACTTTGAACGTTTATTTACCAATGAACGTGCGGCAGCTGCCTTTCAGGAAACCTTAGTATGGACCATGACATGGACCTTCTGTGCTTCTGCATTAACCATTGTATTAGGTACTGTGCTAGCGGTTGTTGCGAATAATAAACGCATCAGAGGTAAAAAGTTTTTCCGTACTATATATATCTTACCTTGGGCTGTACCCGCGTTTTTAACTATCTTAGTCTTCCAACTATTTTTCTCAAAAGTTGGTGGTATGAATACGATGGTGATCCCATTCTTCACGGGTAACGAATATGATGTATCAACCGCAATCGGTTTCTTCCTGAATGCCGACTACGCGAAAATAACCATCATTTTGATTCAAGCATGGCTCGGTTTTCCTTACGTATTTATTCTCGTAACGGGTGTACTACAAACCATTCCAGATGATCTGTATGAAGCAAGTAGTATCGATGGTGGCAATGCATGGTCTAATTTCTTCGACATTACTCTGCCGTTGATATTAATCAGTGTCGCACCGGTGTTTATCACCCAATTCACCTTTAACTTTAACAATGTCACCATTGTTTATATGTTAGGTGAAGCGACAGTGCAGACCATCGGCTCGATCTATAAACCACTCGATACTATCTCCTCGCTTGGTTTCCGTTTAATGATGGATGCGAAATATAATGAGGCGGCTGTTTATACTTTAATAGCAAGTACGGTAGTGGGTGCGATAGTGCTTTATACCTGGATTAAAGCCGGTGCCTTTAAAAATGAAGAGGTGATGTAATGGAAAATACGATGAAGTTAAATCCAGCACGTAAAACTAAAAGCCTTAACCGTAATTTTTTAATGCGAAACATGGGGCTGATTGCAAGTTATACTTTTCTTATCGTGATGGCGATCATAATTATCTACCCGATATTACTGACCATTATGAGTGCCTTTAACGTCAGCAATACACTCTATTCAACATCATTCTTTCCTGAGAATTTTAGTTTTACAGAGAACTTTAAGAGCCTATTTAATGATACTGCATACTTAAGTTGGTACACCAATACGTTCCTACTTTCGATTGTAACGATGGTACTTTCAACGGTTATTGTGGTGGTTTCTGGTTTTGTTTATTCACGTTACCGTTATGCGTCACGTAAAAGTGCATTGATGTCATTATTAATCATTCAAATTGTACCATCAGGTAGTGGTTTGATTGCACTCTATGCAATGGCTAGTTCTATCGGTATCTACAGTTCAGAAAATGCAACGCTATACACTTACATCTTTATGACCCTCATCTATACCGCGCTTGGTACGACCATGAACACCCTCTTAATGAAGGGCTACTATGACTCGATTCCACGTGATTTAGACGAATCTGCAAAGATCGATGGCGCAACACAGCTACAAATCTTTACAGAGATACTACTCCCACTTGTGAAACCGATGATTGTGGTTATTGCCATTTTCTGTTTCTTAGGACCTATCGGCGATATCATCATGCCTAAATTCCTTATCGCAAGTATGAGCAGTGATTCAAAAACCCTAGCAGTTGGTTTAATGGGGTTAATTAATGACATCAAAGATTCAAATTATAACGTATTCGCAGCGGGCGCAGTTTTAGCAGCAATCCCCCCTGTTTTAGTTTTCTATAAATTTCAAGATTATATTGTTGGCGGTTTAACGTCAGGCGGAGTGAAAGGATAATGAGTAAAATTTCTTTAAGAAATATCGTAAAAAAATACCCTAATGCAGAGCACTGTTCTGTAAGTGATTTCAATCTAGACATTGAAGAGGGTGAATTTATTGTGTTGGTTGGGCCTTCAGGCTGTGGTAAGTCTACAACTTTACGTATGATTGCCGGTTTAGAAGATATTACATCGGGTGAATTCATCCTTGATGGCGAAGTTGTTAACAACGTAAGCTCGAAAGATCGTGACATTGCAATGGTATTCCAGAGCTATGCACTTTACCCACATATGTCGGTACGTGAAAATGTGGGTTATGGTTTAAAACTACGTAACTACCCTGCTGAGACAACTAAAAAACAGGTTGATGAGATATCTAAAGATCTGTTTTTAACACAGTACCTTGAACGCAAACCAAAAGAACTTTCTGGTGGACAGCGTCAACGTGTAGCACTGGGTCGTGCAATGGTACGTACACCTAAATTGTACTTAATGGATGAGCCATTAAGTAACCTAGATGCAAAATTGCGCACCACAACGCGAAGTGAAATTTCACGTATGCACCGTGCAAAAGGCGCTATCACGATTTATGTAACCCATGATCAGGTAGAAGCAATGACCATGGCAGATCGTATCGTATTAATGTCGATGGGTGAAGTTCAGCAAATTGGATCGCCAAAAGAGTTATTTACCAATCCTAAGAACTGTTTTGTTGCTACCTTTATGGGTATGCCTTCAATGAACCTTATTGAAGGTTCATATAAAGCAGGTAACTTTAGCTGTGATTCATTCACCATTGCAGTCAGCGACACCGATAAGAAAATTCTTGATGATGCTGGCTATGACGGAAAATCACTTTTCTTAGGTGCACGTTCAAGTGCGATTCGCTCAGGTAAAAAGTACGAAGAAGCATTCCCTAATTCTTGCTTCGAAACCACGGCGATGAATGTTGAATACTTAGGTGATAGTGTTAACGTATTCTTCAATGCAGAACCAAATAACCTGTTTGTTGGTACGTTAGGTACGGGTGAACGTGAAGTAGAAGTTGATGAGAAAGTGACACTAGTATTAGACAATACTAAGTTACACTTTTTTGATTCTGAAACTGAAGAATCAATTAAATACACGATAAACCAAGTTAAATAACCTTAATTTGTTTTGCGAGGTAATTGGACTGTTATGACGGTCCAATTACCTACTTCCACAACAGTTTTAAATTGATTCTCAATCCTAAAATACAACCTGCATTTTTCTCACAAGGAATAACAACTTGATTTTTCGCGGACAACTTCAACGTATTCACGACTACCTTTTTCATATCGCCGTGGCGGTAGTCATTTTTATCATCGGTTTTATTATTGTTTATGGCAACCTACCAAAACCGCAATTCGATCAAAGCGCTTTCGCTAACCAACAGCAATCATTCCAACAATGCGTTAATAATGACGCATTGTTCAACTCAGCTCAGACCTTTGAAAAAACATACCTACAACTGCCCTTACAAGAGATTTCGGCACAATATAAATCGTTACGTAAACTTGTGCCTGTAAACTGTGGATCTTTACATGCAGAGAGTAGTTATGAACAACTTCAAGAGATGGCGCTGCCTGTATTAGCAAAAGCGCAGGCTTTCTTCAATATGGAAGATGTTAAAGCAGTTAATGCCGTTTATACACCCTCTTCTGCGTATAGCGCGCTACTAGATACGCCGCAACCTTACTTATTTTTTATCTCTGATAAAGAGCAAGAACGCATTGTAGCGATTAAGGTATCACCTTCAGAAAATGGTCCCATCATAGAGCCACTTTGGAATTATGAAGAGAGTCAAAATCTTGCTTATACACAGGGTGAAGTACAAAAGTTATTACTCGTTTATAACGAAATTAAACGCTAAAGATAGTTTACCTATCAGAAAAAAATGGTCCATTTATCCGACTGTTTGACTCTTTCTGCATTTGGCTTTGTCATCTATAAAATTAGCCCTAGTCAGTTACCCCCTATTTATAATAGAAGCTGGAATTTAATACCCGTTAGTGAGCAACTAATGGGTGTTTTAATATCTACTTTCGAGTAACTTACAAACATTACTAATCAATAGTCTTAACAACACGCCACAAAAATCAGAAACTTCTTCCCCAATTCCCACTGCTAAGTACTTATTTTTATTTTGTTACTATAATTTATTAAATAAGTTCGACATCTATAATGTTGTAGTTAGTAAAAAGGGAAAACGATACTCATGAAAAGCAAAAAATTCACTGATGAGGTCAACCTAAAAATCACAAAACAGTTATATCTGCACTCTCCCTTTGCAATTTTTTCTACCATTTTTAATACGATCGTTGTTGTTATTGTTTTCTACAATAGGACATCGCACGACGTTTTATTCAGTTGGGCAATACTTTCCATTAGTTATCTTATATTCCGCCTTTTTTTTGCACGTTACGTTATTAAAACAAAAATAACCCTAAGTAACCTAAAAAAAAGGTTGGATCAATTTACACTTACTATTTGTATTTCAGGCATTATATTTGGATCGGCTGGCGTCTTGTTTCTATCTGCTGACTCCCCTGCTTATAACTCATTTATTTTCTTTTTAATGGGGGGGATGTTTGCTGGTTCAATGGGGGCTTATGCGATCAACCAACGTGTTTTTTATGTTTTTTCTGCGCCAATCATTCTTCCCGTTTTATTTTATAGCTTCATTCTCGGAGGGACGATCAACACGGCAATGTCGTTGATGGGGGTGGTATTTATCATGATGATGGTTGGTGTGGTGCGCCGTATGAATATGACCATTATCGATGCTTATACCTTGAGTATTGAAAACAAAATATTGGCAGAAAAAACCAGAAACTTAAATGAGAAGCTAAAGTTTTCTAATGCCAATCTCAAGTCACTCTCTTATAAAGACACCTTAACAAATATCAGCAATCGCCGCTTTCTTACAGAGATGCCTACACCTGAAATTGAACGTTTTGGCTATTCACTACAGCGTTCTATTGGTGATCATCAGCGTAATACAAACAATAAAGATGCAAACCTGGTATATGGTGTTTTTATTATCGACATCGATCTTTTTAAACAAGTGAATGACACCTGGGGCCATAAATGCGGTGATCTGATGATAATCCAATTTGTTAATGTTATTCAGTCCCTTATTCGTAAAGAAGATGTCCTTTGCCGTTGGGGGGGGGAAGAGTTTGTGGTTATTCTCAAACGCACCGATCCGGATTATATTCACCTCTTTGCAAAAAAGTTGATGAACAGTATTCGTGCCACCCCATTTATTTTGAGTGATTCAGTGACTATCAATAAAACCTGTTCTGTTGGTTACACAACGTTTCCTTTCTTTGATAATTTGCCTTCAGCGCTTTCTCTTGATCAAACGATTGAGCTTGCCGATCAAGCGCTTTATCATGCAAAAGAACATGGTCGGAATAAAGCGGTCTCTGCAGAATATAATATTGCTCAGGGTGAAATTATAAATTTAGATGATTCTATTGCTATGATGAAGGATATAACACAAGCGCTCGCGAACAAAAAAATCCTTCACACAGAGCGCTGCTAACTCAAGAAAATTTGATTTGATGTCTTTAAAACACGTTGGTATTAACAAAAGCGAGCAGATAATATAATGACAGCACTTTTAAGCGAACACTTGGTCTCATCGCCTCAACATAAACAAAGATCAAAAGTGGTACTAAGATTACAGATGACATAGAATGAATAGTTCTAAAAATCACAATAAATCAATAACAAAGCCATAAATGGGACTTAAGCAGCAAATGAACATAAATGATAATACGATACAGCAACCCACTTTATACTGGCACGATTATGAAACTTTTGGTTTGAACCCAGGGACTGATCGCCCTTCTCAATTTGCAGGTATCCGAACCGATGTTGATTTAAACCCTGTTGCTGATGCAAATGAGTGGTATTGCCGCATTCCAAGTGACTATTTACCAGAACCGGTAGCCTGTCTTATTACTGGCATAACACCTCAGCAGACATTACAACACGGTTTAACTGAAAATGAATTTATTACCAAGATTAATCAGCAATTTAGTCAGGCTGATACCTGCGTAGTAGGTTATAACAATATCCGTTTTGATGATGAAGTGACCCGTTTTACCCTATATCGAAATTTTTTAGACCCTTACCAACGTGAATGGAAAAATGGTTGCTCTCGCTGGGATATCATTGACCTAGTCCGTGCTTGTTACGCGCTACGACCTGAAGGTATCAACTGGCCCATTGATGAAAATGATGTACCTTCGTTTCGTTTAGAATTGCTGACTGCAGAAAATGGATTGGCACACGATCAAGCACATGATGCAATGAGCGATGTTTATGCTACGATTGCCATCGCGAAATTAATAAAACAAAAACAACCTAAGTTATTTGATTACTGCTTCAACCTTCGTCATAAAAACAATGTAATCAACACATTAAAAATGGGATCATTCACACCGTTAATTCATGTGTCAGGTATGTTTCCAGCATTGCAAGGTTGTATCTCTTATGTATTACCTATTGCTAGCCACCCGACAAATAAAAATGCAGTAATTGTTGTTGATCTTAATAAAGATATTACCAGCCTTGAAACCTTAACCGTTGAAGAGATCCGCCATTATCTTTATACGCCATCGGCGGATCTACCCGAAGGTATAACTCGACCGGCCATTAAACTATTACATATCAACAAGTGCCCTATTGTGGCACCGGCAAAAACATTAACAGAGCAAAGAGCAGACGAGTTAGGAATAGATAGAGTGCAATGTCGACAATCTCTTGAGTTTATAAAAGCACACCAGACATTGGCGGATAAATTACGTTTAGTGTTTTCTGAAGAGCGTATTTTTGAACAGAAACAGAGTGCTGAGGAGATGCTATACAGTGGAGGCTTCTTTTCTCATAAAGACAAAGCTCAAATAAATCAGATAGCTGAAAGCCCGTTTGAAGACTTAGCTAACATGAACTACGACTTTGAAGACAGTCGTCTGGAACGTTTGTTATGGCATTATCGAGCGCGTAATGGCGAACAATTTTTATCTATAGATGAACAACAAAAATGGCAAAGAGAATGTGAAGTCTATTTATTGGAGCATCAACAGAGTTACATTGAAAAAATAGATGCTTTAGCATTAGAACATCAACATAGCCCTGAAAAAATTGAACTTTTGCAACAGTTGCATCATTATTTGCATTTCTTAACCTACAAATAAGTATTATTTAATGTATAGTTTGAAATAGTTTTTTAAACGTTATTAACAGGGAGGGAATAATGAAACCAGCTACAATATTAAAAATTAGCGCATTTATTGCGTTCTCTCCTGTGGCTTTCTGTGCAATAGAAGAAGTACCAAGTAATAGCTTACAAGTTGAATATAAAAAATCGAATGAGCAGTCATCTAATCTATTAAGTTTAGAGACTGTTTATCAAATCCCTAGCAGCACCTACCAATATCTCGATGAAATTTTCACCTCTTTTTATAATAAACTTACCTTTAATACAACTATCGCCGATAGTACCTTTGAAAATAATTCACATTATGAACTGATAGCAATACCTCTTATTGCTGAAAATGCAAAAGGGTTACAGATTGAGTTATTTGGTAATTTCTCAGATCCTGCCACACAACGTTTAAGCAATATTTCTAACGATCAGGCGATGTCAAATTACTACTCAAATACAGAATTGTTAGATATCTATGAAAGTTCATTGTCAATCGGCGCAGGTATTAGCTTTAATGCCAGTGACGATACGAAAATAAAAGTGATTATCTCTAATAATAGTATGCCTGGTTACGGCAGTAGTAATGCATTACTTGGATTTGAAACCAGTTTTTAACCTGCCAGTTCACCTTATCACTAAATTCCATATCCTATAACCAAATTATATTTCCTCCTTCTCGATACTTCAGCTATGCTGTTTTCATCAACTAACTAACAGTAAATAAAGGGAAGTATAATGTCTAAAATTTTTAGTGATAATTCACAAACAATCGGTCACACACCACTTGTGCGCTTAAATAATGTAACGACAGGTAACGTATTCGCAAAAGTTGAAAGTCGCAACCCTAGTTTTAGTGTTAAGTGTCGAATCGGTGCAAACATGATTTGGGAAGCTGAAAAAAATGGAACATTAACCAAGGATGTTGAGCTAGTAGAGGCAACAAGTGGTAATACTGGTATTGCATTAGCGTTTGTTGCATCAGCACGTGGTTACAAAATTACATTAACGATGCCAAATACAATGAGTATTGAGCGTCGTAAATTATTAAAAGCATTAGGCGCTAACTTAGTATTAACAGATGGCGCTCTTGGCATGAAAGGCGCTATCAACAAAGCTGAAGAATTAGCGGCAGCTGAGCCTGGTAAATACTTAGTATTACGTCAATTTGAAAACCCAGCAAATCCACAAATTCATGAAAAAACAACAGGCCCAGAAATTTGGAATGATACTGATGGTGAAATTGATGTATTTGTAGCCGGTGTTGGTACCGGTGGAACAATTTCTGGTGTAACTCGTTATATCAAAGAAACACAAGGTAAAGCAATTGTAAGTGTTGCTGTTGAGCCAACCGATTCTCCGGTTATCTCGCAAACACTAGCGGGTGAAGATGTGAAACCAGGGCCTCATAAAATTCAAGGCATTGGTGCGGGATTCATTCCTAAGAACTTAGATATCTCTCTAATTGATCGTGCAGAGCAAGTAAGTAATGATGACGCTATCGAAATGGCACGCCGTTTAATGGAAGAGGAAGGGATTTTAGCAGGTATATCTTCTGGTGCAGCGGTAGTTGCGGCGGCGAGATTAGCAGCTGAACCTGAATTTAAAGACAAAAATATTGTGGTTATTTTACCAAGCTCTGGTGAACGTTATCTTTCTACCGCTCTTTTTGCTGGTGTTTTTGAAGGTGAAACGTTCGCATAATATGCCAACGTAGCAAGTTCAAAAAATATAATATATAAAAAGACACTTACGTGTCTTTTTTATTAACTACACTATCACAATCAAATGTATGAAAATCAAGCGAACACTGCATTTTATACTAATATATACCTCTTATTTAGTAAAAATCGGTTGACCATCTCGTACTATTTAAGGATTATCTAGCCACGACATTATTGTTGTAATATGTATCAACGAGATTTAGTTAACATTTTATTTCGTAATAATATGACTTGTCGCAGAAAACTTGACCTAGATTAAATTCATTTTTATATTTATTGGTTACTTTACTGCAGACAGTTTTATATCTGGTTATTACAGTTTATTTTAAAAACAGTAATAGCTATATATCTTGTTATTACCGTTAATTTAAAAAAAACGTAATGACGATATTTTTTCCATAATAATCAAGGTGTTTCCATGTATCAAAAAACAGTAACAATCACAGCTCCAAACGGCCTTCACACACGTCCAGCAGCTCAGTTTGTAAAAGAAGCAAAATCATTTGCATCTGATATTTCTGTAGAAGTTGGTGGTAAATCTGCAAGTGCAAAAAGCTTATTTAAGCTACAAACTTTAGGTTTAACACAAGGTACATCGGTTAACATCAAGGCTGAAGGCGCTGACGAACAAAAAGCAGTTGATACTTTAGTTGCATTAATGGCAACACTTGTATAACTCATACTTTTTTTAGTTCGATTTTTTATAAGGATAATTTATGATATCTGGCATTCTAGCATCACCTGGCATTACATTCGCTAAAGCACTGTTATTACAGGAAGATGAAATCTCTCTCAACACGGATAAAGTTGAAGATATAAATTTGGAAATCTCACGTTTCCTTGATGGTCGCGCGAAAGCGTCAGCTCAACTAGAAGTGGTAAAACAAAAAGCACTAGAAACATTCGGTGAAGAGAAAGAAGCAATCTTTGAGGGGCATATAATGCTACTTGAAGATGAAGAGCTAGAAGAAGATATCGTAGCTTTCATCAAAAAAAATAACTGTTCAGCAGACTTTGCAATCAACAATATTGTTGAAGAAAATGCAACAATGCTGCAAGAGTTAGATGATCCTTATTTACGTGAACGTGCTTCTGATTTTCGTGACATCGGAAGCCGTTTACTTAAAAATGTATTAGGTATTGATATTGTTAACTTGAGCAATATTGATGAAGAAGTGGTTTTAATCGCAAATGATTTAACACCTTCAGAAACAGCTCAAATCAATCTTGATAAAGTGTTAGGCTTTATTACAGATATTGGTGGTCGTACATCTCATACATCTATCATGGCTCGCTCTTTAGAGATTCCAGCCATTGTTGGTACTAACGATATTACAAAACGTGTAAAAAATGGCGATATGATCATTCTTGATGCGTTAAATAATAAAATTATTATTGACCCAAGCGAAGCAGAACTTGCTGAAGCTAAACAAATTAAAGCAACTTTTATTGCTGAAAAAGAAGAATTAGCAAAATTAAAAGATCTTCCTGCGATGACCCTAGATGGTCACCATGTTGAGGTTTGCTCTAATATCGGTACTGTTAAAGATACTGAAGGTGCAAAACGCAACGGCGCAGAAGGTGTTGGTTTATACCGCACTGAATTTCTATTTATGGACCGTGATCAACTACCTACTGAAGAAGAGCAATTTGTTGCTTATAAAGAAGTAGTTGAAGCAATGGAAGGTAAAGCCTGTATTATTCGTACAATGGATATTGGTGGTGATAAAGATTTACCATACCTTGACCTACCTGAAGAGATGAACCCATTCTTAGGTTGGCGTGCTATCCGTATCTGTTTTGATCGTCCAGAAATCATGAATCCACAACTGCGTGCACTATTACGTGCTTCTGCATTTGGTCCGGTTAGAATCATGTTCCCAATGATTATTTCAGTTGAAGAAATTCGTAAGCTGAAAGAGATCTTAACAACACTTAAAGCTGAATTAACTGCTGAAGGGCATACTTTTGACCCTGCCGTTGAGATTGGTGTAATGATTGAAACACCTGCAGCAGCCGCTATTGCGCATCACCTTATTAAAGAAGTTGAATTCTTTAGTATTGGTACAAATGACTTAACACAATACACACTGGCAGTTGACCGTGGTAATGAGTTAATCTCAGATCTATACAACCCAATGACACCTTCTGTATTAAGTATCATCAAAACAGTGATTGATGCTTCACATGCAGCAGGCAAATGGACAGGTATGTGTGGTGAACTTGCAGGTGATGAACGTGCAACGTTATTGCTATTAGGTATGGGCTTAGATGAGTTCTCAATGAGTGCTATTTCTATCCCAACGGTTAAGAAAATTATCCGTAATACAAACTTCTCTGATGTGAAAGCATTAGCAGATAAAGCACTATCAGTAGCAACTGCTGCTGAAATTGAAGCCCTGGTAACAGAATTTAATAAGACCAAAGGCATTAACTAATTTTAAAAACGGATCTATACTAGTTAACACTATGATCCGTTAGTAATTTAATAATAATAATATTTATAATTTGGAGTTAAACCATGGGTTTTTTCGATTCGCTAAAAAAAGCAGTTTCAGGTAACACACAATCAGACAACACTATTGATATCATTGCACCAATTTCAGGTGAAATCGTAGCAATTGAAGATGTGCCTGATGTTGTATTTGCAGAGAAAATTGTTGGTGACGGTATTGCAATCCGTCCAACAGGTAACAAAATGGTTGCACCTTGTGACGGTGAAATTGGTAAAATTTTTGAAACTAACCACGCTTTCTCATTAGAGTCTGACAGTGGTATCGAACTTTTTGTTCATTTCGGTATTGATACTGTTGAACTAAAAGGTGAAGGTTTCACTCGTATCGCGCAAGAAGGCCAAAAAGTTAAAATGGGCGATACTATCATTGAGTTCGATCTAGAATTCTTAAAAGAAAAAGCAAAATCAATCTTAACGCCTGTTGTAATTTCAAACATGGACGAGATTAAAGAGCTACAAAAAATGTCAGGTAACGTTGAAGTTGCAACTGATGCAGTACTTAAAATCATTAAATAGACCTATCTTCGAGCTGATTAAATTTCAGCCAGAGTATTAATATTTATTGAAAGTATTTAAAAAGAGTCACTAAGGTGGCTCTTTTTGTTTTTGTATCTTCTGTTACAATTGTTTTCATTTTAATGGACAAACAGTTGTGACGACTCTATATGGAATACCAAACTGCGACACAGTCAAAAAAGCACAAAAATGGCTAACGCAAAATAACATCTCTTATACTTTCCACGATTACCGTAAAGATGGCTTAGATGAACAGTTATTAACCTCTTTTCTGGTTAATTTATCATGGCTAGATCTTCTTAATAAACGTAGCACTAGCTATCGTGCACTGACTTCTCAACAAAAAGAAAACCTCGATGAAAGCAATGTGATTGCGCTATTTATTGAGTTCCCTACTCTTATTAAACGCCCTTTATTGATCAATGAAGATAAGACTATTTTAGGCTTTAAAGCCGAATCATACCAAGCATTTTTTAGCGCTTAAGGAACTAGCATGTCAGACTCTCCAGTATTAGGATTATTAAAAGATTTAATAAGCCGTCCATCGATAACGCCCTTTGATGCAGGTTGTCAACCGCTACTCATTGAACGTTTAGAAAAGCTAGGCTTTACTTGTGAAGTGATGGAATTTGAGGATACGCTAAACCTCTGGGCACGCCGAGGAACAGAAAAGCCACTATTTTGTTTTGCAGGTCATACGGATGTCGTGCCAACAGGGCCCGAACACCTTTGGAAGTGCCCTCCTTTTGAACCGACTGTAATTGATGGCTACCTATATGGTCGTGGTGCAGCGGATATGAAGGGTGGTTTAGCAGCATTTATGATTGGTTTAGAACAGTTTATTGCAGAACATCAAGATCATCATGGCTCTATTGCACTTTTAATCACCAGCGATGAAGAAGGACCTTTTATCAATGGCACAACGCGTGTTATTGATACGCTTGAAGCACGTAATGAAAAAATTGACTACTGTATTGTTGGAGAACCTTCAAGTACTGATCATGTGGGTGACACTATAAAAAATGGGCGTAGAGGCTCGTTAACGGCAGATTTAACAGTAAAAGGTGTGCAAGGTCATGTTGCATACCCACATCTTGTTAAAAACCCTATTCATGGCTGTATGGCTGCATTAGCTGAATTAACAGAAACTCAGTGGGACAGTGGTAATGAATACTTTCCCCCGACTAGCTTTCAAATAACTAATTTTAATTCTGGTACCGGTGCGAGTAATGTTGTGCCTGCTAATGCGCATATTCAATGTAACTGGCGTTACTCTACTGAGTTAACAGCGGCGCAGATAACTGCAGCCTTTGAAGAAACGTTAAAAAACCATGATGTAGATTACGATGTACAATGGATTTACAACGGTTCCCCTTTTATTACTCAACCTGGTTCATTAACCAATGCTGTTAGTTTAGCAATTAAAGAGGTCACTGGTTTAACAACAGAGTTATCAACGAGTGGTGGCACTTCAGATGCACGTTTTATTGCGCCAACCGGTGCACAGGTCGTTGAAGTAGGCCCGAGTAACAAAACAATCCATAAAATTAATGAAAGTGTCAATATTGCCGATTTAGAGTCGTTAGTGGATATTTATCAAGTGACATTACAAAAATTATTAACATGAAATTAACCGAACTAACGGGTCAAGTTGAAACACATTTGACCCGATTAAATAAACACACTTTGATTCATCAAGGTGTGCTCTCCCCTTTTATTGCACTCCAAGGCGCTGCAAGTGAAGCTGGCTTTGATCTACAAATTGCCAGTGGTTTTCGTAGTTTTGAACGACAACAATTAATTTGGAATAATAAGTATTCAGGAAAAACCACGTTGCTTAATAAAGAGGAATTTCCTATTAGCTTCTCCTCTCTTTCTGAATTAGAAAGGTTACTTGCTATTCTTCACTGGTCGGCTTTACCGGGCGCAAGCCGCCATCACTGGGGAACAGATTTCGATATTTACGATCCAAGTCTGTTACCAAAAGACAAGCAACTGCAACTCACTTGTGATGAATATCAGGAGGGAGGTTATTTTTTCAAACTCAACCAATGGCTGTCTGACAATATGCACAGATATGGTTTTTATCGCCCCTATCAGGTTTATCAGGGGGGGGTAGCTGCAGAGCCTTGGCACATTAGTTATCAACCTATTGCAGACCATTGCTTGCAGCAATTAACGATCACTTGTATTCGCAATACCTTATTAAAAAACAATATTTTAGGTAAGCACCTCATTTTTCAACATTTACCTATGATATATGAACAATATATCTGTAATATTAACAGCTAAATTAACTGTAATGGGGAATAAGCATATGGTAGAAAGACGACGTTTTTCACGTGTGATCTTTTCTGGTCACTGCTCATTAAGTGAAGAGATTGCTGGAGAAATTGAAATATTTGAAACTGAAATAATCGATATTTCTTTAAATGGTGCATTAGTTCGCCGCCCTGAAGAGTGGCATGATGAACCCGACATCATGATTAATCTAAATTTAACCCTTTCAGGGTCTGAAATTATTTTAGAAATCAATGGTGTTGTGTGTCATCAAGCGGAAGGTTTACTTGGTATTAAATTTTTAACACTGAGCCTAGAGAGCCTTTCACACTTAAGGCGCTTGATTGAGTTAAACCTTGCAGATGAAGATTTAATGAACCGAGAAATATCACAACTTATTAACCTATCCGAAAGTTAAAATATCAAACCAAGTAGCAATAACTCAGAAGTTTAGAAGCTTGAATTCGCTTCTGAGGGTTTGAATAAAATTTAAGTATTGTGTAATCTTGTTGACCCTGTATAAAAGACTAAAGATTTGTTCGTAGAAGCAGATATATTTAGCTAGATAAACAACAACTGGATGTATACCTCGCCATGGATTTAAAGGCTTATCAATCACAAATAAGAGAACTTATCCCTCTTCGTCAAGAGTCAGATTTTGAAGAATTACTCGATAACATTTTATTTGGCGAAAGCACTAGCAACAAATTCCTCATCAAAATGGAACTCAATCGCCTAGCGACCCCCTGTCAGCGCATTTTAGATCTTCGAGATAAAGTCACCGATACTTGTAACTTATTTGAGCAAGATACAATAAAGCATTACTTAACTAAACCGACAATTCAAGTATTAAGAAATAATATAGATCTTTATGGCTCTTACACAGTAGGTGTATTTGAAGCGGTACTTGATCATGTTGCGCTGCAGAAAGAGAGGCAACAAAAACAGCAACAAAGCAAGCTTATTACCCCTGAAAAAAAAGAGCAATGTGAGCAGTTAGCGCTTTCCAAAAAAAACAAACGTGGTGCAGCACGGATGTATTACGTTTCCGAAATAACAGCAATCAGTTCAGATGGTCAAGTATTTCAAGGGCAAACGTCTGATATCTCCTCAACAGGAATTAAAATAAAGCTTAAAGATGATATCTTCCTAGGTGAAGGAACTTTAATCGATGTCACCTTTATCGGATTAACCCTTGAATATAATGACAGTGCACTTAAAAGACCGATAAGTTGTAATCTCATTAAACAAGAATATGATAATGGTCGTTATTTGTATCTAAATTTTGATGGTGAGCATAAGAAATTTAGTGTGTTTATTAGCGAATTTATTCGCCTCAATCAATACAAATACAAAATTGATGTTCATTATTATTATCAATTAGCAAAGATAAGTGCATTGAAACATGCTTATTTAGGAAGAATGAGTAGCCTGCCAATCTTTCTTGATGCCAATACTCCTTCACCTTTTATTTTTGCACTGGAAAATAATGATAATAAACAACTGCTCTTAGAGTGGCTCAGAGATGGCAATAATCACCTCGCTTTTTTATTTAATGAGTTACGCTTTTTTAAACTGATTAAACAACTGAAACAGCAGCAAAGTACAACAGTTTACTCCTTTGTTCATATTGCAAATGATAAGCAATATTTTCTCTGTGCAACGGAAGAGGAGTTACTTGAGCAAGGGCTTAAAGCTCTGTTTATTCAGACCGGTTCAGTTAAACCAAGTTGGCGAGTAAACCGATTAACATTATCTCCATATACCTATCAGGCAGCAAATGATTACGATATAACAGAGTCTACGCCCGCTCTTTTTACTCAAATAACACATATCGCAACGCTGCATCCACTCACGCAAGCAACGACATTTGATTTAGAAGATGCACTAAAGAACAAGGGCACGACTCCATTAAATCAATTTGTACATCACTCAGGAAAGAACACTCTTCCAGCGACTACATTTTCTCTGTTTTCTTCAGAGCTACGCAAAGAGGAACGTTATCAATACCAGAGTGCGATTACCATTTCTGATCAAGATAACCATTATACCGGGCAGATTGTCGATTTTTCGTGTTCAGGGCTAAAAGTAAAATTGACTCAAATAGGTTCATTTTCAATTGCAACGCAACTGACCATTAATTTAATTGAGCTGCAAAAATTATCCACAACCTTCTCATTATCAAAATTACGCTATAAAGTAGTGCGAACCAGTGCCAATAACCTATTACATTTACAAGTATGTGACCAACAAACATTGGATATATGCCAACAATTTTTTTCAATTTTAATCAGAAATAATGCTAAACACTTTACGTGCCAGCCTCTTCTAGAGAAAAAGCAACCTTTACAAAAACAACTGATTGAAATTGCTGAAGAGTCTTTTAATAATGCCGTATTTTTTGTTAGCAGAGTAGCATCTCGTCCAGTGATCTGTTTTTCAGCTATCGATATTCCTGATCATCCTCTACACACTCTTTTTTCGCTCAACAGCGATAATAATCAAGAACTTAATTATTATCCTATTGCAAATAATCACGTCTATGAACGTCTCGTGATTGAACCCTTTAAAGAAAACACTGAAAATAGATTATTGAAACATGCAATTATCTATATCAGAGCGATCAAATATGGCAGAAATAAGTGGAAAATAGCGAGTTTTCTTGAAGAAGATTTCAATACAGAACAAGAGAAATTAACTTTTATAGAAGAGAGTGAATTAAACGCTAACTTTTACGCGTTACAGTTTCGCCTGAAACGGCTACCTAAAATAGACCTCAATTGTATTAGCTCTGAAATGCGTGCTATTTCGCGGTTTGCGATACACCTAACTAAGAAACTAGAAGATGAGCTATTAGCTGTCGAAGGGATGATTGAGATAAGTGACATAACCCCTGATGTGATTAATGCCCTGAATAAAAGTAAACGTTGATTTTAAATAAGCCAAACAAGAGGATAAAACACTTGAATTGGCTTATCTGTTATTAATAAGTTAAGACCAGCGAGCGCAGTTATTGACACTCAAAATAGCCAACGCCCCTTCTAAATCAAGATGATTTAATGAAACAGCTGCTTTTTCCTGAACAATAGGTTTAGCGTGAATCGCAATACCCATCGCAGAAGCTGCCATCATGACCAAGTCATTAGCGCCATCACCAATAGCAACCGTTTGTGACATCTCAATTTGGTATTTATCGGCAAGTTCATTTAACGTTCGCGCTTTAATATCTGCATTAACTATCTCACCAACGACCTTACCCGTTAAGTGCTGGCCTTGAATCTCTAAACTATTTGCAATCGTAAAATCAAAGCCATGATCTTGTTTAAGGCGATCGGCAAAATAATTAAAGCCACCTGATGCGATAGCAACCTTCCAACCTACACTTTTTAACCCTGTGATTAACGTTTCTAATCCTGGCATCAAAGGCATATTATCAGCCACCTCTTTTAAAACAGAAACCGGCATATTTTCGAGTTTACTAACACGTGTACGCAAACTTTCATTAAAATCTAGCTTACCTTGCATTGCTAATGCCGTAACTGCTGATACCTGCTCACCAACACCATGTAAACGCGCAATTTCATCAATACACTCTATTTGAATTGTTGTTGAGTCCATATCCATTAACACTAAGCCGGGTTTAGACCAGTTTGGAAATTTTTCCATTAAAGCAAAATCTAATTGGTTATGCTGAGCAAACAATTCTAACGTAGCTTTTAATGACGCTGGGAAAGCGTTTAATGCCAAGCGAATGCTATTAACACCAGCAATAATTTGTGGTGAAAATATCAATACTGAATCGACACTTTGATTATTTAGCAAAGTTAATAAATCGAATAGTTGTTCTGTGGTGAATGTTTTCCCCATCACAATTAACTCTGCTTTTTTAATAAAACAGTTATCATCCACTTGTGTTAATTGTCCATTTTCGAATAACAGATGATTAATAATAGTAACATCATGTTTTAATTCATCTCTCCATTCAATTAATGGCTGAGCTTTTGAAGGAATTTGCAGTTTTTGTATCGTTTTCACAGTAATATACCTATCATTTATATTGAGATGAGCCTCATCCAATGAAGCACAAACAACAATAACGATTGCCCTGAACGATTACAAGTGAATTACTAGCGATTCAAAGGAATATTCAATGAAGACCAAAATGTATTATGGATTACGATTTATACAAATTACAGGATTACTAGCGGTAACCATTATTATTCTTATACAGTTAAATCAATTACGTGTTATCTCAAATGAAGTGCGCTATCAGCAGACTGAGAAATTTTCATCCTCACTCACTAATTTGGCAGCAGCTGAAGCATCGCGATATTTTACCAATAAAAAAGAGCAAGATTTACAACTGCTGATAAATGAATTGAGCAATGATCCCATGGTGCGTGATGCCACTATTTATGACCATTTAGGGAAAATACTTTACCAATCCGCTGATCCACTATCTTTACCCGTTTTGCTTAAAATAGAACAATCACCTGCGCATAATATAACCGGCGTTATTCCTTATATTGCGGAATTATATAATGATAATAAAAAAATTGGATACATCAGAATATCGCTCGAACAAGATCATATATTAAGAATTATTTTTAACTATCAGCAACAAAATTTAGAAACCCTTTTATTGCTGTTGTCGCTGTCTTTCCTTGCAGGGATTATTATCATGGCGCTCTTTTTTAAAAGAGCAGAAGCGTGGTATAGGCGGCTTGGGGATCTGATTCCTAACTTAATCGCAGCCAACAAAAAATCACAATAGAGTGTTAAATTTAATAAAAAAGCCAATATCAACACTGATATTGGCTTTTTTATTGTAAAATTTCATGCTTATAAATGAAGCTTTTAAATGCCGTAATACGCATCAGAAAGTTCAGCAACTTGGCATTCAGTAATAAACTGATGCTCTGCTAACCAAGCTTCAAAGGCTTGACGATCTTCTTCTGTTGCGCTGACATAACGACCATAGCTACTGATATAAATAACAAAGTTTTGAGCACCACCAGCACCGCCCATGATCAAATTACGTGATTCAACAAACTCAACAAAATCAGTAAAAAAAGCATCAAATATTTTTTCATCAATTTCTGAAAATTTGAAAGATACTTCGAAACCTAATACCGCATACTCACCAACATACAATTTTTTATTAAGACGATTACTTCTTTTTACTTGATTGGTTGTTTTCATAAATGCTCCAACATTATTCTTGAAAAAATTTATGCACATTATTTATACCACCCCATTAATTTAGTGTTCAAATGTTACGCAGGAAGAAGTCGTTAGCTCAAAGAGCAAGTCGCTGTATATGGTTGTTCCATTTACAAAGCTTGTTACGTCGAAATAATGTTTTTAAACCAGCAAGATTGAGCAGATAAATAGTGGGCTTGGTATTATTAGCCATAAATCAATTTTAGTTTATTAATTTTGTTTATTTCACATTAGCTTACTCTTTAAATAGCTAATAAACCACCTAGTTATCACAGTAAATCATCAAGGTTATTTACTTTTATATAAAAAACTGCTGTTTGATGTTTGTTCGATTAGAACATATGCTTTTAAAATGAACATTTTTGTTATCGCTCTATCTATTCTTCTACTCTTACCGCGAACATTCGCAGCAACGCCTGCTGACAGTAATATCATCAACTTTAAAAATAGTAACGCTAGTACCCTCAAACACCAACATATGTTGACCAACACCGGTATTTTAGTTGACGATACTAATATTAATAAAAAAACGCTATTAGCAGAGCGCCTACTATCTATCTTTTATAAGAACACAACAAATAGAGATATTTGTGAAGATACCCCCTTTATGAAAGAGGTGGCTATCGGTAGCTGTAGCGGTGTGCTTATTAAACCTAATTTAGTTGCTACTGCGGGACATTGTGTTGATCGGAATATTTTATCTAAAACTTGGTTTTTTAATTATCAATATGGTGAGAACCTATCTTTAAAAAAAGGTTACAAGGTACAGAAAATTATATTTAAAGACTTTGATCTGATAAAGAGTTATTTTTCCGATAAGTTAAAAGTCATCAATCAGCAACGGCAATTAATTGGTGTGCTTCCCCTTCCTGCAGATATTCATGATTACTCTAGTTACCGGGATATTGCATTGCTAGAATTAAGTGAAAGTGTTGTGGGGTATATTCCATTTACTATTAATTTCTCCCCTTTTTTAGCTGGTAGAAAAGCAATATCTGTTGGTCACCCGCTTGGTTTGTCACTCAAACAGAATTCTGTTGGCACATTAAAATCGATGGCTTCACCCCACTATATGACCACAAATATAGAGATATTACAGGGTAACTCTGGCGGGCCATTATTTGATTATGAAACAGGTGATCTCATTGCCATCACAGTCAACCAAGGTCTAAACTCTATTTTTGGATTAAAAAAAGAGTTACGCTGTTATGGCTTTAAAGCAGAAACAGGGAATAAAGAAGATATAGAGTATCTAAGTGGTCATATGACGCTGACACAAGTCAAAAAATATATATTTACCACTAAGTAACAATAAACAAGCAGCCCCTTATGGTAACTCACCAATAATGCTTACCGCTTTAACGTAACTAAACACCACTTGCCCTACTTCTAGTTGCAATTGATGTAATGATTTAATCGTTATTTTCGCCTGTAAGCGCTGCTCCCCTAAAAACAGGGTTAGCAGAATATGACTTGCTGAGATTTGTTCAATTTGTTCTATCGTTGTAGTTAAACAGTTTTGTAAGGAGCTATTCATAAATGGCTGCGTTGCGATGATCACATCCTTACTTTCTACTTTTATCTGCAGAGATTGTTCCTGTCTTGTATTCGCTATTGCTAAATAGATTGCTTGTCCATCAACCTTACCCTGTAACATTGCATTTTGATCGTCCCAGGTTAAGCTATCAACCGTCAATAAAAGCCCTGAGTGTGCATGTTTAGCAAGACTTAGTTTAGGGTCAAGAAATAGACGCAGTGGCTCCCCAATCGCTTCCACACTGCCGTTATTGATTAATAGCATATTGGTTGCTAAATAAAATAACTCTTGCATTGAGTGTGTGATATATAGAATTGGAATCTGCTGTGCAAGTTGCTTAATAAAGGGTAATAATAGTGCTCGACTATGCTTATCAAGAGAAGAAAGCGGCTCATCCATAATCAGTAGTTTAGGAGCCGTTAAAATAGCACGTGCTATCGCAATACGTTGTTTTTGACCACCAGAAAGGGCAATAGACTTTTTATTGAGCAAGTTTTCGAAATCAAGTGCTTTAGCTAGTTGCTTAATCGTATATAAACTATTTTTATGCTTTGCTATTTTTAGATTACCTAACGCATCGAGGTGCGGGAATAGGCGTGGCTCTTGAAATACCATACCCACCCTGCGCTGCTCTGTTTTTAAAAAGTAATTTGTTCCCTGCCACACTTCCCCTGCAAATGAGACATTCCCTGAATAATCATCATCAAGCCCAATCAAAGCACGTACTAATGATGTTTTCCCTGCGCCTGAATCACCAAAAACACCACAAATACCTTGTAGTATTATTGTTCCAGAAAAATCAAAAAGTTTGTCTTTTTTAAGCTGAAACTCAAGCTGTTGCACAGGCACTTTATTAAGCATCATAAAGCCTCTTTTGTCGCTTCTGCAAAACGCCATATATAAACATTAACAACACCATGGAAAAGGCAAGTAACGAGAAAGAGAGGATATGTGCTTGTTCATATTGTAGGGTTTCAACGTGATCAAAAAGTGCAATCGATAATACCTGCGTTTCGCCTGGAATATTACCACCTATCATTAATACCACACCAAATTCACCAATGGTATGTGCAAAGCCTAATGCGCCTGCAATGATGAAGCTGGGCAATGTCATTGGTAACACAACTTTGTAAAATGTTTTACTGCGGCTAAAACCTAATGTTGATGCAACCTCTAAATAGTTTTTATCTAAATTAACAAAAGCACTTTGTAACGGTTGCACCACAAATGGCAAAGAATAGATGATGGACGCGATTAATAAACCTGAAAATGAAAAAGCTAAGCCACTGCCGGTCATCTGTAACCAAAACGCGCCTAAATAGCTGTCTGGTGAAAATGAAAGTAACAGGTAAAAGCCAAGGACAGTCGGAGGTAAAACCAGTGGCAACGCGACTAATGACTCTACAAAAGGTCTAAAAAATCGTTTACTTCGTGCTAGCCACCACGCTAATGGCGGCGATATAATCAATAAAATAAGTGTCGTTAACCCGGCAAGCTTTAACGTTAAATAGATAGCACTTAAATCGAGTTCACTAAGCCATTGAGTAGAAAAAGTATCCACCAGCACTTATAAATACCCCTTAGATCGAATTAATTGAGCAATCGCTTCAGACTGCAAAAAATCAAGAAAGTGTTGAACTTCTGGTTTGTGCTGACTTTTAGTCAGTATTACGCCCTGCTGCAATATTGGTTGATAACTATCAACAGGCAATAAATAATAATTCGTTGCATTATTTTGCAATAATAATGAATGGGCAACAAAACCTGCTTTGATATTGCCCGTATCAATAAATTGATAGGTTTGGCTAATATTATTACCTTGAATATAGGAGAGTTTTGACCACAACTGTAATGATTGCAATGCTTGTTGTGCTGCCAAACCATAAGGAGCAAGTTTAGGGTTAGCGATAGCAACACGGCCTTTAAGATTTAATAAATAGCGTTTATCGATAACAACGTCACTACTAGGCAGCCAAAATGCGAGCGCACCTCGTGCATAGGTAAAACGAGAGTTATCCACCCCTAAAGGTGATTGCTCAATTAACTTAGCACGCTGGCTATCTGCAGATAAAAACAGGTCAAAGGGTGCACCATGACGAATTTGGTTGTACAAAACACCGGTAGATCCGCTGGAAACGAGAATACGTTGCTTCGGTAGTTGCGGGTTTCGCTGTAACTGATACTGCAAGACTATTTCATCAAGGGTGACTTTAAAATTGCTAGCAACGGCTATTTTTAATGAAGCCGTTGCAGGTAATGCAAAAAGGGTCAACAATAAAAAAATGAAATGTTTCACTCAACATTCCATTTATTAAGCGCGAGTTGATCCGTTTCTCGTGCATCAACCCAGTAAGACTTACCGTCAGCATTGGTTTCTTTTTTCCAGAATGGCGCCTCAGTTTTAAGGTAATCCATAATAAATTCACAAGCAGCAAACGCATCACCACGATGCAAACTTGCCACACCAACAAATACAATTTGATCCAGTAATTGTAACTCACCAACACGATGAATCACAGTTGTATCTATAAGTGACCAACGCGACTTTGCTTGTTCAACAATTTCGGTCAGTGCTTTTTCTGTCATTGCAGGATAATGCTCAAGCGTTAATGCTGTTATCTGTTCACCTTGATTAATATCACGTACTAAACCTGTAAAAGTAACCACTGCACCAGTATTGCTCGCTTCACGTAAGCGATCATATTCAACCTGCTGATTAAAATTTTCCGTCTGAACCTTAATCATCTAGCCACCTGTCACAGGAGGAAAGAAAGCCACTTCATCTCCACTTACAAGCGTTGCATTTTTATTACTAATCGTTTGGTTAACGGCTACCATTAACGTGCCTTTTGAGAGCAATTTATCCCAGCCTGTATTCTGCGCTTTTAAATTTTCTAGTAACACTTGAACATTCGGGTTTTGATCGCTGTTTAGCGTTAATTCTGACACGCCCAATTGGTCACGCAGTTGTGCAAAAAAAAGAACTTTAATCATCACTTAACCCCTGTTAATTACTAACTTTGAAATGTCCCGATTTACCACCGGTTTTTTCCAATAATTTCACCTGCGATATGATCATATCTTTCTGCACCGCCTTACACATATCGTAGATCGTCAGTGCCGCAACAGAGACCGCAGTTAGTGCTTCCATCTCAACGCCAGTTTTACCTGAAAGTTTACATAAACTCTGAATACGCACACGATTGGACTCAGGTTCAGCGGTCAATTCAACCTCTACTTTCGTTAAGGCTAATGGGTGACATAACGGAATGATATCCGACGTTTTTTTAGCGGCCATAATACCTGCAATACGTGCTGTCGCAAATACATCACCCTTATGATGATTACCATCAACAATAAGCGCTAACGTTTCTGGTGCCATCTCAATAAATGCTTCAGCAATTGCTTGACGCTCGGTTACATTTTTATCGGTAACATCAACCATATTGGCTTTGCCATCTTGGTTAATATGAGTAAATTGATTTTGCATGTTTTATGACTACCTTATTTCATTAAATGCGATTAATACTAATTCAAGTTTAATATTTAATTAATTCAAACTAAGCAAAGTCGTTAAATTCAAGGCGAAAGCGCGGAGTTTGGTCTACCAAATGAGCACTTTCAACGCAGAAGTTATCGACTTAGCGATGTTTGAAAAATTAAATACCTATGTGGGGCATAAAATTACATGGCTTATGCGTTGAATTCATCTGCTCTTTAATGATTTTAGTCCATGCCGTTTTACAGGCACCTGTAGAGCCAGGCATACAGAAAATAACCGTTTTATTCGCAAATCCAGCGATCGCTCGACTTTGAATCGTAGAAGAGCCAATCTCTTGATAGGATACATGACGAAACAACTCGCCAAAACCTTCTACCTGTTTATCAAATAAAACAAAAACCGCTTCTGGTGTCGTGTCGCGTGAAGTGAATCCTGTACCACCCGTAACTAATACCGCTTCGATATTATCATCGGCAATCCATTGCGAAACGATTGCACGGATTTTGTAAGGACAATCGATAACAATTTTCTTATCTGCAAGATGGTGACCATCCTCTATCAACGCATCAACTAAATACTTGCCAGACGTGTCCGTCTCTTCATTACGCGTATCTGATACGGTTAATACCGCCATTTTTGCAGGTTTGAACTCTTTAACACTAAGATGACTCATCATAATTCCTTGTTACTTTTTAATGCGTGATAGGTTGCTAAGCAATTTTCCCATTCTTCTGGAGTATTACTATTTTGAAAACGAAAATAAGATTCTGTTTGATAGTTAATAGGCTGTAGTTTAAGTGTTTTTAATAAACGATACAGCGACCGCTGCTTATTATGTGGTGAAGCTAAAGCTTCTGATAAATATTCTTTCAACTGTAGGTTCAATGGCAGGATCATTGGAAAAGTGGCTTGCTCATAAAATACCCCTTGTGGGTATGTTACAAACTGCTGCAGTAGGTAATGGCATTCTGCTTCACTTAACAAGGGCATATCAACAGGTACAATAAATAGAGCATCAATCTGTTGATACAAGAACTCAACGCAGGCATGCAACCCTCCAATAGGCCCTAATTCAAGGTTTATATCTTCGATACATTGGAAGTTGGGGTATTTACCACTGACGAAAGTATCGATTAAACCTAAGCCTGATAACAATGATACATTACGTGCTAATAATGTTTGTTTAGCGAATAAAAGCTGTGCTTTATCTTGCCCCATACGAGAGGATAAACCACCCGCTAGAATGATCCCTGCTATTTTCAAAAAGTATTCCTAAGCTATTAAAAAAGTGGACAAAAACGTCTTTCATTTACTCACTTCTAGTATAACGATTTTATCCCTCTTTAACAGATTACATATTAGAAAATAGCAGTGCTGTTAATCTGGTTAAAAATAAAAAGAGGCCAAAGCCCCTTTTTTAAATCATCACCAGCAGAGTAATATTACCAACCTTCAATGCCTTCCATATTAGGCAATTGATGAGCAATACCTTTATGACAATCTACACAGGTTTTTTCACCTGACGCAAGTGCTGTAGAATGTTGTTTTACACTACGTGCGCCTTGCTCACTGAAATCCATAAAATCAAACTGATGACAATTACGACATTCCTGAGAATCATTACCTTTCATACGTTGCCACTCACGATCTGCAAGGTGTCCACGGCGAGCTTGGAACTTCTCATCAGTACTAATTGTCCCCATCGCAAAAGCGACTAACTCTTTAGATGCTTGTACTTTACGTACAATTTTATCTGTCCAGTTATGAGGCACATGACAATCACTACAAATTGCACGTACACCGGATCGATTAGAGTAATGAATAGTCTCACGGATCTCTTTTACAATCGGCGCATGACATCCCGCACAGAACTCTTCTGTATTGGTTGCTTCCATACCGGTATTAAAGCCACCCCAGAAGATTATCCCTCCAGTAAAACCGAGTAACAGAATAAACCCCATTGAAGCTGAAGAGGGAGACTTCATCACCACCCATAAACGCTTTAATCGTTTTAACATAAAAAACTCCCTAACTTATCGTAACGAATCAACAGGCTGGAAAGTATTTCCGACCAATGGTTTTGCATCCGCTTGTGTTACGTGACACTGTAAACAGAAGTAACGACGTGGTGATACATCAGAAAGTGTCATACCATCACGCGTTTCATAATGGGTCACACTAATTTTCGTAGCTCCCATCTCACCAGCATTCTTAAAGCTATGACATGATAAACATTTATTCGCATTTAAGTTCACTTGATAACCACGTGTTGTATGCGGAATCATTGGAGGTTGTTGAACATAGTTTCTATCGATCAATTTTTGATCTCTAGGTACTTGCTTCAATGATTCAGATTTATTGATCGTTGAAATTTCAACTTGTCCGCGCAATGACTCAACACCACCACTATTAGTCATATAATCATCAGCATCAGCACTCCAAACTGGTGATGCGCTTAATGCTACGATCCCTGCTGTTATTATAGCTGTTAGCAATTTTTTCATTTTATTATCTCCACCTTTGCAAGGCTATTTTTACCGTTTAATACGGTTGTAATTACAAAAACATCTTCAGCACAAACATCAATACAGCGACCGCAGTTTGTACAATTCATATCATTGACTAAGGTACCAATTCCCTTTTTTTGTCCATGAACAGGGCCTTTTAAAATAGCGGGCTCAGGACAAACATTAAAGCAATCGAGGCAGTCCGTGCATTTTTCACGATTTTTTGCATCGACTTTAATAAAGCCTATTTTATTAACCACTGCATAAAACGCCCCCATTGGGCATAAGTGTCCACACCATCCATTTTCAACGGCCAGTAAATCAAATAGGAATATCATTAAAAATAATACCCAACCTGTTCCCATACCAAAAAATAGACCGCGGTGAAATGCAGACACAGGATTAACTAACTCCCATGTCATCACACCGGTAAATAGCGGCAATATCATCACCATTAATAGGATCCAATAACGCCACTGCGTGCTTAATACTTTCTCTTTACGTAGTTTTAATTTTCGTCTACACCATGCAGCTGCGTCTGTTATTAAATTCACAGGACAAACCCATGAACAAAAAACACGCCCACCCACAACGATGTAAAAAAGCAGTACAATGCCTGCACCTAAAAATGCTTGAAATATAGCAACATGACCAGAAGTCAAACTCTGCATTAGAATAAACGGGTCAGTAAAAGGAATAACATCAAACAAACTGCTTGAACTTAAATTTCCCTTTAATATCCAAATTCCCGCTAACGGTCCGAGTAAGAAAAAGCTAAGTATAGATAGTTGCGATAGTCGGCGCAGTAACAAAAATCGGTTAGCTAAAAGCCACCCTTTTTTTGCAATTGCTTCCTCACCTAAAGTATGTGATGTTTTCATTTCAACACCTCAGGCACTCTATCGGGTAAATCTAATACTGGTTCAGTCAATAATGAATGACCCGCTTTCTCTTTTTCTTTCCATCCCCAACGATAATGAGCACCAAGTTCACCTTTTGCGATATTTCTTGGTAACACCTTAATCGCAGTCTCTTCTAACACACAAGACTCTTCACATTTACCACAGCCGGTACAGGCATCTGAATGCACTGTCGGGATAAATACAGCATGATGACCTGTTCGCGTATTACGATGCATCTCCAGCGTAATTGCTTTATCAATAACAGGACAAACACGATAACAAACATCACAGCGTAGACCTTGAAAATTCAAACAATTTTCTTGATCAATTAAAACTGCTAACCCCATTCTTGCATCATCAATATTATCAAGTGTTGGATCGAGTGCCCCTGTTGGGCAAGCGAAGACACAAGGAATATCTTCACACATCTCACACGGATTTGTCCGCGCAAGGAAAAATGGTGTACCTGTTGCTATCGGCTGAAATAGTCTTCCTAATTTCAAAATATCATAGGGGCAAGCCTCCACACATAAACCACAGCGTACACAGGCCGACTGAAAATCAGCCTCTACCAATGCACCCGGTGGGCGTAGCATTTGTGGGTTGAAAGATTGGCTTTGGTTTGAATAACCTGCCAACCCTAATCCCATAAAACCTACACCACACGCGCCCTTGCTTGTATCCACAAGAAATTGACGACGTGTTTTTTTGCGTTGAGAAAACTTGCTCATTATCTATTGCGTACCTTTGTTTTAATATTCATTATGCTTTTTTGGTTATCTTCACAGCACACTTCTTGTAATCCGTCTCTTTAGAAAGCGGACAAGTCGCATCAAGGGTGATTTTATTCACCAACTGTTTTGCATCAAACCAAGGCATAAAGACCAAGCCAACAGGTGGACGGTTACGTCCTCTTGTTTCGACACGAGATGTCAGTTCGCCACGACGAGATGCCAATACAATCTCATCACCACGACGTAAACCACGTGATTTAGCATCATCAGGATGCATAAACACAACCGCATCAGGGAAAGCACGATATAACTCTGGTACACGACGTGTCATCGAACCTGAATGCCAATGCTCAAGAACACGACCAGTACTTAGCCATAGATCGTATTCTTCATCTGGCACTTCTGGCGGTGCTTCGTAAGGCAGTGCAAAAATCACCGCTTTTTTATCCGGTTTTCCGTAGAACTGCACTTCAGAACCTTTTTCGACATATGGGTCATAACCTTCACGGAAACGCCAAAGCGTCTCTTTACCGTCCACAACAGGCCAGCGTAGACCCCTTGATTGATGGTATTGTTCGTAAGGTGCTAGATCATGACCATGACCACGCCCGAATTGTGCATATTCTTCAAATAGGCCTTTTTGAACGTAAAACCCGAAATCACGCGCTTCATCATTGAGGCGATCTTCAGGCACTTCATCTAAACCAAATGCATCTACATTACCGTTACGATAAAGTACGTCATACATCGTTTTGCCTCTTACTTCAGGCATTTTAGCGATCAACTCTTCTGGCCAAACTTCTTCGATTTTGAAGCGTTTTGCAAACTCCATCATCTGCCATAAATCTGATTTCGCTCCCTCTGGTGCTTGAACTTGCTGATACCAGGTTTGCGTACGACGCTCTGCATTACCGTAAGCGCCCTCTTTTTCTACCCACATTGCAGTTGGTAAAATAAGGTCGCCCATCTGTGCGGTTACTGTCGGGTAAGGGTCAGAAACAACAATAAAGTTATCAGGGTTACGGTAACCTGGGATAATCTCTTCATTTATGTTTGCACCCGCTTGCACGTTGTTATTACACATTACCCAGTAAGCATTTAGCTTGCTGTCTTTTAACATACGATTTTGTAATACAGCGTGGTAACCTGGTTTTGGCGGAATAGTTCCTTCAGGTAATTTCCAAATTTTCTCGGCGATCGCACGATGTTTAGGATTTGCAACCACCATATCTGCAGGTAGACGATGGGCAAACGTACCGACTTCACGCGCAGTACCACAAGCCGATGGTTGACCAGTCAGAGAGAATGGACCTGAGCCCGGTTTTGAAATTTTACCGGTTAATAGATGCACATTGTACATTAGGTTATTAGCCCATGAACCACGTGTATGTTGATTAAAGCCCATTGTCCAGTAAGAGGTTACTTTGATATTTGGATCTGCATATATTTTTGCAAGTTTAATCAGTTTTTCAGCCGGTACACCTGACATTTTCACCGCGTAATCAACATCAAACTCAGAAACATACTCAGCAAACTCATCAAATGTCATTGGTGTTGAAGCACCAGAATCTGGGTTCTTAGCTGCTTTTTGTAACGGATGTTCAGGACGAAGCCCATAACCGATATCCGTTGCGCCTTTGCGGAAATTGGTGTGTTTTTTAACAAAATCTTTATCCACAGCATCGTTTTGAATAATGTAGTTTGCAATAAAGTTTAAGATTGCTAAATCAGATTGAGGCGTAAAAATCATACCATTATCAGCAAGTTCGAATGAACGATGCGTATAAGTTGAAAGTACATGCACGCTAACATCTGGGCTACTTAAACGACGATCCGTTAAGCGAGACCAAAGGATTGGATGCATTTCGGCCATGTTAGAGCCCCATAATACAAACGCATCTGCATTTTCAAGGTCATCATAACAGCCCATCGGCTCATCAATACCGAATGTACGCATGAAACCAACTACCGCTGAAGCCATACAGTGGCGAGCATTTGGATCAAGGTTGTTTGAACGGAAACCTGCTTTCAGTAATTTTGATGCAGCATAGCCTTCCATGACAGTCCATTGACCTGAACCAAACATACCGACTGATGTAGGTCCTTTCTCTTTTAATGCGTCTTTGAATTTAGTCGCCATCACATCAAATGCGGTGTCCCAAGAAACAGGTGCAAAGTCCCCCTCTTTATCATAAACACCATCGGTCATACGTAATAAAGGCGTTGTTAGACGATCTTTACCATACATAATTTTTGATAAGAAATAGCCTTTAATACAGTTAAGGCCTTTGTTTACTGGTGCGTCAGGGTCACCCTGTGTCGCAACTACTTTGCCATCCTGTGTGCCGACTAATACGCTACAGCCAGTCCCACAAAAACGACAAGGGGCTTTATCCCACTTGATTTTGCTTGCATCCTTACTGGCAATAATATTACTAGCGGAGGCGGGTAATGTTATGCCAGCCACGACGGCTGCAGATGCTGCAGCCTGTGCTTTCATAAATTCACGTCTGGTAAATTTCATGTTACGTCCTCACTCTCTTTAAACTACTATTTAAAAAATGGTTATGCTTCTGCTTTTTCAAACTCATGGTAGACAAGGCCAGTATTGATAACCCCATCTATTTCATTAATTGCGTCAATGACTTCCATAATAATGCGTTGATTAGGTGCTTCTAAGACCACAATTGCTTTCCCTTGTGGTGAAATAGTAATTACCTCAGCGCCAACTAAGAGATTGATGCTAGCTCGAATCGCATCCTCTTTTTTGATATTCACATGCACGATTAAACTTGATACATGCAACTCTTCAGGTTTCATTTGTTTTCCTTAGTTTCAATAGGCTTTACTTCGATAGCTTTAGTGGGGCAAGGTGCTACACATGCACCGCACCCAGTGCATAAATCATTGTCAATTTGGGGTACTGCGCTAATGCCAATTTGAAAAGTTAATGCTTGTGCTTCACAGCTTTCAGCACAGCTACGGCAATAGATATTTTGGTTCGCTAAGCAGGTATTATTGATTGACGCTTTTTTGTGCCATGGCGACTCGGTTATAGCTGTAAATATAGGCTCTTTACAAATTTCTGCACATTTCCCGCAGAAATCACACTCACCTAGATCAAAGTCAACATTTGGAAAGCCGCCATCCCCTTTAACAATAATTTCCTCAGGACAAACCGCTAGACAATCCCCACATTGCGTACAATTATCTAAAAACTGCTTAGGGCTAATAACCCAAGGTAACAAATTATCAGTCGTTATTACTTTTTTGGGACGAAACAAACTACGTTTATTGGCATCAAAATCCACAAAATAACCTTACTTTTTATAATGTTAATAAAAGGTTAATAAGCCTTTATTTTGTAACAAACAATAGCAAAGAAGTGTAAAGGAGGTATGTTAATAAGGTGTTCTATTGATACAAATCAATAGCGAAATTGAATAATGAGAGTTAACGCTCATTTATACTACGAGAAAAATTCTTGGATACGAATATAGGGAGGTTTCCCTTTATAGAAAAACCTATAAAAGGAAACCTTATTGATCACTACTAGCCACCGATAGATGCTAAATGAGGGGTTATACCTGTATTACCCGCTTGTAAATAGTGGCTCTCTTTCTTATCCTCTAATGCTAAAATAATGCGTGCTTTTAGTGCCTCTTTTTGTGAGGAATCTATTAACAAATCACGAAGATCAACGCCCTTTTCACCAAATAGGCAGAGATGTAACTTACCAGTTGAAGAAACACGTAAACGATTACAGCTTTTACAAAAATCTTGACTGTAAGGCATGATTAAACCAACTTCCCCCTGATACTCACTGTGAGTGAAAATTTGGGCAGGACCATCGTGACTCAACGGCACTTTTTGAGTCCAACCTTCAGCTAATAATTTTTCTTTGATCCATAAACCAGACAGGTGGTGCTTATCAAAAAATTCCGCATTATCTCCAGTCTGCATCAACTCAATAAAGCGCAACTGAATCGGTTGTGTTTTTATCCAATCGATATAAAGATCTAAATCCTTATCGTTTACCCCTTTTAGTAAAACACTATTGATTTTAACCTGTTTATAACCCGCCGTTACGCAAGCACTAACGCCGTCCATCACCTTTTGGAAAATATTTTTTCCGGTAATGAGGTAAAAGGTTTTAGCGTCGAGGCTATCCACACTGACATTAATCGCATCAAGCCCAGCATCGAACCAATGTTGTGCATCTTTTTGCAAGCGAAAGCCATTCGTCGTAGTGGCAACCTTTTCGATCCCCTCTACCGAAGCAACGGATTTGATAATATCGGAAAAATCCTTGCGCAAGCTAGGTTCTCCGCCGGTTATACGTACTTTTTTAGTACCTAATTCTACGAAAGCTTGCACTAAGTGATTAATCTCTTGATGAGATAAAAATTGATTTTCATGACTACGTTGATACCCATCAGGTAAACAATAATTGCATTTGAAATTGCATTCATCGGTTATCGACAGGCGTAAGTATTCAAACTTACGATTGAAGTTATCTTTAAGCTGTTGCATTTTTAAGTTCCTTTCCAAACACGGGAGGCAAAGCCGTTTCCACCTTTACCCTTCTTAACATTATTTAAGTTAAGCGGCTTAATTCACATATTAGAAAAACTTAGTGATATTAAGCTCGGAGCTGTATTGAATATGTAAACACTATGTTACATTGAAATTCTTTTTATATTCTCTATTACCTATGCAAATTAATCTACCATTTCACTCCCATTCTGTTGTAAAAGTGATCACAAATGCTTGTTTGATGATTCTAATCATCTCTGCAGCTCATATTATAAGCGTATTTACGACTTTCGACAGCCACATCGAAAATATAAAAATAATTGATAACCTGACCAGCCTTAAAATATCGACCACAGGGTTACTCTATGCATCACAATATCATCCACAAGATTTGCCAACACTTATTCAGCAAATAGATACGCAATTAGCCAATGAGCCGCTTTTTCAGAGTTCATGGTTTAATACACAACAAATTAATCAAACCAACCAGAAACTCGCAAATCAGTGGGCTGAAATACACTCCACTATTGATCAACTGCGTTTTACTGAGACTGAAGTGTTATTACCTGCGTTCTATGACTCTTTAGACAATATCGTCAAACAATATCAGGTGCTTGCAAAGAAAAAGATACATATCATCCATCTTGCTGAGTTTATTAGTTTTTTAATTACCATGATGATTGGAGTGACACTTTATCTGTATTCAAAAAAGCAGATCGTACAACCCATCAAACAGTTACTTAAAAATGTACAAGCCATCAAAGCACATCAATTCGATCTTCCTTACCCCTACCCTAGTAACGAAATTGGCGTACTTTCGCAAGGTATTAAAGACACTTCAAGTGAGTTAGACCATTTAATTTCAACCATGCAAAAACAAGTTTCAGAGCAAACCGTAGCCTTGGAAAAAGCAAACCAAACCATTGAGTTTTTATACTCAATTTCGCAACAATTAAGTACTGTAAAATTAACCTCCCCGATTTTATACAATGCATTAAATGCACTCGCGAGACAGGCTAATTTAGATAAGCTTTGTCTTGAGCTGAATAACGGTACTTTCATTAATAGCGAGCATGGTTGTGCAGGTATTGACCAGCGTATGCGCAGCATTCCAATTATTATTAATGGTAAGCCATTTGGTTTTTTAAATTATGTATTAAAACAGGGAGCTCGCGATCAATATGCATTAATAGAGAGTTTTACTGGGTTAGTTGCACGTGCGTTATATCAAGAGGAGCACAGCTTACAAGCGCAGAAAATTTTATTAATGGAAGAGCGTAATATTATTGCGCGCGAACTGCATGACTCCATTGCGCAATCACTGTCATTTTTAAATATTCAATGTACGCTGTTACACCGACAAGTTGATCACTCACAACAACAAGCTCAACAAACCATCGGCAACATCGAAGAAGCCGTTTCCGATGCTTATATCCAATTACGCTCTCTGCTCTCAACCTTTCGTTTAAGTGTTACCGAATCTAATTTTAAAGAAGCATTGTTAACGATGATAAAAACATTGCAGAAACAAACCGCGGCACCTATTACGATTAAGCAGTTTGAATCTTATTTTTATACTGACGCAAGCCAGCATATCCACCTATTACAAATAGTCCGAGAAGCTATTATCAATGCCATTAAGCATTCACAATGTTCTCATATCGAAATCTCATGCATTATTACTGATCAGCATAAGGTATGGATTAGTATTATTGATGATGGACAAGGAATCGTTAATAATAGTGAAAAAGATAACCATTATGGGTTATCTATTATGAAGCAGCGCGCCGATGAATTAGGTGCAACACTTTCATTTAACAGCTTAATTCAAGGAACAGAGGTTAAGCTTATCTTCCCCTATAAAAAATCAATATTGAATCAAGGAGCTGAAAATGACTAATTTAACACGTGTTATGATTGTTGACGACCACCCACTAATGCGTAAAGGAATCCAACAATTACTCTCTATAGACCCCATCTTTAATGTGGTAGCAGAAGCAACAAACGGTATTGAGGCAGTAAGTTATGCTAAAAAAGTATATCCAGACTTAATCTTACTTGACTATAATATGCAGGGTATTTCAGGCTTAGAGACATTAAAGGCATTAAAGAGTGATAATTGTAGTGCTAAAATTATCATTTTAACCGTCAGTGACAGTAAACAAGACGTGATTGCGATGATCAACCAAGGTGCAAATGGCTACCTGTTAAAAGATTCAGAACCTGAGTTATTGTTAGCAAACATCAGCAAAGTGCTCGCGGGGGAATTAGTCGTCAGTGATAAGCTCATCGATTTTTTAGGAGAGCTGGATGATGAAGATAATATTCGTGAGAAGCTAGCGCATTTGACCAAGCGTGAACAACAGATAATGGCAGAAGTAGCAAAGGGATTGAGCAATAAAGAGATATCAGAAAGTTTACAAATCTCTGAAGGTACGGTAAAAGTACACGTTAAAAGTTTACTCAAAAAACTTGTCGTAAAATCACGCGTTGAAGCGGCTGTTTTATACCTACAACAGCCCAAGTAAGCCCTTAAACAGTTCGGAATATATGCTCTCAGACACAGTAAAAAAACAGATACGCCATGGTTATGACAAACTCACTCAAGCACTGCCTAATTTTGCTAAGCGAAAAGCACAAAACTACCTCGTTGCAGAAATAGCCAAAGTACTCGCGGGTGAGTATGAAAAGTCACGTAGAATATTAGTCGCTGAAGCGGGAACAGGTATTGGTAAATCATTAGCTTATATCTTAGCTGCACTGCCTGTTGCGCAAGCTAATAATAAAAAACTGGTTATCTCTACCGCAACCATTACGCTGCAAGAGCAATTAATCAATAAAGACCTGCCTTTTTTTCTACGCCATAGTGATTATCAATTCACTTTTACCCTAGCCAAAGGCAGACAACGTTATTGTTGTGAGCAAAAATTATTAGCAACACAAGATACAAGCCAGCAAGACACTCAAGCACAATTGTTTGAGGAGCGCCCTAAAGCGGGTGATCAAGAGTTATTAAAACGTCTACATAAGGCTTATCTAGACGGAAAATGGCAAGGGGATCGTGACAGTTGGCCCACCCCGATTCCAAATAGAATTTGGCAACATATTGCTTCGGATAAATTTAGCTGCAAGCGCGCACTCGCTAATCATCGCCAATGCCCTTTTCATCGTGCACGTGACGACATTAACAAAGCGGATGTGATTGTGGTTAATCATGCTCTATTACTTGCTGACCTTGAACTAGGTGGCGGTATTATTTTACCTGATCCAGATAACTGCTTTTATGTATTAGACGAAGCACATCATCTGCCAAAAATATCACGTGATTTTGCTAGCGCTTCTACCAATATAAAAGCCGCGCAAGAGTGGTTAAAAAAACTCAAGCCACTTAATCAACATATCTCTAAAAAGATCAACAAACACACGACCATCACGCCCTGCTTGAATCTATTAGAAAGTGGTGTAGAGCTGGATGCCTCACTGAAAAAAATAGAACATTTCTTTCGTGATAATGCACAGCTGTTCGGGGAAAAAAATCAGTGCCGTTTTGAGCTCGGTGAGTTACCCGATGCCCTTATCAACATCATCAATGATCTACAAATGGAGAGTAAAAAAGGAGTTGCTGCATTATCCAAGCTCTCATCCATCATTGATGAAGAGATAAAAGATGACAACATTAAAGTACGTGATGCTGAGCCACTGCTGATTGAAACCGGGCTATTCTTACAACGTTTTGAAAACATCAACTGCTTAAGTAATATGTTAATCCGCGATCGTTCAGAGAAACAAGCACCGATCGCCGCTTGGGCCGACAATGAAAATGGTGAGCTTAACTTACACGGCTCCCCGATAGAAGTGGGTGGTTTATTAGAATATATGCTTTGGTCACAAGCTGCAGGTGTCATTGTTTGTTCCGCAACCCTTACTTCTTTGAATAGCTTTGAATATTTTAAACGTCAAAGTGGCTTACGCAGTGATGATGGTACGCAATATTTACGCTTAAAATCCCCCTTTGATTACCCATCTGTTGATCTGATTATTGCAGATATGCAGCATGAACCTACCCATGCAGATTTTGACAATGAATTAGTTGATAAAGTGGCTACCTTTATTGAAGATAAAGAAGCGAATTTAGTGTTGTTTGCTTCCTATTGGCAGATGAATTTAGTGGCCGACAAGCTCGCTAAAAAATATGGACAAGCTCTGTTAGTTCAAGGCGTATTATCTCGTAGCCAATTAATCCATGATCATAAGCAGCGTTGTGAGAAAGGGTTAACTTCAATTTTATTTGGAACTGGCAGTTTATCCGAGGGCTTAGATTTACCCGGTCATTACCTAACTAATCTCATTATTACTAAATTGCCCTTTGCTGTGCCAAATTCTCCCGTTGAAGAAGCACATTCTGAATGGATAACCTCCCAAGGCGGCAACCCATTTATGCAACTCGCCATTCCTGAAACCAGTAAAAAACTGATTCAGTCATGTGGTCGCTTAATTCGTAAAGAGCAAGATACTGGCAGAATTATTATTTTAGATAAGCGTGTAAAAACAAAACGCTATGGTAAAGGCCTGCTAGACGCATTGCCTCCATTTAAACTTCAATTTGAGCAAAACAGAACATGACAGAAATGCTACTTGATCCAAGCACCTTATTACTACTTGCAAGCATAGGTTTACTAGCAGGGTTTATTGATGCGATCGTCGGTGGCGGTGGTATGCTCACTGTACCTGCACTATTAAGCTTAGGCTTACCACCTCACTTAACGCTGGGTACCAATAAATTATCAGCTTGTTTTGCATCAGGCACTGCTGCTTATACGTATTTTAAAAAACAATTATTTAATCCCCTGTTTTGGAAAAACAGTCTTTATAGCACTTTTATCGGTGCATTGATGGGGACAATTTTAGTTAATTTCATCAGTGCTGAATGGTTAGAGAAAATCCTACCTGCAGTGATCCTTTGTGCCGCTATTTATAGCCTATTTAATCGTATGAAAGAACAAGATGGCAATTCACCGCCTGAACTAACGCCTGCAGTAAAACTAAAACAACGACTACAAGGTTTCATTTTAGGTTTTTATGATGGCTATGCAGGACCAGGAACGGGTGCTTTTTGGGTTATCTCTAACATGCGTTTATACAAGCTCAACATTTTGCTTTCTAGTGGCGTTGCAAAATCGATGAACTTCACCAGTAATTTTACTTCGCTATTAGCCTTTATCTACTTTGGGCAGGTAAACTGGTTGATTGGTCTCACTATGGGCAGTTGTTTAATGCTCGGTGCATACATCGGCGCTCACTCTGCCATTCACTTTGGCGCTAAATTCATTCGCCCTATCTTCATCGTGATTGTTATGATCATGGCACTTAAATTAGGTTATAACGCATGGCTCAGCTAGATAATGCCTCTATTCTACAATTAAGAGGGCAATTAACCGCCCTTCAAGCTCGCTGTATAAAAATAGACTTACAACTAACACAAACTGAGAACCGCTGCTTTGTTTTTGAAGCACACCAGTTTTCAAAACGTAGCCTGACCTTAATAGGCTACTTTAATCAGGTTGAAAAAACCCTTAATTCATTGCAAAATAGTATTGATAACAAACGCCAAGAGCTATTAATCAAAATAGAATGTGAGCAATTTGTAAATCAGTTTCAGTTACTTATGCAGCTTGTTCAGTCTATTGAAAAGGGCAAAGCAGCATTGCTTTATAAATCTTACTCTTCACCCAAAGAAAAGATCTTTCAGCAACTGAAAAAGCAATCTGAATATGAACATCGCCTGCTAACGATGATTGCAGAGCAAGAAGAACTTCTCTCTAGTGGGGAAGAATGTAATCGCTCATATACCAAAGAAAAAATAGAAGCATTAAAAATTCGCTTCCATAAATGTAATACTTTTACCCAAAAATTAGAGTTTCAACTTGAGGAAATAAACGATGAGTGAACAGCACCATAGCTTAGCGGATGCACCACCAGCAGTACAAATTGCAGTAGATTTAATTGAATTACTAGAAGAAAACAAGATCGAGAGTAAAATGGCTATCGAAGCCTTAGAGATTGTTTTAAATGATTTCAAAAAAAAAGCACAAGTTAAATAACTCATGCTTTTGTTTTATTAATAGTTAAACGACAAGCCGGTAACAACTCATATTGTAAAACGTTCTATGCGTTTATCAACATCTTCAGAAAGTGATTTTACATTTAAGCTTTCAATTTTCGTTTGTTCACTGGCTTGTTCTGTTTCCACTGAAATATCACTAATACTCACCATCGCACGTGCGACCTCATCAGCAACGGCAGCTTGCTCAGTGGTTGCTGAGGCGATTTGCCCGGTCATATCGTTAATTCTATTTACATGATCAACAACTAGCTTCAATTTTTCATCTGTATGTGTAGTCGCTTCAATCGTTTGCTGAGCAGCATCCTTACCTGCAATCATACTTTCTGATGCTGTTTGTGAAAGTGATTGTAGTTGCTCGATGATCTTTTGTATCTCAATCGTAGAGTTCTGCGTATTTTGCGCAAGGCTCCTTACTTCATCAGCAACAACAGCAAAACCACGTCCAGCTTCTCCTGCACGCGCAGCTTCAATGGCAGCATTTAAGGCTAATAAATTCGTTTGATCAGAGATAGAGGTAATAACATTAAGTACTTTGGCAATTTCAGAGGAGCCCTGTTTTAACTCTTCAACAACAACCCCAGCATGATCAATTTTTTGCGCCGCGTCATCAACAAGCAGTAATGTTTCTGCAACCATCAAACTCGCATCATTGATCATCGTACTCGCTTCTTGCGTCGTATTCGCCGCAGTCAGCGTATTACCTTCTACCTCTTTCACCGTTAACGACATCTCCTCGATTGCGCTAACGACGGTTTGAATCTCTTCCGATTGTTTACTCACACCACGATTTGTTTGTTGCGCTATCACCGCTAGACTGTCAGAAGCGTCAGTTAAGTCCGCAGAGGAACCCGACAATTTTTCAAGCAGATTATGGAACTCACTTAGCATAGAGTTTATTGAATGACTTAATAAACCTAATTCATCTTTGCTTGAGTCTGAAAGGCGAAGTGTAATATCACCTGCTTCAACTTTAGCCATCACTGTCTGAATATTATTAATAGGCACAATAACAGCGGAAATAATTTTCCAAGCGATGAAGATCAATACCACTAATACAATAAATACCACTAACGCCATCTCGACAAGAGAATCAAATGCGGTTTTTTCGATATCGCTGATATAGATACCAGTACCAACGACAATGCCCCATGGTTTAAATTGCAGTGCATAGGAGAGTTTATCTTCTGCAGGACCATTAACGCCACGTTTAAACTGATATTGCGTATAGCCGCGGTTATTTATTCCATTACTGCCATTGTAGATATCTTGGTAGACAGATCGCCCATTCGCATCTCTTATATTCGCAACGTTGATGCCAACCTTTCCACCTTCTACCGTAGCTTTGAGTTCCATATCCGTGGTGAATGCAAAGAAATAATCACCGTTCCCGTAACCCATACTAGTGAGTAATGCATAAAACTCTGCTTTTGCTTGCTGCAAACTTAATTCTTTTTGATCAACCTTCTGTTGATATAATTTTAAAACGCCCTCAACGCTCTCTACTTGTACTTTTAATTGAGTTTCTCTATCTGAGTACATCTCCTCTTTTACTAAGGAGATCCCCTCATAACCGATGAATAAAATTGATAAGAATGAAAATAAAACGAAGCAATAAACTTTCTGTTTGATGGTAAATGACACTAAACAATTCCTTTTGTAGTTGTAACTCTATTTACTGCTGATGCAGCTTGACTTAATGCGGTAAAAAACGCTTTTTCTCCATGTATGCGATCTCTTCGATCTTAATATTTTCAACGCTTGTGGTTTTAGGTCCCGTTTCTAGCCATCTCAGCAGATGTTGTAACTGCAAATCTTGGCCAAACATTAATACCTCTACCGAGCCATCACTTAAATTTTTAGCGTGTCCAACGATATTGTGTTTCTGAGCTTCTATCGCGGTAAAATAGCGGAAACCAACACCCTGTACGACGCCGGTTACGATGACTTTATAACCAATCTTGTTATGAATCTCACTCATAAACTGCTCCTATTATTTATAATATAAAACACTTTCTTTTATTATAGCGGAGACTTTATGATACGAAACACCACAAAAACATAAAATTAAACGTATAAATATCAATGTGTTGCACACATGCGATGTAAGCTTCGCAATATACGCTAAATTCAATAACTAATTTATAAAACTTATGTAACGTTATGTAACGGAAGGGAAGTTTCTATTGTAATTGAGACCACGAAAGTGATGACCATGAATCTGCTGCGGGCCATTTTTCGGGCGTAAGTGTCAGTGGATATGTATTAGATACGGGAACGGTTTCACCACTGAATTGATGCTGTAGGTAATAACCACTGTTGGGAGCTCGAATTAATAATAGCTGCGTTTGTACAAGGAAATCACTCGGGGAATGCTCTTTACTTTGCGAAGAAGCTTCTTGGCTAGCGTAATCATACAACACAAAAACATCCTGCTCTGATATCTTCAAGAAGTAGATAAACCCACCTAGTTCAGGCTCTTGAAAACGACAAACCTGTTGTACGTTATAGGTTTCTTCAACTACTTCGCCACTATTGATATCTTGTAAGATTAGCGGGTAAGGATTAGGTAAGTCTTTAAGCCATTTATAACTACTAAATAATGCAAAGCAGCCAGTCGTTATGATTGCGATTGTTGGTAAATGTGAATAGTTAAGTAAAACAGTAACAAGCGAACTATGAGTGGAAAGGTAACTTAGAAAACCACTCAACATCAATAGAGCAAGTAGTGAACATCCCCAAACCACAAAGCTGTTCAATATCGCTTTCAGTAAACGCTTTCGAGGACTGATAGCCCCCTTTAAAAGATGTGTTAAATGTGCCACCTCCTCGCTATTAATTGCACGAGTTTGGGAGGCAACCATTACATCATTTTTTGTCATCTTCATCACGAACAAACTTAATTTCAGAAAAGCCCATTTGTGCAAATTCAGTTTTACGATGGTTCTTTAAAATGCCCTGTCCACGACAGCTCATCGCAAGTTGTTTTTCCATCGCAAGAAATTTTGTTAAATCGATACCTTCTGCATGTGCAACTGCTTCATAGATATCATGGTAAACACCATAAGAAAATTGCATTGTTTTACGCTGTTTTTTGAAAATATAAGTTACTTGACGAGCCATCGGTTACCCTTTTTGAGTTTAATTTTTTTGAGGAGTGCATGTTACCGTATGCGGCGCAGTCAGCAAGGCAAATTATGATCAAATCACAAAGTAACTAAAGAAAAGTAGTTGTCACTTTTAAACAGCTAGTAAATTTAATGAGACTAGCGGGCTGTATAAGTCGGTCGAGTTAACCGCGTCAAATAATTCTTGGGATTAAGATATCGGGGACTAAAAGTTCGGGGACTAAAAAATATCGGAAAAAAAAAGGACCAGATAAATCTGATCCTTTAATGAGCATTGTTAATGAGAGCATGAGCATGCGTTTAAAAATGCTAACGGGTAATCAACTACGGTGTTACCTATGAATTATAGGTAAACACGTGCGCCGATCATCCAAACGTTGTCTTTCTTAGTAGAGATATCTGTACCCAGGTCAAATTGGTAACCTGCGTAGCCTACAACACTTGGTGCGAAGTTGTATTCAACTTGAACAGCTGTTTGGCTTAGCTCAGTTTGGTTAGTTGTATCGTTAGTTACTTCTTCGAAGTTTAAGCTTACATTTACACTGTTTTCAAATGCGTATGCCACTAACGCTTCAACATCTGAACTCTTAGGCGCTAGACCATCAGGGCGGTAAGCAAATTCACTTTCACCGTATACAGCTGCAACGTATAAACCTTGGCCGTAAGAACCGTATTTAGCAGCAATTTTAGTTACTGTTGCAGTTTCTTTTTTTGCTTCAGTAGCGTAATTAACATCACCTGAGTTGTGTGTTACACCAACAGTGAAGTCAGAGAAGTCAAATGATAATGCAGCTTGGTAACGTGCTGAATAACGATCTTTAGCATTATTCTCAAGTTCAGCAGTTTGAGCACCTTGTACACCTAAACCAAAGTTTAATGCGATGTTTTCAGCTAGATCAAAGCTATTGCGGTAGCTTACCATGTTGTCGCCACGACCCGTAGCCAGCTGACTCATGTCATTGTTGTATAAGTTTTCATTTGCGAATGCGATTGGCATATCAGCTAAACCATTTACATCGTATGTTGGTGCCCATTGTGTACCAACTGTCACGTTACCGTATACATCGTGTGTTAGACCAACGTAACCTAGACGAGTCCAGAACGTGTTCTCGCCACCGTCCATGTTAACACCAAATTCAACAAGTGTATTAGCAACAAAACCATTACCTAAATCACGAGTTGCACCGATATTAATACGTGGAGAAACAGAGTTTACACCTGTAGAACCTTCGTCAGAACCGATCAGGCCAGCAGAGATATGACCGCCAACAGAGAAAGTATTTACTTCGTCTGCATATAGTTCAATTGCAGAAGCAGAAGATGCGAAAATCATTGCAGGGATAGCAGTGGCAAGTAATGTTTTTTTCATGTGATGTATAAGCCTATTCAGATTAAAAGTACAAAGTCCGTTGAACTTTATGAGACAAGCGATGTCTCGGGAAAAGACATTAACAAAACAAGTTTGAGATAGAAACATAACAAACATCAAATAAAGAGCGTAAAAATAGTAACCTACGAGTAAATATAAAACAGTTCCCTTATCCAAATGGCTTTAATATACTGCCATCCATCGCTGATTTTTTACAATAACAGCGCATCTCATACATAATTTTCATGGTGTAAATATGCTTCAAATCATCCAATTTATTAAACAACAATGGTGGATCATTAGTGCGATTATATTACTGTTGATCACTCTCTTATCACTGACGCCGTTACCTCACCTTCCTGCAGTACCTGGGAGCGATAAAGTACACCACCTCTTAAGCTATGGGGCTCTTTTCTTTCCAATTGCATTAGCTAGACCCAAAGGATGGATATGGATTGGTGTGTTTTTTTTCCTTTGGAGTGGTGCGATTGAACTAATTCAACCCTATGTTAACCGCTATGGTGAATTGTTGGATATGTTAGCTAATGGTGTGGGTTTATTCTGCGGTTTTGTAATCGCGTTGTTAATCAACATGGCAATCAAAAAATAATGATAGATAATCAAATAAAAAGCCTATTACTAGCACTATCGAATAGCAAAAAAATATCTGCGATCGACTTGATTCAAGGTGCTTGGGGAGGATATGGACAATTATTGCGCATTTCTGTTATCGGAGGGAACATTAATTCACTCATAATAAAGCAGATAGACACGCCGCAACCTGACCAACACCCAAAAGGTTGGAACACTAATCGATCACATCAGCGCAAACTGACCTCTTATCAAGTTGAGTCACATTGGTATCAACACTATGGACAATTTCATCAACAGAAAAGTTGTTATATTCCACGACATTTATTCTCTGATAAAAAGAAAGATCAACAATTATTAGTGTTAGAAGATCTGCGTGAACAGGGATTTCCGATTGTAAAAGCACATTGTTCTTTAGCAGAAGCAAAAACCTGTATTACTTGGCTAGCACAGTTCCATCTCTTGCACATGCACAGAGCGCCGCTAGGTTTATGGGAAACTGGAAGTTATTGGCATTTAGCGACTCGTCCTGACGAACTTGAAAACTTGCAAGATAGTCCACTCAAAGCCGCAGCAAATCACATTGACCAAATACTGTCTGCATGCCCATACCAAACATTGATACATGGTGATGCCAAATTAGCTAATTTTTGTTTTTCAGAAGATGGAAAACAGGTTGCAGCGGTCGACTTTCAATATGTGGGACAAGGTTGCGGCATGAAAGATCTTATTTTATTTATTAGTAGCGCGGTAAAACCTGAACACTGTAAACAACAAGCCCCACTATTAGTGGACCACTATTTTAAAGCGTTAAAACAAGCAGCTGAAAATTCCGCTGTTGATGCGGAACAATTAGAAAACGCTTGGCGCCCTTTATATGCGATTGCATGGGCAGACTTTCAACGTTTTGTGAAAGGTTGGTCTCCAGATCATTGGAAGATCAATGATTATACTGAATCGCTTACCCAACAAGCGTTAGGAGAAATTGATGCACTTCTCAATAACGCAACTTAATCAATTAAGTAGCATCGCGTTAAAAGCGGCAACGCTAGCAGGTCAGTACATTAAACAGTTTGACAGATCGCAACTAAAAACTAACTTTAAAGTATCAGGCAGTAGCCTTAGTTCACAAGTGGTAACCGAGGTTGACTTGCATTGCCAAGGAATCATTATCGAGCAGTTGCAAGTAAGTTGTGAACACTATGACATTGCCCTACTCAGTGAAGAGAACTGCACTGAAGTGTTGATTGACCAACATCCTCGACTCAGAAAGTCTCACTTTTGGTGTATCGATCCGCTCGATGGCACACTACCTTTTATCGAAGGTACTGATGGTTATGCTGTATCCATCGCCTTGGTTGATAAAAGTGGCACACCGATTTTAGCTGCTATCTACTTGCCTGCAACGAGCGATGCATATCATATGAAATTTGATACTCATGGCAAACCTCACGTCTATAAAAATGCTGCTGTTTTTAGCCCTAATAGTAATGTCGAGAATAAAAAGTTGAAGCAAACACGAGATCTTAGTTTTTATTGCGATCGTAGTTTTCTGACTAGCAAGCAGTACCCTGCCCTTATTCAACAACTAACCGCGCTTTTGCCCACAATAGGGTTAACTGCATTAAAGGTTATCAGCGGCAACGGCGCCGTGGTAAACGCGCTATTAGTGTTAGAAAACGCCCCTGCTTGTTATATAAAAATTCCAAAACACCAGCAAGGAGGCGGTGCACTTTGGGATTTCAGTGCAACCACTTGTATCAGCCAAGCAGTGAACGCTTGGGCATCAGATATTCACGGTTTACCTTTGCAGCTCAACCAACACGACAGTTATTACATGAATAAGAAAGGAGTTATGTTTGCTTCAGATAGACAATTAGGAGAAATATTACTAACTGCTCTCGCCTGACAGCTTATTTTATTGCTCTTTTTTATAAAAATCGAGATCAAAGAGCTTATCGCGCACTTTCCAAAAACGCCCATCTTTATGCGCGATGACAATGTCAGGATGACGTAAACGGTGTTGATTACGAATCACTTTTGTAGGGGCACTTTCACTGAATTCACGATGACGATCTATTAAGTGCGGTTGAATAAATTGCTGTAAAAAATCACGCTTTTGCGCTTTACTTGAAAGTTGCCATACCTGTTTAATTTCAGCATTATTCTCGCCAATATAAGTTACTGATAACTGAGGTTTATCAAAACGATTTTTAGTCGCTTCTAACTGCATATCTGTACACTTAAGGATCATCGAATCCTTAAGGTTCATCGCTTCGCGCAATTTTTTGTCGGGATCAACTAAAACATGGTCGCAACCGCCACAACGTCGTGCGGCAATATCATTCGCCTCACCGCATAACTCACAAATTTTAGCGCGGAAACGGTAACCGCAGATATCACGACTGCCATCTTCAAGTAGTTTATAACCCTGACATTGTCGCCCATAGTGTTCAATCACAAATCCAGCAGGATCCACCTTTGCCCAAAAGTTGTTATTAAACAGGCAGGCAGGACAAGGGATAGTCACCATTTCACTTTCACTATTTGGCTTGGGATCTCCCAATTCAGGCTGATATAGGTCATAACAGTTACCTGCAAACTCCATCACTAAGCAATCCTCTTTTCCCTCAAAGAGGCGTAAGCCACGCCCTACAATTTGTTGGTACAGACTTAATGACGCTGTTGGCCGTAAGATTGCAATCAGATCAACATGGGGGGCATCAAAACCGGTGGTTAATACCGATACATTTACCAAATACTTAATCTGTTGGTTTTTAAATGCGGTAATAATGCGGTCTCGCTCCTCTATGGGTGTATCACCAATCACTAGGGCCGCATTTTCATCCTTTAGATAACCGATAATCTCCTGTGCATGATTGACCGTAGAAGCAAATATCATGACACCTAAGCGATCCTTAGCTTGCTCAACCACCTGTTTGATAATAAGTGGTGTCGCACGTTTAGATTGTTGTATGACACCATCTAAATCAGCTTCTTTATAATGCCCGTTTTTAGAAGCATTAATTGATGAAAAATCATAACCTAATACCGCCATATCCATCACTTTAGGCTGCGTTAAGAATTTTTCATCGAGTAAAAAACGAATTGGCAGGTCAAAAATACAATCACGGAAAAATCGTGGTTCCGTTGAACGTACTTGACCCCTAGTGTGATATTGATAGATCCAGCCAAGCCCTAAACGATAAGGTGTTGCTGTCAAACCGAGTATTTTCAGATTAGCGTTACTTTTTTGCAGGTGTTTAATAACACGCTGGTAGGCACTATTCTCATCAATAGGCACACGGTGGCACTCATCAATCACTAATAAACTAAATTGTTCGCTAAATTGTTCGAGACTGTTAACAATGGACTGAACCGACGCAAACACGACCTGTTGATCCGATTCTTTTCGCCCGAGTCCAGCAGAAAATATCGACGCTTTAAGGTCATAACTTTCATATTTCTTATGGTTTTGCTCAACGAGTTCTTTAACATGTGCGAGTATCAATACACGCCCTCGTGCTAGACGGGCCAACTCAGCAATGATTAAGCTTTTACCCGCCCCCGTTGATAAAGCGAGTACCGCAGGATCACTACTTTTGCGAAAATAATGTAGCGTAGCGTTAACGCTATCTTGTTGATATGGGCGAAGTTTATACATTGTTTTCCAAATAAACGGATTTAAAATAGCGCTGTCACGCAAAAATCGTAATAATACGCTAATTATCCTAACCTAGACAAAGCTAACATGACAAATATTACTAAAGCACAATTGATTGAACAGCTGCACCTTTGGGGCACACAAAAAATATCATCGGAACAACTTCAGGACTGGATGGTAACCCATTATGATCCACCTGAAGTTGAGATTGGTGTCGGTGAAACAGAATGGGTGAGTGAGGCGATGAATATCATCATGAATGAATATGAATTGGCAAAAATTGAGAAGTTTAAAGAGGAGGGCTATCAACATGCACTGGCCTTTTTAGACTCTGAGCAAGAGAACTTTTATCAACGTAAACACGCTTTTGTACATGATGGTTTTGCTGATTAAAACCTTTACCCACGTTACTAATATTGAGTGACGTGGGTACTAGCTAACGTGGTTATTAGCTAACCACGATTAAGCTGTAGTGATCTCTACAGGAGGCATAATATACCCCTGATAGCCTTCAGCTCTTAAAGGTTTAATCGTTTGCAGATGTCTCTCATCTTCAATACCGGTAATAATTGCAGTGATGTTTAACCCTCTTGCAATATTAACCAGTGCACGACAAAGCTCTAAGTTCTGTTGATTCTCTTCATTTTCCTCGTTGTTGTAACAAGAGAGTGACATATCTAGTTTGATATAATGTGGCTTTAATTGCTGTAGGTAGGTCAATGACCCCATCTGTCTACCACAGTTATCAACCCCAAACTTCGATCCTGCCATCGTAATAATTTCACAAAGCTGTAAACAGGTATCCAAATTTTGCGTAATACCTGATTCAGACATCTCGAAGTGAAGTTTTTCAGGAGAACGAACCTCCGATAAATACCCTTTAAGCCAACGATGAAAGTCAAGGTTATTGACACTCTCACGGGATAAATTAACTGCAATCGGTTCACTATTCAGATCAAGCAATTTTTCTTTTGCTATCGCCTGTAGTAAACACCTATCTAAACGATGCCCAAGTGTTAAACGTTCAATATAAGGCATGAATTGCCCTGCTTTGATCACTTTTCCATCAACTTCTAAACGACAATATATTTCTCGATGTATGACCTCGCCATCACTACACTGCTGGATTGGTTGCCATTGAAATAAGAACTGATTTTGATTAATCGACTTAACTAATTGTTCACGCCATCCTTCACGGCTCACATCTTGCTCTGACTCAACATAAAACCAATTGCTTATTTTATTTTCATTGAGCGCTTTTTGCAGTGCATTATCTGCTTGTGATAATAATTCGGCACGGGTTACACCATTCGTTCGCTCACTTATACCTATTGCAAAGTCTTGATTAGACTCAAAGCTTGCATTCAGCATCTCTTGGTTAATGAGTCGAATCAATGATTGCAATGATTCCAGTACTTGCTCTCTATCCGCTTTACGAATTAAAAAAGCAAACTCAGTATTAGAGATACGTGCAACCAGTGTTTCATCCGCATGTGGTAGTTCTTTAGTAAATTTTTTGGCAAGTACTTTAATGGTTTGATCACGCATCTGATAACCATAACGACTATGTAACTGATCTAACCAGTTCAAATCAGCAATTAATAAAGCGCCTATATCAGGTTCATTGAGCCAACTATTTAACTGACCAGTAAGATATAAACGGTTAGGGAGATGTGAAACATGATCACGTAAAGTATCATCTTTAAGACTCTCAACTTCATCATCTAAAGCAGAAAAAACCTGTTTTAGCTGACCTGACATTGAGTTTATTGCTCCGACGACCTCTTTCAATTCCGTTGTTGATGGGAGCGCCATACTTGGATTAAATTTACGCTGTGAGACATCACGTGCATGCTCAGCAACTTCATGAAGAGGTTTTAAAATTCGTTTTAAACGTAAACGTAGCAGTACCATACAAACAAGAAAAAGAATCGCTAATACCATTAAGGTATTATTCATGATTCGCCATAACTCTCTATATCCGATTGCAGGATTAGAAACGACTTTAAGCGTGGCTAACTGCAACCAACCTGAGGTAATAGTTACCTCTTTGCTCTGTGCCTTAAATAGATCTAAATCAATAAACCATTGTGGCACCTTTTGAATGCTAACCTCATTTTTCCATTGCTGTTGTTTGTTATCTGCAAGCCAAGACAACGTGACTTGTTTATAAAATCCGCCTTCAAAAATAACATTGACTAAAGTATCAACCGTCGCCGCATCCCCTGTTTCTAAATGTGGTTTTAACATCAAACTCAAAGAGGTAACCGTATTGTTGAGATCAGAATCCATTTGATCAACCATAAACGCTTTGGTTTCAGTAAACTGAAAATACACCAAGCTAGACATCACTAATAAAAACAGTGCCAATAACAATGAATTTATCTGATTATAAAGGGTCATTTTTTACTCCATTCTCAATTTTGGTTGTTTAAGGTTTGAGATACCCATTCGTTTGTTTAAGTCAGTCCATTGCTTAAGACGTTCTGATTTACCGGCAAGTACACCTTGCCCTTTACTTTTATTAAGCCAAAGTTGTTTACCATTAAAGCTATACACAGGGATAAGGTCTTTACGCTGCGTTGCTGGCTTAATGTTGCCATCGATATTATCGAGAATAACCGGAACCGAACTAGGTGTTGCATAATAAGCAACGACCATGTGGTACTGATTTAAAGTAACAGCTTTAACCATGGTAATACGCATTTTATTATCCGGAATACCAAGCTCTAATAGTGTAAAGTACTTGGCAATGGCGAAGTCTTCACAGTCCCCCGCATTTACCCCTAAAAACTCGATCGGTGTTGCCCAATAGTTATTAACTCCCCACAACTTAATATCATTGGTAAAACGTAATAAGTTGAAAAAGTTATTCACTCGATAAAGTTGTTCTGCTTCATCAAGTGAATTAGCATTTTCCATTAAGCGAAACCAGGCATTACCTCTTTTCCCTGCACGTTCACCATAATTATCAATAAGTGCTGCAACAATTTTGGATTCATCAAGTTTGCTCATCTTTTGTGCGTGTAAAAATGAAACCATCATTAACAATAAACTAGTTATGATTAGCATTTGCCAAACAAGCAAAATAGATGAGCTTTTCAAACGCTTAATTACTCAACTTCATTATCAACACTGTATATATTCCACTTCATATCTATAAAACTTTTATCGCTACTAATTTCCGCAACGATTCGTCGATTACGAGCATGAATATATTCATCATTTCCTTCTAATAATAGTTTTTCAAAACCATAACCTATTGCAGTGATACGCTTAGGTGCAATATTAAATTGACGAGCTAAAATGTTTTTAATCGCAATCGCACGGTTTTCTGATAGTTTTTGATTAAGCTGTGCACTACCACGAATACTAGTATGGCCTTCGATGGTAACGATTGTTTGTGGGAACTCTGTCATAAAATCAGCTAGTTTTTTTATCTCAGGTAGATATTCTTGCTTCACAACGTAGGAGTTAGTCGCAAAGTTTACCTGCAATTTACGGCGTACCGTCTCTACAGTTTGCGAACCACAACCATCATTATTTACTTGTGAGCCCGCATAAGAATCAGGGCATTCATCCCGCGCACGAATAATGCCATCACCCTCACTGTCGTTTAAGTTGAATTTCTGAACCGTCGGTTCTTCTGTCATATCAATAACTTGCGTTGAACAAGCAGATAAAAATATAACACATAATAAGATTAATTGTTTCACTGTGGAACTCCTCCATCAAACTGTTCTTCGCCTAACCAGCTATTAGGTCGCGTAACACGCAGTGCTTCAACCAATAGCCCTATCGAATGTAAAATTCTGTACTGTGCTGATATTTCAGTAAATTCAGCATCTAAAAAGTCACGACGTGCTTGATATAACTCATTCTCTGTATCTAGTAGATCCAGCAAGCTACGTTGTCCTATTTTAAACTGCTCTTTATAGTCTGACTGGGTATCTTTCGAAGCAACAACATGCATTTTTATGTACTTTTTCTGCAAATTAAGCTGTTCAAATGCATTCCATGAAAGAATAAACCCTTCACTAACTTGGCGATGAACATTACGGTTTAACTCTTTTGCTTCACTTATTTTATAAGCCGTTTCTTTAGCATAAGCTTCGTCTTTCCCCCCGGAAAAAAGGTTATAAGACACACGTAACATAGCGAGTACTTCGTTATTATCGCCACCAACATCAGTGAACGTATTAACGCCATTTTCACCATCTAAGTTATCATTAAAGTTGGCATTAACATCAATCCATACTTTAGGGTAATAATTAGAATTTGACGTTTCATGCTGTGCATTTGCCGATTGAATATCATTGGTTGCCGCTTTAATCACCGGGTGATTATCCAATGCCATTTGCAGACCTTCTTCTTCTGTTTTTGGCAACATTGCAGAGTCTGGATATGGAATAACTAAGTTATCTGGGCGTTGTTCAATAACGCGGTAAAAAGTTACCTTACTGTCTAAAAAATTATTTTTTGCAGCGATTAAGTTTGATTGTGCTTTTGCCAATCGACCATTGATCTGTGAAAGATCAGCGGAACTTCCGAAACCTGAGTCAGTACGTTGTTTAATTTGATCATAGATTTCTTCATGTGCAGCGAGGTTTTTCTCTGAAAGCGCAACCAGTTTTTCAGCTTTAATAAGATCTAAATAAACCTTACTGACTTCCAATGCAAGATCCTCAGCAATGCTATATAAGCGCCACTGTTCAGCACTTGTTGCATAACTCGTTCTATCAACTTCACTACTGGTATGAAACCCGCTAAACAACTCTTGCTTTAGGCTTAATCCAATTTCACGTCGGGTTAAGTCTTCAGTGTCATCCCCTCCAGCTAAACCCGATCTCCTAGTAGTTGGACTATCAGTATATTCATAACCAATACCCGCTGTTGCATCGATTGTTGGCCAATAACCAGATTCTGCTTGCTCAACCTGTTTTTCGTTTACCTTAAAACGGGTATATGCGGCACGCAACTCAGGGTGTGTATCAAAGGTAAAAGCAACCGCTTGTTCTAGTGATTGGCTATTTACCACGCTTGGTAGGAACATAGCACTGCATAGCAGCCCTATCGCCCCTTTTTTTACTAAATTGAAACGTTGTTGTTTCATCATAACTCCATTTAAATTATCCATCTTAATATTCCCTAAGCGCCATCTCTTTAGCCCTTAAAATCGGATTTAAAATATACTCAAGTATAGTCCGCTTGCTAATAATCACATCAACAGTGGTCATCATGCCTGGAATGATCGGCATATCTTGCTTGTCACGACTATGCATACTTGATTCCGTGGTCCTCACTCTTATAATATAAAAGCTATTGCCCTCTTCATCTTGTGTTGTATCAGCACTAATATGCTCAACAATGCCTTCAAGCCCGCCATAACGTGTGAAATCGTAGGCGGTAACTTTCACCATTGCAGGTAAACCAACGTGGATAAAAGCGATATCTTTAGGGATGATTTTCGCTTCTACCAATAATTTATCTTCCGAAGGTACTATCTCTAACAGTACTTCACCAGGCTTCACCACCCCACCTAATGTAGTAATATGCAGTGTCTTAACTGTCCCCACGACAGGTGATGTAATCAGTGCTTTGCTCACTTTATCTTTTACACCGACCTGTGCCTCACTAAGTCGTGAGAATTTAGATTGCAATTCGTTAAGTTGAGCGCGCGCTTCGGTTCGATATTTTAATACTGCTTCGCGACGCTTTAAAATGGCTTCTTCATAGGAAGATTGCACCTTAGGCTTTAATAAACGCAACGCATTAAGTTCACCTTTGATATCATTCACACTACGTTGTAACTTCAACAGTTCAACTTCAGGTACAATGCGTTTTTTAGCGAGAGGAATGGTCAGTTTTAATTCTCTATTTGCAAAATTTAAACTACTTCTCAGCGTATTAATTTTAGAACTAATCTCTTTTACTTCCTGCTCTCGCTGCTTTATCTGCTGCCCTTGAATCGCAACCTGATTTTCCAAATTATTAATACGTGTTGTATATTCATCTTGATTACGTGCGACGAGTTCAGGGGAAGTTGTTTGCAAATCATCAGGAAATACCAGCACCTCTTTTTTTATTTTCACTTGCAGTTGCCACTCAGCGACATCTGCAACTAATACATCACTTAACTCTGCACGTAGGCGAATAATATTGGCACGTAACGCATCAACTTCTTGTGTTTGCTGCGCCATATCAGAACGAAAACGAGTATCATCAATACGAGCAATCAACTGCCCTTTGGTAACCTGCATTCCCTCAGTAACATATAGCTCTTGTAATATACCGCCATCAAGGCTTTGGATTATTTGCACTTGTGACGAAGGAATTACTTTCCCCTCACCACGGGTGACGCGATCTAATTCAGCGAAATATGCCCAGACCATAAAACAGATAAACAGTGCAAGCAGTGCCCAAATTGTTAACCGATGTACCGTTGGTGTTTGCGTTAAGATAGCGCCATAAACATCATCCGCCATCTCTAAATCTTCTTTACTTACTTTCATTGTTTAGCCCCCTTCTTAGGAGCGCTGCTCAACAATCCATTTTTAAGTTTTTCCAATATGAGTTCTTTTGAACCATCTGCGACTAGGTGCCCACTATCAAGTACGATAATTCGATCCACTAATTGCAACAGGTGCATTTTATGAGTAATTAAAAACAAAGTACGATTTTGAGCGGTGACTTTCATCGATTCAATAAATAACTTTTCAGCACGTGCATCTAAACTTGCTGTTGGTTCATCAAGTAATAACATCTGCGGATCATTAAGTATTGCTCTTGCAAGCGCAACTGCCTGCCTTTGCCCACGAGAAAGAGATTTCCCCCCTTCTCCAACTTGTAACTCTAAACCTTGCGATTCCATATCAGTGAACAGGCTAACACCGGACATCTGCACTGCACGCAGTAATTGATACTCGGTCACCTGTTTAGTGCCAAAAAGAATATTATCTTTGATCGAACCATGAAAGAGCACAATATCCTGTGGTAAATAGCCAATATTACGGCGTAAATCACTGGGGTGAATCTGCCCTTGATGTAAGCCATCATAGCGAATACTGCCTTGCCCCGGCTGAAATAAGCCAAGCAATAATTTAGCTAGCGTTGTTTTTCCTGAGCCATTACGCCCGATTATCGCTATTTTTTCTCCAGGCTTCACTCTCAGGGATAAGGGATATAAAGCAGGTTTTTCAATATCAGGATAATGAAAATTAACATGTTCAAAAACAATGTTACCTTTCAATTTAGTATGACTACCCAAATGGCCTTTGTTTTCAAATTCTCCCTCTTGGTCCATAATGCCATCGAGTTGTCTTAAGGAACTGACGGTTTGGTTATAGCGTGTCATTAACGCAGCTATTTTTGCCATTGGTCCAACAGCACGACTTGATAGCATAACGGCAGCAATGATCCCCCCCATTGATATCAGGCCTTCAGAGACACGATAGACACCAAGTACAATTACAGCGACTACCACCATCTGTACGATAAAACTGGAAACATTCGCAACAGAGTTAGTGATGACTTTAGTTTTTAGTTGCCATGTTGAGGTATGCCCAAGCATTTGCTGCCACGCATTTTGCACTACGCCCTCTGCACCATTTGCTTTGATAGATTCAAGCGATGATAGGCTTTCTATAAGGTGGCCATGGCGAAGCCCGGAGAATTTATTACTCTCTTCGATTGCATGACGTAGACGTGACTGGACTAATAAGGCATAACCTAAAATAAGTATTGCTGCAATGACAGAGAAAACAGCTAAGTCTCCGGCCACCAAATAAATTATAAATACAAACAGGAATGCAAAGGGTAAGTCGACTAATGCTGTCACTGTGGCTGATGATAAGAAATCACGCACGCTATCAAACTCACCGAGTTGTCTCGCCATACCACCGACACTTGGCGCACGCTTTTCCAAAGAGAGACCGATCACTTTTGCGAATAGTTTAGAGGAGGTTTGTATATCGACTTTTTTACCTGCAACATCAATAAGGTAACCACGAAGTTGCTTAAGTATAAAATCAAAGGTGTAAGCAACAGTTGCGCCGACAGCCAATACCCATAAACTCTCAAAAGCTAAATTAGGTACAATTTTATCGTAAATATTCATCACCAGTAACGGTGATACCAATGCAAAAATATTCACTAGAATAGACGCGACAATAACATCACGATAAATCGGTGCCGATTGGCGGATAGTTCCCCATAACCAATGCTTTTTATTGTCACTAATATGAACATCAAAATCTCGATCACCGTGATATTTCTGTTTAATCAGAAACAGATAACCCACGTAAACAGATTCTAACTCTTCAATAGTTAACTTTTCTTCACCACCCGTCTCAGGCAATGACAAAATTGCCTGATTGTTTTTAAAATCTATGGATTGTAAAACACATGCTTTTTGGTCTTTTAGCATAAGAATGCATGGGAGCAGCATTTTGGGGATATTATTGAGACTTTTACGGCTTAATTTTGCACTTAACCCCGCACGCAAAGCAGCCTGAGGCAATAACTCAGGCGTCAAAACACTGCGACTAAGTGGAAGACCTGCAGCAAGCGCTTCTGCTGAACAAGGATTTCCAAAGTGTTCACTTAATAAAACTAAACTGTCTAAAAGTGGATCTTCGCTAATACTTTGAGAAGCGTTAATCGTCCACTGTTCCTGGGAAGATGACATTTAAATACTCGAGTCCATTTAATATTTAAGTAAGTATATAACTTATAAGAATTTTTTAGAGAAATGTTAATGAATTAAATGGTGACAACACCAAAAGTGGAGTTTATATGAATTATTTATCAAGTAAAAGCTAATGTAAGCAGAAACTTAACTTACATTAGCTTTTTATTAGCGTTTTAATAAAAATTAGCATTCAATTAAACAATTCATTAATGCTTTAGCTAATCATTAATGATGACCTCTAATATATCAGCATTAATCGGTGATGGCGTTATTGTGGCATTGTCAGCAATAAACAATGCACTTTCATTATTTGTCCCTGCTAGTAAGTCGTTAATAATAGTCACATCATCACTACCAAGATCAACACCATCTAATACAATCGTTTGCATCAACTCAGTGCCACCATCAGCATGAACAGAAATAATGGTATCTCCATCATTACTATCAAAGTCTAAGAAATCATTGAGGTTGTCGCCGTTGTTGATTTGTAATAAATCACTTAAATCAAGCTTGTCACCCTCAGTAATATCAAAACCTTGAATATGGTCAATGCCTGTATCACCTTCTAGCCAAACGAAAGTATCAGCACCCTCACCACCAATCAGTAGATCATTACCAAGCCCGCCGGTAAGTGTATCATCGCCCCCTTGACCAAAGATAATATCGCGACCATCACCTCCATTAAGCTTATCATTTCCATCCTTAGCCTCTGTAGTATCAAAATCACTCGTATTTTCACTCACGTAATGATGTACGTCTGCAATAGTAACGTCATTAACATCAGCAATATTTAATTTTCCAGCAACATAAGTTTGTAAAGCTAAATATCCATCAGTTGAATCAATAGAGTTTGGTGCAAGATCCCCAAATATGATGTCATTACCAGCACCACCATCAACAGTATCATTACCTTGAGATAATAAAGCTTCACTTCCTAAAATAATCGCAGAAAGGCCATTTACATTAACAGTAGCACTAGGATCACTATCACTATCGTAAGGTTTCAACTCATCAAGAGATATGTCGTTTTTGATACCAATTGCTTCTACTTCAGATAACTCTTTTAGAACGTTGTATGCTGCTAAAGCTTCTGTTTTAGCAATATCATATACATCAGAAACAACAATATTATTATCTAGATAAGCATTAGGTACACCATCAGTAATGAAATAAGTGACATTTGTTCCATCATTACTAGCGGCGATGCCATTAGTAAACCAATCTGTTGTTTGTTGGAATGCCGCTTCATAATTGGTCCACCCTCCATTCGTAATACTGTTGTAAGCATTAGTTAATGTCGTTAATGGATCGGCACTAGTATTAAGATTAATTGAAACTTCTTGCTGTGCATTAGTATCGAAATCAACTAAAAGTACATTTACAGTGCCACTGTTATCTAATTTGGCATTAGTGATTAGCTGGTTAAATACAATAGTTAGTTGCTCTTTAGCAGTAGCAACTGCTGCATTGCCCATACTACCAGATGTATCAAGAATAAAGGCAATGTTGAAATTTCCACCTTTAACTATTTGAGTATATTGAACATCACTTACGATGACATCATTTCCATCTGTTCCAGTAATAGTATTGTCACCTGTGCCACCAGAGTCACCAGAATAGTTATCAGCAGTGCCAATAATCGTAATAGTTGCTGTAGCGGTATCCGTCCCCCCGTTTCCATCGCTAATTGTATATTCAAAAGTATCAGTAGCAACTTGACCTGGTGCGAGCTGATCATAATATCCACTAGGATCATAAATGAATGTACCATCAGCATTTATCTGTATATCGACACCATTCTGCGAAGTAACAAGGGTATCAACGATAAAAAGTGCATCTCCATCAGGATCACTGTCATTATTAAGTAGACTGCGGGCCGGGACAGTCAATGTTGAACTGTCTAACAACTGATCCTCAGTAACCTCATAAACACTATTATGCTCGGCGCTACCCGAAGCAGTGATACCAGTGATGAAATAGTCACTTTGATCATTACTGCCCGCTTGTTCCAATGCTTCGAAACTAATGGAATCAAATACTATGTCACCTGTATCAATCGTTACAATTGCAGTCTTATTATTGTTATCGGTTGTTGTGAAAATGCCGGAAGCAACTTCAACACCATTTTTATAAGCGATCCATTGTCCCTGCTCATAACTTTCATAACCAGGTGAATTTTTGTCTGTATCGTATGAATAGATACGAGCAATATTCACTGTTGCAGTATTAACATTTCCGTTAAAAGTGATATCAATAGAATCACGGCTATCAAAATCTATCTGACCATTATTAACACCGAGTGCGTTTTTATTATCAGAAACATTATCGGTTTCTATTGTGACCGAATCAGCTCCATCATTCTTATCTGAAGCAGATATCGATACAGCAGAACCGGTGCTATCTATATTTTTCCAGTTTGTATCACCACTGTTATTAGCAGAGTCTGGAGCAAAATCGCCTAGATTTACGGTGTAAGGTTCACTAGTTGAAAGACCATCATCGATGGCCATAGGCGCGTCGTTGACTTGGTTTACCGTAATTAATAAGGTAGAGTCATCGGTGGATTCGCCGTTGCTCACGGTGTATGTCACCGTTGGTACAACACCATTGAAGTTAT
>NZ_BSPQ01000014.1 GCF_030161115.1 Psychromonas marina
AAGTAATATTTAGATTGACGTGGGAAGTCATACCAACGCCCACTTAAGCGGACAAAAATTGTTGGCTAAAATTGTGTAGCGGAGCGAAACATAGCCGACTGTTTTTGTTCCGTTTAAAGTGCTTGTTAGAAGCTCGCGGGTCAATTTTAACCGTTTGAAACACTAGCCAAAGATAGAGAGAAATAGTAAACCATTTCTGTTCGATTTAAAGCCACTTACGCATTAACTTTGAACTCTGTAGAAAACACTTTGTGAAGGTAACTAAAAACCAATTTAGATAACCAAAATATCCGAATTTACACAGTAACGATATTACAAATCTCACGACAAAACAGTGCTCAAGGCGTATTTGAAAAACCACAACACCGCATAAAAATTAGCGACTTATAACGCCCACATTAAGCGGACAAAAATGGTTGGCTATACTTGTTGAGGTACGAAACAAAGCCAACTGTTTTTGTTCCGACTTAAATTGCTTGTTATATGCTCGCGATCAGTTTACAAAAAAGTGATAAACTACCCTTCATATTTAAATTTACACTAAATAACTTGGTTATCCAGTGAACAGCCTGACTACTATATAAATAAACATAAGCAAGTTAACAAACAATAGGAATTTGATATACCCCTCTTTAATCCCCCTCCATTCAAATGGGTTCGTATAAAACAATGCTTTTTTCAATAAATGCGCTGGATTGTTTTTATGGGGAGCACCTTCAAACACTCGATCTAATATCGCCTTATTATGCTTTTTGATTAGTAAATATATGTAAAACTGCAGTAAATTTAAAATCACTGCCAATACAAAAACATACTCCATTACCATTATTCCTTGTACTATCCGTTAAATAACATATCTAAAACATTCAAAGTAACTCAATCGGTAGCGACATATAACGCCTAATTAAGCGGACAAAAATAGTTTGCCAAACTTGTTGAGGAACGAAACATGGCGAACTGTTTTTGTTCCGTTTAAATTTCTTGTTATGTGCTGTTTTATAAACTGCCAACAATTTTATCAAATTCTATTCTTGGTAAAACTTTAACACCACGCTGAGTTTCCCAGCCTTTAACAAAAGGTACATCTACAAACTTACAAGATTTAACATTCTGCAACTTCAAATCTTGCCTTCTATCTTTATTTCCATTTTTGAGAGTTACATATCTCTCTACTATAGAAATTATTTCCCCAAAGAATGCTATGTTATTCGTTCGATCAATGATGTAAGCCGAGTCTCCAACTGATGTAGCAGCTAATTGATATCTATTAAGGGCATATCCAGTGGCATGCTCTAATTGACTTGCAGATATCACATCCCTTTTCCCATTCAGCTTAACTTGTTCATCTGAATGTCTTAAAACTAATATATTCAAAAATCCTCCTTGAGTATTTACTGTAATCAGAATATAAAGCCACTGATTCAAAAGCACATAACGCCGCATTAAGCGGATTAAAACAGTGGGTTATAATGTTGAGGCACGAAACATAACCCACTGTTTTAATTCCGTTTAAATGCCTTGTTAGTTGTGTTTGGCGGTATTTAAAAACCAAAGAAACACGATAATCAATATTGGAAACTTTAGCTAGCGACCAATTCAAAAACTGAGATTCAAATTCAACTTAAATCCCCTTTCGAGATGACTTCTTAAAAACTAAAATACAGAATGACGCCCTTATAAAATAAGCAGAGTTAATGGAGCCGAGAATAACGATAAACTTCGAGGTTAAACTTTGCACCAGACGACTATTAACGACAGCATATTTTGGCGGAATGAGCGAGTTTACAGTACCGCCACAAGGCTACGACTTTGAAGATGACAAAACTCAAATCACAACCAAAAATGTTTCTCAGAAAGACTTACCAACATCAATTTTAAAAACCAACTAACGCCCACATTAAGCGGACAAAAATGGTTGGCTATACTTGTTGAGGCACGAAACAAAGCCAACTGTTTTTGTTCCGACTTAAATTGCTTGTTATAAAGTCAGCCGTTGAACCCTACCATTGAAGGCAACATTTCGATATAACTGCCCTTTTCAATTTAAGATTAATTCTCAGCGAAGCGCGTTGACGAACGAAGCTAAAAACTAATTTTAAATCACCAAATAAAACTGGGTTTTGGACACTCAAACAGGCTACCGCACTTGAAGTGCAAAACACACCAAGTAACGACGTTTAGGCTTTGCAAACCAAGCCAATTTTAGCAACCTTAAAACGAAGTTAGTGTTGCCAACTTCGCCAAAAACTTTGCTGATTTTTAGACTTACAAAACCAACCCCAACACCCTAAATGAACACTTTATAACGCCCACATTAAGCGGACAAAAATGGTTGGCTATACTTGTTGAGGAACGAAACAAAGCCAACTGTTTTTGTTCCGACTTAAATTGCTTGTTATAAAGTCAACGATTGAACCCTACAATTGAAAGGTAACATTGCGATATAACTGTCCTTTTAAATTTAAGATTAATTTTCAGCGAAGCGCGTTGACGAACGAAGCTAAAAAGCAATTTTTAATTACCGAATAAAACTCGGTTTTGGACACTCAAACAGGCTACCGCACTTAAAGTGCAAAACACAGCAAGTGACGACCTTTAGGCATTGAAAACCCAGCCCATTTGAGCAATCTTACAACGAAGTTAGTGATGCCAACTCCGCCAAAAACTTTGCTGATTTTTGGACTTACAAAACCAACCTCAACACACTAAATGAACACTTTATAACGCCCACATTAAGCGGACAAAAATGGTTGGCTAAAATTTGTGAGGAGCGAACAATAGCCAACTGTTTTTGTTCCGACTTAAATTGCTTGTTATAAAGTCAACCGTTGAACCCTACGATTGAAGGCAACATTGCGATATAACTGCCCTTTTCAATTTAAGATTAATTTTCAGCGAGGCGCGTTGACGAACGAAGCTAAAAACCAATGTTAAATCGCTTGCTGAAAATCGATTTTGGACTCTCAAACAGGCTACCGCACTTGAAGTGTAAAACACAGCAAGTGACGACGTTTAGGCATTGAAACCCCACCCCATTTGAGCAAACTTACAACGACGTTAGTGATGCCAACCTCACCAAAAACTTTGCTGATTTTTGGACTTACAAAACAAACCTAAACACACTAAATGAACACTTTATAACGCCTCACTAAGAGGCAAAAAATAGTTGGTTAAAATAAGCGACGCAGGAGCAAAAACCAACTATTTTTTGTCCTTTTGAGTGACTTGTTATATGCCGTAATCTCGCTCTACTTTTGAAATACGAACCTTAAAAGAATCATACCAAGACTTACGACCAGTTTTTTGAGCTTCTAAATGTTCAGAGTTCGCTTTCCAATTTTTAATTGAATCTAGATCTACCCAGTAAGAAACAGTTATACCAACATCTTCTCTTGCTGATTCTATACCCAGAAACCCAGATTGTTGTTCAGCTAGCTCGACCATTCTATCTGCCATTTTTCCATAACCATTATCACCCTCGGTTCTTGTGGATGTAAAAATCACAGCATAATATGGAGGTTTAGGCGTATTAGCGATTACTGACATTGGATCTCCTAGGCATATAGACATAATGACTCCCACTAAGGTGCTAGCCTCTACCGTGGGTTAGTTTTTCAACCAGAGCCATAAT
>NZ_BSPQ01000015.1 GCF_030161115.1 Psychromonas marina
TATCTGAGGCATTAGCGAGTATTTGACTTTCATTGAAGATAAGCACGCTATCTTCATCAATGGTATATGAAGTTTCACCTGCAATCGGTAAATCATTAACAGCGAGCACTTCAATGCCAGCATTACCAACAGTGATTGCTCCTGCTTCATCTACAACAGCTACATCTAAACTAATATCACCATTGAAGTTTTCATTCGGTAAGAATGTGACGGATCCATCTTCATTATTAACTAATACACCATCAGTTCCTGAATAGGTCACGCTATCAAGTGCGACTTCACCTTCAACATCACTTGCATTTGCAAGTAGCTGGTTTGGGCTTAAATTGATACTGCCATCTTCATTCATTTGGTATGAAGTTGAACCAGCTACAGGAAAGTCATTTACCCCCTGTATAGACAGATCAATATTTGCATCAACGGTTGTTGTTCCGTCTGAGACCGTAAATGTAACATCAACATTACCATTGAAATTTTCGTTTGGAGCAAAAGAAAAGGAGCCATCTTGATTGGCAGTTAGAACACCATCTGTACCACTGTAATTAACAGACTCTATAGAAAGATCATCACCATCAATATCTGTAGCACCAACTAGCAGCTCTTCTGCAGTGAAGGTAATAATGCCATCTTCTTGCATGCTAAATAGTTTATCAACGGCGGTGGGCGCATCATTTTCTGGGGTAACATCAACCTCGAAGGTGAGTGAGTCTGTTGCTGTATCAGAAGTAGGCAGATCATCTGCATCAATAGTTCCATCTTCATTAATATCACTTTCAACATTCACTTCAAAGGTTTGGCTGTTGGTTATTGAATCAGAATCGTCTTCTGTCGCTTCAGCACCTTCTGAGACAACTGTTTCTTCTGTTGCAGCAGAAGCCACATCAGCAGAGCTTACTTGTGCTCCCGCGGTCGCGGTAGGGCCTGATGTATCAGTACCACCTACACTTTGTGCCCCTGAAGACGCTTCACTTTCAGCTGGCGCTTCAGCGCTTGCTGAAGCACTACTTTGTGCCCCTTCTTCTGTACTTTCAGCAGCACCCTCAACAGCTTGAGAGTCAGCGCTACTTGCGGCAGCGGCGGCAGCGGCCCCACCATCATCAGAGTTTTCGCCTTCATCGCTCCCTACATCGGCACCAGAGCTTTCAACACCTCCCCCACCATCTGCAAGGTTACTTTCAGCAAGGTCAGCGGCTACAGAATCGACACCCGTAGCAACAGTACTCGTTATTGTAGATTCACGATTCTGTCCTGAATTTGATTCTGCACCAGAAGTTGCACTATCATCAGTAGATACTTGCTCAACTGCATCATTTAATTCATTATTTTCAGACTCTGACATAATTTAGACCTTATTTTTATAATAAAAACAATCACCTTGTTTTTTTATAATATGTTCATATGCAGATTATTCCAAAAACACAGGGCGAAATATAAAAAATATGTGATCGAAGGCATAGTTATATATTAAACAGCAACACCCCTGAAAGAAGTCTATTAATTGTATGCTAAGTTTTACCTATGACGTATTCCACAATACGCATAGATCCCTTATAATTTAATGATTTGGCAGGTTTAAAATGATAAATATAGAGATGCTTACCGAGATGTTTGGAGGCGATACAGAATTTGTATCAACAATTTTTCAACAATACCTTTCTGATAACAAAGATATCAACACAAGAATAGAAGAGCAGGTCAACAACGAACAATATGACACCCTTTTCCATACAATGCATACATTAAGCGGTTCCTTATCAAACATTTGTGATGAAAATATTGTACCAACAATAAAAACTGTTGAGCAACTAGCTAGAGATGGAGAACAGCCTAATGCTGATGATATTCAACTTATACAAACAGAGCTCGATAAAATTAAATTACAGATGGAGGAGTACCTTGCCTAATATCTGTACGCGAAATCAGCTATCCACATTATGAAAAAAGATGATTCTATTGATGTAAATTTTGACCAAGTTATTGAACAATCGGTCAATAAAGCCCATAGCACCAATATAATCGATGAAGTCAGCGCAAATAAAAAAAATACCGGGCAGCGTATTGCTATCATCATATTTGCCTTCTCTATCATCGCACTGATTTGGAGCTCTCAAGCTGAGCTTGAAATAAATGTATCAACAAGAGGAGAAATCCTACTTGATTCTGATATAGAAAAAATTCAGCACTTAGAAGGTGGGATGCTACTCGCGTTGTATGTAGCCCCTGGTGATATTGTTTATAAAGGCCAGAAAATAGCACTGATTAACTCTCTTGATAGAGAGAATGAGTTGCAAGTGACTGATTACGAAATAGCAGGTTTAACAATTGAAAACCTTAAATACAGCTCTCTATTAAATGATACGGAATTAGATTTAGCAGCGTTTACTCTTTTTCCAGAACTAGTACAAACTCACTATAAAACATGGCGAGTAGAAAAAGATAAAAACAGTTCAGATGATGCCTTGATTAAGCATGATATTGTTCATAAAACACAATTAATATCATCCATGAATAAACGCATAATTTCATCTAATACCCAGTTAGGGCTCATACAACAGCAGCTTTCTATAAAAGAAGCACTCTTTAAAGAGGAGATGGCCTCGTTCGTTGATGTACTTAATATGAGGGTACAAAACATGAACATGGTACGTGAAATAGAAAATTTACATGAAGCGGTTTTAAATGAAAGATTTCAGCTAAACCGAATGAAAAAACAATTGGTTAATACTTCAGCCACACGTAATAATATGTATTTGGATAAGCTTACTACAATTAGAAAAGAGTTAAGCATTAAACAAACACAACGTATCGCATTGTCCGATAAGGTATCAAGACTCACGGTTTACTCACCTGTTGACGGTACCGTAGATAAACTAAATTATAATTACATATCAGCAATCATTTCACCCGGTGACAGCATTGCAGAAATCACACCTCTTAAAAATGCATTACGCGGACAGATAAAAATCCCTAGAAAAGATATCGGTTTTATAGAAAAAGGTCAGTTAGTTAACTTAAAGTTAGATACCTTTAACTTTGCTAACTATGGTGTTATTAATGGTGTTATATCTTCTATTTCACGCGGTTCATATACTGAAGAGGAAGATGAATTCTTTCTTGCAGAAATCACGATTGACAAAGATTATTTAATGAAAAAAGGCGTAAAGTACAACATATCCCCCTATATGGAATTTACTGCTGATATTAAAACGGGCACACGACGTGTTATTGATTATGCTTTAAAGCCAATCATGGCAGCACTTGAAGAATCGTTTAATGAAAGATAGTAAGATAAAAGCAATAATTATCATAAAAGCATTAAAACTGGTTTTGCTAGTTTTAATTTTCCTACAACTTTTTTTTACTTATCAAATAATAGAATCTCAAAATAACAGCTTAAAAAATCAAAATAATCAACTCATTGTCGAAGTATCAGAGGATATGCTCAAAAGCATAACGCGTTTAAACTCAGCACTAATAATATGCGCGGAACAAGCGGAAAGTTGTAACGATAACCAAACGAGGATTTTTACTGCTGAATTAAACAGCTACCTATTTGAATTTATGCGACTAGCCGCAGCTGAAAAAAAACTCGTCTCGACCGTTGCGATGCATAATATTGACCGAGTTAAGGTTCATATTGCCCAGTATAATGCCCTCTCAGATACACAACTTCTACAAAAGCAAATTACGCCTACTTTAGAACATATCAGCACAACACTAAATGATGTTATTAATGCCTACCATTACAATCTAAAAGAACAGACTGAATACCATATACTACTATTGATTTTAATCAGCTTACTAATCCTAGTCGTTAGCATTTTTCACTATTTTTATTCAAACAAGTATATTAAACAACTAATCCATAAATCAGATGATCTTACCCACCTCTTTCATCATGTCTTAAACCGCATCAAAGATCTTGATTTAAAAGCGATAAAATCTCGTCTATCAAGTATCAACACTAACCCGAACGAGAAAAAAATATATTCTTTATTACTGTTTAGCTTTGAAAAGTTGGAGAATGAAAAACTAAAAACAGATCTCTATCAGCGTCTTTATAACCTTCTCGGTTATGAAATACGCGGCATCACAAATACTATCCAAGGAGGAGTGAAATTACTTGCAGTAGATAAGGACGAACGTGAATTGGTATTAGCTAAGGACGTCATTACAGCCACACATACGCTAGAAAATCTGGCTGAAAATTTTAACCAACTGTCCAATATCGATATTAGTAAAGATGACAATATTGTTAACCTTAATAAACTCAGCAGCGATTTGATTGTATTACTCGCCAGTAAATCGAAAAATTTATCTAAAAGCATTGAATGTTATGTCGATAACACCTTACCTTTAACATTTTATGGCCATCAAACTGGACTTTTTTGGCTGCTATTAATGCAAATGTCAGATGCACTGGCAACACAAGGTTACGAACAAATACTATTAACCATTAATTGCAGCGGTACTAAGCGTGTCGATCAATTGAAGATTAGCCTAAATTTTTACCTCTATTCTTCTGACTACTCTTCAATTGACAGTATTGAACAGTTACCTTGGAGCAAAAGCCATAAAACACTCATTACCAACAAAGCACTGGCTAGAACCCTGATAGGTAAAATAAAAAACTACCAAGTCACACGTCAAGTTATCGATAATACCTCTTGTTTTAGCACCTCTTTTGATATTCAACCAGAGCGTTATCAAACTCAAACAAGCCTGCTAGTGGATAAAAAAATACTTATTTGTGGAGCCTCTGCAATACAAACTAATGTACTTGATAAGATGTTAACTGAACAAGGTGCTGACGTGGTGGTTGCTAATACACCTAACGATATATTTAAATCAATTAATCAGCTAGATGATAATGATGGCATCTTGCTGACAAACACCATCAAAGGGGTAAAACTCAATACCTTCTGCAAAATAATAAAGGCACGTTTAGGCAAGAAAAACATCAAAATATTTTTATCTGTTTCTACATCAAATCAGGTAAAAGAGGTGTTTGAACATATTGACCATATTTTTTATCACCCCTGCCCTCCATCTGACTTTATCTCTAATATGCTTGAGCACCTTGAGAAAGATCACGACGATACAGCTGTAGCATTACCAAAACTACTGATCGTAGAAGATGACAAGCTACAGCAATTTATCTTGAAGAAAATACTCTCTGATTTCGAGTATGAGTGCGAAACCATGGATGACGGACAGCAGGTAGTAGATAACCTCGATAAGTTAGATCACGATATTATTTTTATGGATTGTATTATGCCCAATTTAGGTGGCGTAGATGCGACAAAACGGATCCGGGCATATGAAAAACAACACAAAAAACAACCAAGTATCATCATTGGTGCCACAGCCTTAACAAGCAATGAAGAGCATAAATTATGCATTGATGCAGGGATGGATTATGTATTGCACAAGCCTTATAAGAAAGACGTTATATATGCTTCACTCAAAAAATATATTGCGATAGGGAAGATAAAATGAGCCGATTCCTACAATGCCTAGCTTTACTCGTGCTTGTAAGCACTTTTCAGATTGGCCATGCCAGTGAACTGTCTATCACTATCGAGCAAGCGATTAAAAATAACTATAAGATACGTGTTTCTGAGTATGAAGTTATCTCCTCTGAATATGATCGAAAAAAAGGTTTATCCGCATTTTTCCCAACAATAAATGCCTCAGCAAATACTAAATGGAATGACTCCGATACCTTAGAAAAAGAGAACTACACCTCCACTAAGAATGGTTACAACAGTAACGGTTATAGCATCTCCTTATCACAAAGTGTTATCGATTTATCGAAGGTATATAATTACCAAGTTGGTGAATTAGACTATGAAATTAACCTACTAAAACACCATAAAATAATTAACGACATTATTATCAATGTCGTTGAAGGTTATTTTTCATACTTAAAATATCACTCTCAATATATTGCCACAGAATCCGAGCTTATCTCATCAGAAACCCGATTTAAACATGTTCAGCGTAGCCACGAATTAGGGAATGTTGCTAAAACGGATGTTTATGAAGCCTATGCAAAAAAAGAGGGGAATGTTCGTAAACTGGCGGATATAGAAAAAAATTTAGAGGTAGCTTTACTCAAATTACAATCTACAACACAAATAAAAATGATACCCAGTGTCGATGTAAAAATAAGTGAAAACTATGAAAATATAAGTACGCAGGAAGAGCAAGATCTGCAGGGGTATATGCTCACTAATAACTACGACATTATTATCGCAGAATTCAATACCCAAAAATCGATTAAAACCTCTGAAAAATCAAGATCGAGTTTTTACCCTACCGTTTCTGCTAGCGTTAATTATGAGTTTACCGATAGCAATAATAGCACAGGTACAGATACCGATAATATTGTCTATTCTCTGGATCTCACCTTACCCATTACTAATGGTGGTAGCGACTTATATACCTATCAAAGAGACGCCAATAAAATTGAGCAAAGTAATATTCAATATGAACAAACACTCGATGATAGTGAGGTAAGCTTTAAGGAGTTGATTTATGATATTAATAATAATGTCAATTCGATGCGCACATTAAAATCAATGATCATCTCTAATTATGCTGTTTATAAAGGATCGCAACGAGCTTACAAAATAGGTACAAAAACCCTAACCGACCTGCTCGGTGCCGAATCTAACTTATACAACAGCATCCGAGATTTTCAGGAAAACCAATATAACTACATCATCAACGTCAGTAAATTAAAGGCCCTACTTGGCCCTATTAATTTACAAGAGATTGAGCAATTATCAAGTACCATGGTGCCACTGCAAAAGCGCTTTGATATTACATTATTAGAACAGTTTAAAGGGGTATTGTAACCTTGGAAAAACTAAACTATTTCCCTCGACTCAGTTATTTTGACTCTCTCTTTTTACTCATGTCTAGCATCATGGGTACTTTGCTAGGACTGGTATTACCCTTTTCTATTTTGATTATTTTTGATCGCGTATTACCCAATAACGCAACCTCCACTCTCTATTATATCTATGCCATTATCCTTGCGAGTATCGTATTAGATTATAAAATTAAAGCCATTGAGGGCAGTTTAATCTCTAAGATAGGCTTAAAATTTGAAAGTAAGATAACCAATCAACTTTTTCATGCCATCGGCACCCCCTATATTGATAAATTTAAAAAACTAGAAACGGGTGAATACCTTGAACGTTTAAATACCATTCCGGCATTAAAAGCATTCTTCAGTGGCGATGTCATTTCATCTTTAATCAACTTATTTACCTGCCTTATAACCCTGTTAATCATCTCTGTTATTGATTTGAAAATAGGAATTATTTTAATCATTGCATCTATATTTCTGTTTATTGTCTCTTACACGATATCCAATAAAAAAATAAAATTACTGCAATTGAAGTCAGAAATAGAGGGGCTAACCAACTCTAAAGTGATTGAGATTATCTCCTATCCACACGACATTAAAAGTAGAGCGATGGAGTATCGCATTGAAAATTTGATGAAAAATATGGTGAGACAACGAGAGCACTACAACACCAAATTTGAAGAGCAGCAGGCAAGTTACTCGCTGCTATTGAACCTTGTACAGCAACTGTCTGTTACCTTTGTGGTTATTACCAGCGCGAGCGCGGTAATCAACATGGAAATGAGCCAAGGCATCATGGCGGCTATCATCTTATTAACTAATCGTTATTTTGGACCTTATCAGCAAGCGATGCGTACTACGGGAGAGTGGAAGGTAAACCGCGTTTATATCACCCAGCTCAATGAGATTTTGGAAATAGAAAAAAACTTTGAGCAGCACACTGAGTCTGAATTGCCTGTGCTACCAGTGATTAACATAAACAACCAAGAGATCTACTTTAGAGCCGAAAAAATTAATATTTTAAGTGGGCTTTCTGGCAGCGGAAAATCCTCGGTGTTTAGATACCTATTACAAAGTAACGAGTCACACCTTACCGCTATCCAAAATGATATGGTGGTCGTTGATAAAGACAGTACCTTCATAGAAGGGACTATTATCGATAATCTCACCTGTTTCCGCCCTCAACTGCAGCGTGCCGCCTACTTACTTTGTGAAGCACTAGCAATAAAGCATGAGCTAGACAGCTTAAAATTAGGTTTTTTTACTGAGATAAGCAGTAAAAATAACATGATGATATCTCGTCAAATACACTTCTCATTATTGCTTGTACGTGCCTTATTAAGTGATAAACATATCATTCTCATCGATGATTTTGATCTTGTTTACGATGCACAATTTGTTATTGATATGTTCTCTTGTATGTTACCGCGAACACGTTCTTACACTTTCGTGATTGTCAGCAATAAAATTAACCAGAGAAATTCACAAACCAACCTCATAAAGTTAGGTGATTAATATGGATACCCTCATTAATTTTGATGAAATAAAAGAACGCATTGATGAGTTTCAAAATGGCATATTAGGCGATCGCTTTTCCGAAACCCCTATTTTATTAGGTTTATCCTATACATTGATACTCTTAGAGTGGGAAGGCACACCACAAATTTTATCCGATGTGTTTGTTTATGAAGAAAATAATCAAGTTAGCTTTGACAGAACGTTAACCCGGCTTGGTTATGAGTGCAATACCCAAAAAATAACTGATACCGTACAATTACAACAGATGACCTTTCCCTGCTTCATTACTATCCAAGCACAAGACTATATCTTGATTAATATTCATGACGGCCGTTGCTGCATGTATGACTTTGAGAATGATAACCTTTTTTATCAATCTACTGATTCCTTCAGCGATGCTGAAACTTGTTATGTTTCAAATTATTCGCGTTTATTTCGCGAACCCTCTCCTGAGTCCCAAGATAAAAACAATTGGATAAAGCACTCTTTTTACAATTACAGTGATGAATTAAAAAGCTTAGTCCGCTTAAGTTTGGTTATCAATCTACTCGGCACCATTCAGCCGTTCTTTATTATGAATGTGTACGCATTTGCATTAACAGCCGCTTCTCATTCCACCTTATATTGGCTCAGTGCAGGCGCAATTCTCGTCGCTTTTGTTGAGTACAGTTTAAAAAAACAGCGCATGATTATTTTAAATACGTCAGGAAAAGAGCTCGCTTGCCATATCTCCTATAGCGTTATATCAAAACTACTCTGGCTTCCCTATGCGATGACCTCCTCCGCAGGGACATCGTCACAAATGGCGCGCCTCAAAGATATTGATCAATTTCGCCAACTCGTCACCAATGAATCGAGTTTGAGCTATTTTGATTTACCTTTTGTACTGGTATTCATTGTTGCGATTGTCGCGATGTCTGGTATTGCCGGGCTTGTTGTTATTGTCGGCATCATCGGTATGGTTATTTTTAGTATCTACGGGCGCTATGCCTATGCACAAGCAACCGCTAAAAGTTCACAGGCAAATGCGATGGTCTCTTATCAATGGAATGAAGTATTATCGAATACCAGTGCGATTCAAGGCTTGCCATTAATAGGCGTATTAAAATCACGCTTTAACGCCGCCCTGTCTCAGCGCTTAAATGATTCTGAGCATGTCAGCAATACCAATAATAGAATACAGAGCATCGGTTCAAGTCTTATTCAAGTAATAGGTGCAACCGGTATCGTTGTAGCCGTATTAGGGGTCATGGATGGCACATCGGATCCAGGGGCGATGTTAGCGTTGGTAATACTGGTTTGGAAAGCACTGACACCTATCATGGGGATCTATAATTCACTGTCAAAAATTGAAACGATTAAATCATCAACCGGACAAATTAATGCATTAATGTCGATCAATGACGACCGCCTGAAAATGGAGAAAAGCCCACCATTGAATCAGTTTCAAGGGCAGGTTACGATCACAGCTTTATCGCATCGCTATTTAGGTGTATCAAAGGGACTGACCAATTTATCATTTAAGGTGCTACCAGGACAAAAACTCTCTGTTTGTTCACCAGCAGGCGGCGGTAAAACAACGTTACTCAATATATTGGCCGGAATAGAGATGCGCTTTCAGGGAGAGATGCTATTAGACGGTTATAATAGTACCCAATTCAATAACTTCCGTTATCGCAATAGTGTTTGTTATATCCCTTACGACATGCACCTTTATCATGGCACCATCCAAGCAAATTATACTATTTATAACGGTTATACTGCAGCAGAAACTATCAACCAGATGCTCGCATTTTTCAACCTCGACACCATTTTCCCCGACGGCCCTAACACCCTTATTAACAGTGAATTATTGAATACTCTGCCCGATGGTGTACAACGCAAACTGAAGTTAGCCATCGGTCTGGGTGACTGCTTAAGTAAACTCATTATTATTGATGAACCCTTTGCAGGCTCAGAAAAAGAGAGTAGCCATTACTTAACCTCTCTTTTTTCTGGGAAATTAAAAAATAGCAGTGTTATTTATACGAGCAATGAAAAATCGATGGTGGCAACCTCTGATATCTGTTTACTACTTGATCATGAAAGCGCGCAAAAATTCTTCGGTTCTCCCGATAAAGTGCTCTCGTCTAAACCCGATATGCTCTATTAATATACTATTTTTACCCACCAGCAGATGGAAAGAGCAGGGTTTATTTGATTTAAAATCATTAAACATTCTCGCATACCTTACCTAGGTCAAATAATGGTAATTATCTGCCTGTTCTCGGATTATATTCACTACACTTATATTGGACTCAGTGTATTTATTATCTGTGTGTATTTGAATTTAAAGGATGGTCGATGTTTAATATCATTAAGGATTTCAGAAGTAAGCGCTCACACTCAACAAAGTTGCAATTGCAAATATCGACCTTCATTATCGTCTTGTATTTAGCGTTTTACGTTTTTCTACAGCAAAACATCATACACACTACCGTGAACTTACATCAATTATCACAACAAACGCTACATTCAGAAGCGAGTCTACTCATGCTTCGACGTTTTGAAAAAGATTTTATAATCAAGGACGATGATAGTTATATAAAACGTTTATCCATTGAAAATAACCTGTTTAAAAAAGAGATTAATGACATAGAAAAACTGATTAAAAATAATAATATAGATGTCGACTTTAATGCTAGTAACATTATTTCTGAAACCACAGAGTACGAGCGGGCTTTCATCGAATACGCACAGCTAGAGTCAAATATAGTGATATTGGAGAAAAACGACCTCAGTGACTTAGTCGGAGATGCTTGGCTCGGCATTGCCTATCGTAATTTTAATAATAAAGAGATAATAGATAACCTGTTACAGTCACAGAAAAATATCTATTATTATTTATTTGACCAAAAAAGAGAGCATTACAAGGCCTTTTTATTAAATATAAAAACCATCGAAAATAGCTTAAATGAGTCAAGCCAAAGTACCAAATCTCATCTATTACTGTATGAATACAGCAATAATTTCAGTTTGTTATATGAAAACAAAAACCTCTTAGGGCTGGATCAGAAAACAGCGTTGTATGAACAATTTACCGCAAAAGCACATTCAGTAGAAAAACAGTTATCAGCACTTGAAAATGCGGTATCAGCGGCTGTTGAAAAAAAATTAACACGATTTGAATTCCTAAATAACATTCTCATTTTCACGCTGTTTATTTCATTAATTACCACTTTATATTACCTAACCCGCTCATTAACTAAAATTGAAAAAGAGTTAATTAATAGTACCGAAGAAGCGCAATCAGCGAATATTGCTAAGAGTGCTTTTTTAGCCAATATGTCACATGAGATACGTACGCCACTGAATGGGATTATTGGTATGGCCGTAATATTATCTGAGACCAAGCTAACACTGACGCAAAAAGATTATTTAAATACGGTTTTGAGCTCCTCGCAAACCCTGTTGATGCTCATTAATGATATTTTAGATCTCTCTAAAATTGAATCTGGCAACTTAACACTTGCCACCAGCAGCATGAATTTACGTGAAGTAGTTTACGATAGCTTAGACTTAGTGATTACTAAAGCGATTGAAAAAAACATCAACTTAGTGATTGAGATGGATGAGGATATTGCTTATCGACTCAATGCTGATGAGCATCGTTTACGCCAAGTTTTAATGAATCTGCTTTCGAATGCGGTTAAATTTACCCACCAAGGACAGGTGACAGTATTTATAAAACAGATCAAAAAAGAGGCAACCAATGTAACCTTACATTTTGCAGTACAAGATACCGGCATTGGCATAGAAAAAAGTAAACAAGGTACCATACTAGACCCCTTCACACAGGAAGACAGCTCTACAGCAAAAGAGTTTGGCGGCACCGGGTTAGGACTCTCTATCAGTAACAAATTAATTAAGTTAATGGGTGGTGAGATTGAGTTAGATTCCGAGAAAGGCAAAGGCAGCTTATTTCACTTCACCTTAAACCTAACGGTTGACGAGCAACTACCTTCTGAGATTATTGAGCTTAAAGATCAATATTACAGCTTGATCTTTGATGATCCTAAAGCGCACCTCTTGATTGCAAATAAATTACAATATTACGCTTTAAATATCATTGACTTAAAACATGCAAAAAGTGATGTGAACGTTATCTACCAATACAAGGGTAAGCAGGAGTTTGATACTTTTAAAGCCAAGTTGTTGGTGACCCATCCCGATGCAAAACTTATTTTATGCCAAAATATTAACCAGAGCGATATTGACTGGGGCAATAAAATTGATGGGTTAATAAAATTCCCCCTCTTAGGCCTAAGGTTAATCAACGCCTTAAAATATGTCATTGAACATAAAGGAAGTAATGAAGCACCATTACTCCCGCCTAAAAGACTCGAATCTGAGAATACTGACACTGAGTTAGCAGAAGAGATTCTAATACAACCGCCAACAGGTTTAGTGAATAAAAAAGTGTTAGTCGTTGAAGACAACATGGTAAACCAGAAAGTCGTGACACTATTTTTAAACAAAGCAGACTTCGATGTAGATATCGCTCATAACGGTCAAGAAGCGGTGGATAAAATAGTCTCAGAAAACCGATATGATGCCATACTGATGGATTGTATGATGCCAGTACTTGATGGCTTTGATGCAACAACGGCAATTAGAGCACAAGAAAAAAAGGCTAACCTGACTAAAACCCCGATTATTGCATTAACTGCAAGCGTCTTAGATCAGGATATTAAAAAATGTTATCAGGTAGGTATGGATGATTATCTCTCGAAACCTATCCAAAAAGACAACTTATTAAGCATGCTTAATAAATATTTATAATTAAAAATCGTACGATGCTATTTAGGTAAATGAACATTTAACAAACAAACTATGTTAAGGATGAGTAATGAAAGGAATAATATTTTCAGAATTTTTAGAGTTAGTTGAAGACACTTTTGGATTAGAAGTGTGCCAGGAGATGCTCGATGAAAATCTAGATGAAGGGTCGTATACCTCTGCCGGTACTTATGATCATAAAGACCTCGTAAAATTAATCGTCTCGTTAAGTAAATTGACGAATATAAGCATTGAAGATTTACAGCAAGTTTATGGTAAATCTGTTTTCACTAGTTTATTAAAAAGTATGCCAGGACTAGAAGTCAATTCATCTACAACCTTTGAGTTTATTAATCAAGTTGAGGAATATATTCATATCGAAGTAAAAAAACTCTATTCAGATGCAAAACCACCACAGTTTGTGTTTGTTTCTCTTAGCGAATCAGAAATGGTATTGGATTATATTTCAGCGCGTTGCTTCTCTCACGTTTGCTTTGGGCTTATTCAAGGATGTGCGGAATATTATAATGAAAAAATAGATATTCAAATGAACCCTATTCAAGAAGATGGGTCACAAGTTCGCTTCACACTGAAAATGCTTTAATTAGGCCGACGCATGGATAACCTAAAAACAATAGAGCTACTCAAGAAAAAGCTTATTCGAGAAAAAAACACCCGGAAAGCGGCTGAACGGTTACTCGAAGAGAAAAGCTATGAGTTATACAAAGCTAAGTTGCAGGTTGAAAACTCTTTAGAAAGCGTGCGTCAGCAAGCAGAAAAAGATGTTCAATTACTTCATCTAACGAGCATACTAGAGTCCATGCTCTTAAATTTTAATGCACGTTTATTACAAGAATCCCCTAACGACAACCTTTTCCAAAAATTACTTGATGATATTGTCGCGATAGAAAACATCAAAGCGATTAATCTCACCTCTGATCTCGGTATCCTAACAAACGAATCTCTATTTTCTGGTCAGGTTTTCTTAACCGCTGACTTTTCGGTCACTCAGTCGCAGCACCAATGGAATAAAAGCCAGACACAGTTAATGGTGTATATCTATCAAGAGGGAAAAAAACGAGGCTCCCTTCATGTCGTGTTTCACACTCCCCCAAATGCCGCTTGGCATAATACCATTGAGACTAAACTGTGCTTATTTGCAGATATGATCAGTGCAGCCTTTCAACGTCAACTTCTGCTTGATAAAACAATAGAAGAGAAAATGCGCGCAGAGAGCTCAGAGAAATCAACGAAAGACTTTGTTGCGATGATTAATCACGAGCTAAGAACACCACTCAATGGCGTATTAGGTGCCGTTGAGCTTATCAAAGAGACCGAAGTAAACGCGTACCAAGAAGAGCTCCTAAAAACAGTAAATCAGGCAGGTGAGATGCTGCGCGTTATTATTAATGACTTACTTGATTTTAGTAAGATTAATGCCGGTATGCTAGAGCTCAAGTCAACCCGCTTTTCTCCTAGTGAACTGATTAAATCAATAGAACAAATATTCTCCTCAAAAGTACAAGAGCAAGGCCTTGATTTTTTCACTAACATCGATAAAAAGATGCCTGAATACCTTCTAGGTGATGATGATCGGGTTAAACAAATATTAGTGAATCTCATTGGGAACGCAGTTAAATTTACAGATAAAGGAAAAATAAGTTTAGAAGCTAACTGGCAAGATAATGCACTGCTAATAAAAGTGATTGATAATGGCTGCGGTATACCGAAGAGCAAACAAGCAACTCTTTTCGACCCTTTTATGCAAGTTGATAACTCTAGCCAAAGAAAGTTTGAAGGGACGGGTTTAGGGCTAGCAATCTGTAAAATGCTCGTTGAACTAATGGATGGAAATATCTACTTTACCAGCGAACTGAATAAAGGCACTGAATTTACTTTTCATCTTCCTCTACAGGTTTCTTCAGAAAAAATGAAAGAAGAGGATAATAAAGCGGTCTCTGACTACCCGATTCAGCAACTAAATATATTAGCTGTTGAAGATATTAAGATGAATCAAACCATTTTAGGCATGATGCTAAAAAAACTAGCCATTAAACATCAATTTGCAGATGATGGGCAACAAGCTTTAGATTTTTTAAAAGACAACGAAGTTGATATTATTTTAATGGATTGCAGAATGCCTATATTAGATGGTTTTCAAACAACACAGCAACTTCGTGGGCAAGGCTATACAAAGCCAATAATTGCGTTGACAGCGGGTACAACATCGATGGAGGTTGAAGCCTGCATCGACTCAGGTATGGATGACATACTACATAAACCCTATAAAGGAGAAGAGCTAAAAGCGGCCTTAGCAAAATGGGGGCAAACACTACTTAAAAATAAAGAGTAAGGTAATCCACTAAGATTTTTCAACGATATTAACCTAAATTATATTTCATGTAACGCTTCAACGATACAGTTCCTACCTCTTTTCTTGGCACAATAAAGCGCCTTATCGGCACGGTGAATAAAGCGATCAATCACTACCTCCCCTGAGGTAACTAACGTTGCAATCCCCATGCTGATGGTCACAAATGGCGCTACTGGTGATTGATTATGCTTAATATTTAATAATGTAAGCGCATTATTGATTGTATCTGCAATATTTAGCGCCCCAATTGGATCAGTGTTAGGGAGAATAATCGCAAACTCTTCACCACCATACCTGGCGGCAATATCACCCGGTCGCTGGCATGCAACACTTATTACCTCAGCAATTTTCTGTAAACAGGTATCTCCCATCTGATGGCCATAGGTATCATTATAAATTTTAAAATGATCAACATCGCACATTATTAGAGAGAGAGGCATATTTTCTCTTTTAGCTCTGTCGCCCTCTTCTTTTATCGCAATGTCAAAACGTCTTCGGTTAGCAATTTTTGTCAGCCCATCTAAGTTTGAAAGCTGTTGTAATTCATTATTTGCCTTTTCGAGTGCTTTTTGAATATCAATCCTTTTCAGTATCTCCTTTTCTAAGGTTTCTCTATTGAACTTTAATTCCAGGTGCGTTTTAACTCTTAATAAAAGCTCTGCGCTATTAAATGGTTTTTTTACATAATCAACGCCCCCCATTTCCAGACCTTGGATAATATCTTCAGTTTCAACTTTGGCAGAAATAAATATTACCGGGATATTGTTAGTCAACGATGAATGCTTCAAGTGCTTGCAGACTTCAAAGCCCCCCATATTTGGCATCATAATATCTAAAAGAATCAGATCAGGAAGTCGGTGTTCTATAAATTTCAACGCCTCAATGCCGTTTAAGGCTACGCCTAATTCATATTGTTGCTGCACCAGAAGATTACCCAGAAATTGAATATTTTCTGGATTATCATCAACAATTAATATCAACGGAGACTCGTTGGTCATTGCCCTTCCTCCAATCTGAGTGCTAAAGCCGTCATTGATTGTGTTAGTTTGTTAATACTTTTATTCATCCCTTTAATATTAAAAGAATCGCTCAGATGACGAATATTTTCTGACTCAATCAATAAAGGTTCTATTTTATGATCGAAGCTAAGTTTGTTAAGTTGCAAACCTAATTGCTTATAATCACTTAAAATAAATGCTTTCTTTAATTGCTCTAAAGCTGGCAATATATCTCGTTGTAAACTCATGAGTAAAACGCTTGGTTGATTGATATTCTCTAATATAATTTCAACAGGTGGTTTTTCACTTAGCAAATCGCCTTGCTGCTCATAGCTATGCGCTAAATAACCAGAAAGCACTTTTAGAAGCAGCGTAAAATTGATAGGTTTTGACAGAAAATCAGAAAACCCATGCGTTAAAGCAAATGATTTATCAGACTGGCTAACAGAGGATGTCAGTGCAATAATTGGAATGTTGGCGGTACTGATATTTTCTTGTAGCTTTTTAGCCGCCTCAATACCACTCATGAGAGGCATTCTTATGTCCATAATAATGAGATCAGGTTTCATTTTTTGAACAGCTAGCAACGCTTCATGACCGTTATTTACAGTGGTAATATTCAAGCCTTTTTTAGTTAAAAACTCATCCAATAATATTCTATTGAACTCGACATCATCAGCGACGAGGACATTAACAGGGGAGAAATTAATTGCTTCAACAACCCCACCTTCAGTTTCATACATGCTTGTTTCTAATTTAGTTATCTTAACGTTTGGTATAAAGACATCAAATTGACTACCTTCCTTTGGCATGCTGGTTAAAGTAATATTCCCCCCCATTAATTCGACCAGACGCTTAGTAATGCTTAACCCCAATCCCGTGCCGCCATATTTAATGGCATTTTGATTAGATTGTTGCTCAAAGGAGTTAAATATTTTTTGCTGATTTTCCAGAGGGATACCAATGCCTGTATCAATAACAGAGATCACTAAATCGATACTATCAAGACTCTTTTCAGTAATACCCACAGATACTTTAATATGCCCTTGATCAGTAAATTTAATCGCATTACCTACTAGGTTTATTAAAACTTGCCTAAACCGAAGGTTATCTAAATAGAGAAAATTAGGCAGTTCGACTGGACAATAGATAGACAGAGTAAGATTTTTTTCCATGACATTAAGACTAAATATCTGTTCAATTTCATCAAGTAAATGGGCAAGATTGACGGGTGATTGTTGTAATTTTAGTTTACCAACCTCAATTTTAGAAAGATCCAGTACATCATTAATCAGCATCAACAAATTACTTCCCGCCGTTTTTATTGAGTGAATGAAGCTCTTCTGCTTAGTGTCCACAACCATACTGGAAAGTAATTCACTGAAACCGATAACGGCATTAAGGGGGGTACGTAATTCGTGGCTCATATTTGCAACAAATTCACTTTTCACTCGATTGGCCACTTCAGCTTTATTTTTTGCGGCTTTTAATTGTAACGCTTCTTGCTGCATTCGCTGAAAAATAGGAGCAATGATGTATCGTAAAACGACAAAAATAAGGGCTAAATTAAGTAATATAGCAATAATAACAGCACCTAATAACTCAAATTGTGTTCTCGATACTAATGTTTGAGTAAGTTCGTTATGCGCTTTATATTGCGCTTCGATGCCTTGTGCTAAAAGAGAGGCCGCTTGGCTAATCTCAAACTCATGGTGATCTAATTTTCCTGATAATTGATTTAGCTTGATACTGACAGAATGAATTTTAATGAATGTTTCATAATAAATCTTTAATGCCGCTTTTGCTTTAGCTGCCGTTAACGCAATATGAGGATTCTCTTCAATTGCATTAAGTGAGTTGCTTAAATCAGTAAAAGCTTGGGAGGCATATTGGTAGTTTTTCTTGAACATGACAAAATACTTTTCATCATTACCACTCAAGTATTTGGACTGAAATAAACGCATTAATTCAAATGAATTACGTGCATTTCCAAAGGAAAGAAATATCTCTCCAATTTGCACAATACCCACATTAACGCGAATTGCTGACAAGTGGTTCTCGATTAACAATTCTTGTTTAATAAAAACCGTCGATAGAAGCGATTGCTGGTACATAATTAGTTTTGTTATCTCTGAAAATTCCAATTCATATTGCCCTGTTTCCTGTTTAATATATTGAATTAATCCCAAAGATCTTTCCTTCTTAGTGTGCTTGCTCATCTCTTGTTGGCTTTGCTTCAGACCAAGAATTTTTGTATTAAATAGATCTAAGTCCTTTTGGTTATAAAAGCGTAAGTAGCGATCAGCATAAAAACGGACTTCATGAAGCTGGCTAACGACACGTTGAGAAAGTGCTCTCGTAACCGCTAACCTATTAGTAAGTTCATCAACGGTGTTATTAATATTATTGAGCCGGCTAAGGGTCAGAAAAACAATAGCTAACGTTAACGCAAGCGCTAACAAATAACCCAATACAACCCTAATAATAATTTTTCGTTTAAACAGAGAAACCATAGATTTATTCCCGACAACGACTGGCGGGCAGATACCAGGAAGATAACCCTGTTTGCAGATTTTCAGCGGCTTGTTTGGGCGTTATCAAATTATTGATGACATCTACTGAAGACTGCAGGCTCAGTTGGTATGCGCTAGGATTACCATCCCTTATTTTCCCCCAAACAAAACGAATATCGGTTTTATATTTGTCATTAAAATCCAAAAATAAGCGCGCATGTTCATTTTCTATTTTAGCGACTTGTTTATGCATTGGAAAAAAGCCGGGAAGTTGCTGCGTGATTAATGATGAAAATTCCTCTGTCATCATCCATTGTAAGAATAATTTAGCCTCTTCCATATAAGCGGAAGAACGATTTAACCCAATACCTGCATCGGGATGAAAAGTCACATAATTATCTTTCCCTTGCGGGGCTGGAATAGCAAAAACACTCCATTTAAAATCTGGATTTTGCGTTTCAAAAAAGGGAATATCCCAGGAACCACCAAACCACATGGGTGACTTTCCTTGAATAAATAGCTGCAGACTATCTGCATATTTTAATAATTTTTGATTTTTAGAAAGGTAGGGAGCAATATCTTTTACGGCCTGAAAAGAGGCAACCATCTGATCATCATCAAAACAACGTTCCCCATTGTAATAAGCTAATCGCCCATCAATACCACCAATAATACTGGGAATAACATTTTGTAATAACAGCCCATTAATCGTCCAAGCATCTCCGGTCGCATTGGCGAAAGGGGTAATACCACTTTCTTTGAGCGTACTAGCTAAGTTCAACAGTTTCTCCCAAGTATCTGGGATCGCGAGGTTCATTTTTTCAAAAAGTGAGGCGTTATAATAGATACCATGAGATACCGCCATTAAAGGAACAGCGTAGACTTCCCCCTCACTTGATGACCAAGCTGTCAGCATTTCTGTGGGAAAAGTTTCTTGAATATTAGCGAGCTCATTCAATGAGGCTAAATACCCTTTTTCAAAAAGTACTCTTGAATGAGAAAAAGAGCGTAAATAAAATAGATCTGGCGCGGTACCACTTTCTAATTGAGCTTCAATTACGTCGTTATATTCAGACTGTTCGGTTGGGTCGAATTTGATGACTATATGCGGATACTGTTCACTAAACTTACTGAGAATAAAGTTTATCTGCTCTACATCGCCTTTTCGCCATGAGCCAAGAGTCAGAATAACTTGTTTTAAGGGAGTAGGAATCTCTTCTTCCCTCTCAATTTTAAAGGAAGCCTTATCGGTTACTTGATCCTTTTTTGTGCTGTTATTTTCAGGGCTACAGGCACTTAAAAAAAGAACTAACAAGAAGGTACTTAGGAGAGTTAACCTGCATTGCATAATAGTTTCCGATATAGAGATAATAGAACCAAATGATAAATTTAAGCGAAACAACACTGTTGAGATAAATTATAGTAAGGAATGTAAAATCAACACGGATTTACTCCGTAGAAAGACTTATTTATTATTGATTTAGCGACGATTCTATTTAAAACCCTAGGCTAATTAATATATACCAATAATTGTTCGCATTACTTATATAAATCATCAGACATGGCGTTTAATCAGCTTGGTTAACATACAAAAAATAATATACTTTATTTCATATAGTTAGTGTGAATTCATCGTTTCATTAAAATTTCTAGTAGTGAATTTCCCCTTTAATTTCAACTGAGATAATGTTGTAATTTGGGTTAATTTTTAGAGTGTGATTTATCTCTCAAAGTCAGAGTTTTATATGTCGCTAGCCCTAGAACATTTTTCCCCAAAAAAAAGATGAATTCACAAGGAATCATCTGGAAATGACGAAAGCATTACAATTGAAGTAATGATGAAAACTAACAACACTTTTCGTTGTTTTATTACATGTAAAATAATTTCAATAAATGAAAAAAGCAGTGTGATTTGTATTTTACATACGTGGAAATGATGAATTTATAATAAGCAAGGTTATTATAAGAGGATAACGTAGAGGGGTTTAAGGATAGATGTTTTGTAGTTTAAATAGATAACAATCGCAATAAACCTCGTCTAATAATTTATGCGATGCTATCTATTTAAATAAAATTTAAGCGGTTTAGTTCATTATAAAAAGAGCTAGAGTAAGTTGAATTTATTACTATTAACATACTACTAAGCTGCATATTTTTCTAATTCATGTGGGTAAACACGCATGCCATTTGTGGTATTTTCATAGACTGATTGCTCTTTAATATATGACCAAGCATAAGGTGTTGTACCCATTTTGCTAGCCAATCGTTTAATCACTTTATCGATATCTCGACCAGCGTGATCTTCTGTACGGGTAAATAGCGCTTGTATAATTGATAACATAGTTACTTCCTTTTTATTGTGTAATTAAATTTCATTTCTATTTGATAAGTATCATAAGGCAACTTTAAGATGTGATCAAGATCTATTTTCTTTGTAATAAAAAGTTCATTTAAAGACCAACGTCAAACTTTCAAATAATATTGTAGATATTAAGAGTTTCTAAAAATCTTCATATACTTACGAATTGGTCAGTGTCATGGAAAAAATAGCTAGATATGAAAGCGTAAAAGATGAATATTTACAGAGGATGGCGGCATAGCAAAGAAAAATAATGAGGGACATAACCAAAAAGAATAGATTGATGGTAATTAAAGTTGTGGAGTCACAACAATAGGAGCCTTTGATCACCTTTTTGAGCAATACTTAAAGTAGCCTTGTGCACCTAGCGTCATCAGCATTGGATGATTTCACAAAGGGAAATGGTACATCAAGCACTGCTATAAAAAATCTTAATAAAAACAATTAGTCTAAACATTCACCATTAGTTGCGATTACTCTTTTATACCAATGAAATGATTTTTTTCTAATTCGCTTCAAAGAACCATTGCCCATATCATCTCGGTCAACATAAATAAATCCATAGCGTTTACTCATCTCTCCCGTTGATGCTGCGACTAAATCAATGCATCCCCATGGGGTATATCCCATGAGAGGGATACCATCTGAAATAGCATCTTTCATCGCTTTAATATGCTGTTTTAGATAATTGATACGATAATCATCCTGAATCTCGCCATTTTCATCAAGACTATCCTTAGCACCCAAGCCATTTTCAACCAAAAACAACGGTTTCTGGTAGCGGTCATACAAAGTATTCATGGTGATCCGCAAACCAACAGGATCAATAACCCACCCCCAATCACTCGATGGTAAATGTGGATTTTTAATCGATTTAACGATATTTGCTTCACTGGTATTATGACTATTCATGTCTGCAGATGCACAGCGAGATGCATAATAACTAAATGAGATGAAATCAACCGTATTGGTTAAAATTTGACGATCTTGTTCTGTTATATCAAGTACAACCTGTTTTTCTGCAAATACTTTTTTCGCATAAGACGGGTAATAACCGCGAGACTGGACATCAATAAAAAATAGATTTTCTCGATCTTTTTGCAATGCCGTCAGTACATCTTCTGGTTTACAAGAGTAAGGATAAAAATCCCCGCCAGCCAACATACATCCAACTTGATTATCTGGGTTAATCTCATGCGCAATACGGGTGACTGATGCGCTAGCAACAAGCTCATAGTGTGCTGCTTGATATTTTATTTGTTCCTTATTTTCGCCATTTTTGAATAACAGGCCGGCACCAGAAAATGGACTATGAAGGAGAATATTAATTTCATTGAAAGTAAGCCAATACTTAACTAAGCCGTCAAATTCATTGAAGCAGGTCGTAGCATAACGTTCAAAAAAAGCAATCATTTCACGACTACGCCATGAGCCATACTCATTAACGAGATGCATCGGCACATCAAAATGGCAGAGCGTTACTAACGGTTCAATATTGTATTTTTTACATTCTAAAAATAGATTTCTATAAAATTCGATTCCGGCTTCATTTGCAACTAGCTCATCGCCCTTTGGGTATATTCTGCTCCATGAAATTGAGGTTCTGAATACCTTAAATCCCATCTCTGCTAATAACGCAATATCATCTTGATAACGATTGTAAAAATCAATCCCCTGATGGCTAGGATAATATTCCTTAGGTTCAAGGTTCACTGTTTCAAAAAGACCTAATTTTGTTGCCAAGCGTTTTTCACCATAAGGAATTAAATCAACGGTTGTTAACCCTTTTCCACCGCTAAGGTAAGCACCTTCAGCTTGATTGGCAGCAATAGCACCACCCCATAAAAAATCATCGGGAAACGTATTTTCAGACATGTTTTAGTCCTTTAATGTTTGCTAAATAGCATTACTATTTACAAAGAGAAGGTAACGAAATACAAGAGAACTTTATATTTAATGACTGATTATTGATTCATCATATCCGTGTTCAGGTACCTGTTTAAAATATACTCGATCATATAACAAGGATTAACATTACAAATATTTTTAAGCTTAAGCAATTGTTTTATAGTCAATAGTAATCAACTACGTAATAAATTAGGAGGATTGTTAAAAATTAAAGCAGTAGCCACCTTTAAAAATAATTGTGTTAAAGGTGGCTAGATATATGAGCTGTATTCGTTTTATGGCATAAGAATTTACACCACTTTATGATTGCCTCTAGAAGTCTGCTGTCAGACCAACATACCATGTTCTTGGTAACACACTATACCCACGCTGAGTTACATCAAACTCATCAAACTGTTCAGAGGTTAAGTTTCGAACGCCTGCTCTTAAGCGTACTTCTTGAGCAACGGTATAATTTAAACCAAGATCAAGCGTTGTATATCCCGGACGATAAACATCAGTATCGATTAACGTTTTACCGGTGTAATTAACACGTGCAAAAGTATCTAAATCACTCGATGCAGCCCAACTCAGACGCGCCGTTGCAGAATGGTCCGGACGATCCATTAATGCTTCATTAGTTGTTTGATCTTCACTATCAATAAAGGTGTAATTAGCGTTTAAATTAATGCTATTAGTAAAAGCGTAATAACCTGTTAACTCAACACCTTGTACTCGTGCACTGTCGATATTTTTGTATGTATAAGTCGGAAGATCTGACGTTCCGCCTACAGGGTTTTCACGGTCTTGGTCGATTAAGTTTTTAATATCATTACGGAAAAGTCCTGCTTCTAAGCTCCAGCGATTCTCTGTATAAATAGCTGAGACTTCATAACTTACACTTGTTTCAGGCGCGAGATCAGGATTACCAACAACCAAACAGCCGCCTTTACAACTAGTGATGATATTCTCTTCCGATAACTGTAATAAGCTTGGCGCATTAAATGCAGTACCAACACCACCTTTAATGGTCAGTTTATCTGTTACCGTATTAACGATATATGCACGTGGACTCCAATGTGCGCCAAACTGCTCATGAAAATCAACACGTGTCCCATAGGTTAATGTTGTTGAATCGGTAAGTTCCCATTGGTCTTGCACAAACAGTGCCTGTTGCGATACGTCTGTTTCACCAGTTACTGTTAAACTGTCCGGGTTTACTAATTTACTGTTATTAAACTCGCCACCCACCGTTAATGTATGTGCACCTAAATAGGTCGTTGCATGTGCATATACGGATTGATTAGTTTCATCAATATCATATAAACCCTGCTCAGCATTTTTGCTATTGTAATTATCTTCACTCACCACTGCATCACGATTATAGCGTACTAACGCTTCACCCCAATTGAATGAACCATTATAGGTTAATGCTTGTGTATTACGTTTCACGTGCGTTTCTGAATCTAATAAACCAGAGGTAGACTCAAGCGTACCTTCACGGTCATCATCAGCGTATGAAAAATCGAAAGCTAAATCATGATCTTCATTGATATACCATAATAAACCACCCGTCATTGCTAGCGTATCACGCTCCTCTAAGGTTGAACCTTCAGAACGATCGTACGCACTATCTCCTTCACCAACCATGCCAGAGAATGCATTCCATTCATCTCGCGAACTTTTATTGACCGAGAAAGACATAAATAGCTCGTCATCAATTAAAGCACCACCGGTATTAAACCCAGTGCTGTATTCCGCGCCATTATCATCATCACGAAAACTTGCATCACTGCTTAATTGTGAATGCCATTCGTTGCTTGGACCTTTAGTGATCACGTTAATAACACCACCTAACGCTTCTGAACCATATAAAGCAGACATAGGACCACGGATCACTTCAATGCGTTCAATACTATCTTTTGGAATCATTGATAAGTCAAAATCATTACCACGGAAAATAGCATTTGATGAGCTCAATTTACGTCCATCCACTAAAATCATGGTGAACTTTGAATCCATCCCACGAATCGAAATCATCTCTCTGCCAGCACGCCCACCATCCATTGTACTTTCAACGCCAGCTACATTTTTGACTAAATCATTTAATGCAACACCCGGCTCAGCCATTATTTCATCTTGAGTAATCACCGACATAGAAGCAGGTGCTTTATCCAAAGATATTTCAGTGCGTGTCGCTGTAATAACCATCTGCTCATCGGCGGTCACTTCTTCAGCAAAGACAGGAAGAGAAACACAAAGTGATGCAACAGCAACAGATAAAGGTTTACGAGCAAAATTAAAGTAGTTAGACATGGTAGCCTTATAATTAAATACGAATGATAATGAGAATACATCGCATTTAAGAGGTAGGCACAATAAAAGGCAAGTAAAATTTTTCACAAAGTGTTCAAACGCTCAAACAATAATCACTTATCTATCTAATTGAATTAAAACGTTATAATTGTTAATGAAATATTGCAAAATGTAACGTTGCGCATTTGTATTTTAAAGAAGTTTAAATCCAAGGCTCATCTTGCTTAAAGTTTATTGAATATCACATATTCAATACTCGAATAATAAAAAACGAGTATTTATTCGGGTTAAAATTATCATCACCGATGTTATCTATTTTGATGTGGGAAAAAATTAAGGTCTCTCATTAATAATGTTTAAAGCGAATTAACAAGCGTTAAAATTACTTATCAACACCTCATCCAACCTTGATGTATGAATAGGCTTAGTAACAACATCTTTACAGCCAGCATTAAGCATATCTATTCGAGTTTGTTCAAAAGCATCGGCGGTACAACCAATAATTAATGGCTCTCTATCAAGTCGTAATGCCTTAATAATTTTCGTTGCTTCAATACCATCCATCACCGGCATATGGTTGTCCATCATCACTAAATCAAAGGGATAATTTTTAATTTTTTCGACACCTTCTTGTCCATTTTCAGCAACCTCACAGGTGATACCACGTTTTTTAAGGAACATGGTTAATACAGTAATATTAATTTTATTGTCCTCTACAATAAGCGCTTTTAGCCCAGCACCATCAAAAATGGAGCTCATGTTGCGTTTAATATCTTTAAGACGTTCCCCCAACTTAATAGGAATAATCACTGTAAACTGGCTACCGACACCCAATGTACTCTCGAGTTCTATCGTGCCTTGCATGGCATTTATCAGCTCAGAAACAATAGAAAGCCCAAGCCCTGTCCCACCAAACCGTCGAGTGGTATCATTTTCAGCCTGAGAAAAGGGTTGAAAAATAATGCTTTGTTTCTCTTTTTTTATACCTATCCCCGTATCTGAAACGACTAACTCAATCTGCGCTGCTTCCCCCTTTTTTACGACTTTAATAGAAGCACTAATTTGCCCTTGTTGGGTAAACTTCCAGGCATTATTTAGTAAGTTTTGCAATATTTGCTGAATTCGCACCTTATCTGCGACGCACACATAGCGTTCATCTTCGGCAAAAGTTAAATTAAACGTTAACCCTTTTTCATCACAGAGTGCTTGATAGATTTGCGAGACTTCTGCTTCTAACTCACAGAGGGAAAAACTACTGAAATTCAAATTTAATTTACCAGCTTCAATTTTAGAAAAGTCCAATATGTCATTTAATACCGATAACATATGTTTTCCTGAACTCAGTAGTGTATTAACCATCTCATGTTGCTCTGGAGTCAACGTAGAGTCTTTTATTAACTCACTCATACCGAGCACCCCATTCATGGGTGTTCGAAGTTCGTGGCTCATGGATGCTAAAAACTGAGATTTAGCAACATTAGCGGCTTCCGCTTTTTTAGCACTTTGTTTTAGTGTTTCTTCCAATGCTTTTCGACTGCTAATATCGCGTTTAACCGCCATAAAACCTTCTAAATCTCCTTGTTCATTGAATAATGGGCTTACCTGTACCTCTAACCAATAAGGTGCTCTATTTTTCCCATAGGTGACGATTTCAAAGGTACCAAACTCTCTATTACCAATGATGGTACGAATTTTTTCTACTGTTTTGGGATCAGTCTCAGGCCCTTGTAAAAACTGACTTGCTTTAAAACCTGCAACCTCCTCTTTTTTAAACCCTGTCATCGCTTCGAATGCACTGTTTACCCATATAATATTGAGTTCAACATCGGTAAATAATACGGCATCACGCATATATTTTGCCACTCGAGCTAAGCGAGTAGACTCCGCACCTTTAATTTTTAATTCTTCAGCTTGCAGCTCCAGTAAATGTTCTGATTCAGCAAGGGACTGAAAAGGGGAAACTAAAAGCCTTCTCCCTATAAAATAGAGCAAGATAATCGTGAATAACGTTGCGAATGCCATACGCATCAGTAAGCTGGTTAAAAAGTCAGACTCTGTCTTGGCAAGAAATGTAGGTGATGATGCGTAGAGCAGAGTGATATCAAACTTACTAATTTTTTTAGATTGTACCTTCCAACCGCTCTTAGGTGACATTGACCAGTTAAACCTATCCTGACTAATTCCAAACCAGTGATTGCTGTCAGCAGTTAATCTGCCAATAAGATTATTACCATTGAGTGTAATGATATAAGCAGACAGTCCCTCTGCTGATTGGTTATATTTTATCGGCTCTGTAATCAATAAGTAATCTTGCTCACCATCCTTAAAAAAGATATACCCCGGATCATTAATAATAGATTCATTCTTTATCCCTTGTACGATAAATTGATTAACCGCTGCGGATAACTCCAGCTCAATATAAATACTTTCTCCAGTGAAATCATACAAGTTTACAAAGGTACCTACCTCATTAGTTTTAATGAGAGACATTTGGTCCTTCATCGCAGCGATATCTTCACCTCCCTCTAGTATTGCACTCACAACATAAGGATAAGCTGATATTTTGTGAATTGTTCTTTCATGCGACTCAAAAAATTCACTCACATATTGCTCAATAGCCGAAAATTTACCTTTTAAATTTTCATCATTAATTATTCTTGCTGTTTCTATGGCCTGATTACGCACAAATATATAACTGGTAGCCATAAAAGTAATAGCACCCAATATGATAAACAGTGTAAATAGATGCATTCCATTTTTTTTGTCAAAAAACATCGTAACCCCAAACCCTATGGTTTATTTTTCAATTAATTTAACCGCATTCATATCATCATAGATCGCCATACAGAGATCACCATTATCTAATGCTTCATGTGCATCTGGTTTATCACGTGTAAATTCGCTAAATGGCACATTATATTTTTTTATTAACCCATTAACTGGTGCATATGAAGACTCTAGTGCTGTTTTCATTGCTATACGGTTGTCGACGATATCGTCACTAAATTTGACATGCTGTGCGGCATTGATGAAAACGCTAGCCAGATCATAACCATGCACAAAGCCTGCAGGCGCTTTTATATTGTGGCTCTTAAACTGCACCGGAAACATCCTTTTAGCGTCATCAAAAACCTGCATATTGAACGCATTTTCTGCTGAACTATAAAAATTAAAACAAGATTGAATAAAATGTAAATTTGCTTTATTACGAATTTCAAAAGGCACTGTCTGCGCAAAATCACCACCGCTAATACCCCAATGACTGTATATTGATATGTTCAAATTTAAATCGGCGACCGCTTTGACCAGTAACGCACCTTCACGAGCACCTGCAACCATAAATATACAATCGGCTTTCTCATTTTTTATGCCTTCCAGTAACAGACGCGCTTGTACGGTATTAATGCCCCACGAAAACCAGGTCACTTCAGTCTCCTTTAGTGAATCATCCTTCAATGCTGAGCTTATACTTTGATAATTTGATTTTCCCCAAGCGGTGTTTTCAAGCAACATATGCGGCTTTACACATTGTTGCTGCAATGCAAAATCGACCAAGTGTTTACCGACTTTGTGATCATCAACTGACAAGCGAAAAACAAAGTTATCTTTTGAGGGATATCGAGTGATGGGACCACCAGCAGCCCAGGGGACCAGTGTTAATAGCTTTGATTCATTAATAAAGTCGCGATACTTGATCAAAGGCGAAGAGTGAAGCCCTCCTACAAACGCAATTGCATTAGGATCTTGAAGAAACTTATCCATATTTTTTTTGCTTCTGCGTACGTTACCTCTGTGATCTAATGTTACAAACTTAACAGGTATGCCAGATAGCTTATTATCACGTTGTGCAAATGCAACTTTAACCCCTTGCTCTATCGACATTGCTGATTCAAGGTGTCCGGTTCTATCTGCATCGAAATAAATTTTAAATACATCGGGAGATGCAAAAGAGCAACAAGAGTAACTAGCTAAAAAAATTAAAAATAAGTTCCTAAGCATCGCCCCCCCCCCCTTTTTTAAATTTTTTTCTGCCATAAATTAATCCATTTCTAATAACCAATAACCTTAATTCAAGATAGACCCCACATTAAAATAATGAACACGATGGTACTTACCTCATGAATTAGAAGGGAGGTTAAATAAGCTTGGCGAAATTATCCAAACCAAAAACCACAGTATTAACTCGCTATTTCTTAGCAGCTTCATCCATATCAATGGGTCACTTAAAACTGACTTTAGTTGAGATCTCAACTATCACAGCAATTTTTTATCAAAAAAGTGAAGTGAGATTTGTTCAGAATATTAAGTTGCTATTATTTTAGAAGCGGTCATGTGGTAGGAAATGCTTTTTAATAGTAAATACTAACTCACACCTCACCCAAATATTCTGAATAATAATGTTTGTCGAAACGGTAAAAGTAGGATGCTTTTTTAGTAAACATCTCTCTTGATAGCACCTTATTTACAACGTTAAATAGGATTAATCTCCCAACTAATGAATAGAAAAATTATCACTAGCAAGCAGAGGGTTGTAGGAAATAACAATTCTCGCTTCGAAAATATCAATACCGTAATTGAGGACCTTAATCAGCAAGAATGATTACCTTTTACATTATTTTGCTTTAATACGGCGTCGTTGAACACGTTGATAAGAAAAGTAAGCAAGTACTCCCCATACGACAACTTGCATCCAAAGTAATTTCCACTGTGCCATAACTTGAGAAAATTCAGCCCCCATTTGGTTTACCATCAAAAAGCTTTGAATAGCAGGGGTAGAAGGAAACAGATTACTCAACCAAATCATCGGCAGTGGAACACTTTCAAGAGGCCATATAAACCCGGTACTAAATATCAATGGCATTGAACTAATTAACACAATAAAGGTGACTAACTCTCTTCGCGGCAGAATTGCACCTAACAAAATCCCAATAAAGGTACTGGTCAATAAAAAAGGAGCGAGCAACGCCAAAATAACCGTATGAGAGGCCAGTTTATTTACGCCATAAAACTCAAAACTAAAACCAAAATAATAAAGCGCCAATAGATAATAGATACCAACAAAAATGAAACTGCGTGCAGCCAATATCAAAAATGGGGAGTATTGATGCCAATAACCTTCGTTCATTTTCTCACTGCCACCTAGCAACCCAACGCCCATGATTAGCGTTTGCTGTAAAATAAGGACAAAAACAGCGGGAACAACGTAATTAAGGTAACCAATAGTCGGGTTAAAAGTGGGTTTCATGTTTAGTTTTACTTGTGCATATTGCTGTGTTGCTAACTCTAATGGCACGCCATCAATAACGAGCCGTGAAACAGTTGCCTGAGCAGCCAGCGTCCCTCCCGCTTTGGCGAGCCCTTCAACAATGGTGCCGTAAACTAAAAAATAGGAAGCATCTCCCGAATAGGAGAGAACAGGGCTTTTACCTAATAAAAGATCGCGATTAAAGTGTTTTGGAATTAATAAAATACCGCGCACATCCCCTTTTAAAAACTGTGCTTTCGCTTCTTCAATAGAGTGTGCTCGTTTAACTATTTTAACCTGAGCGGTTGCATCAACCATACGTTCAAGCTGGCGACTTAATTGACTGCTATCGAGATTAATAACCGTGATCTGTTGTTCCTGTGGCGTTTGCTGCGTATAGGGTAATGGATATAAAAATGAATAAAAAATAACCCCGCCAAATACCGTTAGTAAAATATCAGAGTTACTAAATATTGCCTTTAATTCAGCCTTTATTAATTTAAATAGACCCATTATTATTTTCCAATTTCCTGAGTTGTTTTTTTATCAGCAGCAACGTAAGTAATAAAGGTAGCAGATACCCTAGCATTGAAGGCATAAAGTCACTCACCGTTTGCCATGCAGAAGCGCCGTAACTAACTTGGCTTATTTGCGCTTCAATATAATGACTTATTGGCAGTAATGATCGCCACACCTGTGCAACCATATTCATATCGGTAACAGGAAAAGTGACCCCCATAAATGCAAAACTAGGTGCAGAAAATGCGCCTGCAAAGCTCATTGCTTTAGCAGGGTCAAGTGCATAAAAGAAAAACAGCGCGCCCATCACCATACAAGCAATAACCGTGACTAGCTGGGCAAAAAAGAGAGGCAGCAAACTCCCTTCCATCGGCCAGTTCAGAATGTAATAAAACCAGATCAAAAAGGAAGCACCCTGCATAATAAAAAAAGGTAAATAAAAACTTGAGATGCTAATAAGCTGGCTCAAAGGATTCTTTCCTACCATCTTCTTTAATCCATATCGGCGATAGTTAGCGGTTAAAAATAAGATGGTGGAGACGACAATAGAAATTTGCCATAAAGCAGGCACAATGGCAGAAACAAGAAATTGGGCATAGTTCGAGTTTTTATTAAATAGAGGGGTAATCTGAGTACGAATTCTGACTGCTTTAGAAATGGCCGCTAACTGATTACTGTTACCCTTCGCCATCTGCTTTAACGTCGCAATTTGTGCGTTAAAAGTACCATGTGCTTGTAAGGCAGCGCTATTTATCAATTTACCAACAAGAATATATTGGCTGTTATAAAAAACAGTCACCTGAGGAGCGTTGCTAATCTTAATATCACGATCGAAATTTTTGGGGATCACTATGTACGCGTATATTTCGTTACTAATGAAGGCACTTTTTGCAGCACCAACGTCATTAAACGTATGATCAACTTTTAATGTAGATGTTGCATCAAACTCACGCACCAATTGTCGAGATAATGCACTCTGCTGTAGGTCAACGACGCCAACGGGAAGATCTTTGGCAATTCCTTGTGAAAAAACCCACCAAATAGAGAGTGCAAGTAATATCGGAATCCAGGTCAAGCTAGATAATAACCAGCGATCGCTCTTAAGTAGTCCCCATTGAGGTAATTTAGTAGCCGTCATCATTACAACTCAATCACCACGCTCATACCGGTTCTTAACTTATCAGTTAAATTAAGTGGTTTCGCTTCTATTTCAAAGGTTCTTAAATCAAACCCTTTCGCAGAATCTGTCGAACGCCAAGTTGCAAAATCTCCCATCACGGCAATATGAGCAACTTGAAACTCTATTTTTTTATCCAAGGCAGGCAAGTAAGCTTCAAAGGTTTTATCTTGCGGGAAATTACTTAGTAAATCTTCACGGACATTAAAAACCACCCAAGCATCTTGCATATCAACAACGGTGACGACAGGAAAACCTTGCGGTGCTAACTCACCACTATTCAATAAAACTTGTGATATTTCACCATCAAACCAACTCGTGATTTTAGTATCTTGCGCATAAGCTTGCACCTCAGCAACTGCACCTGCAGCCATTCTAACTTGCTCTTCTGCGGCACGTTTAGTTTCACTTCTCGCGCCCTCTTTTGACATTTGATACATCTGTAACGCTGCATTTTGCGTATATTTAGCGGCTTGCCATTGTGTCCATGCCTCATCGCGTTTTTGCTCTGCAACCACGCCTTCTCGGTATAAGTTATCTACGCGTTGGTAGGTTTTCTCCATCAGTGCTGCCGCTGCTTTGGCTTTATTCCACTCATCTTGTGCCATGCTAGTTTGCTGTGAACGCGCCCCGTTTTCAGCTTCTAATGCCATCGCACCTGCTATCTCTTGACCTGCCATCGCTTGTTCAAGTTTAGCTTCTATCTCCGGGCTATAGATAGTGAAAACCGGATCACCTTTGGCAACAATATCGCCTTTTTTAACCATCACCTCTTCAATTCTGCCTGCTACTTTAGAAGAGATACTATATTGCTGGGCTTCAATTTGTCCTTGGATGTAGACAGGTTTAGGCAGGTAAGCAAGATAAAAACTATAAATTATCCAGCCAACTATTATCGCGCCAATTAAGCTGAAAACAGCTGGTTTAACATATTTCATGATTTATCCTCTACTCTATTTAATTGCAAAGCATTTAACTCATAGTCAGTAAAAGTGGACATATTGCTACTCAGAGCCAGTAATTTATTTAAAGCAATAACATAGTTAAAGCTAGCGACCTGTTGTTGGGTTTTGATGCTGGCCATATACAGTTCTGCATCAATCACATCAAGCGAAGTTGATAAACCTTGGTTAAACGCTTTTTTGCGTAATTTTAAATTTTCTTCAGCCAAAGCAAGACTCGCATCTAAGCCCTGAAACTCTTCAATTGCTTGCTCAGCTTCAAAATAAGTTTTTTCAACCAATACCGTTAAATCTTGTTTTGCTTGATAACGTAAATGGCGAATTTGTAATCGTGCACTGTGGGAAGCACGAATTTTGTCAGATCGTCCCGTCCTCTCCATCAACGGGACATTAACACCGATACCAACGAACCAATCAGGTGCCAATTCACTCGCGATACTATCATCTTCATAAAGTACGTAATCACCATAAAGAAAAACCTCCGGGTAATATTTGCCTTTTTCAGCTTTTATCGAGCTATCAGCTTGTTTCTCTTTCGCATTTAAAATATCTAAACCGGGATAAGTGGCAAGCGTCTGATCAGTAAACGCTGAAATGGGGGGCAATGTACGATTAATAAACAACTCACTTTGTGGGGTAACCTTACTCGTTTGATTGAGTATTTTAGTGAGTGCAGAAGAAGCAATATAAAGATCTTTCTGTAATTTTTTTCTATCAACAACCGCTTTAGCCAATGAAGCTTCAGCTTGAAGACGCTCCACTTTCGCTATCTGCCCTTGTTGTTCTAATTTAAGCGCAAAATCACGATGCTCTTTCAATCCAGCTTCAACTGATAGGCGAGTTTCTAGCACCTCTTTTGCAAGGACCACGCTGAAGTAATATTTACCAAGATCTTCATAGCGCGCTTGTGTTTCCATTTTCAATTGTGCAACCGCTTCTTCAGTGAGTCCGGCGGCATAATCATGAGCGGCACTGATCCTCCCACCCGTGAAAATAGGCCAAATAGCACGGATCGAGGAATTGAACATATCTTTTTCGGCAATGGTGGAGGTTGCACCAGTAATATCACCAAAATCGATACCTAGTTGTGCTAATGAGCTAGCAAGACCTGCAAGTGCCGCTTGACTTGAGCTATCTAAACTTTCCAAAAGTTGTCCACCAGACAAAGTGATATCGTCATCTAATCGAGTATAATTTGCCCCTAGCGTAATGGAGGGCAGATAAAGGCTTTCGTCGGCTTTTTCTAACTGTTGATAACGCGTGACATTGGCACGCTGAGCTGCAAGAGAGTTATTTTTTTTCTGCAGAAGTGTCCATGCATCAGCAAAACGAATTTCTTGAGCATGGGCAGAAAATGCCATCAGCAAAGAGGCTGCAACAATGAGCATATTTGTTTTTTGTTTTTTTAGCATTATAAATAATTCAGCCAATAGTTAAATTAAATAGATGGTTGCGTGACTTATCTTACACCACAATGATAACACTCATACAATCTCAGGAATTGGCGCTAAGTCAAACCTATTAAAGAAGTTTTTCACTAATATGGTAGAACCTAAAAACAGAAGTGGCGAGCTGAATACGATAAAAATATAAACTTCAAGGCTAATTTCATGTTCATAGAATGCAATACAAAGCGCTGCTACCTTTATTTGATAGGTAAAAGCTTTCCAGTCAAAAAATAGCACCACACTCGATGCACTGATGTAAAAAAGACCACAGAAAAAGCAAACAACAAGTCACACAGACATCAACAACATATTTTGTTAATAAAACAATTAATCATACAATAATAGTGATTCTAGTGATCAATGTCTCACTTTGTACGTTGCGAGATCATTAGACTGAGGTAACTTTAAGAGTTGAACTTTTTTGTAGATAGACATGTTACGGACAAACTATTATTTGAATCCAATTAAAGGAATGAAATTTATGGATAGCAAACGTTTTACACTCGCGACTTTAGCACTCTTCATTGCAACGGGCTGTTCCAATTCAGTCACTAATCAAACCGCACAACATGAGTGGGTTAAGGATAAAGATTACAATATCACCATCCTCCATACCAATGACAATCATGGTAACTTCTGGCAAAACAAATATGGTGAACGTGGCATGGCAGCACGTGCAACTCTCATTAATAATATTCGAGCAGAGGTTAAAGCGGAAGGTGGTTCATTACTACTTTTATCGGGCGGTGATATTAACACCGGCGTACCAGAGTCTGATCTACAAGACGCAGAGCCAGATTTTATTGGTATGAATATGATTGGTTATGATGCGATGGCCGTTGGTAACCATGAGTTTGATAACCCACTTGATGTACTCGCAAAACAAGCTGATTGGGCAGAATTCCCATTTCTTGCTGCTAATATCTACAAAGATGGCAAACGACTGTTTGACGCCTATAAAATTTTTAATAAAGATGGCATCAAGATTGCTGTTATCGGGTTAACCACAGAAGACACCGCTAAAATTGGTAACCCTGAATTTATTGAAGATGTTACCTTTACAGACCCTAAAGCTGAAGCAAAACGTGTGATTGCTGAACTCAAAGCGGAGCATAATCCAGATGTGATTATTGCAGCAACTCATATGGGTCATTATTTAAATGGTGACAACGGATCTAATGCGCCAGGTGATGTGCAATTAGCCCGTTACCTTGATGAGGGTGACTTAGATATGATTATTGGTGGGCACTCACAAGAGCCAGTCTGTATGGAGGGAGCAAACCAATACGCCGATTTCAAACCCGGTGATGCTTGTAAACCAGATGTACAAAACGGTATCGATATCGTACAGGCCCATGAATGGGGTAAATACGTAGGCCGCGCAGATTACAGCTTTAAAAATGGTGAATTTACCCTGCAAGATTACGCACTCATTCCGGTTAACTTAAAGAAAAAAGTAAAAAATGCAGAGGGTAAAAAGGTACGTGTCTTTATCCAAGATGAAATAGCACAAGATCCAGCAGTATTAAGCACCTTAAAACCGTTTCAAGATAAAGGTCATGAGGCACTGAATATTGTAATTGGTAAGAGTAATGGTTTATTGCAAGGCGAGCGCAATGTCGTACGTAATAACCAGACTAACTTAGGTCGATTAATTGCCACAGCCCATATGCAACGCGCTAAATCTGACTTTTCAATTATGAACTCAGGTGGAGTACGTGCTTCTTTGGAAGCGGGTGATATTACCTATAAAAGTGTATTAACGGTGCAACCTTTCGCTAATACTATTACGTTTGTTGATATGTCTGGTACTGAGGTTATTAACTACCTTAACGAAGTCGCAACGAAAAGCAAAGACTCTGGTGCTTTTGCACAATTTGCCGGGATCTCACTGACCGTTGCAGAACAACAGGTAATCGATGTGATGATTGCAGGAAAAGCACTTGATTTAAATGCCACATACCGCTTCACTATTCCATCGTTTAACGCGGCGGGCGGAGACGGTTACCCTAAAATCACAGGTCATCCAGCTTATGTCAATACAGGTTATGTAGATGCTGAAGTATTAAAAGAGTACATAGAAGCGAATACACCACTTGATATCGCTGACTTTGCGCCAAAAGGTGAGATAACTTACCGTTAGGAAGCGATTTAATTAATGAGTCACTATCGCAGATAGTGGCTCTTTGAACACGTAAAGCGACAAGCCCCCCCCACAAGCATAATCGGCATTTATCACGACAATAAAACCTATATTCTCAGCAACTCAATTAATTTAAAAACATTCTGTTTTTCAATAGAATACAATACCAATCCAATAACTTATCAGCCTTACGCCTTAAAATTAAGGATGTTCAATACAATTTAAAAATTACATTATTGGAATCAGTTAAACAGGTAAACAGGTAAAATAACAGAAAAGAGTGCTAAAAAATCATGCAAAACACCGATGAAAACACGATTCTTCGGTGCTTTTATTGCCGTGATGAACTAAGCACTCATTGCTAAACGCTGCGTACATTCCTTAAGTAAACTAATATTGGCTTGTCGTGCTTTGTGACTATCGCCGCTCATAATTGCATTATAAATAGCAGTATGGTCATGGATACACGTATCACCGTTGCCTGATGAATAGCTTATAAACTTTCTAAACATGGTCTCTAAGATATTTGCAAACGGCAGATAGAAATTATTACCTGTAGAAAGAAAAATTAATCGATGAAATTGTAAATCTGCTTCTGCCCAACGCTCTGCATCGAAGTTCTTAGATATTTCATCCATTTCTTGAAATATTGCTGATAATAAAACACGCTGCTCAGCAGTCGCATTAGTCGCAGCCAACGCGACAGCACCCGGTTCTATCGCTCTACGTAACGCTAAAAACTCTTGATAAACACGTTCATTATCACCTAAATCAGTTAACCATAATAATAATTGAGGATCTAAAAAGTTCCAACTTTCACGGCTTCTAACACGCGTGCCGACTTTCGGTTTAGACTCAAGTAAACCTTTTGAGGATAATAACTTAATGGCTTCACGTAATGCGGTACGACTTACCTTAAATTGCTCACATAACACCACTTCACTCGGGATAATTTTATCTTGTGGTAATTCAAAAGAAAGTATTTTACGTGCAATTTCACGTGCAACTTGTACGTGCAGGCTACGTTTCTCGCCTGCTATTTTTAAAAATGTATTGTTCATGATAGTCCTTTTAATAAAAACACCGACTAACGGGTTGTTAGTCGGTGTTTTGGTAATCTCTAAGTTACTTTATGATTTAGCCGCCAAGTAACTGAAATTACTTAAACTAATAAAGGCGCTAATCATTCCGTGTGTTGTAAAACTTTTTCATCATTGATTGCAGCGAACGTTCGTTTAGCGTTCACTTCTGTTGCACATAACATTTTCCAGTATTTAGGTAATACATTTAGCTCACCCGTTACTGTTACTGTTTCATTAAATACGATATCTGTTGCTGAGCGACCAATCATTATTTCAACGTCACCGGGTTCTACTACTCGACGATGTTTATTATCAGTAAAATTAAGCATATCAACAGGTAAAGAGAAGTTAACAATAGCTGTTTCGCCCGCTTTGATATTCGCCCTTACAAAGCCTTTTAATTCACGAATTGGTCTTACTAAAGAACATAATTTATCTTTTATGTATAACTGAACCACTTCGCAACCATCTACAGCACCGCTATTTTCAATCTCAACTGAAACATTAATCTCGCCATTAATATCCACAGAGTGCGCTTCAATTACCATTTTCTTATAATCAAAGTTGGTGTAGGTTAAACCGTAACCAAAGTTATATTTAGAACCAAAGTGATAAGCGATTGGTGTACCACCGCTCTTCAATTTGTGGTTATAGTAATAAGGCACTGCCCCTGCATTTTTAGGGATAGATAGTGTTAAACGACCTGATGGGGATGCTTTACCCGTTACAATGTCGATAATCGCATCTGCACCTTCTTGGCCTGGTGCCCAACCAAAAAGAACACCAGCGGCTTTTTCTTCTGCGCCATTTAAGTTATATGGACGTCCGCCTGTTACTAAAATAATAACCGGTTTACCGGTTGCGATTGCAGCATCAATAAGTTCTTGCTGTACGCCCGGTAGATCAAGGCTATCAGTATCTGAACCTTCACCAATGGTACCTGTTTGGAATAAACCCGCTAAATCCCCCACACACACTAATGCAATATCCGCATCGGCAACTAATCCTGCAGCGGCTGCAATTTGGCTTGTATCTTTTGATACTGGTGACTCTAATTGTTGCCCCATTGCCATATCAACATCACCCGGGAAAACCGGTGCGTTTGCATGACGCTCAGTTAATATTTCACAACCTTTGAGGTATGAAACATCAGCAAACTGATCTTTTACCGCTTCTAAAATTGTTTTTGATACTTTCGAATCATCATCCATGCTGCTCAAAATCAAATGGATTGGGAAACTATAACCGCCCAGCAGTGCAAGTTGATCATCTGCTGTTGGCCCTATAACGGCAATTTTTTGTGCCGTTCTCACAGGCAACGTACCATTATTTTCCATCAATACCACTGACTGAGAAGCCACTTGGTAAGCCACTTTTTTCGCTTCATCGGTCTGAAGTTGAATGTTATCTTCTTTACAGTACGGGTTTTCGAATAAACCTAATTCAAATTTCGTTTTTAATACACGTGATACAATTTCATCGATCTTATCTAATGAAATTAAGCCGCGCTCTATCGCTTCTTGAATGTGACTCGCACATGCATCATCTGGTAATTCGATATCTAAGCCAGCATTAAAAGAGAGTGCAGCGGCTTCTGTACTATCAGCAGCAATACCGTGGTGAGAAGCAAGTAAATCTACACCGCCGTAATCGGCTACAATCAAACCATCAAAGCCCCATTCATCACGTAAAACGGTTGTTAATAAATATTCAGAACTGTGGCAAGGTTCATTATCAATATCATGGTAAGCAGGCATAACTGAACCCGCATTACCTAGCTTAACAGCCATTTCAAAAGGCAACATGAACGTATCATTAAGCTCTTTAAAACCAAGATGAACAGGTGCATGGTTACGTGCGCCTTCACTAAATGAATGTCCAACATAATGTTTTAGCGTTGCTAATAAGTCACGTTTTTCAGTTTGTAGTCCTTTAACATAACTCGTTGCCAGTACACCAACATGGTACGGGTCTTCACCTAAGGTTTCCTCTGTGCGTCCCCAACGAACATCACGCGAAACATCAAGTACCGGCGCTAGACCATGATGAGCACCTACTTGGCGTACTTCTTCACCAATAATTTTACCCATCTCTTCAATTAATTCAGGATTCCATGTATGACCATAATTAAGTGACGATGGGAACAGTGTTGCCCCCTTAGCCATTAACCCGACCAAACATTCTTCATGCGACATAGCAGGGATACCCAAACGTGTTTCTTCTACTAAATATTTCTGTAAAAGATTAAGTGCTTTAACGCCCTCTTCTGCCGTAATGGTATGTGTACCAAGTGGTCGTGTAATTTGCCCTAAACCATGTTGTAAACGCTCTTTAATCGGTTTACGTGCTTCGCTAGAAGTCATCTCTAATTCGCGATCTTGATGATCACCTTCAGGATCCAAAATTAACCATTGTGCACCTAATTGTGCTATTTTTTCAGCCAACGTCATTTGACTCAGCAGGTCATCAAGTCTTTCTTGAACGCTATTATTCGGATTTTTATAAGTGCTCATATTATGCTTCTCAGTAGTAAATTAATAATGGGAGTAGCGTTAATATGAATGATTTGAAAAACTTAATATCCGATCTTGCGCACAGTTGCAAAATCACTAAACAGATCAACCAAATAACACAATTAAAATAAACTAAATTACAAATGAAAAAGCGTTTTAATAAGCTAATTTATTAAGAAATTGTTAAATTTTGTCGATATTTGCAGGGGGTATAATCAAATAACTTTTTATACACTTGATATAAATAGCTTTGACTTGGGTAACCACACTGTAATGCGATAGATTCTATCGACTCACTACTGCTTCTCAGTAGTTTTTTTGATTTACTAATTCGTAAATCAGATAAATATTGATGCACTGTCATCCCTTTATTCGCACTAAATCGTTTATCCAGCGTTTTTCGAGAGGTTTTACAAAAATCGACCACATGATTAACTTTTATATTGGTATGGAAATTATTATGTAAGAAATATAATGCATTGTTTACAATCTCATCCTGAGAGCTGTCTACCATCGTCGTATTTTCATTGAGCACATTTTTAGGCTGATATTTCTCATGCAATAATTTATTAAAGCGTTTTGCTTTAAGTAATACTTGTAAGCATTTTTTACCCAGCCGGTACGGATCAAGATAAATCGAGGTTAAAGGCACATCTGACAGATAGCATTCTGCGTCATCATAGTCAGTGCCAATAATCGATACTTGTCCCGGAATAGATATCTTATTACGCGTGCAAAAATCAACTAATTTTCTTGCAGATCGATCTGATGCACAATAAACACCGAGTGGAAACTGCTTTGTAGACACCGCGTTTTGTAAATTACTAACATAATTAAGATCGAGTAACGAAGCATGCTGTTTAAAATATAGATGGCGTTCTTTTGCCCAACCGGCATTCATTTCACTCGGGTCCATATAAAAGGTCACATTTTGAATATCGTTTTGAATGAACTGCCCTAATGCTAAGCAAGATAAATATTGATTATCATTCGTCACTGTTGAAACGGATTTAGGTGCATTTTCAATACGATAACTAGAATAAATAAGTACATGACACGTTAATTGTGAAATCACATCAAAACGATCGACTTTATCAAAATCAGCAATCACATAATCCCACTGTTGCGATAAGATATCCTCTGCATTCTCAATTGATTCAATATGAATCGAGAATTTAAACGGGCATTCATCCGCTTTAGATTTTATACCTTTCAACACTTCTCGGTCGTAATAGAACATCGTGTCGATCAATAACAATAACTTAATCATAAAGTGCTTTTCCATTAGCTAAAGTAAACTGGTAATAAAAGAGCAAAGAAGTGCTAAATAACATAAACAACTACTAATAAATAAAATTCTCTTTTTTATGATATCTAACATTTTTATGGCGATGCACATTACCTTAAATGTTAGAAACAAGTACCCTCCCCCCTTTTTTTGTTCTCTACGCCCCTTTTTGATTAACAACTTACTAAGGTGTTAATTGCACTGGCCGACACCAATAGAAAACTACAATTTTAAACAATAAAATCAAAGCAATAAGGTAATTAATTGAAAATAAAAAAGAACCTAAAAAAGCTAAAAAACCATTATAATTATTTGCATTTTAAATGACAAACATAAAATACACAGAACTTTATAAAAAAAGCAACCTCCCTTTGCCACCTCCCCAAAGCATTTCCTATCTATTTAACCTAAACGTGCCCTAGCTCGCAAAAATTCACCTGAAAATCATTACAAAACACACAAAATACACCTAAGCAACTGATTAAAGAGAGTTAGATGCTATTTTCCCGACAAGTATTATGATCGCACTCACACATACTAAATAACGTAAATACGTTACGAATTTAGACAAATTGATAAATGTTCGTAGCCGGAGAATAATGAATGCATACAATAATTCACCTGGAGTAACATTAAAATGAATACCATTAAGTTATCTATAAAGGAAAAAATTGGTTATGGCTTAGGCGATACCGGTTGTAATTTTGTTTGGCAAACGGTCATGCTATTTCTTGCTTATTTCTATACCGATATATATGGATTATCGCCAGCTCACATGGGAACAATGTTTCTTCTGGTTCGATTTATTGATGCAGTAACTGACCCATTAATGGGGTCGTTAGTTGACCGTACTAAAACAAAACATGGTCGTTACCGTCCTTATATCTTATGGATGGCAGTTCCCTTTGGCGTAGCATGTATGTGTGCTTTCTTTACACCAGACTTAGGTGAAACAGGTAAAATTGTTTACGCATATATTTCTTATATCTTCTTAACGCTGATGTATACAGCAATTAACGTTCCTTATTGTGCAATGGCTAATGCCATGACGAACTGCTCTAAAGAACGTACATCATTACAATCTTACCGTTTTGCATTAAGTACAGCCGGTGGTTTAGTGGTGGCAATGGTGGCATTACCCTTAGTTGATATTATTGGCCAAGGCGATGTTCAAAAAGGTTACCTAGGTGCGATGGCGGTGATGGGCGTAGGTGCAATTGCTCTGTTCTTTGTTTGTTTTGCAACAACGAAAGAGCGTATCACACCAGAAGAAACTGAAGTAAAACAGTCTGTATGGAAAGACCTTGGTTTACTGATGAAAAACAACCAGTGGCGCGTACTGTTCATCGTCAACGTTGTACTGTTAACGGGTGTCGTGCTTAAAGGCGCAACAACAATGTATTACGTTAACGTCGTAATGGACCGCCCAGATTTAGCCACTATGTTCATGGTTGTGTGCATGGTAGCAAGCATTGTTGGTGCAATGGCGTCAGCGCCTTTATTAGGAAAATACAACAAACCAACCGTTTACCGCATCTTAATTGTATTGTCTGGCCTGTTATGTGCGGCGCTGTATTTTGTCGACCCATCAAACCTTACCATGGTCTTTGCATTAGCTATTGCACTGAGTTTGGTACAAATGAGTACGACGCCTATTCTATGGAGCATGATGTCTGATGTGGTTGATCACGAGAAAACTCGTAGTAATCGCTCACTAAGCGGCATGGTATTTTCAACGAACCTGTTTGCAATTAAATTAGGTATTGCGATTGGTGGTGCATCGGTCGGCTGGATCCTTGCTTACTCTGGTTATGTGGGTGGCTCTCCTGTTCAGTCAGATGAAGCTGTACATGCAATCAACCTGCTATTTACTGTTATTCCAGGTGTGATGTACGCATCACTCGCTATCATTATGATGTTCTACAAACTGGATAATGCCCAATTAGATAAAATCAAAGCACTGCTTGCACTTGATGCTAAAAAAAATGAAGGTGTTAAACCTTTAGCACACAATGTAGAACTTGGATAAAAAGTACCTATTAAGAACAAGGACTGACCTGAGTCAGTCCAACCATTTTTCAGCGTTATCAATCATTACATCTATTGATAACGCAAACCAATACACTGATTGAGATAAAATAATGAATAATACGACTAGTAAAGAAACAACCACAGAAAATGAAGAAATCATAACGCAAGGTGTTGAAAGCACTAGTGCATTAAATGCAATATCAGAGCCGTTAGTGACCCATATCTATACTGCCGATCCTTCTGCTCACGTATTTAAAAACAAAATTTATATCTACCCTTCTCACGATGTTGAGAATGATTTACCACTGGGTGACAATGGCGATCATTTTGATATGCGCGATTACCACGTCATTTCACTAGACAAGCCACATGGTAAAGCGACAGACCATGGTAACGCACTCGATGTTAAAGATGTAAAATGGGCAGAACGCCAAATGTGGGCACCCGATGCCGCTGAAAAAGATGGTAAGTATTACCTGTATTTCCCAGCAAAAAACTACCAAGGTATTTTCCATATTGGGGTTGCAGTAGGCGAACAACCTGAAGGTCCTTTCGTACCAGAGGATACGCACATCGCTGGCTCATTTAGTATTGACCCTGCCGTTTATCAAGATGACGACAATCAATATTACCTGCTGTTTGGTGGCATATCGGGCGGACAATTGCAGAATTGGCGAGAGGGTGAATTTGGTGAAGAAGTTTACCCAGCTGATAATGAAGCCGCATTAAAACCTATTATTGCTAAACTTGCAGATAACATGGTTGATCTCGCAGAAGCACCACTAGAGATTGATATTTTAGATGAAAATGGGGATTTATTATTAGCGGGTGATATTGATCGCCGTTATTTTGAAGGCCCTTGGATGCATAAACATAATGGCATCTATTACTTCTCTTACTCTACCGGTGATAGCCACAAAATTGTCTACGCAACCAGTGATTCACCATACGGTCCATTTAATTATCAAGGCGTTATTCTGGAGCCTGTTATTGGCTGGACGACACATCACTCAATTGCAAAATTTGAAGGTAAATGGTATCTGTTTTACCATGATAGTTCACTTTCTGGTGGTCAAACACACCTAAGAAATATCAAGATGACGGAGTTAACACACAACGATGATAACTCGATTGCAACCATTACTCCCTACTTAGAAAACACTAAGTAAAACAAAACTTAAAGGGTGAGTTAATACTCACCCTTTTATTACCCTCTCGGCTTCTATTTTCATAAAATAATATTGTATAAACCTCGAATTAAAATAATACGTTAACGTCCCCTCTGTGTTTTTATCTTCCAAAATCACCTTACCTCTTTCAGCTTTAAAACAACCTATTTATTGTCTATTTTTCTCTTTTCTGCGCGATATCACAGCCATGTATAAAAGGGAAAATATATAACTGTAAGTATTAAAAAAAACAAAGATAAACGATATCCATTAACGCATAGTGAACACAAGTTAACACATTGAATATTAACGATTAATCAACAATTAATTAAATAAAATCAAGTCGATTTAAAGTAACTTAATAACCTAATAAACATAAAATAATAAGGATTAAAAATGAAAAAGGTACTCTTACCAACACTCGTATCGATGGCATTATTTGGCTGTGCTAGCTCCCCAATGACAGAGCAACAACAGGCTCAGAAAGCACCGGATATGCCACTGAAATATCTTGCGAATCAAATTAATCTTGGTATTGGTGCGGCATTAGAGACGGCGCATTTACAAGATCCGTTATTTAAACAAACGCTGATTAGAGAATTTTCACAAATTACGCCTGAAAATGAGATGAAATTCATGTATCTACAGCCTGAACAAAATCGTTTTGATTTTAGTAAAGGGGATCAGTTAGTCGATTTTGCAGTTGAAAATGATATGACAGTAAAAGGACATGCCCTTGTTTGGCATATTCAAAACCCGCAATGGTTAGAAGAGGGTGAATGGTCAAAACAAGAGTTAAAAGATATTTTAGAAAATCATATTAAAACCGTCGTTGGTCATTACCGCGGAAAAATAGCTTACTGGGATGTCGTCAATGAAGCATTTGATGATAATGGATTATTCAGAGACACATTGTGGTATCGCACGTTAGGCGAAGAATACATTGAAATGGCATTTCGTTGGGCACATGAAGCCGATCCTGACGCCCTTCTCCATTATAACGATTACTCTACAGAGGGAATGAATACTAAATCGAATGCCGTTTATCGCCACCTAAAAACATTAATTGAGAAAGGTGTTCCTATTCATGGCGTTGGTACGCAGTTACATTTAACGGGTGATCACCCTGTTAATGATGCAAGAATAGCGCGTAATATAGAGCGTTTATCTGAGCTTGGATTAGATATTCATTTCACAGAAATAGATGTGCGTATCCGCGACAGTAACGATGATAGTGACCTGCAAGATCAAGCACAACGTTATGAAAGACTAACTCAACTCGCTGCCTATTACCCTGAAGTTGACTTAATAACTACCTGGGGGGTAAGTGATAAATATTCGTGGATACCAAGTTGGTTTAAAGGTTATGGGCGCGCATTAATGTTTGATGAAAGCTACCAACCTAAACCCGCATACCATGCAGTCCAAAATGTATTAAACGAGGCTGCAACGGGCAATTTTAGTTATCAACCCGCTATCGAATCTAACGGTCTTAAACGCAGCATACAACCATTTAACGCGAGACAATTAACCTCGGATAAATTTGATGCCGCTAACGTAGTGTATTACCCCTTTGCTTACAATCAATTGAATAACAAAGATCAAACCTTGCCCGAACGCCATACCATCGATGGAAAATGGGCAGTTGGGTACCACATGAATAAGTTAGTAGGACAAGTAATACGCAATGATAAGCACACTGTTATTGACCATCAAGAAAGCCATGAGAATGATAACGTTGAAGTATTTGTTCGCTTAGGTGATGACTTTTGGCAATTTAGAGCGATCGTCGGGCAGGACTTCTCTCCTATTGGATTTCCTGGAAAAGCAACGGGCACATGGAATGCTGATGGCAGCGTCTTTGATTTCACTGTTGAGTTCGATGATTATAAAGATTTAGTTGGCGAAACTATCGGCTTTAATATTGCATTATCTGATAACGATAGTGAGCAAAAAAACGGTACTCGTCACGCCCAACTGTATCCCTTAAGTGGCAATAATATTGGCTGGCAAGGAGAAGAATTTGGCGAATTATTTATGAATGGTCAAAATGCTGTTATCTCCCCTATTCCCGTTGCTAACCCACCAGCATTTAAACTAACTACGTTAGATAGTACACCAGATTCAGCGCAGGAGGTTTGGGATCAAGGCTACCGCTACTCACTCGCTTTTAATCAGCTAAACCAGAAAGATATGACCGTCGATAGTGCAGATAATTTCTCTGGCAACTGGTCTGTCGCATATCACGAAAACTGGCTATACGGTGTGGTTAACCGCATTGATGAGGTGACAGTCACAGACCTTGAATCATCTTATCAAAATGATAATGTTGAAATTTTTATTCAGCAGGATGATGAAGGTGCAATGACTCATTTCCGTACTGTTGTTGGTCAAGATTTTGAGCGTACAGGTCATGTGGGGGGGTATAAAGCACAGTGGAATGAAGCTGGGACGCAATTATTTTTTGCCATTGAGTTAGATTCTGCACTTAAACGTGGTGATCAGCTTAAGTGGAATATCGCCCTAGCAGGTAATGATGGTACCCAAAGAAAATACCAACTTTACCCTATTCCAGGGAGTAATATTGCTTATTTAGGTGAAGAGCTTACTAAATTACAGGTTGAATAATCACAACTAGCTAGTAATCATAAACACTCTGGCTAATATCACCATATTCAGACTAAGGAGAGCATTCGCTCTCCTTTTTTAATGAGCTTACAATAAGCCACACATAAAAAACCCAAACAATTAAAAGGATAAAATGTGAGTTAACACTCACATCATAATTTATTTCAATTTATTATACTGAATTGTTCCCTCCCTTTTTATCTCACTGTCTACCGTCTTGCGCATCTTCACAATTATGATTTTGCGGGAAAATACATAACTTAGTTTATTAAATAAAGGAAAGAAAAAAACAGGCGCGTGGCTCATAGTGAAATTGTCGTTAAAGCTTGGTAATTACCTACAAAATAACTGCCTAATAAGTAATTATTTACAAGCGCTATCAATTAGTTCAATGAATTTACTAATAAAAAACACAAGGAATAATAATGAAAAAAGTACTCTTACCAACATTGGTCACAGTGGCATTATTTGGATGTGCTAATACACAAGATGAAAAAGTAGTTGTCCAAGAAACAGCACCTGAAAGTGCTGGGATGCCACTTAAATATTTAGCCAATCAAGTTAACCTTGGTATTGGTGCTGCATTAGAAACAAGACATTTACAGGATCCGCAATTCAAAGAAACATTGATCAGAGAGTTCTCACAGATCACACCTGAAAATGAAATGAAGTTCATGTATGTACACCCTGAAAAAGATCGCTTTGATTTTAGCAAAGGTGACCAACTGGTCGATTTTGCAATGGAAAACAACATGGAGGTCAAAGGTCATGCACTGGTTTGGCATATCCAAAACCCTAAATGGTTAGAAGATGGAAATTGGTCAAAACAAGAACTGAAAGATATCCTAGAAAATCACATTAAAACCGTTGTTGGTCATTACAAAGGAAAATTAGCTTATTGGGATGTGGTGAACGAAGCATTTGATGACAATGGTGGTTTCAGAGAAACACTTTGGTATAAAACATTAGGTGAAGAGTACATTGAGCTTGCATTCCGTTGGGCACATGAAGCGGATCCAGATGCGATCTTATTCTATAACGATTACTCAACTGAGGGTATGTCGTCAAAATCAAATGCCGTTTATCGACACATTAAAGCCTTAATTGAAAAAGGTGTACCGATTCATGGTGTAGGCACTCAATTACATTTAACAGCCGAAAACCCAATCAGCGATTCAGCCATCGCACGTAATATTGAACGCCTTGCCGATCTTGACTTGAGTGTTCATTTCACTGAGATAGACGTGCGAATTCGTAACAGTGAAGATGGTTTAGACAATCAAGCTAAACGTTATGGAAAATTGATGAAATTAGCGGCATTTTACCCTGAAGTGGACTTGTTCACTACCTGGGGTATCAGTGATAAATATTCATGGATACCAGGTTGGTTTGATGGTTACGGCCGTGCATTAATGTTTGATGAGAATTACCAAACAAAACCTGCATACAAAACAGTGCAAGGCATATTAACTGACGCGGTAACAGGTAACTTTAGTTACGAGCCAGTGACAGATCTAAGTAAAGTACAGCGCTATGTACAAGCCTTTAATGCAAAAGAGTTAACATCAACTAAATTCGATGCAAGTAAAGCGGTTTTTTATCCATTTGCATTTAACCAATTAAACGGAAAAAACCAAGCATTAACGCCAGAGCAACGTAACTCAATAGACGGGAAATGGGCTGTTTCGTACTACAAAAACAAATTAATTGGCCAAGTTATTCGTAAGGATAATGTCACTTACATCGATAATGCACAGGCACATGAAAATGACAATATTGAATTATTCATCCGTATCGGAGAACAATTCTGGCAGTTTAGATCTCTTGTTGGTCAAGACTTTGCACCGCTAGGCTTCCCAGGTAAAGCAACCGGAGAATGGAGCGCAGATGGCAGTGTTTTCAACTTCACAGTTGAGCTATCTGAATACGATGATTTAGTGGGTGAAACATTTGGTTTCAATATTGCGTTAGCAGATAACGATGGTACTAACCGTACTGCACAACTTTACCCATTAACAGGCAGCAATACTGGCTGGCAAGGTGAAGAGTTTGGTGAAATATTCATGAATGGTCAAAATGCAGTTGTTGCATCAATACCTGTTTCTACGCCACCAGCCTTTAGAGCGGCAAAACTCAGTAGCGCACCGACTTCAGCACAGGATGTTTTAGACCAAAGTTACGAATATTCATTGTCATACAATCAGTTAAACCAAAGCGATATGTCAGTAGCAGACCACCAAGATATCTCAGGAAGCTGGGCTGTTGGCTACCATGAGAACTGGCTATACGGTGTTGTTAATCGTGTAGACGATACAACGGTTACCTCAATGGCACAAACTTACCAAAACGATAATGTTGAAGTGTTTGTACAACAAGGTGAAAAGGCAATGACACAGTTCCGTAGTGTGGTAGGTAAAGACTTTGAAAAAATAGGTTATACCGGTCAATACAATGCCCAATGGAACGATGAGGGAACACAGCTTTTCTTTGCTATTGAATTAAGCGCAGCACTTAAAAATGGTGAATCAATCGCGTGGAATATTGCCCTTGCGGATAATGATGATGGCACAACAAGAAAACATCAACTTTACCCAGTACCGGGTAGTAACATCTCTTACTTAGGCGAAGAGTTAACTAAATTAATCGCTGAATAGAAACGATTAAAAGCTCCCCTCTATCCTATAAGGGGAATTAAACAGGACTTTAAGGGATGAAATTTAGCGATTTCATCCCTTTTTTATTGCTGTTTTTTGTGTTCTCATAAAAACAGATAAGGTATTTAAATCTAACACTGATCACATTCGAAATTTCACCCAAAAAGGAAAGTTAATGGATATTCATAAGTGGGCTGAAAAAGCGATGTTGATGGATGATGAGGCATGGAATAGGCATGCTAATCCCTGGAGTGTCTACTCACGTTTTACCACCTTACCATTAATATCGTTGGCCTTTTGGTCACGAGAGTGGATTGATATTTACTCTGTTTTATTGATTGCGCTTTCTTTTCTCTGGGTTTGGGTAAATCCTCGCTTATTCAGTGTACCTAAAAGTACTAACAACTGGGCATCAATGGGCACGTTTGGAGAGCGAATATACCTAAATAGGCACAATCAAGAGATCCCGATTCATCACCTTAAAACCTGTCGAGTGCTGCAATCCCTCTCAGCAATCGGCCTGCCCTTTTTTGTGTATGGGCTTTACGCATTAGATATTGGGATTTTGATACTAGGCAATCTCTGGATAATGATATTTAAAGCCTGGTTCGTAGATCGCATGGTTTGGTTGTATATGGAGATGAAAGAATCAAATCCATGATACCAACAATGGTTTAAAACATAACAGGATGACACCGATATGGTATAGCTATCCTTTTTCACAGGTTAAGGATATAGAAAAGAAAATGCCTCGCTATTAACGAGGCATTTTTATTTACAGTAAAAAAACATTATCAATATAAAGCGCTTAGTGCTCTAAATATTCCAAATAATCAAAGTCAGCATGGGCTTTCTGTCCTGTGATATCAGCGGCAAACAGCGCAACAAAGCTCCCAGTGAAACGGAAAATATCAGGGCCGCCCTCATCGGATAAAGGCGTGCTATTTAATGCAGGACCGATGCTACGCCATGTTTTACCATCTAACGAGTAACTGTATTTATACCATTGTTTATCAAGGGTCAGGCGCATATAGACACTACATGCATCACCAATACCTACCTCTTGTGAATATTCACCATACTCATCATTAATATTGCCAACGACTTGTAGGACACGTTCACCTTCATCATTAGCGGTCATTTTCAAGAAGTAATGCCCATTTCTTGCATAATAAGCACACAAGCCAGCCATTTGATAAGGTGTTTCAGGTCTAAACTCCATCTTCGTTTCAGCACGGGCAGAGTGCGACTGGAAACGTCGTGCGATTAGGCTTTGCTCATAACGTGAAGAGAGGTAATGACGCCCTTTTAAGCGTAGGTGGCCTGGACGTTCTGTCAACGATACCCAGTCTTCATTAACGGGCTCACGTAAGGTCTGATAATCAAGGCGCAGTGTCTTGCTACCAAAATCATCAAGCCCATCTTCAGCAGGCCAAGGAGATAACGGTAAGTTAGGCGCTTCGACTTCAAGCACCGGTGTTTTACCTGTTGTAACGTATGGCCAATCATCTTGCCAATGTGCTTTTTGCAGTGCGGTTTCACGCCCTAAAATAGAAAAATGATTATTATAGTCAGGCATGAATTGATAACCCTCAGGGTTGGTAATACCGCGTCCGCATAGATGACTTAGGTACCATTCACCATTTTGAGTTTCCACAAGAAAGCCATGACCTGCACGTGAAAGAGGTGCGCCTTCCTGAAAACGGCTGGTCAAGATAGGATTATCAGGATGCACTTCATAAGGACCAGCAATATCTTTAGCGCGACATACCGTCACAGCATGATCCATTGCTGTACCACCTTCAGCGGTAATCAAATAATAATAGCCATCCTTTTTAAGCATTTGCGGCCCTTCAGTACAGCCAAGTGCAGTCCCCGCAAAAATGTTTTTCGCTTTGCCGACTAACTTACCTGCATCTGCATCAAATTCCTGCAGTACAATACCACCAAAGTAGTTTTTATTTGCTCGGCCATCCCAGACCATATTGAGCATATATTTTTTGCCATCATCATCGTGAAATAAAGAGGGATCAAACCCATAGTTACCAATGGATACCGGATCACTCCAAGGTCCCTCAGGATGATCAGCGGTGACCACAAAGCTTGGGGTTGCCATCCAATTACCACCACGACAGGCATGTACATTAGAAAAGCATAACCAATATTTTCCATCAGAATAAGTAAGCGCAGGCGCATAAACCCCTTCTGAATTATCCATACCTTTCATATCGAGCTGAGAAGTACGTGTTAATGCATGGCTAATCAAACGCCAATTAAGCAAATCTTTTGAGTGATGAATTTGTATACCCGGAAACCATTCAAAGGTCGATGTTGCAATGTAATAATCATCGCCAACTCGAATGATAGAAGGATCAGGATTGAAGCCTTTTAATACAGGATTTATTATCTTATGCGTCATAGTTGGTCTCGATTAGACTCCGCTTATTTTTAATGAAAAAGTACAATAAATGCTGGAGTGGGTTAAAGAATCTATTAATTAACCACTATATTTTACTGTTTAACCTATCAATTCAATTATGAAATTTGATAGGTTAATTCCTCAATTTGTTTAATGTGTGTTATCTCTCGATAATAACGGCATCAATGAGTTAACTTCCAGCTTTTATTTTATGTAGTGCACCTTAGGCATTAACAATGGTTAAATTTTTCAACCAATGACGTTTACAATAACGGCTGAAACAAAGTGAAAACTTAATGATCTCTTCACTTAACATCATCATATACACATATTGAAAATCCCAGTTTAAGACAAAGGCTGCAATTGCCGTCAATGGCACACCCACCATCCACATCGAGATAAAGTCCATGCGTAAGCAGAATAAATTATCACCACCAGCACGTAAAATGCCATTAATGATGAGCATATTAAGCATGCGTAGCCACAACGCACAACACAGTACCAGTAAGGCAGGTGAGGCAAGTGGTGCTAATTCATCGCTACTTAAGTGCAACCAAGATAAAAGTTGATCCTGACCTTGTAATAGCAATAGACAAGTACCGACACCAACGACTAATACGATTTTAATGAAAAACGTCGACATCTGCTGTGCCTGTGCAAAATCGTCTTTACCCATCGCTTGCCCCAGCAATACAGAGCACGCGACAGAAAGCCCAAAAAACAGTGAATAGCACAATGACTCAAAAGGACCTAACAGGCTAAAAACGGCCAATTCGGTGGTGCCCATTTGCCCAAAAACGATTTGATAAGTGAGCGTTCCGCATGCCCACACCAAAGCACTTGCAGTAGAGGGGATCACTAATTTTTTATAGGAATGCCACAGCTTTTTTGAACGACTTAACACTAATGTCGTCGTGGTAAATAACCAGTGTTGTCGTCGATATAGCACCATAAAGATTAAGCCGACTTGTAATAGACGGGATAGTGTAGTCGCCAAAGCAGCACCTGCAACGCCCATTGCTGGCACACCAAATCCACCTTTAATAAGCCAAAAATTTAATGCTATGTTGATGAAGATGGTCACCGTCCCTAAACAGAGCGGTGTCATCGTATCCCCAGAAGAGCGCATCGCAGACTCTGAAATACTGATCATATGAGTAAGAATCAGTACCGGAAAACTGTACCAAAGGTAGGTAGCACCGAGCTCAATCACCTTCGTATCACTGGTTTGCAGCATCATGAGATAACTAGAAAACAGTGTCATTATCAGCGTTACTGGAATCAGTATTTTGATACCGCAATGCAGCGCTAGCATGGTAATTGTCTTTGCAGAACTACGATCGTTTTTCCCCCAATACTGCGCCACTAATATCCCATTTGCCGATGACATGCCCGCGATAATCATCACAGCAACAAACTGCCACTTTGAGGCGATTCCAACAGATGCCGTTGCTTCTTTACCAAAATCACTCACCATTAGCACATCAGCAATAGCCAGTATTGCCACTAATGCACTTTGAATTGCAACGGGGATGGCTAACTTAGCAACCTTAGACAACAGCCCATTAGGTATAGCGTTATTGGTTTCGTTCTGATAAGTTTTAACGTTCATATTAGTTCCTCAATTTAGAAGCGAACTATAGGTGCATAAAGGCCATAAAAAAATGTTCAAAAACAGAGAAAACCTGTGCGAATCCGTCATTGAATAAATGAAACCGATTACAGAGTGGCATGACAAGGTGTATTTATCTGATGCCTGTAAAGAGCTGTTCCTTACTACGTCTGATATTCCTGAATTGCATCAGGAAGGTTTTTTTATGGCAGGTATAGCAGAGCTAAAAGAGGGTTATCATGTAGAGCGTAAAGGTGTTGATATACACACGTTACTGTTTACTTTAGAAGGTAGCGGCATTTTAACCACAGGGGATCGTGTCGAACTCATCAAACCTAATACGCTGTTAGTGCTTCCAGCTCATATCCCCTTTCGATTCGAACTGAACCCAGACGAAGATGATTGGAAAATGGTGTGGCTACTCCCTTTAGTCATCGAAAAATGGGAAAACCTAGCGGCATTAGGGCAAACAATTTTACCCTACCATCAATGCAAAAAAATATGGTCTCTCACCAATTTAATTCATGATGAGATTAACGGTAAAAGTACCTTTCGCCACTTGCTTGTCAGTGAGCTCAAGGTGATGCTAAGTGGTGTAGAGTCAACGTCCACCCGTTCAGTATCACGCGTGCATACGCTATTTAATGATATAGAAAGCCAATTGCACTTACCCTGGACAGTTAAAGAGATGGCAGCACAATGCTTTATTAGTGAAGAACAACTCAACCGAATAACAAAAAAACTTTATGGTATGTCTCCCAGAAGCCGACTAATTGATTTACGTATGGAGAAAGCAGCGGATCTATTACGCCACCGAGAATGGACAATTTCAATGATTGCACAACGTTTAGGTTATAAAGATCCCTATAATTTCAGTCATCGTTTTAGAAAGAATTTTGGTTGCTCTCCAAGTCGTTACCGAAAAAATATCATTGCCGAACAAAAATAATAAACACAGAAAATAATAGTAAGTACTCACTAAGAGCAAAAGTTTCGTATGATAAGCATACAATGCGCCAACATATATTTTTTGTCACATCTTTATCTAGTTTCAAGAGTATGGTTTCGCTCACAAAATCAGTAGATACCATCAACAGAAAGCACTTTTTTCAGCGTTAAAGCATGATTTAAACGTGATAGGCGTTAATATTCTTTAAATTAATAAATTCGACTTTTAGAATCAGCGTTGGGCGCGATATCTTGCATCATAAAAGGATCACCATAAGCAGATAATGTTCTCTTTTTAGCTCCTTAGCTATAAGCCCCTCCCTATAAAAGCCTCTTAACTTTTTGCCTTGTTTACTACCGACAATCAGAATTAATGAGAAGTGATGAACATGAAAAGAAACTATCGTATTACATTGTTATTCAATGCCAACAAAGCTTACGACCGACAAATTATTAAAGGGATTGGAGAGTACCTGCAAGCAACACAATGTAATTGGGATATTTTTTTCGAAGAGGATTTTTGTACTCACCTTGATAACATTCAAGAATGGGTTGGCGATGGTATTATTGCTGATTTGGATAATCCTGAAATAGAACAGTTATTATCTCGCTTAAACATTCCAGTGGTCGGTATTGGTAGCTCCTATGAAGATGAAAGCAAATACCCTGATATTCCTTATGTCGCGACTGATAACAGAAGCTTGATCAATACCGCCTTTGAGCATTTAAAGGACAAAGGGCTAGAAAATTTCGCTTTTTACGGTTTACCAGAAAGTCATTCGACGCGCTGGGCAAGCGAACGAGAAAAAGTATTCAATCATATTATTGAAAGTGAAGATTACAACGGTTCTGTTTACCGTGGGCACCGTACCACACCCAAAACATGGCAATCAGATATGGGTTGTTTAGCAGAATGGTTAGAAAGTTTACCCACTCCGATTGGTATTATTGCAGTCACCGATGCACGTGCGCGTCATCTTCTTCAGCAATGCGAACACCTTAATTTAATGATACCGGATCAGGTTGCTATCATCGGTATCGATAACGAAGAGCTCACTAATTACCTGACCAATGTATCATTAAGTACTGTGGCACAAGGTTGTACAAAGATGGGCTATTCGGCAGCAAAAATACTGCATAAACAGCTATTAGCGTTAAGTAATACGGATAAACCAGCGGCACAACAAAAGTCTTTTGCAACGCGAATTATTGTCCCTGCAGCAGAAGTATTTAGCCGTCAAAGCAGTGATTTTCAAGCAGTTAAAGACCCCTATGTCATTAAAGCGATGCACTACATTCGTAATAATGCCTTTAATGGGATTAAGGTTGAACAGGTATTAGATGCGTTGACTATTTCACGATCTAATTTGGAAACGCGTTTTAAAGAGGAGCGAGGACATTCGGTGCATCAAGAGATTCACAGCTCAAAATTGAAACGTGCCTGTGAACTGCTCGCATCAACCAATATTCCAATTGCAGAGATTCCAACCCTGTGTGGTTATCCTTCATTGCAATATATGTATACAGTATTTAAAAAAGATATCAAAATCACCCCCAAAGAATACCGTATCAATCAAACGCTATCTTTAATCGAATAACCTCAAAAGCGCGTAAAAAAAAGAGGACTGAAGTTAACTTCAATCCTCTTAAGCACTTTTAACAAAAAAGGCTCATTCGCTACAGTTTATCGTTTTTGCTTAGTCGCACTATCCATCCATACCGCTAATAACAAAATGCCACCTTTAACAATGTATTGCCAAAAAGTCGGTACATCCATCATACTCATTCCGTTGTCGAGTGAGGCCATAATGAAAGCGCCCACGACGGCACCAAATACAATACCGACACCACCAGACATACTCGCACCACCGATCACACAGGCAGCAATGGCATCTAATTCGGCAATATTACCAGCAGAGGGTGAGCCGGCACCTAATCGAGAGATCAAAATCAGTGCCGCAATCGCCACTAAAAATCCATTCATCGCAAAGACGGCAAGCTTGTTTTTATCAACATTAATACCCGATAAACGCGCAGCATCTATGTTGCCACCAATCGCATAAATACGACGACCAAAACGTGTTTTCGATGCGATAAAGGTGCCTAATAAGGTAAATAAACACAATAAAAGTACAGGGGTAGGCACACCACGATAATCATTAAGCAGTAATATAAAAGACAGTATTGCAACGCCCAGTAATACACTTTTAATTAACTTCGGTGTTGATGGTGCGACTTCAATATTATAACTTTTTTGTTTCAAATCATGCTTTTTCTGCCAACCAAAATAAGCGGCTAAACCACCGATTCCAATCATTAAACTCACCATATTAGGCAGGTAGCTTTGGCCGATGATTGCTAGTTCACTTGACGTTGGTGCAACGGTTGTGCCGTCTGTAATACCAATAAGTATGCCACGAAAGGCGAGCATGCCAGCAAGCGTCACGATAAATGAAGGTACTTTACGATAAGCAACCCACCAACCATTCCAAAGACCCAGTAATAAGCCAGCACCAAGCGTCAATACAATCGTTAACGGTAAAGGAAAACCAAACCATACGTCTAAAATTGCTGCACCACCGCCTAATAAGCCCATCATAGAGCCAACCGACAGATCAATCTCGCCACTGATAATAACGAACACCATGCCGATCGCTAAAATACCGGTGATAGCGGTTTGTCGAAATAGATTAGAGATATTACGTGGAGAGAGGTAGCTCCCCTCTGTCATAAAACTAAACAACAGCATAATAAAGATGATCGCCACCACCATCACCAATAGCTTTAGGTTCATATTCTTTAAGCGTCCAACTAATGTCGGTACCGGTTTTTTTTCTAACTCACTTGTTTGTTCAATCATGCTGGGACTCCTTCAGCTAATGCACAATCCATTATCATCTCTTGGGTTAAATTCTGATTGGGTAAGTTACCCATGATATTGCCTTCATGCATCACTAACACGCGGTCACTAATCCCCAATACTTCAGGTAATTCAGAAGAAACCATAATGATGCTGATACCATTTTTAACCAGCTGGAACATCAATTTATATATTTCATACTTTGCGCCAACATCAATGCCGCGGGTTGGCTCATCGAGAATCAGTACCTTTGGATTAATCATTAAAAAACGCGCTAAAATTGCTTTTTGTTGATTACCACCTGATAAACTGGCAATTGAAATATCTGGGTTAGGTGTTTTGACCGTCAATTTTTTAATCGACTTGGCAATATCACTCGACTCTCGTACATTGTCCATGACGCCAAACTGGCAGAATTGATCAATCGCCGATAATGAAATATTTTGACCTACCGCCATAATAGGTATGATGCCATTCTTTTTACGATCCTCTGGGACCATCGCAATACCAAGGTTTAATGCATCTCGGCTATTTTTTATGCTTTGAGGTTGACCGTTTAAACGAATTTCACCATGGTATTTACCTTGATAACAACCGTATAAACATTCCATTAACTCTGTTCGTCCAGCGCCGACTAGCCCTGATATACCTAATATTTCTCCTTTTCTCAGGTTAAAACTGGCGTTATTTACTTTCTTAATTTGGCTATTCGCTTTATCCCATGCATTGACGTTTTTCATTTCTAGAATCACATCACCAATCTCATGATCTTCACGTGGGAAAAGTTGCTTCATTTCTCGCCCGACCATCATCGTAATAATGTCATCTGTGCTCATCACATCTGCCGCACGAGTACCAATATGTTTACCATCTCGAATAATGCAAATATGGTCAGAAATCGCTTTTACTTCACTTAATTTATGAGAGATATAAATACAACTAACACCGCTTGCACGTAAGGCCTCCACTAATTTCAACAGTATTTCTGTTTCAGATTCAGTCAACGGTGCTGTTGGTTCATCTAATACCAATAACTTGGCATTTTTCGATAATGCCTTAGCTATTTCGACCAATTGTTGCTGTCCAACACCTAAGTCACCAACCAAAGTATTAGGAGAAACAGAGAGATTTACCTTCTCTAATAACAGCTTTGCTTCATAGTGCATCAATGCATAATTCATCACACCGTATTGGCATAACTCCGCCCCAAGAAAAAGGTTTTCTAACACGCTTAACTCTTTCACTAAGGTGAGCTCTTGGTGAATAATCGCAATACCTAATGCCTCGGTGTCTGCGATATTTTTAGGGTGGATAACCTGCCCTTTATAAATAATTTCTCCTTCATAATCGCCAGAAGGATAGATGCCACACAATACCTTCATCAAGGTCGATTTTCCTGAACCATTTTCACCGCATAACGATAAAACTTCCCCCTCTTCTAAGCTAATACTGACACCGTCTAACGCTCTTACTGAGCCAAAACATTTAACAATTTGGCGCATTTCTAATAATTTTGTCATTGCCATTCCCCCCGAAAAGAAACTCCAAGGCGAACCTTGGAGTAACATCCTTTAATTTTGGTAGATATCTTTTTCAGAATGGAATTTATCGGCAATGATCGTTTCTTTAATATTACTAGCATCAACTGAAATAGGATCTAACAACCATGCTGGAACATCTTTACTACCGTTATTTAACGATGAATTACTTTTTGGCATTTTACCGTTACCAAGGTCTACGGCAATTTCAGCAGCACGAGTAGCTAATGCTGTAATCGGTTTATAAACAGTCATGGTTTGTGTACCAGCAACGATACGACGCACCGCTGCTAAGTCTGCATCTTGACCAGAAATAAGGACTTTTCCTGTTAAACCTTGTGCTTCAAGGGCTTGAATTGCTCCCCCAGCTGTTGAGTCATTCGAGGCAACAACAACATCAATCATATTGTTATTAGCCGTTAACCCATTTTCCATAATTTTTAATGCATTTTCAGCTAACCAACCATCAACCCATTGGTCACCAACAATTTTAATATCACCACTGTCAATCTTTGGTTGTAAAATGTTCATTTGCCCTTTACGGAATAACTTCGCATTATTATCAGTAGGTGCACCGCCCATTAAGAAATAATTACCCGTCGGTTTAGCAGCCAACATCGCTTCACCCTGCATTTCACCTACTTTTTCATTATCAAATGACAGATAAAAATCGATATCTGAATTAACAATCAGACGGTCATAGGCAAGTACCTTGATACCATCTCGTTTCGCTTCTGCAATGACATTACTTAATACTTGGCCATTAAAAGGGATAATAACCAGTACATCGACACCACGTGTGATCATGTTTTCAATTTGTGCAATTTGTGTTTGTTCATTACTATTTGAAGACTGAACAAATACCTTAGCACCTAGAGATTCTGCTTTTTCAACAAAAATATCCCTGTCTTTTTGCCAACGTTCCAATCGTAAATCATCAATCGCTAAGCCGATTTTAACTGTGCTTGCAAATGCAGAACTGGAAAGGCCGATAAATATAGTACACATTAAAATTATGATTTTTTTCATTATATTTCCCTATTTCATGGTTATTAATTAATCTAAAATTATTTGTTAGATCACCCTAGAAGTGCTAACTGAGCAAACAATAATCCAAAATAATTGATTAATCTGTTGTCACAAGTAACATCCTGTTTACGTTTTTTTGTTTTTATTTTCAACTGTGGTGGAGTTCAAATAATAATCAAATACAGATTTTTAAAATGATTCCACGCCACAGAAGCATTAAAATAAAATAATAAATAGGAGAAACAAGACGCGTAACGGTTTGTTATAAAAGAGGTATACAAGAACGTCAAAAAAGCAAGAATAAATACAAATTAACTATTGTGCTCAAGTAAACAAAGGCGTTCTGTTGACCGTTTTAATACTGCTAACGCCTCACAGAATTGAATACCTGCCACTACGATTTAAAGCACCAACATTTAACATTAAATCAACATGTTAATGTTAAATATTGATACTTACTAGATAATAAAAAAGGAACCAATAAGCCATAAATTAAGTAATTTATTGGTGGATTTACTATTTTTAGCAATAAAATTTGAAATTTAGTTTTAACTTATTTAAGTAAAACACAGTGAAGTGACATTGTTCACACTTAATTAGGCAGGGAAATATAAAAGAGTATTCAGAGCAGATAACGAAAAACAATAATGAGAAATGTTGGCTGCAAAGCAATAAACAATAAACGCATTGCTTATTGCTTTGCAGCCAACGTCATTAAACTAGATCACTACTATTTCGATATTCACAAGGCGTGTAATCAAATTGCTTTCTATACACTTGGTACAGGTAACTTTGATTTGGGTAGCCACATTGTAGGGCGATACATTCGATAGAGTCGCTACTAGTTCTGAGCAGTTTTTTCGATTTCTTAAGTCGTAAATTAGATAAATATTGATGCACTGTCATACCTTTACTGGCAATAAAACGGTTATCCAGTGTTTTACGAGAGACTCTACAAAAATCGATCACTTGATGAACATTCACATTAAGGTGAAAATTATTATGTAAGAAATAAAGTGCTTTATTAACAATATCATCTTGGTTATCGTCTACCGTCGTAGATTTACCATTCATTAAGTTTATCGGTTGATATTTTTCATGTAAAACTCTTTTAAAGCGCTCTGCTTTAAATAATACTTCAACAGCACGTTGTCCAAGTTGGTATGGGTCGATATTAATAGAGCTTAATGGCATAGGAGAAAGCGAGCGTTCTGCATCATCGTAATCAGTACCAATAATCGAGACTTGATTAGGTACCGATATATTTTTTGCTAGGCAAAAGTTGACCAATTTCATTGCACCACGATCCGTAGCACAATAGACCCCAAAAGGAAATGGACGTGATTCTATCGATTTTTTCACATCGCTAAAATAATTTAACCCAAGTAACTCAGCATGTTTTTTAAAGCATTGCTTACGTTCACTAGCCCAACCCGTATTTGCTTCACTTGGGTCCATGTAAAAACCCACATTAGGAATATCATTTTGGATAAATTGCCCTAATGCCAAACATGCAAACTGTTCATTATCGTTAACTAGAGTGGAGACAGACTCAGGGGCATGCTCAATTTTATAACTTGAGTAAACAAGGACATTGCTCTTTAAGCGCGGAATAACACGATGGCGATCAGGTTTATCAAAATCAGCAATCACATAATCCCAATCTTGAGACAAAATATCATCTGCATTTTCAATTGAGTCGATATGGATAGAGAGCTTAAGCTGAGATTCATCGACTTTTGCCTTGATCCCCTTCAGCACTTCTCTGTCGTAATAAAACATAGTGTCGATTAATAATAGTAATTTAGCCACGTCACTCCCTGCCTCTGATTTAAAGATAAAAATAAGAAAAGATAAAGCGACCTAATGCCTTATCTTAACCCTAAGTCGCCGCGATTATGCGGCGATGACAGTACCTGTTTCTAAATCGAAAACATGTACTTGCTGCTTATCAATATACAGGTCAATGATCTGTCCCTCTTCAATAATATCTGAAGAGGCCGTTTCAACCATAAAGGTATGCTCACCAATTTTTGTCTCTAGGTGTATCGTGGACCCCAGTAGCTCACAAGTTTCAACCTTTGCTTTAAGTGCATAAGGATGCTCAAGCAGGTCAAAAGACAAGTGAATATCACTTGGACGAATACCAATAAGGACATTTTGATCAACAGTAACAGCAACTTCTTTAACAGGTAAAGGAAGATTTTGTCCTGCAAGTTCAACATGTAAACCCTGCACGTCTTTAATCGTCCCTTCCATCAAGTTCATCGTTGGGCTACCAATAAAACCAGCAACAAATTCATTAGCAGGACGGTGATAAATTTCAGCGGGAGTGCCAACTTGCTCAATAACACCATCTCGTAAAATGACAATGCGATCTGCCAAGGTCATCGCTTCAACTTGATCATGTGTTACATAGATGGTCGTTTTCTTTAATTTATTGTGTAATAGCTTAATCTCACTACGCATTGAATTACGCAACTTGGCATCAAGATTAGAAAGCGGTTCATCAAATAGGAATACTTCTGGTGTACGAACCATTGCTCGCCCCATTGCAACACGCTGTCTTTGACCACCAGATAATGCACCAGGCTTACGCTTTAATAATGGTGTCAATTGTAACATATCTGTAATCGGTCTAATTTTTTCTTGAATCTGTTGTTTATTTAATCCCGCTAACTTCAATGTAAATGCAATATTATCGTATACCGTCATGTATGGATATAGTGCATAGCTCTGAAAAACCATCGCGATATTTCGCTCTTTTGGCTCAACATCATTGACAATTTTACCATCAATTAACAGTTCGCCTGATGTGATCTCTTCTAACCCTGCAAGCATTCTTAATGTCGTTGATTTACCACAACCAGAGGGACCAAGAAAGACAATGAATTCACCATCTTCTATCTTTAAATTGAAGTTTTTAACGACCTGCGCATTACCTGGATAGGTTTTATCTATATTTTTAAATTCTACTGAAGCCATTGTTATCTCTACCTTATTTTTCTGTATGTCATTAATACGGTGTAATTAAAAACTGACGAATGTTCATTAAATATTGCTCTAGGTTCACTGTAGAATGAATTGCTCAACCTAAAACATTATTTAATAAATTAACCTAGTGACACTGCTTAAAAAAACAATGCAACTCAGTCCTATACCAAACAGCCAAATGTAAAATTGGATATAAAGTATTTCTTTATCTAAGTACTGAGTTACAATGTCATAAAGCTGATGGTTGAGTCACCAAACTAACCCATCAGCTTAACCTTCAAGTCAATTTATGATTATCATTCATAAATTGGCTTTTTTACCACCAAGCTTCAAACATCGCACCTAGTGCAAACGTATCTTGCTCTGGATCGGCTTTTGTTGCTTTATTATCAGCTTCGCCAACTGTCGCGTAAAAACGAATCATCGGACGACCAGCCCAGAATGCATTGATACTTACATTTTGAGAAAGTGTTGCTTTCCAAGCCGTATTTTTACCGCCATTATCATAATCAACAATCGAAGTACCTAATTCTAACCAAGTAGAATGCACTTCATTCCAGTTATACATAGGACGTACAATCGCGCTGTAGTTCATGCGATCGTTTGCACTATCATTGTCATTTTCTAGAGCATGATATGAAAGTAAGTACTCAGTATTCCAAGCGTCTGATGCTTTAACGTTACCAGTAAAGCTGGTGTAGAACGTCGCTAGCCCATCTGTTTTCCAAAACGTACTTGCATCTGCATTGTCAGTGTAACGAATTACAAACTGTGTGCCACCGAATGACCAGTTGCTATCGATCGCAGCACCGATTTGAAATGCACCGACTTTATCAGGGTTCTGTTTGCTGCCATCATCGTTAAACTTATCACTATCAAAACCATAGTTGGTTAAGATGCTCATTTGTGTTGAGCTGCCTAAACTAATGCCATGTATTTTAGTCGTAATTGCATAGTTACCACCGTCACCACCACGACCTTCACCATCAGTAGAACCAATAGCAGATAGATCAAATTTAACGCCGCCACCGATGTCTAAGTTGTATACACCACCACCTTGACCATCATGGAACATCCAAAAGTAATCGTTCAGATTTTGTTGCGGACGTTGATGGAAATCTCGACCTGCCCAAAGGTATGCATTTGGTTGAGATGCAAATACATTCGTTACACCAGCATTGAATTTTTTTAGACCAACTTTATCACTCCAATGATCTAACATAACTGATACATCCCAAATTGCACCGTTATCAGAGATAAATGCTTTTGTGAATTGAAATTCACCACCGTTACTTTCATTTCCTAAACGGCCCACTGCATTACCTGCATTTTGCCCATCAGCGCCAACATATTTGTTCATCGAGTCAGAGTAATGCAGACCATATCGTGCATAACCAGTAAATTTCATACCCGTATCTGGGATCGGCGTATCTGGCGCGATGACAATGGGTTGTTGACGATCAAAAAGTGGATCTTCAGGCTGAGTAAGTTCAGGGTTTACTACATCTTCAGCATGAAGACTTAGTGGCGCGAGTGTTGTCGCAATAGCCACTGCTAGTGGTAATAATTTAAATTTCACGTTCATTCCTTTCATCGTAATTCCTTAATTAAATATGAGTTTTAAATTGCTTTTTGATTATAAAAAACATCTTATTGGCCTGTGACAGCCAGATTAAACACAACATAAAATCAACCAGTTACATGTTAAACCTGTTGAGCTCATGCATTTTAGGCGCAAAAAATCTTCGTGAATCAATATTTTCACGCCATGCTTAATGAGTTACTTGTAAAAATTATCCATGAAATCGGTATTACAGGAATGAACTCTTAACTCACCTTCCCTGGTGTTACCAATCCACATTTTGTTTTAACTAGATAAATACGCTGTTCATAAGTCGCTAAGCCAACCTTAGCGACTTATCAATACAGCCCGCTTTATTAACCTTTTACTGCACCTGCTGTTAACCCATCGATTAAACGTCTTGACGCCATCATGAATAAGAAAATAAGTGGTAACACGGCAATCGCAGCACCGACAGCAACAGCTCCCCATGGTACTTGACCCGTTCCTTGTAGTGCACGAAGTGCCAGTGGAACGGTAAACATTTTCATGTCATTCATAACAACTAATGGGCCCATGAAGTTATTCCAAGTACCGATAAAGGTGATTAAACCTAAGGTACCAAATGCCGGTGTGATCAGTGGCACAATGATACGGTAGTAAATTTTAAACTCTTTACAGCCATCCATTCGCGCCGCTTCAACTAGCTCTTTAGGAATAGCACTTGCGATAAATTGACGCATCATGAAGATACCCATTGCGCCACAAGCTGCTGGAATAATGAGCGCTTTTGGATCATTCATCCAACCAATTTGCGACATGATCATCGCTGTTGGAATCATGCCTAAGAAAGGCGGTAGCAACATCGTTGCCATGATGCCAACAAACAAAAAGTTTTTACCTTTAAAGTCAAACATTGCAAAGGCATAACCCGCTAATGAACAAAACAATAAATTAAGTATGGTAACCACTACCGCAACAAATAAACTCAACGAAATGTTATGCCAAAAGTAAGGTAGAAAATCGATCAACGTATTGAAGTTCTCTACTAAGAAATCGCCAAACAATATCGGTGGTGGAATCGATAATATTCCAGAGTTTGAATGAGACGAAAAAACAAACATGAAATAAAACGGTGCCAGCATGATCACGCCACCCAGCGCAACAATCACATAGGCCACTAGTTGATCTTTTTTAATTGAAATTTTCATTAATGGTTACTCCCACCTAACACTTTATGATTCAGCCACGTTAACCCGGCGATGATCATAAATAAAATCCAAGATATTGCAGATGCTGTTCCGAAATCACTTTCTACGAATGCGGTGATATACATGTGCATCGCTGCTGTTTTACCTGCTTGGTCAATACCACCCGTACCACCAGTAATGATGAACGGTTCTTCAAATAACTGCAGATTACCGATAATCGTTAGTGTTACTGCAAAGAATGCCATTGGTTTAAGCATCGGTAATGTCACATACCTAAACTGTTGGTAACGGTTAGCCCCATCGATAATGGCTGCTTCGTATAAATCTCTCGGAATAGTCTGTAATGCTGATAGATAAAGCACCGTGTTCCAACCAACATAACGCCAAAATACAACGAATGAGATCATATCTTTAGTGTACTCAGGACGTGTCCAATCAATATTTTCGACCGGGAATATCCAGCTCAGTACTTTCATATCAGCAATCGTAAAATTACCTAACGATGTTAATACTTGATTCACCATGCCAAAATCACGAGAAAACAGCGTGGTAAATACCAGTGAAATCGCAACCGTTGACGTAATGTAAGGGATAAAATACACACCAATAACGGTATTACGCCATCTTGTAAAAGAGGTATGAATAAAGAACGCAAGTGGTATTGCTAAGGCATGCTGAGGAATACCTGATTTTAAAGCGATAACACCAGTGTTATAAATCGATTTTTGAAACCAATCATCCTGGAATGCAAAGATATAGTTTTCTAAGCCGACCCACTCCATTGCGGCTAACCCTGCAGCTGGCTCCCAGTAATGGAACGAAAGATACAAAGAAAAAAGAAGGGGGAATAAACCAAAAACCCCGAAAATAATAAAAAACGGACTAATAAAAAAGTATGGCGCTATTTTATTGCCCTTTCGTAGCCAAAAGTTACCTTTTTTGGCAGGCGCTTTATGGGGAACGCTTTGTGAAGTAATAGAATTCATAGTCTTAGCCTAGTAAAATTCTTTATGGGGCAAACCAGGTTCACCCCATAATGATAGTAATCAAATAATCATCGTAGGATTAACGACGACGTGCTTTACGTTTAATTTGTTTCTCCGCTTCAGCAAGTACCGTATCAATATCCGCATCTTTCTCTAACACTTGCTCTAATGCATCATTGATGATTTGGCGAGCTGATTCGTCATAACGATCCATCACAACTGTTGGAATTTTTGCTGATGATGCTTTCCATTCAATACGTGCTTTTTGTCCACCTAAGTAAGCTATTTCTTCATTAAAGAATGGGTCATCTTGAGCAGAGATAAGTGAAGGGAATGCATTTACTTCTTTCATGCCTAACAACTGAATTTCTTTCGTTGTTGTCATAAACTTAATAAATTCCCACGCTTCAGGTTTGTGCTTTGCTTTAACAGGGATTGCATAAAATGAACCACCCCAGCTTGCAAACGCTTCGTTAGGTAATTGCGAAGAACGCCATAAACCAGTAGAGTCCGGTGCAATCCAATCTTCTAAATGTCCGCCTAACCAAGCACCCATCATTTGTGAAGAGATAGTGCCGCGTTTAAGACCTTCAGTCCATTCAGCAGACCATGCGCCAACACGTGCATCAATACCGGCTACACGAGCAGCTTTTGCTAAACGAAATGCTTCTTTAAATCTTGGCGAGTTCACTAAAATGTTATGGTCTTTATCAAAGTAGATACCTTCGCCATTTTTAAGATTAGCGCGAATGTAAATATCTTTAATATCAACGGCATTTGCTAATAAGTAGTTACCTGTTTTCGCTTTAATTTTAACACCAGCTTCAATGAAGCTATCCCAATCTTTGATTAGATCGGCTTGTGTTACACCCGCTTCTTTTAATGTGTCTTGACGGTAAAACAGTGCACCCGGACCGATATCTGCAGGGATTGCACGTAATTCACCATTTGAACTTGTCGCTTGAGGCAAGGTAAATGGAGTGATTTGATCTGTAAATTCACCAGAGTTGTAAGGTGCTTTATTTAGGCTCTCTAAACCACCAGATTGAGCAAAACGTCCAATGTAACTTGCTTCTACAGACATAACATCAGGTAAGCTTGCACCCGTTGCTAGTGCCGTTGTCATTGCATTATGGTGATCGCCATAAGCCATAGAGATGATTTTTACTTTAATATTTGGGTACTTAGCTTCAAATAATGGCACAGCAGCTTCAGCAACTTGATTAAAGTTTGGAAAACTTGAAACCGTAATCTCAACTTGCTCTGCATATGCGGCATTAGATAATAAAGCCGTGCATAACAATGAGGAAACAGCGGTCTTTTTAAAAGTAATCATATTTATTCCTTAATGTGTGATTGTGTTGTTGTTTTCATCAAATAGATGAATTTGAGTGTTATTAAAGTACAAGCGAACTATGCCTTTAACTGTTGCGTCATGACTTGCTGTCTCTACAACAAGCGTTTGATCCTGGTATTTACATTTAATGTGTCGACTAGCGCCAAGTAGCTCAGAACTAATCACTTCGACATCAACAAATGCGGCTTTCTCTACCCCTTTCACTTCATTTTCATTTAAATATAGATATTGTGGTCTGATACCAAGTAATACGGGGTTATGTTCACCCATGGACACACCAAAATCATGCTGTATTTTAGGATTAGAAAGATTAAAAATATTCATTGCAGGGGCACCGATAAATTTTGCAACGAATGTGTTTTTAGGTTGGTCAAATATCTGTTTAGGGGTACCTATTTGCTCAATTTTACCTTCATTCAAAATGACGATTCGGTCAGCAAGCGTCATCGCTTCAACTTGGTCATGAGTAACATAAATAACGGTAGTTTGAACTTTCTTGTGCATCGCCTTGATCTCTTTGCGCATCTGTCCGCGCAATTTTGCATCAAGGTTAGACAATGGCTCATCAAACAAAAATACCTCAGGAGAACGAACCATTGCACGGCCCATTGCCACACGTTGTCTTTGACCACCAGAAAGGTCTTTTGGCTTCCTATCTAATAACGGCGTAAGTTCTAACATTTCTGCAACATTAGTCACTAGTTTGATTCTTTCCGCTTTCTCAACTTTCAAGTTTTCAAGGCTGAACCCGATATTCTGTTCCACTGTCATGTGCGGATAAAGTGCGTAGCTTTGAAATACCATTGCGATATTTCGTTCGATAGGGTGAAGGTCATTAACTAACTCTTCACCAATATAAATATCACCTCCAGAAATGCTTTCAAGGCCCGCTAACATTCTTAACGTGGTAGACTTACCGCAGCCAGATGGCCCAAGTAAAACAATGAACTCACCATGATCAATATCGAGATTGATCTCTTTAACTATTGGCGTATCGCCATAACTTTTTGCTAAATTACTAAATTGTACAGATGCCATACCAATTACCCTTAATAGGTTAATTTATCCAATTCCAAAATCTGTAGTTATTATGGGTCTAATATTCCCCTATTACCTTATTGTTATTGGTATGTTAATTGTGCATTTTTCCCCTGAATTATGTTCTGTGAACTAGGTCATTTGAAAAATAATATCTATCTAAAATAGTCGCTTAGCTCCGTTTAATGCGTCAAAAAAATAAATAGTCGCTTGACAGGTACACGCCCCTTTACAATTAAGGACTTATGTATTTTAGCCTTAGTAATTGCGTTATTTTCCACCCTAAATTAGCGAAAATTTTAAATAAACTGAAAAATTAAATTTATCTATTTTATTTAAAATAAAGTTGTTTATTTAGATTAGAAATAGATTTACCCCACCATCAAACGCACTGTTATTTGCTAAATTAATAACAAGAAAATAAACAGCCTCATTTCTGCAAAACTTATAAACACTAAATTAAGTCGTTACTTTAACCGCAGAACAACAGCGGATAACAAATGATTGATTAGTGCATTGGGTAACGCATTATTGATGCGTATTACAAAATCAATAACACAGTGAGAGTTCGCTTTAACACCCATCAATTGATCAACTTAATTGGTTATTTGTTAGCGACCAAAAAAAACACCGTTAGATATAATCTAACGGTGTTTAAGTCGTACTACGTTGAACGCTCTCAGGAACTCTCTGCGCGTATTTATTAGCGAAAATGAATCTCTACGTCGCCACTTAATTGAAAGTGACAATGCCCTGTAAGCACGTAACCGTCATTATTCAGCGATGTAAATCTCTCCTACTTGAATAGTCCCGGTTGTCGGCGTTGAACCTTCTGACTGAATTTGTAAACCGATTGCATTAACGTCTTCAAAGTCAAAGGTATCGGAAATATAGTTATAAGCAGTACTCACACTTAAGTCTTCGATAGTAAGCGTTGTCCAACCGTCTGCAGTCAGCGCTTGTTGGTAACCAAAATAAGCAGGCTGATAATCTCCAGATTCAAAATAAAGCTGGAATTTAACATTTTTATCACTCACGTTAGCCGCTGGTAGTTTTACTTTCAGTACAACGGTTACACCATCTGTAATATCGATCACAGTTCCTTCAGGGAATGCGACGGCGATATCAAACTGATCTGACTCACTACCCCAGTCAACATCGATATCCATGGTTTGTTCCGTTGTATTATGTACAAATGTGCCGGACACATTTGATTGCCATTCTTGGTCTTTTAAATACCAGTTAAAATCGCCTGAAAAGTCATCTTTGAACAAAGTATCCTCACCCGGTACAACAGGACTAGTAGGATCAGCCGCTAATGCTTCTGCAACGCCTTCAAGTGCAGGCTTTTGGTTCAAATCATTGTCGAACAATAGTGGCCAATCGATATTTCCGTATAGGTCAATAATCCAGCTATCTGAGTCTTTTACGCCCCAAACACTCACACCACCTCGTTGTGCAGCAGGTACAACCTCTAAATAAGCATCAATAACCTCTTTGTATCTCTGCTTTTGGCTTTCAGCGAGCTGAGTCGTTAACACTGATGATTTCGCGCCCTCATTGATACGAATATCTAACTCAGTTATTTTAACTTTTAAGCCAGTTGCAACGGCTTTTTCTAATGCGCTTGTTATATTTTCAAGGCTTGGGAAGTCAGATTTAATGTGCATCTGAAACCCGATCCCATCAATGGGGGTTGAATCCGCTTGAAACCCTTTCACCATGTCAAGTACCGCTTCTAACTTAGCGCCATTCATTTCAATATTGAAATCGTTGTAATAAAGCTCAATATCATCATCAGCAGCACGTGCAGCTTTAAAGGCAGTAGCGATGTAAGACTCTCCTAACATCTGATACCAGAAGCTTCCCCCTTCCCAGTCTTTCTGCTGATTTCGGTATGACCCATCTTCATGAAAGGCCTCATTTACGACGTCCCATGTATCAATCTTGGGTGCAAAATGCTGCACGACAGTAGTGATATGGTCTTCCATAAAGTTGGTACATTCAGCGACAGTTGCACAATCTTGCATCCATTGTGGTGATTGATGATGCCAAACTAATGTATGCCCGTGTACAGATATATCGTTAGATTCTGCAAAATCAATCAGCGCATCAGCTTGCTCAAAATAAAAGCTACCTTCGGTTGGTTGCAAATATTGTGGCTTCATAATATTTTCAGCGGTGATTTGATTGAAATGTTGCTTAACCAATTCTTGCACTTTATCGCTCTTTAAAATCGACTTGGGATCATCGCCCGCAGCAGTCGCAACGCCGATGGGAAAGGCAGCAAGTTCAAAAAGGCTAGCAACTTCTGGTGCCTCAATAGCAGGTGGTGAATTTTTCTGTTCATCTGGTAATTCGCCAGAAAAACAACCATTTAACGCAATGCCTGTACCGAGTAGTAACAGTGTTTTTTCAATGTTATTCATTGTCAACCTCTTGTAATTATTGAGTGCACTAATGCATGTAATTTCCATTTATCGATGAGGATTATTGAATAACCAAATATCAAAAACATTGCAAAATTTGGTTTATGTATTGTTACTTTTCACCCTGTTATCGTTTGTGTGAGTTGGCGCAGCATAATGAGGTAAAAAATACCAGTCTCGTTCTCATTTTTTTTATAACCTGAATTTGTTACTGGTATTCACGCAAATAAAGTGAGATCTAGGTCGGATTAGCTAAATACCTGAATAGCACTTTCAAATTTCATAATTGAATAAGTTGCAAAAAAGTCAAAAGATAACACCCCGTTAACAAATGAATCTTTTAAACCACAATTGGATACTAATCATGACTGAATTTTTTAAAGACATCTCGCCAGTAAAATTTGAAGGTAGCGAATCAACGAACCCATTAGCATTCCGCCACTATGATGCTGATCGCATCATTCTTGGGAAATCAATGAAAGATCACCTTCGTTTTGCAGCCTGCTATTGGCATAACTTTTGTTGGCAGGGGTCTGACGTATTTGGTGCTGGCACATTTGATCGTGCATGGCACAAACCAGCTAACGAGATGGATATGGCTAAAATGAAAGCCGATGCAGCTTTCGAATTTTTTAAAAAATTAAACGTGCCATATTACTGTTTCCACGATACTGACGTGGCACCAGAAGGTAATTCACTAAAAGAATACCAAAATAATTTCGCAGAGATGGTTGATGTACTTGAAGGTAAGCAAGAAGAAACGGGTCTTAAATTACTTTGGGGTACTGCAAATGCATTCTCTAACCCACGTTATATGAACGGTGCAGCAACAAATCCAAACCCAGAAGTATTTGCTTATGCAGCAACACAAATTTTCAATGCGATGGGTGCAACTAAACGCCTAGGCGGTGAAAACTACGTACTTTGGGGTGGTCGTGAAGGTTACGAAACGCTACTAAATACAGATTTACGCCGTGAACGTGAACAGCTTGGCCGAATGATGCAAATGGTGGTTGAACATAAACATAAAATTGGTTTTAAAGGTGCAATTTTAATCGAGCCAAAACCACAAGAGCCTACTAAGCATCAATACGATTACGATACCGCAACAGTTTACGGTTTCCTAAAACAGTACGGCTTAGAAAAAGAGATTCAAGTAAACATTGAAGCTAACCATGCAACACTAGCTGGTCATAGCTTCCAACATGAAATTGCAACAGCAACTTCACTCGGTCTATTTGGTTCTGTTGATGCTAACCGTGGCGACCCACAACTAGGTTGGGATACAGATCAGTTCCCTAATAGTGTTGAAGAAAATACATTGGTTATGTACGAAATTCTTAAAGCAGGTGGATTTACAACAGGTGGTTTAAACTTTGACTCTCGCGTTCGTCGCCCGTCTATTGATGGTGCTGATATGTTCCACGGCCACATTGGCGGTATGGATGTGATGGCTAAATCATTAGAGCGCGCTGCAGCGATGATTGAAAATGATGTACTGAGCAAAAACATTGCTGACCGTTATGCAGGTTGGAACGGCGACATGGGTAAAGGTATTTTATCTGGTGCTACATCACTTGAAGAGCTTGCAAAACAAGCGTTAGCAAATGATATTAAACCTGTACCAGCTTCTGGTAAGCAAGAATATCTAGAAAATGTAGTTAACGACTTTATTTTCAAATAAAGACTGAGTAACACACTACTTATAAGGGCGATTGGTTTAATTAAATAAGCCAGTTGCCTTTTTTTATTGTGTTTCTTTTGTGTCAAGCATCAAAAAAAATACCATTTGTAATGCCACTCACAATGTTATTTACAACACTATTTATAATGTGACAGGCAATGTTTCTGCATAACTTAAACGAATCCCCCTTATAAGTATTATTCTAATCTCTCATTCATAGTGATGAAGTCATCATTATTGTCCCATAGAAATTTTCCTGCTTTCTCGTTCGTTATCAAAGATATTATTGCCACACTCTTCAACTTTAAAGAACTAAAAAGCCAAGTATTTTAAAACTTGGCTTTTTTTCATGTTAGCGGGCTATCACTTTTATTTAAAACAAGAAGCTAGCACCTTTATCGGCTCCCGAAACGTTATCTCTCATCACTTTGAAGATATCACGCCCCCAGGTAATTTGGTCTGCTTCTGTATCAATCGTAGGCGTAGATCGCTTACTTAAATCAGCCAGTACGTTAAGCTCCCCGGTATGGCAATCTAGACTAATCAGATCGCCATCTTGAATTAAACCAATAGCACCACCACGAAGCGCCTCTGGTGATAAGTGGATTGCAGCTGGAATTTTACCTGAAGCCCCCGATAACCTACCATCAGTCACTAACGCAACTTGATGTCCCGCTTTTTGCATATTGCCTAATATTGGCATTAATTTATGCAGTTCAGGCATACCATTAGCCGCAGGACCATTAAAATTAACCACTACAACACAGTCTTCATTTAACAGGCCTTTCTGATACGCAGTTTCCACATCATGCTGCGAATTAAACACTTTAGCCGGCGCGTTAATAACTTGATACTTTGCCTCTACCGCAGAAACTTTAATCACCGATGTACCAAGATTACCATGTAATACTTTAGTGCCTCCACTAGCATTAAAATGATGATTTGTCTCGGCAATAATACTTGGATTTAATGAGCCAGTAGAAGGCACCCAGATTAGTCTCTCATTGTCTAAGGCGGGATAACAAAGTTGGTCACTAAACTCACCAAATGCAGTTTTTACATTGGTGTTTAACAATGCCAATTGGTGCAATTGGTACATCAATGCAGGCACACCCCCCGCACGTTCAAATTCATTAATATCGGCAGGACCATTCGGGTACATTTTAGCCATTAGTGGCACCACATCAGAGAGATCACTGAGATCATCCCAAGTTAAGATGAATCCACCAGCACGTGCAATCGCTATCATGTGAATGCTATGGTTAGTGCTACCGCCTGATGCAAGTAATGCGACAAGACCATTAACCAATGCTTCTGCACTAAAAACATCAACCAACGGACGATAATGAGTACATGCCTGTGACATTGAAGCGAGTTGAAGTGTCGCGTATTCAGTCAGCTTTTTTCTCAAAGGTGAATGCGGTGTAACAAACGCGGAGCCTGGTAACATTAAGCCCATTGCTTCAAAAACAAGTTGGTTCGTGTTTGCCGTTCCGTAAAACGTACAAGTACCGCCAGAGTGATAGGCTTGGCATTCCATTTCAAGCAATGCTTCTTTACCCACTTCACCCGCTGCATATTGCTGTCTTACTGACACTTTCTCATCGTTAGAGATACCGGTTGACATAGGCCCAGCGGGAATAAAAGCCGTCGGCAGGTGCGCATAACTTAATGCCCCCATTAATTGTCCCGGTGCAATTTTATCGCAAATACCTAACAAAATGGTGCTATCAAAGACATTATGACTCAATGAAAAAGCGGTAGATTGCGCAATTAAATCACGCGAGAAAAGAGACATATCCATGCCTGGCTGACCTTGCGTTACACCATCACACATCGCAGGCACTGAGCCAGCTAACTGTGCAGTGTGCCCATAAGGCTTGAGTGTCGCTTTAATTTGATCCGGATAATTTTTATAAAGCTGATGTGCACTAAGCATATCGTTATAAGCTGATATAATCGCAATATTGGATTTAGTTAAGTCAAGTATTTGCTGTTTCTCTTGTTGGCAAGAAGCAGCAACAGCATGAGCGAGATTACCACAGGATAAATTACTGCGTCCCTTACCTTGCTTTGATTGTAATTCAATTTTTTGTTCAAATTTTTTACGTAAAACAGCACTGCGATCTTTGATTCGCTGTGTTACTTGAGTAATAGTGCTATGGGTCATGCCACGATCTCCGATGTTGTCATTTTATTCTTTTTTAGGGCATCAACAGCCTGCTCAATAATACGCTCAATAGATTGGTCAATATTAATAGCGATAACATTTGGCTCTCCAATGGGAGACTCCAATGCGTCAAATTGACTTTTAAGCAAATTATCTTTCATAAAATGCCCTTTACGCATACTGATACGTGAGAGGATCATTTCAATCGTGCCATCAAGGTATATGAACGTTATATTTTCATTTCCCTGTCGAATTTGGTCTCGATAGTTTTTTTTCAGAGCTGAGCAAACAATGACACATGTTTCATTTTTTCTTTCAATGCTAAAAGCCGCATCTCTTATACGTTCAAGCCAAGGCTCACGGTCGCAGTCAGTTAAAGGCTCCCCTCCTGCCATTTTTAAAATATTAGCTTTTGGATGTAAATCATCCCCATCAATAAATTTTGCTTTAATTTCATTTGCTAACATCTGTCCAATGGTGCTTTTTCCTGATGCGGACACGCCCATTACAATAATGCATTTCCCAAACATATAAACTCCTTTGCTTTTTCAGATCTAGCTCGCACTTTTTAAAGTGGACTCTGAATATTAGTTTATCCCGCCAAAGTTACTGGTAACATGATACGCGTAACTTTGGCTACTTAAAACCATCAAAAAACAATAAATAATATTTTTTAGAGCAATATCAATAAAGAAGATAAATACAAAGCACTTTGCTTTACATAGATTAAGGAATACCCATGATTAGCAACCCAATATTAAAAGGTTTTCACCCAGACCCCTCTGTTTGTCGTAGTGGCGAAGATTATTATATTGCAACCTCAACCTTTGAATGGTTTCCGGGTGTGCGAATCTTTCATTCAAAAGATCTTAAAAACTGGCGCTTAGCAGCAACACCACTCGACTCAGTAGAAATGTTAGATATGCGCGGAAACCCTGATTCAGGTGGTATTTGGGCACCCAATATCACCTACGCTGATGGTTTATTTTGGTTGTTATATACAGATGTAAAAGTTATTGATGCACCTTGGAAAAATGGACGTAATTTCTTAGTCACTGCAGAAAATATTGAAGGTCCATGGAGCTCCCCTATCCCAATGGGTAACGGTGGCTTTGACCCATCATTACTGCATAATGAAGATGGTAAAAAATATTATGTTTATCGCCCTTGGGGTCCAAGAAATCACAGTGACCCTTACAATAAAATAGTCGTGCAAGAATTTGATGCGACAACTAACAAGTTAAATAAAAAACGTACTAATATTTTCGAAGGCACCGACCTTAAATATACCGAAGCACCAAATATTTATAATAAGGACGGTTACTACTACTTACTGACCGCTGAAGGCGGCACTAGTTTTGAACATTCGGTGACCGTAGCACGATCAAAAGACCTATTTGGTCCTTATCAAGTAAGTCCACATGGATCGCTCGTAACGACGTGGCATAAACCCACCAATGCAATCCAAAAAGCAGGCCATGGTGCGCTAGTAGAAACTCAGAATGGCGAGTGGTTTATCACCTATTTAGCAAGTCGTCCAATACGCTTCCCTGATCGCCCACTGCTTGCAAGACGTGGACGTGGTATGTGCCCGTTAGGCCGAGAAACGGTGATCGATAGGATTGAATGGGTTGATGGCTGGCCACTTGTTGTCGGAGGAGCACACGCTAAACTAGAAATTCCAGAAGCAAACTTACCTGAATGTGATTGGGGAGTTTCAGAAAATTTTACTGATAACTTTGACAACCACAAACTTGATGGTAATTGGCAAACATTGCGCATTCCGTTCAGCGACAAACTAGGCAGCTTAACAGAGAACCCAGGTCATTTAAGATTGCATGGTAATGACAGCTTAGTTTCACTGTTTGAACAGTCAACCGTCGCAACACGCTGGCGCCACCATGACTTTAGTGCGCAAACGAAGATGGCATTTTCACCTGAAAATTTTCAGCAATCAGCAGGTATGTGCTGCTATTACAACACCAGTAACTGGACATACTGCTTAGTTGATTTCGATGAAAAACTAAACAAGCGTTGCTTGCGCTTAATTCAAGTTGATCACCAAATTGCAACTTTTCACCATTATGATGGTAATGAAATTATTGTACCTGATGAAATAGCGCACGTTTGGATGAAGGTGGATGTGAAAGGCTTGGATTATTACTACAGCTACTCTTTTGATGGTAAAAACTGGGTACAATTTGAAAAAAGTTTTGAATCTTGGAAAATATCAGATGATTACATCGACGGACGCGGTTTCTTTACTGGTGCCTTTGTTGGTTTACACTGTGAAGATATAAGCAGTGATGGTTGTTTTGCAGATTTCGAATCATTTACTTATCTCGCTAAGTAGATAAAGTTATATCATCGTGAATGCGATGATATAACTTACCAATAAAGTGTTGAGGCTGTTAGGCGTCACTGCTTTTTATCGTTCTAGAAATTTTAAAAAATCTCTGCAACTCCCCCACTAATAACATTTGTTTTTTATGTTTTAGGAACATTATGACCCCAAATAGACGTGCAGATCTTATTTTGATTTTAGCAACTCTACTCGCATCAGCCGGATGGGTATTTTCAAAAGAGAGCATACAAGGTCTTGCCCCTTTTCAATTTGTTGGATTGCGTTTTGTATTAGCAGCCTTGTGCTTATTACCTTTTTGCTATGCAGATATAAAAGCACTCAGTAAATCGAACCTGCTAAAAACCTTAGGCGTGGGTTGCTTACTTGCTAGCTCACAACTTCTGTGGATATATGCGATTTCTGTCAGTGATGGATTAAGTGAAGGCGCATTTATCATGAGCTTAGCAATGCTATTTGTTCCGCTCGTTGGTTGGCCTTTATTTAAGATAGCACCACCACGTATTTTTTGGTTATCTTTACCGATTGCCATTGTAGGCTTAATGTTATTATCGCTGAGTAATGGTTGGCAGCAATCCACTAGCCAAGTATGGTTTATTCTGTCTGCAGTTATGTTAGCGATCCACTTTAATTTCAACAGTCGTAGTGCGCAGAAAATTTCACCCTTATCACTTACCTGTATACAATTATTTGTGACCGGCTTTATCGGCCTCAGCATCTCCATTAATACAGAAGTATGGCCTCAACAGGTTAGCAGTGATATTTGGATTTGGTTTGCGATGAGTGTATTAATTGCGACTAGTTTGCGCTATTTGATGCAAACCCTTGGACAAAAACATAGTGTGGCAGCTAATGCCGCAATCATCATGGTCTTAGAGCCAATTTGGACGGTGATATTGAGTATTATGTGGTATGACGAACCGATGCCATTAAACAAAATATTAGGTTGCTTACTGATTTTTAGCTCCTTATTAATATATCGTCGAGGAACAACCATAAACAATTTAAAGGTGATTAAAAAGTAGACCTAAAGCAATGAAAATAACTATCTCAGACATTTTTTTTGAAAGAGAAAAGTATGTGCCCAGTCAATAATAATATGCAAACAAAAGCATTTTCTTTGTTACTTTCTATTAAAATGTTACTGTAACATTATTATCTTTCCCTTTTTCGGAACGTCTAAATGCCTCAAAATAAGAAACCCAAACGACCGACACTTCAAAATATTGCAGATCGTATCGGCATAACAAAAATGACAGTAAGCCGCTATATGCGCGATCCCGAATCGGTTTCAGAAACAACACGTAAAAAAATAGCCGCAGTATCAGAAGAACTCGGTTACATTCAAAATCGTGCACCGATAATGCTATCCAAATCATCAAGTAAAGTAATCGGTGTATTATTACCCTCTTTATCAAATCATGTTTTTTCTAGCTTTACACAAGGGATTGAGGTCGTTACAAATGCAAAAGGTTACGAAATCATTATTGCGCATTTCAGTTACAACGAAGAGATAGAAGAACGTAAAATTGCTTTTTTATTGTCTTACCAGGTTGATGGTCTTATTTTAACAAGTACAAGACATACCAAACGCACCCTACAAATGATCAAAACCGCCGGCGTTCCAGTGATAGAAGCGATGGAAATACCCGAAAAACCTATCGATATGGCAGTTGGCTTAGATCATGCAGCCGCCGCCTATAGCGCAGTTAACGCAATGATTGAGAAAGGATTGAAAAAAATAGCTTACTTTGGTGCTCGATTAGATTATCGAACCCAATTACGTATGCAAGGTTACGATACAGCAATAGACGAAGCAGGCCTCGAAAAACTTCATATCCTTACTCACAAACATACCAGTTTTACATTAGGTAATGAGTTACTTAGTAGAGCTTTATCTGAATGCCCTAAACTAGATGGCGTTTTCTGTACTAATGATGATATTGCAATTGGCACAATATTAAGCTGTAAAGAACGTGGTATTAAGGTTCCCGAACAACTTAGTATTATCGGCTATAATGCATTAGATATTGGTCGCGCTATTACCCCACAATTGACCAGTGTTTCAACACCACGTTATCAAATCGGCGAAAAAAGTGCAGAGCTATTATTGTCCTCTATCGAGGGAGATCGAGAAGAGCGTAATATTTATGACCTCGGGTTTACAATTACCCCCGGTGGGACACTATAACTTGCTTATTAGTGACCAGTAAATAGTAGATAAAGGGCAAGCTATTAAGGTACTTTGCCCTTTGATTAAAACCTTGATAAGGATAAAACCTTAGAAAAAGTAATTAATACGAATACGTCCCCCTAAATCTTCACCTTCTTCAAAATGACTACCTAGCGAAGTGCCTTGATCATTAACGGTTGTGTAAAAAACGCCTAAATATACTGAGAAATCTTCTACATTCAGAACATTAAAAACTTATAGGGAGCATAAGCTCACTTTGCCAGCATGGTGTTAGAGTCTATTTAGACAGTAAGACTAAGTATTGTCTTATCTGATATAGTGAACCGAAGCCTTTCAATAAGATAATCGGATGTTTGCTTATTTTTATTCCCCTATTGATATACCGACGCGGAACAACGGTAAACAATCTGAAATTGCTTAAAAAATAAAACCGACTTTAGTAAAAATCAGCGTAAACACCATTAATGTCACTAATTAGCGAGGCTTCTCATTAGCGCTCATTGATATATAACATTCCCCTTTCATAACCGAGTTAATAAGATCGTGAATAGAGGTTAATTTTCTTGGGAAATAGGTACCTTGACCCGATAGACTATCTGCATTATGCGTATCAGAACCGGCAGTCTGCAGCAAATCGTGTTGCTTGGCATAAGCCAGTGCGCTTTGATTATAACTAGGATGATCATTTCCTGAGTTGATCACCTCTATCGCATCTATTTTATTAGCAAACAATCTTATTTTATCAATATAATCGCGCTCTCTAAAGGGATGTGCGTGTATTAAAAAACCACCTGCTTGATGTACTTTTTTAAAATAAAGTTCCAGTGGCCAGGTGAGTAAATCGGGGTTATTTAAGAGGAATGCTTTGTCCAAACCATAAGTGAGAAAATCAGTGCCTTTATAGGTATATTCCCAACCAAAGAATACATCTAGCTTGAGTTGATGCGCAGCTTTTAGCGCATTTTCATATCCTAAACAGAACAGATCTACTTTTTCTTCCCAAGGTAATGCTGAGTTAATGTTGCAGTTTCCATTAAAAAAATGATCCGTAATCACTACCCCGCTATAACCCGCTTTAGCATAGCTGTTTACAATTTCAGCGGCACTGCTAACAGCACACGCACTCACTTCAGAGGTGTGGCAATGGGTTTCATATTTATATGGGAAAAGTGAATTCATTATTTTCTCCTAGCAGGTTTTATTGATGGCAGTTAACTGATGCTCTGCAGCTCAAAACAGGCCTAAAATGAAATTTAAACCTGCTCTGTACTTACCCTATAGCGCAGTTAATATGAGGTGCTTATGCATATTTAAACTCTTCGATAATAGCGCGCTGTGCTTCCGAGATTGATTTTAAATTATGGCTAATTTGCGTCACTTCTTCGGTAGAGTTTAGTGTCTCCTCCGCGACTGATAAAATAGCAGACATATCTTGATTGAGGTTATTACAAACACTTGATTGCTCTGTGGTAGAGACACTGATCGCATCGTTCAAGTCAGCAAGTACTGACACACGCTCATTAACTTGCTGAACCTGCGTTTGAATCAAGCTAAAACTGCCTACATTTTCCCTCATATTGTCGTTGCATAGGCTCATTTGCGCGACAGCTGACTGAATATCCTGCTGTAATGTTGCAATCACACCTTGTATCTCAGAGGTCGAGGCACTGGTTCGACGTGCCAATTGGCGCACCTCATCAGCAACGACGGCAAAACCTCGACCACTCTCGCCAGCTCTTGCTGCTTCAATCGCAGCATTGAGGGCCAATAAGTTCGTCTGTTCAGTAACATTGGTTATTACATCTAGGATAGAAAAGATGGAACCACTACTCTTCGATACTTTTTGCATCAATACCATGCCTTCTTGTAGCTCAATCGACAGTTTATCATTGAGCACATAAGCATCTTGCGAAACGGTCACACACTCTTTAACATTTTGATCGATATTATTAACGAAGCCAGATGCCTTATCCGCTCGCTCAGCAATATCACTGACGCTTAAATCCATCTCCGCTAACGCTTCTGATATCGAGTAACACACCTCTCTCTGGGTTTTCGATTTACTATGTAGCTCCTCACCTAAACGCAGGTTATCAACAGACGCGTTTTCAATACTGTCACTTTTCGTGGAGATTTCAGACACCGCCTTTTGCTGATTGCAAATAGCGCTATTTAAACGCTCGGCAATCAATCCAAATTCATTACGTTTACGGTAAGTACAACGGACCGTTAAGTCACCTTCAGAAACACTGTTAAGGGTTGCAACAATCTGCTTAAGTGGCATTTTGATGGTGCGCTGTAACCATAAACTTGCCACTGAACAGCAGAGCAACACAATAAAGGTAGTGATATAACTGCTATTAACAACCACATCGATTTTATCCAGTGTTTGCGTTAGCTGAGAGGCAGTATTTGTTTGGCTTTGTTTCGACACGGCATAAATCTGCTGTTGGATCTGCTCAAGGTGTTGCTTGAATTCTTGTAACTGCAGGTTACTGACTATTTTAAATTTCTGACGTTGTAGCTGAAGGTTTAAGACTCCCTGCTCTTCACTCATCTCCTTCAAAATCCAAGGGAGGTTGGTATCAAGTTCTGTCTGCCCTTGTAGAGACTGTAAGCTGACTTTCAACTGGTTATATTCTTTAAAATCAGCAATAACATACTCTGCAGTGTCTTTATTAATCGTTAATATTTTAGCAATTTTTTCAATATCAACCGTATTGAAAGCGTGTATTGAATCGATCAACATCAACCCCACTTCCTCGGTAATCGAATCAAGCAACAGTTTGACAGGTACGGTCGCCTCTAATTGAAACTCCTTACCTATTAAGCTACTAAAGCGCTGTGACATCACCTGAAAGGCGGCCATTTTTTCATTAATGATGGCCGAATCTGATACCTCTTTAATACGTGAAACAATAATCGCATTTGCCATAGAAGATAATTGACGAGTTGTTTCAGAGGTTATATCGGTATTAGCGATTGAATCAGTTGCTAATGACGCTGCTTGCAATTGAGTGAGGTTATTGTTTATTTCAGCAATATCGTGTGAAAAGAGTGATTGATTAACGAGGCTTTCAATCTGGTTAACCGAGTGATTAACATTGCTTGCACTTTGCAAGGTCGGAAAGGTTTTTTCAGTCACCTCAGCAATCGCTATTTTGGTGTTATTAAATTGTGCGGTAAAGGTGTAAGCCATCCCTAAAATAGCAATAATAAACAGCACAAAAGTGATCAAAAGTAAGCGGCTAATATTAAATCCAGAATGAATCATGGTAGGTCCTGTATTTGATGCAATTTAAGGAGGCAAAAGTTCCAATGCTAATACCAAAGGAATTAATAAAGTGATCATTCTTGCTGGTTAAAATTATCCCTAACTGCGTTGTGAGTTTTGAAGTGAGAACAACTATCTCCTGCAACTCACGCCTTATTAGTAATAATTTTTCCTGCGCAAACTCTGATCACCTATTAAATTCCATTGGTATAACTTCACCTAGTTCAATTTATGAAAAAACAGACAATAAAATCAGCACAAACACGTTTTAAACTGTATAAGGTTATTCCTTATTTATCATCAACTTGAATTCAACTATGAAGCAATCCATCAATTTCATCTTTATCATATTTTATAAACTGAGTGTGAATTTCTCCCCATAATCATTAAATGTGATTGGTCGCAAACAAAAAAACAAAGACATATAATTTATTTGTGCAGCCGATCATAAATAACCAGCATCACTAATGAGGATTATTTAAATAAAAGTAGGTAAATACAGCGGTAGTTGATTGGATAAAGAAATGAAAAGAGAAGTTTAATTGTTTAGCTGCATAATACTATTGCGTTTAACATCAAATTCAAAAAAGGTTACTCGATAAGTAACCTCATTCTGGTTAAGTCATCAATATTGTAAGCCAATCGCTTCTCTAACTTTATCTAATGTATTGATAAGGTCACGACTAAACTCAAAGGTCATGATATCGCTTTCTGTTTTACCTTGGCGTAATAATTCATTAAAGTGAGCAATTTCATAGCTATAACCGTTGCTTGTACAATTAAAATCAAGGGTTTGTTGATCCGCACCGTTAATAAGGGTGACCGAAGAGGGACAATGGAATTCTCTGTTAATTTTGATCGTCCCTCGTTCGCAATGAAATATTGCTTCGCAGGGCGTTGATGCTAACAATGTTGATTTTAACAACGCGGTTGCACCATTTTTATAATTAAATACCATTGAGCAAGATGAGTCAGCACCATTATCAAAAAAGGTCGCTTTCTCTGTCGTTGAATCGGGTAAACCAAGCGTCGAAAGGGCAACAAAAATAGGATAAATACCAATGTCTAACAGGCTTCCACCACCCAGGGATTTCTTAAACAGACGAGATCTTTCATCAAACTCACAACTAAAACCAAAATCGGCTTCAACTTTAAGTAACTTCCCATAGGTCTGGTTCGCTAATTCCTTTAATACAAATTGATAGTGTGGCAGGAAGTAAGTCCACATTGCTTCCATCAATAGTACCTTTTTTTCCTCGGCGACCGAAATCATACTGTTTACCTCAACAGCATTCATTGCAAATGGTTTTTCACATAAAACAGCAATTCCCTGCTGCAAGCATAACAGTGTGTTTTCTTGGTGTAATGAGTGAGGAGTAGCGATATAAACGGCATCAACATTGGGGTCTTGTACTAACGCCTCATAACTACTGTAAGCTTGAGTTGCTTGGTATTGTTGTGCAAAATCAGTTGCTTTTTCTTGGCTTCGTGAAGCAACGGCATACAATTCGCAACCATCAACCGTAAGCAGATCCTGTGCAAATTTATTGGCAATATTGCCTAGGCCAATAATGCCCCAACGAATATTTCTATCTGACTGTGATTTCATCTTTTATTCCTTTAGATTAGCTAAAAATAGCCTCATTTGTCGTTTTATTACCCTTAATTTACACCGCTATTTTTGTTAAAAAAAAACCGATCTGTAATAAGATCGGTTTTTAATTTAGGTTACAAATGCTTATGCAAATAATTCGTTAGTTTTTTCAACGATATTTTCAACTGTAAAACCAAACATTTTAAACAGTTCATCTGCAGGTGCAGATTCACCAAATGTCGTCATACCGATGATCGCGCCATTAAGACCCGTGTATTTGTACCAGAAATCAGCAATACCTGCTTCAATCGCAACACGTGCAGTCACATCAGCTGGTAATACAGATTCACGATACAGTGCATCTTGCTTATCAAATAGATCCGTAGCAGGCATTGATACAACACGTACTTGCTTGCCTTTCGCAGTAAATTCAGCTGCTGCGGCAACCGCTAGCTCAACTTCTGAACCTGTCGCAATAAAGATAAGATCAGGTTTACCAGCACAATCTTTCAGGATGTAACCACCCTTCGCAATGTTAGCTAATTGAGCAGCATCACGTGGTTGTTGCGCTAAGTTTTGACGCGAGAAAATCAATGATGTTGGACCATCTTTACGCTCAATCGCGTATTTCCAAGCAACCGCAGATTCAACTTGGTCACAAGGACGCCAAGTGCTCATGTTGGGTGTTAAACGCAGTGATGCAATTTGTTCAACAGGTTGATGCGTTGGACCATCTTCACCAAGACCAATAGAGTCATGAGTATATACTTGGATGTTTTGAATTTTCATCAATGCAGCCATTCGCATTGCATTACGCGCATATTCCATAAACATCAGGAATGTTGCGCCGTAAGCAACAAAGCCACCGTGAAGCGCGATACCATTCATGATTGCCGTCATACCAAATTCACGCACACCGTAGTGAATGTAGTTGCCTGAGAAATCATCCGCGGTTAGTGATTTAGAACCAGACCACATGGTTAAATTTGATGGTGCAAGGTCGGCAGACCCGCCCATAAACTCAGGTAGCATTTTACCAAACGCTTCTAACGCATTTTGTGATGCTTTACGTGATGCGATGTTAGCTGGTGTTGCTTGAAGATCAGCGATAATAGCAGTCGTTTTCTCTTCCCACTCTGATGGCATTTCACCATTTACGCGGCGTTTGTATTCAGCTGCCAACTCTGGGTATTGTGCTGCATACGCTGCAAATTTCTCGTCCCACGCTGCTTCCTTAGCTGCGCCTGCTTGTTTCGCATCCCATTGCGCATATACTTCCGACGGAATTTCAAAAGGACCATGCTCCCAACCTAGTTTTTGACGTGCTGCTGCAATCTCTGCATCGCCTAGTGGTGCGCCGTGACAATCATGTGTTCCCTCTTTGTTTGGCGAACCAAAACCGATAATGGTTTTCGTACAAATTAGGGTTGGTTTACCCGTTTCAGCTTTAGCGGCTTCAATCGCTGCGTTAATAGCAGCGGCATCGTGACCATCAACAGCTGGAATAACATGCCAACCATAAGCTTCAAAACGTGCCGGTGTATCGTCAGAGAACCAACCTTCAACTTCACCATCGATAGAGATACCGTTGTCATCCCAAAATGCGATTAGCTTACCAAGACCCAAAGTCCCAGCTAATGAACAAACCTCATGCGAGATACCTTCCATCAAACAACCATCGCCCATAAATGCGTAGGTATTATGGTCAACAATCTCGTGACCTTGTTGATTGAACTGCGCAGCTAATGCACGTTCAGCCATTGCCATACCCACGGCATTAGCAATACCTTGTCCTAGTGGACCGGTTGTCGTTTCAATACCCGGTGCATAACCATACTCTGGATGACCTGGTGTTTTAGAGTGTAACTGACGGAAGCTTTTGATATCTTCAATTGACAGTTCATAACCGCTTAAATGCAATAAAGAGTAAAGCAGGATTGAGCCATGACCATTAGAAAGGACAAATCTGTCTCTGTCTAACCAATCTGGGTTGCTTGGGTTATGATTCAGGTGATCTCGCCATAATACCTCAGCGATATCAGCCATCCCCATCGGTGCGCCTGGATGACCTGAGTTCGCTTTTTGTACGCCATCCATGCTTAATGCACGAATAGCATTGGCTAAATTTTTACGGTTCATAATATTCCTATTTTTAAAAATTAATAATTTTAGTGATATCTATACATTTAAATTAAGCTGTTTTTTTCGCAACACCCTGCACTAAAGCACTCAAGATCATCTCTTCTAATTTCACTTGGTCAACGGCAAAACCACGAATACCTTCTGCTAATTTATCAAAGGCCATTGGGTCTTGCTGATGTGCCCATAGGAATTCTGATTGTGTGATTTTTTGCGGTTGTGCTTTCGTCGCACCGTTATCAACCAGTTTTGTCACTAATGGTTCGTTACATTCACTTAAATCTTGTAATAAAGCAGGGCTAATTGTTAGACGATCACAACCCGCAAGTTCTGTTATTTCACCCAGATTACGGAAACTAGCGCCCATCACAACGGTGTTGTAGCCATGGTCTTTGTAGTAGTTATAGATACTAGTCACAGAGATAACACCTGGATCTTCAGCAGCGTCAAAAGTACGACCCTCTTTAGCTTTATACCAATCCATAATACGACCAACGAAAGGTGAGATAAGGTAAACGCCCGCTTCAGCACATGCACGCGCTTGAGCAAATGAGAATAAAAGCGTTAAGTTACAGTTGATACCTTCTTTTTCTAAGATTTCAGCAGCACGGATACCTTCCCAAGTAGAGGCGATTTTGATCAAGATACGATCGTTACTCACACCCGCATCATTATATAATTTGATCAATTTACGCGCTTTTAATACTGTTTCTTCTGTATTGTAAGAAAGACGAACATCGACTTCCGTTGAGATACGACCAGGAACAACCTTTAAGATCTCTTTACCAATATTAACCGCTAACATATCAGCAGTATCAACCACTTGTTGTGCTTGGTCATCGCTTTGTGCTTTAGCATAAGCAATCGATGCTTCGATCAATGGCGCATAACTTTCAATTTGTGCCGCTTTTAAAATTAAAGATGGGTTGGTGGTTGCATCTTCTGGTTGATATTTAATAATCGCGTCAACTTCACCTGTATCTGCTACTACTGTGGTCACTTTTTGCAATTGTTCTAATTGGTTTGTCATATTATCTAACTCTCTATAGTTTATATTACAAAGGTGGCATTAATCCTTAACGCCCCCTATTGGTAGAAATTCGGTTTAAAAAAGATCTTTCACTTGTACATATAGTTTTTGGAATGTTGCACGTTTAGCCGCATAACTTGCATGGCTTTCACTATCCGGTGTATGGGTTTGGATTAACCCAGGTACTGGACATACATCTTCAACTTTTGCATTTTCCGTTGTACCTAAGTGTGCAAGACGTGCAGCACCCAGTGCAGGGCCAACATCACCACCAGCACGGTAAACAAGTTTCTTATTAAATACGTCTGCTAACATTTGACGCCAGTAAGGGCTTCGTGCACCGCCACCAATCAATGAAATTTCATCAGGCTCATTACCAGTCACATGCAGCGCATCTAGACCATCAGCAAAAGCAAAGGCAACCCCTTCTAATACCGCTTTAGCTAATTCAGGACGCTTTGTTTCATGAGTCATACCAAAGAACACACCTTTTGCTTCAGGGTTGTTATGTGGTGTACGTTCGCCTGATAAGTAAGGTAAGAAAATAACCTCAGAGTCAGCACTTGCTTCTGCTTCAATCTCAGCAAGCATCTCTGGTACACTTGCAGCACCGGTTAATTTAGCAACCCAATCAAGGCAAGAAGCGGCGCTTAAAATAACTGACATTGAATGCCAAGCAGCCGGTAATGCATGACAGAATGTATGTAACGCTGATTCAGGGTTTGCAGCAAAGCCATCGGTAACTGCAAAATAAACACCCGATGTCCCCAGTGAAAGCATTGCTTGTCCTGGTTGAGTAATACCAACACCAACAGCACCAGCTGCATTATCACCAGCACCCGCAATAACAGGTACCTGTTTCATGCCCCACGCTTTTGCCACCTGTTCAGATAAAACGCCAGTGACATCACTGCCTTCATATAATTTAGGCATCTGTGCGCGTGTTAATCCGGTTGCCGCTAATAGTTCATCATTCCAGTCACGTTTCGCAACGTCTAACCACAATGTACCAGCAGAATCTGACATATCAGAAGCAAAATCACCGGTCATGCAGTAACGTAAGTAATCTTTTGGTAGTAATACTTTATCTATTTTTGCAAAACACTCTGGCTCATTATTTTGTACCCATTTCAATTTAGGTGCAGTAAAACCAGGCATCATAATATTGCCAGTAATCTCTCTGCTTGTTGGTACTAATTGTTCAATTTCGAGACATTCAGCAGCACAACGACCATCATTCCATAAAATAGCAGGACGTAATATTTCAGCGTTGCTATCAAGTAATGTTGCACCATGCATTTGTCCAGCTAGGCCAATAGCAGTCACATTTGATAAGTCGATCTGCTTTGCGAGCCCTTTAACAGCTTGGTCCGTTGCACTCCACCACTCATTTGGATCTTGCTCAGACCATAGTGGAGCAGGTCGTGAAATAGAGATTGAAACCGTTTCAGTCCCTAAAATAAGTCCACTTTGATCAAGCAAAATGGCTTTAACTCCAGATGTTCCAAGGTCAATACCAATAAACATACAACATTCCTTTTTATTTTTATAAATGTGATAATTTGCTTTAATTTCTATTGCTTATAAAGCAAAGAGTAAGTATTTACATGAGATTAAATTCTCTCTGAAACAAAGAATACGTGTTGCTAGCGCCTATCTACAATTACGTTTTTTGGTACCCTCTTTCACTGATTTAGTGAACGTGTCATTGATCACAAACTCAGTAAATAAGAAGGCTTTATTGCTAGAAAAATGTCCTAGTTGGACTATGTATTGCTCAGTTAACATATTATGATTAAAAATCAGTTATTAAAGACGCTCAGTAAAGTCATTGAGTGCCTTGGTTTACGTTATTAAAGTAGTACTTTCTTCCTGTCAGTAAATGATTACCGTGACTAACTGCTTTATAACCTTCTCATAGTTTTGAATGATAAGGACATCAATCGAATTTTATTTAAAAGTGTTCCTAATGAAAAATAACTACCGCATCACATTATTATTCAATGCTAACAAAGCATATGACCGTCAAATTATTAAAGGAATTGGAGAGTATCTACAAGCCACTCAGTGTCATTGGGATATTTTTTTCGAGGAGGACTTTTGTACCCATCTCGATAATATTCAGGAGTGGGTTGGTGATGGTATTATTGCCGATCTCGATAACCCTGAAATCGAACGACTATTATCGCAGTTAACGATTCCTGTTGTCGGTATTGGTAGCTCTTATCAAGATGAAGACGACTACCCTTTCATGCCTTACATCGCAACAGACAATACCAGCTTAGTCAGTAGTGCATTTAATCATTTAAAAGATAAAGGGTTAGAGAACTTTGCCTTTTATGGTTTACCTGAAAGTCATAACACCCGCTGGGCAGTAGAGCGCGAAAAAGCCTTCAATCAAATTATCGAAAATGAAGAATACAGTAGCTCAGTTTATCGCGGACACCGTACTACACCGCAAACATGGCAAGATGATATGGGCCATTTAGCAGACTGGTTACAAAGTTTACCAAGCCCAGTCGGTATCATTGCAGTGACCGATGCACGTGCTCGACACCTACTACAGCAATGTGATCACCTTAATTTAATGGTACCCGATAAAGTCGCTATTATTGGCATCGATAACGAGGAGCTAACCAGTTATTTAACCCATGTTTCACTCAGTACAGTAGGGCAAGGTTGTAAAAAAATGGGCTACGCTGCAGCAAAATTACTGCATAACCAATTAATCACCTCTAGTAAAAGTGAAATAGTCGTTGATCCAGATGAGATAGAAACCGATATTACTTACCCGCGCATTATTGTACCTGCCGAAGAAGTATTTGAACGACAAAGCAGTGACTTTCAAGCCGTCAATGACCCTTACGTCATAAAAGCGATGCACTATATTCGTAATAACGCATTTAATGGTATCAAGGTTGATCAAGTATTAGACGCATTAACGATTTCTCGCTCAAACCTAGAAACCCGTTTTAAAGAGGAGCGAGGACATTCCGTTCATCAAGAAATTCATAACTCAAAATTGAAGCGAGCCTGTGAACTGTTAGCTTCAACAAATATCGCCATTGCAGAGTTACCTGCTTTGTGTGGTTACCCTTCTCTACAATATATGTACAGCGTGTTTAAGAAAGATATCAATATGACACCAAAAGAGTATCGTATCAGCCATGCTCATTCGTTATCTTAAGGCATAAAAAAAGGCAGTTAAACTGCCTTTAAAATGGAAAGAATTATTCACTAGCTGAGCGTTATTTTAAACACTGTTTTATGTGAATAAGGGCGACTTGGCGAGTAGATACACTGCGCAGCAATCTCCGGCATATTAACTTGATCAGGATAATGCTGCGTTTCAAGGCATAACCCATAATAGGCATCGTATACTTTACCTTCTCGACCCGTTTCACCCGGTAATGCATTACCCGTATAAAGTTGGATAGCATTTTGATCGGTAAATACTTGTAGCTGTAACCCTGTTGATTCACAACCAACCTGTGCGGCGAATGCGAAATCATCTTCATTGAGACACCAGCAATGATCATAACCATTAACCAGTTTTATCTGCTGCTCATCTGCTGTAATACCCGCTTTAATCACCTTCGTTGTGCGCAGGTCCATGGCTGTATTTGCAACCGAATCTTTACTCATTGGAATCGCTTTATCATCAATTTTTAGGTAATGATCGGCGTCGATAGAGACGGTATGATCAACAATCTTTTCATGACAACCCGATAGGTTGAAGTAGGTATGTTGAGTAACATTAAGCGGTACCGCTTTATCGGTAGTCGCACCATATTCAACTGACAATTCATTCTCTTCGTTTAAAACATAGGTCACAGTGAAGTTAATATTTGCTGGGTAACCTGCGTCGCCCTCTTTGGTTTGTATCGTTAAGCAGATTGCATTCTGACTCACAGACTCAACCAACCAACACTGTTTATCTAAATGAATTGACGCGCCGTGTAGATGATTAGTTCCCTCATTTAATTCAAGCGAAATGGTTTCGCCATTGAGTGGAAATTTGCCTTCAGCGATGCGGTTAGCCCATGGGCCAACAACACTACCGATATACGCTTTTGTATCCAAGTAATCCTGTGGTTGATTAAACCCTAAAACAATATTCTGTTGTTTATTGTGCTTATCATTGACAAAAAAGTTCACAATAGTGGCACCCAGCGGTGAGATATCAACCTGTGTACCCTGTGCATTTTTTAAAGAATAAAGGTGCGTATCACCCCATGCTTGCTTTATTTCTTGTGACATAATTGGCGTCCTAATTTTAAAGGTATAAAAAAAGTGCATGTGCCCAGCAGCATGCACTTTTTAGATTATCTATGTTGAGCTTGTTGACTTAGTTTAAGAAAGTACAAGGGATCTCATTCGGGTAGCGCTCTAATGCTGGTTGATTATAATCAATATCAGTCACACCCAGCAGGTTCAATACTTGGTACATTGTTTTACCTACGTTAGCAAAGGCAATACCAGCATGATGTGGGTAACGCTTTTGAATCAATACGTGGCGGTAGAAACGTTGCATTTCTGGAATAGCAAATACAGCGATTGAACCAAATGATTGTGGGTCGATATCCAAGATATCACCCTGTGCAACATATGCACGAAGCTTAGTATCAGCAGTTGATTGCAGACGGAACAGTGTAACTTCACCTGGCTTGATTTGACCTTCAAGCGTACCACGTGTGATATCAGGTTCTTTACCAGGTTCCATCAAGCTATGCATGATTTTTTGGAAACGTAGTTGTGAATTTTTCATACAGCTAGATGCTGTGTTACCACAATGGAAGCCCATGAACAGGTCTTTTGCAGTGTAATCACCCATGATCTCTTTATTTGCTTCAACCATGTCTGTTGGTACAGAGTTATTGATATCCAATAACGTTGCAGGCAAGTTCGTTGCACAGGTGATCATGTACTCAGAAAGTGCGCCGTAAATATCAACTTCACAAGCAACCGGAATACCACGTTCAGCTAAACGCGCATTGACAAAACATGGAACAAAGCCGAAGAATTTTTCAAATGAAGGCCAACACTTATTAGCAAATACACCAAACGTTGAAGCACCAAGATTCGCTTTATGGAAATCAAGTAATGCGGCTTCATATTGTGCTAACTTAGGCAGTAGATCAGGATATGGGTTGTTATCACCAAGTTCTGCTTCCATGGATGCGATAATTGCAGGAATATCTTTATGACCTTCAGCTTCAAGATATATGTCGTAAAGGTCAAGTTCACTGTTTTCCATTATCTCAACACCGAGGTCAAACAATGCTTTGATAGGTGCATTACAAGCGACAAAATCTTGCGGACGAGGACCGAAACTGAAGATTTTAAGCCCTTTAAGACCCAAGATAGTGCGAACAACCGGTACAAATTCACCAATCATTGTTGCTACTTCTGAAGGTGTGCCTACTGGGTACTCAGGAATATGTGGGCGGATATTACGTAAGCCGGCACTGTATGAAGCATTCAACATACCACAGTATGCGTCACCGCGAGCATCCATAAGACATGCTGTTGATTCTTCTGCTGCAGAAACAAACATAACCGGACCATCAAAACGTTGTGCCATTTGAGTTAATGGGCCTTCAGGACCAAAGTTACCAAGGTAAATAACTAAAGAGTTAACACCCGCTTCTTTTGCTTCAGCTAACGCTTTCAACATATCGACTTCATTTTCGATAATCGTATTTAACTCAATAATACTAATTTCTTTTTCTGCACATGATGCAACAACTGCTTTGCGACGTTGCTCAGAAAGGCTAATAGGAAAACAGTCACGGCTAACAGCCACGATACCAAGTTTAACTTGAGGGATATTGATCATAATGTTGCTCCAAAATTTTGTGTTAGTGAATTAATCTGAAGCCACTATGTCGATTTGAAATAGAAAAAAATATTGTGAAAAATAACAACCCGTTTGTGTTTTTTTGTTTTAACAGAATCGATCACAAAAGCGCTCATTGAGTGCTTAAAATATGAAGAAAAAACACCAGTCACAGCAACAATAACGCAACATAAAAGCAACAAATCCACCACAACAAGTAGCAACAACAAACACTAATGAGAGTTATTATTAACTAGAGTTTGGGGGAACACATCCGAGGTATCAATAGAGAACAATCGCTATAAACCTTTCGCTTAATTTATGCTCAGCTATCTATTTAGCATTAAAAAACGTACTCATTTTAAAATATGAAGCGCATAAGAAACTTGATCAATGGTTTCACCTAATACATCAGTATTACCGTGGTCAGTCGTCACAATTAAAAACAGAAACCTCACCACAAGGTGTCACAATGAGATTTCTGCTAACTGATACCAATGACAGTAAATAGCTGATCTATTTTACTGGTTAAAACAACTGACTTCTGCGTTGTAAGTTTCGCAAAGGGAACAACCCTTTACGTCAACTTCCGCCTTGAATTAAGCTGTTTTTCCTGCGCAAAATTTAGATCACATACTTAATGCAATTGGCATTTCTCTTTTTCGAAATGTTCAAGCAATATTAATCACTTAAACTATCTCCCACTTAAACAGTACCTGCGCCTTGCTTAGCTTGGCAAACGTAAATACTCTCTTTTAAACCTGTTTGTTTTTGATACTTAGTTTCAATCGCTTGCTTAACGGCTTCAACTTTTTCAGGTAGCATCAGTGCCACAATACAGCCGCCAAAACCACCGCCAGTCATACGTACGCCGCCTTCATCACCGAGCTCTGCTTTAACAATATCAACAAGCGCATCTACTTCAAAAACGGTAATTTCAAAATCATCACGCATCGAGGCATGTGACGCTTCCATTAATTTAGCCATCGACTTAAGGTCACTATTTTGTAATGCCGTCGCCGCTTTTAATGTACGATCGTTTTCAGTGATTACGTGACGCGCTCGTTTGAACGTAACAGGATCAATTTTATCTGCCCCTTGCTCAAGCTGTTCAAGGGTTAAATCTCGTAACGCTGCCACTGAAAAAGCCGTTGAAGCCGTTTCACATTGCACGCGGCGTGTATTGTATTCACTATCCACTAAGCCACGTTTTTTGTTAGAGTTAATGATCATCACCACCATCTCTTCTGGCATTGAAATTGGCGTTGTATCAAGGCTACGACAATCTAATAAGAGTGCGTGATTTTCTTCGCCACAGGCTGAAATCAATTGATCCATGATGCCACATTGACAGCCTACAAATTCGTTTTCAGCCTTTTGACCGTTTAATGCGATCTGCTTTTGGGTAATTTCAAGCTGATAGAGTTCTTTGAATGTTTGCCCAATAACAACCTCTAATGCTGCTGATGAACTTAGCCCTGCGCCTTGTGGTACGTTGCCACTCACCACAATATCTGCGCCAGAAAATTCAAAGCCAGCATCGAGCAAGCACTTCACGACACCACGGATATAGTTTGCCCACATTTTCTGTTCAACAAACTTTATCTCTTTGGTTAAATCAAATTCATCTTGCTCATTGTTGTAATCTACTGAAACTAAACGGACGATATTATCTTCTCGTGGTGATGCCGCGACCATTGCTTGATAGTTGATCGCACAAGGTAAAACAAAGCCATCATTATAATCGGTATGTTCGCCAATCAAGTTAACACGCCCTGGCGCCTGAATGATCTGCTGCGGAGTATAACCAAGTTGTGTTTCAAAGGTATTTGTTACAATACTTTTTAAGTCTACTTTATTCGCTGTCATGGTTTTTCTCTCTATAAAAATGGGTTAAACGGCGCGGTAGTGAACATCACTCACTGCACGAAGTTTTTCTGCTGCTTGCTCAGGGGTTAAATCTCGTTGGCTTTCAGCCAGCATCTCATAACCAACCATAAACTTACGCACACTCGCAGAGCGTAAAAGTGGTGGGTAAAACAGCGCATGTAGCTGCCAATATTCATCTTCACACTGTGGCTCTTTAAAGAAAGGCGCGTAATGCCAGCCCATTGAATAAGGGAATGAACACTTGAATAGATTGTCGTAACGGCTGGTTAATTTTTTAATCGCAATCGCTAGGTCATCACGCATCTCAGCCGATAAATCACTCATACGCGCAACATGTGTTTTAGGTAAAAGAATGGTTTCAAATGGCCAAGCAGCCCAGTAAGGAACAACGGCTAACCAATGCTCTGTTTCAACAACCGTGCGAGAACCATCTTCGAGTTCACTGTTAACATAATCCACCAGCAAGTTGCTTTTATTTTCTTCGTAGTAGGCTTTTAATAACTTCTCTTTACGCTCAATTTCATTGGGCAAAAAATCATTTGCCCATACTTGACCATGTGGATGTGGTTGCGAACAGCCCATCACTGAACCTTTATTTTCAAAGGCTTGAACCCATACATAGTCTTTACCTAATTCAGTAATTTGCTCATCCCATGTATCGATAACTTGGCGAATACTTTTTTCCGGAAGCTCTGGTAAGGTTTTGCTATGATCAGGTGAAAAACAGATCACACGGCTCAAACCACGCGCACTCTCTAAGCGAAACAATGGATTACCTGATGGCTCTGCATCTGGCGTATCCGTTGTGAGTGCAGCAAAGTCATTTTGGAAAACATAAGTACCTTTATAATCAGGGTTTTTATCCCCAGAGATACGGGTGTTTTTTGCACATAAAAAACAATCACAATCGTAGCTTTTGTCACTCGCGGGTTCCGGTTGCTCATCTTGTCCTTGCCAAGGTCGTTTAGCACGATGTGGAGAAACTAATACCCATTGACCAGTAAGCGGATTAAAGCGACGGTGGGGATGATCCAATGCGTTAAATTTTACAGACATAAATATACCTTAAATAAGTTGAATAAATGGTGTAATGGCGAGTGACTATTCACTGTAACCATTAGGATTATTAGACTGCCAACGCCAGGTATCTTCAGCCATCTCTTTCAGCGATCTCGTCGCTACCCAATTTAATTGCTGACGCGCTTTTTCAGTATCCGCCCAACACTGTGCGATATCACCACTGCGACGTGGTTGAATGTCATACTTGATCGGTTTCCCGCACGCAGCTGAGAAGGCATCAACCATTTCTAATACACTACTGCCCTCACCGGTACCTAAATTGAAAATATGTAATCCTGCTTTATCACCGACAGCGTTAAGTGCCGCAATATGGCCATCAGCTAAATCCATGACGTGTACATAATCACGGACACCAGTACCATCTTTGGTCTCATAATCATTACCAAATACAGCTAATGATTCACGGCGACCAACGGCAACCTGTGCAATAAACGGCATTAAGTTATTCGGAATGCCTTGTGGGTCTTCGCCCATATAACCAGAAGGGTGTGCTCCAACCGGGTTGAAATAACGCAGTAATGTAATGCTCCAGCTTGGATCGGATGCGTATAAATCTTTTAGGCATTCTTCCACCATAAATTTACTACGGCCATAGGGATTGGTGACGCCACCCGTTGGTGTTGACTCAGTAATCGGCACCACATCAGGATCGCCATATACCGTTGCGGATGAGCTAAAGAGCAAACTTTTAACACCTGCTTTATCCATCTCATCCGCGAGCACTAATGAACCATGTACATTATTTTCAAAGTAATTAAGTGGTTGCTGGACAGACTCCCCTACCGCTTTTAAGCCTGCAAAATGAATAACAGCAGTAATAATGTGTTCGCTAAAAATTTGTTGTAGCAATTTACGGTCACGTACATCGCCTTCATAAAAGGTAGGTGTACCTGCATTAAATTTTGCTATTCGTTGTAATACTAGCTCACTACTATTGTGTAAATTATCGATAATAATAGGCGTAATACCTGCTTGCATAAGCTGCACGCAAGTATGGCTTCCTATGTACCCGCAACCACCTGTCACTAATACTTTCATTACACTCTCTCCAATCCATTTTTAAATATTTTTCACAACATACTCGTTGTTAATGAATAAATAATAGACACAAAAAACCAAAATGTAAACGTTTACATTTTTATTTTATTCTAAAACCCTAAATGGTTCAAATGCTGATGTTCACTTTTATTGAGCAAATTAAAATAACAACCTAACTATCAGTTATTTGACCAGCAAGATAGATCAGATACTTATATGTAAGAGTATAAGCTCGGTGAGCTTTCTTAATAAATAATTGCTTGTAATAGCTAGGTTTGTATTGACCAACGTTGCCGTTTTATAAAAAACTGATCCCACGAGATTTTCAAATAAAAAATATGATCTGCGTTAGATAGTATTAATAAAGATTTTTATGGGGTTTAATTGCTGATCAGAGATTGCGCATGAAAAATTATTATTCATAAGGCGTGAGTTGTAGGCTTTCGATAGATTGTCTTCGTTAATCCTCTATCGAAGAATTAAATTAAAGGCTTTAATTCTTTAATAGTTGCTCTCATTTCATAAAATCATATGAAACGATTTTGAACACCTTTAGCTGGCCACGCAGTGGTGGAGAGTAGGATGTTCGGAATAAAATGCTATTTCCCCACTAATTTAACAAGTAAAAAACGATATTATCGCCTCATAATAAAAGACTAGAGGGTATAGAATTTCCCATAAAAGACCGAATAACTAAGCGATTCTGAATCGCTTAGTTAAGTGCATTGCTCTTTTAATAGGAGCACTAAACAGTACTCCTAAAATATCAGTGATTTAAAGCAACTTTTTCGCCGCCGCAACCACAATTGCAATAGCATTGACTTCGGTTTTTTTCATCGTTGCTTCATCAGGAATCTCTTGCTGAGTGCGGTTTACAATCACACCCGCAACACAAGCGGCACGCCACCCCTGAGATGCACACATAGTAAACAACGTTGAAGATTCCATCTCGTAGTTTAATACCCCTAAATCTTGCCACTCTTGCATTGATCCTTTAAAACGACGCGTTACACGCGCTGAAACCGTGTCGTAACGTTCTTGCCCAGGATAAAAAGTATCAGAAGATGCAGTGATACCAATATGTGGTTCAACACCCGCATCACGACAAGCGGCTACCATCGCTGTGGTTGCTTCAAAGTTTGCAACTGCAGGAAATTCCATGGGCGCAAAATGAAGGCTTGCGCCATCTAAGCGAACGGCAGCTTGCGTGACAATCACATCCCCTGGGTTAATATGTTGTTGAATAGCACCCGTTGTGCCAATACGTAGGAAAGTACGCACGCCCAGTTGTGCCAGCTCTTCAACAGCAATTGAAGTAGAGGGACCGCCGATACCCGTTGAGCAAACAACCACGGCTTTGCCATCGATATAAGCAAGGTAGCTGGTGTATTCGCGGTGACTCGCAAGAAATGTTGCGTTTTCCATTAACTCTGCAATGCGTTGCACGCGCTCAGGATCACCTGGTACAATCGCAACCGTCGCACCATCTAGCATTTTTTTTGTTAAACCTAAGTGAAATACTTCTGACATAATAAAATCCTCTTTAGTTATTTTTGTAATAAGTTATTTGCGTTATTAACAATATTTTCGACAGTGAAACCAAACATTTCAAATAATTGCTCGGCAGGCGCTGATTCACCAAAGGTCGTCATACCAATCACTTTGCCATTAAGACCGACATATTTGTACCAATAATCAGCAATACCCGCTTCAATTGCGATACGCTTAGTTATACTTGCAGGCAATACCGCCTGTTTATATTCGTTACTTTGTTTATCAAACTGGTCGGTACATGGCATTGAAACCACACGTACTGCTTTGCCTGCTGCAGTTAACTGTCTATGCGCTTCAACAGCTAATTGCACCTCAGAACCCGTTGCGATTAAGATAATTTCAGGTGTTGTCGCTGCATCTAATAATACATAACCCCCTTTGCTAACATTAGCGAGTGTTGCGCTATTACGGGGTTGAGGTTGCAAATTTTGACGACTAAAAATAAGCGATGTTGGTCCATCTAAACGTTCAATTGCACTTTTCCATGCAATAGCAGACTCGACGCTGTCACAAGGTCTCCAGCTATTCATGTTAGGTGTCAAACGTAAACTTGCGATCTGTTCCACGGGTTGATGCGTTGGGCCATCTTCACCAAGTCCGATTGAATCATGAGTGAACACTTGAATTGCACGAATTTTCATTAATGCAGACATACGTAGTGCATTACGTGCGTATTCCATAAACATTAAAAATGTCGCGCCATAGGGCACAAACCCTTTATGCAATGAGATACCGTTAATGATAGCCGCCATTGCAAATTCACGTACCCCGTAATGCAAATAATTACCCGATGCATCATCAGCAGAGATCGCTTTTGTACCCGACCACATGGTTAAATTTGAGGGTGCTAAATCCGCAGACCCGCCTAGTAACTCAGGTAATATTTTAGCGAACTCTTCGATACAGTTTTGTGACGCTTTACGTGTTGCGATATTGCCAGAATTTGCTTGTAAACTTTCAATATAATGGGTTGTTTTTTGTCCCCATTCTTCAGGTAGCTGTTCATTAATACGACGTTTGTATTGTGCTGCTAGCTCAGGATAAGCATCTGTATATGCAGCAAATTTATCATTCCAATTTTGCTCTATTCGTTGCCCTTTTTGCGTTGCATCCCATGACGCATAAATATCTTCTGGAATCTCAAAACTATCATAATGCCAGCCGAGAGCTGAACGTGTTTTAATAATTTCATCAGCGCCCAGTGGCGCGCCGTGACAGTCATGTGTACCTTGCTTATTAGGAGAGCCAAAACCAATGATGGTTTTACAGCAGATCATCGTTGGTTTCATCGTTTCAGCTTGAGCGCTAATAATAGCTGCTTTTATCTGCTCTGGATTATGTCCATCAACTTCAATTACTTGCCACCCATAAGAGGCAAAACGAGCAGGGGTATCATCAGTAAACCAGCCTTCAACTTCACCATCGATAGAGATGCCATTATTATCCCAAAAGGCGATCAGCTTACCTAAACCAAGCGTACCCGCTAATGAGCATGCCTCATGAGAAATCCCCTCCATTAAGCAACCATCCCCTAGGAATGCATAGGTAAAATGGTCAACAATTTGGTGATCTGGTTTATTAAACTGTGCTGCTAAGGCGTTTTCAGCAATCGCCATACCAACAGCATTGGCGATGCCCTGACCAAGCGGTCCTGTTGTTGTTTCAATACCGGCGGTATAACCGTATTCAGGATGGCCAGGTGTTTTTGAGTGTAGTTGACGAAAGGATTTAATATCTTCAATAGCAAGTGGGTAACCACTTAGGTGTAATAGTGAATAGATAAGCATTGAGCCATGACCATTTGATAAGATAAAACGGTCACGATCAGCCCACTCTGGATTATTAGGATTATGTTGTAGAAAATCACACCATAATACTTGTGCAATATCAGCCATCCCCATTGGTGCGCCAGGGTGACCTGAGTTTGACTGTTGAATCGCGTCCATGCTCAAAGCACGAATGGCATTAGCTTGCTGTTGTCTAGTGGTCATTTTAATTCCTAATATGAACGTTGATATAAGTAGTTTATTTATTGTGCAGTAATGAAGATGAGACATTGATCGAGGCTAGCGTTAATAAAATTAAGTTATTAGGGGCACTTACAAAATGTGGTGTTATGAGGCAATAAGCAATAAAAAAGCCGTGCTTGATAAGATCAAACACGGCTTAATGAATACAACGTAAAAATAAAATAAAAACTAAAGTTCAGCACCTAAAAAACCAAAAGGAAGCAGTTCAGCAATAGTATGTTTATCCACCTTATCCTCTGATGCATAACAATAAATAACGGTATCATTTAAAGCTTGTTCTGCAATAACTTGTCTGCAAGGCCCGCAAGGGTAAGCTTGTACTAACTCTTTGGCTGCATTACGCGCTAAAATATGCACCTCTTGTAAGTCGCCAATTTTAGCACCTTCGGTGACAGCCGTTTGAATCGCATTTCGTTCTGCGCAATTAGTTGGCGAATAAGCAGCAGATTCAACATTAACACCTTTAAAACTACGTCCATCTTTTAAGACAACAATAGAGGCGACATTAAATCCCGAATAGGGAGCGCAAGAAGCATCAAGCAATGTTTGTAGCTGGTTAAAATAATTCATCTAAAACCTCTTTTTATCTTTCTTTTTAGGGTTATTCATCATTGCGATTCCTAAGTTCACTAGCCGCTTTCTATCAGCTGGAATAATGTTCTTTATTGAATCGTTAATTGTTTATACTTTATCTGTTAACAGTGCCAGGCGATGATAATGAGCAACGTACTTAACTGTCTTTTCCTGCAAATTAAATGCTTCAAAACTTTTTTTTGACCAAAATAATGCGTGAACAGATTGCATCGCTGCAGACCGATGCAGATAATAATGCACACCTCTTTCGAGGTGTTGTTATAAAACGTTATTCAGCAATTGCTGCATCAAGTGCGATCACAAGCATCTCGTTAAAGCTGCTCTGACGCTCATCAGAACTGGTTTTTTCACCCGTACGAATATGGTCAGAAACAGTCAAAATACACAGTGCATTTTTACCCTCTTCTGCTGCCACACCATACAAACCTGCCGCTTCCATCTCCACACCTAAAATGTTGTATTTTTCAAGCGTGTCAAAGACTTCAGGCTCAGGTGTATAGAAGGTATCCGCAGAGAAAATATTACCAACACGTGCATTGATACCTAGTTTTCTAGATGCATTAACCGCTTTTTCTAATAACTCATAACTCGCAATCGCTGCAAAGTCGTGGTTTGAAAAACGGATACGATTAGCTTTTGAGTCGGTTGACGCGCCCATACCGATGATCACATCTCGTATTTTAATATCACGGTTTACTGCACCACAACTGCCTACACGTATGATATTTTGTACACCATATTCACGAAACAGCTCTGTTGCATAGATAGAGCAAGAAGGAATACCCATACCGCTACCCATTACTGAAAGGCGCTTACCTTTGTAAGTACCAGTAAAACCGAGCATATTACGAACATTTGTCACTTCGACAGCATCGTCTAAAAAATTTTCTGCAATATATTTTGCGCGTAGTGGATCGCCAGGCATTAAAACAGTTTCTGCAAATGCGCCATCGACAGCATTAATATGAGGTGTAGCCATAATATAATCTCCAATTTTTTAAAAGTTAACCACAAGGTGGTTTTTAGAATGAGTTAAATTAACGTAAGGAAACTCCCCTACGTTAATGAGTCTTTATTTGAATATGCTAGTGCCGTAATCAAGAGCTGGCAGACCATGAAAGTCTGCAATAGATTGTCCAATTCCTGCAAAGGTATCCAGTAAACCGACCGAGCCTGCGTTGACTTTAGCTCCATAAAAAATGGCGGGAATATGCTCGCGAGTATGATCGGTGCCAGGCCATGTTGGGTCACAACCATGATCAGCGGTCAATACTAATAGATCATCTTCACCTAGTAGTTCAAGCATCTCAGGCAGACGGGTATCAAAGTACTCTAACGCTGAGGCATAACCTGAAATATTACGTCGATGTCCAAAATCCGCATCAAAATTCACAAAGTTTGTGAAGATGATGGTTTGGTCTTTGGCTTGTTTAAGTTCGTCTAAACTTGCATCAAATAGACCATCGACACCAAATGCTTTGGTGGCTTTAGTGATCCCTTGCTCTGCAAAAATATCAGCAATTTTACCAATGCTCACCACTTCACCACCACTTGCTTTCATCTTATCAAGCAGCGTTGCTGAAGGTGGAGTCACCGAGTAATCATGACGATTAACTGAACGCGTAAAATTAGCAGATTCAGTGCCCAGAAAAGGACGTGCGATAACACGACCAATGTTGTACTCATTTACTAACTCTCTCGCTAATTCACATAATTCGTACAAACGCTCAAGTCCAAAACTCTCTTCATGGCAAGCAATCTGAAAAACACTATCTGCTGAGGTGTAAAAGATGGGTTTGCCGGTTTTAAGGTGCTCTTCACCTAACACCTCAAGGATCACTGTACCTGAGGAATGGCAGTTACCAAGGTATCCGGGCAGGCCTGCGCGTTCGACTAACTCATCAAGTAATGATTGCGGGAAGCTATTTTGTTTGTCAGAGAAATATCCCCAATCAAACAGGACAGGGACACCGGCAATTTCCCAATGACCACTTGATGTATCTTTACCTGTAGATAACTCTTTTGCATAACCGTAAGCCCCCGTGGGTAACACGGTTTGATCTAAACCTGCAGGGTATAAACCCGAGCTTTCAAAACATGCCTGACCAAAACCTATTTTATTTAAATTAGGAATGTTAAGTGGGCCACTACGGCCATCTTCAGCTTGCCCTTCAAAACAGGCCTTCGCAATATGGCCTAAGGTATTTGAACCCGTATCATCAAAGACACTGCCATCAACATTGGTGCCTTTAAAAGTATGGGCATCTGCTGCACCACCAATGCCAAATGAATCCAATAATAAAATAACGGTACGTTTCATTAATAAGCTCCTTGTTCAACGACTTGATCGCTCAATTTCAGTTCATTTAATAAACTAACCAGTAGACTGGACGCGCCAAAACGGAAGTGACCGGCATTCACCCAATCATCCCCCATAATCTCGCGTGCTAGCTGTAAGTATTGGCCAGCAGTTACGGCATCTTTTACGCCACCAGCGGCTTTAAAACCAACATTTCTGCCTGAATTTTTAATGGAGGTTAACATCACTTTAGTCGCTTCAAGTGTTGCGTTAACCGCGACTTTTCCTGTTGATGTTTTAATAAAATCAGCGCCTGCTGCGATGCAAATATCACTCGCTTGTTTAATCAACGCCTCGGTTTTTAATTCACCCGTTTCAATGATGACCTTTAAACAAATATTAGTACCACAAATTGCACGACAACCTGCAACCATCAGCGCGCCCACTTCACTATTACCCGCGATTAATGCGCGGTATGGAAACACAACATCAACCTCATCCGCGCCATAAGCCACTGCGGCACGCGTTTCAGCAAAAGCAATATCAAGGTCGTCATTACCATGTGGGAAGTTAGTCACAGTGGCAATCTTAATGGTTGTACTATTTTGCAATGCTAATGTTTTACGCGCGATAGGAATAAAGCGTGGGTAGATACAAACCGCGGCGGTATCACCGGCTTTAGTTTTTGCGTCCTTGCATAACTGAATAACTTTATTATCCGTATCGTCATCATTTAATGTCGTTAAATCCATTAATGAAATAGCTTCTTGAGCTACATCTTGTAATGTATGCATTGTTTCGATCCTATTCTTTTACACAAATTGTTCATTAAAGAGTCACGCCATAAGCAGTGACTCTCATTCAGTTTTAGGCAACGCTAATCGCGAAGAAAACACCTACTAATGCAGCACTCATAAAGTTAGAAAGTGTGCCAGCTAGTACTGCTTTAAGGCCCATACGTGCGATATCTGCACGACGAGAAGGAGCAAGCACACCTAGACCACCTAATAAAATAGCGAGTGAAGATAAGTTTGCAAAACCACATAGTGCTACGGTCACAATAACTTGTGAGTGTTCACTTAATGAGTCTTTAATATTCATAAAGTCGATATAAGCAACAAACTCATTAACCACTAGTTTTTGACCTAATAAGCTACCAACTTGTGTTGCTTCAGACCATGGGATACCGATTAGGAATGCAACCGGTGCAAACAGGTAACCAAGAATCTGTTGTAGCGATAAAGCTTCTAAACCAAATATGCCACCAAAGCTACCTAACAAACTGTTAATTAACGCAATAAGTGCGATGAACGCAATCAACATGCCACCCACGTTAAGCGCTAAATGTAGACCTGAAATCGCGCCACTTGCCGCTGCATCGATCACGTTAACGGGTTTGTCTTCTTCTTTTTCATCAACTAACTCGTTGTTCACTTGTTCTGTTTCAGGGTGTATTAGTTTTGCCATTAATAAACCACCAGGTGCCGCCATAAATGACGCGGCGATAAGGTAATCTAAGCTGACACCAAGCGAAGCGTAACCCACTAATACCGAACCAGCGACTGAAGCAAGACCACCACACATAACAGCAAACAACTCAGATTGGCTCATATTTTTAATGTATGGCTTAACCACTAAAGGTGCTTCTGTTTGGCCAACAAATACATTAGCGGCTGCAGACATAGACTCTGTACGACTTGTACCCAACATCTTTTGTAGTGCACCACCAATGATTTTGATAATAAACTGCATGATGCCAAGGTAATACAGTACCCCCATAAAAGCGGCAAAGAAGATAATGACAGGCAATACTCTAAAGGCGAAAATAAAACCACCGCCACCAAACACTTCAAACATTTTGTTTGATACTAAGCCACCAAATACAAAGCTAATACCTGCATTAGCACTATCGATAATGACTTGCACACCTGCAGAAACAGACTGCAAAACGGTTGAGCCAAAAGGAGTTAAAATTACAAATGCAGCAATTGCAACTTGAATGGCAAAAGCGCCACCGACGGTTCTTAAGTTAATTTGTTTACGATTATTTGAAAAAATAACTGCGATTAATACCAAGGAAATAATTCCCACTAGTCCCATTATGATATGCATTGTAACTCTCCATTTTAGTTAGTAATATTTTTCAATGTTGTGGTTCAATTTTTATTAAAGACGACCTTTAATCATCTCTTCTAAGGTATTTTGATCAATCGCGAAATTGCGGATCCCCTCAGCTAATTTTTCTACCGCCATTGCATCTTGGTTGTGCGCCCATAAAAATTGAGCCTCTGTTAATGCAGCAGGTCTTGGTTTATGTTCATTTGTATCGGTTAGGTGTGTGACGACCTCGCCTTCCGTTTCACTTAATTGTTGTAATAATTGTGGGCTAATGGTTAAGCGATCACAGCCGGCTAACTGTAATATTTCGCCTATGTTTCTGAAGCTTGCACCCATGATAACGGTTGGGTAATTATGAACTTTGTAGTAGTTGTAAATGGCAGTCACTGATTTAACACCCGGATCATTTTCAGGCGTAAAATCTTTACCTTCATTTTTTTTGTGCCAATCCATAATGCGACCAACAAACGGAGAGATAAGATAAACACCCGCCTCAGCACAGGCTTGCGCTTGAGCAAAAGAAAATAACAGTGTTAAATTACAGTTAATCCCCTCTTTCTCTAAAACTTCAGCCGCACGAATTCCCTGCCAAGTAGCCGCTAGCTTGATTAAGATACAATCATTGCTAATTCCTGCATCGTTATAGAGCTTTATTAATTTACGCGCCTTGATTAAACTTGCCTGTGTATCGTAGGAAAGTTTTGCATCAACTTCTGTAGAAATACGGCCCGGTATCACCTTTAAAATTTCCTTGCCGATATTCACCGCTAACATGTCACAGCTATCATCAACCTGTTGCATTTGGTCGCTACTTTGCGTTTTTGCATAGCGGATTGCATCTTCAATCAATGGTTCATAAGCGCTAATTTGTGCCGCTTTTAAAATCAGTGAGGGATTGGTTGTTGCATCTTGTGGCTGATACAATTTAATCGCTTCGATATCACCGGTGTCTGCGACAACTGTTGTTACTTTTCGTAATTGATCTAATTTAACTTGCATTAATTTCGCCTTTTTTTATTTTTATTTATTGTTTACATGACATCAAACTTGCGTGTTTTATCAAAAAAACGACTGAAAGATTGCTGATAGATAACCCCTGCAAGTAATGCCATAAAAAGTTATTGCAGAACCAATGCCTAGCTTCTATTTCGATGCCACATGTAAACGTTGCTTTTTAGATGCAGTGATTTTATGTAGATATTAGCGAGTTAATTGTGAGCTGAGTCGAGCGAGTTAAAGTAATTGTTTTTTTTCTCTACACACATACAAAATCTGTTGTTAATTATTTCTTAACACACTGAACCACCCAGATAAAAACAAATACAAATCAACAACATAAGTTTAAATTAAGATGAAAAAGGCAATTTATTCACGCGTTGAAAAATAGCGTTAAAAAAGTTTACCTTCTTATTATGGCGAGATTCCCATCTATTTTTATTAATATAAAGTAAGGAGGAAAAATAAATATTTCATATTTATTTCAATAACTAAACACAGTAAGCGTGTTGACGTTCAGTTCAAATTAATCCGTCAGAGCAATATCGATGACCAAGGTCTTAATTTTGACTAAATAAAAAAAAACGAATTGAGTGTTGACCATTATTGATTACTATTCCCCAACATTAATTCACACAATAGCTGGCTTTGGATGATTAAATTTACAAAAGATTTTAATAGTTGCAAGACTGTCAGTTGTAAAAACTTTGGCATACCTAATAGTGAAACTTATATTCAAAAAAGTGAGCGTTTAGGTTACCTCTCTACTGAATGCACACTATGTGGTAGTAATCCGCCATGGATAAATAATCATTTAATTAAAGAAGTACTGGCTGAAAAACAGGAAGCGCAATTTGGGCAAAAAATAATAGGCTGTCAAAAATGTCGCCCCTACTTTTTTATGCCGCTTGCACCTAAAGCAAAACGTCATGGATTTACTTCGGCGGGTACGCAACGTAAAAAATGTAATCAATGCGCGTCAGTATTTACACTACCGGAATATAAAAATAGGGAGGCATTAAAAGCGGTATTAGTCTCTGTTTTATCTAAAGGTGAATTATCAAAAGACACATTAACATCATCAATTAAAGAGAGTGGTTTATCTTCGCGGCTATACTATTTTTACTTAAACAAACTCGCCCTAATTTTTTCTAATTTTAGTCGTTTACAGGAACAACCCGTAATAACAAGAAAATACATGGGCATGCACAGTGAAGGACGGGTTATTTCACTAAACCACCAGCGTGGTTTATATAACCTTTTTACAGCGGAAGTTGAAAGTGGCTATATTTTATTACAAACCAATAACTTAACTCACCAAGAGATAGGTAAAGATTTCATTTACAATGAAACAGAAAGCACGGTAGCAACCAATATCGCCTCTAATGATTTAGAAGCTATTTTACTTGCGCGTTATCATAGCAACTTAAAACGCAACCATTTTGAACAACTTATTATGGGAAAACTAAAACCTATCGCAAACTGCACCGCGATCTATCCAGATAAAGTGGCTTATTTACACTTCCAATTATTAACATATTTTACCAATAATATTGAACAATATGATCACTATATTGAGCATGAAAGTACATTAAGATCCGCGGCACTGATATCTTCGCTTGCTGATATCAACAATAAAAAAGCCGATATCTATTTCTTATTACCCTTTGAAAACAGTAACGAGAGCTTAACTGGTAAGCGCTTTGGGTGGTGGAATGATATCTGGTTTAGTCAGGAAAAAGGCGCAATCTGCCCCATAACAAGCAAAAGCAATGAGATGCCTAATTTGAACACTATAAAATGTGACGCGATTGAGGATTTCTATCGCTTTCTAAATAAGCAGTTGAATAAAAACAGTAATAGCATGCAAGTGCTTGATAATTTATCTGAAATATATCGTGTCATCTATAATTATTGTGAGCCACAAAAGGAAAAAACAAGCGCAATGTTATTGGGAATTAGCGATAGGATTTATCAGCCAGAACAGTTATTAGATGAAGCATTAGAACGTTTACAGGCAGATTAACGATTAGCTTGCGCTATGAATCAAATAACAAGCAATGCCCCCTACTACAGTTACTAATGCCCCAAAACATAAAGAAAAGGAGAGTTTACTTTTTTGGACTGCCTGTAGCTATCGAAGCTCCACCTATAACCAACTTATCGGTTTAGGAGGAGTAATCCACTCTGTTTCATATTCCGACCGATATAAATGGATAGTTAGGAACAATTTTATACAATCAAATTGATTGCCCTTAACCCACTTTACTGTGCAAAGAATGAAAAGGATAAACTACTCGATTGAGGGGCTAGAGAGGGTTTTTATCGCTTTCATGTTTTTTTTCAACCAAGGTGTGATGACAATCAATAACGATGTCAGCAATGTCATTGCATAACCCAGCAACGCCCCCAGTATTAATGCAGGTACTAACATTTTCACCTCTCCCCCCAACGCAAATGTCGTGCAGCAACCGATAAAAGCCCCTGGAATAAAAGATAACTTATGATAACTGGCCTGCAGGCACATTAGCGATGTCGCGATACCGGTAAAGAGGTAACCCATCAGTTGCGTATCAAAATAGCTACTTGCGCTGATCACTAACCATGCCCAAAAAACACCAGAAAGGTTAGTGCACCAACTAACCACAACCCCACTTAAGCCTTTTTTAGGTTGTGCAAAGTAACTACTACAACCTAAGAACCCGACCCAAGTCACCAGGTGAAATATATCTGCAATACCGCACCAGAGTGCAGCAAGTAGCCCAGCAGATAATGCAATTTGCCAACGATTGTCCATATATACCCTTCTTACGATAAACTAATTTATTGCGCAGTCTATTTATTACGCAGCCGATTAGATGAGATCTAGATCCCTACAATGCGCTTTCTTTTCCCTCCCTTGTTGATGATTACAATATGTGTTGTTTGCTACCATTGCCTGTTTCTAAAAATTGTAACGAGCAAGAATGCTCTCTTTATTAACTTTTGGGGAATTTAATTAAAGATATTGCTTTGGAATTTATAACTAGGAATTGGTGTGATAGCTGGATTTGAACCAATAAGCTTGCCAGTGTTTTTAGATAGTTGAGAACGATAAACTACTTTCAACAAAACAAGATATTTGTAAGTATAGGATCAGTGCAAAATGAAAGTATGGATAAAAGTTAGGTATGTAGTTTTTGAGTATTTTGTAAATTTGTAGATAAATTATAACGGAATCAAATATTGGGGATTATTAGAGGTTTTAATATCTTTATAAGGAATTGGTTGTGAGAACTGGATTTTTACCAACAACCTTTGCCAGTTTTTTTAGATAGTTTAGCCCGATGAACTACTTTCAACAAAACAAGATGTTTGTAAATAAGTACAGGATCAGAGCAAAGTAAAAATATGGATAAAAGTTAGGTATATTGTTTTGGAGTGTAACTTAAAAAAGTAGAGATAATTGGAATTATGTTTGTAGTATTTTTGAAGTTTTTAGATAAATTGTAACGAATGGAATTTACTGATAGGTTTTTCTGTAGAAATTGGTTGCGAGAGCTGGATTTGAACCAACGACCTTCGGGTTATGAGCCCGACGAGCTACCAAACTGCTCCATCTCGCGTCCGTAATTGTGTTTCTTTTCTAAATCTTGTTCTAAATACTGTGCAATTAACGATTCTTTTAAATAATAAAAGAATTGGTTGCGAGAGCTGGATTTGAACCAACGACCTTCGGGTTATGAGCCTGAAAAAACCAACAGATAACATCTTACATTAACTTACATAAATCTACAAGCCCCATAAACACTCTACCTTCAACTAATAATTTTATGACTCTCATTTTCATGGGGAGCAAGAATCACAAAAATTATGGCACAAAAATCATAGTTGATAAAATACAAAAACAGCTTATTATTTACTCAATAAGGTTATTGCCTGAAAGTTTTCAATTGACAATAAAGTGCACTACACCCTAATGAGTTACCTATCCGCCCTTTAATTTACTTAATAAATCAAAAAATATTAACGTAATTAATATCAAATACAGCCTTTCATGGAAGTATAAAAGGATTTAAATTGAAATTTAGTCAAAGTGCATATTATAGTTTTTACTTAGCCTCTATTCTTAATAAAGATGAAGTGTCTTTACTCGATGATGTTGTTGATGCCCTCTGCCCTGACTCAATGTTTTCAAATATTACTCATCAGCTATATACCTTAGCAAATTCACTTGTAGCCCTGAATAAATTAGATTTACCTAAATATTTACATAGAAATAATAGCGCTCTGATCGCGCTAATAAAAAAAATATTAGAATCAGGTATCGCTAAGCAGCAGCGAAGAGCCGAAGGAACAAAAAACATAATAAGAGGGGAAATGCTAAAGTACCCTATTGCAAGCCTTTTTAGCATCACATTTCACCAAGATGTCGATGAAGACGTTAAGCAGATATTTCAATGTGTATCAGCATTACTCTTTTGTATCTCGTTTAATGATCCTACAAAAAACTGCTTAGGGACCTTGTCTACTTCGATCAGAAAATTGGTAGATAAAGCGCACATCTTTAAAAACACCATGGGTCTTACCAACCTTACGCTAGACAAATTTATTAAAGTGTGGGAAACGCTATTATTAGAAAATAATTTAAAATGTGAAAGAAAATTATATTTCGCGCAAAATGTATTACGAATGATAACTACTTCTCCTTCACTATTAATTAACAACACTCCCCCCAAAAAGCCCCATATTAGTAATATAACGCCAGCAAAGAGTTTAAGCCATCGTACAAGCACGAAGACAAAAAAACGCCGATATGTGCCTTCACTAAAGCATAAAGAGGACATCGGAGAAGACGAAAGCATTGACCTTGTTGATATATCTGTAGATGCTGCACATTATATCGATGATGAAGCGCTCAACCAGAGCTATCTGTATGGTAGTCGCTTAGCACTGCATGATCTGATGCAACTAAGTTTAAGACCTGTTGCATTAATTACTCACGAAGTACATATGGTAACTGATCATATCAAGCAGGTCTTAACTTCTGATAATGAAGCTGAGAACATAGATGCGACGTTGGCTTTGATACTACTTTGCACCTCAAAGGGTTATGAGTACATCGAAGCCCTTCCTATCAATCGATATGAAAAAAAAGAGACAAATCGTGATTGTATATGTATCGAGACTACAACTTGGAATCGATTGGATATCCGTATGCCAGGCGCCTTTACGGCAACAGACGAGCAAAAAGAGCATTTAGAAAAAATAGATCATTTAGTTAAGCTGCCACTGCCTACTGCTCTCATATCTGCATTAAATAAACGACTTAAAGAAAGTGGCTCAGATTGCGCCACGGTTAAAGCATTGTGTTCGATAAACCCAGATGAAAACTCAATAAGTCAACGCATTACAAACCTATTTAAAGGTAACGAGCAACGAAGTCGAAATATCACACCTGCTAGCATTCGTAATATCTTTTTTGAATTAATATCAAAACAAGAAAGTTCAGCGATAGCTTCTTTGTTACTCGCTAATACTGAGTATGCTTCAAATACACCACTCTACTATCTTTTTCAGCCTCATCAAAAATTAACACTAATATACCAAACATGTTTAAAAAACTTGGGTTTCGACACTTGTGATATAGCAGTTTCCTCGGATGTTTTTTGCGGAAGTGAGCTTGCAATTAAGCAATGGCATAGTCATTTAATGATTAATAAAAAATATCATGAAATAACGGAAAAATATGATTCTATCAATAATTGTTCATCGCTACTCTCTCTGATACAAATACATAATCAAATTACGCTCTATTCGGCAGTGATTTTGTTGATAACGACAGGACACCGTTCACGCAAAGAATACTCTTTTTCATACTTCACCATTGATGAACTGAAAAAACTTATCTGTATTGCTGATAAAGAAAATTTTTGTGATAGTGCATTGCGTATATTGCCTCTGGCTGATGTTGCTTTAGAAAACCTAAAAGCCTATCGAATACACTGTGACCGATTATCGCGTTTGATGGTGAAATATGATCCACCGTTGACTAAACTGTTATTAAAAACCTCCCAAGGCTTCAGTGACATCAATCAACCAATATTGTATTTAATCAATGAAGATCTCACTATTAGCACCGTAGGATTTGAAAATATTGAAACTTATTTAAATGAATGGAATCTGCCTGCTAATGCATTTCGGCATTATTTTCTTTCGTTTTTACAAAGTACACATGCCAGAAGTATCGCAATTAACTTTATGGGACATATTCGCTCTGGCGAGCATATTTATAATAATGAGTCTCTCTTTTGCAGTGACGATATGCAACGCAGCCGTATTGCGATAAACACATTGGCAAAGTCATTAAACTGTCAGTCATTGATGTTTACCGTAAAAACAGGCAGACGTGTCCCCTTAAAAGAGACGAAACCAGAGCAAGTATATATCCCCCAATACCTAACAACTAATAAAGCGTTAAATAAAAGCCGGTTGCGCCGTAGTGTAAGGAAGTTAATTGAAAAGGCATACTTAGATAAAAAACAATTTTTCAAAGATATTAAAGAAACTAAAGAAAACCTTATCACTGAAATTCTCAGTGATAAGAAGCTCACTAAAGTGATGTTGAACTACAAATTGAAAATATTAGACAAATTCATCACTAAAATGGCAGGCACCAAAAAACTACCATCGATTACTAAGACGTTTGCTGATAGTGAATCAACTGGATTAACGCTACGCAAAAATAGTTTATTCAAGGCAAAAGAAGCGCAACTAATTGTAGAAATGTTGCAAACTTGGTTGCTTGCTAAGCCCCAAAATGAAAAGATGTCTAAAAATGCCACAAACCGTGAGTTTGTAAAAATAATATTATCCCTTATTGTTCACAGCTCATTTTCATTTACGATTGATACAGAGTTTATTCTAGCCCTCAAAAAGCCCATATATAAAGATGGTAATATTTTGTGGCTCACATGGGTAGACAGTCGAAATATCAAACAACGCATCTTCATTGATGCTGTAACAGCGCAGCTTATTATCAACAATCCTATCTATCTAAAGACCAAACTTAAGCACCCTAGTGAATTCAATAAAACACTATTTATTTACTTGGCCGCTAAACTCAAAAAATTACGATTACAACAAAAGCTAATCGGTAAGAAGAAAATTGATATTAATAAGCTAATTTCTGCCCTCAATCATCAACTTTTCTTTACGCACTCAGGACTAGTGCAGTCCTACTTGAATATGAAGCAAGCAACAACACACCTCCCTGATGCGGTGTTAACTCGCTGGTTGCGTGACACTCCATGCTATAAAGTAAAGGCAGATGAACTTAATGAAGGTGTATTTACAAAACAAACACTGGTTCCACTGAAGAGTATTCAAAATACTGATGAAAGCGTAGTACTTGGCACTGATATACTAAGTCAAATCTGCAATAAACTTAACCGTTTACAATCTAAGGGGGGGTATACTTCATCAAATGAATTAATATCTATCGTAGCGAATAGCTGGGAAAATAAAATCAAAGGGAGCTTTAAGCACGACCTTCAAGATATGATAAATCAGTCCTACCAGCTCACAGAGTCAACCATTGCTGCGTTATGCTGGCTCTATTATACCGCAGGAAAGCCTGGAAAAGGCCGCAAGACTATCGCGATTAAAACATTACTTAATTATATTTCGAAAGTAGCTAAGCCATTAATTATCACAGCAGGTACCCTACTCTTCTTTACTCTCACTAAAAGTGAATTACAAAGCCTATATATTGATGTCATTGCCTCCCGGAAAGTTAAAAACAAAGGGGAAGCTGCTGAAGTGCTTCGCGTTTTTGGCAACTATAGTTACGACAATTTCAAAATACAGAAAGTCAGCTGGTTAGAAATAGAGCCAACGATAGAAGACAAAAGTAACAATGTACGAGCGAATATTTTTAGCTATCGTGAATATCAGGAGGTGCACCAACTATTAAGCAACGCTTCAAACCGCTCTCAAGATGAAATACTGATCAATAAAGCCCTATTCACTCTCTGTTCACGATTAGGGTTAAGAATATCAGAGGCTGAAAACCTAATGATCAATGAGATTGATTTTAATAGTGGTATGATACATATAAAAACAAATCGCTATGACCGAGTAAAATCACAGAATGGCAATCGACGCCTATCGATGACACTGTTATTATCTAATGAAGAGATTGATTATCTTAAAAAATTAGTCCAACGAGCTTTATTATTACACAATCAAAAAAGAAACGTAGGCATCTTTGCACGGTCTATTAATCCCAATATTCTTGTCGATTTAAAGCACCACAGACAAGCAATAACACAAGCTATGAAACAGGTCACTAACGACCCTTCTGTCACTTTGCACATATGTCGTCACACATTTGCTAATTACCTATACCTGTTCGTTTGCCGTGGTGAACTCCCCCCATCAATCAACAAAGAACTATTATCATGGAGTAGAGAAATAGAAAGCTATCAACACTTCAGCCAAAAATTAATTTCAGAGTTACTTAAAGAGACTTTTTCACCACACAAAATCCTACATGCGATTTCACTCATGCTCGGGCATGAAGATGTTGCAACAACAATCAAACACTATATTCATGTGCTCGATATTATTAGCGCTGCTGAAAATGATAAGAACCTCAATCAACAACTATCAATCAAACAGGTAAAGTGGGTCAACAAAATACCTATTAGTAATGCGAGTAAGGTGGTGTCACGATTTGATAGTGAACAACGCCGTCATATTGCAATCAGTTACCATCAACTAAAAAAAGCAAAAGGGTTTCGGGAGGTTGATGTTATTCGTGCTAACAGCGACATAGCATCCATCATTCAAGAAACGCCACACATAAGGAGAAACACACTACTCTATAGCCTATCCATGATTGAAGTTGTTTTAATATCACTTAAAAACAACCACTCTATTCATGAAATAGCCCACAAAGTGACGTTCACTGAAACCGAAATCGCTAATATAATCAACATCAGTGAGCGATTAAAAAGTCAAACTGCATATGATGGCGTTCTTATTCACTCGTCTGTACCGAATATTGAGCTTTATAACAACCCAGCTCAATCGATGAAAACTAGAGCCTATTCAAACACTCTCACCTATAAAAAAATTCTAGATAAACTTAATTCACTTGATGAAAAAAACAGAAACTCTTTAGTTAAAATATGGACTGAAAATTACAATAGAAACATTACTGGATATACGTTCACAAACCCTCTTGATATGCAGTGTTTTTACTATATTATTAATAAGTTAGGTTACAAGGTGAATGTTAAGAAAGAGCATTTCACAGTAAAAGACAGCGCTAAAATAATGGATGTTCCACTTTTGGAAATAATTGACAAAAGCGTAGGGAACGCTTCAAATTCGATAAATCTAAAATTTAACCACGCGCTGTTTTTACTTACCGTGAATACACAATTTAACATTTTCCATTCAATAGCTTAAATACTGAAAAAATGATTAACATAAGCAACGATGTAACATTAGCTTCAAGTAGCGAAGAAGCTAATGTATTAACCATTACAGGGGTAAAGAGTACCATCCGTATACCCGAACTGTAAGTAGTATCCTTAAGTTGGAAGATAAAAAATCAGCCTCAACTTCATCTATCCATAATCAGCTCTAATAAAGGAAAAATTCAATTTAAAATATAGGAGGCTAATAACCCAATTATGGAAAGCCTTGATGAAGAACAGCAGGGATATCAGTATTTTACTAAAACCCACAAACACGATTACAATACACAGAATACTATTATCGATTGGTAAGTAACGGAGATAACGATGAAGCCATTGAACTCAATCAAATACTAGAATTAAAGGATCTAACAAAGCATGAAAAGCGAAATATTCTTATTGATGAATTTGCTAAACACAACAAGTTAAGCCCTATCATTTTCACCCTGAAAGATGTTACTACCCTCGAACGATTAGGTAATAAAATTACCATTCGGGAGCATTTAATCGATAAAGTATATCGAACGTACTCAGATGTTACCGCTGTAGACAAAAGTGGCTTTCACTGAATTAACACTTAACGGCTAAACAAATAGCGACCACATTCCCACCAAAATAGTGCTTAAAATGAATGAACACAATAACTAGAACAATAAAAATCACTTAACATGCTTATGCACTTAGCTCAGGCAGTGTTATTTTTAGATATTTTAGATTGAGAAGAAATCATCGTATAGATTTTTTACCTTAATATTACACTTAAGAGTTATATTACTTAAATTAACTGGTATAAGCTTTGAATTAACATCCATCTCAGCAGTGGATACTATTCAACAAATATGGCATGTCCAGTTCAATTAGAGTTGAATAATATACGGCAACGTCAGCCTCGCTCTGATACAGAAGCGATACATGTCTCGCGATATGATTAAGTATCATAACCAATTATAAAAAATATAATTTGGATGTAATACATAAATGGTGAATAATAATTCATGTAGAGTGCTTGTGAAGTCAACTTATTTTGAGCTAATTCGTGAGATTAATTTGTGGCGCAATGAAGACCCAGAAATATCAAAGGTAATATATATTGAAGAAATAACAAATTGTGTATTTGTAAAAAGTTTCACTCAGCCTCAGGTGTTATTGATATCAAAGGAAAGCAAGTGGCGTCTTACCCTAAAGGTTGCCGTGTTTTTTATCACCAAGGTCAGTGCATGGAGGAGTTTTATTATTAACAGAAAACTCTAGTTATCAAGGCAATATCTACTACAATAAGCAATACATCAGTAAAAAGATCACCCATAGGAAGCTACTCTTTATTAAAACCCACGCATACACCACCAATAACTTACCTAGCACCTTCACTTGTTACTTTAACAGACCGCAAACAGAAAGAAAATATGAATTATTTAATTACACATTTAAAACATGTACATCAGAACCTAAATCACCCACAACTTCAATTGATACCAGCTTGATACACAGCGGATTCATTTGCTATATAGCATATATTGAATCCATTTTCCGTGTAATGACACTGAAAACAGGTTAAGCATCCACATGCTATTTATGTATCAATTGGACTTTAAAGGTTAGTTTAAATTATGAAAAATAATCAGATTACACACTCTTGCGATTATGAGTTAATTTATGAGTTAAGTTTGTGGCGCAAAAACAGCCAAAACACTTCTAATATTATATATAGTAAAGACGGCTTTATATTTGTAAAAAGCTATACCACTAGAAATATTACACTTACCTCAAAAGGAGGAGGGTGCACTTTTCTAACTGCAATTGCCATATCAAATTTACTAAAACTTAGTGCTTATTATAATAGAGCGATTGCCCCCCCTTATTCGCCAATGAAGCATTACAAACTAACAGACCTTAATAGAGACAGCAACTTTCTATTCTGACTTTTATTTGCAAAAATTATCAAAGATTTTCATTACCAACTCATCCTTACTTGATAAATCAAAATCACTTTAAAGGTTAGATTCAAATAATAAGCGCATCACTTAGATAGGTAAAAAAGTGAGCAACTGAATATACACCGCTCGCTTTTCTCCAGCAACATGCGCAACAATAGAGGCGTATAAATAACTAACCTACAAGCTAAAACACCAAATTCATGCTTTAAAAAACAGGCGCAAAGCAAAATAAAACCCCACAACAGTTAAAAACCAGGCAACCGACCATTAACGAAAAACCTTCCCACAACACCACTTTTAGACACCTACTCGCGCACCATCACAGCAGTTAGAAGCAAAACCACAACCAGCGGGATTTAGTTATACTTAACCTACCGCCCCCCCCCTTTCCACGCTCAACCAAATAACACCAAGCCAACCAAAAAAAACAACATCGCTTAAAGATTAAATAGTTACCTAACATCTTATTCATTAGCCATGCTCACTACAACTAACCAATAGAAGCTTATTTGATAACGCTCAAAAAAAAGGGGGGTAAAGCATCACCTATATTACTTACAGCATTACCCCCCAACAAAGGCACATAATTTACAAATACCGCCTCAAGTGAGCGTTCAAGCGATATTGATTATCAATCAGCATCGAGTTTCTTATGTAAATAGGGACCTTAACCAGTAACCTATTATTAATCATGTAGTTAATAGTATAATTCACATCCCCACCAATGCCCGAATATAATAATAGGTGCTGCGTAATTTCTTTCATTGTTCGCTTAGTGTTTTTTGTGAAAAAAAACAAAATACGAACAACACTAAAGTTGATATGTTGCATTCTCATTCCCAATAATTTTAATGTGTACCTGACAATTACCATGAATACCTATTTCAAAGTAACTACCATTATTTAAAAATTATTCTACTAACTTCCCGAACAATGAATGTATCACTACTGTACCGACAACCTAAAAGCATCAAACTCAAAAAGTGTATGTGATGACACTAGCACAGCATGGTATTTATAATTCTAGTGGCCATTTTATATAAGTGGATTAGGTTATTAACTGCCTAAAGGGTAATAGAGCAATAGTGATAAAGGAGCAGAAAATCAGGGGAGAACTGTATCTTGGTGAATTATGAATTAAGCAAATAACTATTTAAGCAAACCTGTAAATAATTCTGTGTAACTGCGGTTTTTAAATGTAATCTTTAAGACGGTCTTCGAACGTTATCATAAAACGATTCAAGGCCGTTTTCCAATTTCTTATTGGCATCGTCCATTTCTTTGATGCATCCATGATAGCAAGATAAACCACCTTCTTAGCCGAATCATCGGTTGGGAACACTTTACGTTTCTTGATAGCTTTACGTATTACGCTGTTCAGGGACTCAATGGCATTGGTCGTATATATTGCTTTTCTGATGTCCTCAGGGTAGCTAAAAAACGTATTAAGGTTATGCCAATGAGCACGCCATGAACGACTAATTTGCGGGTACCTCTCATTCCATTTATCACTAAACTCATCCAGTGCTTTTAAGGCTTCATCCTCAGTTACTGCACGATAGATTCCTTTTAAATCACCTGTCAGTTCTTTGTAATCCTTCCAAGGCTATTCTGGTCTAATTGAACTGGACACTTTAATTTTGGATAATACTATCCACTAAAGGAGTGAGCATGAAGACTAGAAGACAATACAAAACTTATACAAGTGAATTTAAAACTGAAGCATTAGCATTAATCAGTGAACAAGGTTATAGCGTTCAAGAGGCTGCATCTGCTTTAAACGTCACGACTAGCCTACTTTACAGCTGGAAACAAAAAGCAGAGGAACATGCTAATTCAACGGTTAATTCTGATGAACGATCTGAGTTATTGACCTTGCGCAAAGAAGTAAAACAGCTACGTATGGAGAAAGAAATACTAAAAAAGGCCAGTGCCTTCTTCGCAAAAGAAATGAAGTAAAGTTTAGGTTCTCGTCAGTTGTGTAAGAATTTAAGATTGGCAGGCTTCAGTGTTGGGCGTTATCGTACTCGCAGTATCATGCGTAAGCTAAAGCTAGTCGTGAGACAGCGTCAGGCATATAAAATAACAACCAAGCGCAAACACAGTGATAGCGTTGCCGATAATCTATTAAGGCAGCAGTTTAATCCTAAGTACGCAAACTTAGTTTGGGCAGGTGACGTCACCTATTTGAGAACCAATCAAGGCTGGATGTATTTAGCCGTCGTCATGGACTTATACTCTCGTGAGGTTATCGGTTGGTCACTATCAAAACGCATGACGGTTGATTTAGTTGAGCGAGCATTACAAATGGCGATTAACATCAGACGACCTGAGCCTGGGTTAATGTTTCACAGTGATCGTGGTTCTCAATATACAAGTGGACGATTTACTCAGTTACTGAGCAAATATAAAATAATAGCCTCAATGAGCAGTGTTGGAGCTTGTTTAGATAACGCAGTTGTAGAACGATTTTTTGGCAGTTTAAAGAATGAATGGTTATTAAATGTTGTTCACTTAACACGTGATGCAATGAAGATGGATGGATGCTGAAGAATATATCCGTTATTACAACCACGAACGGCTTCATACAACACTCGGCGACTTAACGCCGATTAACTATGAAAATTTACAAAGTCAGGTGTCCGGTTGGGCTTGACCAGAATACCCCATGTGTACATAGAAAATACCGAAGAGGTGAATAAGCTAATCAATAATAAGCTTTTCTTTTTCATATATCCCCTCTATTTTTAAAATATTACCTTATAATTTTTATAGGTTAAAATAATTTAAACTACCTGCGAATTGTTCCCCCTCATTAAACGGATATAAAGTTGACTATTATTACGAAATGAAAGCCAACTGCATTTACTATGCAGCTCTTTCCGCTTAGATTGCACTTAAAATGACTATCGCTTCAATGCAACAACTCTTTTTAACATCAGCCTAAATAACAGGAACAGTGTTTTGGGAAAACCTATAAGCTTTCCCAAAACATAATTGATTGTTCCCAAAGCTCAAGAAACTGCAACCACAATCACATAAACAAATAAATCCAATCTTTTCATCACAACAACCATCGAGAAACAATAGCCAGAACAACATAAGATAAAGCAATCCCAAAATACGTATTAATCCACCTTTTCTTATGCAAGCACAGGGTTATACCTATGCTTTATGAGCGACTTTTTAGGGGTCACTTAGCAACATGACAGATTGGCTTCATCGTACTATGGAGGTGAATGTCTTCAATAAAGTCATTCGCGTAGTAGTAACTATTAGGCTGCCAGTGGTCGACTCCTGCAATCCAAGACCTAAAAAACGAACCCTCACCCCCTAACATTGCACCTCCGATTGACGTCAGACCTACGTACATGTCCCACGTCGGTTCTTCTGTCGGGGGTCTTGGGTATTCGATGGGACCTTCTCCTGGCCATCCTTCAGTCATACCTTCGAGTTTAGCACCTGCTCTGTATTCGAGGGTCGTACCATTTGGTGAAAAGGCCTCCAGTCCAGTGTCCATCTGTTTACTCTCTTTGAACGTATCCACTAAATTCAACGAGACTTCCGTCATCACCGCATCTATTTCATGAATCGTTTTTTCCTCCACGTCCCACTTTTTACCGTTTGGTGCTGGTAATATCATGTCGAGCCTTTCGCAGAAAGCTGCATAGTCAGTCTTAGCAGACATGAATAAGCATGTGTTCAGTCTATGCAATTCAGGATTAATAGCTGTCTGCAGGTCATCAGGATCTACCGGACTGCACCTTTGCCACCTGACTTCTGGCGGGAACTTACCTACCTCAGTTTCCGTGGGCGGTGTTGTTATGTAAAATGAACTGGTTTCATATATGCTCATGATACCGTGCTCTGGTTCAATCGTCACACTCAAAGAACCAACGTCCATTGCCCCCTTACCATCCGATACTAAATAACTCACCCAGTGATCTCCAACTGCGGCTTTAAGCGTAATGCTCTTATCGTCCAATGGAGAGAGCGTGACGTTCGCGGTCAGACTAACTACATCAGTAACCGAAAAATCTGTTGCACCAGAAACATAAGGAGTAACATCAATAACATCATCTTTGTTTGAGAACACATGAGTACCTTTTTCGGCTACTATCGGTGTCGTCGCAGTATTAGCCACTGAAATATTTACCTGGCCAATCTTTGTATCACCAGTCGTGTCAACCAGAGAATATAATATCTGGTCTAGCCCGATTGAACGCCCTGTATACGTTATCTCATTAGCTTTAATCTCGACCTTGCCGTCGCCGTAAAGAATAAACTCTGAACTCAGTTCATAACCGACTTCAGGGGTAATCTCTATAACAACAGACTCGTTAATAAGCTGAGCAGATGCAAGCGGTTCTAAGACAGGTTCATCGGTGCTTGAGATGACAATCAATTTACCCGACGCATGCTCACCCGTAATGCGATCCATTAACGTGTATTGATATTCACAGACAGCACTATCTATTTGCAATCCAAACCCAACTTCTTGCTTTTCTACTAAATTACACTGTCCTGTATCTTCATTTTCAATGGCATCAATGAGCTTTAAATCGCTTAGCTCAAGTGATGTAGGGTCATCTGCTGACTCAACATAAGGCAACAAACTTACAAAACCCGGCTCAAATGGGGGCAACGTTTTCAAGGCATTGGTAGCAACACGTAAACGCTTCGTACCATCTTCATTATTATCTTGGGGGCTATGGCAAGCGACTAACAATGTCGTTAATAAAGCACTGACCGCCATTTTTATTTTAATTCTCATTTTCATTTTCATTATTTTCATTATTTTCAAAAAACTCATCGGTTATTCAAAAACCAAGAGGGCAGTCCTTCGCACTAAAAAACATACTTGATAAGTACCACAATGACCTATCAACGATTTAAAACGGGCCTAACTTAAATTGTGTGTCGTAAGTTTTTCTCAAATAGACTCCCGTCGCATTAAGGCGTATTAATACGCACATAAAGTATAAGTAGCTATCACCCCACCTCACAACAGTCAGTACTAATTGATATTCGCATCATTTAAAAACAGTGTGTCTATATCGTTATTGTGAAGCTCACGTTGCTTTAATTAGCTTTAGATAAAACCTAAACAACAATAAAATAATCTCACCATCTATGTTCACTCACCTTTCTTTATCTAAGCACTGGTTTTATTGTCGTTTCATCAGGGACAGACAGACACCACCGAAACAGCAGTTGCTGTGACGCCGGAATAGCTGTTAAATGCGTGAACTATCTGTTTTGCATTCGTGTCAGATGATATATCGAATGTTTTTTCTTTTTCTGAAGTATCTAATGATAGGCCTTGCTTGCGCCAGTACAGTTCATCCGCCTCTGCGACAATAAGCTGATGAAAATTTAACCGTTACCTCAGCGTGCTTCCTAGAGCACGCTGAAAAATAGGGCTAATAGTTTATATTCCTCTCGGCAACTACTTATCAACATAGCACATGGGTTTAATTGTGCTTGATAAGTGCTTACCATTTACTGCCCCGGCAGAATACCCGACATTTCCGTCTGAAATTCTCCACTGATAAAATGATAAACGCGTATCGTACGTTAATGGCCCTAGAGATGGAACGCCAGCTATGAGTTCAACTCCTGGATTGCCAGGTGCGTACTCAACATACTCATCACTGTCATACTCGTTAGTCGGGTCCATACCTCCTATAAGCAGAACATTGGAATGCTGAGCGAAATTGTTTGTAAAGTCTAAAGCTGCACTAAACCTTGCGTCGGAGACCTCGTTATTTTGTTCTCTAAAAAATGATTGGATGTACATACCGAATTGACTGACCGCGTTATAATTCTCTCCATTAAAGCCGTCTTCTGGTCCATGCTTCCATGTCCCACCATTTGGGGCAGGGATAACCTCATTCATCGTCTGACAATACGCCTCAATCTCTCTATCTCTACTACTTAAGCACGCAAACTCCTCTAATAGATCATAGTTAGCAGCGTATATAATAGGTCCATCTACTTTTTCGGGCAATACAGGACTACATCTGCGCCACCTAACTCCCGATGCGCTGAACTTATCCGTTTCGGCAGCTCTCGGTGGTGTCGTTAAGTAATGGTTCGGTGTTGATATTATCCGCATATTGCTGTGTAGAGATGGACTTTGCACTGTAACCTTGATTTGACCGACGTCGAGCGCCCCCTTGCCATCGGAAACTAAATAGCTCAACCAATGTTCCCCCGCCGTAGGGTTATCGACATTAATCACCTTATCGTTAATTGCATCGACCGAGACGTTTAGCGAAAGACTCGTTACCTCTACAATAGAGTAGTCGGACGCGACTGCTGACACGTATAGAGCAGTGTCAATTTTACTATAATCATATGAATAAGGCCCATTAAAAGTCCCCATAGACATTTCTGTATTCTTTTCGGCTACTATCGGTGTTGTAGTCGTATTCGCCACTGAAACATTTATCTGGCCGATTTTAGTTTCACCGCTCGATGACTCAACCAAAGAATACAGTATCTGGTCTAACCCCACTGAGTGCCCTGTGTAGGTTATTTCGTTGTTATTGCTATCAATAGCGACCTCGCCATCCCCGTAAAGAATAAACTCGTCACTCAATTCATAACCGAGTTCAGGCGTAATCACTATAACAGCAGGCTCATCAATAATCTGAGGAGATGATAGCGGTGCTAATACAGGTTCATCAGAGCTTGACGCAACGACGAATAGTTTACCTGAATCCGATTGCCCCGTACTGTTATCCTTTAGCGTATACTCGTATTCACAGACAGCGCCAGTTATTTGCAATTCAAATCCGGCCCCAACCTGATTAGCTAATTCACATTGTTCGTCGCCTTCAATTCCAAAGGCGTAAATTAGCTCTAAATCTCTTAATTCAAGTGATGCAAGGTCCTCTGCTGAGCTTACATAGGGTAACAAACTTACAAAACCCGACTCAAATGGAGGCAACGTTTTCAATGCATTGGTAGCAACACGTAAACGCTTCGTACCATCTTCATTATTATCTTGGGGGCTATGGCAAGCGACTAACAATGTCGTTAATAACGCACCGACCGCCATTTTCATTTTCATTTTCATTTTCACTTTCATTCTCATTCTTTTAAAAAACTCACCGGTTATTCAAAAACCAACGGTGCACTCTTCCCTATAATTCTTAGCCTAAAAAACATACTTGATAAATATCACGACGACCTATTAACGATTTAAAATAGGCCTAAGTTAAATTGTGTGTCGTAAGTTTTTCTCAAATAGACTCCCCTCGCATTAAGGGGGATTAATACGCACATAAAGTATGAATAACTAAAAAACCACCTCTCAACGGTCAGTGCTATTTGATATTCGTATCATTTAAAAATCGTGTCCATATATCGTTATTATGAAGCTCACGTTTCTTAATTAGCTTTAGATAAAACCTAAACAACAAACAATCTCATCATTTATCAACAATACATACTGGTTTAATTGTCGATTCCGCAGGGTTTGACGTGATCCACGGAACTACCGAAATTCTAGGAACCTCGTTCATAATAATTAATACTACGTTGTTATTTGGCGGCAAAACTTCCTCAACCCCGACTGAAATAATTCCATAGATCTGAGGCCCCACCTCGTTCATCTGAGCATGCATTCGGTGTTGATCTGAACTAGCAACAACCTGGAGTGCGAACATGCTTCTAGGGATGTCGTGATCATACTGCGCTTGAGAAACCCAAGACGCTATCTCCGAAGATCTTAATCTTGCATTTGCTATAGTAGTTACTCCGTCCCATTCAGCTCCGTTAGGTGAAGGCAACATGATATCTAGTGCTTCGCAGTAATTAGTGTACGAAGTTGTGTCGTTGAGACTTAAGCATGCTAATTCTGTGTGCAGATCTTTGTTAATTAACGGGATATTAAAACCTTCTAAGTAATTTGGGTTGCATATCTGCCACTCAACTCCTTCTATCTGTAGCGCGTCACTTTCTCGGGGCGGTGTTGTAAGGTATACATTGTCCGTCTCTACTATGTTAGCCTTGTCATACAGAGACGGATGACCAAAGGACGTGAATGGAGTTGATACCAATTTATATTTCCCTCTATGATCTGATAATAACACCGTCAAATCAGAATCTACTTCTCCATATGGGTTTGCTTTCTCTACCATTAGCGAGAGTGGGTTATTGTGGTCTATCGTGACAGTGACGTTGGGATCGCTGTTAAATGCGCTGACTATCTGTTTTGCATTCGTGTCAGATGATATATCGAATGTTTTTTCTTTTTCTGGTGCATCTAACGATAGGCCTTGCGTGTTCCAGTACATGTTAGTTCCCGTATAACTTGCTGTAGCGAGACTTATTTCGCCTATGCCCTTCCCACCATTATCTTCTTCTGTGGTATATATAATACGGCTGTATCCGGCAAATTCTGAATTAATAAATATTTCAGACTCTGATACTACTCCTGCGCGAGCCGTACCCAAAACTGTTACCACAGGATCTAATACGCCAGTCAGTGCCAACGAGAATCTGCTCTGATCCCCAACTATGGTGGTTAACGTTTCTGTCGGATATTTAGTCCCTGATATCGCTTTAACAAGTAACGTTGCTGAATTGGATATGGTCTCCTCACCTTCGACGATGTCTAAAATTCGATATGAATACTCGCACAAACCTTCAACTGTATTTGTGATATCGACAGTCATCCCATTGATATCATCTTCATGGCAATTGCCATTGCTATCTGTTGTTTCTAGTTTTAGTACTGCTTGTTCTGATATACCTGAAATATAATCGGTCATGTTAACCTTAAAACTATCGTTAGCACTTCCTGCTGCCACGACGTTTGGCACGACCAAAGAACGGTTGTTCTCATCGGGTTCAGTACCGCTTTGACATGCTGTTAAAGCCAATAATGAAAGGCTTACCCATATTGCACATTGTATTAAAGAATATTTCATAATTTTTATCTCTATAAAGTGTTTTGCCTTTTAAAGCAGTGCTTAAAAGTAAAAGACACGTTGACGCTTATTTAATGGGTAAAAAAACTTCATCACCTGGATAGATAAGATTTACATCTTCAAAGTTACATCTATTTAAATCGATGAGCTCTTCTGCTTGGATGGCTAATTTCCCTGCTATTTTGTGGAAGTTATCATCTTTCACCACATAATAAATATCCCCTGTATTGTTCGCGCATAGTTCTATTTTTTCAGGGTAATACACTTCATCATCTGGGTAGATAAGATTTACATCTTCAAACTTACACCTATTTAAATCAATAAGTTCTTCTGCTTGGATGGCTAATTTCCCTGCTATTTTATGGAAATTATCATCTTTTACCACGTTATAAACTCTATATTCCTCGCCACCACATTGAGTAAGCTCAGGCGGTACGACTACTTTTTTAGAAGGTGCCACATAGATATCACTCTCGATAACACGTGGTGTTTTTTTCTCCGCAAAAGTGTATTTTACACCTAACTGTAGGGCATATATATCCCCCTGTTGCTTATTGTGTGGTTCGTTATAATAACGATAACCCAAGTCAACACTCCATGAAGGAGACAAATGACGCCGCACACCAACCCCAGCTAATAAGCTTCCTCCAGCACTACGTCCACCTAAATCAGCATAAACTGAAAAATCCTCTGATAAGGGTTGGTCCCATGTTAAATAAAGCTCTCCCGCAAGAGAATCCGACATTTCAGCGCTATTTCCAACAAACGAAGATATTGCACCGTTAATGTAAAGATTTGGAAAAAATTCATAACCAGCTCCAACTGAGAGTAGCGTCATATCGGACTGGTCATCTTTACCTATTGCATAACCACTGTGTGCGTGAAACGAGAAATCATCTTTATTCTCTAAAATGAAATTTGCTTGCACTACTTGTGGAAAAATAACACAAGAAGTTAGAGACACAAATTTAAATATTTGGTTCGAAAATAAGTATGAACGAATCATAATGGTCTCCCTCTTCTATATTTACTAAATCGACATTGTCGAAACCCACAGTTAATGAAAATGGAGCAATTAACCCGTTCGAACTAGGGATTGTTGTTTCACTATTTACAACAGAGCCGTTACTCACTAAGCTAGTATCGGCACAACCTAAGCAGTCCACGCTGTATGGGATAGAGGAAGATGTACCTTTCACAAGCTCATAATCTCTGTTTGCGTCCTTTAAAGAAAGCTTCACGCCAGACGGTAGTTTACCGGTCACCAGCCCTTGAAAGTTAGTTGTGCCTGAAACTTGCTCTTGGTGGTTATAAGTTGTTTTAATGATACCATCACCAATCAAGTCGACATTGGTAATATAAGCGGCTTCATAATCTATCTCAATAACCAAATGGTGCGTATTGATTTGTCGCGTATAAACACCTGAAGAGTCAAAAACATAATCATAAAAATTTGACCACATTACTGTTCCACGATAGAGACCTGAGTCTTGACCATCTAACTTCAGCTCTAGCTCAGCCGGATCTATATGAAAAACCGGACGAATGAATGCATAAGGCTGCTTAGGAGGTGTATTAACAAGACTCTCTTTGTAATAACAATTACTACCACTTAAGGTAACCATCGCGCCACTACCAATGGCATCTGTACAAACAGTACCTGTTGATGGGCTACCTGTAGAAGGCGTTGCTCCCCCCGCATTATATTGCAACCCTATCAAGCTAATATCTACGTAAACACTACCTATTGGACCATGCATTAGTATTGACGGTGGCGGAGGCGTATAAAAACCACCCGGCAACCATTCTGATGTAGGCATCAGTTTTCCTGCGATATCCCAATGTGAAGGGACAATATGATCATCTCCCTGAATTGAAAAAGCAGAGGTCCAACGAATTTGCTTGCCATCAAAAGAGCCTTTAGCAATAGAAGAAGCCCCCATTGATATGGAGTTCCAACACACACTAAGAAGCAAGATGAAATATTTCATACTATTCTCCTTGCTTTACTCTAAATGAGCTTTCATATTTATTAAAAGCAGTCACTGCTTTTGCATCTATATCTAAATTCTGCATAGATTTAGGCACATCAAACTTGAATAATCGCCCACTCAATACAGTTATCGGATAACTACATGACTCACCTTCTTTTTCTTCACAAGCCTGAGCTGTAAGCGTCAACTTTACAACGCTATCGCCGTTATTTTTAAACAATATCGTGTTGTCCGCATATTTGGTCAATAGCTTTATCGGTTTTTCTTTACCAGGCAAAATGACCACTGGGCCTAAACCCACGGCGACATTAATTGAGTTCTCAGGCTTATCGAGCCCCGTTGTATAAGGGGTTGGTAAAAAAGAGATCTGGAAAACACGATCTGACTCCACCGTACAGTCTTCACATAATGTCGAAATTTTAAAATCTTTTTTAAACTTCCCATCTATAATTGTTTTTGCTGGCCTAACACCAATATACCAATCCATTAAATTATCTCGGGTATAAGGTGTTTTTTCTAACTCACCATCAACAACCTTTATTTCCGATACGCTAGTGTTCATATACAAACGGTCGTCGCTTTCATTAGTGATAGTGAAATATGAATTGTGATCTGCATCCGCGAACTTAAACATGCTGTCTATCGAAATAGCATATATTGAGCTACTCATAAAAGAAGCAACTCCCAGCAATAGCAAATTTAAGAAATATCTTTTATTTTTCATTTTTGTAAACCTTTATTTAAATACATCGAAAGAATGTCAAGTTCATCTGATTGCAACATCACATATGCGTCTAATTTTTTTAATAAATCTTTTTGAACTTGCGTAAATGCCTGCTGTTCAACGATATATATATATACAATGCCATTAATATTAAGTTGCTTATATTTAATAGAGGCAGATTCTAAGTTGCTGATAACATGTTCACTAGCAGCTTCATCTTCGAATTGCCCTAAGTACAAATAGATAGATTTATTGTCGTTTAATAGTTGTGCTGACTCTTCCCAGCCTAATGTATTGCCTTGATTGTCTTTTTTATCAATACCAGGCAAGCAGTAACCACGACTCACTTTATCTTGCCCCTGTTTCAGGTCTTGCACTTCGTACAAACAGATACCTTTCCTTGACACTAAATAATAATCACTATTAGCGCGATAATTAATTCGAAAAACACCATCTTCAGTAACTGGTTCAACACCAACACACCCATCACCGATACATTGAACTTGTGATATAGCGTTACCATCCATGTCATCTAAGATAACAATTTCACTCAATAAGTATTCCGCTTGAACTTCCATTTGATAAAAACTACCTGGATACGAGAACATATCTTTTCTATTGTTTGCAAGCTCAACATTTTCACCATCTTGCTCAACCACTAAACCCATCTGCTGATACTCATTTAATTTAATAAGTGTTTCTGCTTTATTTAACTTAGTGCGTCCTCGAAAGTCACCTTCTTGGGTCTGACTAAGGTATAGTCCTTCCTTTTTTCGTTCTGTCGAACCTTCCGGCTTGATGACCTTAACATTAGAAAATGATCGACTTTTTTCATTTGATAAATAGACACCTTTAGTGGAGAAAATTTGAGTGCCACTAATACTTGCCGATACGTTATTTGAACCATCGCGCGCAAAGGCATAAGCGTTAATATTTGCAGCATCAACAGACCCCGATACCGTCCCTGATAACTCCGCATTAACTTCATTTGAACGATCGATAGTTGCACCAACAGAAACGTTACTGTACAAGCCGTCATCTACTCTATCGTATCGAAGGTAATTGGTATTTTGACTAAAGCCCTGATCATCTGCTGTAACCATTAACTGCCCTGAAACACCACTACCAAATTCATGAGTCCAAGATAAATTAGCTGAAAAATCATCGTTAAATTCGCTCTCGCTATAAATAGTACTTACTGTGACAAACCCACCAAATAAAGAGCGACTCCAAGAGGCCGACACTGACTCAGATAGATTTTTATGGTAACCAGCACCATGTTCCTGATAATCATTGTTAAACCTGCTGTAGTAGACATAAGCCGTTCCTCCAACAAATTCACCTGACCAACCGATACCAAAATTGCCTTCATTTCCTTGCGAATAGAGATAATTACTTAGTGAAAGTTCTGAACTTTCCTCGCTGTCAACAAAGCTCTCAAAATCAGCATAAAAAGAGTAAAGTGATAGTCTGCCTGAATGGTAATAGTCATGATTTGTGAATACACCTGCTGAATAATCAAACGAAATGTTATTTGTTAGGAGATATGAACCACCTAATTGGATATATTGATCAGTATCGTTACTAGTTAGTGCTGCGCCCATTAATAGACTTTCTGAAACACGGTATGAACCCGCAGCTCTTGCATACTCTCGACCTGTAGCATCGTTCTTATCAACGCGCTCATATTCATGGTTATCAAACTCAAGTTGGCCAACGCCAACATTAAAATCAAAGCTATTTACAGCAAGAGAAAACTTATCATTGTTAACTACTTGCCTTCTTTCTTGTAGTACGATGCTTCCAGCCACTTTAAGATATATTGATATCTCATAAGCCCCTTTGGGTAATTCATCGTAAGTGACCGTCTGTTGCCCTTCATTAACAACACGATTCAAAATCAAACGATCATCTCGATAGATTTCTAATTGCCCATTTTGTGGAGCATAAAACTGGATTGTTTGTAATGATCCAGGCTCACCAATAAGTAAATTATTACTCGAACCAAGCAACAAGCTCGTACCAGCAAAGTCTGCACCATCACTTAAAAAGTCGGTAGAATTAAACTCTGGATTATATCGATTCTTACCAACTTGCACTCGGAATCCATTAGAAAAATCAACATCATAGATACCGGTGTAAATTTCAGAATTATTACTTGATAGTTCACTATCAATATAAACATGCCCTAAAGGCAATCCGATTGTGGTTTGGTTATTAAAACTAACGGAGTCATTACTATCAAGATCAGAATAAACATATAGGTTCATCCAATTGTTTATCGCATTGTTGTGGCTCACCGAATTACGATACTCTTTACCCGAAGCCTTATTTTCAACAGATTTTGGCGATATAAATAATTTTAATAGCTCATTGTCGAAATCAAATATATATCGTGTTTTCTCATCGGTAGAGGTTAATAAACAGTCTGTTAATCTTTCAGTACACTCAGGATCTGACTCGATGCCATTCACCGCAGCACTCAGAATAGCCTCAATTTCATCCGCGGAAATGTTTTTACTGTTCAGGAACGCCTTTAATTTTAGGAGTGAATCACCGCCACCTTCTACTTTAAATGTGTCATAGTTGACTAAAGCCGATAGCTGTACGCCCTGATTTTCACCAGCAATTACGATATGTATCTGCTTCTCTGTATCATAAAAAAAATCTTCAAAGCCCACAGGGTAATTATCAACACTAGCGTTAGCAAATGAACTCTGAATAATTAAAGCCAAGATGGTTTTTTGAACATAATTCATATTGTTGCCTCTACTTTAACTGCAACATGACCAGTACAATTTAAAACTTTATCTGTTTGTGGGATATGTGGAAAAGATAATGTAAACTGATGATGCTTCGATCTTTCAACTGGGCTAGCGACGTCAAAAGTGAAGTTTTGTATGTCACCTTCTGGAAAATCATTCCCATCTAATTCACTTACTACATTATCAATTTGCACACCATTACAGTTATTCGACATGTCATTTAAAACGATTGAATACATATCAGGTGAGCTGAGAGGGGCTGTTACTGTAAACGTCATATTTACATCATCAAAAGTTGGATAATCCTTATCCTTATTGTAAAAAGCCAAGTGATATTTATTATCCACTTCAATTGATATTTCAGATGAATCTGTTTTTTTTGCTATATAAACACTTAAATTCACTGTTTTCTCTGCTGCAAAAGTGGACAAAGAAAAAAATGACAAGTAAATCACGATAGTTTTACTAAATATATTCACTTTGTCTCCTTTTGTTACTTAGTTATAAAGTCACTACAGTTACAAACATCAAAAAATCAAGACTACTTAGTCTTACTGGGATTTTTTCGGTAAGATTAAATAGCCTTGATGCTTGAGCAACTGTAATAAAAAATAGATAAAGCAAAAATTAAACAACCAAATATTTACTGGGCATATTTACTTTATCTTAAATTATTTATAGCGTTGCAGCTGATACAACTATCTGAGACATAACGACTACATTTGTACCTGATGTCAAGCCAAGGCCTGTACCGCTAAGCACTAGTTCAGTCTGACCAGTTACACCAGTCTGTTCCTGACCAGCAGAAAGATCATTACCTGATCCATCTTTTAATTCAAAACCAACATCTGTAGCGTCTTCACCAAAAGTAGTACCGTCACTGAAAGTGAAATTATTAATTTCGTATGTGTAGTCAGTTACAGGTGAATCGTCAGTCTTAACTACGTCAAAAGAAAGCAAGCTTGCGCTAGAAAGTACATATCCACCATTTTCTGAAACGAATTTCATGTTACCGTTACTAAGATCAACAAGACCCGTACTTACTATTTTAAAATCTGTACCAGGTGTTGATTCTACTGGTACAGTACCTGTCCACATTGCGGTGTCTGTAGCTTGAGCTAATGCAGAACCTGCATATGCTACTGCAAGGATTGGAAATAATGCTTTTGTTAATGTTTTAAGTTTCATAATTAATACCTGTTAATTTAGTTAAATTTGAATACCACAATATATAGATGTGTGTAGTAGGTTTAATGCTTTATAAAAGCGTTCACCTTTTACAACACAATTTTTGTTCACAATATACTATTCAGTATATTGTTAGAAAAACACTCATCCGTAAGCAATTTTGATTTTACATAGGAAAAAACACCGCTATGTATCATTCCTGTATCAACACAAGGCTTCAAATGAAATTACTTACAAAAATTAATTTATTTTTTATTACAGACCTTTCACATGGCTATTTAAAACATAAAATTAGATTGTGAAACATAAGATTTAAATCTGAAAATCGCCACCGCCTCCAAATAGCAATCATACCAAACGAATTTAATTTGTGATCTAATGTGGTATTCTTCATTTATCAGAAACTAAACGATATCAATATGAAGCATTCATCCGAACTAGCAATCCCATATACAAATAATGCGAGTCTTAAACTGCGTTATTTGGCCGTGCAGAAATTCCATGAAGGTCATTCAAGAACAGCAATAGCAAAAATACTCAATGTAAGTCGACACTTAGTTAATGAGTGGGTCACAAAGTACCTATCAGGTAGTTTTGATGCATTGGCATTAAAATTAGCGACTGGCCAACCTTCAAGGTTAACCACGAGCAAAAAAAACAGTTAAAAGAGTATGTATTAAAACATGCAGTTAAAGCTCAAGGTGGTCGATTGATGGGAAAAGATATACAGAAATATATCCATGATACTTTTGGAGTAAAGTACGAAGTTAGAAATATTTATCGCTTAATGAAAACGTTGGAAATCGTTTGGATAACTTCACGATCTAAACATCCGAAGCAAGATCTAGATGCTCAAGAAGCGTTTAAAAAAATTTCTAATTGAATCAATCATCATAATTCCCGGTCATGTCGCACTTGATACGGTAGATGTTTGGTTTCAAGATGAAGCGCGATTTGGACAACAAAATACCACGACACGTGTTTGGGCGCAAAAAGGTAGTCGGCCTAGCGTTGTCAGGCAGCAGCAATTCATTTCAACACATATTTACGGCGCAGTCTGCCCAGCAACGGGGCAAACAGAAGCATCAATAAGTCCTATCTTAAGTACAGATATGATGGAAAAGCACCTGCAACAAATATCAAATGCGACACAAGTTGGCCGTTATGCAATTGTTGTTATGGATTGCGCAAGCTGGCATTCGAATAAACTAAGTGATCGTTTTAATAATTTAGCAATAATGCACCTCCCGCCCTATTCACCAGAGCTAAACCCTATCGAACAGGTTTGGGCACATTTAAGGGGAAGTGATTTAGCAAACTTCGCATTTAAAAATTATGAGCATATAGTTGATCAGGTAAGTCGTGCTTGGAATAAGTTCAGGCATCAAGTGGATTTCGTCAAATCCCTTTGTAAAAGAGGCTAGGCCAATCTGATCATAAATTAAATGCGCTGGTATCACTTTATTCCTTGATAGATTTAATGATTTTTTAGGAGGGGAACATGTACGTCGAAGCATTGAATCGTGGTGTATTATAAAGAACCTTATAAATGTACAAAGGACTGAACTATGCATTGCTACAGTGGTTTTGCTCACCAAGGTAGAGGATGAAGATAGGAAAACAGGAAACAACTAATATGAGAGAACGATTTAACCGATTATAGATTAAGTATAAATAATCGAGTTCATGGGCAGTATTGACCGTTGTTAAGATAACTCAACCGTAAAAAGTCAATTTTGATGGTTTAAATAATGAATAGCTATTAAATATTAATCACTTAACACGTAAAATGATGAGGTGGATGTTGAATAATATATCCGCCATTACAACCATGAACTACTTCATACAACATTCGGTAATTTAACATCGATTAACTATGGAAATAAAATGTTATGTTTTCAGTTAGGTTTGACCAGAATTATGTGCACTACCTGTTACTTATCATTTTTCTGAGATTAAAGCTTTTAGTATGGTTATGATGCATTACTTTCAACTCCTTCTTTAAATAAACTTAACTCATTCCCTACCCCTGTAATATAAGGCAGTGAAACTTGAAAGCGAACCTTAACCTCAATAACTTATCGATCCACACAAAGTAAACTTACAATTATACATATAAATTTTCATCTGCCATTACAGCACTAAAAACCACTTAGCCACTTTAACCATATCGAATTTTTATATGTATATATCAAACCTTTAAATTACAATTTGTACATGTAAATTATCTGACCTTTGGAGGCTTCCTTGAGGTCGTATAGGAAATTAACATCTTTTTTGAGCTTGAAAGCACCGTTAATAACCTTCATCGGGTACATGCGTTGCGGTACTTTACCAGTCCAAGAGGCGAAAGCACTTTCATTTGCAAAAAGGTGAGGTGAAAAAGAAAAAACAACCAAGCTAACCACTAACATTTTATTCATAATTTAATATCCCTTTAAATCAAATAAACACCTTTAAACAATAACTTATTTAACAACAAAAGCAAGCTTCGCGGTTGTTCTTTGACGTTTAGAAGATGTTTTTAGCATCAGGTTTCTAGTTTTAAATTATGGTGACAGTGATTTTCTATATTTATTACACTATGAACAATTTTTTCATTGATTGATAATGTCCCTTAATAGCTAAAAATAACTATTCAACATTTCAAAAGAGAGTGTAATCGTTCTCCTCCAAAACTACCTGGCTGATATTTTCGGAGGATACTACAAAGGAAACATTTGATACATTGAAGTTAATCTTCTTTGAAAGTAAGTAATTGGATTATTAACCCTCCCCCAGTGCTCATGCCTCCGCTGAATTATTTTGCTTCAAGACTATTGCTTTCAATATGTAAATAACCGTGATTGGTATCAAGCGATCATCCCTGATAGCGACAGCACTTAAACGATTTGTTCTTACCTTTGAATAAGGTGATCTAAAATAGTTAAAGACGTACACTACATAACGGATTTTATTAAAACAAAACAGTGGCTTACTTAATAAAAAGCAGCTAAGTTAGTTGTAACATAACGAGAATTTCAAACAGTACAAGATACACTATGTCCGTACCTCTCAAGTTTCACTGTTTATCGTGACGTATCAGTTTTACCCACAGTTTTTATCCACCAAAGGAGTATGTTATGCAAGAACGTTTTATAAATGCTATTCATTCCAAGAATAAAATTAAAGTTACGTTTCATTCCAAGGAAGATGGAAGAAATCTAGGGCGTGTTGATCTTTGGAGGTTAATTTTTAAATTGCATGGTGAAGCATTATAATGACTTCGCCAAAAACAACCACACGTGCCAAGAACTATGTTAACCGAGCAAGGGTGGCGACTGCTACTCAAAATTATGAAAAGCACTGGCGAGTTTATAACAAGTCAGAGCACCGAATGACATTTGAAGGTATATTATATCGCCTTCGCACAGGTATCCCATGGCGTGACTTACCGATTGAATTAGGTGATTGGAGTGGCGTCTATAGACGATTTAACTTGTGGTCTAAAAAAGGGATTTTAAACCAATTATTCAAACACTTATCAAAAGATGCAGATTTTGACTGGATCTTTGCCGATGGATCAACAGTTCGTGCTCACCGCATAGTACAGGTGCTGCAACACAAGATAGTGAGTGCATTGGTAAAAGTAGAGGTGGAAACTCAACAAAGATTCATCTGGTCGTCGATAGTGGTGGCTTACCTATTTACTTTGAACTATCAGAAGGACAGAGACATGACTCATGTAGAAAGCCTAGTAGAACACCTCAATAAAGTAAGTATCTTTATCGCGGACAAAGATTATGACAGTGCTTCACAGCAAGACTACGTGGCGTCCAAAGGAGGTTAAAAACAGTCATTGCCAAACGAAGCTATGGTCAGGATTTGGATGAAGAGAGTATGGATTGGTGCCTATATAAGTATCGACACTATAAGTATCGACACTTAGTAGATAATTCATTTGCTAGAATTAAGCATTATAGAGCAATATCAAGTAGGTATGACAAGCTAGCTAGAAATTATGCCAGTATGTTATCACTACCACTCTTAATGATGTGGTTACCAATGCATATTGAACAAAAAAACATTCATTGGCCAAAGAACAACAAGCCCTAGCAATTAGGTCATATGTGAATAAAAAAACAAAGCCAATGTTATGATACCAGATTATCCATTAGGAAACATGTCAGTGATTAGGCACTTTGCTCTGAATTTATTGAGCAAAGTGTAATTCACCCCATCAAAGTTGACAAGACAAATGAAAATATTAATAATATTTCGTTATTGGCTAGAAAAACGCATTTGCGACAGAGCCCAATATAATTAAAAAGTTAAATGCTAAGATTCTGAAACACAGGATGCATACCAATATTCGACATCGAACAAATTACTAGTTGTGGGCAGAGAATGGGTTGACAATAGAACGAAGAAGGCGAAAGGATCGCCGCCCTGGTGCTCAAATGTCGAAGACATGTAATCTTCGTGGACTGGCCATCCCCGTGCCTTAAACATGTTACCAAACTTACCCGCCAAGTCTTCATAATAATCATCTTTGGTTGCCAATTTCCAGTTGGAACGCCCTCCGAGACCTTTAGAACTATATTCATCACACATTTGATTTGCTAACTTTTGAGAGAAAAGATAAAACCTACCGAGAGGACCAAAAGTTCCTTCTTCGAGCACGGTGTTCGTTGGACGAACACTTAGATTTTGGTCTACATAGGTGACTGATGGTGAGTTAGTAAATAATTTCCCACTCCCAGCATCGAAGATATCAAGACAATTACCAGCCAAAGTAACCCCTGTAGGGCACACTCCTAAATTAGGAGTTTCTTCGTCAATAGGAGGAGGAACGAGTCCACCATTTCTTATATAAGCAGGAAGGTAGAACGCTGAAGCACTGACCTTGTCACTTAGGCCACCATCAATAGTATATTCATAATAATCACCTTCATTCAGAACAACGTAAGTAGCAACTTTATTATCTAAAGTTTGTCTAAGGTAGCCATTAGATTTTAAATACTCCATCTGATTAGGCGCAGGTATAGACCAACCTTGTACGCCTTGAAGTGACGCCACTATATCTGAAAACTCATTAATGCCAGGATCAATAGCATTGGTAACATCCTGATATGTCATTTTTCCAAGATCTTCTATGTCAGTGTTATCAGGAACAGAAACAAAAGTACAGTCATCAGTGCTTATTTTAGCGGTATTGCTTCTACAGTAAGTAAATGGGAAACCGTCGATATAGGCCTTATCTTGGTTTCCACCTTCATTGGGGCTATTACCAATGCTCCCTGATGGTGCAGCTAAAAGAGAAAATGAAAATAATGACATAGATAAATTCAATACTGTATATTTAAACTTCATAGTTAATCCTTATATATTACATTAAGCTTGCATGTTAAAAACGTATTTTGACCATATAATTATAACTATAATTGCAAACTAATTTGAATCAGAGCTGTATCAGCTAGGCTTTCACCCTCAAAGGAATGCATTATTTTTGGTTCTGTCGCAAATAACATTTCTGTTGTGTTAAATGAGAAAGAGTGGCTTTTCAGGTGCAACTAGGCTGCGATCGCATAAAACTGCTCCCATTGTGTCATTTTTACTGAGTCGACCACCTGTCCATGTTTAATAATTGGGCATCGTCATTTTCAGCTTCTTTTATCCAACGACCAAAAATCTGAGGAGTAACCTCTAAATTTCTAGCTGCTTCAGCAATACTGTAATTTTGCTCTCAATTATGTCTTAACTGGGTTAGTCGAATCTATTAAACCACGTCAGTAGCAGCGGAGCTGGCCAGTAGAAGTTACAGCTCAACTGAAAAATGTACTTCTCCGTTGTCAAAGCACACGTTGTTGCTCGTAAACGAGATGCAAGCTTACCGGATATTGAAATTGTATTTATTGAGGAAGCTGCGAGGCAGGGCGGACCTGTATTTGAACAAATTCGTCCGATGCTGAGCGATAATCTGCTATTTGGTGATCAAGCTTACAAAAGACCCGATGAGGAAAAGATTGAACTTGAGCAAGGCTTGAAAGCATTAACCCCGATAAAAAAGCAAAAGGGTCAGAAGGAGTTATCCCCAGAGGATAAAGCTTATTCCAATGCGGTATCGCGTACGAGGCAACCTATAGAAGCCTTATTTGCTTGGCTAAATAAGATGACGGGTATTGGAGATGCGTTCATCAAAGGGGTTACTCACACATATTTATGGAAGAGTACCCGCAGCGATGATGCTTAAAAGTTTTCCCGAACTCGGCTTTTGATTAGCATATATAAGTATCGACACTTAATAGAGAGAATGCATTTGCTAGTATTAAGCTTTATAGAGTAGATATGACAAGCTAGCTAGAAATTATGCCAGTATGTTATCACTGGCATTTTTAATGATGTGGTTACCAATGTATGTTGAACAAAAAAACATGCATGAACCAAAGTTCAACAAGCCCTAATAATGTATTCTAACGTGCCTTTAAAGCTCACTCCATCATGACTTAGTTCATAAAATAATTTATAGAGCAAGCTTATTACTAATCTTTTACACCTTCTATTCAACTAGGACATGAGAAGAGATCATATCCAAAGATTTAACTTAAACATGAGTGATCCAACATATATTCGATTGAAAAATCCTTATATTTATTAACAAATAGATCAAAGGTAAATCTATCATTCCAACATATGCGAACGACGTTGTCATAACCTGCTTGATTCCACTTACCGACTTCAGAAGTAAATTGCTCTTTTGTTACTCGTATTATTGTATTACTCATACTTACACTTATTATTCAATAGGTTAAAACAAACACTGATAAAAAAATACACATCCCACAAAGTTCAAATAAAAAATATTTAACTGGGATAGTTTCATTACAACACTTTGTTTTTCCTCCAAGAAAAACATATCCAAAAATTGGCCAATAGTGATACCACTTAAGTTGTATGTTACAATAATCACACTCTGATGATGTCATTAATACTGCCATCCACTCCCGGAGTGAATTCGCTATTTTCCTCTTCGTTACATTTTCCAATCTAAAATATAAAACACCATAAAATCCGCCAAGTAAGGCTCCTGTATACCCCCAAAAAAACAACCAGATATAATACTGAACTTCATTAAATATCTGCATTAGTATTGACTCATTCCACTTGATAACATCGATGACAACCCAAACATTGCGTAGTAAATCCAAATTGCAGTAATAGAAACTAACAAAATACCCACTGTATTCAGAATCTTACCTAAAACGGCTACATTTTTTTCAAGCTTAAGCCTTTGATTATTTGCAACAATAAGAATTGAAGTGGCAAAATTATTAGAATTAGAATAAACCCCGAGTAAAGCCAATAACTCTTGTGGAATGAAAAACACATCCAAACTTTCTACAATAGAATTGTTGTCGCGAGAAAAAAGCATCACTTTTTCAAGCTTGCTCTTTAACCACCCCTGTGTTGTTGATGAATGAATCTCAGTTAATGCATCATTATAAGAGACACCAGACGTCATTAAAGTACCTAACATTTTAAGAAAGGTGACCGTTATAAATTGCTCTAGCAGAGAGTATATTCCAATATTATGAAATATATCTCTTAGCTTATTTGAGCCATTCTTAGAAAAATAAAAGAATCCATAGACGGTGATACTTACTCCGAATATCAAGTACAAAAATGAATAATCAGAAAAATAATATCCTGCATTGTAAAGGTTTGCAGAAATAGGAGGCCAAGTACTAACGGCAGCAAAGTCAACAAACACGATTAAAACTTGTCGCGCATATCCAATCACAATAACGATACAAAGAATTAACAAAACACCAGGGGGAACAAGAGAGCTAATCAACAAGTCTTTTATTTTTTGATTTGAATTAATCAACTCGATTGATTCGAAAAACCCCTCAGATATGTTGCCAGACTTTTCAGAAGCACTGATAAGTAAATATTCATTTTCTGGTATATCTTTTTTCAATACAGCGGCAATCGACGGCATATCAGAATAACTAGATAACCACCCCTTATATAATGATATTTTACTTTTAGCCTTCACCCTTTCAGCTATACTGAGCATGCACTCTAGCGTGTCTTTAATACTCACTCCCTCACGACTGAGTTCATAAAATTGTTTATATATATCGAGCCTTTTTACTGCTGATAGTTTCATTTATTTCTCTCTTTAAGTTGATGATCAAAAATACCGAAGGACTTTTCAAGTTCAATTGGGCAAACAACACCTTGTAACATCAAATTAAATGCACCTTGAAATAGTGTTACCCCACCAATGCCATCACCTTGGTTTACCCAAAGCATTTTTAATTTAATAAAATCTTCCCTCTTAATTGCATCTAACATTTCTTCACTCAGCGTTAAAAGCTCAATAACAATTTGCCGGCCAGCGACACCACTCCCACCACATCGTTTACACCCATCGAAATTTTGAACTCTTAACATTGTAAATTCATTTACTTCACAGTAACCTTGTAAAAGCGTATACAAGCGATCATTTGGATTATCTTCGTAATACTTTTCTAAAGGGATTGAACACTCACATAAAGTCGGTATCAATTTTTGACACATGATTCCCGCAATAAAATCAGGCGAGGCCAAACGAGAGTAAGAGATACCTAACGAATTGAGTCGACTTATTGTAGAAATAACCCCACCAGCATGCAATGTTGTTATGACAAAATGGCCGCTTTCTACCGATTCAGCTAAAACATCAGCTGTTTGCGCATCACGCGTCTCCCCGATTAATAAAATATCAGGGTCTCGTCGCATTGCTGATGCCAAATACTTTGTAAATGCTCCTTTATCCGACTCATCACCAACACTTCTTAATACTGATGTTTGAGCTGCACCTAAAATCTCATATTCCACGGGGTCTTCTACTGTTACAATTGATACATCACGATGATGAAAATCTTCATAGAGCCAACCAAGAATTTTATTGATAGAAGATGACTTCCCAGAACCAGTTGTTCCCGCAACAACGAATAAGCCCATTGCGCTTGAGGCAATACGTTTCACACAAATATTCTGTTCAAGGCTCGTTTTAGGTATTAAAATATGATCGCTACCTCTCTTATCACCAGACCTCTCAACAACCCTAGACTTTAGTATTCTTAATACGGCATGATATGCCTGATTATTTGCTGATTCGATGGGTGAATGCGAGTATCGTACTTTTATACTTTCGTTATTTTTAAAGTTCAAAACACCTGATGAATCTTGCAAATAACGTCTGTTCCAAACATCCCTTTTCTCATTTGCTAGCACATTAAAAAACACACCCAACATAGAGTCCATTTCAAATGGAGGTACATTATCAATAAAAACCAATTTACCTTGTATTCTAAACCATATCTCAACTTTAAAATCACCACGGAAGACATGAATATCCGAAGCATCTTTTTTCATCGCATTCATAACTAGTTCGTGAAAGCGAACTTCCAAAGCACTTAAGTTTTCGGCACTTCTAGCACCAGCACTCTTCTGGCTATTGAAGTATTTATAACTGTCAAAAAGCCCTTTGGAAGATTGATAATACTCTATTAAACTGTTGGTATTGATAAAGGGGTTCAATGCATAAAAGAGATCCCTCACTGTAGGTTGTTTTTGTCCTACAATAAAAACAACCGATATATGATCTTCTCTTTTTAATAGATAAAACTCATCTGTACTATAGATAACATCACCTAAATACAAATAATCTTGTATATCATTTAATACAGACTTGTTTTTGTTCATCTTACTTTTACACCAGTTATTTAAAACGCCGAATATAAATTGAATTTCCCTGGCTAAACAGCTCATACCTATCATTGTTTACATAAAAAGGACTATATTTAGTCAGTGGGACCTTCAAACGACGCCCATTAATCTCAACAATATACAACTGTTTCTCATTTTTAGTGTAATGAGATAACACGTTTAGAGTTGGTAAAGGTTTAGATACGTTCATCGGTGCGACAGGCTTAGAGTTTGCCCCCACTTTAGTAACATTTTTGACAACTGGTTTAGGAACAAAACGCTCTTTTTCTAGTTCTTTTTTTAACCTAATTTGTTTAAGCTTAAGTTCATATAAAGATATGTCTTGCTCTATTTGTGTACGTAACGTCTGATGCGCTAAATAACGTTGCAATTGAAGGCTGTTTTTAGTAATAATATTATCTTCATTACTATCTTCTATCTGCATACTTTCTTCCTCAGAAACACTCCTTGGACCTAATTGAGAGTCATCTTTTACTTTAATGCTTTCGACCTCTACATTCCCCCCTTTCTTCTGCTTGCTCTGTTGTTCTGAATCACTCACTACATCTAACTTGATATCATTTTTTTCTGCCATACTTCCAATGTGAGTATTTTCTTTCTCTGTATATTTACTTGCTTCCGTAACATCGTTCTCTTGATCTAACTGCAGTTCATCTTTCCCTATAGGGCTATCTAAGTCTGAGATTGCTTTTTCACCTGCCCCCCCCTCATAAGCAGAAGAAAAACCAGAGAAAACTATATTTAACATTAATATGACTTTAAAAATGAACTTCATTGTTAACTTCCTTTAACCAGTAATCTAATTGATAAAGTAATTTTTTTATTTTCTAAAGAAAATGAGGTAACAGAAAATTTTTCTGTCGCAAATATATCCACTAATGATTCATAAATAATAGGTAAAGCAACCAAACTTTCAGTTATTACTACGAAATCTAATTTTTCAATATTCTTAATATTTTTAGGTATTAATACATCTCTTGTACTTACAATAGTGGATTTTTTTAAATCACTAACAGAAAATATACTTCTCATATTATTTTCAGTTATCGCATATAAGTCTGTATATTTATCTAACATTGTATTTTTATCTGTCAGCAATAACTCTGTCTCAGAGATATCATTTTGCTTATCGGTTAATTGAAACCAACTAAAATCTACAGTCAACTCTTTGCTTTGACCAAGGTGGTTAACGGTTAAATCGGAAAAACCACTAAAAAACAATTTAATTTCTACCAAAGCGGCACTAGTCGGATATTCGAATAATGAAAAATGTAACTTACACCTTGTGAAATCACACTTCCCCCCTTTAAATTGTCCAAACAAAAAGGCCTCACCTCCTGTATAACTTATGCGCCGAACCACCTCATTTGCCATTACAATATTGCCAAACTCAACAGCACTATTAACTTCATTTAACGCTCTTTCTATCATAATTTCACGCTGGTTTTCGATAGGAACTTGTGGCTCTTCTGGTTGTAGATATATAAAATAAAAAACAACCCAGGTTATTATTGCCACTACAATAAAAACAAAAAGTAGCACGCTTAACAGCATGTATTTTTTAAAAAACTTATAAAACATTGCTAACAACCTTCTTTTACAAAGCTTTACTTAATAGGAATAAACCACCGCCAACTAAAGAACCGAATAAAGTAACAACCAAAAGAACAAACTTGTATATCGACGGAACTTTAGTGATTGTTTTATTCCAACTTTTTTTAGACAAAATTGGAATATCATCAATAACGATACATTTAACCCTCACAATGTCAGAAAACCGTGATTCACACTCACTTGTAATGACCTCTATATCTTTAAGAGAGACCTGAGTTCTGATCCCTAGAAAATCAAAATGTATGATGTGATTATCGATAATAGGAATAAGAGCAAACTCTTTTTCAGTTCCCTTTTTAAAAAAAAACAAAATAAGCAGCCCTTTTCTACCGCGAATAAGATCCCCCTCATCAATTGAGGGAGGATTCAAATAGCTTTCATTACAATAAGCAATGCCATTAGATAGAGAAACGAGACTAGCCCTGCTGCCGCAGTAAACTAAAACGTGCCCACTATTTTTTGTCTCTGTAACATAAAACATTTCCTTATTAATACTGATATTAAATTTTGGGCATTCAGGCATATCAGACCATGTGTCTAAATTATCATTCATAGGTAACTCTTATACTCAATTGTTTTACATAGACTCAATCATAATGGCGATATTAGAACGTTCGTTTGAGTCATTCTTCTTACCACCAAGCAAGAAAGTATTGGGTAATGTTGTACTCTTCGCATCCTCAAGTTTACTTTGTTTAAAACCAGTCAATAACAGGCTATCACCACGTTTCATTCTTACCGTTTGGAACATGCTATTCTCGGTCATTCTAGGTAACTGCACATCACCGATAGTATCGAAACCTAATAATTCACTTTGTAATAAACTAATTGATAAGGTGATATCATCGCTGTTATTCAAAATAGACATAAGCATCATAGAGAACCCAATTTCAAGATCTTCCGTCACGAGTTTACGTGTTTCAATATCACTTCCTGTGTCCCTTTCATATTCGATATCACTTACGTACCCCATTCTTTCAATAACATTGAAAGGTACGGGTAAAGCATTCATAGCGGTAACTTCTGCTGACGTTTCTATGCTCAAAAAGTCATTTTGTGCGAGCGAGCTTATATCTAGCTTAGAACCATCAAGAGCCCCACCCACTTTTTCCAAACCGATTACAGTTGAAGCTGCGCCACCTGGAAAGTTATTTCCCATATCCCCAATAAGACTTGATGAGTTATAACGCAAATTAAAGTCAATTCCTTGCTCTTCCAACTCTTCATGCTGATAACGAATGATCGTAATTAAGAATTTCACTTGACGTTCAGCTATTTGATTGTATTCATTAATAAACGTTGAAGACTTATGTATAGCATTTGGTTTGTCAGAGATATTTACAATGCCTAGGTTACGATTCTCAACGAGAGACCCTTTCGAGCTAATCAGTCCTTTTAAAGAAGTAATTAAAGACTCCCAATGATCTTCTTCTGATGTTATTTCGTATTCCATTCCCGTATCTGTAGCAGACCCGCCATTGCCAAAGGTGACGGATTTATCAATTTGACTTCCCGACATCATGAACGTTTTAGTCACACACTCGTTAAAATAAACCGCACTTTCTCTAAATTCGATGTCATAGTCATACATACTAGCTAATTTAAGTAAATAGCTGGCAACGTCACCATCATGGTCAATATGTTTGTATTCAATTACCGAGGTGTCAGCAGCCTCTTTAAGAACGCCACTTGAATCATCATCAGAATCATCATTAGCTTCACATTCATGAACAACGGTGGACAGGAATGGGATAAATGACAAAGCATCTTTTAATCCAGTAACCGTTGTTGGATGAACAGTCAAGCTTTGTGCCAGCTCATTATCAAAAGTAGTTTTTATCTTAATAGGAAGCGGATTAAATACTGTTGAATCTTCTGTATAATAAACCTCTTTTTCTACCGACATTTTCCCAGTTTCTTTTATTCTTTCATCGAATTTTGAAATTCGTTCATTCGACTTTTTTTGATCTGTTGAAGATGAACAGGCGGCCAGTACTAAAACAGATAACAATAGTAATATTTTTTTAGCAGTCATCATGTCCCCCTTTGGTTCTAATAATAAGTTGGCTTATAGGGATATATTTAAAATCCAAATACCATTTACTTTCTGTTAAGTCATCCGATATGGCTCTTAAAATACTAGATAGATCACCTTGATATTCTTTTGACGAATTAATTGCAATATCGCACTTAGCTTTCCACTTTAAATTCACATTATGATGAGCTGTTAATAGTTCAAGGTTTTCTTTAAGCGTTAACGTCGAGGATAAAGAAAACTTATTTTCACCAATATGGCTTTCGGTTTTGATATCAGCGACGCTAGACTTTTCTGTTAATATGTCTTGCTGATGAATGATTACATTTGGTGTTAAATTTTCACCGTTTAGAATCTCTTTACGAGGGCACTCATCAGGGATTTTAATTTCTGTTCCTGTCGTGATTATTTTCGGATCAACAATACGATTAAAGTCCAACACACAGGCCAATTTATTTAATTGATGAGTATCTGACAAATGGGCATAAACTGTCTCCCCTGTATTTAGTATAAAGCTATTCATCGCTAAAACTGAACGAACTACAAACAGCCCACACAGAAAAATAATTATTTTAATTTTAAAACTCACACACATTTTTACATTCCGTTAATAAGTAATTAAAGTTCTATGCTCTTTCACACCAAGTAAATGCTATAAGAGAAATATTAGGAGAATTTATTTCACCATCATCATAAAACTCTGATGCGATTAAACTATGTACATCCCAAAAATCTGGATTTATCAGATTATCTTCCCAACCCGTCGCCACAACACCGACTAAAGTGCTAGCCTCATACTTAACATCACCACCCGTTGTTGTATCACCCCAGTCACGTTCATCGATATGTTGCCCTCCACCATCACCAAAACTACTGATAGCAGTAGCAACATTTGCAACAAAATTCACTGGGCATTCTGGTTTTTTAATGACGCCTTCACCAGCACGAATAAAGTGAATTTTTGGTACCGTGTAGCCAGATGAGCCTATAGAGTAGTCATCACTAATCACAGAGCTACCTTCAATGGTTGCATTCACCCCAGATTGATCGACGACCTTTACACCTGTATCAGTATTGGTGATGCAATTAAACCTGCCGGTTACTTCGCTATCCCAGCATAAACTTTTGTCATCATTGATATTAACGCTTCCATCCGACAACAATGCTCTTATATTAAAAGCACTGCTAATAGTGATCTGTAAATAAGACGTTCCTTCAACTGAATGGCGAAGAAAATCACCTATTTGAATGGGATCATTAATTTGATCATTAAGCGTCACTAAACTACCTGTATCAGTAACTTCATTAATAATTATTCCATTTTCACTGCTTATCACTTCATTTGAAATCAATTGCTTAACAAGTTCTTGATAAAAGCGTGCAAAATATGCCCCGCCATTTGATGCGCCAAAAATCGAAGACTCACCTACATCAAAATTAAATTGTAATGAATACCCCAGACCTACAGCGGTGTTGTCAACAACAAAGAATGCTTCATTTTTATATTTCAAGTGAGCATTTACATCACCGACTACATAGCAAGGTAATATCATGGAATGCTGTTCACTACTCACAGCCTCTGCCACACCGATTGCAGGACGTAGTTCATGACTGATCGCAGGAGACGCCAATCCACCAGCACAATCATCATACTTTAACCACTCTAAGTGACTAGAATCACCACCAACCCGCTTTACGGCATATGAATATTGGCCATTCGAATCTGTTATAAAAGGAATGCCAGCCTTTGTAGGAAAACGATCATGAATCATAATACGAGTCGCGGTTGATGAAATAATTTGACTTAAATCTTGAGCAATAAGAGTGCTCGCCTTATATTGACTATCTCTTAAGGCTAAAACAGTCGCACTTGCGGAAATCACCCCTAGAATTGCAATCGCAATTACAGTCTCAAATAAGGCAAACCCAGTGTTAAATCGACTTCTCAACATTATTTATCTATTCCTCATTATCTGTACTGCAGAGTGCATCAGATATTAATATCCGATGCACTCTGCAGTTAAATAAACCTAACGAGCCCCCAAATAAACAGTTTTATTTGGTGAACCTTCATCGCCACATGCTTGACCGATATAGCCTGGTGTAAAAAATTCATCGTTACCATCTACATAAACAATATTTTCGGTAGCAGCTACACCAGAAATATCAGTAGGGGGAGCAGTAGAATCATTAGCAATCTCAACATAAGCCCAAGATGTACCGATCTGATTAACAATATCTGCACATTGTTTAGCGGGTAATTGAGGAATTATTACTACATACCCTTTAGCTGGCACGGAAGCCCACATTGTTTCTTCCACTTTAAGTTCAGCACCGAATGGGTTAGATAAATCCTGCATTGTAAATGCCTGAGCATCTAATCCACCACCCCCTCCGGCTGGTTGACCAATATTTGTATAGTCACCAGTACGACCATATACGCCTGAAATACCCGTTTTTATTTGAGATGTGTTTTGAATCACTTCCTTAGCGTTCATTGAAGCAAAAGCATTTGATGCTAACGATACAACTGCAGCGGTTAAAATTCCGATAATACCTATTGCAATAATAAGCTCGAGTAAAGCAACACCTTGTTGCTTTTTATTTTTATTGATTCGTGATGTTTTTGGTACGTTAATATCAACCATTGACACTTTATTCATTTTATACACCTTTATTATAAAAAACTTACTCTCTGTAAGTAGGGTGATTTTATCTAAAATAAACCATCAGTATGTATCATAATAGTATCGAAAGAGGCTTAATATGAAAAAATTTACATCACTTCCATTTGATATTAATCAACAATGCTATCCTAAACTTTACATTCCTATTTAAAACATAATATTGGATTGTGAAACCTCAGATTTAAACGTAGACAATAACTCTCAACTAACAAAGCACTAAGACACGTAGCGGGCCCGTGTAAACGGCTTGGCAATAAACGTAATGGTCGTTGTAAGTTGCACGCTGGAAAATCGACTGGCGCTAAATCTAAAGATGGTAAGCTAGTGGTTTCAAAAAATGCAATTACAAACTATGGAAGTTGGCTTTTCAATCAAAATATAAAAACCGATACGGAATATGCCGTTGATTATGTGTTTCAAAAAGTTATGGAACTGAATAGTAAGTTGATTGATGAATGACGTGGTTTAATTGATTCGACTAACCCAGTTAAGACATAATTGATTTAACTGGAGATTGAAATGAAAACACGTAAAACCTATTCAAAAGAATTCAAACTTGATGCCATTGCACTGGTAAGAGAGCAAAATTACAGTATTGCTGAAGCAGCCAGAAATTTAGAGGTTACTCCTCAGATTCTTGGTCGTTGGATAAAAGAAGCTGAAAATGACGATGGTCATGCATTTAGAGGGAACGGTAAATTAACACCTGAGCAAGAAGAGATCCGTAAGCTAAAAGCACAAGTAAAACGCTTGGAAATGGAGCGTGAGATATTAAAAAAAGCGACGTTCTTCTTTGCCAAAGAAACGAAGTAAAATACGCGTTTATTGCCCAAAATAAGAAGATCTGGCCTGTGATATTGATGTGTCACGTATTGGGTGTGAAAAACAATAATTACTACAGCTATCAAAAGCGGAAGTCTCAGGAACCAGCAAATACAGAGCACCAAGAAATGTTGCAATGGGTTAAAAATATTGCCGAGTTTAGCGATAATACCTATGGTGAAAGACGCATTCAGAAGGCATTAAATGCGCTTGATTTCCCTGTTGGACGTAGGGAAACAGCGCAACTGATGAAAGAAGCAAACGTTTGGGTACGTTATAAAAAGAAGTATAAAGCAACAACCAACAGCGACCACAAAAAGCCTGTATATGATAATGAACTTAAATAGGATTTCGATGTTCAACGTCCCAATCAAGCATGGGTGCAAGACATTACGTACATATGGACTGCTGAAGGATGGCTGTATTTAACTGTCGTAATAGACCTATATTCTCGTAAAGTTGTTGGTTGGAGTATGGGTGGCAGAATGAAAGCACAACTTGTTTGTGATGCCCTAACAATGGCTATATGGCAACGAAAACCTAAAGCCGGATTGATAATACACTCAGATCAAGGCGTTCAATATGCGAGCCATCAATATAGGCGGATACTGAGGCTGCACAAGTTTGTAGGCAGTATGAGCAAAAAAGGATGTTGTTGGGATAATGCAGTAGCAGAAAGCTTTTTCGGTAGCTTGAAACAGGAAAGAGTCCACTGGCGCAATTACCGAACGCGTTATGCAGCCCAGCAAGATGTATTGAATTACATCTCGATGTGGTACAACAGCCAACGGATGCATTCATACCTAAATTATCAGAGCCCCAATGAATTTGAGCGTATGGATAAACCATTAAAAGAAGTAGCCTAAAGAACTTAACTAGGGTGACCGAATTAAGTTGACCAGGTCAGAACAATTAATTGAACTATTTGAGGAATGTCGTATTGATGTAGAAGCTTTGAAATATGGAAAGCTAAACAGAATAAATAGGAAGCAGGTACATTCCAAAAACTAGAGCTTTAACGATTATTAAAATGGTAGTAACCCCTATTTCAAGCTATGTAGAAGCTTGTATGTCAGATTAAATAGATCATTATTTTCATCGCTAGCTCAACCCAAATTAAAGCACTTCTACAATCACACATTGACAAAAATGATGATAGATTTTTATCTATCGCACTTCAAGTTGCTGCGCGTGAAGCTAGAAGTAGTCATGGTAAGCTTGCACACGAACCAAAGTTATTTGTTGATAAAGCAAAGAAAAAGAGTTTAGAAAATCTAACTGTATCGATAGCTAGCAGTGTTAAGCTCGATTAAAACGTTTAGTGAAAGAACAACAGCACTTATCTATGTTAAAAAACCACCGATTATCACCAAGAAAAAACACTTTTAGCAAGGAAGCCGGTGCAGGGAAAATATTTACAGTTTGGTCTTACTGGGGTTAAACGTTCCTTTATTTGAAGTTCGTTTAAATACCGTTATTATAAAATATTTAGGTGAACCTTAAGCTAAGCTACGCCAAATATATGATGCAAACGAGTAACGGTGTATTTAATGCAATGGACTAATCATGTTGTACTTGCACCAAGTTTACAGCTTGAACTGATATACTTAGCCTGCCGGAGCTAAGCCTAAATAAATTGCGACTCCATCCGCGATTAAAACATTACTCCTTGTAGGGCAACCACAATTAACCCAATCCCCCGCTTGTGCAATTTGCTTTCCATTAATATTAATCGCAAGCATAGAATCAGACATTATTTTACCAATACCTTTGCAATATTTATTTCCTGACTTACAGGTCGCCTCATCCCCAACGCAACTCGCCGAAAAAAATCCCATCTTAACACTATCATTACCTTTTAACACTTCACCACCAGTTGAGGTTTTAGCGTCTACCGAGATACTGTTCATACCTTTTCTCTCTATAATACTTAAACGTTATTTTTATTGTCGACGCTAAAGATAAAGAACACCAATTTTGGAGCTCTTGGAATGTACGCTTAACGGTGTAATATCTAAAAATAAAACATATCATTTAATCAATCGAACGACCAAATGGAGCGGACATTGATGTTGAATCTCGTACTTCATAGTTAGCCACGATAACGCCATTTTATTCAGATGATCGTAAATATACGAATCAATGTCCTTTTCTCACTTTTTAAATTAACAAGGCTTTCGCCAACGTGGTTATCTAGCGCCCGATTTTTATACCCTTCTGGCATAGTTAACGCTTACTTTTATAGTTGTCATCGTGGTAAGTCGATCTAACTTCTCTGTCTAATATTATTATCACGCTGTTTTTTAATACACTCAGAATCCTCTTATTGACAGAGAACCCTCTACTCTTAATTTTTTCATGCGCTACATCACATAATCAATGCTAAGAAATCTACCGTCAAACCCTTCCGTTTCAATGCTTAAACGTCGTTTATATTCATTTGCTTCCAACCCTGGCAATTCCGATTCTACAATACGCCCACCAGCTTCAAGTACACCTTTTACAGTCAAGACTTTAGTCTCAACATCAGGCACCCAAACAACATGAAATAATCTCAGAGGAACTTTAACTTTCTTTTTGGCAGGACAAACTCTACTAAACATACACCCTCTTTAACAACATTGTTGTGGTCAAGTAAACCTGGTCTTATATTCAAACTAATTATTATTTAGCATGAACTTAAAAACCCTTAAAAACCCTTAAAAATCCTTAAAAATATATTCACTTTAAGGGGCCCTTTATCGCTTAAGAATGGTATCAAAACTGTTTTTTATTATCTCATCGTACATAAACTACATTACCGTCTCTTTTATGTAGCCACTTATCTTCATCAGCTTTAAATCCCCTTTCCATTTAAAAAAACCTTTAAATTCACATAAAACCCAGTGGCTTGTCTCAGCTAATTTTTAAAGTGAAAATTATCATTGAGTATTAACTTCCATGGGCAGGTCCCATTTTTCTACCCGTTGTAAACGACACGCCTTTCCGTTGTACGATATAGAGAACAGCATCAAAATAAATGCCGATATATAATACATTCTCACTTTCTTCTTCACCAAAACTTCTACTATTGATTTTAATTTCGCACACAATACGCTCATAACACTTTATTTGTGTATCCGCTTTGTAACAAAGTCATTGAATAAATCAGGATGCTACCATTCGCTAATATTTTTAGCTCATCAAAGCCATCTCCTAACCAAATTACAGTTAATTTAATTCTCTCAACACGCCTTTCATCACCTGCTATTCTGTTATAGTGGCTAGGAAACTGCGTCTGCTTTAAACTTTACAACTACAAGCGGCCACATTAAGCGAACAGAAATAGTTGGCTATAATCGCGAAGCGATAGCCAACTGTTAATTTCCCATTTAAGCAACTTATAGTAAGACCAAGCCACATATCTAATAAACCATTTCCTATTATATAAGTGGAACATGCTTCTGTTGGTTACGAATATTTAAGCGCCAAACACATAAATGCTTTTAACAAGACGTTCGAACCAACAGAGCAATTCGGCTTCATAACGCATACTCAGGGATTGCCGACCACCGACTATCTATAAGACCTGCGAGAAACCGATCCTAAGCATATTCCATGTTTAACTTTACGCGCAGGAGACCAAAAATGAAAGACTATAACGTCAATGATTTTGCTACATTAATTGGAATTGATTGGGCTGACACCAAACACGATATCTGCGAACATCCCACAAATTCAGAAGCATACCAATATTCTGTTATTAAGAATTAACCTGAAGCCTTACATGAATGGGCAATGAGCCTAAAAAAACGCTATCCAGACCAACAAATTGCTATCGCATGTGAGCTAAAAAAAGGCCCGCTGATTTATGCATTAAGCAAATACAACCACCTGACATTATTTACCATCAACCCATCCACGGTCGCTAAATACCGTAAAGCCTTCACTCCCAGTGGCGCGAAAGACGACCATTCTGATGCCTTTACACAAGTTGAAATACTTAGTTTACACATGCATAAACTCACTGTTATCGAGCCTGAATCAGCCGCTATTCGCTCCCTTGCTCAACTCGTGGAATATCGTCGAAGCCTGGTGCAAAATGGCGTCGATATATCTAACAAAATTACAACAACACTAAAAAATTACTACCCGCAAGCCCTTGAATGGTTTAAAGAAAAAGACACCCTAATATTTTGTGACTTCATTACAAAGTGGCCTTCACTAAGTAAAGTAAAAAAAGCGAGGAAACAAACTTTAATCGCTTTTTTTAATCAACATAACTCACGTTACCCTGATATCAATGAAGCACGTATTGCGAGTATCAAACTGGCGATGCCATTAACTGAAGACCGTGGCGTTATAGAGCCGAATCAGATGTTAGTCGAAGTACTTATCGCACAATACAAAGTGTTACTTAAAGGCATTGAAATGCTCGATAAAGCGATTAAATGCGCCTACAACGCACAAAAAGATAAAGTGATTTTTGATAGTTTACCTGGTGCAGGCCCACAGCTTGCACCTCGTCTTTTGGTTGCATTTGGTCATAATCGAGACCGCTATAAAGATGCATCAGAGCTACAGAAATATGTAGGTATAGCACCCGTTATTGAGCAAAGTGGGAAAAAGAAATGGACACATTGGCGTTACAGTTGTCCGACCTTTTTAAGGCAAACCTTTGTCGAGTGGGCAGGCTTTTCGGTGCGTTATTCATTCTGGGCAAAAGCCTATTATGAACAGCAAAAAATCAAGGGAAAACCACATAATAGCATCATTAGATCATTGGCATTTAAGTGGATCAGGATCATTTTTAGATGTTGGAAAACAAGTACACCGTATGATGAGTCTACATACTTAGAAGCCCTGAAGCGTAGGAATTCGCCGTTATTGAAATTTGCAATAAATAGCTGATTTTTACTGGCGGTCCCCCTCAGGGCGTGTTATTAGTTTTAGGACTCTGCAAAAGATTGCAGATTTTCTCCTGTTAATTGATAACCTAGCCATTCGCTTTTAGGTTTAGCGCCCAAAGATTCGTAAAATTTAATTGCAGGTTCATTCCAATCAAGTACACTCCATTCAAATCTTCCGCAGTCTTTTTTTACTGCAACCTTTGCTAAATATTTCAAAAGCAGTTTACCAGCACCACTACCTCGTTCAGAGTGACTTACATACAGATCTTCAAGATAAAGACCATTTTTACCTAGCCATGTAGAATAATTGAAAAAGTAGACGGCAAAGCCAATAGGCTCACCACCTTTTTCACAAATGATGGCTTTAGTAGACGAATCTTTGCCAAAAATAGAGTTTTCAATTAAAGATTCTGTAGCGAAAACCTCATGTTCAGCTTTTTCATACCTTGCTAGCTCTTTAACAAACCTAAGAATTAGAGTTGAATCTTCTCTCTTTGCTTTGCGTATTACAATTGACATTGATACTCCGTATAGAAACTAGACATAATGACTCCCACTAAGGTTGACCTGGTCAACTTAATTCGGTCACCCTAGTTAAGTTCTTTAAGCGACTTCTTTTAATGGTTTATCCATACGCTCAAATTCATTGGGGCTCTGATAATTTAGGTATGAATGCATCCGTTGGCTGTTGTACCACATCGAGATGTAATTCAATACATCTTGCTGGGCTGCATAACGCGTTCGGTAATTGCGCCAGTGGACTCTTTCCTGTTTCAAGCTACCGAAAAAGCTTTCTGCTACTGCATTATCCCAACAACATCCTTTTTTGCTCATACTGCCTACAAACTTGTGCAGCCTCAGTATCCGCCTATATTGATGGCTCGCATATTGAACGCCTTGATCTGAGTGTATTATCAATCCGGCTTTAGGTTTTCGTTGCCATATAGCCATTGTTAGGGCATCACAAACAAGTTGTGCTTTCATTCTGCTACCCATACTCCAACCAACAACTTTACGAGAATATAGGTCTATTACGACAGCTAAATACAGCAGTCCATATGTACGTAATGTCTTGCACCCATGCTTGATTGGGACGTTGAACATCGAAATTCTGTTTAAGTTCATTATCATATACAGGCTTCTTGTGGTCGCTGTTGGTTGTTGCTTTATACTTCTTCTTATAACGTACCCAAACGTGTGCTTCTTTCATCAGTTGCGCTGTTTTCCTACGTCCAACAGGGAAATCAAGCGCATTTAATGCCTTCTGAATGCGTCTTTCACCATAGGTATTATCGCTAAACTCGGCAATATTTTTAACCCATTGCAACATCTCTTGGTGCTCTGTATTTGCTGGCTCCTGAGACTTCCGCTTTTGATAGCTGTAGTAATTATTGTTTTTCACACCCAACACGTGACACATCAATATCACAGGCCAGATCTTCTTATTTTGGGCAATAAACGCGTATTTTACTTCGTTTCTTTGGCAAAGAAGACCGTCGCTTTTTTTAATATCTCACGCTCCATTTCCAAGCGTTTTATTTGTGCTTTTAGCTTACGGATCTCTTCTTGCTCAGGTGTTAATTTACCGTTCCCTCTAAATGCATGACCATCGTCATTTTCAGCTTCTTTTATCCAACGACCAAGAATCTGAGGAGTAACCTCTAAATTTCTGGCTGCTTCAGCAATACTGTAATTTTGCTCTCTTACCAGTGCAATGGTATCAAGTTTGAATTCTTTTGAATAGGTTTTACGTGTTTTCATTTCAACCTCCAGTTAAATCAATTATGTCTTAACTGGGTTAGTCGAATCAATTAAACCACGTCAATCAGGTGTGAAGACGCTTGTTGGCACGATATCCGAAAATGCCCAGTCACTAAAGTACAGCCTAAGTGATTAAGAATAGCAATATCTTTGTAGTTAGATTTGTATCCAACTATCGCACTGGTATATTGTTCAAACATAACATCATTTAATGTCAGTGCTGTAATAGTATTAAAACAACCTGTTAATGTCGTAATGACAAGTGAAAAAATATAATTTTTGAGTGCATAGTATTCGGTCATTAGTGAAGTTAATTATTTAGTGAGTTTTTAACTCACTGACGATATCTGCTTCGCAGCAAAACTGATACAGAATGAATACAATACACCAAGGAAACAGGGGTATTATGCAATTATTGGATACCAGTTACATGCCCCTAAGTTGGTGTTTAATCTTAAAATAGGGCAATTATAAGGCATAAGATGAACTGGTATATTAGAGTACTTCAGAAGTACTCTGTTTTTTATAGTAGAGCTCGCAGAAAAGAATATTGGATGTTCTTTCTTTTTAACATGTTAATCGCGATCAGCGTAATAGCGGGAGTTGTTGGAGGACTACTAGGTGTTGGTGCTTTTTTAAGTGATTCTGTGGGGGGGGATTTACACCCTAGTACTGCTTATTCCTTCTGTTGCAGTCGCAATCAGAAGATTGCATGATACTGGGCGTTGTGGTTGGTGGATTCTTATTCCTATAGTTAATATTTATTTCTTATGTTTGGAAGGGGAACCTGATGAAAACGAATATGGACTTAGCCCCAAAAGAGATTTATATTTTTATTCCTAATTTGACCGTAAAATTCTCCCCTTAAGCCAAAACACCTATTGATAGATCCTTGTAGTGGCAAAATAAAGAGAACAGGCAAGCGTAATTTCACTCCCGAGTTTTGATTATAATAAGCTCAGTTAGTTGTTGATCAAGGCTACTCAGTAAAAGAAGCCTCAACCGCAATGAATGTTGATAAGTCAACTATGGATAAGTGGGTTCGCCAACTCAAAGAAGAGCGTAAAAGAGTCGCCTCTAAAGCCACGCCAATAGAGCATGGTTCGTAGGGGAAACTGCAGGGATAACACTCCAATGGAGCGCTTATTTAGAAGCTTAAAGACAGAGTGGCACTTGGAATAGGTTACTCAAAATCGATGAAGCTAAGCATGCGATAACCGATTGCATTGTTGGATATTACAGTCAAACTAGGCCTCATCAACATAACGATAGAATAAGTCCAAATATAGCAGAAGAGTTATATTTGAATGACTACAAATCCGCAGCCAGATTTACTTGGCCACTACAGCTTTAATAAAATATATCGGTATTATAAAACTATGCTTGACGTTGCTTTATACGTATTTATTCACTTATCTATAGTTACTTTTATGGGGTATTACATCACACCTATGTATTGTTCTTTTAAAAGCTTTAGTAATAAAAAAGCACGTGTTTACCAACTTGCAGTAACAATATTTTGCGTGCTAATTTCATATTCTTTTATTTTACATTCGTTAAATTCAACGTTAGCACAATTACAACCATTATAACATCGGGCTTTGCAATACCAATTCCATTAATTAACTAATCAGATTAACCCACGATCTTGTGCATAATGAAATAACTCAACTGGTGTCACTTCTGAAGTAATCCCAAGCATTAACGCATTTATTTACCATATCGTCACAATCGATGAAATTCAATTAACAATTTCATTTTTTCGCATCCTTGACCAGACTTGTTCAATTGGATTCAATTCAGGAGAGCTATTCTGGTCTAATTGAACTGGGACTTTAATTTTGGATAAATACTACCTACTGTCGAAGTAAACATTAATACAAAGAATACCTGTACAAAACTTATACCAGTGAATTTAAAGCAGGAGCGTTAACATTATTAACTAACAAGGCTATAGCGTCCAGGAAACTGAGTTAGTGCGTGTTTAGATAATGCTGTTGTAGAACGATTTTTGGTAGTTTAAATAATGAGTGGCTATTAAATATTATTCACTTAGCACGTGAAACGTTCAGATCGGATGTTGAAGAATATATCCAGATAATTTATACAGACTATCTCTGTGATCCATCGCATTTCTGATTTAGCTTAGCATCAGCCTTGCTGTTCGATTAATTTATTAAGGCGTAGTGTAGAAATACTCCCTTTAACAGACCAGATAAAATAAACAGCCCAGAACCACTTTAAGAGGGTGAGATAGCTTCGGTGGGAGTGTACCAGCCATTACAGATGTTTGTTTGTGGCAACTACAACATTCAGTCAGTTGCCGACAACGACGCTCGCCCCCTTTATCATGCATACAATGGGGCAAATAAAACCATTTGGCCATTTCAATCTTTAAGATGTTCAATACAGTCATGATCGCAATGGTATGTGCACTACCATACTAGAAAGCTTGCTTCTGGAGTTTTCATCACAATCCCCTTGAAATAACGCTAAACATATAACAAGTTTAGGTTATACCTGAGTGAAGTGCAGAAGCATGTAAATCTATTATTTAATCATAATTAATAGCAAGAGATGCCTTACGTTTAATATCTGATATAGAGTTAATTATTTCGGTAAGTTTTGATACATCAAAAGGCTTGCTCATCAACATTAACATACCTGCTTCGAGGCACTTTGCTTCAGTTTTGGGGTCTGCCTGTGCTGATAGCCCTATGATGGTAATACCTGAAAATAAAGCAGATGACTTGATTAATTTCGTAGCCTCAAGCCCCCCCATTAAAGGCATCTGGATATCCATTAATATTATATCAACATTCTCCTCCTCAATAATTTCTAATACTTGAATACCATTAGATGCAAAACAAGCATTAAAATTAAATTTCTTTACCACTTTTTTCATTAAACGGACATTCATTGGTACATCTTCAGCAATTAATATTCGTACATTGCTTAGATTAGTCATTTCTTTTTTGACAGATGGTAGCTGTTCAAATAAATTCAGATTCATAAACGGATGTAAGCAACTATGATCATCAAAAGTTGCTTCATCAAAATCATCAGAAAAATATCTACCTATATAACCTCGATTACGATTATGCTGTTTTCTATTATCAAGCTGCAATAATAATGTATGTTCTGGAATATCAATAGGTAGGGTGAAACTAAATTTTGTTCCTCTACCGAATGAACTAAATACGCTTATCGAACCACCTAAGTTTTCAATAAGCGATTTAGATATAAATAAACCTAAGCCATTTCCCTTAGATGATGAAGAGCTTTCATACTGATTAAAAATTTTACTAGATAGAACGTTTTTAATACCTATACCAAAATCAATGATTGATACAGAAACAGTTGATTTTGAAGCATCATAAGATAACTTTATTCTAATCACTGAGGCTTTAGAGTGCATCACAGCATTATTTGCAATATTAACTACCACTTGAGATAGTACATTGGAATTAGAGTTAAATGACTCAGGAAAGCCATTGCCGATATATATGTAGCACTTTATATTATATCTTTTTGCCCAGGGAGTCAGTAAAGAGCTAATTTCTAAGATCCATTCTTCCAAAAAAATAGTGCTAATTACCTCAGGCACAACAAACTCATTGGGATTATCTAACTTAGAAAAGCTCATAAGGCTATTAACAAAATTCAATAAATATTGGCAACCATTTGAAATATCTATAAATTCCCTTTTTAAATAAGGGGAAAAGTCTTTACTATCAATTAAACTTAACCCAACAATGACGGAGTTTAGTGGAGTACGAATATCATGACTTACCATGGATAAAAAATTTGACTTGTTAATTAATTTATTTTTTATCTCGAAATTTAGTTGATTAATGGTGTTGGCTGATTGTTTTAATTCTGTTATTAGCTTATTATTTTCCTCGAATCCACTTTGAATACTTTCGTGCAGCTTATTCATTTCTAAATAATGAGAGTTAATTGGAAATCCACCTCCTGTATAGGGGGTATTGGAGAGTTCTTTGTATATCTTTTCAACGGGTAATATCATGTTTTTATAAAATGCAACAAACTTTAGCCCACAAAAGAAAGCTATGAATAACACATGACAAATTAACAGCCCGCTTAACAACCTTAGTTCATAAAGTAATCTTACTGACTTTTCCGCGTGCTTATCAATCACAATCGAGAACAAGCCCCTAAAAGTATTATCTACCTTTTCTCGATTAAAGAAATAACCGTCTTTGCCGCTATGATAATAATAGCCACTGCCGCTTAGAGCCCCTCTCTCTATTAAATCATCGATTTTAGAGGGTACTGAATTTTGATTTTTTTGCAAAAGAAGTTTAGCGTGACTTAAATCACTTAACTTCTTTTCTAATGTATTTTTATCAAAATACTCTGGAATAAGTATCATTTCCTCGAAAGAATAAACCTCCTGTAACAACTCAGAGTAAAGGCGATTTGCCTTTGCAAGACCATTTTTGTTGCCGTACAAGAAACTTTCTCTCGCCACGTGCAGGTCTTGAAATAAATTTTTAATATTCGACTGAATTTCGTAATTGAATGTGCGTAGAATATTTAATTTCCCCACCTCAGTTTGTAGTGTATAAAGATAAGCCACACTTCCAATTAGGAAAACAAAGGAAAAGAACACGACACCAATTACTTTTTTGAATTCTCGAACACTACTCTTCATACAGCAGTCAAGGTATTAACTATTAATTTATACCCCCCTCCTCGGACAGATTTAATATCTAAACAACCATGCATTTTAGTGTTTATTTTCTTTCTAAGCCTGCTAATAATTAAATCAATACTACGGGAATATCCATCGTATTCGATACCGTAGCAAGCATTGGCAAGTTCATCCCTTGTAATTAACACATTAAAATCCCTGTACAACACATAAAAAATAACGAGTTCGTTCCTTGTCATGTCAATCAAAGCCCCTTCATACATAATAGATTTATCTTTAGAAGAAACGACTAATCCATGAATGGGTGGTGGCGGTGAAGGTGCTCTATCACTTTTAAATAAAAGTATTTTTAAGCGTTCAACTAATATATCTACCCCACGGCTTTTTAAAACGTAATCATCAATACCAAGTTTTACGCCACGCAATTCTGCTTTAACATCTTCCTTGGCTGTAAATATTAACAATTTAAATTTGTCTATTTTTTTTAATCGTTCAATACTGTCTAAAATATCCCCAGAAGGTAACGACATATCGAGTATAATTGCATCAAATTTAAATTTATTAACATTTAAAAACATCGACCCGATATCAGAAGAGTGCCTTACAAAATAATTTTCACTTTCTAAACGCCTAATAACTACTCGCGCAATAAACAAGTCATCTTCTAATAATAAAACCTTGATTTTTTTCATCAGTCAACTCCCTCTACAACCTTTTTTACTTTACTTTTATTTACTTTTATTTACTTTTATTTACTTTTATTTACTTTTATTTACTTTTTTAGATAATGTGTGGGTAATGATATCTTTGTATATACCTAACCCATTGAAAATAAGCTTTTCAAACTCATTCGAAAAACAATTTACATTAAGAAATGAGAGTTCATGTATATAATCACTAAAAGATACAAACCCAAGAATATCTAATCCTCCCTTTATCATATGCAACTTCATTGGTAACGAGGTATCAGCTTTAGATAAGATACCTGTTAAACTACTTTCAAATTCATTGATAATATCGAGCGCCTCTTGATTACTTCCATCGCATATAACTTGTATAAAATAATCAATTTCTCTTTTTTCAATAAAATCTAATTTACGCATTTTTACACCTAATAAAACCAAGAGACGATAAATCTAAAATGGCAACTTAATATATGTTTTTAATTGTATATATTAATATTCTTAACATCCTAACCCCCTAACATCCTAACAATCTAATAACTTAAAAAAAATAATCTTACATTAAATTAATACAAAATATGTATCTAACCGGTATCAAAATATACGTGCGTATGCACAATGGGAAAAAGCAGCCTTCACGTTGAGTTTTAAAGACGATTCATACCAATTCCATTAATTTTGTGATCTAACAAGGTACAATTTAAAGGTGATGAATATGACTCAAGAACTATCTAAAATCATTAGCTCTACATCAGATGCGAGACTAAAGCTTCGCTTATTAGCGGTTTCTCTCTTCCTCGATGGTAAAAATAGAACTCAAATATCTGAATACTTAAAAGTAAGCCGAACGAGTGTTAATAGCTGGATACAAACCTATTTAATACAGAGGACTTCAGGGCTAAAAGAAAAAAAGCATACAGGCCGTCCAAAGGGATTAAGCGTAGAACAGCTCTCTCAACTAAAAGATTTTGTCGTTTTTTCGGCTGTAAAGGCTGATGGTTGTAGGCTACAAGGGAAAGATGTCCAGTGTTATGTGTTGACAGAGTTTGGCATAGAGTATTCTGGTCTAATTGAACTGGACACTTTAATTTTGGATAATACTATCCACTAAAGGAGTGAACATGAAT
>NZ_BSPQ01000016.1:0-154230 GCF_030161115.1 Psychromonas marina
ACCCGTGAGGCTTAACCATACAAACTCTAAGAGTTTTGTAGTGTTTACCAAGACTTGTCAAAGAAGACATAAAAATATATACGCTTGCGTAACGTATTTTACTAATACAAAGCCTGATTTAAGACGAACGAATTCAAGAACAATAACAGCTTTTCTAATTAACTTTTTAGCTTGGCGACAATAGCGCTGTGGTCCCACCTGATCCCTTTCCGAACTCAGTAGTGAAACGCAGTTGCGCCGATGGTAGTGTGGGGTCTCCCCATGTGAGAGTAGGTCATCGCCAAGCGCCTAATACGAAACATCCCTGTTGACTCACGTCAGCAGGGATTTTTTCGTTTTAGCCACTTGATAAATGAGGCCTACTCTCGCATGGGGAAGGTTAATAGCCTACCATAGGCAGTATCAAATCATGGGATAATCGGGCGAATATCGCGAAGCGGTGGTTCATGAGCAATGTTCACCCATCGCCTCTGCGTATCAATAAATCTCTTAAATACAAAATTTATATCGCGCTTCGCCCAATTGTCGGCCTAAAGACCGACCTACAGCGGTACCTTTTTTTCGTTATAGCCGCTTAGACGACATTGGCCCATTATATGGGGCAGCAAGAAATGATTAATCATCATTCTGAGATGCTTCAACGTTTCGACTGGCCAATACGTATAGTGATAGCAGGGCGAATTGTGCGAAGCGATGGTTCATGAGCAGTGTTCACCCATCGCTAAGCGCCTCTGCGTATCAATATATATCCTACAAAGAAAATGCATATCGGGCTTCGCCCAATTGACGGCTTAAAGACCGAACCGCAGTTGCACCTTTTTCTTTTGGTACTTTTAAGTGATGGTTTATGATCAGTGTCCACCCATCGCCAAGTGCCTCTGTGTATCAATAAGCCTCCTAAAAAGGAAATACATATCGGGCTTCGCCCAATTGACGGCCTAAAGACCGACCCACAGTTGTACTTTATTTTTTCGTTTTGGTACTTTTAAGTGATGGTTTACGAACAATTGACGCCAATCACCCATCGCCTCTGTGTATCAATAAGCCTCCTAAAAATAAAATACATATCGGGCTTCGCCCAATTGACGGCCTAAAGACCGACCCACAGTTGTACTTTATTTTTTCGTTTTGGTACTTTGAAGTTATGGTTTACGAACAATTTCCGCCAATCACCCATCGCCTCTGTGTATCAATAAGCCTCCTAAAAATAAAATACATATCGGGCTTCGCCCAATTGACGGCCTAAAGACCGACCTACAGTTGTACTTTATTTTTTCGTTTTGGTACTTTGAAGTGATGGTTTATGATCAGTGTCCACCCGTCGCCAAGCGTCTCTGTGTATCAATAAGCTCCTAAAAATAAAGTTCATATCGGGCTTCGCCCAATTGACGGCCTAAAGACCGACCCACAGTTGTACCTTTTTTTCGGTTAGGAATTTGATGCGATGGTTTCTGAAGAGTGTCCACCTATCGTCAAGTACTTGTAGGTATCAATAAACATCCTGAAAGAAAATACATATTTGGTTTCGCCCAATGACGGCCTAAAGACTGACCCACAGTTGTACCTTATTTTTTCGTTTAGGAATTTGAAGCGAAGGTTTATGAGCAACGTCCACCCATCGCCTCTATTTATCAAAAAATATTGTTATTTACTTCTCTCAAAGGGCATATTTTTACTGGTTAGAATTAAATATCTTAAATCGATCAGAACAGTAATTGCTAAAAATCACCAATTTTTCTTTTTTATTTGAACCATACAGCACAAAAGTAATACAAAAGGGTGGAGGCAGTTTATGTGGTAAGTCATAATATAGTCTAATTGTTGCTTTTTAATTAATATAACTCATTGAATAATTGATATTATATTTATTGTTTTAGCTGTTTTATGAAATAAGGAGTGAAAGTAATTAAACTCCCTATTTTATTTCTCCTTGTTGAATTGTATTACTTAACTATTTTAGTGCCACGTAACCTGCGAGTGTTTGATGTTTAAAAATTTAAAATTAGGTTTAAAAATTGGTCTTGGCTTTTTTATTGTACTGATATTGCTTTGTATTGTGTTAGGTATGAGTGTATTTGCGTTGCAAAAATCACAAGATAGAAGTGATCAGTATAGAGACTTGGTCAGTGATGCTAACTTAGCTGACCAATTACAGGTTGATATGCTCAAAGTCAGTATTGATGTGAAGAATTTTCTGATCACTAAGAGTAATGATGATTTAAAGCAGTACCAACAATCAGACGCTACCATGAGTCGTGTTTTAGTAGAGGCACAAAGTAAAATTAACGATTCTCAAAGAGCTCCGTTGATAGCTAAAGTTGACGCTTCAGTTAAGGATTATCAACAAGGCTTTACAGATGTAGTTAGCTTAATGCAGCAAAGAGATGAAATTAACAATACAGCATTAGTACCGCTTGGCGAGAATATGGGTAAAGTAATTGCTAGCATAATCCAGCGAGTAGGTGATACAGAAGCGGCTTACTATGCCAGTTATGTACAGGAAAAAATGTATGTTGGTCGTTTATTTGTTATTAAATACCTTGAGTCGAACAGCAAAGAAAACTTCGATATTGCTATTAACAATATGGAAAACATTCTCGGCGAGGGGGTCTCTGAATTAGAAGAGAATCTTGAAGATCAGGATGCGATAAATTTATTAAATGAGTTCATGACATCTCATCAAGCTTACATAAAGAATATGAATATCATCAATGAACTTATTTTAGAAAAAAACAAAATTATTGATGTCATCTTAAATAACGCTGAGGTTGAAATTGCGACAACTATTGCGGATGTAAATTCAGCAATTTTGCAGGAACAAGATAGATTAGGTGTCGAGCTTAAAGCGAATACTGATCAAAGTATTAATATGATTTTGTCTCTATCGCTTGCCGCTATCGCAATTGCAGTTGTAGCTGCTTATATATTAACTACTTCAATTACTAAACCTATTTATCGCGCAGTGGCATTATCTAATCAATTGTCCGAAGGCAACTTAACCATTGAGGTTGGTGTAACCAGTAAAGATGAAACGGGTTTATTATTGAACTCTATTCAAAAAACAGCGCATCACTTAAGAAATATGATAGCGACAATTTCATCAGCAAGTAATGAATTAGCATCGGCTTCGGAAAAACTTGCCCTTGTCACAGATGAAACTGCAAAGGGTATTATTCAACAGGAAACTGAAACGGAACTTGTAGCAACAGCAATGAATGAAATGGCTGCCACGGTGCATGATGTTGCGGATAATGCTGCCAATGCAGCAGAGGCTGCGACAAAAGCTGACAAAGAAGCAAGCTCTGGCAGTAAAGTGGTCGAACAAACTATATTTGCAATTAATACATTAAATATGAATGTAAATGAATCATCTGAAAAATTAGCTGAAGTAGAGCAAGAGGTGTCGAATATTAGTAGCATTCTAGATGTGATTCGAGGCATTGCAGATCAAACAAATTTATTAGCACTGAATGCTGCAATAGAAGCTGCACGTGCTGGTGAATATGGTAGAGGCTTTTCAGTCGTAGCTGATGAAGTACGTTCTCTTGCCAGCAGAACACAAGACTCTACACAGGAAATTCAACTCATTATCGAAAAACTACATGCGGGTACACAAAGTACTGTGGTTGTTATGGATAAAGGTAGGGAGCACGCGGATCAATGTGTTGCACAGGCAAGTGATACCAGTGTTGCCTTGCAGTCTATTACCCATGCCATCAGTGTCATCAACGACATGAACATACAAATTGCAAGTGCAGCTGAACAGCAAAGTTCAGTCGCTGAAAATATAAATGAAAATGTAATTAATGTTAAACAGATAGCACAGGAAAATGCTGCTGCTTCTGAGCAAACGCGCAGTGCCAGTACTGAAATTGCTAAATTAGCAGAACAATTAAAGGCGCTGACGGTGCAGTTTCAAGTTTAAGGTTTTAAAAAGTTTTGATATCAACGTTACAACAACATGGAAGGTAATTATGGTCCATCACTTGATTACCATGATTAATTATAATTTTATTAAAGAGAGTAAATACAATGATCAAACCACTACTAATCACAACGGCATTACTGACTTCAAGCGCAGCTTTTTCTGCTCAAAATTTCGTTGTAGATCCACAATTAACTGATTTTCGTAGTAATCAAGGTAAGAGTGATGTTTGGATTTCACATGAAGATTCTAAAGGGGGCCTTGGCGATGTAGGTACTTCTGGTGATACTGCTTTTGATGCGCAGGGATCAGCTCGCATTCGATTTAAAAAAAGCGTTGAAATTAATGATTTCACCGCGACACCTGGTTTAAGCCAGACCGTTAACGGTTTACCTAAAAATACAGATATGAGCTATTCACTTTATTACTGTGATAAAAAAGGGACTGCATCTCCTAGTACACTTCATTATGGCGTACGTGAAGTTGTTGAAGGTGCACCTTTAACAGGTAAAGTTATTGCAGACAATCGTGTGCATGTAAGAGATCTAGGTAATGCACCAAAAGGTGATAAGAAAGACTGTTTCAGTCAAGTTACACTTGATTTCAATACCGGTTCAAATGCTAGCGTTGAGATCTTTAATCAGATGGAAGTTGAAGTTGGTGCAAATGGCAAACCTGACATGCATAAAGATGTTGAAGTTCGTATTGATGAATTCTCAATTACGGCTAAGTAATTAAATACAGTTTTTTCATCTATTTTGTAAATGCTGCTCATTCGCAATGAGCAGCATTTCGTGTAAATTATCTTAAAAGTAGAATAGAAAGCGGTTCAAACTCAGTACCCTTATAAAGCGTCATATTCCCTACCCTATATTAATCAGTTGATAATAATCTTTGGCTCTTTGCTACTTTTATCCTAGGTGAATTTCCTTTCCCCGCTAGATACCATTTCAATTTTTCAATGTTTTGCAATCACACTTCGTTTATATAATATTAACAATTAATAACATTCTGAATGTTATTGCTTTTTTCTTAACTTTCTTTGTATTTTATTGTCATGTAGTGTGGTCGGTTGATTTTGGAAGCACTCAGTTTTATAGAGTGTATTAATTTTTTCATCTGCTTATTAATATTTTTATTATTGATAACTCGGGTGAATAAGCAAGGAGTTACACATGCAACAATCTGCATCCCCGCAACAACCGATGAAAAAGTCTTTAATGACGCGTTTTCTTGATTCAGTCGAATATTTAGGAAATCTATTACCTCATCCAATTACCCTTTTTGCACTTTTCTGTTTAGCGATATTAGTTTTTTCTGGCATTGCGGGATACTTTGAAGTATCTGTACTTGATCCTCGTCCAGAGGGTGCGCCTGGAAGAACCGCAGATGGGGTGATTCATGTCGTCAGTTTATTAAATGCTGAGGGTTTAGAATTAATTGTAACTAATTTAGTAAAAAACTTTGTTGGTTTTGCACCGTTAGGAACGGTACTAGTCGCAATGTTAGGTGTTGCTATTGCTGAGTATTCAGGTTTGCTTTCAGCTGCAATGCGCGGTCTTGTTATGACTGCATCAAAGCGTATGGTAACAGTCACCGTTATTTTTGCGGGTATTATTTCTAATACAGCATCTGAGCTTGGCTACGTTGTTCTTATTCCGCTCGCTGCAATGCTTTTCCATTCCCTTGGTCGTCATCCATTAGCTGGTCTTGCAGCTGCATTTGCGGGTGTATCGGGTGGTTACTCTGCTAATTTATTAATCGGTACGGTAGATCCACTGCTTTCTGGTATTACAGAAACGGCTGCGCAAATGATTGACCCAACCTACACCGTTGGCCCTGAGGCAAACTGGTACTTCATGTTTATCTCTACTTTCTTTATTGCAATAACGGGTGCTTTTGTAACTGAGAAAATAGTAGAGCCAAAGCTTGGTAAGTACAATGTCGATGAAGCGTCAGAAGATTTAACCAATGATAACATGGGGCTATTAACGGCTATTGAGAAAAAAGGCCTAATGTATGCCGGTTTTGCTGTTCTTGTTGTGAGTGCTTTACTGGCTTGGACGATTGTCCCTGATGATGGCATTCTTCGTTCAGCGACGGGCACGGTTGCAGGCTCACCATTCCTGAAGAGTATTGTTGCCTTTATCTTCGTCTTCTTTGCAGTACCAGGTTTTGTTTACGGTAAAGTTGTTGGCACAATGAAAAATGATCGTGATGTGATTGATGCAATGGCTAAGTCTATGTCTTCAATGGGCTTGTATATTGTGCTTATCTTTTTTGCTGCTCAGTTTGTTGCTTTTTTCAACTGGACAAACTTTGGTCAAGTGATTGCTGTCTCAGGTGCAAATTTCTTACAAGCGATTAACTTGACGGGGCCAATGTTGTTCTTTGCATTTATATTGATGTGTGGTTTTATCAATTTAATGATTGGTTCTGCATCTGCGCAATGGGCTGTGACTGCACCTATTTTTGTACCTATGTTAATGCTGGTTGGTTATGCGCCGGAAACGATTCAAGCGGCTTACCGTATTGGTGATTCAACAACGAACATTATTACGCCAATGATGAGTTACTTCGGAATTATTTTAGCGGTAGCAACCCGTTACATGAAGAATTTAGGTATCGGTACATTAATCGCTATTATGCTGCCGTACTCAATCTGCTTTATGATTGGTTGGAGTATTTTGTTCTATCTATGGGTATTCGCCTTTGGTCTGCCTGTTGGCCCTGGTGCTGCAACATTCTATACGCCATAATAGATATCAATAAAAAATATAAGCAGTGCCTGTCAGTTAATCTCTGATGGGCATTTTTTTTAGGGCTTTCTGAATATATAAAGAGGGGGACATTAATAAAGTACAGTGCTGTTTTTTTATGTGCTTACTCTTTATAGATCTTCCCTCATGTTCAGCATGCTAGGTAACAAAACGTTAAAATAAGTTAAAATTTTTCCCTTCATGCCTTGAAAAGGTCGGACTCATCCCCATCTCTTTTATATTGTTTAATTATTACTATTCAAAGAGAAAGAGATATTATGGAACATCAACAAAATCATACTTTTAGTGCCGACACCGGTAAACTTCTTAAACTAATGATCCACTCTTTATATTCTAATAAAGAGATCTTCCTACGTGAGCTTGTTTCTAATGCTGCAGATGCTGCGGATAAATTACGCTTTAAAGCCCTTTCTGATGGCGCTCTTTTTGAAAATGACGCAGACCTTCGTGTTCGTCTAAGCTTTGACGCTGATGCTAAAACGGTAACAATTAGTGATAACGGCATCGGTATGACGCGTGATGAAGTTGTTGAGCATTTAGGTACGATTGCAAAATCAGGTACAAGCGACTTCTTTGAACAGCTTTCTGGCGATCAAGTTAAAGACTCTCAATTAATTGGTCAGTTTGGTGTTGGTTTTTACTCTGCATTTATCGTTGCTGATAAAGTTGTAGTTAACACGCGTAAAGCGGGCGAAGAAGCATCAACGGGTACACGTTGGGAATCTGCTGGTGAAGCAGATTACAGCGTTGCTGATATCGAAAAAGCAGATCGTGGTACAGAGATCATTTTACACCTTCGTGAAGATGAATCTGAATTCTTAAACGACTACAAATTACGTACTATCGTTTCTAAATACTCTGATCACATCAGCATCCCTGTTGAGATGTTTACTGAAGAAGTGGCAGAAGTTAAAAACGAAGAGGGTGAAGATACGCCAGCTGTTCCTGCACATTGGGAAGCGATTAACAAAGCAACTGCGCTTTGGAGCTGTCCAAAAGCTGAACTGAAAGACGAAGAATACCAAGAGTTCTACAAGCATATTGCTAACGACTTTGAAAATCCATTAACATGGAGCCACAACAAAGTTGAAGGTGAGCAAGAATATACAAGTCTTCTATATATCCCTAAACGTGCACCGTTTGATATGTGGAACCGTGAAAAAGCACACGGCCTGAAATTATACGTTCAACGTGTATTTATCATGGATGATGCCGAGCAATTCATGCCTACTTACCTACGTTTTGTGAAAGGTATTTTAGACTCAAATGACCTACCACTAAACGTTTCGCGTGAAATCTTACAAGATACACGTACAACGGGTAAATTACGTAGCGCATGTACTAAGCGTGTTCTTTCTATGCTAACTAAGTTTGCTAAGAAAAATGATACTGAATACAACGAATTCTGGAAAGAGTTTGGTCAAGTATTAAAAGAAGGCCCAGCTGAAGACGCTGCAAACAAAGAAAAAATCGCTAAGCTGTTCCGTTTCTCTTCAACAGAAACTGATTCAGCTGAACAAAACGTTTCTTTAGATGCATACATTGGTCGTATGAAAGAAGAGCAAGATAAAATTTACTACATCACTGCTGATAGTTTCAATGCCGCTAAAAATAGCCCGCATCTTGAAATTTTACGTAAAAAAGGTGTTGAAGTATTGCTGCTTAGCGACCGTGTTGATGAATGGCTATTAAGCCACTTACCTGAATACGATGGTAAAACATTTACTTCTGTTACACAGGGCGATTTAGACCTTGGTAAATTAGACAGTGAAGAAGATAAGAAAGAGCAAGAGAAACAAGAGACTGAATTTGCAAGCTTTGTTGATCGTGTGAAAGAAGTATTGGGCGATAAAGTAAAAGACGTACGTATTACACATCGTCTAACGTCTACTCCTTCTTGTATCGTTGCTGATAATGATGATATGAGCACACAAATGGCTAAATTAATGGCGCAAATGGGCCAACCTGTGCCAGACAGCAAGCCAATTTTTGAGCTTAACCCTGAGCATGTAATGGTAACGACATTAGCGGATATGGCTGATGAAGATAAGTTTGCACAATGGGCTGAGTTATTGCTTGAACAAGCAGTATTATCTGAAAAAGGTAGCTTAGATGACCCATCTGAGTTTGTGAACCGTATCAATAAACTACTTTTGGGCTAATCGCTCAAAAATGATACAAAGGCCAGCTTAATGCTGGCCTTTTTCATGGTTAAAGTTGAGAAAAAGTCACTAACCGTGTAAATTTCTCGTTCAATTTATTTAAAAACAGAAGGATGTAAGCATGCGCATTATCTTGTTAGGTGCTCCAGGCGCTGGTAAAGGTACACAAGCTCAATTCATGATGGATAAATATGGCATCCCACAAATCTCTACGGGTGACATGTTACGTGCAGCTGCGAAAGCGGGTACTGAACTAGGTTTAAAAGCAAAAGAGTTAATGGACGCAGGGCAACTTGTTTCTGATGAATTAATCATCGGTTTAGTGAAAGAACGTATTGCTCAAGAAGATTGTGCTAAAGGTTTCCTATTAGATGGTTTCCCGCGCACTATCCCACAAGCTGACGCAATGAAAGCAGCTGGTGTGATCATCGATTTCGTTCTAGAATTTGATGTGCCTGATGAAGAGATTGTTAAGCGTATGGCTGGCCGTCGTGTTCACTCTGGCTCTGGTCGTACTTACCACATCGTTTACAACCCACCAAAAGTGGAAGGTAAAGATGACGTAACAGGTGATGATCTAGCTATCCGCCCAGATGATGAAGAGTCAACGGTTCGTAAGCGTCTTGAAATTTACCATAATCAAACTGCACCATTAATCAGCTACTACCAAAAAGAAGCTGAGCAAGGTAACGGCGCTCACCATAAGTTTGATGGTACTAAAGCGGTTGATGTTATCAGTGCAGAGCTTCAAGAAATTCTTGGCTAAGTATTAAAAACATAAATAAGACTAGGGGCGAAAGCCCCTTTTTTATAGGTAAAATAGATGCATAAAAAGTATTGTGTTCTGTTGGGGGAATTAACTATTACGACAAAACCTATGACACTATTTTTAATCGCATTACCCACTACTGCTGGTGTTATAAAATTGTGTAGATTACTTTTTTTACCTATTACGCAATGGAGAATATCCGGTGTTGAATATTCAAACATAAAACTTAACGCGTTGGCACATCAACAATGAATAGAGTGCTAATTTGTATATCCATTTTATTTTTAGCTGCTTGCTCAACATCGTCTAATCGTGAAAGCTCTACTAGCTCGTCAACAAAGGCTAGTGATGTTAAAAATCAACGTACACAAACGAGCAATATGTCAGAGGACAACCTGCTTTTTTATCTGTTACGCAAAGAATTTTCAAAGTGGCAAGGAACACCTTATCGTTTAGGTGGAAATAGTAAAAAAGGAATCGATTGTTCGGCTCTAGTACAAAACATTTACCGTGATAGTTTTAATATCACCCTACCACGCACCACTGAAACACAGGTTGAACAAGGCTATTTAGTTTATCGAAATCAATTACAGATCGGTGACTTAGTATTCTTTAAAACAGGGTGGAACACTCGTCATGTCGGTATATACATCGGTAATGAAGAATTCATTCATGCTTCGACCAGTCAAGGGGTGATCACCTCATCACTTAACAATGTGTACTGGAAACCTCGCTATTGGCAAGCAAAACGTATACTCGATTAACCCATTAGAATTTAAGCCTTTTAATTATCTATCTCTGGAGAAGCATTAATGCTCTCGTTATATCTCACTTATACCCTCTCAATTGCGTTACTTATTTCCTCTCCGGGGCCTGTTATTGCGTTAGTTATTTCCGATTCAAAGCATGGTTGGCCAACAGGTACCATTTGGGGCGGTGCAATATCGGCATTTTTGTTACTTGTTTGTTCGTTGTTTGTCATACATTTTGCACTGGTTATTGATGAAGTTTTATTAGATTGGGGCAGGGTAGTTGGTGGCTTGTATCTTGGTTATCTTGGTGTCTCAATATTATTCAGTAAACAGCAGTACTCAATTGTTAAATCTCATCATCATGACTGCTTTTGGCGTACCATGAAAGTAGGCTTATCAAATCCTAAAGACATTCTCTTCTTCCTTGCCTTTTTACCGTCATTTATTGTCAGTGGACAATCTTTTGTCGAACAGTCGATGATCTTCGTTGGAATTTGGCTGGTGGTTGATATGTTGATCATGGTGGCTTATGCAGGCGTTGCGAAAAAGTTATTAGTTTATAAACGCTGTCAAACCCTCTTGTTTTATCTGCCGGGCGTATTCATGAGTATGGTTGGTGTTATTTCAATCTATCTAGGGCTATCAAATTTGTTTTGAGTTAAGAGCTTCGAATCCCGAAGCTCTTGCTCAACTTGTATTTAAAGTGCGTACCAGTAGCCTTTATTAATCAATTTAGTGAACAGATCTTGTGCTTGTTGGTTACCCTCTAATAGCTCAAGTAACTCACTTGCGACCTCATCTTGGTCACATAAAAGCTGTCCGAGTTCGATACAGTCAGTGACATCATAGGTTTCGGCATTAATAAAAATAGTGCTTGGGGTCTGTTCAAAGTAGATCGCACGTAAACCGCCTAAGCGAATAAATTGAGCCCCTTCGTTTAACTCAGCAATCACTTCTTCATTGGTGTGTGCGACTTCCGGTGGCGCAAGGTCTAAATCGTGTTTTGCATCGCTGAGCATTTTACCCATCCACGGTATTAACTGCTCCGGGGTTGCACAGTTCGCTAACATGACGCGATGTAATTCATGTAACTCTTGGTCTTCAACACGCCCAGGCTTTTCACGTTGCTGCATTACTCTATCGGTATAACGTTCTGCATTTTCATTGTTATCGATGAGGTGATCGGCAAAGCCACTTAATAAGTCATTCTGATCTGGTGCACGGAAACCGACACTGTAATTCATCGATGGCTCAATGGCGTAACCTTCATGGGGAAAACCAACAGGAATATATAAGATATCGCCTGGTTCAAGTTCAACATCAATAATTGCATCAAAGGCTTCACAATGCTTTAGTGCACCATGGGCAGCAAATTCAACTAATGCTTTTCTGTCGCCTACACGCCAATGACGTTTGCCTAGCCCTTGAATAATAAACACATCGTAGTTATCGATATGAGGGCCTACGCCACCTCCCGGTGTTGAGTAACTGATCATCAGATCATCGATGCGCCAATTAGGTAAAAAACGAAAAGGACGAACCAGTTGTTGTGCATCTTCATGCCAATTATCAACCGCTTGAATAAGCAACGTTGCGCCATCAGCATCTAACCTTTCAAAGCTTTCAAAAGGCCCACACTCTGCCTGCCATTGTTGGTTTCCATCTTGATAAACAAGGCGACTCTCTATCTCTTCTTCCATTGCAAGACCTGCAATTTCATCAGGAAGAATTGGATCATTAAAATCACTAAAGCCTTGTTTGATCACCGTTGGCTTTTTTTGCCAATAGGTATCAAGAAAATCGTTTATATCTAAATTAAGTTCGAACATGGGAAACCTCTGAAAAATAGTATCTACTTTCATTGTAAGCGCTTAGGGCAGAAAAGAAAGAGCCATAGACAATAACTCGCTGCTGTTGTTTTTTTAAATGCACTTTATGTGAATGGCTCTGAACATCAAATCTGCCTGTTGGTGGTCAGTGTAAGCGTTTATATCACTTTCGCGATCATCTGAAATTGCTCGCTTTGTACTCATATTAACGTTACTGTGATCGGCCGCTTATAGAAATTGATCACAAGGAGGTGAGTATGACGTTACCCATTCATAATGTGCCAACGAGGTTTAATAAAATTTCAGGTCTATTAGCTGGCCTTGCAGTGGTGATGATTTGGTCTGGCTGGATCATTGTTTCTAAATGGGGGCTTTCTCGTGCTTTAACGGTTTGGGACGTGACAGGGATACGTTTTGCAACGGCGGGTTCTATTGTTCTGCTGTATGCAATAATCGCAAGACACCCTTTAAAATCGATTTTTACCTTACCGGTTATTATCTGTAGTTTATGCTGTGGTGTACTGTATGTTGGTGCAGGGTTAATTGGATTATTAATGTCAGATGCGGCTAATACCGGCGTGATCATTAATGGTACGTTGCCTATTTTATGCGCTGCAATTCTCTTTATTTGGAAGAAAGTACGTTTAAATCGTCCTCAATACCTTGGTGTGTTGCTTATTCTAGTGGCCAATACGTTACTGTTTACCAGCTCTGGTGGCGCAACATTGGCTGCTTTACTGTGGTTACTGGTTGCGGCATTTTTTCTAGCATTTTATTCGATTTCAATGAAAGTCTGGGGGATTAACCTAAAAACCATTATGATTTCAGTCCCCGTGATTAATGCACTTTTTTTTACCCCTATATGGTTTTTCTTACCGAGTAATTTGGCCTCTGCACCAGTGAATGAAATTTTATTGCAGGGATTTTATCAGGGTATTGTGGTGAGTATTTGTGCACTATTTTTCATGACCTATTCCATTAATAAATTGGGGGCAGTCTCTGCATCCACCGTGATGGCGCTAGTACCTATTATGTCGGCATTATTAGCAATGCTCTTTTTAGAACAACAAATTACCTTTCAGGTTGGTATATCCATTGTAATTTGCTCAATTGGCATCGCTTGCTATAGTGCATTACAACCGATGCTGATGTGGTTAAACAGACACAAAAAAGGCAACCCGAAGGTTGCCTCTTGAAAAGATAGTTTAAGCGTTAGGGCTTATGCCATCTTCTCTACTAAGTTGATTGCTTGACCAATGTAAGAAGCGGGTGTCATCGCTTTAAGCTCAGCTTTAACCGCTTCAGGCAATTCAAGTGTATCAATGAACTCTGACATACCTGGGCCATCTACGCGTTTGCCACGTGTTAGCTCTTTTAGTTTTTCGTATGGCTTTTCGATAGCGTAACGGCGCATTACTGTTTGGATTGGCTCAGCCAATACTTCCCAGTTTGAGTCTAAGTCTTTCAGCATGTTTGCTTCATTAGCTTCAAGCTTGCTGATGCCTTTTAGGCTAGATTCGTAAGCGATAACAGAATAACCGATAGCAACACCTAAGTTACGTAAAACAGTTGAGTCTGTTAGGTCACGCTGCCAGCGAGAAACAGGTAGTTTCGCTGCAAGGTGGTCAAAGATAGCGTTTGCTAAACCTAAGTTACCTTCAGAGTTTTCGAAATCGATTGGGTTTACTTTGTGCGGCATTGTTGAAGAACCAATTTCGCCCGCGATTGTTTTTTGCTTGAAGTGACCAAGGCAGATGTAGCCCCAAACGTCACGGTCAAAGTCTAAAAGAATCGTGTTGAAACGTGCAATTGCATCAAATAGCTCAGCAATGTAATCATGCGGTTCAATTTGCGTTGTGTATGGGTTGAATGTAACGCCTAGGCTAGTTACAAATTCCTCAGCAAAACCTTGCCAATCTAAATCTGGGTATGCACTAAGGTGAGCATTGTAGTTACCTACAGCACCATTTGTTTTACCGAGTACTTCAGTCGCTTCAATTTGCTTAACTTGACGTTGTAGACGTGCTACTACATTAGCAAACTCTTTACCTAGCGTTGTTGGTGATGCAGGCTGACCATGTGTACGAGACATCATTGGTATTGATTTGTATTCGATCGCTTTTTCTTTAATCGCATCAACAACACGATGACAGTAAGGAAGAATAACATCTGTTTTAGCTGTGCCTAACATCAGTGCGTGAGATAGGTTGTTAATATCTTCAGAAGTACATGCGAAGTGAATAAATTCAGAAACCGCTTCTAACTCAGCAATGCCTGCTACTTTTTCTTTTAGGAAATATTCAACAGCTTTAACATCGTGATTAGTTGTTGCTTCGATGTCTTTAACGCGTTGTGCATCAGCTTCACAGAAGTTTTCAACAATTGCATCAAGATGTGCGTTTGCAGCGGCAGAGAAAGCAGGAACTTCTGCGATACCATCTGTTTGTGCTAGTTTTTGTAACCAACGCACTTCAACTTGTACGCGGAATTTGATTAAACCAAATTCACTGAAAATATCGCGTAAAATTGCAGTTTTGCTACCGTAACGGCCGTCAACTGGTGATACAGCTGTTAGTCCTGAAAGTTCCATTTGTTGCTCCTAAGATATGTAGGTTGTTTAAATAGTAGTGTACTTAACTCGTTGTTAGCCATTAGTTATATAGGCCTCAAACCTAAATTCCATCTAGGTTTGATTGTCTGTTGCTTTTGACTTTGCTAAAAGCTGACGGCAAATAACTGACAGCTTATTTTTATTTATACTCGTTGTAAATTTTGTTTTGCTTGGTGAATCATTGCTTTACGTGAGAACAATAATTGACGACGTTGGCCGCCTATTTGACGCCACAATACCGCTGCACGTACGCCAGAAAGCAATAATGCACGAATTTTATGTTGCGTGATCACTTGTTGTAAGCAGGATGGTTTACCGTTAACCTGAATTTTAGGGCCAAGGCTACTAATGATATCTTTATAGATGCCATCTAAGTTAGCCAGTACGCTCTCATCACTGATGTCAAAGTGAGTAAGCTGTCGATTAACTTGATTGATACGCTCACCTAACATATTCATTGCTGAACCGTTACTGGTGAGTTTTTTCTCTAACGCAATCATGCCAACTACGTATTTAGTCACTTGCAGGTTACGTTGGTTATTAGGGTTATCAAGCTGCTCAACCATGCTTTTAAAGCCAACTTCTAAACAAGCATAACCACCAAAGGTATCAACGGGACTGTCACTGTCTACCGCCATGATTGATTTTAGTGAGGCTTCAAAGGCGTCGATATTTGGACACAAGCCCGTAGTTGCAATTTTATCAACAAGGTAAGCAGCTTGTGTCATCGCTGCAAAGGCGATAACACGAGAAGGAAGATCATGATAAGACATAATTAGTTTTTCTCTTGTAGATGTTGCTCAATAATCGCGCCACCAAGACACACTTCATCGAGATAAAATACCGCAGACTGACCCGGTGTAACTGCCGCTTGTGGGGTATCAAAAATCACCTCTAGCGTATCATCATCAATTGGGTTGACCGTACAAGGAATATCAGTTTGGCGGTAACGTGTTTTCACCGTACATTTAAAGCTTTCTTTCTTTGCTGTTCTATCTACCCAATCACACTGTTTTGCGATTAAGCCGTAAGAGAATAACGCAGGGTGATCAGCACCCTGTGCAACAAGCAGGCGGTTGTTATCCATATCTTTACCCACAACATACCATGGGTTTTCATTCGAGTTTTGCATGCCGCCAATACCTAAACCTTTACGTTGGCCTAGCGTATGGTACATCAACCCTTGGTGTTGACCGATCACTTCACCCGTTGGCGTCACAATATCGCCCGGCTGTGCTGGCAGGTATTCCTGCAAGAAATCAGTAAATTTACGCTCACCGATAAAACAGATACCGGTACTGTCTTTTTTGTTCGCTGTAATTAAGTCTTGTTCTTCCGCGATACGGCGTACTTCTGGTTTCTCTAACTCACCGACTGGGAATAGTGTTTGTGCTATCTGTTCTTCACCAACGGCATACAGGAAGTAACTTTGGTCTTTGTTGCCATCAACACCACGTAATAATTGTGCGTGACCATCGACATCACGACGGCGACAATAATGACCCGTTGCGATAAAGTCTGCGCCTAAATCTTCTGCGGCAAACTCCAAAAACGCTTTGAATTTAATCTCTTTATTACACATGATATCAGGATTAGGCGTACGTCCTGCTTTGTATTCTGCTAAGAAATGTTCAAAAACATTATCCCAGTATTCAGCAGAAAAATTGATCGTGTGTAGCTTAATGCCTAATTTATCACACACCGATTTAGCATCGATAAGATCCTGAGCGGCAGCACAATACTCATCGGTATCGTCCTCTTCCCAGTTCTTCATGAATAGCCCTTCAACTTGATATCCCTGCTGCTGTAAAAGGTAAGCAGATACAGATGAATCAACACCACCGGAAATACCGACGATCACTTTAATTTGGCTATTGTCTTGCATAATAAATTCTCCTACTAATTTGAGGCGAGATTTTAACAGAAAACCCACACAATTGAACTAATAATGTCAGTTAGCTTACAGCATCAAAGTTGGGCGGAATTGCCCTGATAGTTAGCATTCTATATGGGTACGATTTAATGGATAACAAGGCTAGTAATTAAAGCCATTTGTACACGAGTGGATTGTTAAGCATTAAATTAGAGGGCGGTTATCGCTTCGTTCGACCGACCGAACCGCCAGAGAGCTTACTCTTTGCCTACAAAACGTTGCTTTACCTATCCTGATGAATGTAAGGGGAAAGTGAGGCGCGCTTTAATAACGTGGTAGTACATCTCCATATGTGAGCTTTGAAAAATGACCTGCGAATATCTATCGTTATCTTATTCGACTGTTGTAATGAGGGGCTTTTACTTATTTATTGCACCGATGACAAGGCTATTTATAGTATTTAAACCAATATGCGTTAAAAAGGATTAACTAGCGCCTGTAAATAGGTTGTTACAGCATTATTAATTTAAATTTAAAATAATTGAGTGAATATTCGAACACTATTTTTACCTCAGCCATTATTTCTAACTTCTTTATCCATCGTCCTTTTTTTAAAAATTGAATATTGCAGGCTTAAAGTAAGCTTATTTCGTGATTAAATTTTAAATAATATTCACATTATTTGTTCTTTTTAATGTGCATAAAAATCTTTTTATTGTGTTTTTTTTATTCATTTTATTAAGGGGTTATTTCTGTTTTATTAAAGAAATATAACGTTTTTCTTATTGATTTTTAGCTGAAAATTAGTCGATGGGAACAAAATCGTTAAATTTTCGCTATGTTTTTAATGTTGAATTTTAGTGACTTACATCACGATTTTTTTGAGGGGTTATTTTTAGCATATTAAAAACAGCTTGTTTTCCTTTTTACTTTTCATCGTTTTTCAGTCAGACAAATATGCATAGTCTGGCATTTTAAATTCTTTTTTTTACAAAAAACACATTCTGTTTCACTGTATTTTATATCGCAAATAATTTGATTTTAAATTAACTGCTACTATTGTTTGTTTTTCGTACAGGTGTGATTTCATCCGGCTTCTACCTGTCAAACCAGAACAAATATTCAGATGATTTTGGGCTTTGTAGGATTGTGTCCTACAAAGACGATTGTTTGTTGTCGAATAACTGCTCTATTCTCCACAGCATAAATTAACATCAACAATTCGCCGCCATTAAGTGAAGCGAAAAAATAGGAATCAACATATGTATACACGCCAACCATTACCACCAAGATTATCAAAAGAGTTTTCTGTGCTTATCGTTGCTAATATTGATGAAGATACAGCAGTTAACAGAAGTGCAAATGAAATTTGTACTCATTTAGACAATGAAGGTATCGAAGTTGTTATTAGTAAAAATATTACTGATTTTGAAACATCGGTAACATCAAGTCCTGCATATAGCTGTGTCGTTGTGGGTTGGGGTATTTGCCAACAAGACCAAGAAAAAGCATTAGCGGCGATTAAAGTATTAAACCAACGTTGTGCTGGCATTCCTATTATCCTTGGTGTAACCAAAGAAAATTCAGCTCATATTCCTCTTGAATTCTCTGAAGTAGTAGAAAGTGTTATTTACATTCCAGAAGATAGCCCTAAATTTATTGCCGGCCGAATTAAAGCTGCAGGTAAACGTTACTTAGATTCTGTTTTACCTCCTTTCTTTGGTGCGATGGTTAACTTTGACGATACGCATGAATATTCATGGCATACACCAGGTCATACTGGCGGTACAGCATTTATGAAAACGGCTGTTGGTAAAGCATTCGTCGATTTTTACGGTGAGCAAATGTTGCGATCTGATCTTTCTGTTTCAGTTGGTGAATTAGGTTCATTAAATGACCATAATGGTCCGGTTAAAGAAGCTGAAGATCACGCAGCTAAAGTCTTTGGTGCTGATTACACTTACTTTTCAGTTGGCGGAAGCTCTGCAAGTAATGAAATTATCCTACATTCTGCTGTAACAGATGGCGATGCAGTATTAGTCGACCGTAACTGTCATAAATCACTTAACTACGCACTAAACATGTCAGGCGCTATGCCTATCTACATGGTACCGCGCCGTAACGCACGTGGTGTTATCGGTCCTGTACCAAGTAGCCAAATGACAGCTGAAGCGATTCAACAAAAAATTGATGAAAGCCCGCTTCTTGCAGACAAAACAGTCACACCTGTATTAGCTGCGCTGACTAACTCTACATACGATGGTTTAACGTACAACGTTAAAAAAACAACGCGTGTATTAAGCGAAACAGTACCACGTATTCATTACGATGAAGCTTGGTATGCCTACGCACGTTTCAATGATCTTTATGAAGGACGTTACGGTATGCACCGTGGTGAGAGACATGAAGATGATGCAACAATCACAGTAACGCATTCAACACATAAGCTTTTAGCTGCGTTATCACAAGCATCAATGATTCACATTCGTTCAGGTAAAGTGCCTGTGAAACCTGCTTTATTCAACGAAGCGTTCATGATGCACACCTCTACTTCACCACAATACAGCATTATTGCATCAACAGATGTCTCTGCAAAAATGATGGGTGACTCAGGTGAATACTTAACTGATGAATGTATCCAAGAAGCTATCTCATTCCGCCAAGCAATGGTGCGAATTAAATCTGAAATACAAGAAAGAAAACAAGATGATTGGTGGTTTGATGTATGGCAGCCAGACACAGTTGCAGGCACACCATTTAAAGATGTAGATCCACAAGTACTGAAAAAAGATAGCAGTGCATGGGTACTTCATCCAAATGAAAAATGGCATGGCTTTGGTGATTTAGGTGAAGATTACTGCATGCTTGATCCAATCAAAGTAACCGTATTAACACCAGGAATGGACATTGAAGGCGATCTTGAAGCTAATGGTATTCCTGCAACATTATTATCGTCATTCTTATCAAGCCGCGGCATCGTAGTTGAGAAAACAGAACCCTACTCAGTATTACTGTTGTTCTCTATTGGTGCTACGAAAGGTAAATGGGGTTCATTGGTTGCCGGCATGATGGAATTCAAAACTCATTATGATAATAACGCACCATTAACAACGGTATTACCTGATTTAGTAGCAAGCCACCCAACGCGTTATGAAGGTTTAGGTATTCGCGATCTTGCTCAAGAGATGCACCAAGCGATTATTGATACCAAAATGTTAACCAGTATGGATGAAGCATTTACACAATTACCTACAGTGGTAAAAAGCCCACGTGAAACTTACGGGCAACTGGTTAAAGGTAATGTTGAATTAGTGCCGCTAACAGAGATGTTAAACCGTATTGCAGCTGTGCAAGTTGTACCTTACCCACCAGGTATCCCACTAATGATGCCAGGCGAAAAAGTGGAAGAGGGCAGTAAAGCGATTCTTGATTACTTACTTTCTTTACAAGATTTCGATGACCAATTCCCTGGTTTTGAGCACGATACACATGGTGTTGAGCTTGAAGAAAATGCAAATGGCGAGCTTGTTTACATGGCTTATTGCCTAACTGAATAACTGTTTTTATGGGCACTTTGGCAAAACTGTAGAAGTGCCCAGTTAAAAAATTTCAACTTATAAATTTTACAATTAGGATTTCAATATGATTTCAACAAATTACAACCCAGTAAAAAGCAAAGTACTTGTTATTGACGAAGGGCTAGAAAAACTTGATACAGCCTTTGGACGTAATACTCAAATATTAGTAGACGAACTCACTAAACGTGATGTGTATGTCACTACGGCAGTAAGTGAAGAAGAAGCGATGGCGGCTATCGTTTCTGATGCTTCTATTCACGGTGTACTACTTAGCTGGGAATTAGTTGGTGAGACTATTGAGGGCAAACGCCCTGCAGCGGTTTTATTAGACGAGCTAGCACTACGTCATAAAAATATTCCAGTATTTTTAATGGCTAAAAACAGCGAACAAGTTAAAACTATCGATGAAAGCGTAATGACTAAAGTTGAAGAGTTTGTTTGGATGCTTGAAGATACTGCTGACTTTATCGCGGGTCGTTTAATCGCCTCTGTTGCTCGCTACCGTAGTCAACTTTTACCTCCTTTTGCTGCAGCTTTAGCAAAATACTCTCAATTACGTGAACACTCTTGGTCTGCGCCTGGTCATCAAGGTGGTGTAGCATTTACTAAACTGCCAGTAGGTCGTGCATTCTTTGACTTTTACGGTGAAAACCTATTCCGTACTGATATGGGTATCGAACGTGGTGCATTAGGTTCATTACTTGATCATACTGGCCCTGTTGCTGACAGCGAAAAATACGCAGCTAAAGTATTTGGTTCTGACCGTTCTTACAATGTAACAGGTGGGACATCAGCTTCTAACCGTACAATCATGCAAGCCTCTATGATTGAAGATGAAGTTGTTATCTGTGACCGTAACTGTCACAAGTCTATTGAACAAGGTCTGATGTTAACAGGTGCTCGTCCAGTTTACTTAGTACCGACGCGTAACCAATACGGCATTATCGGTCCTGTTCAAGCTGCTGAGATGTCACCTGAAAGCATCATCAACAAAATTGAAGCAAGTCCTTTAACTAAAAACCTTGAAAATAAAACGCCTGTTTACTCTGTACTAACGAGCTGTACTTATGACGGTTTATGTTACAACGCAGTCGATGCTGAAACGATTTTAGGCAAAAGTAGCCCTAGAGTTCATATGGATGAAGCTTGGTTTGGTTACTCTCGTTTTAATCCAATCTACAAAGATCACGCAGCAATGCGTACCGATGAAGCTAGTTTTGCTGAAGATGCACCAACAGTATTTGCAACGCACTCAACGCATAAGTTGCTTGCTGCTCTTTCTCAAGCTTCTTACATTCATATCCGTGACGGTCGTGGTGCAATTCCACATGATCAATTCAACCAGTCATACATGATGCACGCATCAACTTCACCACTTTACGCAATTGTAGCATCTAACGATATTGCAACTGCAATGATGGATGGCGATGGCGGTACAATGTTAACTACTGATGCAATTAAAGAAGCTGTTAGCTTCCGTCAATCAGTTGCTAAAGCACACAAACGCCATAGCGATAATAACGATTGGTTCTTTAAACCATGGAATGCGGAAACGGTTGTTGATCCAGCAACGGGTGAAAGCTTTGCATTTGAAGATGCACCATCTGAATTATTAGTTACTGAGCAAAAATGCTGGCGTTTAGACCCTAAAGCTAAATGGCATGGATTTAACGATCTTCAAGAGGATTGGGTAATGCTTGATCCTGTTAAAGTCAGTTTATTAACACCAGGAATGAGTGAAGAGGGGGAGTTACAAGAAACGGGTATTCCAGCAGAAATCTTCACCGCTTATGCGTCACGTTTTGGTATCGTACCAACACGTACTACAGACTTCCAAGTGATGTTCTTGTTTAGTATTGGTGTAACTAAAGGTAAATGGGCAACGCTTATTAACACGTTATTATCATTTAAACGCCACTACGATGAAAATGCACCACTTACTGAAGTATTACCAGAATTAGTAAGCAGTAACCCTGGGCGTTATGCAAACTTAGGCCTTAAAGATCTAGGTGATGAAATGTTTGAGTTCATTAAAAAACATGATCCAGGCCAAGCACTAAACAATGCTTACTCAACGATTCCTGAGCCAAAAATGACGCCACGTAAAGCGTTCCAAAAAATGGTTCGTGGTGATATCGAGCTAGTACCAGCGGATAAATTAGCAGGCCGTATTGCAGCGAATGCAGTAATGCCTTACCCACCAGGTATCCCAATGATGATGTCAGGTGAAATGTTTGATGAAACTAACAGCCCACAAATTGAATATATGCTCAAACTAGGCCTTTGGGATGCTGCATTCCCTGGCTTTGAGCATGAAGTTGAAGGTGCTGAAATTGAAGATGGCGTTTACAACGTACTTTGTTTAACAGAGTAAGCATCATTAAGGAATAAGTTTCTTGATAAACATTAAGTAGTTACCTCTTGATGATTGCAATCGAGAGGGCTACTTTTATCAGGATTACTGCCAATTAATTAGTTACTAAGCACCATCAGTGATTAACACTTATATTTTAACAAGAGAATTTTTGTATGGCTGATTCAAACAAAAAAATGTCGCTGGCAGGGTTAACCACCCTTGTAGCGGTAAATATGATGGGCTCGGGTATTATCATGTTACCTGCGACCATGGCACAAATCGGTGCTGTTTCACTACTCTCATGGGTAGTAACGGCAATTGGTTCAATGGCAATTGCTTACGCATTTGCTCAATTAGGTGTATTTTGTAACCGCTCAGGCGGTATGTCTGCCTACTCAGAAGAAGCACACGGTAAATCAAGTTTCTTCATGGCGTCATTCTTATATTGGCTATCGCTTGCGATTGGTAATGTAGCAATTGCGATTTCTGCTGTAGGTTATTTAACACCGTTTTTCCCATGGTTAGGTACTGGCGCAACCCCCCTGTTCGTTGGTGTAGTTGGACTAATTTGGGTTACAACGGTAGCTAATTTTGGTGGTCCAAAAATCACTGGTAACTTAGGTGCAATAAGTGTTTGGGGTGTGATCATTCCAGTAGCAGGCTTAGGTATCATTGGTTGGTTCTGGTTTGATAGCAGCGTATTTTCTGCGGCATGGAACCCAAACAACTATGCGATCAGCGATGCAATTGCACAAAGTATTCCAATGACGTTATGGGCATTCTTAGGTATGGAATCAGCAGCACAAAACTCAGATGCAGTAGAGAACCCTAAGAAGAATGTACCACTAGCTTGTCTATTCGGTACGTTAGGTGCGGCGGTTGTTTACATCCTATCTACAACAGTAATTCAAGGTATTGTACCAAATGCTGAATTAGCAACATCAACAGCACCGTTTGCTTATGTATACGCACAAATGTTTACACCATTAGTAGGTAACATCATCATGGGCTTAGCGGTTATTGCTTGTGTTGGTTCACTATTAGGATGGCAGTTCACATTAGCACAAACAGCTAAATTTACAGCTGAAGAGGGCATGTTCCCTAAAGTATTCTCTAAAGTAACAAAAGCGGGTGCACCAATTATCGGTATGGTGATTGCAGGTGTGATTCAAACCTTGTTGGCTGTGTCTACGATGTCTCCCGATGCCACCGCGCAGTTCAGTAAACTGGTTAACTTAGCGGCTGTTACTAATATCGTGCCTTATATCACTGCAATTTCAGCGTTAATTATTGTAATGCGTAAAGCAAACGTAACAGGTAAAGCGTTCAAACTTAATGTTGTAGTGATACTTATTGCGATTTCTTACAGTGCTTATGCATTGTATGCATCAGGTATGGAAGCCGTGTTCGGCGGTATGGTTGTAATGATGCTGTCTTACCTACTATACGGATTTATTGCTTACCGTTTTGAAGATAAAAAAGAGCCTGAAAGCATTGCAGCGAATACAGACTCATAAATAAAAAAGTAGCGATGGTAAATAATACTAAGTAATAGCATTTATTCATCGCTATGACAGACAATCATAGCAATAACGACCACTATATTTATTGAATTTTAAGTAAGGAAATACCGTTATGGTAAAAAATAAAATTTCGTCACTGAGTGCAGTTGCACTAACAGTGTTGATGATGGGGACAGCCCCATTGACGCAAGCCAATGAGCTTAGCAATACGCAACAAGATGGCCAGTTAAACTTTGGTTACATCGTAGATGAAGCACCATATTCATCAGCAACAGATGGCACCAAGCCAACGGGGTTTGCTGTCGAGTTATGTGAAAAAGTGGAAGATACGATTAAAGCTGCGCATAACACGGTTGACCTAAAAGTCGTTTACACACCTGTAACCCTAGAAGAAGGCTTAAGCCAAGTGCAAAGCGGTGATCTTGATATGTTATGTGGTGCGGTAGTTGAGACATTATCTCGTCGCCAAATGGCTGATTTTTCAACACCTATTTCGGTGGGTGGGATTACAGCGTTGATTAATCAAGATGCTGATGCAACGCTTAAACGTGTGTTAGAAGGTGAGCAAGCGCATACGGGGCCAAGATGGCGTGCAACTGTAAATCAAGGTTTAGCAAATCATACTTATGCTGTACATGAAGGTACGGTAACGGAAGCGTGGGTACGTGACCAAATTAAGCAACTTGGTGTAGTAGCAACAGTTGTTACGGCTAAAACCAATGAGGAAGGTGTGAAATTGGTTTCAGAAGGTAAAGTAGATGCTTACTTTGCAGATAGAAGTGAAATCATCGCTGCGATCCATACATCTTCAATAACGAATGTTGAGTTATCACCACGAATTTATGCTAAAGCAACAGAGCATTTAGTCATTGCTAAAGGTAATAGTGAACTACGTTTACTTGTTGATACTGTATTGAGTGATTTATATCAGTCAGATGATTTTGCGCCATTGCATAAAAAACATTTTGGCGATATGGGTCAAGCTGTTATCGATGAGTACCAAAACTATATCATCGCTAAATAATATATTATTAAGTGAATGAAAGTACATCATTTATTAGTTTGTTGTCTGCACTGATTTTCGTGCGGGTAACAAACTTTTTTGCTTAGTTACAGTGGTATCTCTTTTGCAGCCTGCAGAGATTTTATCGAATATACAATAAATTCCCCTTTTAACCTTTAATATTTATTTCTGCTAAATATCCCCCCAATAGACTTCGTCGCAATGCATCTAGATGCTCAGTTTCTGGTTATTTACATCCATTTAGATTAAGCCAATATTAAATTATTTTTATTTATTTTGATTAAATATTGAAACAAATTACGTTTGTCTTTTAATCTTAAGTTATTGAAATGTAGTGGTTATGTTGTTATTTTTGTCTGAGATGTGATTTAAAACTCTCATTTTAACTGTGTATAAGTGTTAATGAGGATGCGATCCTCTCAATGCGATTTATAACTGCTAATAAACCTACGTAATATGCCCCCATCGAAACCAAATTACACTTTTTGATAAATATTAGGCGCTTATATTTAAGGTTATTGCAACCTGGATATGCTGTTTTTATCAAGCAGATTATAAACTCATAAATTACTGAATTTTAGACGTAATTAACACTTAAACTTTAACAAGAGAATTTTTGTATGGCAGATTCAAACAAAAAAATGACGCTCGCAGGGTTAACTACCCTTGTAGCGGTAAATATGATGGGCTCGGGTATTATCATGCTACCTGCGACCATGGCACAAATTGGTGCTGTTTCACTTCTATCATGGATCGTTACTGCGATCGGTTCAATGGCAATTGCGTATGCTTTTGCTCAATTAGGTGTCTTTTGTAACCGCTCAGGTGGTATGTCTGCCTACTCAGAAGAAGCACACGGTAAATCAAGTTTCTTCATGGCGTCATTCTTATATTGGCTATCGCTTGCGATTGGTAATGTAGCGATTGCGATTTCTGCTGTAGGTTATTTAACGCCGTTTTTCCCATGGCTTGGTACTGGTGCAACACCACTTTTCGTTGGTGTAGTTGGACTAATTTGGGTAACGACATTAGCTAATTTCGGTGGTCCTAAAATCACCGGTAACCTTGGTGCTATCAGTGTATGGGGTGTGATTATCCCTGTTGCTGGCCTTGGTGTCATTGGTTGGTTCTGGTTTGATAGCAGCGTATTTTCTGCGGCTTGGAATCCAAACAACTATGCGATAAGCGATGCAATTGCACAAAGTATCCCAATGACGTTATGGGCATTCTTAGGTATGGAATCAGCAGCACAAAACTCAGATGCTGTAGAGAACCCTAAAAAGAATGTACCCCTTGCTTGTTTATTCGGTACGTTAGGTGCAGCGGTTGTTTACATCCTATCTACAACAGTAATTCAAGGTATTGTACCAAATGCTGAATTAGCAACATCAACAGCACCTTTTGCTTATGTATATGCACAAATGTTCAATCCACTAGTGGGTAACATCATCATGGGCTTAGCAGTTATTGCTTGTGTTGGTTCATTATTAGGATGGCAGTTCACACTAGCACAAACAGCTAAATTTACAGCTGAAGTGGGCATGTTCCCTAAAGTATTCTCTAAAGTAACAAAAGCGGGTGCACCAATTATCGGTATGGTGATTGCAGGTGTGATTCAAACCTTGTTGGCTGTGTCTACGATGTCTCCCGATGCCACCGCGCAGTTCAGTAAACTGGTTAACTTAGCGGCTGTTACTAATATCGTGCCTTATATCACTGCAATTTCAGCGTTAATTATTGTAATGCGTAAAGCAAATATCACAGGCAAAGCGTTCAAACTTAATGTTGTTGTGATACTTATTGCGATTTCTTACAGTGCTTATGCATTGTATGCATCCGGTATGGAAGCCGTGTTCGGCGGTATGGTTGTAATGATGCTGTCTTACCTACTATACGGATTTATTGCTTACCGTTTTGAAGATAAAAAAGAGCCTGAAAGCATTGCAGCGAATACAGACTCATAAATAAAAAAATAGCGATGGTAAATAATACTAAGTAATAACATTTATTCATCGCTATGACAGACAATCATAGAAACAACGACCACTATATTTATTGAATTTTAAGTAAGGAAATACCGTTATGGTAAAAAATAAAATTTCGTCACTGAGTGCAGTTGCACTAACAGTGTTGATGATGGGGACTGCCCCATTGACGCAAGCCAATGAGCTTAGCAATACGCAACAAGATGGCCAGTTAAACTTTGGTTACATCGTAGATGAAGCACCATACTCATCAGTTGAAGGTAATACGCCTACTGGTTTTGCAGTTGAGTTATGTACAAAAGTAGAAGATAGCTTCAGAGCAGCGCATAACACGATTGATACAAAGGTGGTTTACCACCCTGTAACAATTGAAGAAGGCTTAAGCCAAGTGCAAAGCGGTGATCTTGATATGTTATGTGGCGCAGTAGTTGAGACGTTATCGCGTCGTCAAATAGCTGATTTCTCAACACCTATCTCTATGGGTGGAGTAAGTGCTGTAATTAATCAAGATGCAGATGCAGGTCTTAAACGCGTACTAGAAGGCGAACAAGCGCATAAGGGACCAAGATGGCGTGCAACCTTGAATCACGGTTTAGCAAATCATGCTTACGCTGTACATGAAGGTACAGTAACCGAAGCTTGGGTACGTGATCAAATTAAACAACTGGGTGTAGTGGCAACTGTCACTGTGGTTAAAACTCATGAAGACGGTGTAAAACTTGTTTCTGAAGGTAAAGCTGATGCTTATTTTGCTGACCGTGCTGAACTGGCTACACAAGTACAAAAATCTGGGTTAGATAATGTTGAATTATCACACCAGGTTTATGATAAAGCTGCAGAGCGTTTAGCCATCACTAAAGGTAACGATGAATTACGTTTAATGGTTGATCAAGTATTGAGTAACTTATATCAATCAGATGAATTTGCTCCTCTTTACAAACAATACTTTGGTGAATTAACACCAGAGGTATTGAGTCAGTACCAAGGTTATATTATCGCAGAGTAATCGCGATACAAATAAACGGCCTGTTGGTTATATCTTATGGTATCCAATGGGCTTTTTTATGCCTCCATTGTTTGTAATGGTCAGGCTATTTTTAAAGGGTATGGAATGTTATCGGCATTAATAACATTGTTATTAATTGTTTGCTAACTCCATTAATCAATTTTTAATAAAACAACTTTCAATTATTTACGTAACCGAGTCTGAAATTGACTTAGAGTTATGTAACTAGTTCAATGTTTTCATATTAAATTGTGACTAATGACACACTTTACAGACGTAGTTTTAGTAATTTTGGTGTTTAAACGTACTTGAGTTCGCGTTTAACACTAGATGTCGTATTTTTAAAATACAGAAAATTATTGTAAACAGAAAAGGAAAATGAAAATGAAAATGAAATTTATCGCTATTGCAGTAGCAGCTACTCTTCCCGCAACATTTGTTTCAGCAGCAACAGTATACCAAGGTGATGACAGTGAGTTAAATATTGGGGGCCGAGCAGAGGTTCGTGGTAATTTTTCTGATAATAACAAGACAGCAGACAATAACAGTACTTATGCAGATAACTCGCGTGTGCGTTTATCCGTTGATGGTACGCAAACGCTTTCTAATGAAGTGGCTTTTTTCGGAAAATATGAGTTTGAATTGACTGAAGCAGAGGACGGCTCTAGTGATGATATTGCAATCAATACACGTTACTTATACGCAGGTGTAGAAACAAACAGAGGTAATATCTATTACGGTCATCAGAATAATGCCGTTACCTATTTAACAGACTTCACCGATATGGCTGAAACATACAGTGGTTACGTGAATGAATATACCGTATCAACTGCCGATAGAGCAAAAAATGTATTACGTTACGAAATTACCACTGAAGAAGGGTTTACCTTCCAAATTGATGGTAATTTTAATTCAGATAGTGAAAGCGCACAAAGCACCGGTTATGGTGCCGTTATTGCTTATCAAATCCCGGTTGGTTTAGAGATTGGTATTGGTTACGCAGCGAGTGATGAAACCTATGGTAATGGTAATGATACCGATACCTCCGATGCCTTTATTGCCGCTGCTAAATATACCAACGATAATGGGATCTGGGCTGCTGTGATGTATCAAGGTGGCAGTATCTCTTATGATGGAACTAAAGGCGCAAGCTATAATGCTGCAGAAGCATTCTTAGGTTACGCTTTTGGTGATAACGCAGTTAACTTCGGTTATAGCTACTTTTCTGCTGATGATCTTGATCAGTTAGATATTGATTTTGCTACGGTTGAGTATGCGCGTTATTTCGGCAGTGTGGCATTTTTTGGTAGCTACAAACTTAACTTTGTTGACGAAAATAAAGGCGGAGAAGGCGATAATGTTGAAGATGAAGTGATGCTAGGTATGCGTTACGGATTCTAGTTTTCATTTTCATGATGTAGCGCTAGCACATTGTGTTATCGCTACATTTTTCAGCATTCAACATAGTGATTCTATGCTGGTGGCTGAAACAATACTATGTAGTTCCGTGTTAATAACCACCCTTAAGAGTAGAGCCTGTAATAAACCCCTATATCATCTTCATCCTGACTGGAAAATGTAATTAAATATCCTCGTGAGTTTATAATTACAGTCGCCAACTGTGCACCTTTTCAGTGTAAACCAGAAGATATTAGTAATGATAATGACAGCTCTATAAACGTAGATAAAAATAAATTTTTTGAGTTGTCCTTTTTGTCACTCAAGGTTTGTGTATTTAAATGATTAGGTGAGAAAAATGACCACAGTTGAAAAAATCCCCCCCACTAAATCGCTCGGAATCTGGACCTGTACCGCTTTGATTATCGGTAATATGATTGGTTCAGGTTTTTTTATTGCGCCTGCAGCTCTAGCTCCTTATGGCACCGTTGCTATTATTGGCTGGGGTGTGATGGCCTTTGCTGCGGTTTGTCTGGGCATGGTATTCGCGAGATTAGCGAGAATTATGCCGGCAACAGGTGGTCCTTATGCTTATACCCGCCTTGGATTCGGGCGTTTTACGGGCTTTTTGGTTGCATGGGGATATTGGATTTCGATATGGGCCTCATTACCAGCAATGGCAGCAGGGCTAGTCGGGTACTTGGGGCAAATATTCCCAGTTTTGCAGGAATATCGAGGGTTAAATATTGTTATTGCCCTTGGGTCTATGTGGCTGGTTGCATTTATTAATATGCGTGGCGTAAAAGAGGCTGGATTATTTCAAGCCGTTACCGTTTACACTAAATTAATTCCTTTTATCGGACTCAGTGTGTTTGGTCTTTTTTGGGTTGATTGGAGTCACTTTGCTGTGATTAATCCGAGTGATAAACCTTTCTTAGGTGCATTAGCTGCAACCGCACCCCTGACGATGTTTGCTTTTTTAGGTATTGAGTCAGCGACCGTGCCTGCTGGAGATGTCGAAAATCCGAATAAAACCATTCCACTTGCGACGATCATTGGTACGTCTGTTTCTGCCCTCGTTTATATTTTGGGTACAACCGTGGTGATGGGCGTGTTACCTCGCGAAGTGTTGATTAATTCGAGTGCACCTTTTGCAGATGCTGCGAATGCGATGTGGGGCAGTACAGCTGCGATGGTGATCTCTATCGCTGCTGTTATTTCATCGTTAGGTGCTATCAATGGCTGGACATTATTAATGGGACAAGTTCCTATGGCAGCTGCGCGTGATGGTGCAATGCCGAGGTTATTTGCAAAGGTTTCAAAAAGTGGATCGCCAAGTTGGGGGATCATGTTATCAATGACGCTTTCCAGCACCCTATTATTAATTGATGCATCAGGCTCTAATGCGATGGCCGCTTTTTATAATTTGATTGTGGATCTTTCAACTGATGCCGCGATGATTCCCTACGTATTTTGCTGTGTGGTAGAAGGTGTTCTCTTCGCGAGACGTGATAAGTTATCTAAAATATTAAATATCAAAAGCTATTGGCCCGTTGCTACGGTTGCCTTTGTTTTCTCAGTTGCGACTATCTATGGTGGAGGGCCAGATGCAGGGATGTATTCTTTACTGTTATTGATGCTTGCAGTGCCGGTATGGATCATTATTAGTCGAGAAAATAGTGATCTTGATGTGGTTAATGAGGACAGTAAAAATGGGTAGTAGTGTCTCAAAGGAGCGCGGTTTATTAAAATTTTCTATTTTTATGGGCGTGGTGTATTCGGTCATCGGTATTACCTGGGGGTTAATTTTACAATCGGGTATCATTTTATTTGATGCTATTTACTCCGGTATCGCCATTTTACTTTCAATCATGACTATCTATGCATTAGGTATTGTCACTAGCGATGAAAGCTTTGATACCGCGGGTATTGCTAAAACAAAGTTTCAAATGGGTAAAACATCGGTTGAACCGTTAGTTATTTCGATTAAATCGATAGTGATTATTAGTATCTGTTTGTATGGTTTTGTTGATGCCGTGTCCTCTTTAATTAGTGGTGGTAGTACACAAGATAACGCCTTTGCGGGTATTCTTTATGGTGTTATTACCTCTATTGTGTGTATCTGTAGCTGGCTCTACCTAAAAGTTGCAGGTAAAGATTCCCCTGATTTAGTACAAGCAGAAAGTGAGCAGTGGTTAGTTGATACGTTATTCAGCGTACTGGTCATTTTCTCCTTTGCGCTTAGTTATATGCTTGCACAAACGTCATTCAGTTATATGTCGCCCTATATTGACCCATTATCGGTAGTCTTAGCGACGGTTTATTTTGTTCAAATACCGGGCAAGCGACTAATACATAGCGTAAAAGAGCTGTTATTAATGGCGCCAAATGAACAGATACAAGCAAAAATCAATGAAGCTATCTTACAAGTGAAAGATGAGCATCAATTAGATAGTTATATTGTGCGTTCAACGAAGACGGGTAGACAGCTTAATATTGAAATCGCTTTTGTGATTGTAGATCCTAAACGGACGTTTGAGGTCGGTGATCTTGATAAAATACGTTCAGAAGTTGAGCGCTCACTGCAAAGCTTTGGTATGTCATTGTGGTTAAATATTATTTTTACCCAAGATAGACATTGGGCATAACTACAAAGAAAGGATTAATTTCAAAAGCGCTCTGCGAGGTATTATTAACAATAATACCTCGCGAGTGGCTAATTACAGGCAATGACTTCATACTTCAGGTTGTAACTCTTTAACTTATATTAATCGGCAGGATTAAGGCAATACATCACGATTAATTGGGTTTTGCAGCGAAATCAGCGTTTCTGTTGATTGAATCGCCTCTATCGCTTGTACTTTATTAATCAACGTCATCTGTAGGTGGTCGATAGAGCGCGTCATTAATTTGATAAAAATACTGTAATTACCGGTAGTGTAATAAGCCTCAACCACCTCATCAAGTTCCTGTAGTTTTTCGATAGTATCGCGATAGTCTTTTGCATGCTTGAGATTAATACCAATAAAACAGCATACGTCATAGCCGAGTGCTTTCTCATTAAGCACCACTTTTGTGCCTTCAATAATACCCGCTTGCTTCATTTTCTCGATTCGTACATGAATAGTACCGGCACTTACTGCAAACTTTTTCGCTAATTCAGCATACGCAACACGTGCATTTTCTGTTAATGCCGCCAATATGCTTTTATCAAGATTATCGATCTCATAATTTGTACTCATATTACACACCTGTTTTTATCGATTCGTTAATTATTTGGTGATTGTATTGAGGATTCTTTTTGTGTAAAGCTATTTCTGTTGTGGGTTGTTGTAATTGATGGTGCTTTCGATGAATATACTCGTAAATAATTTACTAAAACACCGATAATAGGAACGACCATGAGCACTGAGTACATTTTAAGCCAACAACAAATTAGTAAAGCAAAACAACTTTTCTCTGCACAGTTAGAAGAGAAACTAGGGTTGATCGAAGTTCAAGCGCCTATCTTGGCGAAAGTTGGTGATGGTACTCAGGATAATTTAAGTGGTCACGAAAACGCAGTATCGGTAACAGTAAAATCATTACCCTCAGCAGAGCAAGACTTTGAAGTGGTGCATTCACTGGCTAAGTGGAAGCGTAAAACCTTAGGCCAATATGCTTTTCCTGTAGGGCAAGGGCTTTATACGCACATGAAAGCGCTGCGTCCTGACGAAGAAAAGCTAAGCCCAATTCATTCTATTTATGTGGATCAATGGGATTGGGAAAAAGTGATTTGTGAAAGTACTGAACGCTCATTAGATTTCTTAAAATCAACCGTAACAACATTATATAGTGCTATTAAAGCCACTGAGTCTCAGCTTGATGCGTTATATGCATTAACACCGTTTTTGGCTGATGATATTACCTTTGTATATTCTCAGGATTTAGTGGAAAAGTACCCCGGTTTAGATGCTAAATCACGCGAACGTGAAGCGGTAAAAGAGTTTGGAGCTGTATTCTTAATTGGCATTGGTGGTCAACTATCACACGGCGATTACCATGATGTGCGCGCACCAGATTATGATGATTGGTCAACACAAACCTGTGATAAATACGCAGGGTTAAATGGTGATATTTTAGTGTGGAACCCAATACTTGAAGATGTCTTTGAAATTTCATCAATGGGGATTCGTGTTAGCCCTGAAGCACTGAAAAAACAGCTTAAGATTACCGGTGATGAAGATCGTTTAACACTCGATTGGCACAAGATGTTATTAGATTCAAAATTACCACAAACCATTGGTGGTGGTATTGGTCAGTCTCGTTTAGCGATGTTACTACTGCAAAAGCAGCATATCGGGCAGGTACAAGTGGGTGTTTGGTCTGATTGCCTAAAACAGGAAGTTGAAGCGATTCTTTAAATTTTAAAATAGCACAAGCTGAGTAAATAGTGTTTACTCAGCTTGTGTTTATTAACAGTAGCTTAAACCGTTGAATTCCTCTCTTCGAATAAATCACTAAAGTATTGAACAAACTCTACCTCATTGCCATCAGGGTCAATGTAGTAGATATTATGTCGAAAAGGATTATCCTCACCACGGGTTCGGTGCTGAAAACCCGCCGCCTCTAAGCGTTGTTGTAACGCTTTTATATTATTTATTTCAAACGCGAAATGCGCAATCCCCGCTTGATGACCTAACAGGTCACGGGCAACGGTTTCAGCATTATTATTGAGTGTTAAGAAGGTGCTATCATCCCCAAAATGTACCCAATCTCTTGGTTTTCCTGACCATTCTGCTGAGCCTGAGTCACGTACTTTCCATTCTGGGAATACGCTTTGGTAAAAATTAAGGCTAGCTGTTATATCTTTCACGACTAAGTTGATGTGCTCTAATCTAATCATAATAATTTTCCTTTGTTATTGATTATTGGTTGTTTACATTCCGTAAGCAAAACGTTGTTGGCTGTGTTTATCTTGCTGCCAATAGGCTGCGCGCACTGGTTGTTGAGCTTGTGCGTAGTGGTTGAGCATTAATAGGCAATAATCGATACGCTCGCGCATATTTTTATCCTGTTCCGAGGTGGCTGTGGGATCATTTAAGATTTCCCCTATATTACGTATGACTAAATAATCGGGCACCGTAATTAATTTAGTATTCTTTAATCCATTCATACGTAACTCTGCCACCGGGTAAGCCCCATTGATCCCTGAACTTGTCCCAACCAACATCACTGGTTTATGTGCGGTCTCGTCTAAATCACTCATCAGTAAAAGATTCTTGAGCAGTGGTGATGCTGTACCTGCCCACTCTGGTGTCATTAATATAAAGGCATCAGCTGCATGCATCTGTGCTGTTAATGTTAACCAAGCGCTATTGGTATTTTTAAAATCACACTCAGCATCCCAAAAAGGTAAATTTAACTCGCATAAGTCGATATGAGTTACCTGTTTAAAAGGCTGCTGATTGTGCTCGATAAACTTTGCCGCTTTTGCTGTTTGTGAATTTTTACGATGGCTTGCGCTAATAATTAATAATTTCATTGGTTTTACTTCCATGTTGTTTGATTTTTAACCTCTGTTAAGTAAAGTAAACGCTTTACTTAATTAAGTAAAGAAAAAACTTTACTTAATTAAGGGGTGAGTAATAATGAGGTTATGAATAAAATTGAAAAAAACAGTCATAAAAGCACCGCAAAAATATTCCAGCTGTTAAAAGAAAATGGTGAAATGAGTGCTAAACAGTTATCTGAACGATTGGCGATGACCACGATGGGGGTGCGCCAGCATCTGCAACTTTTAGAAGAGAGCGGAGAGCTTACTTTCTTTGATAAGAAAGCCCCTAGAGGACGTCCAACTCGGCTTTGGAAATTAACTGAAAAAGCAAACCACCACTTCGAAGATGGTCACGAAGAGCTAACGGTACAGCTCTTGATCTCGGTTAAAGAGGTATTTGGTGAAGCGGGATTAGAGAAATTGATCAGCAAGCGCGAAGAGACGACCTTAGCCCTGTACCAAAAAGAGGTGCTCGCTTTTGATAGCATAAGCGAGCGCTTGCAAGCGCTGGTTAAGTTGCGTAATCAAGAGGGCTATATGGCAAGCTTTGAAGTGCAACAAGATTGTTATTGGTTATATGAAAATCATTGTCCAATTTGTGCCGCTGCCACTACTTGTCTGAACTTTTGTCGATCAGAGTTACAAATATTTAGTCTGCTTTTTGAAGGTTTAGCTGTGATTACACGAGAAGAGCATATTGTAGAAGGGGCAAGACGTTGCGCGTATAAGGTGATTGCAAATTAACGATCACAGTTAAGCGTGATGACTGCAATAATGTTGGTGTTTTTAGTCAATTTAACACTACGCTTTAGTGTCATTTAATAACGAGATTAATCGATCATGAATACAACAATGTCATTACATCAATTGGGTTGGAGTGGTTTTTTTCAACAACAGCTTTCACTTGATGAGTTTGAAAACTGTCGCATTGCACGTGTGCTTGAACACCACCGAACCCGTTATTTACTTCAAACTGAAACAGAGCAACTGTCATTAACTATTAAAGCTGATATGCCAGCATTAACGGTCGGGGATTGGTTATTAATCGATGCAGATAAGTTATTTATTCGTGCCCTAGATCGATTAACACTGTTATCACGCAAAGCGGCGGGAAGCAAAGTCGCAGAGCAGTTAATCGCAGCCAACGTAAACACACTGTTTATCGTTAACGCATTAAATCATGACTTTAATTTAAGTCGTATAGAGCGTTATCTCGCCATCGCGCATGAGAGTGGTTGTGAACCGGTAATTATCTTAACTAAGCAGGATTGTTGTGAAAATGTAGATGATTATCTACAGCAAATTCACGCGTTAGATTCCTTGTTAATGGTGGAAGCGGTTAATAGCTTAGACGTGCAGAGTGTTGAAAAACTACATGGGTGGTGTAAAACCGGGCAGACGGTTGCTTTTGTTGGTTCATCGGGCGTGGGTAAATCGACCTTAGTGAATACGTTGATGCAAGAGCAGATCTTAGCCACCGCAGAAGCGCGAGCAGATGATGATAAAGGCCGTCATACCACCACCAGTCGATCATTATTTGTGATGCCAACGGGTGGGGTACTATTAGATACACCGGGAATCAGAGAGTTAAAAATTGCTGATTGTGAAGAGGGTATCAATGCGGCTTTTAGTGATATTAGTGAGCTAGCAACACAATGTCGTTTTAGTGATTGTAGCCATCAAGCTGAGCCTGGATGTGCCGTTCAAAAAGCGCTTAAAGCAGGTATCATCGATGAGCGCCGTTTAACTAATTTCTTTAAATTATTACGTGAGCAAAAACGTAATGGTGCAACACTTGCAGAGAGTCGTAGCGCAGATAAAAACCTCACCAAATTTTATAAAAAAACGCAGAATTTAGGGCGACTAAATAAGCAATCGGGGGACTGACTCGTCATTAAATTTTCACTAATGACTTTTTATTTTTTCGATTTTCCCTAAGCACCATAGGCTGCAGGTTGTTGCTAGCAGGTAAAAAATAATGAAACAAATCAACGGGCCTGTAACTAATTCTGCTAAAGGTGATCCTTCTTGTGATGTCTGGTTAGCTAGCCATTCAAATCCGCCAAATTTTGCAAAACTTATCCAGAAGGTTGCCAATACCATCGCGGTGCATAAACTACGTTTATACAGTGCAATACAGCGATCGATTGGTTTAGATATGAGTAGCACGGTAAAAAGGTAAAACGCGATGTAAACAAGAAATGCAGAGCCTACCACCATGTTTGACGTGCTATCAAATCGACTTCCTCCTTGAGCGAGGTTTGCTGCAAAAAAGAACATCCAGTAACCACCCGTAAACATCACTAAATCTTTGTGTTTTTTAATCACCTTAGCAGAGCTGAGCAATGTAACGCCTTTTCCGATTAAGAAATACAGCGAATAACAGACTGCTAGCATCGTTGGTACGAGTAGAAGTTGGTAAGTCACACTATTAGCAATAATAGTGATATTTTCTGGTGTACTGCGATAACCTAATGCAGCAACTAAAGGGCCATATAAAAGCATTAATACACCATGGTTAAGGTATATTTCACCGCTATGAACACCTAGTTTTGAAAACGATGAGCTTTCTTCATTGCTACGGACGGTGAGTGCAACCATTAACATCGCAACGGTTAATATTGGTGTAAATAGATAATATTCACCGACAGTAGCACCCAGCTGTTGAGTCAGGTATAACCCTTCAATTAACATTAACAATGCGCTAACCAGTGCAATGACTAACCATATTAGGCTGTTTTTTGAGATTGAGAGTAGTTTATCGACCCATTGTGCTTTAAGCAGTTGATACCCTAATGTTACATAAAATAGACCAAAGAAAGCAGGGTCTCGAAAATATGTGTTCAGAACGTGCAATGATTCGGGTAATAAAGGTTGGTACGACTGATTAGACAATCCAACCAAGTGCAATAGGGTTGCAATGATGAATAGGGTGCCTGTCCTGTTAAATTTTACAGCAATCATTAAAACCAGGATAGAGAAAAACAGCGCGGGCAAAAACCATAAAGTAACAAAGCCAGCAGTACCGTAATAAAATACTGTTGCGAAGCTAATTGGACTCCACACATCATAGGATAAGCCATATATCATGTGATAAATAAAAGTCCATACCAAGTACATTACGAATAATTTGGCTAAATAAGCCTTTGTGTAAGCGACTAGTGGTTTATCTTGAGTACGTTGGAAAAACAGATAACCTGCGACTATAAAAAATACCGGTACTGCGAAGCGCGCCACGATATTAAAGCCTAAATAAAAACTATTTTCTGCAACGCCCTGAAATAAATAAAATACCCAGAAGTGGATAACAAAAACAGCACAGATAGCAAAAAATTTCAAACTATCTAATGTATGTATTCTTTTCACACGGTACTCCATTTAAGTGTTTAATGATTAAGTTTTAGTCGCAATAAACAAGAGAAAAATAACAGAGTCATTTTTACCTGTGTACCTATTTAGGGTTATCTTCGGTTATTTTTCATACCTAAGCCAGTAAAAACTAAATCATTGAATTGGCTTTTAATTACAGCGGTGTATAGGCGTAAATATGATCATTAAACTGCTGTAAGTAAACAGCTAGGTAAGTCAATATGGAATGGGGGGCTTGGGGGGAGGGGAACGCAAAAAGTGATTATTTATCTTCCTGCGTTTTGTTACGTAGCGATTAAAGCTATGTCGTAAGTTTAAAAAACGTTATCGAGCAATGATTTCAACACTTGGCGTCGAGAGATAACACCGATCACTTTGTTACTGTTATCAACAACAGGATAATTTTTCGGTTGTGTGCCAATCATTTTTTCAGCTAAAGAAAATATGGTTTGATCCATTTTTATACTGAGTACATCTTCACGCATAATATCTTTAACCAATGCGACGCGTTGATTATGATAAGCAAATTGTGTGGTGACCTGAAGGCACTCTTGCTCAGATATCCAACCCAACAACTTGTTGCCTTTATCGACAACAGGACCACCTAACGCTTCTTTTTTAATGAGTTCGATTGATGCTGTAATGACCGGCATATCGTCACTAATTTTTGCAAAATTAGTGTTCATAAAATCTTTAACAATCATCTCTTTCATTTTCCATCCTTGATTTTTATATCGAAGTAGGCTGCATCAATGCATTCCACTGTGTGTAAATATTTAATTCATAAGTAGATTACCTTAGGTTGATAAGGTTAAGCAACCATTGAAAAAAATATGTCATCACTCCACTTTATAAATAGTTAACAAAAAGCCACTTAGGAAAGTGGCTTTTGATAGTAATACAATATATGAGCTTACTGCTTTATGAAATAAGACCAAAGTATCTAGGTAGGAATAAGCTGATTTCTGGAATAAATGTAATAAGCATTAAGGTGACAATGAGCACCGCACAGAAAGGTAATATCGATTTTATTACGTCTTCTATTTTGGAACCACTGACACTACAACCAACAAATAATGCCGTCCCAACAGGTGGTGTTGCAATACCAATACAAAGATTAAAAATGATCATCATTGCAAAGTGAATTGGGTCCATACCAAGTGCGGTTGCGATAGGCATAAAGATAGGTGTAAAGATCAATACGGCAGGCGTAAGGTCCATAAACATACCAACAATCAGCAGAATGATATTCATTAAAATGAAGATAATAATAGGATTATCGGAGATAGATAACATCCAGTCGCTGATCATGGTTGGTAGACCTGTAAAGGCCATTGCCCATGACATGATGGTTGAAGCACCAATCAAGAACAACATAATACCGGTAACCATTGTTGTTTCTTTACAAATTATTGGGAAATGCGACCACTTCAGTGTTCGGTAACAGAGTGACAATGTAAAAGAATAAAGCACTGCGATACATGCGCCTTCAGTTGCAGTGAATACACCGCCAATAATACCGCCGATAACGACAAAAATAAGTCCTAAGCTTGGTGTTGCTTGCCAAACAATACGTACGACATCTTTAATTGTGTAACCGCTATTTGCACTGGTTTTATAGCCTTTCTTTTTAGCAATGAAATAAGCCACAACCATACAGCTTAATCCCATTAAAATACCTGGAACATAACCTGCGATAAACAAAGCCGCAACCGATGTGCCACCTGATACAACAGAGAATACGATTAATGAATTACTCGGTGGAATCAGTAAACCTGCAGGGCAGGATGCAACGTTTACAGCCGTTGATAAGTTTTTATCATAGCCCTCTTTTTCGAGTTCTGGGCCTAAGGTTTTACCCACAGCCGCCGCGGCAGCAACGGCTGAACCAGAAACTGCACCAAACATCATATTCGCAAAGATGTTTACGTGTAAAAGTGAACCGGGAATCCAACCAACCATTAGCTTTGCAAGGTTGATAAGTCGACCCGCAATACCACCGACGTTCATGATATTCCCTGCGAGAATAAAGAAAGGGATCGCTAATAAACTGAAACTATCAATACCGGTAATTATTTTTTGACCAGCAGTAATACTCGCCACATCAAAGGGTAAAATGAAATACATGATAGTCAAAGATGACATCGCAATGGCAATCGCAATGGGCATGCTTATCGCAATCATGAATAAAAATAGGCCTAGTAGCCAAACACCAATGGACAAGTCCATAATAAAAGTCCTTTTAAAATTTATTTCTTGCTAGGTTTACAAAAAAGATCAAGCGTATTTAATACCAAATAAATGAGAATAATAACGGCTGAAATAGGTAATATTGAATAAACGGTAGACATTGGTAGTTGCAACGCAGGTGATAGTTGTTGCGTGGTTCTTCCCATCAGTGCCATTCCACCTTTAAGCATTGCTAAGGAGACAAATGCGAAACAGATTCCGTTGATGAGTAATTGTAATGCGGTATGTGCATTTCCTCTAAGATAGCCATCTAATAGAGTTATCGCTAAGTGTCCTTTAATACCAAACAGATAGCTGGCGCCTAACAATCCCAGCCACACCATCGTATAGCGAGCAAGTTCATCAGTCCAACTGCTTGGGTCATTCAACACATAACGGCTAAAAACTTGCCAAGTGACGGTGACTACCAGTAACATTAATGCAAAAGAAGAAATAAATAGAATCGACCTATCAAGTAGGTTTCTAATAGTTGTTAACATGTAGTTTTACCTCAAACTTAAAAAATTTTGCCCTAGCAAGGCTAAGGCAAAATTATATTTTTACTAATACTAATTAAAGTGCTTCAATTTTCTCAATGAATGCAGCTAATTTAGGATCTTTTTTAGCTTCATCAATCATTGGTTTAACAGCTGCGCGGAACGGGGCTTTATCCACTTCAACAAATGTTACGCCTTCTTTGATACCTTTTGCTTTATTCATATCATCAATTGCGTCCCAAAGCTTGATTTGCTCATCAAGAGACTCTGCAGCCGCTTCTTTTAAGATTTTTTGCTCTGCTGGAGATAATGAGTTAAATGCATTTTCTGAAATGATGATTACATCAGGAGTCATTAAATGTTGATCCATTGAGTAAAACTTAGCAACTTCACTGTGTTTCATTTCAACTAGGCTAGAGATGTTATTTTCTGCACCGTCAATGACGCCCTGTTGTAAAGCTGTGTAAACTTCATTGAATGGTACTGGTGTTGCTTTACCACCTAATAAGTTAACCATTTCCATCATTGTTGGCGATCCTGGTACACGTACTTTCATGCCAGCTAGATCGGCTGGAGAGTTGATCGCTTTTTTAGCATAAAAACTACGTGTACCTGAATCATAAAAAGTAAGACCAATGAAACCTTTACCAGCACTAGTCACTAACATCTCTTGTGCAGCATCACTTTTCATGAACTGTCTCATGTGTGGAATATCTCGGAATAAGAAAGGTAGTGCGTTTACTTTAAACGTTGGTTCGAAAGATTCTGCTAAACCACCGTTGATTTTAGCCATATCGATAGCACCCGTGATAACTTGCTCTGCTTGATCACGTTCAGATCCAAGTTGGCCATTCGGAAAAATTTTAATTTTTAATTCGCCATTCGATTTCGCTTTAACTTTATCTGCCATGATAACCATGCCTTTATGCGCCGCACTTTCTAACGACATAGCATGACCAAGGTTTAATGTTTTAGCATAAACGCTAGGCGCGATTAATAAAGTTGCAACTAAAGGTAACAATATCTTCTTCATAATTTAATTTCCTTATTTAACATAGTAGTGATTTCTGGTAGTCGTTTGGGTTTCTGATAACAACGATGCAATCTTACAAATACTAATAAGTATTACAATAATAAGATATATCAGTATGACGCGGGTCACGCTGTGCTGTATGAAAATAAGACGCCTGTCACTATTATGTTATTTATATATAAATAATCATGAAGTAAATTGTATGTTTTTTTGGTGCCTCATTATACGGGGCTTGGTGGGCTGTTTTCGAGTTTAATATATATTTCATTTTGCTTTTTAAATTATGAATCAATCCTTTGTCTATGCGGTTTTTCCTTTTTTTACATCTGCTTACAGCGCGTTTTAAGCTAGTTTAATGGCATCTAAATACAGTAAAACCTTCAATTTGTATGACAATATAATTGTGGTGTAGTCGACCCGTTCACAACCCATTGCTAGATAAGGGCTTTGTGATAAATATATTGCTGGAAACGTCTACACCCTGTAGCTATTTTGTTACTCTGAGTTAAGCGAATAGCAAATAGCCGTGGCAATAAGGATTTCATGTCGCATAACAATCAACCTGATAGGTCAACGAGGTTTATTAGATAAGTATTATAAAATTACCAGTTAGCGCCTCTGTTTGTGATCCAATCGAATGTACAATTTATTAAAAAATAGGTACGTTAACAATGCATTAACATTTTGATTTGATAAATAAGAGATTGAATATGGACAATATGAATACCCCATCGCAACTAGCTAGTAAATCTGAAGTGAATCAACCCGTCGCCATCCCTGAAGAAGCTTTTGATTGGTATGATGAATATGCACATGGTGATATTGATCGCCGTACCTTCTTAAAAAGGTTAGCTACGATGGCAGGTGCAGGTGTCACGTTATCGATGCTTTCCACTGCTTTATTACCTAATTATGCGTTAGCTGAGCAGGTATCCTTTAATGATGACTCTATTACTGCGACCTACGAAACTTTTGATTCGCCATTAGGGCTAGGAGAAGGGCGAGGTTATTTTGTCACTCCTAAAAAAGTAGATGGTAAATTGCCGGTGGTGCTGGTAATACATGAAAACAGAGGATTAAACCCTTATGTTAAAGATGTCGCACGCCGTTTAGCAAAAGCGGGATATATTGCCTTTGCACCTGATATTTTACATACATTGGGTGGTTACCCTGGTAATGATGATCAGGGTAAGGTGATGCAAAAGTCACTCGATAAAGCCAAAGTAGAGCAAGACTTTATTGCCGCCGCACAGTTTTTAAAAGCGCACCCATTAAGCTCTGGAAAACTCGGTGCAGTTGGTTTCTGTTTCGGTGGTTATATTGTCAATATGCTGGCTGCAACCATTCCAGAAACAATTGATGCCGGTGTGCCGTTTTATGGTACCCCTGCAAAAGCGGAGTTGAGAAAAAACATTAAAGCGCCACTATTAATTCAACTCGCTGAAAATGATAAAAGGGTGAATGCTTACCTCGCTGAACATGAAGCGGATCTGAAAAAATATAACGTGGATTATAAAGTGTATATCTATGAAAAATGTCAGCATGGTTTCCATAATGACTCTACTGCGCGTTATAACCCAGAAATGGCCGATCTTGCTTGGGATCGCACGTTGGACTTTTTCTCAAAAAATTTAGAAATGAAAAGTTAAACGTGATTGAAAAAGCCCTCAATTAAAAGGTCTTAATTTCATATTCGGACCTTTTTTATTATGACCTTTTCTATAATTAAAAAAATAGCAGGAGTGGGAAAAGCATCGTTGCAACCCGACTACTGGTATAATGCCGCAAGTAGTGGGGACAAAATTTAAGGTGCTTATCTCCTCGTTATGTCATTACCGTTTTCCAGCAAATTCTTTCAATAAAGTCAGTGAATAAAGTCAAATGATAAAAGAAGCATGTGTGTCCAATGAAGGTTTTGGTTGTTCGCAGTTTACTATTGCGGTTTATATTGCCAACAAACCCAGCATGGTTGAATATGAAAACTGTGTTGCTATGCATGCAATGACAGCGCAAGAGATCACGAAAATAGGTATTGCTTGTGGCAATGGTTGGAGAAAGGTCTTTAATGTTTATAGTAAGCTATTGTATGCATTAGATTCTGAGTTATTTTCATTTTCTGGTTGCGCACCGACTTGGCAAGGTTATCGGGACAATTTTTTATTGCAGCAGGGCAGTGGCACGGCGTTATTATTTAGCCCGCCTTTATGCTTGCCAGATAGCCAAACTATTCATATTATTAGTGGTAAGACCTATGCGAAAGCATTAATTAATTCAGACCAGTTAATGACATCATTAATCTGGTTAGATGAGTCTTTTGCTATTGATGTCGCTAAGCGTTTGATCGTGTGCCCTTATTTTGATTATAGGCAACTATCTAACCAAAAAATTGAATATTTGGCAGATTTAATAAAACAGTTAATGACTGAATAAATGCAATGAATCTAGCAATATAGGGCGATTTGCGTGTATCATGTTGAAATATTAAAAATACATTCACCTTATTTTGATGACACATCATTATTTTCCTGTTTGACATAGTAAGTTACCTTCCAAGGGAACGAATATTCACTACTTGAATGTAAAATAAATAACAATATAAACAATGCGACTGATTGGTAACGTTGAGTTGCAATGTTAATCGTAAATATAAATATATGTGGCTCAAGAGAAGTGCACATTTAATGGCTAAATTAGGAGATAAAGATGTTAATTTTAACGCGTAGAGTTGGCGAAACACTGATGATTGATGACAACGTAACTGTCACTGTTTTAGGGGTAAAAGGTAATCAAGTTCGTGTTGGCATTAATGCCCCGAAAGAGGTTTCTGTACACCGAGAAGAGATTTACATGCGTATCCAAGCCGAAAGAGATGCGCCAGCAGTTTAAGCAGGTTTCCTATTTAAAAGGAAAACGCTGTCTAATACAGAAAACGATGCTCATTGAGCATCGTTTTTTTTTGCATTTTTATTACCAATCTAACTAATTATTGCTAGTGAAATTCATTGTTAAGATTGTTGTCAGTTTTGCAATTAGAATAATGAGTGACTGTAATCCACTCCTTGTTACAAATGCTTTGAAATATCTATGATTTAAAGTTCACTTCGCCAAAGTTTGCTGAAAACTCGACACACCAGACGCTGATACTATTAAGATCGTCAAGTGTTTTACCCGTCGGTAAACGAAGTTGGACTGTTTCACTGTTGTAAGCACGGCCGACTAGCAACTGTTGGCTAACCGCAAAGGCATCATTACTTGTATATTGATTATCGCGTGCAGCATAAAAGTAAACCTGCGGCGCACTGCCGTCGTAACTAAAATTGGTCACCTCAATAGTACAGTCATCAATAATCGTTGCAGTCCCTGATACTTGGTGGGCGAGGGTGCTAAAGTCTGCACTACTACCGACAAGTTGATGGGCTTGAGTACATTCACCGGGTGTTGTTTGTTGTAGTGTGTCTAAGGTTGCTTGAAAATGACTTATCGCTTGGTTTGCGCTGATAAGTGTTGTACCTACTGCCCCTGTATTAGCGATAAAGTCGCTTATTTGTGATTCAAAATCTGGGCTCGAAAAATCAATATTTAACGCGGTTGCGAGAAGATGTGCTTGCTCGGGAATACGAATACCATTACTTAGATCTCCATCGTCATCCAGTGATTGTAAAAGTCGCAGTGAATTCACTACCGATGGATCATTAATATTGTCAGTGGAAAATAGATCTAACGGTGTGAGTGTTGTAGCTGCATCAATTTCAGGAAAACCAATATTACCAATGGAAAAGTTGATCCTTTCATCTTGTTGGAAGATAAATTTACCCTCAGCATCTGTTTTTCCAGATTGCGTTGCCGTTGTATAGTTTAAGTTTTCAACGGCAGCATCAAGAAAGTAACCACTGAATGTTGGTGTTGATTCATTATTACTATCATCACCACTTCCTCCTCCACTACCACCACAGGCAGTTAATAATAAAACCGGAAGCGTTCCTAAGAGAGTTAGTCGCATAATCTATCATCCTATTTTGTCATTAAATTAAGCACAGCCTTATGCGACAAATAATTTCCTACGGTGATCTTTTGAGTTTTATGTCGCGTTTCGCTAGCTAGTTATTGATAATACCAAACCCACTAATTATCTGATTAACCTTGCTGATTAAAAGACGTTATTTCTACGTTTCAATTTTTGCTAAGGGAATAACCTATTTACAAAAATTGTGCCTTGAACGAACGACTTTTTCCGGCGTAAGGTTTGAACACTAAATTAATGGATTTGTTATAAGACCGGACTTCTACCTAATTTGCTTCATTTTATTTAAGTCGTTTTTTCTAAGTGATGTGGATTTTAGTAATGTGAGTTTGGTTATTTTGGTTTTTTAATACAGGAACAAAACTTGATTTAGCAGGTTTTATTATTTTAGAGGCATTACTATCGCAATCAAAAAAGCCGACATGATGTCGGCTTTGTAATGATTCGTTATTGGAAGTAAGTCATACACTTACCATTTATAACAAATGTTAGTTAACCTGTGTTTCACGACTGAAGCGTGTACCCGTTTCAGAGATACTACGAATCGTCACATCACCCGTTACTTTTGGCTTGTTCGTGTCGCTGTAATCGTTCCATGTTTTACCCGCATCCGTTGAGTATTGAAGTGCAATACCTGGGAATTGAGAGTTCATGTGTAAAACACCTTGGTCAATGATTGCACCTGGAACGGGTAAACGGTAGCTGATACCTGCTTTTTCTAATTTAGCTAACTCACGTTGGCCCATTACGTTAGCAAAGCGTTGGTAATCGCTATTTAATGCTTTCTTGTTAACATAATCAGTTTCTAATGAATAAGTTTTTCCTGCTTCATATTCATTTTCCCAACTTGCTTCATGCCATGCACGTTCAGCGGCAGCTAACACACGTGGGAATACCATGTATTCATATTGTTCATCGGTACGTACTGACTCAGACCAAAGTTGTGCAGACAGCCCATGGAATGGTTTTGTTGTTTCTACGACACCTTTACCAGTGAAACCGTTACCATCACGGTCAACAGATGTTTCTGCATTTTGAGGTAGATTTTCTGGCGCAAAAGCAAACATTTTACGTGTATCTGTTGCACGTGTTGCCCAGTAATAACCACGCTCTTTTGCATCTACTTCATAAGGCATATCCATATAAACGTAATCAGGACTAGAGATAACTACACCATAGCCTTTTGATGCCCATTCATAAGCTGATGCATCGCCACCCCAGAAAGTTACATCCCAGAAACTTACTCGCGTTTCTTCTGTTTTAAACGATGTTGAGTCTTCTGAATGTTTTAAACCATCTTGCCAAGCTTGGAACACTGGAATGTCGTTATCAGCAACCATTGCTGCTACTTTTTCTGCAAAGTAACTAGGAAGATGTGCGAAACCCGCTACTTTTTCGCTATCAATAAGCGATTTACATGCTGGTGATTTTGCAAACGGGTAGTCCTGTGCAGAAAGGTCTAAATCACCTTTCCAATCAATTTTTTCTTCATCATTAATGTCTTGGAAACCAGCGTGTAATTTGATATTTGCTGCTTCATCACCACCAAAGTGCCATGTTGTTAACGGTGTACCTGCTTCATTATGCATTGCTGCAATTTCTGTGATTATTTTATCTGCAAAGGTTGAAGAAGATTCCATACATGGATTGATAAAGCTTTTTTTGTCATAGAACTGAACTGTCGTTACGTTTGACGTATCTTCTGGGTCCATTAAGCGATATTCGTTAGCTGCTTCTAAATTACCTTCAGCTGCAAAACGTTGGTAACGCGCTTCCATTGACACAACCGCAGCACGTGAATGCGCTGGCATATCAATTTCAGGGATAACTTCAATGTTACGTGCTTTTGCGTAGGTTAACATTTCAATGTAATCCGCTTTACTAAAGTAACCTGAACCCAAGTTATCATTATTTGCGCCAGAGCCTAGCTGTGGTAGAAGACAGGTTGTTTCTGCCTCATCAAAACAACGATTACCACCAACATCTGTCAATTCAGGTAGACCTGGAATTTCAAGTCTCCAACCTTCATCATCGGTTAAATGTAAGTGTAATTTGTTTAATTTGTAAGCGGCCATTTGATCTATCGTTGCTAGCATCGTTTCTTTGGTACGGAAGTTACGTGCTACATCAACCATTACGCCACGGTATTCAAAACGTGGTGCATCTTTGATCTCTACTGCTGGGATAACATGGTTATCTAAGCTCACTAAAGCAAATAGTGACTGCATTGCATAAAATGCACCTGCTTGGTCAAACGCGCGAATTTCAGTTTTATCAGTCGTTACGTTTAATTCGTATTGACCTGATACTGCTGTTTTATCAAATGCTGTTTCATCAACCGTAATTTCTACTGGGTAATCACCTTGCATTTCTAAGTTTAAAAGTTGAGCTCGTGTTTTTAGTGCATCAATTTGCTCAGCATCTAGATCGTTAGTGATAAGGTTAATGCCGGCTGATAAATCTGCTTCGCCTTTTAATAGCGTTGTTTCTACAGGTGTTGGGATAATATCTTGGCTAACAACCGTTTGTTGTAAATCTTGGTTTTTTGCAAAACGTGTTGCTGCATTTGCAAATACATTATTATCGGCTGCATTACGTTTTAATAAGTCACCTTCCAAGCCAGTCACATACTCACTAGTATCTTCAGTATCTAATGAAACAATGTTACGCGGCTGGGCATCGGGCGCTGTTACAAATGCGCGAGGCATGAAATCTGTTTCAAATAACTGCCAGTATTCACCAGTGATAGGAATCACAAGTGTTTCATTTTTTGCAAAACCTTCAAACTTGTCTGTTGGTTGTAGTTTGTATAAATCGCCTGTTACTCGAGTAATTTCAAATTGGTCATTATCTATTTCTAGAAGTAAACGAATGCTATGGAAATAGATAGTCCAATCATTAGCCGTAATATCATCGCCAGTATTAGTTAATGACATAGTAATTGAGTTACATGAAGCCCATTCAGCCTGTAATTTTTTACAATCCACACCATCGACAGCGGCAGTATTGCTTAATACTGTATAATTAATATCTAAGTTTTCAGAAATTTTGTCTACTGTTGTTTGGCTATTTTTTGTAGTCGAGCAAGCAGCCAAAGCAGAAACTAAAGCGATTGATATTAATGATTTTTTTAGCATGAGTATTCCTTCGTTATGGGATTTAAAGAGGCTTCATTTCAATCGAAATACACTTTATTTTCAAGTCAAATAAAGTATGTTAGAGAGGCGTGCCACAAAAATATTAAATCGTTATTGTTTTTCGCTAAATTATTGTGAGGAATATCTCTTTGTAGGTATTTATATTTTTACGGTGTTTACCTAAAACAATGTTTTTATGCGAACTACATTGCCTGTGTGCTAGGTATTACATGTGTTTAGGTGTAATTCAAGTAGGCGAGGGTAAAGTGATAGTAATATAATGTTACATACCTTTTTTATTTACCTTGGTTTGATGGTGTCATGATAAAATAGGTGATTAATGTCGTTTTTTGTAATTTATTTGCCTTGCGAAATAAGCACTGTGAAATATAGGGGGATATATAACTTATTTAATAACAGTGTATTATGTTGTTTTGGGTTTTTCCCCTGTGCGTATAGGCATTGATATCATTTCTAAGTTGGGGAGAGAGAGAGCGAAGTAAGGCTTTTGGGAAGATAGTGAACAATGCAGATACCGGATCCTTTCCCGTTTTATTTGCTTGTTCCTCGATTTTTTAATTTAGGTTATCAATGATCAGATTCTTTCTCTGCTTCTTGTTTCATTAATAAAATGGTTAGGTATATTTTTGTTGGCAATGAAAATATAAAACCGAGTGCGATACAGCTGGCGCTAATAATGATACCTGTGACACCAAGTTCCTCCATTTGTGGGCTGAACATATGCAAATAAATGCCTAATGCGATTAAGCTTAAACCAACGGTAATGGATATTTTCAATAATCTAATTAATTTTTTTTCAGCGATCATGCATTAACCCTCACTTGGTATGTTAATTGATTATAGCGTTTGCATTTTGCGGTGTTTTGACTTGTATCACATCACTTAATAGCTGTCCGAACCAGTGCCATTACAGTAAATGAATCCTAGTTAATATCCTGTTCGTCTGCGCTCTTCCGGTCAGTCATTAAGCTTACTCAGCAGAGGTTTCGCCTTGTCGGCGACATTACTTTCTTCTACAAAGCTGGAGTTTAGATCTTTTAGCGAATGAAGAACCGAAACGCAGTTTCGCAGTCTGAAGTAGCAAGTGAATGCCGTTCCGAAACGTTTTTTTATCTTGCTAAATAAATTCCTTTATAACGCACCAGTTCGGACCGCACATCCCTGTGCGGATCCTAACTTAGTTTCGGCATCCATGCCTCTACTTGCTAAAGGAATTGATTTACCAAGAAAAACGTAACGGAATCCTTATGTGTACGCATTGATGCTATTTCTAAATGAGGGAAGGGAGTGTTTGTTTGTTTGTTTGTTTGTTTGTTTGTTTGGGAAAATAGAAAGCAATGCGTACACAGGATCCCCTCCCATTTTCTTGCTAAGGCATGATTGCTTAGCAAGGGTAGGCATGGATGCCGATACTAAGCTCGCTTCAGCACATGGATGTGCTGTTCGAGCTGGTGCGTTTTAAGCAATCAGGACGTGCAAGATTAAAAAATGGTTGGGGGAGCTTTTCTTTTGGTTACTTTTCTTTGGCTGTTCAAAGAAAAGTAACTCGCCAAGGGCGAAACACCCACAATCAAAAGTTAATAAATGTTTATTTATGAGTGAATTTTATATCGTGGGCATTCGTATTTACGTCAATTGAAAGATCTTGTTCGTCTGCGCTCATCCTGTTGGACATTAAGCCTACTCTGCAGAGGTTTCGCCTTGTCGGCGACATTACTTTCTTTCAACAGCAAAAGAAAGTAAGCAAAGAATGCCGTTCCGAAACATTTTTTAATCTGTTAAAAAGTATCACTTCTTAACGCACCGCGCCTGAATGCACATCCCTGTGCATGCAGACGCTAATGAAATCATCCATGATTTCTTTTGCTAAAGTGATTCTTTTCATCAGAAAAATGTAACGGAAACTCTGTGTGTACGCATTTATATTATTTCTAAATGGGGGAAGTAGTGTTTGTTTGGGAAAATAGAAAACAATACGTACACAGGATCCCCTTCCATTTTCTTGCTAAGGCATGATTGCTTAGCAAAGATAGGCATGGATGCCTAGATTAAGCTCAGTCAGCACAGGGATGTGCTGTCTGAGCTGTTGCGTTATAAGCAATCAGGACGTGCAAGATTAAAAAATGGTTGGGGCAGCTTTTCTTTTGGTTACTTTTCTTTGGCTGTTCAAAGAAAAGTAACTCGCCAAGGGCGAAACACCCACAATAGAATTACATTAGCCACTTACTATTTTAGAAGTAAAACTCGGGGGGTCACTATTGTTTACTTCTTTAAATTTTTCGTTAAGCTACTGGATAGGGATATTTCAAATCCATGCTTTTGTTTCCGGCTACAATAATGTTATCTGTTAGTTCATAGCCAACAATCGCCTCCATACTATTCAATGGACCAAAATTTGAATTTAGAACATATTTCTCAAGATGATGATTTAAACTATTTGCTACAATATCGCTCAGAATCGATATATGTGTATCAATTATTTCTACTTTCCCCGTACTCTCAGTAAGTAATCTATACATAGGATCCTTTATCTGAAGATTAACAGACACTCCAAAATTATGGACTTTACCTGTTTGATGGTCGTAGTGGGTTCCCTTCAAAGACCTTGCTGAGTTCAGGCTGTGATACCGAGAAATAGAGGACTCATATTCTTGCTGTATTTTATTATCGATCATATCTGTTTTTACAATCCCCAAAATAGGTTTCTGAAACACCTGTAAAGTACACCCCATTACCTTACTGTAAAAATGGAAAAAGGCCTCGGCCTGAGCATTGATTTTGAACATAGCCATATTTTTTGAAAGCCCAACACCTTGATTTTTCATCTTTATAAAGGAATTTTCATTAATATTTTTTTGTTTAATATACTCAAGATGTAGAGCTTGAAAATAATTTGCTCCATAAGCTAAAGGAATCTGTGATGACTTAAGAAAGGTAATTACTTCTTTACGAATTAAAGGTCTATTTTCATCCATATCGGTAATATGAAATTTTTTTGAGTACTGCTAAACCGGTCAACCAAGTCGTCACAAAACTCAGAAATTATCTTTTTATGATGCTCTTCAACTATTAGCCCTGCTACCAAAGTAAACTGACCTGGACTGTTTTCTGGGCGATCTACATAACCAAGCCGACCCGCTTCATCACAATAGAACTCAACTTTAATCATCTGCACTCCAAGTGAGTAGTTCAACCGTACTATTAACAACGGAAATAAGCCATCTAGCTAATTAAATTATTGCCATGCTACTAATAACTTTTTTATTCAATGAATTAAAGCTGAAAGTAGTGGTTGTGACGTGTGGAGAAGCAAAATTAATGATGAGAAAGACGAACTTGATTTAACTCAAAGCTGACAGCTAAAAACTGACAGCTTTTTTCAAAGCTCTACAGCTCCTTGTACGAGCCATTATCAATCCCATCAATCGACCATTCGCCAATTGAATAACGGATCAAACGTAACGTCGGGAAACCGATGTGTGCGGTCATGCGACGTACTTGGCGGTTACGACCTTCATTAATCGTGATCGCAAGCCACGTTGTCGGAATGTTCGCACGTTCACGGATCGGTGGGTAACGATCCCATACTTTGGGTTTATCCATTACCTTCACTTTAGCGGGTAACGTTAAACCATCTTTAAGTTCAACACCCTTGCGTAACTTCTCAAGGTCAGCTTCTGTTGGCGCACCTTCTACTTGTGCCCAATAAGTCTTATCGGTTTTCTCACCCGGTTGAGTGATCTTCGCTTGCAAGATACCGTCATTGGTTAGCAGCAATAAACCTTCACTGTCTCTGTCTAAGCGACCGGCAGCGTAGATATCAGGAATGTTAATAAAGTCCTTCAACGTCATGCGTTCACCCTCATCGGTGAACTGGCTTAACACATCAAAAGGCTTGTTAAATAAAACCACTTTTTGCATCGCTTTTGGTAACGGTTTTTTAGCTGCATAGGTCTTATGTGCCGCTTTTTTTACATTAAAATGGGTCGGTTTTTTACCCTTCTTATTACCTGGTTTTGAGGCATGGGATGGCTTATTACTTTTTTTAGCTGGGGAATGATTCACTTAACTACCTACAAAACGTATAAAAAACACATTGTACCAGAATCATTAAAATGCACACTTCACAAATTAAGATCCTGATATAGAGAAAAGGTTGATAAATAATCTCTTCTGTAGACTATTTATCAGTTTTCGCTATTATGTGCTCATCAATTTTTACGATGTAACAAATTAATAACATCATCGCATTTTTTTAAAGGAAGAAATATGACCGATAAATCTGCAAAAATCATCTATACGCTAACGGATGAAGCGCCTGCTCTAGCAACACATTCATTACTGCCTATCGTTAATGCATTCACTAAAGCTGCTGACATTACTGTCGAAACACGTGATATCTCAGTTGCAGCGCGTATTATTTCTCACTTTTCTGATTGTTTAACTGCTGAACAGCAACTTCCAGATTCGTTAGCTGAACTAGGCGAACTTGCTAAAACAGCTGAAGCGAACATTATTAAGCTACCCAATGTAAGTGCTTCTATTCCGCAATTACAAGCGGCGATTAAAGAACTGCAATCACACGGTTACGCATTACCAGACTTCCCTGAAGTACCTGCTAACGCACAAGAAGAGCAAACTAAAGAACGTTACGCGCGTGTATTAGGTAGTGCGGTAAATCCTGTATTACGTGAAGGTAACTCAGATCGCCGTGTTGCAGATGCTGTAAAACAGTACGCACAAGATAATCCGCACCGTATGGGCGCATGGTCTAAAGAGTCTAAATCTCATGTTGCGAATATGAATGATGGCGATTTCTACAGTTCTGAGCAATCAGTGGTTGTGGCACAAGATGACGATGTAAAAATCGAATTCACTAACGCAGCCGGCGTTACAACTGTATTAAAAGCGTCTACACCAGTATTAAAAGATGAATTAATCGATTCATCTCGCATGAGTGCTAAAGCATTACGTGCTTACTTTGAAAAAGAGATGACTGAAGCAAAAGACAATAACATCATGCTTTCTCTGCACCTTAAAGCAACCATGATGAAAGTGTCTGACCCAATTATGTTTGGTCACGCGGTAACGGTTTATTATAAAGACGTATTTACTAAACATGCTGATCTGTTCGCTGAGCTAGGTGTTGATGAGCGTAATGGTCTTGGTGATGTTTACGCTAAAATCGCTAATATCGATGCTGCTAAAAAAGCGGAAGTTGAAGCGGATATTCAAGCGGTTTACGCAACGCGTCCAAGCCTTGCAATGGTTGATTCTGATAAAGGTATCACTAACTTACACGTACCAAGTGATGTAATCATCGATGCTTCTATGCCTGCGATGGTGCGCTCAAGCGGTTGTATGTGGAACGCGGAAGGTAAACTTGAAGATACTAAAGCGTTGATTCCTGATCGTTGTTACGCGGGTATCTACGAAGAAACAATTAAGTTCTGTCGTGAAAATGGCGCATTTAACCCGGCTACAATGGGTAACGTATCAAACGTTGGCCTAATGGCGCAAAAAGCGGAAGAGTACGGTTCACACGATAAAACATTCCAAATCGCTGCAGCGGGTACGGTTAAGGTAATCAACCAAGCTGGCGATGTATTAATGTCACATGATGTTGAGCAAGGCGATATCTGGCGTATGTGTCAAGCGAAAGACATTCCAATTCGTGACTGGGTTCGTTTAGCAGTAAGCCGTGCACAAGCAACAGGGCAACCAGCTATTTTCTGGTTAGACGAAGCACGTGCACACGATAGAAACCTTATTGTGAAAGTAAATACTTACTTAAAAGATCACAATACAGATGGCCTAGACATTCAAATCATGTCTCCTGTTGAAGCGACTAAATTCTCCCTGAAACGCGTGCTTGCGGGTGAAAATACAATTTCTGTAACGGGTAACGTTTTACGTGATTACTTAACGGATCTGTTCCCAATTTTAGAGTTGGGTACAAGTGCTAAAATGCTGTCTATCGTACCGCTTCTTGCGGGTGGTGGTCTGTTTGAAACGGGTGCTGGTGGTTCTGCTCCTAAGCATGTTCAGCAGTTTGTTGAAGAAAACCATTTACGTTGGGATTCACTCGGTGAGTTCTTAGCACTGGCTGTATCAATTGAAGATATCGCGGCTAAAACAAATAACGCACAAGCGGTTGTATTGGCTGCTGCATTACACGCGGCAAACGGTAAGTTCCTTAAAGAAGATAAATCACCATCTCGTAAAGTGAATGAACTTGATAACCGTGGTAGTCATTTCTACCTTGCTATGTACTGGGCTGAAGCGTTAGCAGCACAAACAACAGATGCGGCACTACAGGCACAATTTGCGCCACTTGCTAAAGCATTAGTTGAAAATGAAGCGGCGATTGTTGCGGAATTAAATGGTGCACAGGGTGTTGCGGTTGATTTAGGTGGTTACTTCCATACAGACCAAGACAAAGTGGCTGCAGCGATGCGTCCAAGTAAAACATTAAATGCAGCATTAGCTAACATTTAATCGGTTTCACTAAATAATAAGGCGCTTCGGCGCCTTTTTTTGTATCTGAAAAACAAGGTATTGATAATACTAAACTTAAAAAGTAGAATGCGAATCGTTATTATTATCATTTTATTTTTATTTGTAAGGTAGTTATGTCTCATCTAGTTGTGATTAAGGATAATTTACAACCGAGTGAATTATTAGTTGAAGTTTTAAATCAAGCTCACCATCAGGTTACGCTGATAAGTGAGAAAGAAAATCTGTTAGCTCATCTGCGCGATATGAACGCAGATTTAGTGATATTGGATCTGCGTTTAAATTGCTGTGAAACATTACAGTTCATTAGCACTATTTGCGAACGCTTTGCGACACCTATTTTAGTCTTTACCGAAGCGCATGATGAGTGCTTTGCGATCCATGCATTACAAGCAGGGGCTGATAAGTATCTTATTAAACCTTATGCTGATAACACTTTATTGGTGTATATCGATACACTATTGCGACGTGTGACATTAGAGAAGCAACGCTTTACATTTAATCAGTGTAGTGAGCCATTTTCATTGAAGATGTCACGTTTACCATTAACCGAAACAGAGTTGCTATTAATGCACTACCTCATTAAAAATGATGGTGTAATTGTTTCTAAAGCGATCTTACAAAAAGAGGTGCTTAAAAGGGAACTGTCTGCTTTTGATCGTAATTTAGATATGCACATTAGTAATATTCGTCGTAAATTACTGAACGCAGGACTGCCTAAGTCTCATATCAAAACGGTACATGGCAAGGGGTATGCTTTTTCAGAACAGGTTGCTTAATCTCTTTTTTATTCACTAATATCATTGCCTAGGTCGATACGCTGCGTGTTTATCGACGCTAGTCACTGCAAAATATGTTGAACTCCTCCACTGTCATACAATCGACACTTTTCTTCTGTTAAATATTATTTAAGGTCTATAAAAGACTAAACACGATGCATGTTCTTTAAAGAACAGAGTTTGTTTTTTAAACAGGTATGATTCATTTTGTTCGAAATCGGACTTAATTAACGTAATTAAGTTGCGCAGGTAAATAATCAAAACAGGGGTCTTTTGGCATGGCAAATCTATATAATATTTCTTTATTACCAAATCATCAGGTAATGAACTCAGTCGCTATTTTATATCATGAATTTGAAGGTGAAAATTCGAATGTAGACAACTCACTGATTAAATTAAAGCGGGTTATAGATGAGTCAGGCTTTATGCAGCAGCAGGATCATACCGTTTGGTTTTACGAACATGGCGGTGATTATTCATCGAATCCGAAACTGTTTTTTTATGCGCCGTTGAATGTTACCTGTGCTTATTTAAGTGAATTGTTCAAACATTATAGTATTGAGCAGATCGGTAAAAGTGTGTCGGTGGGCGCTGTTAAGCAAGCTTTATTGCGTTTGCGAGCTTTTATGATGAAAACACAGAATAGCGAAAGATTATCCGCTGTGGTGACTGCATCAATGAATGAAGCTGCTGTTAAGAATAAACGTAAGCTGGCCAGTTAATCTTATTTATTTGTCACGGATAAAATATCGGTTGGCGTGCTTAATTGACCTTAATAAATAATGTAAACAATATCAGCTGAGCTTGACGGTTCAGCTGATTACTCATTTAACCTCCTCTCGAAAATAATCTCATAGAAAATCTATCAAACACTTACCTATGTCAAACACCTAGCTCATCTTACGGGTTACAACTCTATTAGCGTGTTGCATTAATTGCACTCTCGCGCGCGATGCTAATCATTTATTCAGATTATTCCCCTGTTCATGTTAATCCCGCTAAATGTAAAGAATGTAATTTAATTGTTAATGATAACTATTATCATGTAATTTCGTGCTCAGTTTAAGGCAACCTGTATTGCGCGTGGTTGAACCACTTAAGTCGATATGGATGACACCAAAAATATTAATTTATAGTTAATTATTACAGCGGAGATAAAGGAATATGTTTAACAAAAGTCAGTTGGCGGTAATTGTTGGATCAGTTTTAGCCTCATCAATGTTTTATGCTCATGCAGCTGAAACGAACAGTGCAAGCACAGAAGCGGATGAACGCATGACCATAACAGGGCAAAGCTCTGATTATAAGGTAAGCAACAATACAGGTTCAATGCGCATGGAGATGACAGCGCTTGAAACACCAGGGCAAGTGACTGTTATTGATCAGAAAATCATTGATGAACAGCGCGCAAGTACATTGGGGCAAGTGTTAAAAAATGATTCAAGTATTTCTGCAGAAGGTAATAGTCGTAATCGAGAGCGTTTCTCTCTTCGTGGTTTTCAATTAGGCAGTAGTAGTGGTTTTTTACGTGATGGCAAGCAACATTGGTCTCATTACCGTCAACCCATTGAATTGTTGGAGTCGGTTGAAGTCTTAAAAGGCCCTGCAGGTTTGTTATATGGTCAATCGGCACCGGGTGGTTTAATCAACATGGTCAGCAAAAAGCCAACGGCTGATACGCAAATAACTTTCAGTCAAGATATCGGCTCTGATAATGAAACACGCAGCACGCTTGATGTCAGCGGATCATTAAACGAGGCACAAACTTTACGTAGTCGCTTAATCTTATCTCAACAAAATTCTGAGTCATGGCGCTCATACAGTGATGGTTCTTCACCAACGACAGATCGTTTTGTTGGTGGGTTATTTGTTGATTATGATCTGACCGATGACATTATGTTATCAGTGCATTATGACCGCACTGTCGATGACAGCAGTGTTGATTCGGGTGCTTATATTAAAGACGGCGATGCGGTACTCGGTGATAAATATGCTTGGGATGCACAATGGTCAAATATTGAAAATGAAGTTGAAAATATTGGCTTTGATGTTGCTGCACAGTTAAATAATACGTGGTCGATCAATGCAGGCTTCAATCATCAAGATTTTAAACGCCATGATGTAGAGAGTTACCCCAAAGAGGAAACCTATGATGCATCAACAGGTACCTACACACAGGGCGGCAGTGATCGCAGCGATCACTGGGTTTTTCAAACGGCAAGTATTGATCTAGTCGGTGAATTTGATACTGCAGGTATGGGGCATCAATTATTAATTGGTAGCAACTGGTTAGGTTATAGCTATGACCGTGTGCAGTATTCACTTGAAAGCTTAGATACCACCGTTGGTCAACCGACCGGTTCTCCTATTATCGATTCGACAGCAAGTGTTAGAACCTCTAAGAGTGAATATGATACCTACGGTTTTTATATTCAAGATATGTTAACCATTAATGACTATTGGCAAGTGCTTGCTGGTGTTCGTTACGATCAAATTATCACACGTGGTCAGGGTGGTGAAGCGGATTACAAGGAAGATGCAATTGTGCCTAAAGCCGCGCTTATTTATCACCCTGCAAACAATGGCTCTATCTACTTAACTTACTCTGAGAGTTTTGAACCGCAAGGTGAAGTCTCTGATACTGATGCCATTAATGACGGTCAAAAGTTAGACCCATTAACAGGCAAACTGGTTGAGCTAGGCAGTAAGTGGGAACTGTTTAACGAGCAGCTATTTGTTTCTGGTGCCGTTTTTGAAATTACCCAAGAAAATTCAATCATTAATATCGATCAAGATAATGATATGTATGAAGTGACACAAGCAGGTGAACGTCGTCATCGCGGTGCAGAGTTTGCATTACAGGGGAATATTACTGAAAACTTCTCGCTGAGCGGTGGCGGTACTTATTTAGATGCAAAATACACAAAAGATGAAAGCTACCAAGGAAATCGTCCTGCTGATGTACCTGAATTCTCTGCCAATGTTTGGTCGCGTTACCAGTTTGATAATAATACTGATCTTAACTTAGGCGCTATCTATGTCGGTTCGCGTTTTGGTGATGCAGCTAATACCTTCAAAAAAGACGCTTACACGCGCTTTGATTTAGGCGTTGCTCATACACTGAAATACGATCAAAACTTAGACTTTGTATTCCGTTTCAATGTTGAAAATATCTTTGATACGGATTACTTAGGTGGTGGTGGTTCAACCAAAGATGATTATGCCGCGAATGGTGCACAAAATGTAGTTATCGGCGAAGGTCGCAACTTCATGGCGACAGTACAAGTTCGTTATTAACCTCTCCTCTGATAAGGGCGCTATTTGATAGCGCCTTTTTACACTATCCCTATTATTCATATTTTACCGATTAATCATGAAAAATAGGACAGTACATTTATAAAAACAATCACTTAGACTGGTATTTTTAAATGTAAATAATGTAAGTCTAATTACTTTGCAAATGATAATGAATTACATTTGCATTTATTAATTACAAGGTAGTGATGAAAAGAATATGTCCAATAGCATTGCAAATTCACTTAAAAATAAAAAAGTACAGTTATGGTCGCGTCGTTTACATATCTATATTTCGATGGCGCTGTGTCTGATTGTTCTGTTTTTTGCAGTTACTGGTATCACGCTAAACCGACCGCACTTGTTTGTTAGCGAACAGGCACAGGTTGAACAGAGTGTATTGAACCTTCCTGATTATCTATTTAGTTCTCATTTGGGTAGGTTTACACCGGATAAACCAGTGCTTCTTCAATATTTAGCGGAGCAGGGCGCGTTGTCGGGCACACCCTCAGCCATGCAGTTATTTACTGAGGTGGAAGATGGACAGTTAATCGAAGGTGAGATCTCCTTAGATTATAAAGGGCCTGGTTATAACAGCACGGTTTTTATCGATATGGTCAGCCAACAAGCTGAAATAGAAACCACTCACTACGGCGTTATTGCAGTATTAAATGATCTGCATAAAGGACGTAATAGTGGGCAGGTATGGGCTTGGTTTATCGATATAAGTGCGCTGTTGATGGTGCTATTTGTTTTGACAGGTGTGTGCTTATTAGTGCCAAAGAAAAAAAGTTTTAGCGTGGGCTTGAAATGGACCGCATTGGGTTCGCTGGTCAGCGTTGGGCTGTTTTTGTTTGCAGTTCCTTAATGCTTTCACAGCCATATTTTAAACAACAATCGTTTAATTGGATTATCTAAAAAGGAGTTTAACCGTTTGAAAATTAATAAGTTATACAAAGGGGGATGGGGCGTTGTATTGGTCTTGTTAAGCAGTATCAGTGTGGTGATGCCAAGCGTTGCCAAACCAGTTCCTAGCAGTGCACATATGGATATCGAGCTAATACTGCCAAATGTTGTCACTAGTATCTACGCGCGCCCTTATGTTGCGGTGTGGATTGCAGATACAGAGGGAAAATCAGTACGTACGATTCAACTATGGGTTGGTAAAGATGAGTGGTTAAAAGATTTGCGTAGCTGGTGGAGAAAAGTCGGCCGTAATGATCGTGCTGTTGTCGATGCCGTAACTTCTGCTACAAGACCCGCTGGTAAATATCGTTTTAGTTGGGATGGGTTAGATGAGCAAGGAGAGCGTGTCGAGCAAGGGCAATATACCTTTTATGTTGAGGTTGTGCGTGAGCATGGTGGACGTAATTATTTACGTCAAAAGCTACAACTTGCAGAGCAAAGCTTTACCCATCAATTAGAGCCAACTCAGGAAACTGGGCAGATAACGATTAATTATAACGTTAAGTAAAGGAAGCTGTCAGTCATCAGCAGTCAGTAAAAAAATACAAGCTATTAAATGCTAGCGGTTAAAAAAATGGAGAAAAATATGTTAAATAAAAAAATCAATGTGATGGTACTTACTTGTTCAATGTTAGCGGGGTTAACCTTTGCGAGTGTCGCGAATGCCCATCCACGCTGGGTGTTACCTTCACACTTCACTATCTCTAAAGAGGGCGGGGATTGGCTAAGTTTCGATGTCACCGCTTCTCATGGCGTTTTTGTGTTTGATAAACCAGCCGGCAGCGAAACGGCACAAATTATTATGCCCGATGGTCGAAAACAGCGTCCTGATTTTGTATTACGTGGGAAACGTCGATCCGTGTTTGATTTCCATTTTTCAGAGCAGGGTACGCATAAAGTACAGATTAATAATCAGGCCGGTTATTTTACTAGCTTTAAAGCAGGGCATCGCGATACGCCTAAACGCTTACGTGCTAACAAAGTCGATCGTGTTGCACTGTTACCAAAAGAGCCGCGTGATGTCGTGACAACCGAAACCTATACACGTGCAGAAAGCTATATCACGGTGGGTAAGCCAAGTGAAAAAGCATTTGAGCTAGAGGGCAAGTATTTAGAGTTATTGCCGGTCACGCATCCCTCAGACATTGTTGCTGATGAACCCGTGCGTTTACAGTTTTACTTTAATGGTGAAGCGCAAGCTGGGGTAAAAGTTGATATTACCCGTGAAGGCACTTTATATCGTAATCATCAGGAACAGATTGATGTGGTAAGTGATGAGCAAGGTTTTATTACTTTTACACCTGAGGTTGCGGGACGTTATTTATTAAAAGCGTCTTACAAAGCAAAGTTAGTAGACAGCCCACTTGCTGATCAAATGAGCGCTAATGTGCATTTTACCTTTGAAGCGATGTTACCTTAATGAGCTTGTGTCATAACCCAATACAGAAGTTAAGTCTCGCTGCGTTACTGTTTTTTAGCAGCGCTGCTTTGGCACATTACCCTTTGATGCAATGCGAATATGCAGAGCAAAAAATTGAGTGCGAGGCGGGTTATAGCGATGGTAGCAAGGCAATTGATTACCAAGTCAGCATGTTTGATTACGACGATAACTTAATTGCCAAAGTCAAAACAGATATTCGTTCTATTGCGACCTTTGAAAAAAGTGTGGATGAATTTTATATCGTATTTGATTCGGGTCATGAATACCCGGTTGAAGTAGATTCAGTTGAAATACAATAGCATAAGAGGCGAGCGATGATTATACAACCGGTTATCAGTGAAAATAGTGGCCAAGAGGGCAGGTGGATTGCTTTTTTATGCGTGATTATCGTCTCTATTGGTGCGTTGTTATTGCCTCAAAATCAAGCGCCGCATGAACATGTTTCAGTGGATAGTCATCAAATTTCGATTAGTGATTTAAGCGTCCAGCGACTGTCAATGATTGCCGATTTACGCTTAGCGCATGAAGAGGTTCGTGCGCTCTATGACGATACTGCTACTTGGCAAAGCATCACCCAATTAGCCGAGGATTGGTTAGCGCCTTTTGTGCAAGATAAAAGCTGGGAACATCAAGGGCGACATCATTGGCTGCAAATTGGCAATGGCATTTATCAAGGTCGATCAGAGCAAAGTGGAGGTGGTTATATCTTAAATAGCCAACACCGAGAGGTTGATGTTTGGCTAGATCTCAATGGAGAAGCGACTTCAATAGAGATGAAAAATGCTGTTTTATCTGCACAGGATCTGGTTGCTGCAGGCTGGACCCAAGTCGTTTTTAGCACTAAAAATGATATTCATCATAGGGATTAATGAGCGTATTTATGATATTTAAAACACTATTTTTAGGCTGTATTTTGCTGTTGCTCAGCACCGTGAGTCATGCACAAAAACTCACCATTGGTATTACATTACAACCCTACTTTAGCTATGTAAAAGCCGTTGTTGGCGATAAAGCAGAGGTATTAGCGCTCGTTGACGAAGGTTTTAATCCGCATAATTACCAACCGCAAGCGAATGACCTGCGTCGTTTAAAGCAGATGGATGTGATTGTGGTTAATGCGATTGGTCATGATGATTTTGCGATGAAAGTGATTAAAGCGGCAAATAGACATGATTTGATCATTATTAAAGCCAATCAAGATGTGCCCTTGTTACCTGCGATGGGGCAATCGGTTGGTACGGGTGCAGTAAATCCACATACCTTTGTGGGCATCTCAACCACGATTCAAAAGGTGTATAGCATCGCTAATGAGATGGCAAAAATAGACCCTGAGAATGCACAACAGTATCGTGCTAATGCCCGTGCCTACGCACGAAAATTTAGAAAGATGAAGCATAACGCAATGTTAGCGTTAGGTGATATTGACACTGCGGGTATGAAAGTCGCTACAACACACAATGCATACGGGTATTTATTACAGGAGTTTGGTGTTGAGGTAAATGCCGTGATTGAACCTGCCCATGGTGTAGAGCCAAGTGCCAGTCAGCTACAAGAGACCATTGAAAAAATTAGATCATCAAACATCGATGTGTTGTTTTATGAATTGAATATGCCTAATCGCTATGTGGATACGATCGAAAAAGAAACCGGAGTCAGGTTATACCGTTTCTCACATATGACCCACGGCCCCTATCGTGCTGATAAGGTCGAAGTAGAGATGCGCGATAATTTAGCGACGTTAGTCGAGTCAATGAGATTTGTTGCAAGTCAGAAAGGAGAACGATAGTGGGGCCTTCAATTTCACTTAACAATGTAAGCTTATGTTATGAAAATAACTGTATTTTAACTGGGATTTCAACGCAGCTTGAAGCGGGACAATGCCATGTCATTATGGGCCCAAATGGAGGCGGTAAAACGTCTCTATTACGCTCTATTTTAGGGTTAACACCTTTTAATGGAGAGATAAATATCCATTGGTCGAGCAGCAAGGGTAAGGTGGGTTATGTACCACAAAAAGCGACCTTTGAACCGAGCTTACCGCTCACGGTATTAGATTTTATTTTACTGAATCAAAGCCGTTACCCTCTCTTTTTTAAGACCAACAAAAAACACAAAGAAAATGCGATTGAACAGTTAAAGCGTGTGGGAATGGCGGATCGTGCGTTGTTGCGCATGGGGCAACTTTCTGGTGGCGAGCAGCAGCGCGTTTTGTTTGCGCAGGCACTGTTAGATGATCCGGACCTGTTAATTTTAGATGAACCGACTAATGGCATGGACGATCAAGGTGTGCGTTACTTTGAGTCTTTGATTACTGAGTTCGTGGGTGAGAAAAAAACCATTGTGGTGGTGCATCACGATATCAGTGCAGTACGTCGTTTAGACGCTCAAGTGCATGTTGTTAATGGTATTTTAATAGAGAGTGGCCGTGCTAGTGAGGTCTTAAAAGCGGAAAAAATAGAGCAACTATTTAGTCATTATCGTCATGCTCCAACTCAACAAACTAAGATACACAGTGTGAATAGAAAAAGTGAGGCTGCATAATGGATTTTTTACGTCTATGGGCTAGCCAAGGTGCGCAAGCGGGTTGGTTAAGTGAGAGTTTTTCCTACGCGTTTATGGTCAATGCGTTAGTGGCTGCGCTCTTATTAGGACCATTATTGGGGGGCTTAGGCACTCTAGTGATCGCCAAACGTTTAGCCTTTTTCTCTGAAGCTGTCGGTCATGCGGCATTAACCGGTATTGCTATTGGCGTACTGCTTGGCGAACCGCCTGAAAACCCTATTATTGGGCTGTTTTGTTTTTGTATGCTGTTTGCACTGATTTTGCATTTTGTACGTAATCGTACTGCGGTACCTTACGATACATTGGTGGGGGTTTTTCTTGCTGTCGCATTAGCAGGCGGCGCTGCATTACTTATGTATGTGGCACGAAAAATCAATATTCATATGTTAGAAAATGTATTATTTGGCTCTATTTTAACTATTACCGACTTTGATCTGTTGGTATTGGCATTGAGTTGCGCATTAATCGTGCTGGGGCTTATTTTTACTTTTAACCGTATTTTACTTGCCTCTATTAGTCCCGATATTGCACGTGTGCGTGGTCATAATACCCACTTTTACGATTACCTGTTTGTGATGATGATAACTTTGGTGACTATCGCTGCGGTTAAGATTGTAGGTGCGGTGCTGGTGGGCGCATTGTTGCTGATACCGGGTGCGACTGCGCGTCTATTAACAAAAAGTATGGGTAGTTTTGTCTTACTGTCCTCTTTACTTGCGACGCTAAGTTGTTTGATTGGTACGTTATTACCAATGGAATTACAATTACCCATCCCCTCCGGTGCATCCATTATTTTAGTTGCAGCGAGTTTCTTTGTCGTCACTACGATTTTCCGTATTGTAGGCAGAAATTCATGAGAAAAAAATATCTATATCATCGACTGCTACTCTCTTTTTTAACACTTTTTACAAGTCAGTTATTAGCTAAGGATGTGTTAACTGCGACACCTGTGACCTATATGCTAGCGACAAAATTAATGCAGGGGACGCCAATTACAACCACTTACTTAGCACCCAAACGCTATGGTATTGAACGTTTAAATAATTGGTATGCAGGTAGAGGGGAAACTGTCATATATGAAGCTGCACAAGCAGCTCGTGTAGTGATCACTTTAAAGGCTTTATGGCCTGATGATGCACTATTCAATTATGCACGTGAGGGTAATATTAACCTGATTGAGATTGATGCATCACAATCTATTTCTCCTGCTGCTAAAGGTATTGCAACAGTGCGATTGCCCGATGGAGGTCAGTCTTTATACGCATGGTTAAACCCTAATAACTTAGGTACGATGATCAGTATTGTTGGTCAAGATTTACAGCGAGTTTGGCCTGAATATGCTGCGCTTATAAAGCACAACCAACAACAGTTATTAGTGAATATTCGCTTGCTGATCAATCAGCAGCAGCAAATATTATTTGATAAAGAGATCGACTCGGTGGTGCTACTTTCTGACCAATTAGAGGATTTTTCCGCAGCAAACCAGCTGTTTGTAGAGCATCGCTTATTAACCGCAGAATTAGAGTGGAGTGAACAAGAGATCGCTAGTTTGCAAAAAATAGTAATGGAATCACCACATTTATGGATCCTCACGAATAGAAAGGTGTCAAAACAGTTAGCCGATTTATTACCTCATTTTTCTAATATCTTAATCATCGATACTATTGATCGTTGGGGCGCGAAGGGAGTTAACCTCGCGCACCCTTTACAGCGTTGGTTATTTTAGATTAACAAATAAGGGGGGAGCCCCTTATTCTAATTGCTTCGCTTTAATACGTCTTCCACCAACTTGATACAGTGTTAAACCAATAATCACAAACAAAGCGCCGATAAAGAGATTCGGTCCAACAGGTTCATCGTTGATAAGTGTACCTAAGGTTATCGCTAGCGGCGGTGTCATTAAAGTCACCAATGCAACCGTTGTCGCATTGAGTTTTTGTAAGATATAAAAGTACCCCAGAAAACCAATCAATGATGCAAATATGCCCATATAAATGATTGCGCCAATCGATTTTGCTGACCACTGGGCGATATTAATTTCGCCATCAAGTAACAACCAACACATAAAAAACAGGGGAACAGAAAAATATAAGGCCCCTAATGTGGTGGCAAAAGGGTGGATGTTAATGTGCACACTTTTGACCATTACCGCGCTTAAGCTAAAGAAAAATACGCCTAATAAAACAAAAGCAATACCGATTAATTCACTACTGCCGGTGCTGATATTATGCCAAGCAACAATCGCCAAACCAAACAGTGAAACGCTAAAAGCAAACCAACGCAACGGCGTAAATTTAGGTTCATTAAGGATTTTTTGCGCCATCAAACCGGAGATAATGGGGGCTAATCCAAAAATAAGCGACATTAACCCTGAGCTTACATAGCGAGAGGCCATATAGCCCCAAAACATACCACCAAAAACGCCAATGGTGGAATAGCTATAAAGTTTCATAGCTTGCTTGGTTGTTGGGATATGAATGCGCATGACGACTAAAAATAGGGTACCAATGATCATCGCTAAGAACATGCGTAAAAAAACAGCCATCATTGGATTAACGGTTTCGCTGCTCCAAATAATACCAAGAGGGGTTGTGGACCAGATCAGTACAACACTAAGATAAGCAATTGAGACATTCATTAAATTTAAGGGTTCCTTTTTTATGGTTGAAGTTCGATGTATTTTAATTGAATAAAGGAAATCGAACTTTTTTAGTCGTTTAACGACAAGATGCCTGCACATTAATACGTGCAGGCATCTTGTCTGTAACAGAAACACAAGTCAATCAGTCAGTTTAAAATCCGAGTTCATCGAGTAGATTTTGGTCAACCAGTGATTCTGTTGCTGCTGCTTTCTTCTCTTGCTGCTTATTATTTGCTTGTTCTTCTAAAATTGTATCCGCATCAAAGGCTTCACGTTCTTCAAAATTAGGCAGTTTAATAAATTCTGTTTTATCCATTGCTAACTCTAAATAGAAAATATTATTCTTTTCGGTCATAAAGGTAACACGTCTTGCTTGCGGTCTGTCCAAGTTTGTATCAATGGATAGCTGTACCTGTTTATTAATGGTTAACATTTTTGGTTGGTTTTGGGTGATTGAAGTATGTAGTTCATGGCCGATCACACCAGTAAAATCACCTAAAATTTGATTCATTAATTCACCCATCACATCACCCACTTCGTCTGCTGTATGAGATTTAGCAAGTTCGTTTTCAGGGATCCCCATGTGGGTCATATAATTGCTATATATCTCGACCGCTGCATTTGCACTAAAGTTGATCACCACTAAACCTGAGAAACCACCATCAAACAGGACGAAACAACCAATATCCGGCTTTAGGCAAGTCTTGTTGATCTTTTGCGCCATTGAAGAGTAATTAATTGGGTGAGCGGTTGCTTTTGTGAGGACTGATTTTATTGAGTTACATAACACCAGTAAAATATCGTCGGTGTTAATTGTTTTGCTTTTAGCCATGAAAATCCCTTAAAGAATAAAAATATTATTATTGTTTTCTTCAAGGGTAAATTATTACTTCAAGTTTGTCTCAATACAGATCTAACTTTTTGTTTTATTGATATTATTTTAAAGTAATCAGTTTTAGGTTTAACTGTTTATTACATTTTTAAAATGCTTCTTTTTACTTACTAAATAGTCGATATCTGGTGGGAAGTCTTTGTTCTTTTTAGCATGTTTCATCATATCGAATATTTTGAATTCGGTTAAAATTGCAAACTGATAAGGTTGAAAGTCTTCATTTGCTTGTTTTGTTGGGTCGAAGTATTGCTCACCAATCTTAACAATTGCTTGATCAAGCAATGGATCTTGGCAGATATAACCTAAGACATAACGGTCTGCTTTTTTATAAACAACATTCATATAGCTATTAAAGAAGCTTTCGCCTTCTTTTGTTGTACAACTTTCCAGTGCATCATCAGTCATCGCATTAACGGTAACGATGCGAATATTGTCGGCAATAAAATTAAGATCGTTTAACTGTTGCTTGATAATCTCAAGGTTAAGTGCAGTCAAAATAGTTCCTCATTATAAAAAAGGGGGGGAGTATACCCGTTAGCATTCAAGATGCAAAACTCTGCTAGAAAGCGATGGGCTACGAGTATCGAGCCATGAGCCAGGAACTAATGTTCGAAGCTAATAGCTCGTTATACCAAAGGAATTAATAAAGTGATCATTCTTGCTGGTTAAAATCATCCCTAACTGCGTTGTGAGTTTTGAAGTGAGAACAACTATCTCCTGCAACTCACGCCTTATTAGTAATAATTTTTTCTGCGCAAACTCTGATCACCTATTAAATTCCATTGGTATTACTCGAACCTCGAGATTAACCTAAAAAGGCGATGTAGCCTTGCAGGATAATAAGGTTAGTAATGTCGATAAAGAATGCACCAACGATTGGTACCACCATAAAGGCTGTTGGTGAAGGGCCATTGCGTGAAACTAATGCCCCCATATTCATCACTGCTGTTGGTGTTGCACCCATACCGAAGCCACCGTGACCGCCAGCTATTACCGCTGCATTATAGTCACGACCCATAAAGCGGAAAGTGACAAAGTATACAAACAGTGCCAATACCATCGTCTGACAGAATAGAATCACCAGTAATGGTATTGCTAAATCAAATACTTCCCACAGTTTTAAACTCATCAATGCCATTGATAAGAACAGTGATAAAGAGACGGTACCTAAGATATCAACGGTTTCAGAGTCAACTTTATAGAGCTTACTGCTTTCTGTTACGTTAGTGATGATCACACCGATAAATAGCGCATAAACAAAGTTAGGTATTTTCAGGTAACTGATATCAAAACTATCAACAAAGTCTTTTGCGTAGGTTGAACCAACCACACAAATCAGCATGATAAACAGTGTTTCTTTAATTTTCTTAGAGGTTACTTTATCTTCTTCAAGGTCGTTATAGGTCACTAACTCAGGGTGTGTATCATGATGATTAGCCCCTTTACCAAATTCAGATTCTAAGTTGTTTTTATCAATGAGACGCTGTGCAACAGGACCGCCAATAAAACCACCCATCACTAGGCCAAACGTTGCTGCCGCCATCGCGAACTCTAAGGTTTGTAAGCCATAATCATCATTAAAGGTTTGTGCCCAAGCAGCCCCTGTACCGTGACCGCCAGAAAGCGTAATAGAACCGGCGATTAACCCTAATAAAGGATCTAACCCTAACGCGGTCGCAAGACTAACACCAACGCCATTTTGAATGACGATATAAACGCTTGCTACACCTAAAAATACAAATACCTTTTTACCACCTTGCGCTAACAGTTTGAAGCTCGCAGAGAGGCCAATGGTACTGAAAAATAGCAACATAAAGGTTTCTTGAAGCGGTAAGTTGAACCTTACATTAATGCCTTTCTGATGTAATACGGTAATTAAAATAGCGATAGCAAGCCCGCCTAATATAGGCTCTGGGATATTAAACTTTGCTAACTTAGGGATAGTCTTGTTAATTAAACGCCCGATAAAAAGAACCAGGATAGCGGTTATCAGCGATTCGATGACACCAATTTCAATAATATTTTCCATATCGTTTCCATTTTTATGATTTGCGCGGATTGTAACTTAGGTTTAGACGATAATTGTGATCTCGCTGCCTTTTTTTATGAATATTTACCAAAATTGATAAATTTTGATTGGATTTTGAGCGGACATGAAGAAAAAGTACTTTTTAGATAACAAAATAGCATCGGGAAGTGTTGTTTTTGTCAGCACTTGTGGTGTGAATTGATGACAATGTTTAATTATTTGTTTTCAATATTTAAGCTGGAGGTAACTAATTTCATTAAAAAAAACGGAAAAACAGGATTTTAAGTGAATTATTTTTCCTTTAAATTGCATTAATATTCACTTTTTTGCTGTTTTATTCGTAATAAATCTGTTTGTAGTACGTTTTTTGAATGTTTAGTTGGTGCTTTTAAAGATAATTATTCATCATAATGCCATGTGGAAACCGCGTCAAAGCCCGTCATACTTGTGTTACAAGCCATTAACAACTAACCCATTGAGCTGAGAACAAGAAAATTGGACTTTTGTGCCTTTTAGGAGATAGAATACTAGCAAAATTATGCCTGTATTACGGATGTTATGTAGGTTTATTTCCACGGAATAATGTATGAGCCCCGAACTTATAGGGATGTTGTGCGCCTTGTTTCTTGTAAAGGGATGTTAATTAATTAGGGAATAACTTCTAAATATTCACAGCCCTCTAATAAAATTAAAAATGAAATGGTCATTTTTTCTTTTTATTCATTAAATAAGATAGTGCACTTCGAAAACATTAGAACTGAAATTGCAAATAATCAATTTGTTATTTTATCTTGAAGGACATGTTTATGACTAATATAGAGCAAAACGCTCACGGCCTTTATGTGCCAGAGATGGAACACGATGCTTGTGGTATCGGTTTCGTGGCACATTTAAAAAATAGAAAATCACATGCTATTGTGACTCAAGCATTAGATATGCTTGCACGTATGGAGCATCGTGGTGGTCAAGGCTGCGATCCTTGTAGTGGTGATGGTGCTGGTATTTTGTTACAAAAACCGCATGAGTTTTTAGTAACACAGGCGCTAAAAGTTGGGATTACATTACCTAAATTTGACCAATATGCTGTTGGTACGGTGTTATTTCCAAAAGATAAAAATAAACGTAATGAATGTCGTGATATTTTAGCACGTACAGCTGAGCGCTTAGGTCTTGAAGTAATTGGTTATCGTGTTCTTCCTACTGATAACTCAATGATCGGTGCTGACCCATTAAGCAGTGAGCCACAGTTCGAACATCTTTTCGTCACCGGTGGTGATGATATGGACCCTGCTGTATTAGAACGTAAAGCATTTATTCTACGTAACTACGCAACACGTATCTGTTTACAGTCTGTAGCGGGTATCGAAGATAACTTCTATATCAATACATTCTCGTACAAAACGATTGTTTATAAAGGTCAGTTAACCACTGAACAAGTGCCACAATACTTCTTAGATCTACAAGATCCAAGCATGGTAACTGCACTGGCATTAGTTCACTCTCGTTTCTCAACGAATACATTCCCGCGCTGGCGTTTAGCGCAACCTTTCCGTTACATCGCACATAATGGCGAAATCAATACAGTACGCGGTAATATCAACTGGATGAAAGCACGTGAAGCGTTGCTTGAAGCTGAATTCTTCACCCGCGAAGAGTTAGATATGTTGATGCCTATCTGTACGGAAGGTATGTCTGATTCTGCAAGCTTTGATATGGCATTAGAACTATTGGTTCTTTCTGGTCGTAGTCTTCCTCATTCACTAATGATGATGATTCCAGAAGCTTGGCAAGAAAATAAAGCGATGGAACCAAAACGTCGTGCATTCTACCAATACCACGCAAACATCATGGAACCATGGGATGGCCCAGCTTCTGTATGTTTCACCGATGGTGTACAAGTTGGCGCAACGCTAGACCGTAACGGTTTACGTCCTTCACGTTACTGTGTAACAAAAGACGATTTCCTAGTCATGGCATCAGAATCTGGTGTTGTTGATATTAAACCAGAAAACATTAAATTACGTGGTCGTTTACAACCAGGTCGTATCTTCGTTGCCGATTTAGAGCAAGGTCGTATTATTTCTGATGATGAAGTGAAAAGCAGTATTGCTAACCAACAGCCTTACGAAAAATGGTTGACTGATAATCTAGTAAAACTAGAGAACCAACCAGCGGCATTAGAACGTAATATTCAACCAAATGATGGTCAGTTATTAAGACGCCTACAAACCTTTGGTGTGACATCAGAAGAGATCTCTGACATCGTATTACCAATGTTCCTTGATGGTAAAGAACCATTAGGTGCAATGGGTGTGGATTGGCCTTTAGCGGTACTTTCTCACCAATCACAACATCTATCTCACTACTTTAAGCAGCTATTTGCACAGGTAACTAACCCGCCAATCGATCCGATTCGTGAGCGTATGGTGATGTCGTTAAATACTTACTTAGGTAAAGATCAGAACTTATTGTCTGAAACACCTGAGCATTGTCATAAAGTTGAACTTGAGTCACCTGTGTTAAGTAATGCAGAACTTGAGAAAATTAATGTACTGGATCATAAACATTTGCAAGCGAAAACGTTAGATACGTTATTCAAAGCAAGTGGTGAAAAAGGCAAACTTGATAAAGCGATAAAACGTATTTGTCGTTACGCTGAAGATGCAGTGCATGATGGTTACTCAATCATTATTCTTTCTGACCGTAATGCAACCTCTGATCACGCGCCAATTCCTGCGATGTTAATTACTGGTGCTGTTCACCATTACTTAATCAAGAAAGGTTTGCGTGCATTATGTGACATCGTTGTTGAAACTGGTGACGTGCGCGAAACGCATCACTTTGCAACAGTGATTGGTTACGGTGCATCGGCGGTTAACGCATACTTGATCGAAGAGATGATTGTTGATCTGCAAGCGAAGAAACGTCTCCCTGCTGATAAGTCTGTTGCTGAGCTATTTGCTTCGTACAAGGGCGCAATCGATGCTGGCCTGTTGAAAATATTCTCGAAAATGGGTATTTCAACGATTCAGTCTTACCAAGGTGCGCAAATCTTTGAAGCACTTGGCGTAAGTAAAAAAGTTGTTGATGCCTACTTCACTGGCACTGTGACACGTATTCAAGGTCTATCGATTGATGATATCGCTGCTGAAGCGACTGTGCGTCATCGTTTTGCTTACCCATTACGTGAAGTACCTGTAACACGCCTAGATGTTGGTGGTGTTTACCAGTGGAAACAACGTGGTGAGAAGCATCTATTTAACCCAACAACGATTTCGCTATTACAAGAGTCTACTCGTAACAAAAATTACGCGCAGTTTAAAGAATACGCCAATGAAGTTGATGCACAGGGCGATAACGCGGCAACTTTACGTAGCCAGTTTGAATTTGTGCCAAAAGCATCAGGTCCTATCTCAATTGATGATGTAGAACCAGCTGAAAACATTCTTAAACGTTTTGCAACAGGTGCGATGAGCTTCGGTTCTATCTCGCATGAAGCTCACTCAACGCTCGCTATCGCAATGAACCGTATAGGTGCTAAATCGAACTCTGGTGAAGGTGGTGAAGATCCTGCTCGTTTCTTACCAAAAGAAAACGGCGACTGGGAACGCTCTGCAATCAAACAGGTTGCATCGGGTCGTTTCGGTGTAACGTCTTACTACTTAACAAACGCTGCTGAAATCCAGATCAAAATGGCTCAGGGCGCGAAACCAGGTGAAGGTGGTCAATTACCAGGTCACAAAGTTGATGATTGGATTGGTCGCACACGTCACTCTACTCCTGGAGTAGGTCTGATTTCACCACCACCGCATCATGATATTTACTCAATCGAAGATTTAGCACAGCTAATCTACGATCTGAAAAACGCGAATCGCGCTGGTCGTGTTAACGTTAAATTAGTATCAGAAGCAGGTGTAGGTACAATCGCATCGGGTGTTGCTAAAGCAAAAGCTGACGTTATCTTAATCGCTGGTTTTGACGGCGGTACAGGTGCATCGCCATTGTCTTCAATTCGTCATGCGGGTTTACCATGGGAATTAGGACTATCTGAAGCACACCAAACGCTAATGAAAAACGGCCTACGTAACCGTATCGTTTTACAAGCTGATGGCCAGATGAAAACACCACGTGACTTAACCATCGCAGCACTACTTGGTTCTGAAGAGTGGGGCGTAGCAACAGCAGCATTGGTTGTTGAAGGTTGTATCATGATGCGTAAGTGTCATTTGAATACTTGTCCGGTTGGTATCGCAACACAAAACAAAACATTACGTGAGCGTTTCGACGGTCGTGTTGATGACGTTGTTACCTTCTTCGGTTACATGGTACAGGGCATGCGTGAAAACATGGCGATGTTAGGTTATGCAACAATCACTGAAATGGTTGGTCAAACGCAGAATCTAAAAGTACGTGAAGATGTGAATCACTGGAAATACAAAAATCTAGATTTGAGTACCATTCTGTTTAAACAGAAGGGCAAAAAAGAAGATGGCATGTTTAACCAAATTGGCCAAAATCATAATCTAGAAGCGGTATTAGACAGACAGCTTATCGAACTTGCTAAACCTGCACTTGAAAACGGTGAAGCGGTAAGTGGTGAGTTTGCTATTACTAATATCGACCGTTCTTGTGGCACCATGCTTTCTAACGAAATCTCTAAGGTTTACAACGACCAAGGCTTACCTCAACCGATGCAAGTTAAATTTAACGGCAGCGCGGGTCAATCATTTGGTTGTTTCCTTGCAAAAGGTGTTGAGTTTACCGTTGAAGGTGACGCGAACGATTACTGGGGTAAAGGTTTATCTGGCGGTCAAATCGTCGTTTACCCACATCGTAACTCAGATATCGTGGCGAAAGACAATATCATCGTAGGTAACGTATGTTTCTATGGTGCAACGTCTGGCGAATCATACATTAATGGTATGGCTGGTGAGCGTTTCTGTGTTCGTAACTCGGGTGCTGAAGTGGTTGTTGAAGGTGTTGGTGATCACGGTTGTGAATACATGACTGGCGGTATCATGATTAACCTTGGCTCAACGGGTCGTAACTTTGCGGCGGGTATGAGTGGCGGTGTTGCTTACATTTGGGATGAAGATGACTCATTTGCAGCAAGCTGTAATATGGAATTAGTGGACCTTGATCCACTTGAGCAGTCAGATAGGGATTTACTGGTTGCTAAAGTTACAAAACACTTTGAACTAACAGAATCTAATATTGCGGCAGCATTCCTAGCGGATGTTAATGCAAGTTTAGCGAAAATGGTTAAAGTAATGCCTCGTGATTACAAAGCAGTATTAGCAGCACGTGTGAAAGGAGCAGCATAATGGGTAAGCCTACTGGATTTTTAGAATTAGGTCGTGAACTACCGGGTAAATTACCTGTAGAAGAGCGCCTAAAAGATAATAAAGAATTCGTTAAAATGGACGAGTTTGGGTCAAAAATTAATGACCAAGCTTCACGTTGTATGGATTGTGGCGTACCGTTTTGTCATAACGGTTGCCCAATCGGTAACATTATTCCTGAATTCAATGATGCGGTTTACCGTGATAGCTGGCAGGAAGCGTGGGAAATTTTAAGCTCAACCAATAACTTCCCTGAGTTTACGGGACGTGTTTGTCCTGCACCTTGTGAGAGTTCATGTGTTTTAGGGATTAACCAAGACCCAATTACTATCTGTAACATCGAGAAAAACATCGTTGAAACAGCATACAAAAATGGTTACGTTAAGCCAAAAATTCCGACGTCACGCACAGGTAAAACCGTTGCAATTGTTGGCTCAGGACCTGCGGGTCTTGCTGCTGCGGAGCAGTTAAACTCTGCTGGTCACACTGTTACTGTTTACGAACGTGATGAAAAAGTGGGTGGCCTGCTACGTTTTGGTATTCCAGACTTTAAACTGGGTATGGATGTTATCGACCGTAAAATTGCTGTAATGGAAAAAGCAGGCATTAAGATGGTTGTTAATGCACACATTGGTGTTGATTTTGATGCGAATGAATTGCGTAAGCAGTTTGATGCAGTGGTATTAACGGGTGGCTCTACGGTACCTCGTGATTTACCAATTCCTGGTCGTGACTTAAAAGGTGTTCATTTTGCAATGGAATTCCTAGGTCAAAATAACCGCCGTGCAAACGGTATGGACTTAAAGACTGAAGAGATTCATGCATCAGATGATCACGTTGTGGTTATCGGTGGTGGTGATACGGGGTCTGACTGTGTTGGTACCTCTAATCGTCATGGTGCAAGCTCTGTAACGCAAGTGGAAATCATGCCTGTTCCACCTGAAAAACGTACAGTGAACATGCCTTGGCCTTCATACCCAATGATCTTGAAAACGACCACTTCTCACGAAGAGGGTGTTGATCGTCATTGGTCTATTTTGACTAAAGAGTTCATCGGTGATGAAAACGGCTGTGTGAAAGAGTTAATCGTTGCCGACATCGAGTGGGAAGAAGCCGCTCCTGGTCAGCGTCCTAACTTTAAAGAGATTGAAGGTTCTGTACGTTCAATTCCTTGTACGAAAGCATTCTTAGCGATGGGTTTCTTACACCCAGAGCCAACGGGTGTATTAGGACAGTTAAAGGTTGCTGTAGATGAACGCGGTAACGTGGCAACGAACGATTTCCAAACTAGCCAAGCAGGTGTATTTGCCGCTGGTGATATGCGCACAGGCCAGTCTCTGATTGTACGTTGTATCAATGAAGGTCGTGAAGCATCTCGTGCGGTTGATGCTTACCTAATGGGTAGCTCAAACTTAGAAGCAATGGCTGATTCGTTAATGCTATCTAACTAAGCTTTATTAGTAAAAATCTTGCCAAGTAAAGACGCTACTTAGTTAATAAGTAGCGTCTTTTTTTATGTCCGAAACACAGCTCCTGCAAACCAGCGATATAGTCCTTTTTAAATAATCAGCACAGGTCGGGCTTCGCCCAACTGACGGCCTAAAGACCGACCTATAGTCGACACAGAATAGATCGAGATAAACTGTAGGTCGTGGCTTTAGCCCGACGGGTTTCACATCGGTTCTAACCAAATAAGCACAGGTCGGACTTCGACCACCTGACGGCCTAAAGGCCGATCTACAGTCGACACAGAATAGATCGAGATAAATTGTAGGTCGTGGCTTTAGCCCGACGGGCTTCACCCAACTGACGGCCTAAAGACCGAGCTACGACCGACACAGAATAGATCGAGATAAACTGTAGGTCATGGCTTTAGCCCGACGGGTTTCACTTAATTTATCAATTTATCTTACCAATGCTGTGATCAATTTTAAATTGATAATGATTCAAATTTTAGGCTGTTTTCAATAGATAAAAGAATCTCTATTATTCACCCATAGCAACGAGGCAGCAACAAACAGTTTGTCGTTATCTCGAAATTGAAACAGTCATCTAATAAGAGCAGAGGAAATTAACCATGAGCAAATTAACCATTATCGCAAACATCATCACTAAAGCAGACCAAGTTGAATTAGTAAAAGCAGAACTTTTAAAACTGATTGACGTAACACGTGCAGAAGAGGGGTGCATTAACTATGACCTTCACCAAGATAACGAAAACCCTGCACATTTTACGTTTTATGAAAACTGGGTTTCACGTGAATTATGGCAAGCACACATGGGCAACCAACACCTTGCTGACTATATGGTAGCGACTGAAGGTGCTGTTGTTGAGTTTACAGTAAACGAAATGACACAAATCGCTTAAATCAATTTTAAAGTAGCTACAGGATTTATAAATAACTAAACGATTTATAAGTAACTAAATAACACATTCAAACAACATATTTAAATAATATAAACAGGAAATTAACCATGAGCAAATTAACAATTATCGCAAACATCATCACTAAAGCAGACCAAGTTGAATTAGTAAAAGCAGAGCTTTTAAAACTGATTGACGTAACACGTGCAGAAGAGGGTTGCATTAACTACGACCTTCACCAAGATAACGAAAACCCGGCACATTTTACTTTTTACGAAAACTGGGTTTCTCGTGAATTATGGCAAACACATATGGGCAACACACACCTTGCTGAATACATGAAAGCGACGGAAGGTGCTGTTGAAATTTTTACTTTAAATGAAATGACACAAATCGCTTAATACAAGTCAGCCATTAGTTAAAATTAAACTAATGGCTAATAACCGTTAATGTTTAGTCAGTGCGTTTTTATTAACGATATCACGCTCAATCAGTTGTGATAGCAATTCATTAGTTCTCTCTCTGAAGAAATCACGTAACAAACGCACCGTTGGCGTTATTGATTGACGACTTGGACAAACTAACCATAGTTCTGTGGATGTTGGAGTAAATTCTGGCATGACATGAATAACCCGGTTATTGAGTAAATCATCGGCCATATCTAGGCATGATTTAATCGCAATGCCTTGACCGTTAACGCACCAACGTCGCACTAAATCACCATCATTTGAAGCGCGTTTACCTTTTAGCTTTATTTTGTAAGTTTCATCTTCTTGGCTAAAGTGCCATTCATCCTGAACAATGTCTTGGAGTTGATAAAACAGGGCATTATGTTCACTTAATTGTTCTGGATGTACAGGTGTACCATGTTGTTTTAGATATTCAGGTGAAGCACATAATACCCGTGGCACATTACAAATTTTAAAGCCGTACATATTCGCATCATTTGGCGATCCATAACGTAGTGCCATATCCACCGAGTCACGATAGAAATCAATATTACTATCGGTGATGTTACTGCGCAGCCCTACATTAGGATAATGATCTAAAAACTCATCTAACCATGGTGTGACCACATTTCGTCCGAGATCCGATGAAAGTGCAATACGAACCTCACCACGTAGTTCATCTAGATCTTCTTGTAGGTTTTGTTTAGCATCATCAAGCAGTTGCAAGGCTTGCTTGCATTGCGGCAGATAACGTTCTCCAGCGGGTGAAAGCCTGAGTTGTCGTGTGGTGCGCACAAATAGCTCGACACCGACCGTATTTTCAACGCGTTTAATCGCTGCGCTGGCGGTTGCCATGCGCATATCAAGGCTATTCGCTGCGGCGGTAATACTGCGAAATTCTGCTACCTTTAGAAACACTTGAAGATCATTAAAGAGCATAGCTCAATCCTAAGTTGATAATTTATTAATTACTATAGTGTTTTATTTTGAATAAACAATATGAACGATGCAATGCGGTTATCTATTTTAATATTATAAAAAACCGTGCTTTTATGATTGCGCATATATGTTGATAACATATTATTTCTTGTCGTATTTATTCTTCTGATATTCAGGCGCGATATGTGTCGTCGTTTACACTGTCACTCATTAAACAAGCTTCTTGCCTCGATGATAGAGGTTTATCAACTGCTAATTTCACCATTCTGCTTGATGCTTTATAGATAAATATTAGAGTACTTGATTCAAAAGTCGCGTGTTACAATCCCGCGCAAGAATAATGGGTAACCTTTTTCTTACAGTAGAGGCGCATTACCTATCAGTAACTTAGAGAAGATCGACAATCTGTGATCCTAAGTGAAAGGAGTTAATGCCGAAGTAGTTCTAGGCTGTCAACCTAACTATTGGTGTCGTTTTTAATAAATGCGAGACTGTCATGCCAGATCAGATCTGGATGGAGAGCTACAACATGTTAAACATTAGATAATAATTATTTATATCTGTTTAACTTGCTTCCCTTTGAATACCTCATTAAACAATATCTGTTACTAAGCTTCATATAATAAATTTTTGTTTTATAGCATTACGTTAAAAACAACCCCTCTTATTGACGAGTCTGGGGTTTTCTATGATTAAGGAAGGTAAAAATAAATGACTTTGATAGACTTCGCAGCATCACCGCTGTCGGTTCTACCCGCTATAATTGCACTGGGATTAGCAATAATTACACGCCGTGTTTTAGTGTCGCTAGGTGTTGGTATTATCCTGGGCGCACTACTACTTTCTAACTTTGCTCCGATGAGCGCGATCTCTTATATTGCGAATACAGTGCAAGGCGTGATCATGGAAGATGGTGGTATCAATACTTGGAATATGAGTATTGTCGCATTCTTATTACTATTGGGTATGATGACTGCTTTGCTTACTTTGTCTGGTGGTACACGCGCATTTGCCGATTGGGCACTGGATCATATTAAAGATAAGCGTGGCGCTTCATTTTTAGCAGCTTTTTTAGGCGTATTCATCTTTATCGATGATTACTTCAACAGTCTTGCTGTTGGTTCTATCTCACGCCCTGTGACCGACCGATTCAATGTCTCACGCGCAAAATTAGCATACATTCTAGATTCGACTGCTGCACCGATGTGTATTTTAATGCCCGTTTCAAGTTGGGGCGCTTACATCATGACGATTATTGCAGGCATTCTAGTAAGCCATGGCATCAATGATTATTCACCGTTAGGTGCGTATATGGCACTAATTCCGATGAACTTCTATGCGATATTCACGCTATTAATGGTATTTGCCGTTATCTACTTTAAACTTGATGTTGGTCCGATGAAGCAACATGAGATTGAAGCCGAAAGTAAAGGTTCAGTTCATGCTGGCGATCAAGATGCTGCTGACTTACATGATGAGTTAGGCATTACAGAAAGTGAAAAAGGTAAGGTAAGTGATTTAATCTACCCAATTGTTGCATTAATTGCAGGCACACTATTTTTCATGATCTACTCAGGTGCTCAATCACTTGCAGCAAGTGAGTTGCCATTCTCTGTGTTAGGTTCATTTGAAAATACCGATGTCGGTTCTTCACTAGTCTACGGTGGAATCGTTGGTTTATTGGTGACATTAACGACGACGTTCAAGCAGAAATTACCGTTGAAAGAGATTGGTTTTGCCGCTTGGATTGGCGCTAAATCGATGTTTGGTGCGATTATCATTCTATTCTTTGCTTGGTCTATCGGCTCTGTGATTGGTGATATGAAAACGGGTGCTTACTTATCAAGCCTTGTGCAAGGTAATATCGGTCTACATTGGTTACCGGTTATCCTGTTTGTATTATCTGGTTTAATGGCATTTTCAACGGGTACCTCTTGGGGCACCTTTGGTATTATGTTACCTATTGCTGGAGATTTAGCGGGCGCAACTGATTTAGCACTTATGCTGCCAATGCTAAGCGCTGTATTAGCAGGTTCTGTATTTGGCGATCACTGTTCACCTATTTCAGATACTACCATCCTGTCATCAACGGGGGCACGTTGTAAGCATATTGACCATGTGGCAACACAGCTACCCTATGCGCTGTCGATGGCTGCTGTTTCGATGATTGGTTTTGTCGTGATTGGTTTCACTAGCTCTTTATTAACCGCATTAGCTGCTTCAAGCCTTGCTTTTATTGCTGTTATTGCTGTAATGAAAGTACTTTCTAAGCGTTAATTAAGAAACTACTCTGTGACGTTTAAAAACCAGCTTCGGCTGGTTTTTTTGTTTCTGTTGATTTTATAATTTCACCTAAACAAAGATGATGTCGTTGCCGGACTATAAATTTAAAGTCAGCTTTTCACTGTATTACGATTCGTTAATTTCAATTTAGTGATAGATCACGTACACTACGCGCTTATTTTTTAAGCCTGTTTTTTAGGCGATTTTTTATATAGTGAGCAGGTGAAGCATGATACGTCTCAACCAAGTTAAATTACCGTTAGATCATAGTGAAGATGCGCTACAACAGTTTGTATTAGACAAGCTAAACATATCTGAACAACAACTGGTTGATATCCACGTATTTAAGCGTGGTTATGATGCACGTAAACGTAATGTAATTACGCTTATCTACACTCTTGATGTAACTCTGCAAAACGTGGATGAAGCGGCTATTCTAAGTGCCCTTGAAAAAGATCAAAATATTCGTGTTTCACCAGATACTGATTACAAATATGTCACTCAAGCACCAGCTGATTTAAATGAGCGTCCAATTGTCATCGGCATGGGACCTTGTGGTTTGTTTGTTGGTTTAATCCTTGCGCAAATGGGCTTCAAGCCAATCATTTTAGAACGTGGCAAGTCGGTACATGAACGTGCTAAAGATACCTTCCGTTTTTGGCGTACAAGCGAACTAAATACGGAATCAAACGTGCAATTTGGTGAAGGTGGCGCGGGCACTTTCTCTGATGGTAAACTTTATAGCCAAGTGAAAGATCCGGGTTTTCTAGGCCTTAAAGTAAAACAAGAGTTTGTTGCTGCAGGTGCGCCAGCAGAAATTATTTATGTCAGCAAACCACACATTGGTACTTATAAGTTAGTGACTATGGTCGAGAAAATGCGCCGTAAAATCATCGAACTCGGTGGTGAAATTCGCTTTGAAACACGCGTAGAAGAGATCAATGTTGAAGGTGAGGGCGAAAATCGTCAAGTGACAGGTGTTACGCTAAACGGTGGTGAAGTGATTAACTCTAAACATGTTACGTTAGCAATTGGCCACAGTGCACGTGATACGGTGCAAATGTTACATGATAAAGGGGTACAGTTAGAAGCACAGTCATTCTCGATTGGTTTCCGTATCGAGCATAAACAAGAGATGATCGATAAATGTCGCTTTGGTATTAATGCCGGTCACCCAATTTTAGGTGCAGCTGATTACAAATTGGTACATCACTGTAAAAATGGTCGAAGTGTTTATAGCTTCTGTATGTGTCCGGGTGGTGTTGTTGTTGCAGCAACCTCTGAAGAGCATGCGGTTGTTACTAATGGTATGAGTCAATACTCACGTAGTGAGCGTAATGCTAACAGTGCGATTGTCGTGGGTATTAACCCAAGTGATTTCGATAATGATCCGCTGCAAGGTATCGAATTACAACGCAAACTTGAGCGTAATGCTTATGTGATGGGTGGCAGTAACTACGATGCACCGGCACAAATGGTAGGTGACTTCTTAAATGCGGGTCAAGGTAAACCCTTTGAAAACGTTGAGCCTTCTTACAAACCTAATGTAAAAATGACTGATTTATCGCCTGCGTTACCGGATTTTGCCATTGATGCGCTGCGTGAAGCGATTCCTGCTTTTGCTAAGAAAATCCGTGGTTTTGATAGTAAAGATGCAATGCTGACAGGGGTTGAAACGCGTACTTCTTCTCCTGTACAAATAAAACGTGGTAACGATTTCCAAAGTTTAAACACCAAAGGTTTATACCCTGGTGGTGAAGGTGCTGGATATGCCGGTGGTATTTTATCCGCTGGTATCGATGGTATTAAAATTGCTGAAGCTGTGGCGTTAGATATGATTAAAAGCATCAAGGCTTAAATAAGTAACTGACAGCTGAGCCTTTCAGCTGTCTTATTTCTCATGTTGATCAAGGTCTTGATATAAGCAATATTGCCCCTTACCGAGGCTTTTGGCTTTGTAGAGGGCTTTGTCGGCATGGTTAACAAACTCTTCTTCGGTCACGCCATCCTGTGGTGAGATAGCAATACCTATTGTTGCACCTATTTTCATGACTTGATCATCAATATTCATTGGTTTAGAGAGTACTTGTAGAATTTTCTTCGCTGGGGTGATGGGATCAAACTGTCCATCTACACTGTTTAAGATAATCGCAAATTCATCGCCGCCTAAGCGGGCGATTAAGTCAACATTACGTGTGACCTTTTCGAGTCGTCTAGAAACCAGTTGCAACACTTTATCGCCAACATTATGCCCGTAGGTATCATTAATCGGCTTAAAATTATCAAGATCAATAATTAACAATCCAACGCTTAATTGTAACCGTTTCTTACCTTCAATCGAGCGTTTTAGTGCTTGATTAAAATGGCGACGGTTAGCAAGGTCAGTCAGTGGGTCGGTTAATATTAAATGTTGAATTGCTTGCTCATCTTTTTTACGTTGTGTGATATCACGAATAATAGCGGTGTAATTAATCTCATGATTAAATTCAGACTGACCGAGGAAAATTTCTACAGGAAATAATGTGCCATTTGCATGTTTGACATCTTGCTCACGACTGCTTTTATCTACCCTCGGTGACTTCTGATTATTGAAATCTTCCATTATCTTAGGGTGTCGTGCTGCGATATCTGTTGGCATTAATAGGGTAATGTTTTTCCCTATCAACTGAGCTTCACGATAGCCAAACATTAATTCAGTTGCTGTATTGATACTTTCAATGATCCCCTGTTTGTTGGTTGTGATGATCGCATCATGTACCGTGTTAAGGATCATATTGACGCGACTTTGGTTATCCAGAGCATTGTTACGATCAATTTCTGCACTTTTTTGTAATTCGATAAGGTGACTGGCGAGTGTCAATGCTTGCTCGGTTTTTTGCTCACTTTTATTTTGTAGCACGGTAATCTCTGCGAGCTGCTTTAAGGTTGTTTTGTTCATTTGGATTAACGATTTGGCAATATGGCGGCGTTTACTTTCATTTTTCTTGAAAATACGCATAGAGCGAATTATTTGTTGTATTTCAAGAGTTTGATTTATACCTATATTAATTGATTTTTTATGTCGTTGTCGGGCGAGCAATACCATTGAAACGGTGATTTTCTGTAGAGGGATGATGACTTTTATAAACATCACATAAGCAAAAGCAAGCAGGCTTAATATACTAATTACGATAATTGCTTTGATGAGGTTATCTATGCTGCTTTGAATATGGTGAATTTTTTCCCCTACTTCAGCGGTTTTACTGCGTAGTTCAATCTCAATATGTTGGTTTAATACTTCTATTGCATTGATTATTTTTCTATTGATACTGTTTAACGCTAAAACATTTTTTTGTTCGACCTGTTGATTGGGTTGAGTTAATTGCTTTAACCGTTGCTGATAGAAGTCAGTACTGTCGACTAAATTGTTTAATACTCTTTTTTCGTCAACGGTGAGTACCTGCTGTAAGTATTTTTCTACTATCACACGAACTTCATCGAGGCTCTCTTGTGCCGCATTGGCATAATAGCTATCAGCTCTTAATTGATAATTTTTAATATGATGAATTAATCCTCCGTAACCAAGCTTTGCGACTAAATCGGTCAGTAATATAAACTTGTCGGGAGAGGATGTTTGCTTTTCCCCATTTTGAGTGACGAAGTTGCGATTATATTTTTCTAATACCGCTAGGCCACGTAATGCAGAATCGTTATTAATGCGCATAAATTGGTCGAGTTTATGCTGGGGAGCATTTTGTTTAAAAAGTGAAAGTAACTTATCGCAGTTATCTTGATACTGTTTCACTACCGCTGCAATGTCTTTGAGGGCATCGCGCTCAGTATCGGATAGTTGAAATGAATTGTAGAGTTGAATGATGCTATCAATGCTTTGTAAGTCTGACTTAATGCTCTCGAGTTGATCAATGTTATCGTTCAAAATCGCATTTTTTAGTTTATGGATCATGCCGCCGAATCCCAAAAATCGGCGAATGGAATTTTCTAAACGTAATTTTTCAGATTGCTCAACTTGCACTTCCTCCCATAACGTTTCAATTTTCAATACATCAGACTTTATTTTAAGCATACTGATGATCTGAGCACTCGCCATTAATACAATCAATGAAAGTAACATGATGCTGATAAATTTTAGCGTAATATTGGGTGTGACTTTTTTCATAAAAGACCTTTTAATCTAACATCTAAAAGGTAGTGTTGAACTGCTTTCTTGTAAATATAACTTTTTGTAAATAACGGAGAAAAAATGAAAATTGTGTTATTAGATGCATTAACGCTTGGGGACAGTGATCTCTCTGAGTTTGCTACATTAGGAGAGTTTACCCGTTATGACGCTACGGAACCGGATCAATGTTTACAGCATATTGCTGATAATGACATTATCATTACCAATAAAGTGGTCATTGATGAAGCGATCATAAGTGCGAATCCACAACTTAAACTTATCTGTATTGCTGCGACGGGGATGAATAATGTGGACTTAGTCGCTGCTAAAAAAGCCAATGTAAGCGTCAAAAATGTGTCTGGGTATTCTACAGAAAGTGTTGCCCAAGCCACCTTTGCCATGCTGTTTCAGCTATTACATCAGCAACGCTACTATGATCACTATGTGATGGAGAAAAAGTGGTGTGACAGTCCTAACTTCACCCATATCAGTCGCCCGTTCACGGAGATAAAAAGTAAACGTTGGGGAATTATAGGGCTCGGAGGAATAGGAAGACGGGTTGCTGAGTTAGCCACTGCATTTGGTTGTGAGGTTTGTTACTTCTCTACCTCTGGTCAAAATAACCAAGCTGATTATCAGCAGGTTGATTTTAAAACGTTACTTTCACAATGTGACATCATCACGATTCATGCCCCACTCAATGAACAGACTCAAGACTTAATCGATGCACAAGCATTAGCGTTATTAAAACCCGGTGCCATTATGTTAAACCTTGGCCGTGGCGGTATTATTGATGAACAGGCGATGGCAAAGTCATTAGATGAACAAGATATTTACCATGGCAGTGATGTATTAGCGGTAGAGCCGATGCAAAAAGATCACCCATACTTTGATATTAAACAGCAACACCGTTTAGTGTTAACACCACATACTGCTTGGGCAAGCAGCGAAGCACGTAAAAGTTTAGTCGCGCTGGTGGCAGAAAATATAAAAGCTGAAAGTATTTAGCAGTCAGTTAAGGGCGAAATAAATTCATTTTCATTATAAAAAGGGCTGCTTTATTTTCATAAAGCAGCCCTTTCTTTGCTGATAGCTGACAGCTAATAAGTGATAGCTATTTTCTAGCCAGGAAAGAAGATTAACTTAGCTAGGAATAATACCGCTAAGAACCAAACGCTTGCGCTTAACTCTTTCGATTTACCACTGAACACTTTAATTGCAGCAAAAGTGATGAAACCGATTGCAATACCATTCGCGATAGAGAAAGTAAGTGGCATCATAATCGCAACAACAACAACGGGTGCCGCTTCTGTAATGTCATCCCAGTTAATGTCTTTTAGACCACCCACCATCAATACTGCAACATAAAGTAGTGCGCCAGCTGTTGCGTAAGCTGGAACCATACCTGCAAGTGGCGCAAAGAACAGCGCTAATAGGAACAGTAAACCAACAACAACAGCAGTTAAACCAGTACGACCGCCTTCAGCAACACCAGCAACACTTTCGATGTAACTGGTTGTTGTAGAAGTACCTAACATTGAACCCGCAATTGACGCGCCACTATCTGCTAATAACGCACGGTTTAAACGTGGTAAATTACCGTCTTTATCCAGTAACTTTGCTTTATCTGCAACAGCAATTAACGTACCTGAGGTATCAAACAGATCCACAAACAGGAAGGCAAAAATAACACTGATCATGCCCACGTTAAATGCACCCGCGATATCCATCTGCATGAATGTTGGCGCAACGCTTGGCGGCATTGAAATAATGCCTGCGTATTGCACATCGCCTAAAATAATACCGATTGCAGTAACCACTAATATTGCAATCATCACACCACCTTTAATACGGTAATGCGCAAGGGCAATAATCAGGAAGAAACCAAGTGAAGCCAGTGCAGCAGGTAATTTAGTTAGATCACCTAGTGATACTAATGTCGCTGGGTTCTGAACAACAATACCGGCGTTTTTAAGTGCAATTAATGCAAGGAAAAGACCGATACCCGCAGCGATACCTTTACGCATTGGTAGTGGAATAGAGTTGATGATCCACTCACGAATCTTAAATAGACTGAGTAACGTGAAACAGATACCAGAAAGGAATACGGCACCTAATGCTACTTGCCATGTGTAACCCATATCGAGTACAACGACGTAAGTGAAGAAAGCGTTTAAGCCCATGCCTGGTGCAAGTGCAACCGGGTAATTAGCGTAAAAGCCCATAATGAAACAGCCAATGGCTGCGGCTAAACAGGTCGCTACAAAAACTGCTCCTGGATCCATCTCAGTAGCTGATAACATCGATGGGTTTACAAAGATGATATAAGCCATGGTTAAAAAGGTAGTGAAACCTGCAATAACCTCCGTTTTTAGCGACGTATTATGTTCGCTAAGTTTAAACAATTTTTCAAGCATGTTGATTTAACCCTTAGTTGGAAATGTATGAATTTCTTCAAATTAAGAAATATTTGAATTTCGCGCGGATTATATGTAGTTAAAGAATTGTGATCTACCTGTTTCGATCAACTTTAGGTCAATAGGTCAATAAATGGCTTACTAAATATTTTTTACTTGACCTAAGTAGATAGAAAATAGATATCGCTAATATGTGGGATATGTTTTATTGATGCAGGTAGGTCGTCATGGGATAAAGGAAGTAAGCGCTAAACGGATTCAAAATCATCGAGACGCATTTAAAAAACCTTGTTATCAACATAAATTTGATAACAAGGCTTAAATAGGAATGGTCTTATTAACTAACCGGTTTAACGGCTTTTTTGGCGATTAATAATGCACGTTTAGGGGCTGGGTGGCCTTCAACTGTTTTAGTCGGATCGTTCGGATCTAAGTAATCCTCTAACGATTCATTGGTCATCCAAGCCGTGCTGCGTTGTTCACCGGTTAAGGTATCGTTAATGTCGGCGATGCGTACCTCTTCAAACCCACATTTTTCTACCCATAACTTTAACGCTTCAGCACTGGGTAAAAACCAGATGTTGCGCATTTTAGCGTAACGGTCTTGCGGTACTAATACATCATCTTTGTCGCCTGCAATGACCAGAGTTTCTAATACCAGTTCGCCACCTTCTACCAACTGGTCTTGTAGCTGAGTAATATGATCCATTGGTGATTTACGGTGATACAACACGCCCATTGAAAATACCGTATCAAAAGCTTCTAGTTTTGGTAGTTCTTGAATACCCAATGGCAGTAAATTTACATTTTGGTCTTTATTCGCAAAGTGACGTACCGCTTCAAATTGACATAAAAATAGATCACTTGGGTCGATACCAACAACAAATTCTGCTCCTTCACCACGCATACGCCACATATGGTAGCCACTGCCACAGCCAACATCTAATACATAACGATATTTAAGTGGGCTGATATGCGGTAATACACGATCCCATTTCCAATCACTGCGCCATTCTGTATCGATATGTACGCCGTGAATATGAAATGGGCCTTTACGCCATGGGTGGAATTTTTGTAGTAGGTTTTCTAGTTTTTTAGTTTCGCCTACTGAAATCTCATCTGCAGAGCCAATCTCAACACGCTCTTTAAGCTCGATATTCTCGGTTTTGATTGCTGGGAATTTGTTTAATACGCGGATCCAGCTCGCCATTTTTCCATGCACATGGGTATTTTCCCATTCATGTAGTTGCGTTGGTAAAATACGTAACCAGTGGCTTAAGCGGTTTTTCGCGATAGTGCTATAAAAATTACTGAAATTGATCATAGTGTTGCCTAGTCTTTAATACTAATAATTGAGCCGAAGTTAAAGCATTGATACCATAAATTGTTGTGCTTAAAACCCGCTGTTTGCAAACGTTGGTAATGCTGCTCAACAGTATCTGCAATCAGTACGTTTTCAAGGGATGAACGCTTTTGGCTGATCTCTAATTCGCTGTAACCGTTATTACGTTTAAAGTCTAAATGCAGGTCGATCAAGAGCTGGTGGCTAAGCTTATCTTCAAATACGAATTTTTCAGAAAGCACTAAAATACCACCTGGTAATAACCCGTTATAGATATTGGTTAATAGCTCAAGGCGTTTTTCAGGGGTTAAGAATTGCAGGGTAAAGTTAAGCACCACAACCGAAGCATTCTCGATGTTGATATTACAGATATCATCTTGTAAAACTGTTACCGGGGTTTCTGAACGATAAGCTTGAATAGTTTCAGTACAACGTTTTACCATCGCCTCTGAGTTATCAACTGCAATAATCTGACAACCGGTTTTTTCTTTTAATGCACTACGCATTGAAAGTGTTGCAGCACCCAGTGAGCAACCTAAGTCATATAAATTCGTATTATTTTGCGCAGACCGTTCCGTGAGCATTGCAATAGTGGCGATCATTTTTTCATAACCCGGCACGGATCGTTTGATCATATCAGGAAACACTTGAACAACCTGCTCATCAAAAGTGAAACCCGCTACTTTATCGAGTGGTTTATTATAAATATTGTCTGTTTGAGCCATTTTTATTCTCACGCGTAAATTTGAAGGCGTATTTTACTTAAATAAAGTGTAGTGGTCATTTTTTTCTTTTATAATAGCCGCATTATTTATATACGATTAACAACAGGAATCGATGATGCGCACAATGTATTGTGGTGAAGTGACTGAAACAAATATCGGTCAAGAGATAGAATTAGTAGGTTGGATCAATAAACAACGTGATTTAGGTGGCGTAACATTCTTAGATTTACGTGATCGTGAAGGTATCGTACAAGTATTTTTTGATGCTGACACTCCAGAAGCAACTGCAATTGCTGCAACAGTACGTAATGAATTCTGTGTAAAATTAAAAGGACAAGTGCGCGCGCGTCCTGAAGGTCAAACGAATAAAGATATGACCACTGGTGGCATTGAAATTCGCGGTCTTGAACTTGAAATTTTAAACCGAGCTGAACCTTCACCGCTAGATAGCAACCAAAAGAACTCTGAAGAGCAACGTTTACGTTACCGTTACTTAGACCTACGTCGCCCTGAAATGGCTGAGCGTATGGTATTTCGTTCAAAAGTAAGTAGCTTTGTACGTCGTTTCTTAGATGATGAAGGTTTCTTAGACGTTGAAACGCCAATCTTAACGAAAGCAACACCAGAAGGTGCACGCGATTACTTAGTACCAAGCCGTACTAACAAAGGTCAGTTCTTCGCATTACCACAATCTCCACAGTTATTTAAACAACTGTTAATGATGTCGGGTATGGATAAATACTACCAAATCGTTAAATGTTTCCGTGATGAAGATTTACGTGCTGACCGTCAGCCTGAATTTACACAAATCGATATCGAAACATCATTCATGACTGGTGAACAGGTAATGGATAAAACGGAAGAGATGATCGTTAAACTTTTCCAAAAAATGTTAGACGTTGATTTAGGTACTTTCCCTAAAATGACTTACGCAGAAGCGATGCGTCGTTTTGGTAGCGATAAGCCAGATTTACGTATCGATTTTGAGCTAGTTGACGTTGCTGACTTATTAAAAGAAGTTGAATTTAACGTATTCTCTGGTCCTGCAAATGATGCAGATAGCCGTGTTGCCGTTATCTGTGTACCTGGTGGCGCTAAGCTTTCTCGTAAAAACATCGATGAATACGGTAAATACGTCAACATCTATGGTGCTAAAGGTTTAGCATGGATGAAAGTAAACGAAGCGGCTAAAGGCCTTGAAGGTGTTCAATCTCCAATCGCTAAATTCTTAAATGAAGAGATTGTTGCTGAACTGCTTAAACGTACTAACGCACAAGATGGCGATATCATCCTATTTGGTGCTGATAAAGCCAACGTTGTTTCTGAAGCAATTGGCGCACTACGACTGAAAGTAGCTGAAGATCTTGGTCTTGTGAAAGATGAATGGAAACCACTTTGGGTTATCGAATTCCCAATGTTTGAACCATTAGAAGATGGTGCATTAACGCCACTACATCACCCATTCACAGCACCGATTAATCTAACGGCTGAAGAATTAGAAGCAAGCCCTGTTGGCGCAATTTCTGATGCATACGATATGGTATTAAACGGCTGTGAATTAGGCGGTGGTTCTGTACGTATTCATAAACAAGATATGCAAGCAGCTATTTTCCGCATCTTAAATATCTCTGATGAAGAAGCTAAAGATAAATTTGGTTTCCTATTAGAAGCACTACAATTTGGTGCTCCACCACATGCAGGTTTAGCATTTGGTCTAGATCGCCTAGTAATGCTAATGACTGGCACAAGCTCAATTCGTGAAGTTATTGCTTTCCCGAAAACAGCGTCAGCAGCTTGTCCGTTAACTAACGCACCTGGTTTTGCTAACCCTGCAGCACTTGCTGAATTAAACATTGCAGTGGTTGTGGAAGAGAAAAAAGAAGACTAATTAATCAGTTTGGATTAATAAACCGTCTTAACTAAAAAAGGGAAATAGTGATTAACTATTTCCCTTTTTTTATTTATCTGTCAAACGAATAAGTTTAATTAACTCTAATAAACTCACCGGTCTCAGTATCCATTTCACAAAGCAGCGATCTACTTAAATCGTAACGCCATCCATGTAATTTCAGTGTGCCGTTTTCAACGCGCTCTTTTACCCATGGGAAAGTCATTAGGTTTTCTAGGGAGTGTTTAATACCTTTACGCTCGCAGCAGTTATAACGCTCATCTTGATCTTCAATGCTCTCATCACACAGAATTTCATGACGCACGCTTTCTAATTGGTGCATCCATTTGCCGATAAAAGTATCTGAAGAGTTTGAAGCGGGGGTATCCATTAATGCTTTAATACCACCGCACTGAGTGTGTCCCAGTACAACAATACTTTCTACTTCTAAACCGGTGACTGCAAACTCTAATGCGGCGCTTGTACCGTGTAAACTGTCATTACTTTCACAAGGTGGCACTAGGTTAGCCACATTTCGAATCACAAAAAGATCCCCAGGATCACAGTCAAGAATGACACTTGGCTCAACGCGCGAATCAGAACAGCTAATCAGTGCAATTTTAGGGGCTTGCCCTTCCTTAGCGAGCTTTACAAGTTGCTCTTTATGCTCTTGGTAATAACCTTCGCGAAAGCGTTGGTAACCTGCGAGTAGCTTGTCAGTTGCTGGCATATTTTATTCCTTTAGTCTTTAGTTGCTTCATCATAGTGCATTTGTTGTATTAATAATAATTAAACTATATTATTTTAACCATAAATAATTTTTATAGTTAAAGCTCATTCATTCGATTTATCAATCATATAAAGCAATATAAATGACAATGAGCAAGCGGAGAAATACTTAATGCGCGCCACATTACACCAACTAAAAGTATTTAAACAAGTTGCGAATACAATGAACTTTACCAAAGCAGGAGAGGTGCTAGGTTTAACCCAACCCGCTGTGAGCATTCAGATTAAACAGCTGGAAGGTAATTTGGGTATTAAACTGTTTGAGAAAGTGGGCAAAAGTTTGTATTTAACACCCGCCGGTAAAAAATTACAGGTATTTAGTGATGATATATTTACCCGTTTTGAAAATATGGATATGAGCCTTAGTGCGTTAAAAGGAGAGCTTGAAGGGGATTTTTATCTTTCTGCGGTGACTAGTGCAAAATACTTTACACCACACCTGTTAGGCGCTTTTCATAAAAAATATCCGAAGGTGATTTTCCATTTAGATATTGTAAATCGAGAGCAAATTATTCAACGCTTACAGGAAAATAGAGATGATTTGGTGATTATGGGGCTGTTACCTGAAATGATGCCACTGGCACGTTATCCTTTCGTTGATAATCCAATTATCCTGATAGCGAGTCCTGATCACCCCCTAGCCAAGAAAAAAAATATCGCGTTAACAGAACTTTCTGAATATGCCTTCATTCACCGAGAAAAAGGCTCAGGTACGCGTAAACTACTAGAGGAGTTTTTAGTCGGTAAAGGGGTTAATCTGCAGGTAAATATGACATTGGGTAATAGTGAAACAATTAAACAGGCTGTGATGGCTGATTTAGGCTTATCTGCTACCTCACGACACAGTGTTTCGCTTGAGCTTGCAACGAATTCTTTAGTGGAGTTAGATGTTGTTGGTTTCCCATTGATCAGGAGCTGGTACATTGTTCACCACGAGAGTAAACATTTATCACCCATTGCGAGTGCTTTTATTGATTTTGTGATGGCGTCAGGTGTCAGCCAAGATATTTTACCCAAGCGCTTTTTAGCCAAAACAGCTAGCGATAAAAGCAGTGAATAGGCGTATAGTGTATTTTTTTTTATTATCCCACCTAAGGTGTTATTTTTGTGAGCATTATTCTAGGTATTGATCCCGGGTCTCGAATTACCGGTTATGGCATTATTGAGCAAAAAGGTAATAAGTGTATCTATCTTGGCAGCGGTTGTATTCGTACCAAAGGTGATACGTTAGCCCCTAAATTAGATATGATTTTTAATGGTATTAGTGAAATTATCAAACAATATCAACCGACTGAGTTTGGTATTGAGCAAGTCTTTATGGCTAAAAACCCTGATTCAGCATTGAAGTTAGGTCAAGCACGTGGCGCTGCGATTGTCGCGGCAACACAAGCGGATCTGTATGTTTGTGAGTACTCTGCAAGACAGATAAAACAAGCGGTTGTTGGTACGGGCGCGGCGACTAAAGATCAAGTACAAAAAATGGTAAAACAGATATTACAACTTGATGGTACACCACAAGCGGATGCTGCCGATGGTTTAGCGGTTGCTATTTGTCATGCTCATACTGCGCAATCGCTTGTTGCGATGGCGGGTAAAGTGAAGAAAACCGTTCGAGGTCGTTTGCGTTGAAGCAATTAACTGAAACCCAACTTGGTATATTTTACGCATTAGGTGCTTATCTAATGTGGGGTTTTGCGCCGATTTACTTTAAGTATTTAGACGCTATTCCGGTCGGTGAAATTCTTGCGCACCGTGTTGTTTGGTCAGTGTTGGTGACAGGTTTTATTATTACCGTTACCGGCAGATGGAAAAATGTACGTGAGATATGTGTCGCCCCTAAAAAGTTGCTGTTGCTGGTGGTCACCACGCTATTAATCAGCTGTAACTGGATGGTATTTATTTGGGCGGTGACGAATGAACGTATGTTGGAAGCCAGCCTGGGTTATTTTATCAACCCGATGATTAATGTGGTGTTAGGGCTGGTGTTTTTAAATGAATCGTTAAGTCGTATTAAGTGGGTTGCTGTTGGCTTAGCATTTGTTGGTGTATTGATGCAGGTGATTGCCGTTGGGTCATTGCCTTGGGTTTCATTGGTATTACCGATAAGTTTTGCTTTTTATGGATTAATACGTAAAAAAATTAAAGTCGAGTCGCTAACGGGGTTATTTATCGAAACGCTATTAGTTGCCCCGATTGCTTTATATTATTTGTTCGCGATTGCCGATAGTGAATATATCAATATGCTAGAAAATGATTTATCACTGAATTTCTGGCTGATGTTTGCAGGTGTTGTTACCGCATTACCGCTTATCTTTTTTGGTCAAGCCGCGCTGCGTTTAAAATTATCCACATTAGGTTTCTTTCAATACTTAGCGCCTTCATTACTGTTTATATTCGCGGTGCTGTTTTATGGGGAAGAACTGGATTTAGGAAAAATGCTCACCTTCTTGTTTATTTGGTCTGGTATTGTAGTGTTTGCTTTTGAGAAGCAGATCCAACAAAAGCTTAAATAACACTGGATAAACAGTCAGTCCTTTTTTATACTTGCTGACACTGCTTAAGCTATCGTGATTTGATTGCTCTTTAAGCATTTATGGCTTGTTTGTTAGCACAAACGCTAAATTTTTATAATAGTTAGGATTAAAAGATGATTGGAAGATTACGTGGCATTTTAATAGAGAAACAACCGCCGGAAGTTGTGTTAGATGTTTCAGGTGTCGGTTATGAGATCCAATTGCCGATGAGCTCTTTTTATCCGTTACCAGAACTTGGCGAAGAAGCGGTTATTTTTACTCACTTCGTGGTGCGTGAAGATGCGCAATTATTATATGGTTTTGCTGATAAACATGAACGCGCGATGTTCCGTGAATTGATTAAAGTGAATGGTGTTGGTCCCAAACTCGCGTTGGCCATTCTTTCAGGTATGTCTGCTAATCAGTTTGTACAATGCATTCATAACGATGCGGTGAGTAGTCTGGTTAAATTACCCGGTGTTGGTAAAAAAACGGCAGAACGTTTAGTTGTTGAGATGAAAGACCGACTAAAAAACTGGGTTGGTGCCGATCTATTAACCCCAGAAGCGGATAAAATGGCTTTTGAAAATGGCTTAGAAAATACCTTTATTGGCGGCAATGCGGTTGATGAAGCGATCAGTGCATTAGTGGCTTTAGGTTACAAACCTGCGAGTGCAGAAAAAGCAATTAAGTTGGTTAATAAACCAGGCATGGATTGTGAAGCGTTGATTAGAAGTTCATTAAAAAGCATGCTTTAAATAGCGCCCTAAAAATTCAAATAAGTATTCAAAGGTAACTAAATGATTGAAGAAGATCGCCTTATATCAGGGACACAGAAGCTAGACGATAGTTTTATTGATCGTGCTATTCGTCCTAAATTATTAGCTGATTATGAGGGGCAACCTCAGGTTAATAAACAGATGGAGATCTTCATTGAAGCAGCGCGCCAGCGTAGTGAAGCATTAGATCATCTACTTATTTTTGGACCACCCGGACTTGGTAAAACCACGCTTTCTCATATCGTTGCCAATGAGTTAGAGGTGAATATTAAAACTACCTCGGGGCCTATTCTTGAAAAGGCGGGAGATTTAGCTGCGCTATTAACCAACCTTGAAGAGAACGATGTACTGTTTATCGATGAAATTCATCGTTTAAGCCCAATAGTAGAAGAGATCTTATACCCTGCGATGGAAGATTATCAGCTTGATATTATGATTGGTGAAGGACCCGCTGCGCGTTCTATCAAATTGGATTTACCACCGTTTACCTTAATTGGCGCAACCACGCGTGCGGGTTCATTAACGTCGCCGTTGCGTGACCGTTTTGGTATTGTGCAACGACTTGAGTACTACGAGCTAAAACCACTGACTAAAATTGTATTGCGTAGTGGTAAACACTTTAATTTAGATTTAGCAGAGTCTGGGGCAATTGAAATAGCTAAACGCTCACGTGGTACACCACGTATTGCCAATCGTTTACTACGCCGTGTACGCGATTATGCACAGGTTAAAAAAGCAGATGTGATTGGTGCAGAAGTGGCTAAGCAAGCACTGGATATGCTTGAAGTCGATAATCAAGGTTTTGATTATATGGACAGAAAACTACTCATGGCCATTTTAGATACTTTTCAAGGTGGACCTGTTGGGTTAGATAACTTAGCGGCTGCAATCGGTGAAGAGAAAGAAACTATCGAAGATGTTTTAGAGCCTTACTTAATTCAGCAAGGATTTTTGCAACGTACGCCAAGAGGGCGTATTGCGACAAATAGAACTTATCTGCATTTCGGGTTTGATAAACCAACACAATAAGAAGCTTTATCAAGTTACTTGCTACTAATACAAGTAATTTTTATTTAAGTTAGCAGTGAAATTGATCGGTAAACATAATTAAATCTACTTATTCACGATTTAGTTTTGCGAATTAAAAGTAGTTATTTTCAGTATTCAAAACCCAATACTGAAAGTAACTATTTACTGCCATTTCCCCTTTTTAAATCATATTTTTCCCACCCAAATTATCAGCCAAATAGCTTTTCCTTTTAAGATATTTAAAATTTTTCATTATAAGGTGAAAGTTGACAACACCTTGAAGGTTAGTCATGTTTATATTTAGTCTACAAAATGAATATTTACTTATTGGAGGGAGCTAATGAAAAAAACACATCAACATAATGTTGAATGTATTATTTTAGCCGCTGGTTTATCAACAAGAATGGGCGATTGGAAGTTGATGTTAGACTATAAGGGCAAAACACTTTTAGATCATAGCATTGATAATGCATTACAGTTTTGTGAGCGTATTATTTTAGTAGTAGGACATAAAGGTGAGCTATTAGAAAAACGTTATCGAAATAATAGTGCTATTTTTGTTGTATTAAATCAACACTATCATGATGGCATGCTTAGCTCGATACAGGAGGGAGTCAAACATATTAGTACACCTTATTTCTTTATTACTCATGGAGACCTACCCTGCTTAAGTTATCCTATCTTTAAAGATATTTGGATGCAAAGGCAGCACAAAGTTGTCATTCCAACCTATCAACAGCAAAGAGGGCACCCTGTTCTATTTTGCGCCAGTGTCATTCAACTTATTAGCTGTGCTTCTAAGGAAGAAACAATGAAAGAATTAATCACTAAGCAAGCTCACCTTTTTTTTGCAACAAATTATCCACAAATATCTCAAGATATCGATACAAAAGAACAATATAAGGTTCTGATTAATAATGGGTAGGTTCTGTTTTTAGTTGTATTTATATGCAATTGATAGGCTGTACTATAATTATTCTCTAATCATCACACTAGAGAAAGGCCATAGCTTATGACAGATCTAAACCGAAGAGATTTTATTAAAAAATGTGTTATAGGTGGGGTTGCGGTTTATAGTGCACCATTACTTTTGAGCGGGCAAAATGCTTATGCGTCTACAATAAAGGAAAATTTAAAAAGTAAATGGAAAGAAGAGGTTGGTAATAATCAGCCTGCCTTTAGGTTTGATGCTATCGAGAAAGTGACTGGTAATAAAATTTATGGTCGTGACTATAGAGCCAAAGATATTCCTAATTGGCCTGATATACAACATTACGGATTTATTTTAAGGGTTAATAAAGCGGATAAAATTTATGAAGGTTTTGATCTAAGCGGTCTCTCTGATGAGATTAAACCTTATAAAGTGATTACTGAGCAGGATTTAGCAAACAGTGGGTTGAAACTTCCCCCGTATTTTGGTGAAAATATGTTGCTCAAAAAAGGTTCGACCCCTGACTACCTTGGTCATGAAGTTGCAATTCTACTTTTCGACTCTTTTAGAAAGTTCAAATTAGCGAAAAATTTTATTCAGTTTAACAATGACATCATTCAATATGGAAAAACGACAGAGCTAGTGACTGCCAATGTTGATCCCTATGCTTCATGGCGCATTGTACGCGAAGAGAATAGCTTAGGGTCTCAAGCTGAAGATAAATATAGCACCTTAAAAAATGGGTTGTTCTTTCCTAATTATGTTGATCATAAACCAGTTTGGCCAAGCAACGCAGATAAAAGCGGCAATACCGGGGAAAAAGGAATTTTTTATGCCAATAAACTGGCTGAAGATATTGAACACCAAGACTGGTTAGTCATTGATCGCCACTTCCAAACTCAATCCGTCGATCCGATGCCGTTAGAGCCAGAAGCATTTAATGGGTGGTATGATAAATTTAATGAATCACTGCATGTGGTTATCTGTTCTCAATCCCCTCAAGATTTTTATCACCAAGCAGGTGAAGTGCTTGCTAACAGTCCCCTGACAAAAAACATCAAAAAACTGATTGTGCACACGCCTTATATTGGTGGTGGTTTTGGTGGCAAAGACCATACTATATTCCCCTATTATGGGATGATGGCATCGCTGTTTGCGACACAACCAGTACATATTGCTAATGATCGTTTTGAGCAGTTTCAGTCAGGTATTAAACGTCATCCATACAAAATCCACAATAAATTAGCCTTTGATAAAAACACCTATAAAATTAAGGGGTTAATTTCAAATATGACACTTGATGGAGGTGGAAGAATGAATTTTTCACCTTCCGTTACCATGGTTGGAGCAAGTGCGATACAAAGCATCTATTATTTACCTCGCAATGATATACAAGCTTGGTGTTACCCATCTCAATCTCCTCATGCGGGTTCTATGCGTGGTTATGGGACGTTACAAACCATGCCGACGATGGAGATGATGATCAGTGAAGCGGCGGAGGCTTTGCAAGTTGACCCTTTGCAATTAAGGCGTATTAATGCTTTTCAAGCAGGGCAAAAAAATACCCAGGGTGCAATTCCAAATGCTGATGCTCGCTATGTAGAAATGCTAAATGAAGCAGAACAGCATGATATTTGGAAAAATAGGGCTGAGAACAAGAAAAAATTTGAAAAAGAAAATCCTAAAAAACGGTATGGGGTTGGCTTTGGTATTGCGACAAAAGATTATGGTACAGGGGCTGATGCGCCCTCTACATCGATAGAGATAACCGTTGAAGGGAAAATAATTATCAGTACTTGCTCGGTTGAAATGGGGACCGGAACAGACACATCTCAAGGGGTTCTTATTGCAAAGCACCTTGGTAAAATGGCCGATAATGTTGAAATGGCACAAATTCAACTATTTGATGCGATGGAGTTAATTGAAACCGATGATCCCTATCTGATGTCTCAGGAAACCCAGGATACAATGTCAAAAAATCCGCGCTGGACACCCGTTATCGCATCTGCATCGTCGGCGAGCAAATCATCTTATTACCAAAGCCATGTTACTGAAGCCGCTGCAAAGATCCTATTTACAGAAAGTTTATTTCCTGCCGCCGTCGCAATATGGAAAGAAAAATACTTTAATTCAGCCTTTGCAACACCTGACTTTACCAATGTTAATGATGCTCACTGGGAAAATGGCCATCTATCTGTTATGGGTAATAAACCTTTATCTTTTGAATTACTTGCACAAAAAGCACACTCGATGGGGTTGATCACAAGCGTGATGGCGCATGGCTTTAATCGTTGGTCTTGGGCTAAGGGAACTTATCAACTCGGCGCAGAAAATAAAGACTATTTTCTAGATGGTGTGGCAGTTAAATTTGGCATAGGCGCGAATCGAACTGTTAAAAAACAAGCCAATAAATATGGATACCATGTACTTAAACGACTCTCTGTTAGTTACCCAAAAGTACAATTAAACAATGCCATGGTGACCTATTATACTCCCTGTGCCACGCTAGCTGAAATTGCAATTAGTGAGGGTTCAGGAAAGGTGGAAGTGTTACGCACTCATACATGGCTAGAGCCTGGTAATGTTCATGTGAAAAAATTAGTCGAAGGTCAACTCGAAGGTGGCTTAACGATGGGGATTGGGCACACTTTATATGAATACCTGCCTGTCGATGAAACTGGGGCAGGTAATGGTACTTGGAACTTAAATCGTTACCAAGTACCACTTGCTAAACATAATGGTGTTTGGAATATGACGCATACGCTATTACCTCCATTGTCGCCCTCAGACCCAACAAAAGGCATCGCAGAAGTTGTCATGATTCCAATTGTTTCTGCACTGGTAGAAGCAATTTATCAAGCAACTAATAAGCGCTTTTATCATTTACCTATTTCTTCTAAAGACATCAAAGAGGCTATCTAATCATGACGGTAATGAATTTATCTATTAACAACAATATTGTTGGTCCGATTGAAGTCGACCCTGAAATCATGATGATTGAATTTCTACATGAATATTTAAATCTGACAGGGACTAAATTTGGCTGTGGTGGAGGCATTTGTCACGCCTGTGTTATTTTAGTCGAAGATGAACAAGGTATGTTAAAAACAGAGAGGACCTGTATTCACAATGCACTCGTTTTTAATGGTAAGAAAGTACACACCATAGAGGGGCATGCGACGAAAGATAAATATGGTGAAATCATTGCATTACATCCAGTTCAAGAATCATTTAGTAAGCACTTCTCGTTTCAATGTGGTTGGTGTACTTCCGGGTTTATGAATGAAACGATTGCTTTAATTCAGCGCTTAAAGAAAGATCCAATTAAAAAAACTGATGTTGAAACAACAATCGAAGCCGCGTTAGGTGAGCATATTTGTCGTTGTACTGGTTATGTGAAATATTATCAATCGGCTAAAGATCTTATTTTATCAATCAAGGGGCTAACCAAATGAATAAAATATTGAGCCATACAATTAGCCTTGCCTTTGTTAGTGTTTCTTTTACATTGTCTGCTAGTCAAGAGTTGATTGAAAAAGGGAAATATTTAGCAGACGCTGCTGATTGTTATGCTTGTCATACGACTGATGATGGCCAGCAATATGGTGGAGGTAAGGCTTTTCCACTACCAATGGGTATGAAAATATATTCAACGAATATATCGTCGGATAAAACCTTTGGTATTGGTAATTATACATTAGAAGATTTTACCGCCGCTTTAAGAGAGGGGAAATCAGCGAATAATGGTTATCTATACCCCGCGATGCCTTATGGTTCATACGCGCTGATTACTGATGATGATATAAAAGCATTGTTTGCCTATTTTCAGACAGTGCCAGCGGTAAAGCAGAAAAAAACAGATAATGACGTTTATTTTCCCGCCAATGTTCGTACCGGAATATTAGGGTGGAATATGCTTTTTCTTGATGATAAACGCTATCTGCCAGACAGCGAAAAAAGTGAAAATTGGAACAGAGGTAATTACCTTGTTAATTCTTTTGGACATTGTGGTGAATGCCATACGCCAAGAAATTTATTTATGGCGTTAGAGAAAGATAAGCCTTTCCAAGGTGCCGTAATTGGTAGTACTTGGGCGCCTAATATCACCGCAGAAAATCTTTTAAAAGCGGGGTGGGGTAGTGATGACCTTGCTAGCTTATTGCGCCACGGATACTCAGATAAGGGCGTGGTGACTGGTGAAATGTATACAGTAGTTAAACATAGTTTAAGCAAATTATCCGAGCAAGACATGCGTGCTGTTACAGGCTACTTGTTAAATAGTGATGAGTATATCGCATCCAAAACACCTGTTTATGATGAGAAAGTAATTACTCATGAAGGTTACCCTACCTATATGAGTTATTGTGCAAGTTGCCATGGTGATAAAGGACAAGGTAAACCTAATTTTGCGCCTAAAATGCTTGGTAATGGAACGTTAATGGAGCCCAACCAATATAATGTTGTGTACTCAATTATTGGGGGAATTGACTCGCAGTATTATAATCAAGTTAATAGTTTTGATGCGATGCCGAGTTATCAAGATAAATTATCAGACCAGCAATTGTTAGATTTAATGAACTATCTGTCTGCCAGTTTTACTTTTGATAAAAAAGAGTTTACTGCTCCCGAAATAAAAGCATTAAGGGAATCAGTTTTGGAGTCCCTTGAGACGGAGCATTAATTAAATGCAGACAACAGATATTGATGTATTGGAGGGCATTTCAAATTGGATTAATAGTGACCAAGATTTTTGGTTATGTTCCATTATTTCTACCTATGGATCATCACCTCGGCCAATCGGCTCTATTTTTGCTTGGAATGGTAAACATAAACTAGGGTCTATTTCGGGAGGTTGTCTAGAAGAAGCCTTTATCGCCAAATTAAATCGCTTGGAGTTTAATCGTTATCCTTGCCAATTTACTTATGGGCAAGATCTTGTTTCACAGAATGAAACGTCAGAGTTACCCTGTGGTGGTAGTATTCAATTATTGATTGAGCATATTACTCCGACTGCTGATCATAAATTACATATACAATCATGGTTAGCGCTATTAACCATGAGATTACCATTCTACCGCACTGTATCACTTGTTGATGGCACCCTCAGTCTAGATGAAAGTACTAACATAAATTCCTCAACCGATGTTTCTATTACAGAACATGAGATTCAATTTTGCTACCTCCAGGTATGGCGATTATTGATTTTAGGTATTAGTCATGTCAGTGAATGTACGGCTAGGCTTGCTAAAATGTTAGGCTTTTCTATTCAAGTATGTGACATGCGAGAAGAACTTGCATCAAGTTGGCATTTCGATAAATCACAGGGAGGCGTTGATATTACTTGGCAATGTCCTGATGTATTTGTTGAACAATGGGTTGATAAACAAACCGCGATAGTCGCATTAGCACATGATCCTCGAATCGATGATATTGGTTTAATGTCAGCACTTGAAAGTAATGCTTTTTATATCGGCGCGATGGGTTCTGTTAAAACAACTCAAAAAAGAGTTGAGCGATTACAAAGAGTTGGTGAAATATCAGTTCCATCATTACAACGTTTAAATGCTCCTATTGGTGTCGATATCGGCAGTAAAACACCAATGGAAATTGCTGTTTCTATTTTAGCCGAAGTGGTTGCAACCAAAAATAATATCAAATTAACCGCAACCGATGTTGCTAACCTGCCGACTCTAGTTGATAGCAATGTAGTTAATAAAGTGATCATTCTTGCAGGGTAAAGCTCTCCCTAGCTGCATTATGGGTTTTGAAGTGAGAACGACTATCCCCTACAATTCACGCTTTATTCGTAAAATTTTGCAATGTGATTGTTCTGAGTAAAGCAGGCTAAGCTTTACTCTGTTTACTTATTTAAGATTTTTGGGTTTGTATTATACCCATTTACATAATTATCTTGTTGCTTAAAATAATAGGTCGTTGTGTTGCATCCAATCGTAATAGCTATTAATCAACCATACGCCTGCTCTCCATTATTTTCGCCAACAAGCCCTGACCAAAATATTATGCTCATTTTTAGAGTATTGTATTTTAAATAGTTAGCTATAAAGCACAGATGTAATAATCGTGCCTTTATAGCTGCTTTATTTATCCTGTTAATCTAGTCAATATTAATCGCTTTATCTTTATTATCATACATATCTGGTGTGGTATGTAGATTGCCTGCAAACCCTGCTTTCTCTAGCTGTTGGCGCACAGTTTTGACTTGCTCTGTGGTCACTGGCTCTTGACGACCACCTAAATACAAACGTACAAAACTAATCAATTTTGCTAACTCGCTATCTGATAGGACATTTTGAAAGCTAGTCATTGGCATGAAATTACGTTCTTGATCCACGTAAGTTGGAGATAAACCACGAATAGTTACCGCGATTGTATTATACGGATCACTGTGCATGATAATGCCATTATTCAATAATGTTGGCGCGATCGGATCGCGTCCTTTACCATCTTCTCCATGGCAAGCCCCACAGGTATTCGTATATAAATCATAGCTATTTTGCTGTTCTTCAGTATATGAGGCTGGAACAAAACCAGTTGGTGTTAACTGTTGCTGCCCATCAGGAATCGTATTATTCACGTCGCCTACTAGTAGATAACGAGAAATGGTCTCAATATCTGCTCGCGTCATTAAACTGGTGCTGTTTTTAACCACATCAGCCATTCCTGCAAATGCCGACCCTTTTGATGAATGTCCTGTATGTAAAAAATCGGTCAATGACTGCATATCCCAGCGTGCTTCATATAGTTCCTTTGCTGTGATATTAGGCGCATTCCATCCATCAATTATATTACCTTGGAAAATTTTCTCAGGGATCATCGCTTGTGCTATATTTCTTGGTGAGTGACACTCTGCACAATGACCCAAACCCATTACCCAATATTTACCTTCTTGCCACTGTGCTAACTCATGTTCATTGAGTGAGGCATGTTCTGGTGCATCGTAAGATAATGGATTAGTGTCCATAAATACTATGTTCCAGCCTAATAATCCAAGTCTAATATTCGTAGGGAACATCATACTATTTTTATCATTTTGTCTTGCGACAGCGGTGATCGATTGCAAGTAATTCCAAATGTCTTGGGTATCTTGCTCGGTTAAATGTTGATAAGAAGTATATGGCATAGCTGGGTAGAGATAACCATGCTTACCTTTACCTTTAAATAATGCTGCTTTAAATTCAGCATAATTATAGGATCCAATACCTTCACTGAGGTGTGGGGTGATATTGGTTGAATAGGCCGTTCCAAAAGGGGTTTTAAAAGGCAGCCCGCCACCAAATAGCTCACCGCTTTCTGCACTATGACAGGCGACACAATCTCCTGCGTAAGCAAGGTACTCACCTCTTGAAACTGATTCAGGGTCAAGCGCGGCAAGTTTTGCATCATATGCTTGTCTTTGTTTAGTGAGGTATGCGCCAATGGCTAAGATTTGATTCTCGCTTAATTGCTCAGAGAATGCAGGCATTAAATTATTGATACCATTATTAATAGTATGCTGAATCTCTTCGATACTACCGCCGTGTAACCAAATATCATCCGCTAAATTAGGTACTCCAATCTCAGTATTAGCAACTGTTCCATCAATATGGCAGCTTGCACAGTACTGGATGAATATCTCTTTGCCTAGGTCGATTTTAATTTGTGGGGCATTAAGGTTTTTACGCTGTAAAGACGCAATATAGTAGGACGTTTTTGCTACTTGATCGTCTGACAATACTTCCTTCCAACCCGGCATTGCACCGTTGCGACCATGTTTAATGGAATTAAGTATATCTTCATCCGTACCACCATATAACCAGTCATTATCAATGAGGTTAGGAAAGTGTGTTTGTCCTTGAGCATTGCTGCTATGACAGGCTGCACAGTGAGTTTTAAATAACACTCCGCCACTTTCTGTTACATCGATATTTGTTGCTAATTGATGCAGGCTTTGATCTGTTAAAGAAGACATCTGTGAATCTAAATCAGTGATAGGTGAACTAAGTGCATCCTCATTTTGCTGCCAACCTAACATACCAGACCAATTTCCAAGGCCTGGGTAGAGTACAAGAAAACCAATCGCTAAGATAAAAGCGCTCAAATAAGAAAGATAAAAAAGGCGTGGTGGTGGTGCATCATTTTCATCAATCCCATCAAAGGTAGCGATGGTTTTATCTTTGTCAGCAGTATCCTCACTACGCCAATATTTAAATACGACCAGCGCCATGAATGTTAGAAATATTAAGATGAATATAATTACCCAAGTGTTCCAGAAAACTGACATATTAATGCTCCTGATCACTGGCTGTATCATTGCCTAAGCTTTGTAAGTATTGAATCAAAGCCTCTCCTTTTGTCACCCCTTTCACTTGAAGGCGTGCTTTATCTATTTCGTTTTCTGTGTAAGGTACGCCTAATTTTCGTAGGACACGCATCTTACTTTCAATATCATCTCCGGAGAGTACTTGGGTGAATAACCATGGGTAGGCGGGCATTATTGATGTAGGTACTACTTTTCTTGGGTTCATAAGATGTATGCGTTGCCATTGTTCTGAGTATTTTCGACCAATATTGGTCAAATCAGGGCCTGTTCTTTTTGAACCCCAGAGGTTTGGAAACTCATATATGTCATCACCTTCTTTATTAGCACGCCCATTACGTTTCACTTCAGGTTCAATACCACGCACCATTTGTGTGTGGCAAACATGACAGCCCTCACTAATATAAACATCTCGCCCCGCTAACTCTAGTGGGGTTAATGGTTTAGCCAAAGAAGTTGCTATTATCTCATCGGTGCGAACTAAGTTTGGAACGATAAGCACTAATATGGAAAAACTAGCCACGACAATGGTCGATATAATGAGGATAAATACCGATTGTGTAAAATCTTTACTAAGCATCAGCTGAACCCTCCTTACTTACAGAGCTATTCATCGATACTGTTTTATATAAGTTAAAGACCATTATCAGTAACCCGAATACAAAACACGCACCACCAAAAAATCGAACAAATAACCATGGAGCTTTGAAATCCATCGCTTCAACAAAGCTATAGACAAGCGAACCATTCTCTTGTTGTGCTAACCACATATAACCTTCACCGATACCAGCAACCCAAAGGGCAATCGCGTACAGTGCGATACCGATATGTGCTAGCCAAAAATGCAATTTAATCAGTTTGTTCGACCAAAGTTGCTCTTTACCCCAAAGTCTTGGAATAAAGTAATAGAACATCGCAATGGCAGACATACCCACCCAGCCTAAAGCTGCAGAGTGCACATGGCCGATAATCCACTCGGTATTATGTGCGATCATATTAAACCAGCGTATTGCTAGTAATGGACCTTCAAGTGTCGCTAGGCAGTAGTAGAGAATCGCTGACATGAAAAACAGCATAATATAGTCCGTTTTTAGCTTCTCTTTGTTTTGTAATAGCGTCATCGCGCTGTTAAATGCCCCGGCCCATGAAGGTAACCAGAGAATAAGTGACATCACAATACCTATGTTTTGTACCCACACAGGAACGGATGAATAAACTAAGTGATGTGTTCCTGCCCAAGTATAAAAGCCAACTAACCCCCAGAAATGTATGACTGATAAGCGGTAGGAGTATATGGGACGCTCTGAAACCTTAGGGATGAAGTAGTAGTTCATGCCAATCACACCAGCCGTGAGGAGAAAACCAACTGCATTATGTCCCCACCACCATTGTACAATGGCATCTTGAGCCCCTGAAAAGACCGAGTATGACTTGGTTAATGATACTGGCATTGCTAAGTTGTTGATAACGAATATAAGTGTGACAACAATAATGAATGCACCATAAAACCAATTAGAAACGAAAATGTGGTGTACTTTTCGTTTCGCTATTGTGCCAAAAAATAATATTGCATAAAGCACCCAAACTAAACCGATAAGTAAGTCGATAGGCCACTCTAATTCGGCATATTCCTTGGTCGACGTATATCCTAAAGGTAGTGTAATTAGTGCGAGTAGTAGCACTAACTGCCATCCCCAAAATACCATCCATGATAAGCTTTTGTTAAATAGCCTTGTTTGGCCTGTTCGTTGTACTATGTATAACGATGTTCCCATTAACATATTAACCACAAAACCGAAGATAACCCCTGAAGTATGCAGCGGTCTTAATCTTCCAAACTGTATATATTCAGAATCAAAATTAAGTACTGGCCAATATAGTTGAGCCGCCAGCATTACCCCAATTAACATGCCTGCAATAGACCATGCGACTGCTGCTATAATGAAATATTTAACGACCTTGATATCATACTTATCCATCCCTGATGACATATGTTATTCCTCTTCCTTTGGTGTACCAAGCACAGAGAAGTAATAGGCAATATCTTTAATATCTTGATCGGATAAGGCATCCGCTTGCTGTTGCATTAAAATAGCTAAACCGCTATTTCTTTGGCGTGTCTGGTAATCTTTCAGGGAGGAGATCAAATAGCCAACTTTCTGACCGCGTAGGTTAGGGTAGGGATCAATATTAGAAATACCATCTTCGCCATGGCAAGTCATACACACTTTAGCTTTTTGCTTGCCAACTTCAAAAGAAGGGGAATAGTCAGCTTTCGCACCTAGTGAAATTAACAGGGTGAGCACTAACAAGGTGATTGCTTTCATAAGTGTATCTCTTAGTTTTCAATACTATTAAAACTAGACTAAGCAATTTTTTTTACAACTTTTATGTCAATATAATATTTATTTAGCCTGATTGAACAGTGATTACTGTTAGTTCTATGGCAATTAACTGAGTGCCATTTTCAATGGGGATGTCACTTTGGCATTTTTTATAAAGTTATTTTGATATGACCAAAATAACTTCACCAACAGTGATCCCCCATTTTTTTATGTAACTGCGATTGATTACGACTTGCTCATCTATTTGGTATAACCAATCATCAAAAGTCACGCGATAGATACTGTCGTCAACTGTAAGGTCGAGTTGATAATCCCAATGTAATGCAAAACCAGCACTTTGCCCTTGTGCTTCACCGACAATATCACCTGCTGTCCCTGTATAACGACCGTCTGCTAGTTTATTGATAATCCATGTTCTTTCTGTTTTTTCACCGTCATCAAAAACAAACCACTCTGCTAATGTACCTTGGGTGTTTTCCCAGCTGCCTATCATCTCGACACTAAAGCGTCGCGTTACGGTGCCGGATCTATCGAGCACAATCCCCTTTGCTTGTAGTGGACCATTAAAAAAGGTTTTTACATCAAATTCGGGATTACTATTGTTGTAATCAGTTAGGTTTTGACTGCAGGCCGTTAGCATTAAGCTTGAAATTATAATCAACAATGTTTTCATTTTATTCCCCTAATAATTGTTGGCGAAGCTTAGGCTCACTGGTGTTTTTGGATAACCAAATAGATAAAAAAGCTTCGGCAAACTGTTGGTTATCAACGCCTCCCAATAACTTATTATTATGATAAAAATAACCGCTACCATCATCTTCAACCATAAACAGGAGTTGATCGCCTTTTTTGATGTCAGGCCACAAATTATCGAGCTGATTTAACCAACCGTTATATTGTGTATTGTTGAAAGCTAATTTTTGCCACTCTTTTTCAGTCGCACTAATGAGATGATCTTTATCGATATCTTTTTGATAAATGATGTTTAGCGCTTGCGGATATTGTGCTTGTTTATAATCACCCGTTGGGCTGTAAAGTGAGGCTTGGTAGAGATCGATAAATAACCAAGACATCTCGCCCTGTCCAACCATTTTTAAATCCTGAGTAAGGTGAGAGCTCGCACTGCTAAAGTTACTTGTCATCAACAGCGTAATAACAAGTACAAAATGGGAAGATGGTTTGACTATTTTATTGCAAATTGTCGCTAACATTTTGGTTAATATTTTCATCACAGAACACCCTATTAAATAATGCTATTTCTATATATACGGGTAATAGGGTTGCCCAGATCACAGCCATTGAAAATAAACTAAGGGTTAGATTTTGGTGTAATGTTACCGCGCCAAATTGCGCGCCTGCATAATAGCTCAAAGTACCAAAAATGGCGCCGAACAGTATGCGTCCGTAACCAGGTAAGTTACTCAGCCAGCTCATGCCATGGTTTAAAGCAAGGGCGAAGTGAGCCCATAATAAAATTAACCAGACCGGAATGAACAGCGTTTCAGGAAAGATATAAATGCCTAAAAAGGTCAGTAAGAAATCACCTAATGAGCCGAGTAGAGTAATACCAAGCATTGTTAATAGGTCTGCCTCTCGAGTTGGTGTGAGCAAAAAATGCAAGCACAATGATATAAGCAACAGAGTCATGGTTTGTTCGGTATAAAAAACAGCGACAAACCAAATAACCTGAAACCAGATAAAATTAATCCAAGAAAATAGTTTTTTATTGAGTGCTATCTTCATCGTTAACTCCTGTTGCTTAATACATACGGTGCTGTGGTGATACTTTTGATAGCTGAACTATTGTTAGCAATCACGATAATCAGGCTTCGCTGCGATTAAATGCACCGTGCTGATTCGGCGTTCCAAGAATGCCCCCTCACAATAGCTAAAATAAAACTTCCACAGGCGGATGAAGTTATCATCGTAGCCCAACTGTTTTACTTTTTCTAATGCACCATCGAAGCGTTGATGCCAATGATTAAGCGTTTTTGCGTAGTCTTGGCCAATATCATGTAGCCCGGTTACCACCATATCGGTTTTATTGCTGACTTTATCTGTCATCACGTTGATCGAAGGTAAGCAACCGCCTGGGAAGATATAACGCTGTATAAAATCGACGCCTTTACGGTAGCTATGGTAACGCTGATCGGAAATAGTGATCGCTTGAATGAGCATCTTGCCATGTGGCTTAAGGTGCTTATTACAGGTTTCAAAAAAACTTGAAAGGTATTCATGTCCTACCGCTTCAATCATCTCTATTGAGACCAATTTATCGTATTGCCCCTCAAGTTGGCGATAATCCTTTTTAAGTAGCGTGATTTTGTCGTTTAGTCCGAGTGCTTCGACACGTGCTTTAGTGTAATCATATTGTGCGTCAGAGATAGTGGTAGTAGTGACTTGCACGTCATAATGTTGCGCCGCATAAATAGCCAATGCGCCCCAGCCTGTGCCTATTTCTAATAATGTTTCTCCTGCTTTTAGGTCTAAGCGCTGACAGATAGTCTCTAGTTTATGCAGTTGTGCTTGCTCTAGGTCGGCGTTGTTATCTGGGTAGATAGCACTTGAATAAAGCATCTCTTTATCCAGAAATTGTTCATACATATCATTACCTAGGTCATAATGCTCTAAAATGTTTTTCTTAGATCCAGACTGAGTATTCTTACGTGCGCGATGATAAAACCAACTTGGAATCGCCATAAAGCGTGCAAAGCGCTTCTCTAATTTATCCAGTGCTGACTGTTCACGTGCTAATACTTGAATCACTTTGGTCAAATCAGGGCTGCTCCATAAACCTTGTATGTAAGCTTCACCCGCACCAATGCTGCCACCTAGTAACATTTTTGTGTAACAGCTTAGATCATGAATAATGATTTTTGCGTGTAATTTGGCTTGGCTATTTCCTAAATGAAACTGTTCATGTTGCTCTTCAAAGGTGAGGTAGCTATTTTTCATGTCACCTAAAAATGAGATGATTAACTTTTTAGCCGTTTTATCAAACAATCCGATTGAGCTGTCGCTATTGGTTAATGCTAGATTTTCAGTTGGCATTGCTTTTCTCCTTTTTTGAGTGCGCAATATAAGGCACACCTTTTATATATAATTTGAGTGCTTGCCAATAGATGCCTAGTACTGTTTTTAGGGTCATCATCGGAATCGCTAATAGATTTTTGAGCAAATTATTATTGGTAAATTCTTGTCGAGTCATCGCGACACTAGCGATAAATAGTTTCTTTTGTTCATGGTGAAGCGAAAAATTTTCTATGCTCAATGAAAGTTGCTCTGCAGGGGCTTTAATGCGCCAGTGATATTTCATGTCGAGATCCATAAATGGGGAAACATGGAATGTTTTTTCACATTGTTGTTCACTGGCCATATCAATCAGGTAATACTGGCGCTCATTCCAAGGTGTATTGCTTACCTCGGCGAGTAAATAAATTAAGTTGCCCTGTTGGTCATAACAGTAATAGCTATTGATAGGGCTAAAATAGAGACCAAAACAACGCATCTGTCCAACAAATAACACTCTTCCTGGTTGGCGATGTCCACCTAATTCAGTGACTTTATTCCATACATCCTGTTTGCTTATCTGTTTTTTGTTGTACAGGTAATCTGCACCACAAAAACGCAGTGGGGCAAAGCTATCGGTTTTAAAGTAACGTCCCATTTTATTTAGCGTTGGCAGTTCATCAAGGTCGATCGCCAAAAAGAAGATGCGGTAGCTAAATTTATGTTTACGTGGGCTAAAGCGTTGATGAAACACTTCGCCTTGATAAATACAGGAGTTGAGTTGGTTCATAACGTCACCCCAAAGCGCTTGCAGACATCTAATGCGCTATTAACACCATCTTCATGGAAACCGTTATACCAATAGGCGCCCGCGAAATGGGTATGTTGTTGACCACAAATCAGTTCACGTTGCTGCTGTGCCGCTATGCTTTGAGCATTAAAGATAGGGTGTTCGTATTGATATTTACCTAATACCTTTTCACTGCTAATGAGTTCAGTTTGGTTCAACGTGACGCAAAAATCAGGCGCGCCTTTTTTTAAGCATTGCAGAATATTCATATTGTAAGTCAGTGCAGTAGGGCGCTGATTATCACTATTAAGGTGATAATTCCATGCAGCCCAAGCACCTCTTTTTTTCGGTAATAGGCTGATGTCTGTGTGTAGCACTACTTCATTATTTTGGTACTGCAGTCCGCCTAATACCTGTTTCTCATTGTCACTTATATCGTTTAGCATCTGCTTTGCTTGATTGCTATGACAGGCTAAAACGATCTCATCAAATTGCTGCCATGGGCCATTATTCACTTTTAGTTGAATACCACCCTCAATACGCTCAACGCTTGTGACCGGTGAGTTAAGATGAATTTTATCTTGGAAGCTCTCGCATAAAGGCGCGACATATTGTTTGGAACCGCCTGGAATGACATACCATTGTGGTCGATTGGTGATACTCAATAATCCATGGTTATAAAAAAAGCGGATGAAGAAGTACAGTGGAAATGCCTCCATATCCTTTAAGCTAGATGACCAAATCGCAGCCCCCATCGGTAAAATGTAGTGATTAGCGAAATAGTCATTAAAATTATTTTGCTGTAAGAAATCACCTAAGTTTTGCTGTTTATCTATCTTTTGGCTTAGCCATGCGTCATTGCATAAGCGATTAAAACGCAAGATTTGTTTAATCAGCATTAAAAACTTAGGGTTGAATAGATTACGTCGTTGCGCAAACAGACTATTAAGATTGGTGCCGCTGTATTCAAGCCCGCTATCTTGATTACTGACACTAAAGCTCATCTCTGTGGCTAAACGTCCCACGCCAATTTGTGCTAATAACTTTTCAAAATTTGGGTAGGTTCGATCATTAAAAACAATGAAACCTGTGTCAATCTGCCAAGACTCACCTGCGACAGTGACGGTTTTGGTTGCCGTATGGCCGCCAACATATTCACCCGCTTCAAAGAGGGTAATATCATGTTCTTTATTAAGCAGGTAGGCACAAGTTAGGCCTGAAATACCACTGCCAACGATTGCAATTTTTTTCATTTTTGTAACGTCCTTGCTGAAAACAGTTGCCACCAACTATCTGGCAGCAACGATAAGGTTTTTAGGATATAGGTAAATTTTTTTGGGAAATGGATATCAAATGTGCGCTTTTGTAAGCCATTAACAATTTCTATCGCTGCTTGTTCTGCGCTTATTTGCATCGGCATTTTGAAATCATTTTTATCGGTTAATGGGGTTTTGACAAATCCGGGACTGATTAAACTAACATCGATTTTCTGTGCCTTAAGGTCTAGTGCTAAGGTGCGTGCTAAATAAGCCACACCCGCTTTGCTTGCGCCATAGGCTTGGGCGCGGGAGAACGCGAGAAAGCTGGCACTAGATCCTACTAATGCTAATTGACCGCCAGTGGGGATTTTCGGAATCAGTGCGCCTAAGCAGTAGCCCATTGAAACTAAGTTGGTATTGATGACGCGGGCAAAAAGTTTTCCATCAAAATGTTTAGCATCATCGATATACTCACAACTACCCGCATTTAGGATGACTAAATCCAACGCCGTTAAATGTTGGAGTTTTTCACTTACTTGCAACTCATCACAAAGGTCTACAGCAATAACGTCTATGTTTTGGTAGGTTGCCAATTGTGCTAATTTTTGTTCGTTGCGCCCACAAGCAATAATATGATGACCTTGCTTTTGATAGTTAAGACATAGTGCTTCACCAATACCTGAGGTTGCGCCTGTAATAAGGATATTTTTCATTTTCCAGCCCTCTTTTTAATACTTTTAATCACGGGGCCAACCACAGGCAACTGTTCATAAAGCATTTGACCTAAATCGAGGTAATCACGGTGTTTATCTATTTTGTTTGAAAAGGTTAAATGAGAGCAGCCATCAACGGCTATTTTTTTACCGTTTTTGATTTTTTGATGGGAGTATTCCATGCGCCATACTAAGCAAGCTTCACCCGGCTGCTGAACAACATGGTTTATCTGAAAGTGGCAATATTCCATATTTTTGTAGAGGTTTTCAAAATACAGCGTCAGTGCGTCGATCCCTTTCACTTCATGAATAGGGTCAGTGAACAGCACATCGTCGCTATAAACCTCTTTCAAGCGTATTAAGTTATCTTTATTGAGGTTCTGATATAACGTACAAAAATCGTCTAACAATGTGTTGTTCATCTTTGATCCTTTCAATTACCCTTCTTGTTGTCCGGTCGCTTTGAGTACCGAGAAAGAGAGTAATGCGCGTTGCCTTGCAAATTTATGTTCAACAATTGCCTCAAAGGGCTGGTGTATCTGTTTATCGTTGAGCGCTTGTCGTTGCTGTAGTCGGTTGTTTAAATAGATACGAATGAACTTTCCATTTGGATCAAATCGTTGACTCTGTAAGGTAGGATTAAATATACGAAAATAGGGCTGTGCATCACATCCGGTACTTGCTGCCCACTGCCAGCCTCCATTATTTGATGCAAAATCACCATCGACTAAATGTTGTTTGAAATATTTTTCACCCCAACGCCAATCAATAAGCAGATGTTTGGTTAAAAAACTCGCGCATACCATACGTAGGCGATTGTGCATCCAGCCGGTTTGATTAAGCTGTTGCATCGCAGCATCTACGAGAGGGTAGCCTGTCTCGCCTGCGCACCATGCTTTGAAATCTTGCTTTGAATTTAACCATATAATATTTTTGGCCTTAGTATTGTAGTTTTCACCTTTTCCAATTCTAGGATTCAGTACCATGATATGACGGTAAAATTCTCGCCATAGAATTTCATTTAGCCAGATCACTGGACCCGTCGCATTACCATCAAGCAGCGTAGGGAATGCTTGTAACAGGTAATAAACGCATTGCTTGGCACTAATAATGCCAAGTGCTAAGCAGGGGCCTAACTGTGAGGTTGCCGATAACGCGGGAAAGTCTCTATTTTGGTGGTAATCTTCAACCTGAAAGTCGATGAATTTTTGCAATAGTTGGTAGGTATCACTTTCACTCGCGGGCCAAGCACTGCTCTCTTTTTTATCCAGTGCAATGGTAATGCTTGGGTTTTCAATTGCTTTACCCTGTGCGGTGGGGGCTGGGTAGGGTTGTAGATTGACGCGATCACGTAATAATTTTAAACAGCAGTTTTTAAAAGGGGTAAAGACTTTATACATCTCGCCTTGCTGAGTGAGTACTTCACCGGGATTGATCAAGCAGTCTGCCTGATATAACTGCAGGCTCTGTTGACCATTTTGATTAAATAGTTGCTGTACCGCAATATCACGATTTATCTCATCGACTTCAACTTCGCTGTTCGCATAGATATTGGTAATGTTATGTTGTTTGCAAAATTTCGATAACTGCTGCGGTATATCAGCAAAGGTTTCAACTTCGATAACATGTAAAACAATACCTAGTTTTCCTAAGCCATGACTTAAATGATTTAATGCGCGTTGCATCAAGTCGATTTGAATGGGGGCAACATCATGCTGTTGCCATTGTGACGGTGTGACAAAATAGATTGCGGCAGCAGGGCCATTTAAACAACATTGGTGAAGTGCCGGATTATCATTGAGGCGTAAATCTTTACGAAACCACATTAACTGCATTCAAAATTTCCTTATTCGAGCTTTGCGTACCTAGCTTCGAGCATCGAATTTTGTAGTTCGTTGCTCGCAACTCCTAGTCCGCAGGCTTAGTGGTTATAACGTAACTTCAACTCATCTGGATGAGGATGTAGGTATATTTGTTGCTGCAGGTAAGCATCCGGGTAGATTTTAAGATAATGGTTTATCAGAGTAATCGGTGCCATTAGTGGCAGTAACCCTTCACGGTACTGGTCAATAATTTCAGCTAAATCGGTACGTTGTGTGCTGTCTAAGTTACGTTTAAAGTAACCTTGCAGATGAGAAAGGGTATTACTGTGACTTTTACGGTTTGCTAGCGTACCTAATATTTCCATAAACAGAGCGATATATTTAGGTGCAATCTCTTGTGCTGTTTCACCGGTGCCACCTAACATTGGACCAAGCTTGTAATAAAGGGCAGCGTTATGCGCCATTAGCAGGTATTTATGTTGTGCGTGAAATGACATTAGCTTGGACATGGTGACGCCAGATGCAACGAGGCATTTCCAATGATGATAAGCGATCACACGCGTAATAAAGTTCTCGCGTAATAAGCTATCATTTAAACGTCCATCCTCTTCAACCGGTAATAGAGGGTGGTCTTTCATAACGCGTGCAGCAAAGACACCCACACCATCACGCTGCCCATTATTGGTACCCGCTTGATATAGTGTTACACGTTCCATGCCACAACTTGGAGATTTAGCGCAAAATACATAACCACTTAAGTGATCTAATGTTGCACTTGTTTTCTCAGAAAATTCATTAAGTTTATCAGTAACATCAAAACTACCATCACTGGCAACTACACGAATAATATCTTCATCTTTTATAAGTCTAATGGCACGTCTTGGTGTACCTAAACCGATACCCATTTCTGGGCATATCGGTTCAAAATCAAAATGATTTGCTAATACTTGTTGGCAATATTTGCTCTGTTTATGTCCGCCATCAAAGCGCACCTCTTGTCCTACAAGGCAGCTACTAATGCCGACTTTAATCGGGGTACTACTCATTTTATTGATCGGAACGCTTTGTTGTTCTGTCATAGGTCATTTTCCAAAGTGGTTAAAGCTGTTAATAGATAAATTTACCCAATGGGTTTAATACTTTACTCATACCACTCATGAAATGTAGTGGTGCATCTTGCACCGTATAACATAAGCAGCCTTGCTCTGTTTTTGGAGAGTGCTTCACATCGCCTGATAATAAAATGAAATCACCTTTTTGATAAGTACCATGCTCATCACTGAAACTACCCGCTAACAGCAGTGTTAACTCATAACCTTTGTGTTGATGTGCAGGGATCTCTCCACCCTGCTTAATATGTAATAAGCTAGCGCGTACATCTTGTTCATCATTAATAACTCTAGCACGATTAATGGTGCCAAAACCTGACCACTTTAGCTGTTCAAAAGAGCGAAATGCAGTCGGAAGAGTGTAGGTCTTGCCCTCTAAAGAAACACTATTGTTCGCCTTCTTTTTATGTAGGGTCTTAGTTTTTGGAGCCTCAATAGGTGTTGCTAAGATACATTGCAGCATATCGTCAAAATTTGCTTCTTCGACATTGTCAGCGTCCCAAGCTTGTTCTGCTTGCTGTGCAACAATTCGCTGCTCTTTCTGTTGACATTGTGGGCACATTTCAAGATGTGCACTAATCGCAATAGACAATGAAAAAGCTAATTCACCACTACTGTATTGTGCTAATAACTGTTCGTTTGGATGATGCTTAATCATGGTCGACCTCCAATGTTGTTTTTAATTTAGAAAGCGCTAAGCGTAATCTAGACTTGACGGTTCCTAAGGGGATTTTTAATAAGCTAGCCACTTCTGGCTGACTTAACTCCTTAATATACAGAGCCTCTACAACATCCCTTTGCGGTTTTGGTAGGCTATTAATATGTGCTATCAGATTACGTGATAATAGGTGATCCTCTTCAATTACCTCTTCATCCTCTAGCATCGGCCATAAATCATCACTCACTTGGTCCTCTTTTTGAGTCATTTTTTTACGTAACATATCAAAACAGTGATTACGCATGATGGTGTAGATCCACGTTGTTGCTTTGCCTTTTTCTGCATTAAACAACGTTGCTTTACGCCACACCAATAACATCGTTTCTTGCACGAGTTCTAATGCTTGGGCTTCTTGCCTGAAACGCTGTAAACCAAAAGCACGAATTTTCGGAGAGAAATGTTTAAATAGTATCTCGAATGCTTTTTTATCTTGATGATTAGCAACATCACACAGTGCCTTTTGGATGCTATCGTTTTCATCGTTTTCTGAAATAGTATTTAGTTTATTCAATCGGTTATCCGTTGTTACATGTTTAAGAATTATCATTTTATTATCCATGTAGTATAGGTATAAACATGACAATTGATACGTTTGTTCTCTCAAAAAGGATCACTGTACTCTTAAATTTCTGTACATTTATTGTGAAAGGTTCGTTGCAGCTATTTAACCATACAAATAGTATGTTAAATAAAGGTAATAAAGTAGTGTGATTGATGTAGCATTAATGAAAGATATTGAATATAATTCAAAAAATACAAGGTACCTAATAATGGTTACTATTTATGCATCGTCGGGCTGTCACACTGCTCCTCTGATTTTAGTGTTGTACTTTTCTGTGAATAAGTAATATTTGAGAGTGGGTTGCCTTTCAAAAGAGGTTTTTAAATTGTATTAATTGGTCATTCTATGACGATATTAAGACTTAAACTGCCTATTACCTCTACTCCAGTTCTGTTTTGGATCTCCGCGATTTTTATTAGGGATCATCTATCTATTGATAACAGTCTATTCAGATGCGTAACGAATCAAATTATTTTTTTAAACTTTAGGAGAAAAACAGATGGATGACATTGTAGATCTATCGCGATTTCAATTTGCGATGACCGCTATGTATCACTTCTTATTTGTACCATTAACACTAGGTCTAGCATGGATCTTAGCGATAATGGAGTCACTGTATGTGATGACAAATAAGGAAATATATAAGGATATGACCAAGTTTTGGGGTAAGTTGTTTGGTATCAACTTTGCACTAGGCGTGGCAACAGGTTTAACCATGGAGTTCCAGTTTGGTACTAACTGGGCTTATTACTCGCATTACGTTGGTGATGTATTTGGTGCGCCGCTTGCGATTGAAGGCATGATGGCATTCTTCTTAGAATCGACTTTTGTTGGTCTATTTTTCTTTGGTTGGGATCGACTAAGCAAGCTGCAGCATTTGACCGCTACGTGGTTAGTTGCGTTAGGTTCAAGTATGTCTGCATTATGGATTCTTGTCGCTAATGGTTGGATGCAAAACCCAGTGGGTGCTGAGTTTAACTATGAAACGATGCGTATGGAGATGACTAGTTTCGCTGAAGTTGTTTTTAACCCCGTTGCACAGGTTAAATTTGTTCATACCGTTGCTTCTGGTTATGTTGCAGGGGCGATGTTTGTTTTAGCAATCAGCTCTTATTACCTACTAAAAGGACGTGATGTTGGTTTTGCTAAGCGCTCTTTTGCCATCGCTGCGGCGTTTGGTCTTGCGGGTATTACATCAACGATCATTCTTGGTGATGAAAGTGGCTATGAAGTAGGTGATGTACAAAAAGTGAAATTAGCAGCAATAGAATCTGAATGGGACACCCATCCAGCGCCTGCTGCATTTACTATGATCGGCCTACCTAACCAAGAAGAACAACGTACTGATTACGCAATAAAAATACCCTATGCATTAGGTATTATTGCAACGCGTTCTATTGATGAAGAAGTGACAGGTCTTAAAGACTTGATGGCTGAACATGAAGTACGTATTCGTAACGGTATGATCGCTTATGGTCTTCTCGAGGAACTGCGAGCAGGTGATACTTCTGATGAAAAAGTAGCGGCTTTTGACGCGGTTAAAAATGATTTAGGTTACGGTTTACTGCTGAAAATATATGCTCCAGATGTTGTTAATGCAACGGAAGAGCAAATTCAGATGGCAGTAGAAGACAGTATTCCAAGTGTTGCGCCTATGTTCTGGAGCTTCCGTATAATGGTTGGTGCAGGGATAGTCATGCTATTTATCTTCCTCTTCGCTTTCTATCAATCGGCACGTAACCGTATTGGCGAAAATAAACGGTTTCATAAAATCTGTTTATACGCTTTACCGTTACCATGGATTGCGATTGAAGCGGGGTGGTTTGTTGCCGAGTATGGTCGCCAACCTTGGGCTATTGCTGAAATCTTACCGACATCGGTGGGGGTTTCAGGAGTATCCGTTGAACAAATCTGGTTCAGTATTATCTCTATTGCTGCTTTCTATACCATTTTATTAGCTGTTGAGATGTTTTTAATGTTCCGTTTTGCACGTCTTGGTCCAAGCAGTTTGAAAACAGGCCGCTACCACTTCGAGCAACCAGAAAACAGAATAGAACAAAAGGGATAGGGATTTATTATGTTTGATTATGAAACGTTAAAATTACTTTGGTGGCTACTAATTGGCGTTCTGTTGATTGGTTTTGTTATCACTGACGGTTTCGATATGGGCGTAGGTGCACTACTACCTGTTATCGGTAAAACTGACGATGAGCGTCGTATTATGATAAATAGTATTGCGCCACATTGGGAAGGTAATCAAGTATGGCTAGTACTTGCAGCAGGTGCTATTTTTGCTGCTTGGCCAGCTGTTTATGCGACTGCTTTTTCTGGGTTTTATGTTGCAATGATGCTGACGCTATTTGCATTGTTCTTTAGACCAGTAGGCTTTGATTACCGCAGTAAACTAGCAGATCCACGCTGGCGTAAAAGCTGGGATTGGGGAATCTTCGCCGGTAGTACCGTACCACCAATCGTTTTTGGTGTTGCTTTTGGTAACTTATTGCAAGGTGTTCCTTTTGTATTGGATGACTTCTTACGTGCACAGTACTTAGGTAGTTTCTTTGGGCTACTTAATCCATTTGCTCTTTTAGTGGGTGTATTTAGTTTATTGTTATTTGTAATGCAGGGTGCAACTTGGTTACAAATGAAAACAGAAGAAGAGCTACATGCACGTGCTCGTCGCGTTATTTTTGTAGTCGCACCATTAGCGACCGCGCTGTTTGCGCTTGCTGGTATTTGGTTATATTACGCGATAGATGGTTATGTGATCACTCAAATCGGTGATCTTAGTGGTCCATCTAATCCGCTATTAAAAACAGCTGAACTTCAGCAGGGTGCATGGTTCTTGAACTATGAAAAATACCCAATCATGATGCTAGCACCTGCATTAGGATTATTGCTTCCGCTGTTAGCGGTAGTCGCGACTAAGTTCAATCGTGCTGGTTTTGCCTTTTTGTTTAGTAGCTTGACACAAGCTGCGGTATTGATGACCTTTGCATTAAGTATCTTCCCATTTGTTATGCCATCAAGCATTGACCCAAGCATGAGCTTTACAGTTTGGGATGCGGCATCAAGTGAGATGACACTAAATATTATGACCATGGCAGCGGTTGTGTTTTTACCTATTATTTTACTCTACACAAGTTGGGGTTATTTCAAAATGTTCGGACGTCTTGGTAAAGAGTATATGGCTAAATATAAAAATTCAGCGTATTAATTAGGGGTATTTTATGTGGTATTTTGTATGGGTTTTAGGGGTGTTATTAGCCTGTGCGTTTGGCATCATTAATGGCCTTTGGTTTGAACAAACTGAAACTAATGAGAAAGAACGTAAGCTTGCAGAAGCGAATGAAAAAGCGAATCAAGCAGTCGACACAAACAAAGCAGAATAGATCTGATTTGTTCGACGTATAAAAAAGGGAGCCAATGGCTCCCTTTTTGCTATCTCTATATTGTAGATACTCTGTTTAAGCGCAAGGTATTTGATGCCGACACGCCAAAGGTGTTGCTTCTGACTTTCGCTGCTCGCAACCCTAAGCTTGAAAATCGTCGGGCTAAAGCCGCGACCTACAAAATATTAAGCTTTACTTGTCGGGCTAAAGCCGCGACCTACAAAATATTTAGCTTCACTTGTCGGGCTAAAGCCGCGACCTACAAAATATTTAGCTTCACTTGTCGGGCTAAAGCCGCGACCTACAAAATATTAAGCTTTACTTGTCGGGCTAAAGCCGCGACCTACAAAATATTAAGCTTTACTTGTCGGGCTAAAGCCGCGACCTACAAAATATTCAGCTTTACTTGTCGGGCTAAAGCCGCGACCTACAAAATATTTAGCTTCACTTGTCGGGCTAAAGCCGCGACCTACAAAATATTCAGCTTTACTTGTCGGGCTAAAGCCGCGACCTACAAAATATTCAGCTTTACTTGTCGGGCTAAAGCCGCGACCTACAAAATATTCAGCTTTACTTGTCGGGCTAAAGCCGCGACCTACAAAAGATTCAGATTTACTTGCCGGGTTAAAGCCGCGACCTACAAAATATTTAGCTTCACCTGTAGGTCGGGCTTCAGCCCGTCAGGTAAGTTGGGCATATTCAAAGCACTCAAACTCCTGTCATGTTGCCTATTTAGGTGCTTTATTATTCACTTCTGACTTAAAAATAAGGCCTTCTTGATTGGTATCGATGCTCAACTGCATACGTGCATCGTATTCAGTTAAGAACATTGCTTCCTCAGGTATCTCTTCACCAGCAAGCTCGGTTGCAGTAATGATCGGCGTTACCATTTTCTTAAAGTCAAAACTTAAATCAAAAAGTCCATTTTTAGACAGTGACTCAGAGGCTAATGCGTTAGCTACTTTTTCACCTTTATCACCGCTATAGATAACCAAATGATTACCTTTAATCGCGACTTTAGGATCGATTTTCATTTCAGGGGGGATCGGGATAATCGTATTTAACGCGATGGGTTCACCACCACTCGTGAGTTGCACATGTTGCAGTGCAGGTAGAAACATTTTTGCCGAGTTAAACAGTTGTTCAGGTGTATCTGCAGAGATTGTAAACAGTGCGTCTAAGCTATCAAGTTGTGCTTTATTACCCTTTTTAGAGATACTGTAATCTAATAGTCCTGCGCTTACACCTTGCAAACCATTGGTGAAATTTGCGCTCATACCAGCCATGCCAACTACATCACCAGATTGGGATATTTGAGTTTGTATTTCAGCCAATGGTTGGCAACTAAAGGCGGGGGTTTGTAAATCTCGCCATACGGTATTTAACGTATGAGAGAATTCGCTGCTATCTAATCCAAGGCCCATTGCTAATACGTTATTGTGAACATCACTTGTGTACTTAGGAATAAAACCACGAAGCGCAGTAAGAGCGTTTAAAATAACTTGATTATTGCTTTCAACAACCGTGGAAAAACCAATCGTTGATTCTTTTGCAGTGATATCAAGTTGTGTATAACCTGCCACGGTGCGTGGCCAGTTTGCAGCAATCGTTGCCAGTTCTGAAGCGCACTGTTCGGTGCGTATTTGTTCCAGGTAACCGCCAGTGCCTAATTTTTGCTGCATTGTGCTGAGTTGTGTCGCAAGTTGGTTACCGTCCTGTGTGGTTAACCCTTTTATCAGTTCAACATGGTCAATAAAACCGACGCTTGCTTGCTGAAAGTTATGCTGTTTGATGATCTGTTCAACCTTGCCACTGTCAGCAATTGAATGTTCAGCTTTGGTTAGCCCTAATGCACTAGCAAGTAATGTTTCTTCATTGTGAGCACTGTTAAAGGTGATCGTTAATAAGCCCTTGTCGATAGCGACAATCACCTCTGCGTTAACCGGATCGGTTGGATCACTAATGGCATATGCACGATAGCTAATCGTTTGTAATTTAACCGCTTTATGGGAAAATCCGCTGTCTAACTCTGCTTTATCAAGTAGATCCCAAAAGGCTTGCTCATTGGCGATCTCTATTTTAAATACCGGTAACAAACCTAAGGTATAAAAATAAGCGCGGACATCATCGGGTAAACCAAAGGTTTTAACCAGTAAATCAGCATCGGTTAATCCTGCTTCATAGCTTTTTATGAGACTAAGCAAAAAGCTAGCACCAGGTTGTGTTGACGCTGCATTTTCATCTGACGCTTGTTGTTCGTTTGGATCAATGATTCTAGGGGCTGAGGCGATGTAATTTTTTAATGGAAAAGGTTCAAGCTGAGCGGCAAAAAGTGGTGTATCGGCTGGAATGTAGTCAAGCACATTATAACTTGGTGTGGAATCTTGCTGGCTCATTATAACTGCGCCAGCACCTGCTGCTAAAATAGCGCCTGCAATGATTGTTTTATTCAATTGATTTACTCCATCAGATTATGTATTAGTTTATCTTACTAAAAATCTGCTGGTTCGCTATTTAAAAATTCACTTTTTAGTGATTTATTATCGGTTCGGGTTGTAGCGTAAATCTTGTAGGTTAAAACCGAGCTCGATATCTGTTTTCAGCGTCACTAACTGTTTAGCAAGCAAAGCCTCCTGTTGTTGGTTTTTTACTTTCATTAAGCGTTTATCTTTCTCATCAATCGGACTCGCGAATAAGTTCTGTAAATCACCGTATTGGTTAAGTAATGCTAATGCGCCTTTTTCACCTACGCCTTCCACACCTTTGATCGCACTACTAGAAATACCTGTTATTGCCCAAAAGTCAGTTAACTTATCAACGCTTAAGCTCATTTTATTAAGTACACGCCCAGTATCGGTATAACTGTTCTGAAAGTAATCGTAGATCAGCGTCTGTTTATCGAGTAATTGATAAAAACCCTTATCGGTCGAGACTATAATCGATTTATGGCCATTTTTTGCCATTTTAGTAGTTAGGGTTGCAATCAAGTCATCAGCTTCATCTGATTCCGTTACCAGTGACTCAATACCCATCTCGTAAAAGCTATCTTGAATATTACCTAAGTCTGCTTTTAGTTGTTCAGGTATCGGTTTTCTGCCCTGCTTGTATTGTGCATAAAGCTGATGACGCCAACTGTGCGCGTGGCTATCAAAGACACAAATAACGTGGGTTGGATGATGAATATTGATTAGCTTTTTTAGCGCATTGCAAGCGGTGCTATTGGTCACATCAAGTACAGCTTGGCTCTGTTGCTGTTGTTTTTCTTGTACGGCGTAGATGCGACGGATTAAGTTCATCGCATCAATAATGAGAAGGGTGGCGATCATTTAGCTGATTATCTTATAGCAGGGTGTATAAACCGTGCCTGGTAGTTTCATTCGTCCCTGTTTTATAAAGCTTTCTAATAAAATATCAACTTTTTTCATCAATCTCTTTTCCCCTTTTATTTGAAATGGCCCTAATTCTTCAATTGATTTTATTCCTTCATCTTTAACGTTGCCACCAACAATACCTGAAAATACGCGTCGTAAATTTGAAGCTAGCTCTTGAACCGGCTGATCTTTATGCAAAGCAAGATTAGCCATGTTTTCATGATTAGGGATAAAGGGATGCTGAAAAGGCTCATCTATTTTAAGTGACCAGTTATAGGAATAAGCATCACCGATAGCCCGGCGATATTCAGTGACTTTCTGCATTGAACGCTTGATCACTCGTGCCACAAGGGCTGAATCATCAATGATAATTTGGTAGTGGCGACGTGCCTCTTCACCGAGTGTATCTGCGATAAATTGATCGATTGCCTTGAAATAGTCTTCGCTCTCTTTCGGACCGGTTAAAATAATGGGGAGGGGTTGACGTTTATTTTCAGGATGCATCATGATGCCAAGTATATATAGCAGCTCCTCTGCAGTCCCTGGGCCTCCAGGGAAGATGACAATGCTATGTGCAACACGTACAAAAGCTTCAAGGCGCTTTTCAATATCGGGCAGTATTACTAGTTCATTTACTATCGGATTAGGTGGTTCTGCAGCAATAATACCGGGCTCAGTTAAACCGATATAGCGACCATTTTTTACCCGTTGTTTCGCATGGCCAACGGTTGCTCCTTTCATCGGTCCTTCCATTGCTCCTGGACCACAACCGGTACAGATATTCAGCTCGCGTAATCCGAGTTGGCTTCCCACTTCACGGGTATAATGAAACTCGATGTCGTTAATGGAATGACCACCCCAGCAAACAACCACATTTGGCTCTACGCCTGCTTTAAGAATATTGGCGTTACGTAAAATAGAAAAGACCAGGCTGGTGATTTGCGAACTCGCATCTTGCCCTGGTTCCATCGCCAGTTCGATACGTTTATCGACGTAGAGTAGGTCTCTGAGTACCGAGAAGAGGTGCTCTTGAATACCTTTTATTAATTCCCCATCAGTAAATGCTTCAACAGGTGGGTTTTGTAATTCAATTTTAACCCCACGCTCTTGGTGCAATACATTAATTTTGAAGTCTTTATATTTTTCTAAAATCTCTTTGCTGCTATCGGTTTGGCTTCCAGAGTTGAGTACCGCAAGTGAGCAATTACGAAAAAGTTGGTAAATTTCACTGGAAGCAGAGTCCTGTAGTTGGTTTACTTCTAGTTGAGAAAGTAGGGCCATGCTGCCAACGGGGCTGATATGAGAGATCATAATGCTTCCTTAAAGAGGGAGAGTGACAACGATTAAATGCTATTCAGAGCTATTAAGCGTAAACCATACTCGCCAGACTTCAAGATTAAAAACCATATCAAATCAGGTCACTAAGGAGATAAAAAGATTTAATATGGCCCGTTACAGAAGGCTAATCGTCGCTATTAGCTGGTAACCAAACTATTATCAAAGTTGACCACTCGATTACGACCATTACTTTTTGCATGGTATAGGGCTTGGTCAGCACGCTCAAAAGCACTTTCAATATCATCTTCTTTTTGAAAGCTAGTGCAACCTATTGAAATAGTTATGCTAATACTCTGCTTTTTAAATTTGAAGGGGATGTTTTTAATTGCACAACGTAATTTTTCAAGTGCAATTTGCGATTGTTGATTGGTTATTTCTGGTAATAATAGCGCAAACTCTTCTCCCCCAAAACGTGCAATAAAATCGGTATTTCTCACCAGTTTTTGCAATGTTTGAGCAATCACATTAAGCACTTTGTCGCCTGCTAAGTGCCCAAAAGTATCATTAATGACTTTAAACTTATCAATATCAATAACCGCTATAGTCAGTGGGTGTTCGTAACGTTTGTAGCGTGTGTACTCAATTTGTAAACGTTCGCTCCATGCCGCACGATTTGGGATTTTGGTTAAAAAATCGACATGCAGTTGTTGGCTTTGATGCTTAAGTGTTTTTTGATAATTCTTAGTTTCATTTTGCAGCTCTTTTATTTGTCTTACCATACCTTGAAATTGATGGCGTACCTGCTGCTCTTTTGTCGATTCTCTTGCGAGGATCATCTGTTCAACATTATAAACATAGTCATAAATATGTTTTTGTAAGGTGAGTAAGTCTTTGCTTTCTACCGTAACTTTTTTTAGTGCGGTTGATTGCTTTTGAATACTTTTTACACACTCTTCTTGGTCTTTGAAGGAGTTTTCTGCTTGCTTGATATTTTTAGCAAAATCAAGATAAAACTGAGTAAGACTATCGTTGAGCGTGTATAAAAAGTGTCGAGAAGAGCGACGTTCTTCACGGTTACTATCGATAATAATGGAAATAATTTGTAAACAATATTGCGGTAATAGAAGTGGGTCTTCTTCGTTGGAAATTTTAACTCTGATCTCTTCTAGTTTTTTACTGTAGCTACGACCGACGTCAAGGTCGAGAATCACCTGCTGTAATTCATCACAAATATTTGCGATCAGGGGAGCATCATCATGGGCGCTACTTTGTATATTTTTATTTTTATTAAGCTCAATCACCACACGCTGGTAAATTTTAATAATATTGGTTAATTCAGTGTGGTGTTCAAGGATCGTATAGGGGGGGGATATCTGTGTTGAATCATTAACTCTTTTTGTGCTTGCTTCTGATAGGTTAGATAGTTTCTTTAACTGTAATTGTGATTGAGAAACAATGAGTCGACCTTCTGATAACGTATCTTCAATGGGAAAATGAAGTTCATTAAGTTGCTCAACACAATCATCATAAAGATCTTCAATGACGGCGCCAGAGCTACTATGCTGTAATTTGCTTAAAAAAGATTGCTGATATCTATCAAATTTTTTACTTTGACGAGAAGTTCGTTTTAATAGTTGTTTAAGCAACTTTAATGTAGCTAAAGGCGAGGGCATAGTATTTCAATCCATTAAAGTAATTATTAAAATCTTTATTAATTTACACCCTTATTAGGCAATTGAAAATGGGCCGTGATAAATTATTGCCTTATCAGTCACATATGTTCACCAAAGGGAGTCTTATTATTAAGAATTAGTGACTTATGTGCAAGTTTTTAACGTGCTTAATGTAAATTAACTGTCTATCTCTGGCCAATGAAAGTGATGGGACTGATAATTACTGTTTATTTTCACAATTCCCTTTTGGATCGCTTTTTGACCTAAAATCCATAAATCACCGTCAAAAAATGCGGGCTGTAAGTTATCAATAGCATACAACTCGACCCAATTGCTTCCTTGATAGGTATCACGTAATTGGTTTGCACCAAACAAAGCTAGGCTGGTCAAATTTAACATGCGTGTTGGGTTAATTGCTCGGCTAACATTATTTAAAAATGGGAAAGCAACAATACCTGTTGTGATAGTGTTAGGCAGATTGTGCTGCTCTGTAAACTGCAGAAAACAAAGTTCTATTTTTTGTGCAAAAAACTGCGCTTGTTGGTAGTTTTGTTGCTCAGTGATAAACAGAATTTGGTTATCACGCACTTGGAAAATATCACTATTCTGTGCAAAAGCAGCGCTCAGATGTTGGCCAAGTTTTTTTTCTAATTTTTTGCCTGCAGTCGCACCTGAAAGCTCGTTTAGATGCTCCAAGAAAGGGATATTAACGAGCGCATAATAGAGTGGTATCTCATTGTAAACATAATGGAATCCCTTTCCTTTTGCCTGTTGTGAAGGCAGTTTAGTACGTGGGTGAATACTAATTTGCTGTTGTAGTGTGTGTTCAGATTCTCTTAATTTACGGTTATAAATGAAAATATAAAATAAACTTAATATGGTAATAATTAGTAGGGTTATTGAACTGTAGCTTATTAATGTGAAACGTGTATTTTCATTTTTTAAATCTTTATTTTCTATCTCAAGGTATCTTTTCTGTTGAGTACGTTCAATCAGGTGCAGTTGCTCACTAATCTGTAACTGCTGTAGGGTAAATAAATGTTCTTTAATTCTATTTTGCAAAGCGTGAAAATTTTTGAAATGAACAATCGCCTGTTGGTGGTTACCAGTAATTTCATAACTTGACGCTAACATCTCAAAAGCACGTACGCTTAATTCAGGGTAGCGATCAGAGGCAAGTCTCAATGTTTTCTCTAGTTGTAAAATAGCCAGTGCAGGGTCTTCATTGATAAGATTTAATCTTGCTAATAATAATAAGCTTTCAATTTGATGGCGCACATCCTTAAGCCGAGTAAAATGGTAACGTGCATTTTGTAGATACTTTTGTGCAAGCAAACGATGTTTTTGATCTGTTTTACTGGTTACTTGATCGCTGTATACACGGCCTAGCTCAAGAAAAACCTGTGCTAAAAGGATGTTATCTTTTTTGTCTTGAATTAACTCTAATGCGTTAAATAGGTAGATAAGGGCTTCATTTGTATTTTTCTTCTTACCTTTTAAAATAGCAAGTTGCATTAAACTATCGACCTGTTTAATACTGTTTTCAGTACCCATGTACAGCTCAACTCGCTGGCTAGCAAAGTCGATAGCACGATTGAAAAGATACTTTTGCTGGTAGAGGTCGGCGATGCTTTTTTTAGCTTCACCACTGAGTTTAGTGTAGTTGTATTTATCAGCAGTTTTGTTCGCAGTGAATAGGTTGGCAACGGCTAATTGTTGTTGGTTTATTTTAGCGTAATAAAGGCCGTAATAATAATCCATCCATGCCGTTAGCTGGATATTTTGATTCTTCTCTAATGACTCTTTTGCGGCTTCTAATGTAATGTTTGCATTACGCAGTTGATCATTTTCTAAGGACAGTTTACTGATTGAAAGCAAAAGTTTTGTTTTAAAATCAGGGTATTTGTTAAGCTCTGAACTCTCTATTTTTCTAAGGCTTGTAGTTAATATTTTTATCAATAGCTGATTATTAAATTCAGGACGATCTCTTTCTGGAATTTCAGATGCCAATAAATTTAGTGTGCGTAGCTGCTCGATTGAAAAACTTTGTTTACTGAGTAACTGACTCAGTAATTGATAGGCTTGCTGGTATTGCTCTATTTGTGCATTACACAATGCTAATAGTTGCGTCGAGAAGGTGATGTTTTTACTGAGTGATTGTATTTGATAGGGTATTGCGTCTGATTTTTTATCAAACGCATTTAATTTTGCAATATAATCTTCAGAATTTTTGATACACATTTTAGGTGCGCTATGACGAACTTTAAACGCATTGAGTATTGGTGCAGGTACACTCGTCTCAAGCAAATCTAACGCTAAAAGGGAAACTGGAAAGCAGAGCATAAGCATTGCTATACAGAGAGTTAGATAACGTGAGATATGTATCATAAAAACCATTTTTAGGATTATTGACGTAATAAGCGAAGTTGATTTAAGCTTTCATTTTTATCATTGTTTATTTCACTGCATCGATATGGATTAATGTCTAAACCACCTCGGCGCGTATAGCGTGCGTAGACTGAAAGTGAGTCAATCTCTCCAAACTTCATTAAATCACAGTAGATACGTTCAACGCATTGTTCATGAAATTCATTATGTTGACGGAAAGAGATAAGGTAGCGTAACAGTTTTTCACGATCTATTTTTTTACCTGTGTAACTAATTTCAACACTCGCCCAGTCCGGTTGGCTAGTAATTAAACAGTTTGATTTTAACAAGTTGGAATAGAGTGTTTCTGTCACTGTTTCAGAACAGCAAAGTCCTGTAAGTAAGGTTGGTGTCAGTTGGTAATTATCAATTTCAATATCAAGGTCGTCTAGACACTCACCTGTAAAGCAACCTAATTGCTCATCAAATTTACCCATATCAGCATTTAATTCAACGCTGACGGGTTTATTCGCACAAGCGGAAAGGTCTGCTGCTAAACACTGTTGTACTGATGCAACACTATCAAATTTAGTTTGATTAAAGCTATTAAGGTAAAGTTTGAACGATTTAGATTCAATTAAGTTATCACTATCAAATGGCACTTTAACGACACCCGTCGCCACCATCGGTTTACCTTTACTATTCAACCACGATAACTCATAAATATTCCATAGATCACAGCCTAAAAATGGTAAGTCAGAGGCCACTAATTTCAACTCATCTCGATTCAAACTACGCGGTACACCTTGTAATAGCGAGGCATCATATTGGCTTTTATATTCCGTTACCTGGCCGAGTGATAGGTTTTGTAATGAAACAGCTTGTGAGTAGAGTGGTTTATTGGTCATGGTATTCGCTTTTTCTAATTTTAATAAATCGTAAAAGGGTGTTAGCTGATGCTATTTTTTATTATTGTTAATATCTGTGTACAATAACCCCATTGTAACTAAATATAAGAAATTTTCGAGCAATGAATAACACAATAAAAGCAGCACTGCAGGATCTTCATACGCGCCATGCGAAAATTTGGAAAGATGAGCATAACTCTTTGCCACAACAGGTTTTCGATGAAGAGTGGATTTCACCTTGTGAGGTTCAGCGTTTACAGGGTGAGTTACTGACTTGGTCGGCAGTTGAACGCGACGTAGAGATCAATTTAGCGAATATCGAGGAAGCACTTGAAGTCACGTTGCATCCAAGTATAAGTGCACTTTTTTGCTCTTTTTATGCAGACGGTATCCCGTGTTTATTTGAAGGGCATCCGATCGACCTTATTCAAGTCTGGAACGATGAAGACTTTAACCTATTGCAAGAAAATATGATTGCGCACTTTATGATGCAAAAACGATTAAAGAAACCCGCATCAATGTTTATCGCAAGCTGTAGCGATGAGATGCAAGTTATCTCGATTTTAAATGAAACGGGTGAAGTGCAATTAGAAACATTAGGTAAAAAACAGGAAGCGGTATTAGCACCTGACCTAGAAACGTTTTTAGCTAAATTACAGCCAGTGTTAGGACATGAACAAGACTAGGTCGCTATTAGTCGTTAGTATTTAGTGATTAGTAAGTTTAAAAAAAAGCCCCGTTGCATATTCACTGCAACGGGGCTTTTTGTTTTGATTTTAACTGACAGCTAATGACTGACAGCTTTCTTTACAGTCTTTGCTTTTATAAATTCAATAACTTCATTATCCAAACTGCTTTTAGATAAATAGCTTTGACCGTTATTTTCTAGCTTTAAAATGATACCTAGAGGCGTTTCATGGATCGCTTTTATCTCACGCCACAGAAAAGTTTGATTTTGATACAGGCTGACTATTTTAATTGCCTCATCATCAATGGTCAGGGTAATACGGTTACCTGAGTTTTTACTCCACATCTGTCTTGATAACCACCAAGCTTTAGCGTATTTCCAACTGAAATATTCTACGAATGCCAAAGCAATAAAAAATAAACCGACCGCTACGGACTGGTCTGTGAACATCATGATAATAAAACCAAAAGCGAGTAGGGCGCCTATAAAGTTATAACGTATTTTTTTAGGGGGGTTAATGATCGCTGATTGATCATAACACTCTGAAAAGTGTTCGCGGTCAAGAATAAACTCGCTTGAAAACTGCATGTGGAACCTATCTTAAGTAGTAAATTAACGACTAGTATATTCTTTTTTGTTTCTGTTATAAACGAAATGAAATGTTAAACTCGTTTTTTGTTTATGTTCAAAATGTTATCAAGTGTTAACATAGCTTTCCCCTACATAGTTGGAATAACCTGATGAAAAAAGAAACACAAATCGTTAGCTTAGGTCGTGATAAAAAATGGACTAAAGGCGTCATTAACCCGCCAGTATTTCGCGCATCCACCATGCTCTTTGAAACCATGGAAGAGATGCGTTTTGCAACTAAGAATAGAGCAAATGGAGAGATGTTTTATGGTCGCCGCGGCGGGCCTACTCATTTTGCTTTTCAGGCTGCCATTGCAGAATTAGAGGGCGGTGTTGGCACTGCACTTTACCCATCAGGTTCAGCGGCCATTAGTGGGGCACTGTTGTCTTTCTTAAAAGCGGGCGATCATCTATTGATGGTTGATAATGCTTATGAACCAACACGTGCACTGTGTGATAATTTATTAGCGGGATATGGTATTGAAACTACTTATTATGATCCGTTGATTGGCGCGGGCATTAAAGACCTGATTCAAGAAAACACTAAAGTATTATTTTTAGAGTCTCCTGGTTCTATCACCATGGAAATTCAAGATGTACCTACGCTAAGTAGGATTGCACATGAAAACGATCTGATTGTGATGTTGGATAATACCTGGGCATCACCGATTAATTCGCGCCCTTTTGAAATGGGTGTTGATATTTCGATTCAAGCAGCAACAAAATACATTGTTGGTCACTCAGACGTAATGATGGGCACTGCAACGTCTAATGAAAAATATTGGGATCAGTTACGTGAGCACAGTTACTTAATGGGTTACTGTACGTCACCGGATGATGTGTATTTAGCAAGCCGTGGTTTACGTACCTTAGGTGTGCGCATGGCACAACATGAAAAGAACGCTTTAAAAGTGGCTAACTGGCTAGCAACACGACCAGAGGTTGATCATCTTCGCCACCCGGCGTTTGAAAGCTGTCCGGGCCACGAATTCTTTGAACGTGATTTTAGCGCGTCAAACGGTCTGTTTTCTTTTGTATTAAAAGAGGGAAATCTTAAATCGATTACTGCATTAGTTGAAAACATGGCACATTTTAAAATGGGCTTTTCATGGGGCGGTTATGAAAGTTTGATTTTAGGCGTGTTTGGTATCGATAAATTACGTACCGCGACCACTTGGGATAGCTCTAAACCCTTGATACGTTTACATATCGGTCTTGAAAATGTGGATGACCTGATTGCTGATTTAGAAGCCGGGTTTGAACGTTTTAACGCTGCATTATAAACATTGAAGAGGGCTTTTTAGCCCTCTTCTATTAAATATTAAACATTAAACATTAAACATTAAACATTAAACATTAAACGCTAACTTGTACTTGATTACGACCCTCTGCTTTCGCTTTGTAAAGGGCCTTATCTGCTCGCTCAATGAAATCTTTAACTGATTCATCTGGGTACATTTCTGCAACACCAAAACTGGCTGTAACTTGCAAATCACTCCCAAATAGATGCTGTTGAATAATACGACAGAGTTTCTCAGCGATTGAGTTTGCTTGGTTTAAGGTACTGTTGGTACAGATTAAGATAAACTCCTCGCCTCCCCATCGGCCTAATTTATCGGCAATACGAATATTGCTGTGAATAATTTGTGCAAAGGTGACTAAAATATCATCGCCTCGATTATGCCCATATAGGTCATTAATGTTCTTAAAAAAATCGATATCAATAAATACAATACTAAAAGGCGTGTTTTGCTCTAACAAATCAGTGGCACATTGTGTGAAGTGAAGACTTAATCCCGAGCGATTTCTAAGCCCGGTTAACGTATCTCGTTTAGACATCTCTTCAATCTGTGCTTTTTCCAGTTTTAATGCATCCATTATTTCAATTAAGCGGTTATTCGATAAGCGGGCTTGTTTAAGGTTAGATCGATAGTTGTGTAGTTGCAGAATGAGGTAACCAGCCGCTGCGGCGAGCCACATTGCAATGATAGTAAACAGTAGATTTTCATTAGAGATGTACAATCGACGAAAGCTAATTTCGTTGATATTAACGGTTAGTTCACCCTCTTGCACATGGTCTGTTGTTAATACTTCAATCAGCGGGACATTACTAAATTCTCGCAGTTTAAGCTCTGTTGGCAGGTTACGTTCACTTCCCCACCAAGGAACAACATAAAAATCTTTAAGGTTGATAAATTGCTTGGTTTTATATGCATTAGCCTCAATCTTAAATTCATTAATTTTCATTGAGTTACTATCAACCTCTAAATTTGTGTAAGCAGGGTTGTAGTTACGAATATGTAAGCGTAAGAGTTCTGGTTTTGGACCCTGGTATTTTATATCAACAAATAGCTCGTCATACTCGGAAATATCGAACCCATGTTGTAGGCTATTTTTATCCTGTTCATTGAAAGGGATCATGTAGATCTGTAATTGGCAAAAAGGCCATTGAAATTTATTGACGATATTACAGTTAAAGGAAGTTCCTTCGGCATTGGTACTGACCTTCATCATCGAATCACCACCTACGGAAGCATCGGAAAGACCTAATATTCTCTCGTTATTATCCAAGGGGATATTTAATACTTTATAGAAACCTTTATTATGTACAAAAAGTAATAAAAGGGTGATAACGATTAATGCTACCAAGAGCAAATATTTATTTACAAATTTCAATGATTTCTCGTCTAAATTTTTAAACTGATTTGGGCTAAATAACTAAATTTAGTGCTTTAATATTTATCACCTTACAAAGAATGATGATTTTGGATATTAACCTTATTTTTCAATGCGTTCCATAGTACTTCAATCTATTTTTGTGACTCATAGCTTGTTTGTTATTTTTAGTCAGACAATAGGGCTGTATGATCATGAGGGCAGATATGCTCTCAACCACCTGATCCGTTTTAAAATGTTATCTAAAAACCTCACTGGTTTAATTTATTTAATTACGTTATATTTTATATTTGCTTAATAAAATGGAGTTTTAACAATGAACAAATTTATAATTGCATCTATCACGGCGTTATTTTTTTCTAGCAGTGCAATGGCCGTTGATTTTGGTAAGTTGAATGATGCGGTTGATAAAGATAAAGCCGTTGAGTCAGTTGATGCCGCTAAATTGCAAGAAGCAGTGATTGCTGAAGAGATAGATTATGGAAAAGCGGTAGAATCAGTTGATAAAGAAAAAGCGGTAGAGTCAGTTGATACCACTAAAATGACTGAAGCATTGTTAGCCGATTAATGTTTAGAGAAATTAGCGAATAATAGTAAAAAGCACCTTAATTAAGGTGCTTTTTTAGTTTTTAGCGATGACGTAGAGTGATTAGAAGCTACGGCTATACTGTATTGCCGCTAAAATCGCATCGGCACGTGTTGTACCGGTTATCGAAGAGAATCCTTTGTCTTCTTCAACGGTAACATCTTGCCCTACTAGATAAGTTAGACCAACATCAAGGTTTGAGCTGTCACTAAAGTGGTAAGTAAAACCACCCGAGAACCACTGTCTGTCAGAATCAGGTACTGAAATCGAAGTGACTTCATCCTGTGCACTTTGGTCATACATATAACCAGCACGTACTGTCCAGCTATTATTGAGGTAATAGGTACCACCTAAGGAGAAATGCATTGCATCTTTCCATTGGTATTCACTAATTGTACCGTATGCCTTTGTATCTAAAGTATCAAAGGCTGACCAACCAATCCATTGCACGCTGTAATGAACAGCAAATTTAGTATCAGGAATACGATTATAACCAGAGAATTCAAGCATATCAGGTAGGTTTAAGTACAAGGTATCGTCTTTGGTTGTTGTACCTAGATAGGTTATATCACCTTTTGCTTCAATCTCAGGGCTATAGTGGTAAGAAAGCCCAAAACGGTTGTTCTTATCAAGCTCAAAGACAGTACCAATATTAAAACCTAGACCAACCCCTGCTGCATCGGCATCAAGTACTTCCATACCGCCTAAATAAGCACTCGTTGATCTTTGTAGCTCACCTGTGCCATAAATGATATCTAAGCCACCACCAATGCTCCACTGCTGATTAATACGGTAAGAAGCAGCCAAGCCTAAATTAATACTTTTCACATCGGTTAATCCACCATACTCAGAACCAACAAAATTATCATCAAAATCGGTTTTAGTACCAAAATTTGTATAAAGACTAACACCTACCGCAAACTGCTCATTAAGTGGCACGATAACATGAATGTTTGGCGCCAGTGAGGTGCCGCCTGCTGAGTCGTGGTCTGACTCACCTTCAAAACCAGTGATGCTTTTATAATTAGAATCGCTCACAGTGATATCCGTCGCGATAACATTCAAGCCCAATGAAAGCTCGGTTTTATCAAACAGTGCCATTGCAGCTGCATTACGTGCCATCACAGAGGCGTTATCTGCAATAACTGCATCACCTGCAAATGCACGGCCTAAACCGGTTGCTGATTGCGCGTTTAATTGAAAGCCTGCAGCGCTTACCTGTGTTGCGGTGAATGCTAATGCGGCAGCAAGGATTGTTTTTTGAAACTTAAGTTTATGAGTCATGGAATGTCCGTAACGGTTGAAATTATTTTTTGAAGTGTATGACAAAATTGAGATAACCCATAAAAACAGTCAAGTAAATAGCCAACTTTTGACTATTTATTTGAACTGACAGCTATCTCAGCCATATTTTTAGTATTTATTGCTGCGTTATTTATGCTTTCTTAAGCTAATAATAAGTATTGCAACGCCGGCTAATACAAAACAGTACCAAGCATTACTTGCAGCAGCGATCGGAGAGATTGAGAAAACAGAAGCGGCTAACAGTGCTTGTGCACCGTAAGGTAAAATACCTTGTAAAATACACGCGAAAATATCCAATAGACTTGCTGAACGTTTTGCTTCAATTCCCTCTTTTTCGGCAAGATCTTTAGCAATATTACCAGTGACAAGAATCGCGACAGTATTATTCGCCACACAGGCATTGGTCAGTGATACTAAGCTTGCAATACCGATTTCAGTGACACGCTTACTCTGTTTTTTAGAGAAACGTGTGATAATTGCTTCTATTTTTTGACTGATATATGCCAGACCACCACGTTGTTGCATCAATGCAGCTAAACCGCCGACTAACATTGAAAGAACGAAAATCTCCTGCATATTTTTAAAGCCAGTAAAAATGTCGTTAGCGAAGGTAGTTACGCTATAGTCCATGGTTGCAAAGCCGGTTAAACCTGCAAGCACTATACCCGTCGTCAATACCACAAATACATTTAAGCCAGAAACCGCCAACACTAAAATTGCTAAGTAAGGTAATACTTTGAAGAAATCAATCTCCTGCGGTACTAATTCAGCACTGCCTTGGCCCACTACAATTAAAACGATAATAGTGATGATTGCCGCTGGAATTGAAAATACAATATTCTCTTTAAATTTATCGCGCATTTCACAGCCTTGGCTACGAGTTGCTGCAATCGTTGTATCAGAGATGATCGATAAGTTATCACCAAACATTGCACCAGAAATAACAGTACCGGCCATTAACGCTAAATCGATATTTGCTTCCTGTGAAACACCTAATGCAATCGGTGCTACTGCTGCAATGGTGCCCATTGAGGTGCCCATTGCTGTTGCAATGAAACCGGCGATTAAAAAGAAACCCGGTAATAATAAACTTGCAGGAATCAGTGATAAACCGAGAGCAACGGTTGCATCAACGCCACCGGTTGCTTTTGCAACGGCTGCAAATGCACCCGCTAACAAGTAAATGAGACACATCGCAATAATATTTGCGTGTCCAATGCCTTCAATAAATGTCTCAATTGCGTTGTTTAATTTCTGTTTTGAAATTACTAACGCTAAGATGATAGCGGGTAAAATAGCAACCACACTTGGTAGTTGATAAAATGCGAAGTCAACGCCAATCTGTTGATAATAAAGACCTGCGCCAATAAATAATGTTAAAAAGAGAAACAGTGGAAGCAGCGCAATAAAGGATGGGGCTACTGCATTTGTAGATTTAGCGTTAGTCACGTTAGTACCTTAATTAAGAGTGGTGTTATTGGGTAAAATAATTCGTAAAGTATGTTGAGCATAAGTTACAAAGTAGGTTACAAAAAAGTTGCAAAAAAAATAGCGGCTAGTGTACGTTAATTTGTGTTCTCGCTGTAGTGGCTTGAAGGCGTTTTTTTATAAAAAAAAAAGAGCTTACAAAGCTCTCTTTTATTGGAAGTCACGTTGTTCAAGTAAATAAAACCTTTTGTGCACTTGATTTAAAAGAAGTTTTTAGTCAACCCCAAGGAATCCACCGGTTTGGTGTGCCCAAAGTTGAGCATAAATACCTTTACCTTGAATCAACTCTTGATGCGTTCCTTGTTCTAATATTTTTCCTTGATCCAATACAATCAACCTATCCATTGCTGCAATAGTAGATAAACGATGCGCAATAGCGATAACGGTTTTGCCTTGCATTAACTCATACAAGCTTTCTTGAATTGCCGCTTCCACTTCACTATCAAGGGCGGAAGTGGCTTCGTCTAATACTAAGATAGGTGCATCTTTTAACAATACTCGTGAAATAGCAATTCGCTGGCGTTGCCCGCCTGAAAGTTTTACACCACGTTCACCCACTTGTGCATCGTATCCCGTATTACCTGAGTTATCAGTTAACCCCATTATAAAGTCATGCGCTTCAGCCTGTTTACAGGCTTTAATCATCTGCTCTTCGCTGGCATCGGGACGTCCATAAAGGATATTTTCTCGAATAGAGCGATGCAATAGTGAGGTATCTTGGGTCACCATACCGACTTGTAAGCGCAAGCTCTCTTGCTGCACCTGATTAATAGGTTGATCATCAATAACAATTTGACCTTTTTCAACATCATAAAAGCGCAATAAAAGGTTAACTAAGGTTGATTTACCCGCACCAGAACGACCCACTAAACCGACTTTTTCACCCGCTTTGATATTTAGGTCAAGGTTATTAATAATGCCTTTGTTTTCACCATAATTAAAACTGATGTTATTAAAGTGGATCGCTCCTTTATTAACAACTAATGGTTTTGCCCCGTTGTCATCTTCAATAACATTAGGTTTGGCAAGCGTATGCATACCATCGGTTACAGTGCCTATGTTTTCGAACAATGAGCTTAGCTCCCACATGATCCATTGTGACATGCCGTTTAAACGCAGTGCTAAACTGATGGCAATCGCGATTGCGCCGACACTAATCGCACTTTCCATCCATAAGCTAATAGCAAGCGCAGTGATAGCAAAGGCCAATATATAATTTGAAATTTGGACGCTGACATTGACGCTCGTTGCGAGGCGCATTTGTCGATATACGGTATCTAAAAAGCCAGTCATGCCCTGTTTTGCATAGGCTGATTCTGAGTCGGTATGTGCAAACAGTTTTACCGTTGAAATATTGGTGTAACTGTCGACAATACGACCAGTCATGGTTGATCGTGCATCTGCTTGTTCGACGGCTACTTTGCGTAAACGTGGAATAAAGTAGTACTGTAAACAGATATAAACCACTAGCCAGATAAGCATCGGAATCGCTAAACGATAATCCGCTTGTGCAACCATTACTACCATCGAGATGAAATACACTAAGACATAAACCAGTACATCTAATAGTTTCATCACCGTTTCACGTACTGCGAGTGCTGTTTGCATCACTTTAGTTGCAATACGCCCGGCAAAATCATCTTGATAGAAAGACACACTTTGTTTTAATAAATAACGATGTGCAAACCATCGAATAGACATCGGGTAATTGCCTAATAAAACTTGATGCACAACCAATGAATGCAATATCGTCAGCGCTGGAATGAAAATTAATACAATGAGGCTCATTAAAATTAGTCTTAAGCCTTCATCTTGTAATAGCGTTTCTGGGTTTTTAGTAATTAACCAATCAACTAATTGCCCCATAAAACCAAACAGTGATACCTCTAAAATCGCTAATAATGATGTAAGAATTGTCATTACAATTAACGCTTTACCATAACCCTTTGTATAATGCAGGCAAAAAGCAACCAATGTATTGGGTGGCTGAGTGGGTTCTGTGTCATTTAATGCGGGCACTAAATTTTCAAAGTATTTAAAAATTCTTAGCATTGGGTTACCTAAAGTGAAACGAAGTGTGGGATGGTTAATATAAAGAGTTATAACAACAAAACAACTGTTTATATTTAATACGTTATAAGTGATTAATATAAATAGTTCTACAATAATAGCTTAACTGAAAATAATCACTCATCACCGCTTCAGCGCTTACAATTTTGGTTTATTAATAAAGGAATTATTATGCATAAGTTGTGTTTATTGACGATGTTTTTTTTAGTCTCGGCTTGCACGGAAGATAAGCCTAAGCAGGTCATTATTCCTGATATACAGTTACAAGCGTTACAAAAAGCGAAGAACATTGAAGCAGAGCTGTTAAGGTTGCAGCAGCAGAAGGATGAACAATATAAAAGTCAGGGATTATAACTGATCGAAAAACTAACGACACAATGATGTCATAGATTATCAAAAGTAGCGTTATAGGCATGCCTTAATTATCCAATATGCAAACGTCAGCAATATTGTAGTGGTCAAGTAAACATAAGCAGTAAAGGGCAGACTGCTTCATTCGATACTTTCTAATAACGACCTTTTTGCATCAATAGATTACGCTGCGACTAGGTTGGCTTTGTTAAAATTTAAAGAGTAGAGAACAGTGCTGTCTAATAACTACTACCAAAGTTTAGGTAAAGGTAATCTTTACCTAGTTGCTTATCTGTCCCATAGGCATAACCGAGGTTTATAGGCAGTGAGTAGTTATAACCGAGCTTAAACTCTAATTGAAGTTGTGCGCCGATCCCCATGATCGGCTCTAAACTTTCACCCGCATCCCAAGCGGTTCCTGAATCAAGAAAAAGCGTACCGGCAATATCCCCCATGCCAAGTGGAAATATCCCCCAATTACGCTCGAACCTGCCTAGCCAGCTATTTAACTCAATACGTTGAGTAAAATAATGATGACCTTGCAAAGCGATATCATCATAACCACGAATCGCTTGGCTATTACGATCAAAGAGGTTCATCTCATTTTTTAAATTATTGCCTCCTAAGGTATATCGTTTGGCATCACTACTTGATAAACCAGCTGCAAGGCGCGTCATAATAGTGGTTCGCCCGGGTAAGTCCCATGTGGCACGCCATTGGGTTTGGTATTTTTGACCACTAAAGTCACTGTCTAAAATATTCTCCTCAAAGGTAAAATCATAATAATGGCCCCAACCCACAGAGGGAACGTTCAAATAATATTCCTGATTATCAAAGGTGATTGCCACCCCCAAGGTTATCTCTTTTGCTTCATTTTCTACGGTCTCTATTGCTTGTACAAAATCAGGTTGATAGAACAAGCTATCAAAACTCATGGAGCCACCGATATGTAAGCTGAGTTTGTCTTCCCATGCTGAAAGTAGGTGGCTACGCTCTAGTAGATAGGTTTGATTGGTGGATATTTGATAATCAGGTTTTGATGCATCTAAACTAATATTTTTAAACTTATAATCACGCAAGTAACCAAGTGACCAGCGGTTATCATAACGGTATTCAAGGAAGTAGCTGGCTAACTGGTTTTTTGCATCCCACAGCGCATATAGCTCATAATTATGCCGACCTAGTGCATCTCCACCGTAGGTATTTAGTCCAATCAATGAACGCACGGTATCAACATAATAGATAGGTAACCATGAGTGTGGTTGCACCGTTGCCCAAGTGCTATATTCAATTGGTTCAGAAAGCTTGATATTGCCTTCATCGCTTCGTTTTAACGTGATAGTAGTGGCGCCCTCCGAAAGTGGTAGCGTGTTGATAGGAATTGGGTTTTCAATATGACGGATCATGTAACTCTTTGTACCATAACTTTGGAAAACTAAACCTAGGCCATTTTGCCATAGGGGGTGAAAGGCGCCACCGACAACATTAGTCCATTGAGTAATGTTGTTTTTGTCCATATCTAAACGATAGATATTTGAAACTCCGCTGTAAGTTGCGCTATAAACTAAGGCACCATCCGGTAGAAAAAGTGGTGAATTTTCATGGCCATTACGTTGCGTTAGGTAATGCCATTGTTTAGTGATTAAGTCGAATTTAGCCAGCTTCCATTGACTGAGGGGCGCTTTCATTGATGCGACTAAGTATTGCGCGTTTGGGGCAATGTCAAACTCGCCTAAAATTACATTATCTTGGCCCTGCCATATTTTAATAGCAGACTCTGGTTGATCGAGTTTAATTAGCCATAATTCGCTTAATCCCTCAATAATACTGGTTGCTAATATGCTTTTCCCATCGGGCATAAAGCGTACATGCTTGAATCGCGCTTGTTCAGTAAGTCGTTGCCAATTTCCTTTTGTATACAGATAAATGTCGTTGTATTGCTTACCGTTTACATAATTAATATTACGCGTTGTGATTAACCCCGCTTGCGGGTGACTGTCCATACTTCTTAGTTGATTTGTCGCAGCGATAGTCTTCCACTTATATTTTGGGCTATTTTGTTGCTGATACTGTTGGATTTGATGTCGGTCTTCACCGGTTATTTTGTTAACCAGTAATCCATCTATAGCATCTGTCGCAATTTGTATAAAAGGCGACGTAGATATCAACTCACCATTAACGTTGTTTTTTTCTAAGGTATGTATTTGCTCAGAAAATTCCTCTTCTAAGTGGATCTTAAACTCTTGCCAAAGGGTCAAAAAATCTTTGTTAAAAACGTTATTTGTTTCTTTATTTAAAAATGGATATGAGAATAGGTGCCGACTGTAATTTTCTAAAAAAGTGAGCAGATTCTCTTCACCGTAGGTTTGCGCTAGATAATCAATAAAGAAGGCACCATATATGTAAGTTGAAGTGAGTGGCCACTCTCGGTTTCTAATGATGACTTTTTGTAAATCTTTAAGGTGGTCATCAATTACTTGCATGCGCATTTGCATCTGAAAACTGCTAGACGATAAGCTCTCTGTTGTTAATTTATTATTTTTCTCTAGGTAGATGGCAACGCCTTCCAGCAGCATTGCGGGGGTAAACTCTGCGGAGATAAAAAGACCACGCCAGGTACCTTGTGAGAGTTGCATCTGTAAAATATAACTGTATTCATGTGCTAAATAGAAGTGTACCCAGTTATCTTCTAATTCAATTGCATTGGCATTGGTTGGTGGACTCATGACTAACCGTATTTCACCATACTCTAAGGTAGACTCATGTAACCTCAAGTAATCAATATCATCTAACAGAATAATCTGAGTAGGATTTGTTGGTGTTACCTTAAAGAAAGGATGTAACTCTTGATGTACTTGCTCTGCAATTTTTAAAACTTGCGTTGCCTTTTTTTGATGCTGCCGTAGATAGTTAACTGAGAAATGTGCTGAGCTTTGTTGTAACCATTTATCACCTTTTTTATCCCAAGCGACAAAGTTATTCGCCGCATAGACAGTATTTGGCAATAGGCAAGAGAGAACCAATACTGATAAGCAATAGATGATGATGTTGAACATTTTATCCATAAAATGGTTATCCTTGAGTACTTTCTCGCACTTTACAGCATCATATAATCCTTTACTGATCAGCTTAAAATTTATGTGACAACAAAATTGCTTTTGACAAACGAGTTGATTAGTCTCAACAATTAACTCTATCTTAATAATTATAAATAACAATAAGCGAATTTATGGCAACGCAAAGACCCTCTATTTTTTATATCGACTTTTTACGCTTTATCGCGGCTATTGCGGTGATTGCAATTCATGTATTAGGGCCTTTTCGTTATCTTTATGGTGAAATCCCTGATAGTGATTGGCTCGCTGCAATGGGGATTAACAGTGTTACGCGCTGGGCAGTCCCTGTATTTATGATGATAAGTGGGGCGCTATTGCTTTCAACGGAGCGCGCTTTTAATTGTGAACACTATTTAACCAAACGTTTGTCGAAGGTAGCGATTCCGTTTATTGGATGGACAATTATTTACGCTATTATAAGTGGCTTTGCTGCTGGTGGATGGTCAGCTGAGCAAGTGATGCTAGTGATTCAGAACTCTCCTAATGATCCTGCTTGGTATCATTTGTGGTTTTTTTATGACTTTATCCCACTCTATTTTGTCATTCCTTTTTTAATCCCATTGCTTAAAAAGCTAACACCTGAATTAGTTAAGTTGCTGGTGGTTGTATGTGGGTTGATGTTCTTGATGAAATGGTTAAAGGTAGAAAGTTTTTTATTAGAAAATTTAATCTTATATACCGGTTACCTGATTCTGGGGTGGTATCTGTTTAATCGTGATAATAGTGCGCAACTTAAGGCATGGTTAATTGCAGGTATTAGTATGCTCATTGTTAACTTTTTTGGTTCCTGGGAATTAGCATTTAAATCCGGACAATATAGCTCATACTTCATGGGGTATAAGACACTCAATACCATGATTATAGGCGGGATGTTATTTGTTGTTGCGCAAGCCTACGCAGATAAAATAACAGGAAAGTTGCGTGCATTGATCTCAGTTATTTCAAAATACAGTCTGGGTATCTACCTGTTACATCCGATATTGTTAATTCCAGTGCGTGAGTTAGATAATGGCTTTTATAGTTTCTTTGCCTCAAACTGGTTAGCGATCCCCATTATTACTATTATTGTTTTATTTGCGTCTTTATGTTGCACCATGCTACTCGCTAAAACCCCTCTCATAAATCGCTTAGTTCCTTAAGTTGTTTTGCAAAATAACCTGTTAAATCGAATTGCTGTAGAAAATAGATATCGTTGTTAACGAAGGAGCAAATATCAAAATGAAACACTCTCTAAAATTGGTCAATATTGCCTTTATTTTATTATCATCAACGGCATCCGCCAACGATCCCTTTGATGAGTTAGATGCTGAAATGCAGGGATTTGATGCTCAGCATGCAAGTTCACAGCAAACTCAGCGTGAATTTGAACAATATCTGATAGCGCAAAAGAGTGATTATCAAGTTTGGCAGGAGCAATACTTAAAAGAGTTCGATCAGTTCCAACAGCAGGTGATCAATAAGTGGGGCAAAGCGGAACCGATTAATGCGCAATATGATGTTGAGTTTAATGCTGATAAACAGGTGAAATCGGTCGTCGATTATGAGTCAGGAGAGGTTAAAGTTGAGCTGATTGTTGATAAAAACCTTTCTCAAGCGGAAGCGGAAGTGGCCGTTAAGCAACAGTTTGAAAAGCTATTAACCGATAAACAGTCTAATATCGCCAAAGTGTTTAGTGATACCCCGGTGTCCGATCAAGGGAAAGTAACCTTATCAAAGGTGGAGTTTTCTGAAAGTAATAAGCAACAAAGCAAAGAGATTATTATTAAGCAGACTCAGTCTCAAGCACAAGAGATAGATAAACAGATCGATAGCGCATTGTTATCAGACAAGTCGTTAACTGAAAAAGAGGCTCGTTTACTTGCTGTAGAGGAGAAAACTGCGCTTTTAAAAAGCAGCCAAGCGCGTCTATTGAACAGTGAAAAAACCTATCAAGAGGCGCAACAGAACGCTAATGATGAAACTAAAATAGTCACCTATAAAGTAAAACTACCTAACAATAGTTTACAAAAACGTGCCAGTTTATATGCTCCCTTTGCTGAAAAAGAGAGTGAGATCAATCAAATTCCAGCCCCGTTAATCATGGCTATCATGCATTCTGAGTCCGCATTTAACCCTAAAGCCAAATCCGCTGTGCCTGCTTATGGATTGATGCAAATTGTGCCGAGAACAGCTGGGCATGATGTGAATAAATTAGTGCGTAATATTGATAAACCGATGGAAGTCAGTGATCTTTATGTACCGGAAATAAATGTAGAGACGGGCAGTGCTTATCTTAATATTTTGGATAAACGTTATTTAAAAGCGATTAGCAATGATCAGAGTCGGCTTTACTGTACGATTGCATCCTATAATACAGGCGCAGGAAATGTCGCTAGAGTGTTTAATAAAGATGGCTCACGCAATATCAACAAAGCAGCAAAGATAATTAATCAACTCACGCCTGAGCAGGTTTATCAGCAGCTGATGGCAAACCTTCCCTACGATGAAACCAAGCATTACCTTGAACGCGTTTATTCACGTATCGATTTATATCAAACTGAGTCTTAAACATCGTTTGATAACAGTAGCTGTTGTAGGTTTTTTAACATCTGCGCAGTTGCTCCCCAAATAAGGTTGTTTTGATAACCGATACAATAGGTGGAGTGGCGTTTTTTATTGGCGATTAAGTGCTGAAGATGAAAGTTTTTACTGTCTAATAAAAAGCGTAATGGGACTTCAAAAACACTTTTCACCTCATTAGCGTCAATGTTTAAACTAAAACGTTGATCAACAAACGCGACAATGGGAAATACTTCGAAACCGCTGGTGGTCTTGAGGGAAGGTAGTTGACCTATAATTTCGATAAACTCAGGCTTAATGCCTATCTCTTCGTTCGTTTCTCTGATCGCGGTTTGCTGCAAACTAGAATCAAATGTTTCATGCTTACCACCCGGAAAACTCACCTGTCCAGGATGGTGGCGCAGGTGAAGCGCACGCTCGGTAAAAATAATATGAAGTTCATCGTCGCGTTCTATTAACGCGATTAACACTGCCGCTTTTCTGTGGTGCTGTTGTTGGGGGCATTTGATGGATAATTGCGTTGGGGAAGCGAGTGAAAAATGCCTTAAAAAAGAGCTTCTATTCATAATGACCATTAAGTTAGGTTTTAATTCAGTTTAACAGGCCGTTTATGATTGCGCTTGATTTTGTTGTCATAAAGCGACTGATAGGGCGTAATGAACAACTTAAATGATCTTCTTATCGTTTACATTTAGGCTATTTTAGTTGAAAACAAAGTGTCGACATAATTCGACAAAAACGCTTGTTTATAGTAGCTTAGCTGTTATTAATTTTTGATGGAAAAACAGAGTGTTGATTTCTACTTTACCCGTACGAGTTTATTACGAAGATACCGATGCTGGTGGCGTCGTCTATTATGCTAATTATATGAAGTTTTTTGAGCGTGGGCGCACCGAAGCGTTACGTGAAATTAATATTGAACAAGATGTTTTGCTAGAACAAAATATCGCGTTTATGGTAAAAAAAGTAGAGATGGACTGCATCAAATCAGCACGTTTTAATCAGTTGTTATCGGTAAAAACTGAAGTTGAAAGTTACCGAAAAGTGAGCTTAGTCTTTAAACAACAAATATTTAATGAAAGTGGGGAACTACTTTGTAAAGCCTCTACTCTAATCGCCTGTGTTAACCTACAGAAAATGAAACCAACAGCTATTCCAGCTGAAATAATCGAGGTAATGTCCAGTGCATGCTGATATGTCTTTTATAGGTCTATTTTTACAAGCAAGTATGCTTGTAAAAATCGTAATGTTACTACTACTTGCGATGTCTGTTTATTCGTGGACGTTGATCTTTTCGCGCGCAAGATTGCTCAAATCAGCCAAACAAGCGCTAGATCATTTCGAAGAGCGTTTTTGGTCTGGGCACGACCTGAGTCGTTTATACAAAGAAACCGCTGCTCGTAGTGAACGTATTGTGGGCGGGGAAAAAATATTTAACAGTGGTTTTAAAGAGTTCTCTCGCTTGCATCGTATGCCTGGGCGTAATGTTGACAGTGTCACTGAAGGCGCACATCGTAGTATGCGTGTCACCTTATCGCGTGAAGTGGAAGAGCTTGAGTCAGGGCTTTCTGCGCTAGCAACGATTGGTTCAATCAGTCCATATATTGGTCTGTTTGGTACCGTATGGGGGATCATGAACTCATTTATTGCACTTGGTGAAGTACAACAGGCTACATTAACCATGGTTGCTCCTGGTATTGCTGAAGCCTTGATAGCAACAGCGATGGGCTTATTTGCTGCGATACCTGCAGTAATGGCTTATAACCGATTCTCAACACAATTAGCAAAAATTGAAACGGCTTACATCAACTTGATGGAAGAGTTTACCTCTATTTTGCATCGTCAAGCGATGACTGAAAACGAGTAAGGGCGGTTATGCAATATTCTTATCGAAGACCGCGTCGTAAAATTGTCGCAGAAATTAATGTGGTTCCTTATATTGATGTAATGTTAGTGCTGTTAATCATTTTTATGGCAACCGCAGCGACCGTAACATTAGGCGTCAAAGTAGATTTACCACAATCTACCGCTGAAGCGCTGCCGACTGATAGCAAGCCACCGCTTATTGCTTCGATTGATAAGCAAGGTTTATATTATCTGGACGTGGGTGAAAGTGGTGACACATCACTGACTGCACAAGAGATGAGTGCGTTGGTAAAAGCGCAGCTTGTTGCTGATAAAGACGCTCAATTTGTGGTTAAAGGGGATGGTGACGTTCCTTATAAGCGAGTCGTCGAATTAATGGTATTACTGCAGGAGTCGGGAGTACCCTCACTGGGGTTAATGACTGAGCCGGTGGAAAATGAAAAATAGTACTACGTTTATCGCCTTTGTTACTGCGTTAGCACTGCATCTTATTATTGGTGCAGTAATATTGTTAGGAATGGATTTTAAGCTGCTGAAAGATAAACCCAAAGAGGAGGTTGTGATCATTAATGCCTCGGTGGTGAATCAAAAATTGTTTGATGATTTGGCAAAACAAAAAGCACAGCAAGAAGCAGATAAATTAGCCGCAGCGAAAAGAAAAGCGGATCAAATTCGCAAAGAAAAAGCGCGTGTACAACGTGAAAAAAAGTTAGCAGAAAAACAACGTAAAGAAATTGAAACAAAACGAATTCAGGCCGAAAAAGCAGAAGTCGCACGTAAGAAAAAAGAGGAAGAGCGTATTCTCTTTGAAGAGATTGTTGCAGCTAAAGCGTTACGTGCCAAAAAAGCGGCAGAAGAAGCTAAAAAAGTGGCTGAAGTTGAGCGTAAGAAACAAGAAGCTGAACGGGTTAAACAGCAGCAAGCAGAGACTAAACGTATTGAAGCTGAGAAAGTGGCCGCTGCCAAAGCACTGAAAGAGAAGCAAGCTAAAGAAGCAAAATTAAAAGCAGAAAAAGAGGCGAAGTTAAAAGCCGAGAAAGTGCGTCAACAAAAAGCAGCGGCAGAGGCTGAACGTTTACGTCAAGCTGAACTGGATAAACAGATGGAAGCAGAGTTTGCCGATGCTTTCTCTAATGCACAAAGTTCAAAGCAGCTGTCTGAAATCGCACGGTATAAAGCACTTATTCAAGATAAAATAAGTAGAAATTGGCAAGTTGAACCGAGTATGAAAGGTAAAACTTGCACCTTAGCAATTCGCTTAGCACCCGATGGTCTAGTATTAACAGCCAACCATAGTAAGGGTGATCAAAAACTATGTGATTCAGCTAAACGTGCAACGTTAAGAGCGAAAACATTACCGATTCCCAAGGATCCTGAAATTGCAGTGCAATTCCGCGATTTTGATATTACTTTAGAGCCTGACTTGTAAGGAAAATAAAAGATGTTTGTACGTTTGATTTTATCAATATCGTTATTAATGGTTTCAGTGCAGGCGTCTGCACGTTTGGAGATCTTGATAACAGAAGGGGTGAATACTGCCCGTCCAATTGCTGTTATTCCATTTAAATGGTTAGGTGAGGGCAGTAAGCCAGAAAATTTTTCAGAAATCATTGGTAACGACTTAAGAAGTAGTGGTCAGTTTAGCCCTATTTCTGTCGATAAAATGCCTAAAACCCCCTCAAACAGCCAACAATTAGATTATGCGTTATGGCATAACATTGGTGTTGAAGCGATTGTAATGGGAGAAGTTAGACCTTCTAGCAAAGCTGGGGAATATTCTATTACCTATGAATTACTTGATGTAGTGACGGGCAATATGGGCATGCCAGAGTACTCACCTGTGATGGAAAAACGCCGCAGCAGCGTTAAAAAAGCACAATTACGCCAATTTTCACATCGCATCAGTGATGTTGTTTATGAAAAATTAACCGGCGTACGAGGTGCTTTCTTAACTCGTATCGCTTATGTCGCCGTGGATCGTAAAAGTTCACACCCATATCAGCTAAGAATTTCTGATTATGATGGGTTTGGCGAAAAATTAGTTTTACGTTCTAAACAACCTATTATGACACCAACATGGTCACCAGATGGGCGTAAACTAGCCTATGTCAGTTTTGAGCAGAAGCGGTCACAGGTGTATATTCAAGACCTTTATACACAAAAACGTGAGCTAATGACGTCATTTCCAAAAATAAATGGTGCGCCAAGTTGGTCTCCTGACGGAAAACAACTAGCATTAGTGCTATCAAAGGATGGTCAACCAGAGATTTATGTGTTGGATATCATGACTAAAGCGCTAAAACGTATCACTCGAAATCGTGTTATTGATACAGAGCCAAGTTGGTCACCGGATGGTCAAAGTTTGATTTTTACGTCGGAACGCGGTGGAAGACCTCAGATTTATCAAGTTGAGCTCACATCTGGTCAAACAAAACGCCTTACTTGGGAAGGTGAATTGAATTTAGGTGGCACAATTACCCCAGATGGTGATAACCTTGTAGTAGTAAGCCGTCATAATGGAAGCTACAAAATATCAGTGCAAGATCTTGATTCTGGGGAATTGAGAACATTAACTAAAACACAGCTAGATGAATCGCCAAGTGTCGCACCTAACGGCAGTATGATTATTTACAGTACTGTTTTTCAAGGTAAGAAGGGCTTGGCATTGGTCTCAATGGATGGACGCTTTAAAGCAAATATCCCAGCTAAAAATGGTGACGTTAAATCACCAGCATGGTCTCCGTTTTTAAACTAACTATTTTTTTTAAAGTAAAATAAGGAAAGAAAATGAACTTATCGATGATTTCAAAAAGCTTGTTGATTGCATTACCAATGTTAGCACTAGGCGCTTGTAGCTCAAATAGTGATAGCGATGCTGAATCAGCTGAAACGAATAAAGCCGCTACAGAAGCTGTTGAAGAAGTGAGTGTAGTTGAAACTGATGTAATTGTAGAGGTTGAACTAACCGAAGAAGAGCTAATGGTACAAGAGTACACAGCAGCAATTCTAGAAACAACAATCAACTTTGAATTCGATAAATCAGCTATCGCACCTCGTTTCACTATGATTCTTGATGCACATGCAAAATACTTAGTTGCTAATCCTGATACTTCAATCGTAATTGAAGGCCATGCCGATGAAAAAGGTACGCCTGAATATAACATCGCACTTGGTGAACGTCGTGCAAACTCTGTAGCTACTTACCTAGAAAACATGGGTGTTGCTGCTAACCAATTAAGTGTTGTAAGTTACGGTGAAGAGAAACCAGTTAACTTTGGCCATGACGCAGCTGCACATGCTGAAAACCGTCGTGCTGAACTTACTTACTAATTTATAGATAGTATGAATAAAGTAAACTTAAACGTGGCCATTTTTATGGCCACTTTTTTATCTGCTTCTAGCTACGCAGCTGCACCTGTTAGCGATGTTACTGCGACGAAAAGCAATAAAGAGATCATAAAACAGCTAGACGATTTATCGCGCTTGCTTGAAAGTCGTAATCGAATACAGATTCGCTTCCAGAATCAACTTGATGAACTTTCTCAAGAAGTGAGCCAGATTAACGGTAATTTAGAGTTGTTTAATCATAAGATTGATCAAATTGAAAACCGCCAGCGAAATCTCTACCAGCTTATTGATGAACAAAAAAACAGTGTTGCTGTTACTCCTGTAAAAACACCTTCTGAAAATAGTGAACCTATTGCTGTGGATGAAAAAGCCGCTTATCAATCTGCTGTTGATTTAGTATTAGTGGATAAAGACTATTTACAAGCAATTACAGCCTTTGAAGCATTTGTTATTGATCATCCTGAATCATCATTGATCGCTAATGCGCAATATTGGTTAGGACAGTTGCTTTACAAAGAACAAAAGCGTGATGAAGCACGTAATGCTTTTTTAATCGTGACAGAGAAATACCCTGATTCAAATAAACGTGCTGATTCGCTATTTAAAATCGGAATTATTGATGAGTATCTTGGTAAAAAAGATTCTGCTAAAACCTTTTACCAAAAGGTATTAAAAGAATATCCGGATTCATCGGCAGCAGGTCTTGCTAGTAAGCGTTTAAAGTCTTTATAAGCCCGAGAACGTTAGCCTAACATGTTGGTTTGTTTGTTTTCTCGGCAAACAGAAAAAAAGCGCAAAGTTTTTGTTGCGCTCTAAAAATTATTGTATATTATACGCCGCAGTTGAGACGGTGTGACGCAGTTCATATTAAAGTTCAATTAGGTTTTTAAATCGATATAATATATCAAAATTTAGACCGCTTCATATTCATATATGAAATGTTGGTTCAGTTGGTAGAGCCATTAATACACTTTTAATTTAAAAGACGTATTAAACAATAAAACCAAACCATATTTATATATGGGCCGTTAGCTCAGTTGGTAGAGCAGTGGACTTTTAATCCATTTGTCGAAGGTTCAAATCCTTCACGGCCCACCACTTTTCTTAAAGTGTTTATATGAAGCTCAGTTGGTAGAGTAAAAAACCAAGCCATATTTATATATGGGCCGTTAGCTCAGTTGGTAGAGCAGTGGACTTTTAATCCATTTGTCGAAGGTTCAAATCCTTCACGGCCCACCACTTTTCTTAAAGTGTTTATATGAAGCTCAGTTGGTAGAGTAAAAAACCAAGCCATATTTATATATGGAATGTTGGTTCAGTTGGTAGAGCCATTAATACACTTTTAATTTAAAAGGCGTATTAAATAACAAAACCAAAACCATATTTATATATGGGCCGTTAGCTCAGTTGGTAGAGCAGTGGACTTTTA
>NZ_BSPQ01000016.1:154371-154642 GCF_030161115.1 Psychromonas marina
AATCCATTTGTCGAAGGTTCAAATCCTTCACGGCCCACCACTTTTCTTAAAGTGTTTATATGAAACTCAGTTGGTAGAGTAAAAAACCAAAACCATATTTATATATGGAATGTTGGTTCAGTTGGTAGAGCCATTAATACACTTTTTATTTAAAGGCGTATTAAACAACAAAACCAAAACCATATTTATATATGGGCCGTTAGCTCAGTTGGTAGAGCAGTGGACTTTTAATCCATTTGTCGAAGGTTCAAATCCTTCACGGCCCACCACT
>NZ_BSPQ01000016.1:154714-250739 GCF_030161115.1 Psychromonas marina
GTAGAGTAAAAAACCAAGCCATATTTATATATGGGCCGTTAGCTCAGTTGGTAGAGCAGTGGACTTTTAATCCATTTGTCGAAGGTTCAAATCCTTCACGGCCCACCACTTTTCTTAAAGTGAATATGTATAAATAGAAAGACCCATAATTTTGGGAGGTTCATTTGGTAGAGCCATTGTTGCACTTTTAATTTAAAGGCGTATCAAGAACTAAAATCAAAACCATATTTATTTATGGGCCGTTAGCTCAGTTGGTAGAGCAGTGGACTTTTAATCCATTTGTCGAAGGTTCAAATCCTTCACGGCCCACCACTTCTTTTAGTTGTTAGCTGTTAGCTGTCAGTTATTAGTAAAGTCAAAAAATAGATAGACCATATTTATATATGGGCCGTTAGCTCAGTTGGTAGAGCAGTGGACTTTTAATCCATTTGTCGAAGGTTCAAATCCTTCACGGCCCACCACTTATCAGATTTACATCTTATTCAATTCCCCTTAATAAATTTTATTCTATACACATTCGTTTACTGAATTGTTATAATCTTGTTCTATTTTAATATCGAAGAGTCGATGATGAGCAAATTATCTCCCCTTGTTGGATCAGATTATCCATTTCCCCCAAAACCGATTGTATTATCAACACAAGAAAAAACAGACTATAAAGCAAAAATAAAACAGCTGTTAATTGAAAAAGATGCCGTATTAGTTGCTCACTACTATACCGATCCTGAAATTCAGGCTTTAGCAGAAGAAACAGGTGGTTATGTTGCCGATTCTTTAGAAATGGCACGTTTTGGGCGTGATCATAAAGCCAAAACCTTAATTATTGCCGGCGTTCGCTTCATGGGCGAAACTGCTAAAATTCTAACACCTAATAAAACTGTGCTAATGCCTGAACTTGAAGCGACCTGCTCGCTAGATGTAGGTTGTCCTATCGAGTCATTCAGTGACTTTTGTGACCAACATCCAGACCGCACAGTGGTAGTTTATGCAAATACTTCTGCAGCGGTTAAAGCACGTGCCGACTGGGTTGTAACGTCTAGTATTGCGCTGGAGATCGTTGAGCATCTAGACAGTGAAGACAAAAAAATCATTTGGGGACCGGATCGCCATTTAGGTAGCTATATTGAAAAGCAAACTAAAGCCGACATGATCATGTGGCAAGGTGATTGTATTGTGCATGATGAGTTTAAAGCCGTTGCACTGCGTGATATGAAAGCACTTTACCCTGATGCTGCTATTTTAGTTCATCCTGAGTCACCACAAAGTGTGGTTGAGTTAGCTGATGTTGTTGGTTCAACCAGTCAATTAATCAATGCAGCAAAAACATTACCGAATAAACAACTTATTGTTGCAACAGATACGGGTATCTTTTACAAGATGCAACAAGTCTGTCCGGATAAAGAGATATTTGCGGCACCAACAGCCGGAGAGGGCGCAACGTGTCGTAGCTGTGCACATTGTCCTTGGATGGCTATGAATGGCTTAAAAGCGATTTATAACGCGTTAACAGATGCTACAGGCCATGAAGTCGATGTAGATGAAAATGTAGCTAAAGGTGCACTAGTATCATTAGACCGCATGCTTGATTTTGCAGCAGAACAACAACTTAAAGTTAAAGGCAACGCTTAGCTTAGCAGCTTGATTGGTTTGCTAATGAATTGCTACTGGTTTTACAAGCAATTCATTAGCAGAGTCCATGAATACCCTGTATGATAGCTCCTTTTGAATTTAAATAGATAAGAGACAATATGATCACCAATGATGTTTTACGACGTGTACGTTACGCACTACAACTAAACGATAAAAAAATGTTAGAAATTTTTGCATCGGTTGATAATGCAATTGATGAAAATTACCTACACAGCATCATGGAGAAAGAGGGTGAAGAGAACTTCGTTTTCTGTCGCGATAGTCTTTTATCTTTGTTCTTAGATGGCTTAATCAATGAGAAACGTGGTAAAAAAGAGGGTTCAAGCCCTGTTATTTTACCTGCAAAAGCGATCTTAAGTAATAATGACATTCTGCGTAAATTACGCATAGCATTGAACTTTAAAGAAGATGATATGTTGAATGCACTTGCTTCAGCTGAGTTCCCTGTTTCTAAATCTGAATTATCTGCCTTGTTCCGTAAGCGCGATCACCGTAACTATAAAGAGTGTGGTGACCAATTATTACGTAACTTCTTAAACGGTATTACAGAACGTTTTCGTGGTACAAGTGGTAAAGATGCATAAGTTTATTTAACTTATGGGTATAAAAAAACGAGCAATTGCTCGTTTTTTTTGGCTTTAAATTTTGTTTCTTTTAATCTTCAGTCTTATCTTTGAATTCAGATTATATCCACCAAAAACAAATAAAACTAGTGAGTGAGTGAGTAAGATCTAAGGCATAATGGGCCTTTCGATTGTTTGAATTGCCAATAATCCATTACAAAAAAATACCATTTTGTAAGCGTAAGGAGTTTAAGTAAATATTTAAGGTCTTTTTAACCTAAAATCCTTTACAAAAATAGCCACCTTGCCATTCTGGATTCTAAGGTACTCATTGGGTCTCTCGCCAGTATCTATTGCCGATTGAGAGTAAAATTTTAGCCTTTTAAGCTCATTTGTAAACAACTAATATTATAAAGGGGCACATTGCGAGTTAGAAAATCAACTTTCAATTGATGAAAATTCAAGATTACAAACCCGGCCCTTAATAGTTTAACTGGGTAGGTATGCTTCTACATAACGTAATCGCCTATGTCCATGCTTTCGACTTCCTTTGACTAACCAATGCTGACCGATAGTTGGTTTTGCTGGCAATGTGTCAGGCTCTACCTTTATAGTGACGCAATATTTACCGCTGTTGGCTCTGTAAAAATTTTTCTTTAACGGAGTACCGCTGAATATCACCATCTTTGATTAGGTGTAGGGGATACTGGTGACGTGCATTTGGTCAACAGGCTGTTGACCAAATGTTCCATTTTGGAACAATTGGTGGGTATCGGTCATTTGTGCAGATGTGTTTACACAATTAGGAATTTGCATATTTTGAACTTTGGTTGCTGTGTTGTGGCTAAGTAATTTTGGCTATAAGTTTGTAGTTTTCTAAGTCGGAAAGGGGCACATTGAGAGGTAGGTTATTTAGCCTGCTCTACAGTATTAATTCAATTTACTTGGCTCGATTTCAGGGAATTATGAGCGTAACTTTATTTAAACTAATACAGTTAAGCTACTTAGATATTCAACTTCACAACTTCTTCTAACGAGATTCTGTTCCTAAATCACTTAGTGTAGATAACCTTCACTAAACCAGCACGTTCTGATTGACCAACTTTTTCTAATGTAAGACACTGACGTAATTCGGGTTTTAAAGCAATCATTAGGTACGATATTTGTATGAAAAGGAAAGAACAATTAAAAGAACTTGCAGCTTTTAGCGGTACTACCTCTAAATGCCCTTATTGCGACTTTGGACTGGAGAAAATACCTAAACGTAAAGCGAAGTGTAAATCTTGTAAGAAGTTCATATATCCTAGAAAAGAACCATTATCTGGCGACCAACGCCTATACCGTGAGGGTGATTTATTTCTGTTAGAAGAACTAAAAGCGTTAGCAGATGGTTGGTGGAACGACTGGTATGAGAGTAATAAAGGTGTACTGAGCGCACGTAAATATTTAGCAAACGAATGGAACATGGATGAAGTAAATGTGTCAATTGCGGATGCAAGATGGAGAGAGTCGCACACTGATTTAGATGCTGCCATCGAAAAACAAGATTGGGATAAAGTTTATTCGGCCTATGAGAATATTTTAAGGCAAGTACAGCGCGAGAAAAGCCAAGATAAGACACCGTTAGCTGAGTTAATTGCAGGGTTTATGGTCACTGGCTATGGCCGTAATTGGATAATAGGTGGTTGCAAGATGGATCACCGAATAGGTCGCCCCCAGTTTATGCTAATTGATCAACTTACTACAGAGCCAGATAATGTTTATAATTTAATTAAAGATACTCATACAGCTAAAAGTCATTGTCATTTGTTAGATATATCGTTAGATACAATCATTAAGCGCTATAAAGCTGAATTACAGAGAGAAGCTGAATTACAGAAAGAATTTAAGCGTGATGGAAGTTCAGACGTAATTGTCGAAGTCAACTTAAACCCAACAGTAAATACTGCTCTACCTAAGCCCAAGAAAACTAGAGCATCTAATTTTTGGATACTCATAGTCGTATTTGCTGTGTTAGGTGCACTAGCTTTAGGCACCTAGTCATTGTTGTGGCTAAGTAATATTGGTCACATTTTTATAGGTTTCTAAAGCGCAAAGGGGCACAAAGCGCCTTAGAAAATAAACTTACAATCAATGAAGTTCAAAATTAAAGACCTGGCCCTATTATTCCCTTTGGAATGAAATAACCCACTTATTGATAACTGCCAACCTAATTTTCATGTAATAAATAGCTCACAAGATTCCATTATTATCATCAGTTAAACACTACTAATGGGTTATTTACTAGAATTAGAGATAAAGTCACTTTTAAAAATAAATTTCTGAGTAAAATATCAATATGTTTCTTTTTAAATATTTTTGAATTACGGGAAAAATAATGGATTATGCAAGATTAAAAAAAGAGTTAGGACATAAAGAAAGAACTGTTGATGATCTTATTTCTTACATTGGTACTAAGACAAATGAGCATGTCCCAAATTATAGTTTGTTATTAGGAGCTGGTGCTTCATTCACTTCAGGAATAAAAACTGGAATTAACTTAGTTTCTGGATGGAGAGAAGAAGTTTATAAACATCTTTGTCCAGAAGAAGAATATGAAGGGTATGAAGAGTTTAAAGCCAAAGACTTTTTAATAAAAAACTACAGTAATTGGTATAACTTATCAAATGAGTACTCATCACTGTTTGAATATAAGTTTGATCTTCCGAGCCAACGAAGAAGATTTGTGGAGCAAGAAGTTGATGGTCATTTGCCATCAATAGGTTATTCATATTTAGTCTCTTTAACAACTAACAGATTTTTTGATACGATCTACACAACAAATTTTGATGATCTTTTAAACGAGGCTTTTTACCAATTTTCTCAAGTACGCCCATTAGTGTGTGCTCATGATTCATCGCTACAAAGTATATCTGTTAACTCATCACGGCCTAAAATTATCAAGTTACATGGTGATTATTTATTTGATGATATAAAAAGTACCCTTAGAGAAACTGAATCTTTAGAAAATAATATCAAGAATAAATTCACTCAATTCTCGAAAGAATATGGATTAATCATTATTGGTTATGCTGGAAATGATCGTTCTGTAATGGATGTTATTAATTTTCTTTTAAAATCAGAAGAGTATTTAAATAATGGTGTTTATTGGTGTTTAAGAGAAGGTGATTATATTAATCCCGAACTTACTAAACTTCTTTGGAAAGATAAAGTTTACTTCATCAAAATAAGTGGTTTTGACGAAGTTATGGCTGAAATGCACTACAAACTAAAAAGAGAATTATCATTAGATGATAATTTTACCAATTCCAAGAAAGAAGCAATTATTTCTTCATTTACTGAGGATGAATATAGACTTTCTGAAAAATCAGAATATATTTCTTCTGACATAAAGCAATTGACTAAACATAAAAATAGTATGGATATATCTCATTTGATTAGGGAGCTTAATGAGAAAGAATTCAATGGTTCTGAAGAAGACTTTAAAACATTTTTAAGCCTAGATAGATTAGTCCAAGAAAAAAATTATATAGAAGCTACTAACATAATTAAAAGTAGAGTGGACAAACCTGAAAATATAAAATCAAAAGGTGTATATCTTAAAAAATTAATTCTAATTTACAAAGCTCAAGACAAAATTCAGGAAGCATTAAGTTTATGTGATGAACTAATTGAATTAGATCCATTTGAGGTTAGAAGTTTAATATTCAAATCTGAAATTTTTAAAAACATGACAGAAAGATGTAAATTTATTGAGGGTTTCCAAACAAAATTTAACAGTAACTATCAATTTCATAATTATCTTTTAACAAATGCAATTGATGAATTCCATTATACAAAAACTGATAGCGTTTTTAGTCTTGATTTTTTATTGCAAACGGCAGATAGGAGTCTTCAATTAGAGCCAAGTCTAAATAATATATCTTGGCTATTTAAACTCGATTTGTTGAACTTAAAATTTAACGATAGGTTAGACAAAAAAGTTAAAAAAGAAAAAGAAAAAGAAATTGAAAATCATTTAGAAAAAGCTAAATCCATCAATGATCAGCATATGAGATATCTTAAAATGTCATTGCATTCATCAGTTATTAACAATGATTATAAGAATATAAAAAATATTTTTGATATTCTCTTGAACATTTATATAACGTCATCTAAAGGAAAAAAAAGGAAATTACTTTCTCTAATATGTGAAGAATATCCATCACTTGTCGATCATAAGAATAATGAATCATTTTATTCCGATTGGAGTAATTTTATTGATAGTGACTTAATTAAAAAAATACCTAAAAATGAAGAGCTAGCTTCATTATTAATCAATAAAGCTCAATATTATCTTATGATTGAAAAAGATGAAGAGAAGTCTTTAAAATTCTTAAAATTAGCCATGATGCATTCTGACGCCTCAGATTATGCTAGTACAATAATAAACTCTTTTTTAAATCTTTCTAATAATTATGATGAGGCATATACATTTTTAAATAAGATAAAAGACGAAATTAAAAAGCGAGTCTATTATTCATTAAAATCAAACATACTTCTTGCAGAATCTTTATTTGATAAAGCGGAGGAATCTTTAGATAAATCATATCAATATGGATTATCTCATACTAATTATTTAACAAAAGGGACCTTTTTAAATTTAATGGCACAGCGATATACTAAGGTAATAAGTATGGTTGATTCGAATATAGATAAAATTGAAGATCAACAAGATCAAGATATTCTTACAATAAATAAAGAGTTAGCTTATAAAAAGCTACACGATAAACTTAATGATAAGGTGACAGCTCGTAATATTATTTCAAGAGGATTAACTAAACATTTAACCTTAGCTGCTCATTGCTTATTAGATAATGAGATAGATATAAAAAGATTAATAAAGCAGTCTATTGATAATGATTATACAAGTTTATATCAATTTAAATCATGGCCAGTTATTCCTGAAAAATATTTATCTGGCTACTTAAATAAAAAAACAGAGCTTAAGTTAGCATAATTATTATAGTTTTTTCTTCTGCATGAGAGTGTGTTGATAGGGGGGGAGCTAATTAGACTTTAAGTCCGAAAAAGTTACAAATCGACTTATAGTTTTTATCTCCTCTAAAACATAACCAACTTTACTAAACTACTACAAATGGTGCATAGCTATCACAAGACATTGAACAATCTTTGTCAGGCTCGCCCTACAAGGTGTTGCTTGCTTTTGGTGGGCTTCAACTCTAGCTGTTAGTTTACCGTTTAACAGTATGACCGAAGCACTAAAAATGCCAATGGGGTCGTGTCTTGCCTTTTGTCTTTTCAAATTAATATTCATGCTAACTCGCTTTGGGGGCGTTAGCGCCCCATTAAAAAATTGTCCTTAACTATGTTTCAGTCGCTTCTGAGATAGTTAAAGCATCTTCTATTTCAACACCTAAATACTCAATGGTACTTTCCAGTTTAGAGTGACCTAATAATAATTGTATTGCTCTCAGATTTTTCGTTTTAGCATAAATCAAAGATGCCTTCGTTCTCCTGAGTGAATGAGTATTATATTGAGTTATATCTAGCCCCAGCTTGTTTGCCCATTGTTTAACTATCCCTGAGTAATAGTGATAACTCATATGGTGGCCTTGTTTACGTGGGCTGGGAAATAAATAATCAGATGGAGTTAATTTTTGGTTATTTATCCAAAGGTTTAAACATTGTTGTGTTTTCGATGTGATTTCAAATTGAACTTCACGATGTGTTTTCTTTTGTTCAATAATGGCACGAGATTGAATTAATGAGCCTGAAGATATATCACGTACTTTGAGCCGGATTAAGTCACTAGAGCGCAACTTGCTATCAATTGCTAAGTTAAATATGACTAACTGCTCCAGTTGTTTTTCTAGTTCAAGGCGAATTCTAATTCGCCAAATATCTTCTAATTTAAATGCTTTTTTTTGACCAACCCGTTTTCCTTTATTCCAAGCTTTCATAATGTTCTCCTATAATTTAGGCTTGTGATAAGTTTAGTTATTAGCTAGAGCAATTAATGAAAGGTATTTAAATGAAAATCATCAGTATATTAATGTCATTATCTCTTTTTTCTCTGAGTGCATTGGCTACAAATGAAACGATTCAATCCTTTAGTAAAGCTAAAAAACTATTGGAAACAGAGGTGTATCAGAACAACCGAATTACACTTTACTGTGGCGCTTCATTTGATTCTAAGAAAAATATTCACCCTCCCGAAGGGTTCCATACAGACAAACATGTTAAACGTTCAAAGCGTGTTGAATGGGAACATGTTGTACCAGCGGAAAACTTTGGTCGAACTTTTATTGAGTGGCGAGAGGGAGATAAGCAGTGTGTTACGAGCACAGGGAAGGCATATAAAGGCCGAAAATGTGCAAATAAAACAAATGATGAATACAAGTATATGCAAGCTGATATGCACAACTTATTTCCTGCTATTGGAGCAGTTAATGCAATGAGAAGTAATTATAATTTTCAGATGCTACCACAGGTTGAAAGTGGTTTTGGTAGTTGTGCCATGAAGATTGATAATAAGAAGGCTGAGCCTCCTGTGGAGGCTCGTGGACGCATTGCTAGAACGTATCTTTATATGGATGATACATATGCGAGATATAATATGAGTAACTCTCAGAAGCAGTTAATGAACGCTTGGGACAAAATGTACCCTGTATCAGAATGGGAGTGCACAAGGGCTAAAAAAATAGCTAGTATTCAAAAAAATAAAAATGAGATTGTTGAAAGTCGGTGTAATGATCGCTAGCAACAATTTCAACTACTTGCTTTCTAGGCCATTAATATTTCCCTAGTAAAGAAGTATTATTCAGCATATAAAAACGGCAAGTAATTAAGAATCCTCATTATTGTGTTTGTTGTTAGGGGGACTATAGTTTTAGTTCTGTATAATTAAGTAAGGAGGATATTTTTATGTGGGTAAGCAAATTTAGTATCTGCCTATATTATTTCTTCGCCTTGTTTTTTTTGATATGTGCTTATTTTTTTAAAAATTATGATCCTTTACTCGCATATACAGACTTGGCGGCTACGGTCTTTCTTTTTTTGTTTGCAGAATGGAACAGAAGAAAACGGGGTAATATCAAATAAATGATTAGACTATGAAATTATCCTTTATAAACAAATCACTTTACAAGAGGATGTGTTGTAGCCATAAGTCGGATTGGGGGACATTGCGAGATATGAATTATCGTGTTCTGGTAGTTATAATTCGCCAAAAATAAAGTTAAATCGATTTAACTTTATTTATCTTAGTTACAAGTTACAAAAAGGGGGGCGACTTAGTGCTATCTAATTATGAACACGCTAATCTGATACTTTTCGCAAATTGACACTTTATTCTGACACTTTTCACAAATTGACACTTTATTCTGATGTTTTTCCCCGGAAGCGAATATTGCAGTAACCAATTTACTTAGGTTTCTTTGTAATCGCCCTAGACTAGGTTAGTGGCAAAATAACAAACCACAATAGTTACAATGTAATGAGTCGCTACATTTTATTTTCATATATATTTACTCATAAGCTCTAAAAACATTATTAGAGATTATGTTTTTGATTGGTTCAGACTTTTATAGCTCAAAAGCCTCAATTAACTTTTCTCTAAATCCACCAAAACTCTCAAGGGAGGCTGAGGAAATAGATCTTTTATCCTGAAAATTTGAGAAATTGAATTGTTCTGATAAAGAAACGTTACCGGGAAAGTTCGTCGCTTCTACAAGTATTGGGTTTGTTGAAACTGATGCTTTTTTGTTACCGCCCTCTATAGAAAAATGATCAGCAGTCTTACTACTTTTTACTAACACAACCATATCCGGCAACTCCTGATCAATCCTATTCGCAAAAGAACTTAGTTTCTCTTCGGCTAAAGTAAACAGCCAAGCTTCTTTATTAGGTGAGCTACTAACCCTGAGAATACGACCTAAAACCTGTCTAAAATAAAGTTCTGTTTTTACCCTACTAAGGTGACAACAAACTTGTAATCGTGGGATATCAGTACCCTCTGATACCATACCCACACTGACAATCCACTGAGTATCATTAAAACGAAAATAACTAATTTTATCTGAAGCAAATTGTTCTTTGTAGGTAACGATTGTTGCTGATTGATGAAAGTCCTCAGTAAGCACTGCTAATATCTGCTCTGCATGTTTAACTGAGGAGGCAACGATTAATCCCGCAGCTTCAGGGTTTTCAAGCCTTATCTCAATTAACTTTCTTACCCCTTGAGAAATAATGTAGTTAATTACATCCTTATGTTTAATCAGATCTTGATATGCAATAGATGGATCTTTTAACAAGTCTTGCAAAGAGTTGTAGGTTTTGTTCTCTTGCTTATTGGTTGTAACTGAAATCTCTTCATTATCAACTAACACTATCTTTGGATTTCGACAAACACCATCACTAACAGCCTGCTGAAGGGAGTAAGTATAATTGCATTGGATTTGATTATCAGGGGCGCTATATGTTGCCAATGAAATAGGGAGTAAATCTGAACGCCATGGCGTACCTGTTAATGCTAATGTATATGTAGCTTGATCTTGGATATTCCTAACAATATCCTCTCCCCAAACATTAGCATTCTCAACAGATGAGCCTGCGCAATGATGGATTTCATCAAAGACTACTAACACTCGATTATTTCTGAGTAGTCTCCAGTAATCATCATTAAAAAAACGCATATTTTGATAGGTATAAGAGCAACCGATTGAGCCAATTACACCATCGAAATTACAATTTAAACGTTTAGAAAAAGATCTTTTAATTCCGGACGCTACCTCCGTAGAAGGAGAAAAACACAAAACAAAGTCTATTTTATTTTTTTCAAATAAATAGGCTGCAACTTCAGCCGCTAAAACAGTTTTACCTGCCCCTGGTGTCGCTAAGCATAAAAAGTGTTTATGCGATTGTGAGTAATGTTCTTTAACTGTAGACAAACACTCTTTTTGCCAAACTCTTAACATGTTGAATGCTCTGTTACAGTGTAACCAAGCAAGTTTTGCAAAGCGTGGACTTTTCCTAAAAGCTTTATCGACTTATCTTTCGCCTGAGATTGGTGTTGTTGTAGTTTATTTTTTAAATCGGGGAATCGAGCTAATAGGCGCTTATATTCTTTAGCTTCTTCCAAGGTTGTATTTAAATCGATTTCATAAGCCATCAGCTCTTTTTGAAGCTCTGTCTTATATGTATCATTTTCTACTACTTTCACTGTTTCATTTTTTGGCGGAACTTTTGAAGCCATAGTTCCACGCTTAATTGGGACAATGCTTGATGCTAGCAGCTTATCTGTCTTTGAGTATATTACTTGCTTAGAGCCACTATTAAAACAGTCTGTACGCTTAATAATGCCTTTTTCAATGCTTCGTGTTAACTGTCGGTAAATGAACTTCCTACACTCTACTTCATCATCAAATTCAGGGTGGTTTGCTAATAATGCATCCTTAGCTTCTGCGACGGTGAATTCATTCATATTATTAGTTACTAGAAGAGAATATAGAAATACATTCATGTTTACCTGTTGACTCATTACTGGACCTTTATCTTAAATATACGAGCAATAGCTCCGTTAGCGGAGCAATTATTCATTACTTACCATGGAATATCAACAGTTAAAATTACAGGTTACTTTTTATGTTACATGTTTAGATAATTAGAATTATTAATAGGTTGTTTATTTACCGAGCTTAAATAAAGTCACGATGTTTCCGTAAGTTATTCTGTATTAAGAATAAGTAATGAATTTTTTTCTTTTTGCTCTTTATGCGGAGCAATGTTTATCTAACAAAATGGGAAGATTAAGCTCCATTAGCGGAGCAAAAAATGAATATTATTGGTAAAAAAATTCGAGAAATTCGTATGGCAAAGGGGTTAACCCAAGAGCAATTAGCTACTGCATGCTGTTTATTGGGGTTCGATCTTAGTAGGGGTACGTTAGCAAAAGTTGAATCTCAAAATCGACAAGTTACAGACTATGAAATAAGGTATTTTGCTAAAGCATTAAACGTGGCTGAAGGAGATTTTTTTGCAGTTAGCAATCAATAAAGTTTACATTGTAACTGCTATGATTACATTGTAACTATCATGATTACATTGTAACTATCATGATTACATTGTAACTGTCATGATTACATTGTAACTATCATGATTACATTGTACAAACCTACCTTAGATAGGTGCTTCAATGGTTGAAGTGTTGTAGCTAAGTAATATTTACTACACAATTATTCTGATAGGTTTTGGGCATTAGTGAGTTAGCTTTCTATCTCAGTTTGGGGCACAAACCGAGATAGGAAATTTATCTTACACATAAAAAGGCCACCATTTAGGTAGCCTCGTATTATGGTGGAGAATATGCAGATTACCAATCAATCCTTAACTAATCTCCAGTTTCTTTTTTTGCAAGATGGACAATCATACCTTTCCGCCAGCCACTTTGTGATCTCATCGGAAAAAGCAAGAAGAGCGACCCCGCCTGTGACAATGGCGACGCAAATTACAAAAGCGAAACCAGTACCTGCAAAAAAATACGTTACCCAGGCCCAAAAACCTCCGCCAACAGCTCCTCCCCCTAGAACTTTAAGAAAGAACGTTTTGTTAGCTTCTTCTTTTAATCCACAGGATTTACATTCAACATATGCCATATATCTTCCCTATTTTTTTGATGTTCATGTGCAGTAATTGTTATGTCTTAATACTTATCTTTAAACAATCCAACAAGCTTTTTAGATGTAGACTTCTTTTACACTTTTGTAGACTTTATTCCAGCGCAGAACTAACTTTCTCGTATGTCGGAGTTCAGAACGCATGAAGCTGTCCAATTCTTTAATAAAAGCATCTTCCTCCCCTTCATAAAAGACACCGTTGTCATAATGAAATTCTTTTTTTGCATGTTTAGTAATTCGAGCCTCAGAAAAAGTAGTTTTAAAGTGGTGGTTCCTAATCAACTGAAAGTCTGTCTTATCCAATACAGTTGATGGCTCGTTTGTTAGACCACTTTTTAGCTGCTCAAGTGCTATGGCAAGTTTAATGTAACTCTTTGTCTCAGTATGTAATTCCGCTCTTTTAGCCCGATTTCGTTGCAACCAAATAGCATGGGCCTCTCTTACCGCTCTTTTTCTTGTCTCTGCTGCATCTACTCTTGTTTGTAGCTTATGTCGCGCTCTACGTCTATCGCTTTCGCCTGTAATATCATCAAAGAAATCGCCAAGCCATCCCATAGTCACCCCCCATTTAGATAAAGGTGCTGTTAAATAGGAGTTCACCAATTAACAGCACTATTGTTTAAGCTGCGGTTAAGTTCTTCACGTCACCTGTTTTCAGTGTTGAAATAACATCTTCAAGCGTGGTCACGGCGTTATTAATCTCTTTCACGTCATAGGTTTCCTCTGCATCTTTATAAAGTTGTTTGATGTGCTTGTCAGCCTCATCGCGCAAGCCTTTTAAAGCAAATTCAAAGGCTTTGGCTGTATCAGACCAGTAAGTAGAAATTTCACCCTCAATCGAGTCGATAATTTCATTACTATCAATGCCTTTAACAACAGATTTAGCCATCGATTTTTTCCAATCGGAAAATATACGAAAGACTAGGTAACCAACTGCAGCAGCAAGCATCGCGCCCCAGACGACCGGTCCGCCAGTTGCACCAACTAACCATGGCAGTGTCGTAACAGATCCTGTAATGCCTAACGATGTTAATACTCCGGCAGCTTGGCCAACAAGGATGTAAGCACCAAGATTCGATGAAATTGTTGCAACATACGCGCCCATAGCCCCAAAGGTAGCAACACCTGACATTCCACCAATAAACGCTGACTGTCCATCGAAAGTGCTTAATGGCATTCTTTTGGTATTGTAGCCGGCTTTGCTTATGCGACTTACACTGTTTATATCTTTCTGTCCTGCTGTTGGCACCAATGCGGAGAACTCATTTACCAAGTACTCAACTTCAGAGACAAAGCGTTTACTTGTTGAATCGATAATTTTCTTACATTTCGTTTCAAGGTATTGACCAATCGCATCAGAAAGGCCTTGTTTGGCCGATTTTTTATCTTCAAAGCGATCCCCTATAAACTCAGCCATAAACTCTTCTGATTTTAGGTTGCCAACAATAGACTTAACCTGATCAATTGTTTCTAATTTGAGTTCATTAATGGTATTTTCCTGAGCTTTAAATTTTTCTAAAATGCTAACAACTTCTTTTCGAAACCGCGCATCCTGCATTTTTACCTCTTCAAGACGTTCTTCATTGCTACGAAGCTTGTCTGTCAATGACGACATCTCAATTTCTACTTGAGAAATAATGTTTTTGCGGATAGCGACCACCTTAGATAATCGCTTTTCTGAAAGCGTTGCTACCGTTTCATCTGCCAGCTGATTAAAACGCTCAGTGAAGGCGCTCATAAACTCTTTGTTGTCATCCCAAAATGGCAGCATACGACTTTCCCAATCTTTTGCTGTAGGTATTTTTAAGCCATCAATTTGTGATTGCCAGTCTTCATACAGTAAAAAACCCATCGCTTTATGGAAGCTAATAGCTGCACGTTTAGATGTCTTTTCGTTGAAGTTTGCAATGCTCTTAATGCCTGCCGCTTGCGTTGCAAGGATAGTAATATTTTTTAGAGGGTTTTTAGCGTCGAGTGGGAGGTTACCCGGTGCACGAAGAATATTTGAATAGAACTCAGGTTCATTGTCACGTAAGAATTTATTTACTGAACTCGTAAATAATATAGAGTCAGCTAGGCCCATCGCTTCATAAGCTTTACGTACATCGATACTATCTAACTTCACGCCTTCTTCTTTGTTCGCGTAATCAGGGTCAATCAATTGTCCAGGAGTATCAAGTAATGAGACTTTTTTCAATACATGAGCATCAACATAAACAATAGCTAAATATGCTTCCGGGTAAAGAATATTGTCATCATCATCTCGCGCTCCGTATTTTTCTAAACTCTTGTAATCACCTTTTGCTAAAACAAACTGTTCATGTTCACCATTTAGCATACCAAGATTAAAGGTACGACCTTCATGCTCGTATTTAAACACTACTACATTTTGCGCTTCTTCAAGGTTCTTCGGTTTTTTGCTCATATGCACAAACAGCGTTGAAGCGGCAGTCATTGGCTGAAAACCTTCTGGTGCAATCTCCACCCCCATTAATAGATTCAGTATATGAGATTTACCTGAATCACTTGGTCCCATAACTCCAATAATAGCTGTATCAGCAATAGAGCCTACATCATTTTTTGCTGCTTTCATTTTCTCAATTAGTTTTTTAGGATGAAGGTGCTCCGGTAGATCATTCAAACCCAAAACGGTTTTGTCGATATTTTTAACTAACTGGTCGATTTCATTCTGTAATTTAGTATTCATCTTTATCTCACTTTCATTTAATAGTTTTTTAGGTTTATCAAGTAACTGCCAAAATGTTTCACGGTTAGCACCCACAGCAGAGATGTAGTCCAGCAATATCTCAACCACAAAATCCAAAGGTGAAGACTCTATCCGAGAAATCATCTTTTGATTGCTAACTAATGAACATCTTTCCGCTGCCTCTTCCTGACTTAATTCTGCTCTCTTCCTGCTATTCACTAGGAAGTTCGCTAAAGACTGATCTCTCATAACTCACCCCTTTTTAGACTTCTGCCGACTAAAAATAATCAACTTGATATTAATTTAACACGGAATTTATATAAATCAACCTAAAAGTATAATTTTAGACGTAATAGGTCTAAAAATTGTAACCAACGGGTCGAAAGGGGTATGTTTAGTTTTAAATGAGAAGCTATAAAAAAATAGTTACACTGTAATTTTGTGATGATTCCTTAATTTAAAATCTACGATGAAATGGTCGATAAAAATTAAAGCAAGAAATCTCGGGCGCTATAAAAAGCAAAAAGACCACCGATTTGGTAGCCTTTTAGATGTGCGTTTAACGGTGTTGTAGCTAAGTAATATTGGCCATTCGTTTGTAGGTTTCTAAATTGCTTTGGGGCGTTTTCGATTTAGCTTTCTAGGGCGCAAAGGGGCACGAAGCGACTTAGAAAATATTGAACTTTTTACTCTAAACGAGCTGCTAGAATCGCTTAGCCATTACATACAGAGTAATATACTTATAAATTAAGTCTTTAAGGTAATTTGAATGTGTACTCAAGAACTATTAGGCATGTGCTTTGTCCCAGCAGGAAGCTCTTCAAATTCTATATTCGGATTTTCATCCTTTATATCCGCTCTAGCACTACTGTTTGTTGTTTACACGATTACAGGGGAACGTTATAAATTTAGAATCGCAATAGCACCATTACCACTCTACAAAACATCGTTTTACTTGATCCCCTTTATTGGTATCGGAGTTCTAATCTCTGAACTATGGGTCAATCTAGGCTTGTTAACCCCTAGTTTCAACTTGAGCCAAAGTATGTGGCAAGCCATCTTTTCTTTGATTTTTCTTATGATTATTACTTTATGGGCTTATTTTGGTTTTATATCCCCCCCTAAATTTGGGAAAAACAACTACAAACCGTTCATGCAGCAATTATATGTGAGAATACTACAAGGAAATGAAGATGTTCTTAGGGAAGTAGCCTCTGAAATAACTCCATCGATTAAAAATATAATTGCTCACGCATCAGGTGATATGGGGGAATGTAAGGATTATGCTCATGACATAATACTACTTATAGGAAACAAACGGTTTTGCGAGATTGTTGCGGAATATCATCCGAATTTAATAATTGAAGTATATGAAAGCCTAACAGTAGAAAATATCGAGAAATTACCATTTCGTCAATTTACGATAAACACTGCAACGGCAGCAATACTTAACTCGAATTCGCTCTTACATCATGAAGGAGACGGTTTCTGCTCAGGGCTTATTGGGTATATAAAACCTTTAAGCATGGCTATGTTTGGAGACATTAAGAAGCTCGATTGCTTAAATCAACAATTTGCCTCCCCTTTAGATGCTGATTTGCTACTATTCACCCTTAAAAATAAACAATTTCAAGTGTACTGTAATTCAACTCTAACGGCTATTGAGTCATATTTAAACGCAAATGAATGGTGGCGACACTCTTATGCAATAAACAATGCTTTCCATAAAATAAAAGACAACAGTATATACCTACATGAAATCAACCATAACCCCACTAATTACTATAACCTTGAGTGTTATCAGAATTTTCGAGTAGCTGTAAAGTTTGTCGTATCGGTAATTGAATTATTAGAGAAACATCCTTCTGTCGCGGATTTCACTCCACACAAACTACGAAAAAGCAAAGCGGAAAGATACCAATCAATTGATTTGTATGACTTAGTAGCAGAGTTGATGTTTGAACTCACATTTGCAGCAGCAACTATTAATGTAGATAAGGACACATGTTGGTCAATTCATCATAACTCCTGTTGGGGGGAATTTGTTAATCATAGGCACAGTAAAGTCAATTACTATATTCTCAAAAAATATTATCGATTGATGTACGATGAAGTCAAGCGGATGGAAAAGTTACCCAATTTCAAGTCAGCTAAAATTCTAGGCTTTTGCTTAAATATATTCGGTGTAAAAACTCCCTCTAAAGCGGACTACGGGAAAGAATATTATTCGTTAAGAAAAGTGATTATTCATTGGACGATCCATAACTACGAAAGTATCAGAAAAGAGTATGCTAGAGTTGCAGAAGCTTGCTTAGTGGGTGGTATAACATACGAAGACAAAAAACTGACTAAAACATATGGTTTGGGTATTCGAGATGAAGCAACAAAAGAGGTTTTAGAGCTAAAATGACATTGTTGTGACTAAGTAATTCAGGCCACTAATTTAAAGTCACATGGAGTATTTACCTAAGTCGCTATGGGGGCGAAAGCGAGATAGCCTCACAAACCTATTTCCACATTCGAGAACATGGTTTAGATAAATATACACAAAGGTCGCTCAACTACAGGCACATCTTGCTACGCAAGAACGCAGAATAAGATGTGGACAGCGCTTCGCGTTGACACACAACTTATTTCCGCTTGCACCCGTAGTCACTCCCTAAAGTTATAAATTATTTTTTGTTTTTTAAAAGATCAACCAAATAGCTATTACGTTTGTGAGAGTTACTTGGCTGTTTTGTGATCTCATTGAAGTCTTGTTGTGAACCCACGATATGAATTTCGCTCTCAGCCCTAGTAATAGCGGTATAAAGCCACGCTCTATCAACTATCATACCTTTTTGTAACGCTATAATAATGCGTGGAAACTGTGATCCTTGCGCTTTGTGGAGCGTAATGCAGTAACCCAATTCCATACAGTCCAATACAGCCTGCGTAACTTCAACATCATCACCGGTATCCAGAACAACAGAGCCATAGCTTTCGCCAACGGATTCAACTGATGACAACACACCCAATGAGCCGTTTTGAATGCCTTTATCATAATTGTTTTGTGTGAATAGAATAACGTCACCCTTACGTAGGTCACGGAAAAACTTTTCACCATGCAACTCAAACTCAAGTCTTTGCCCATTGAGGTTTGTTGCGTTTTGAGTCAACTTGTTAATGTCTGCAACCATTACCTTTGTAGCTCCCATTATACGGCTATCATCAGGGGAGGCTTGGAATAGCGTTGTACAAGTTTGAGCAATTTCATTTTTCTGTGTTTCATGAAAAGTAATCGATCCAGTACTAATATTTTCAGGAACAATCCCTGCGTTAATTAACTTTGAATATTCAGGTATTCCTGTTGATCCGTCTTGTCGTTTAACAATGTCTAACATGGTATTTGCGATGACCTTTGACTCAACGATATCTGATAACACTTTGCCACAGCCGATAGGTGGTAATTGGTCTGGATCACCAGTGAATATAATGTGTGTAGAGGGATGCAAATGGATCACCAATCGGTACATGGTCGGCAGATCAATCATTGAAGCTTCATCGATGACTAACAGGTTTTTAGGTTGTTCATTGCTTGGTTCAATGACTTCCTTACGTAGTAAGGCCGCAATCGTCATTGTTTTGAATCCAGTCGATTCGTGTAAACGCATAGCCGCTCGGCCTGATAGTGCTACCGCGTGGATCTCATAGCCTAATTGATGGTAAGCCCGAAGTGCGGTTCTTAATACAGTTGTTTTGCCCGTTCCTGCACCGCCTGTAATACAAGCTACCGCATTGTCTAAAGCAGTCATTACAGCTTCGCTTTGGCGCTCAGTTAACTCATAGGGCAATTCATCAGCCGCAGACAAATAGGCCGAATTTGCATGCTCATCATATAAGTTTTTTTGCTCAGCAAGTGCTAATAGCCGTTTTGCTACCACAGATTCCATCAGTAGCTGAGCTGTTGGGTGGTATGTGCCTGTCTCGCCATTTACAATGAATTGTGCCTTTTGATGTCCAGCCACAAATGCTTGGTTTGTCAGTTCGGCATTACCAAGAAGCTTCTTAACGGTTGGTTTAATGGCGTTCTGAGTGGTGTAAGTATGGCCTTTTTCAATCTCTTTTCGGATTGCCATTTCTAGTGCTGCACTGAGTCTTCTTGGATCATCCTGTGTAACATCGCTCTTAAAATCCGTTGTCTTAATGATATCGTCAATGGCGCTGAATGACAGGCCAAAGCCAATCAGTGCGTAGGGATTACCCTTGATAACGTCTATGGAGGCTTCGCCATGATGTTTAAGTAGCCGTTGCTGTACACTGGCTGGGATTTTGTGCTCACTCATCCAGTTGCAGTACGCCAGATTCTTATACTTGGCGTAGCCTTTAAAGATCGCTTCTATTGAGCCTTCATTTAGAATCGATGTCAGGCATTCTCTGGATTCAGGCGTATCTTTTCTCAAGGTGGCATGAAAGTCTTTACCTAGGAACTGCCAGAGCGCTCTGGCTTTGCTTTCACCAATCCCTTTGAACTCACTTTCCCTTGCGATAAAGCGTATCAGTTGCTCACCTGTTTCGGGTAAGGCACATTCAATATGCTCTGGTGATTCATAGGTGTGTTGCTGCATTACATAATCGCCAGTTTCGACATCTTTAATTTGGCGAGTGCCTTTGACTGACCAATGCTGACCTATCGTGGGTTGAATGAGGATGCTATCAGGGTTAGCTTTGATGGTGACATAATATTTGCCATTATTGGTTTTGTAGGAGTCTAGTGCCAGTGGCACACCGCTGAATATTACCAATTTATTTGAGCGATAAGGGATACTCGTAACGCGCATTTTGTCTTCATTCAAAACGGGATTCATCGTGGCATCAACCCCATTTCAGATAGAGTTTCAGATAGTTCACCAAAGCGTTCAAGTCGCTTTTCAAGCTCTTTTACCTTGGCTCTCAATTCAATGTTCTCTACCTCTAATGACGACACCCGCTTTGAATCTAATAACTTACGATTTGTCGTGCTGTCGTAGGCTTTAGGTTTATTTGCATTCTTCTTGGCAGTATCAGTTAAAGGAGGAAGTATACCTTTGTCTCGTAGTTCATCTTCTAATGCCTTGAGTGTTTTTTTGAGGGCTGGGTTTTGATTTAGGGCTGATTTTCCACAGCCGATGCTTTTTGCCACTTCGATGCGGTTAAGCTGACCTCTGAACACGATTTGTTTAAAGTCATCATCCGTCTGTGTCGCTTTCCATACCTCAAATGCCTCAAGATTTTGCTGCGCTTTTTGTTGACCACTTGCCATTATTAGACCTCTTGCTATTTCCTGATTTGCGGTTTAGTACGTTATAAGTTGTTGGATTTTACTTATTGCTGCGCTTAACGTCTTGTAATGTCTTTTGAAACACATCCATGACACTTGGGTTAGCTTTGCCAATGCTGGATAGTTTTTGAATGAAAGCTTGAAGCTTTCCAATTTCTGATTGTGCCACTGCAAGCTGCGCTTCCAGTTGGATTACCTTCTCAGCTAAATCCACATCTTTTTGTAAGTAAGCAATAAGCTCTTTGTTGTCAGGTGCAACAGGTTTTCCTCTTAATACTTGCTTTTTTTCCTTAAACTCATGCTTGATATTCGCGTATTTATCGAGCGTCTGTCGAGTTGTCGTAATGCCTAAACTGGATTCCACTTTTGTAATGAGCAAATCCCAAGTTAACTTACCTTCCCAGCTTCTAATAAGGGCTTGGATGGAAATTTGCTGGTCTGTTTCTAATGATTTAATTGCCATGTTATTCCCCTAAAGTGAGCCTAAGAAGCCCAAGAAGTTATTCGTAGCTTCATCTTTGCTTTTATCCTTATTTGCCTCTATCGCAGCTTGAAGGGCCTGCTCAGCATTAGGGAGTGCCAACTTTCGTTCTTCTACGGTTTTTGTGTCTAAATTGGTGATCCTCATGCTGTTTGAGCGAGTTAGAAATCGCACCATACTGCCTTCTTCTATAGTGTCATCGGACAGCACTTCAATCAGTTTTTTTAGCATACATGTATTGCGATAATGGGTTCTGTACCACTCCTGCATCCCTTTACTTGTCTCGAAGTTAATAGCCTCTTGCACATTTCCAAGGTTATGAGTTTGCACCTTTAAATCCTTCTGCAACAAGTCTATGGCATCACTATCATGTGCTACATGGCAAGATGATGGGCATAGCGTACATTGCGTTTCAAACTCCGTCATATAAGTGCAGGGTGAGAGGGCTAAATTCTGAGTGCAAAATCCTGATTCGTGAACAAAGGTCGGTGTTTCATTGTCGATAGCCTCGTTATATTGATTCATGGTCGCAAGACGACGACTTACCTTTTCTTCGACATTGCTTGCTAGCTCATTAGAGAACGAAATATCACAAATCACAGAAGCGTTCTGTGCATCCGTTGTATGGATGTATGTCAGCGTTTGCTCTGCGCTCTTTCGACCTGAGAGCATGGAAATGAGATGGTGAGGAAGTCCTTTTTTCGCAAGGTAATCATTTTGCCAATGACGTAATTGGTGTGGCTTGAGCAAAAAGCTTGATGAAAAACCGTGTCGCTCAAAGATGGAGGGTCTAGTTTTAGCTACTTTTATTAAATCGTCAGAGAATAAAAAACTTAGCGAGCTAATGGGGGCTAAAAGGAAAGGGTTTTTGACTCTGCCACTAAGCTGCTTTTCGGTGTAAGCAAATAATGCGTTATCAAAGTCCGCATATTTACTTTGGCTCTTATTGTAACCCTTTAGTTGGTATTGATTCTTTTCGATGATGAAATTCTGAAACTCAGCCACAGTGAGTTCTTGCTTGCCTCCTGTATAATTACTGTACTGTGCTGGGATAGCGAGACTACAACCTGTAAGCATATAAGTATAAGGGCAATGACTCTTAAAGCTCAGTGTATCGAACGCTTCAAGCTGTGCGATGGGTTTGATGAATTTGGCGGGGCCCTTACCTTTTTTACGCTTAGCCCCTTTTGTAGTCGGTGTAACTCGAGCATATTTGTCGCTATCGTCAAAAAGACCTAGCAGTAAACCAAGATGCAAAAGGTTTGTTGATTTATTCATCGAAGGTCTAATGAGTGCGAGATTTTCGTCGCTAGGTTTAAATTCACCCAGCACTTCCTTTAAGGTGCGTGCTGGCTTTCGATAAAATCGTGCTAATGCTCTTGTTGGCTCAGTCGCAAGGATGGTGTAGTGCATTGCTCTATCTAGGCTGTCAACCATTTCTGCATTAATGTGATTTTGATTATCCTTATAGCCCTTTGAGCCTCGCCAGTTTAGGTAGTGAACGGTTTTTTCTTGCCCCTCAACAACTTGTGTATGGCGCTGTATGCGCTGTGGTGTGAGAAGCACTTGCTCTGCACCGATTCGATTAGGCGAGGCCATTCCAAGCGCTGTCATGGTGCAAATAAAGCTGTCTCGTTGGTTTTGTGTAGAGGATAAAAGCGGTTGCCAAGCATCAATATTTTCTTTGTTATCATCCTGATAGGGTGGAATTACATCATAGAAGATAGCTCCGAGCGCTAGTAACGCCGTTTCGGAAGGCAGTTTTTTTTGTTCCGCATCCAGCGCATCATCGCCACTCTTACTTCGCGTTGAATCGGCTGGGGTGCTAATATAGGGCTGACAGCTTTTTGCCAGCATTTTGTGTTCATGTAGCCAGTCGATGAAACTTTGTAGACTAGCGGAATTTTTCATCGAATCAATGGCGTGTTGAATTTCATCAAGGGTAGCCGTGGCGACATTTTTATCGAGGTGACAAAGGAAATATCTTGCCGTCGTTATTTTACTTTGTTTGTTCGCTTTCGAGACTCCTTCATTTAACAGATCAAGCATATAGGCGAATAATAGATCGTGTGTCTCTGGCTTTAATCGGTCATCGTCCGTGAAGTGTGTACCTATACTGGGCTTATTTCTGTTTAGATTGCAAAACAAAGTATTGATGTGCTTATTGTCACTGTCGGTGAAAGTTACAGCAATATCATTCCATGATGCATGCTCTCCTTGAGCGTTGGTAAACCCAATGAGTGGCTGCGCTTGCTTTTTGGCAACGTAAGCACGTTGGTTATCAACATAACGGTTAATTATACTCATGTTTATCCTCCAACTTTGATTGTTTTTCGCTCTTCACACACAGCTATCGTCACTCTGATATAGAGAATGATAGTACGCAGTCGCTTAACGGTGGCTGGATGGCCTGATTGACTATTTATAGCCAGTTTACGCTCTGCTTTATCTAAATATTGCTGATGATTTGCGGTTTCTAGAGGGCGAAAATTATCACAAGGGTAGCACCCCATTGGCGCAGCCCCTTTTGACTGGCAACTTGAACAGTTGGCTGGGTTGAGCTTGTGCCCCATCTCTTCATCAAAAGGGCTTTTGATTTTGAAATTGGGGTGTTGCTGTAATTTTTCTGAGGATGTGCTATCAAATCGCTGTATCACACTGTTACCGGCAAAGGCTTCGTCAATTTTAACTCGCTCAGGGGTTTTTAAATCAAGGTACGGTAGTATTGCTTCTACCGTAACGCCAGTAATCGCAGCAATTTTCGCAGGGCTTAACCCCATCCAAGCCGCAAGGGTCAGCTGGGTGTGTCGCCAGCGGTTATTTTTAAAAGTAAGGGGCTTATGTGTAATACGGTCACTTTTTACATTTAATTTTTTATTGAACAAGTAAGTGATATTCTGTGCAAAGCTGACAGCAGATAGATGAAAAGACTCTGATGTATCGCTTACGGACTGAAAAAAATTCTCTTTTGTATCAAATTTTGCCGAGAATAAGCTCTGGTCTGGAAACAAAGGGAGTCGTTGCATCAACTCTTTTATCTCGCTCTCAGACAATGTAATGTCGTACTGACTTAATGAACCACAAAGATAGCTTTCATAAACTTGGTAATATTGAAGTAATAGCTCAGACAGGTCGGGCTCTAAGCGATGCGAACGCGATTCAGCATTAGTTCTAAACGTGCCTTCTTTGCCTTTAAAGGTTCGTAAATGTAATTGCTCCACATCAGAAAAGTGATGCTGTGTTAGAGGTTGCCAATCTCGGTTGCTTTCTTTGTGCGACTTAAACGCTTGACCGACACGCAATAGGTCACACCATTTTATTTTAACCAGTTGCGTAGGTCTTCTTGTAATTGCGACCATCAACTGAGAACCCAACACATTTCTAAAGCGAGTAAAAGGTTTTGTCGTAACAAGCTCCTTATCAAGTGCATTGAGTGTTTCAATTCTTAGTGCTTCAAGGAGGTTGTCACGCTCAATTTCACTGTAAGCACCAGTCGTCTCATCAAGGATACCCTTCAAGGCACCTTTTCTGCCTAAATTATCATCTTTAACGATGTTATATAACGGTGTTAATAGGTGGCTATTGTACCCATTACTTCGTTTGCAGAGTGCGAATAGTGCGTTTCTTACCCCCTTTTTATAGACTGTGAGTGTTAACCACCACGCCTCGAAAGTTGCTGGATCTAAGTAATCGCAAATGGTTTTTAATGTGCTGATAAAGCCATTTATAGAGTTATAAGCATAGTATTTAGCTGTGTGAGCGATAGTTAGTCGTAGGTCAAGAAACACATCCTTTTCCAATTTACTCATCCACTCTAGATAAAGTGTTTTCTTATAACCCATCGACCATTCATCAGAAAAAACATCAAACTCGTAACCCTCTTCCTTCGATTGAAAGGTTCTTTTTCCTGTGTAGCTGCTTTTTAATTTTTTAAGTTCAGTTTTGTTCATTGGCGACCTCTCAATGCAGGTACGGATTGGCTTTGGTTCTTCGATGATATTTCAGCAACCGTCACCGCTAATTGGAATTCGTTGTAGACTGATGCCATTTTTGAATCTTCCACCCAACCCATAGCGTATTTGCGAAGGTCTTCAATTTTATCAGGTGAGAACCCTTTCTCTCTTGCGTTATCTTCAAAGAGTTCGTTCCATTTATGTCGAAGCAAATGTGGATGTAGATTTATCCCGACAGAATCTCCAAATATTTTAACGACCTTATGAATTGCGTTGTAAGACATTGGCTGACCGATAGTTTTCCCTTTCTCTGAAATAAAGATAAAATCATGTTCATGGGTGTTTGGCGTGCTTTGGCGTATTGTTTCGATATAAAGTTTGATTAGCTTCATTAAATTACTAGAAACAGAGACCGATAGCGCTTTTGTTTTATTTGCAGCAGGTAAGCGCCTAGTGTCCGTTGGGTCATTAGGTGTGCGGGTTAGTAAGAATCGAGGGTTGTCCCAATCATCGACTAAATCACTCACTTTCAATTTCAAAACAGCCCCGACACGAACCCCTGTATCAATCAATATTTGGGTGATAATTTGATTTCTCAGTTTGCTGGACTTAAAGGGGTTGTCAGGCGAAGACTCTTGAATAACATCCAGTAATTTAAAGAATTTATCCGATGGTATCGTTGATTCAAAAGCATCTTTAGTGATGGTGTTGTCGTTTCGAGAGCTTGATATTGCTGCGCTTATATAGAGATTAAATTTATTAAATTTATTATCAGTGCTGATTTGCAGCTTAGTTTCAGCTTTATCGTAATGACGGCCTACATATAAGAACTCTATGTAGGCTTTAAGTCGAATTAGCCGCTGACGAAAAGTGTGCGCCGACACTTCTGGCTGACTGTTTGATGTTGCATGTATGGCATCCCTAATTCGCTTATCAGTAAGATTGACGACTGCACTGTTTTCGTTGTCATTTTCTGTGTCAGCATAGAATTTGCAAGTGCGAATATAACTGTCAATTTCCTCAATAGATAAAAATATACCACTCGCCACTCGTTCAACAAGGTCAATACCCTGTACCATGAAAAAACAATATAAGAATTTGCACTCATAGGCATATTTCTTTCGAGTATAGAAAGATAGCGATTGCTTTGATTTCGCTTTAGAGAGCGGTGAATTATGATTGCCATTAAGGTAAGCATTGAGGTACAAGCAGCAAGGAAGGCAACCATCACTAACAACTAGTGGAAAAGAATAGCCATTCACATCCTTATATATTTTAACTTGTATATTATTACTCAAATCATTCATTACAAAGCAACCGATCAATTACACATAAACACACTATAGTGGAAATCTCGATTTTGTAAAGGCAAAAAAAAGACTCAATTAAGAGTCTTATGTGTTCTTGGTTTATTTACCCCTAAGTATTCTTTACGTTTTTTTTAGTGGAGAGTACTCGCAAAGATCCTCAATGATACATGAGCCACAACGTGGCTTACGCGCCACACAGGTGTAACGACCATGCAGAATTAACCAATGGTGTACATCGACCTTAAATTCGCTTGGAATCACCTTTAAGAGCTTCGCTTCGACTTGATCAACATTTTTACCCATTGCTAGCTTAGTTCGATTAGAAACACGAAATATATGTGTATCAACGGCAATTGTAGGCCAACCAAACGCGGTATTTAATACTACGTTGGCAGTTTTTCTGCCTACTCCGGGTAATGCTTCCAGTGCTTCACGATTTTCCGGGACTTTACTACCATGCAGATCAACCAACATTTTACAGGCTTTGATGACATTGGTTGCTTTACTATTATATAAACCAATGGTTTTAATATAGGTTTTTAGCCCCTCTTCACCCAACGCGTAGATAGCCTCTGGTGTATTGGCAACAGGAAACAGTTTGTCGGTCGCTTTATTAACACTGACATCGGTTGCTTGTGCGGATAATGTAACGGCCACTAAGAGCTCAAAGGGTGAGCTGAAATTCAGCTCTGTTTCTGGTTTTGGATTGTTATCACGTAGTCGTGTTAATATGATTCGGCGTTTATCTTTATTCACGTTTAACCCTATTTCTTATTGTCTAGTCGATGGTCGATAGCATTTTTAAAGGCAATAATAAGCCCCATCACAATAAAAGCACCCGGAGGCAATGCTGCGAGTAAAAAGCTAGTATCGGTATGATAAAGCGTTATCGTTAACCCTGAAGCCCAATCACCCAATAGTGTTTCAACACCATCAAATAGTGTTCCTTGTGCTAATATTTCACGTATTGCGCCCAGTGCGAGTAGTACGCCACTAAAACCAACTCCCATCATCAAACCATCAAAAGCAGCATGCTTTACGTTATTTTTTGATGCAAATGCTTCAGCACGACCAATAATAATGCAGTTGGTTACGATCAATGGAATAAAGATACCCAGTGAGAGATATAGCTCGTAGGTGAACGCATTCATTAAAAGTTGCACACAGGTTACCAGTGAGGCAATGATCATTACAAAAATAGGGATACGAATCGCTTTGGGTACATGGTGACGGATCAGTGAAACTAAGGTGTTCGAGCCGACTAATACAAACAGTGTCGCAATCGCTAAGCCGAGTGCATTAGTCACTGTATTGGTGACAGCAAGCAGTGGGCAAAGGCCGAGCAGCTGAACGATACCCGGGTTGTTTTTCCATAAGCCTTGCCAAGTTAGCTCACGATAGATCGCTTTTTTATCTTCGATAGGTGCGTTATTTTGTTCGTTATTTTGATCACTATCCTGTGGCGCTTGTGCTGTTTCAGAGGTCATTATAATGCTCCACAGTTAGGAATATGGTTAAAAAGTTTATCGCTATTTTTCTGAAAATAGATGAGTGCATCTTTGACTGCTAAGGTGACTGCACGTGGCGTAATCGTTGCACCAGTAAAGGCATCAATGTCACCGCCGTTCTTTTTCACTTCCCAGCGTGCATCTTGTGATTTTTGGTACTGTTTACCATTGAAACCATAGATCCACTCAGATTTGTTGGTTTGAATCTTATCACCTAGCCCCGGCGTTTCGGTATGGCGAATAACACGCACACCGGCAACTTTACCATCAGCAAAAATACCAATCGCAAGCTTTATCTCACCGGCATAACCTCTAAAGGTACTGGTTTCAAGCATCACTGCAACGGGTTTGTTGGCTTGTTTAGCCACAAACACTTGTTGTGTTTGCCCCTTACCTAGCAATTCATCATCATTAATCACAAAGCAGCTGGCAAAAATATCATTGTCGTAAACCTCTTCAGGAATTAACTGATTAATCGTTTTTAGTAGTGCTAACTGTTCTTGCTTTGCGATCACTGGTTTAGTTAATACATTGACTGTCGCCACTGCTGCAGTACAAATAATGGCGAATGCTGCTAATAGGAAAGCATTTCGTGAAATTGCAGTACGCATTATGCTCTTCCTCCATAAACTTTAGGTTGGGTATAATAATCGATTAATGGCACACACATATTACCTAATAAAACCGCAAAGGCGATTGCGTCTGGGTAACCGCCGACATTACGAATAAGTACCATAAGAAAGGCGATTAATAATCCAAAAATAATACGCCCTTTAACCGTTGTTGCTGCACTGACTGGGTCGGTTAGAATAAAAAAAGCACCCAGCATAGTGGCACCAGAGAATAAGTGGAACATCGGAGAACCGTTTAAATCTGGTTGGTAGGCATAAGCGATAAAAGAGAAAATGGTGACACCTGCAAGGAAGCTAATAGGTATCATCCACAGGATAATACGTTTTGCGAGTAATACAGCACCGCCGATTAAAAAACCTATGTTAACCCATAAAATAGCCTGTGATGATGATGCATTAAAAATCGCACTATCAAAGATCTCTGTGGTGGTTAAACCTGCCTTTAAACTATTTTTGACGGTATCAAGTGGCGTTGCCATGGTTAAGCCATCAATACTCACAGTGAGTTGTGAAACGGTATAACCGTCTAAGGTATGACCTGTAAATACCGCATTAAGTTGATCCATAAAAGAGATGCTGAAAGGGTGTAAACTTTCCATCGGTAACCAAGTGGTCATCTGTACCGGGAAAGAGATCAGTAGCAGTACATAAGCCGCCATTGCAGGGTTAAATATATTCTGTCCAAGACCGCCGTATAGTTGTTTTACAAATATAATCGCAAACAGGGTACCGATCACAGCTACCCACCAAGGCGCCAGTGGCGGAATGGCGATAGCAATTAAAATACCGGTGACTAATGCACTGCCATCTTTCAAGGTATTAATAATTGGGCGCTTACGAATTTTTAAGATAATTGCTTCCGCGAGTAAAGCGACAATGACTGCAATTGAAATTTGGATTAGATTAGCAAATCCAAAAAAGTAGCTTTGTATCGCAATGCCAGGTATTAAACACGCCATCACCCATAACATTATTTGTGTGGTACTACGATAAGTACGCTGATGGGGCGAGCTTGCATTGATAAATGCCATTATTTTTGTTCCTCGTTTTCTGCTTGGCTAACGCTATTTTGCACTTTTTTAGCTTTAGCGCGTGCGACAGCAGCTGCAATTTTTGCTTTTTTAATTTCAGCTGGAGATAATTCCGCTTCAGTTACTTGTTCTGCTACCGCTTGTTGTTTTTGCAACTGTGCCTGCTGTTTACGTTTCTTGCGTTCAGCAATCACTGCACTGTTATCGGGTTCTGCCTGTTGCGTTACTTTTTCTACTTGTTCTGACCTTTCCGCTTTTTTAGCTTTAGCACGGGCAATAGCCGCGGCGATAGCTGCTTTTTTAGGATCGGTACTTACGGTTGATGTTTCTTCTGTCGGATCAGACGCCGTTGCTTTTTCTGCTTGTGCTGCTTTTTTGGCTTTAGCACGGGCAACTGCCGCGGCGATAGCTGCTTTTTTAGGATCGACGTTGACGGTTGATGTTTCTTCAGCCGGATCAGACGCCGTTGCTTTTTCTGCTTGTGCTGCTTTTTTAGCTTTAGCACGGGCAACTGCCGCGGCGATAGCTGCTTTTTTAGGATCGACGTTGACGGTTGATGTTTCTTCAGCCGGATCAGACGCCGTTGCTTTTTCTGCTTGTGCTGCTTTTTTAGCTTTAGCACGGGCTATAGCCGCTGCAACAGCTGGGTTTTTAGGTGTTGCAGGTGTAGTTTCAGTAGACTGCTGTGCGTCGTCTATATTGCCTGCTTGCGCTGCTTTTTTAGCTTTAGCACGGGCAATGGCCGCTGCAACAGCCGGGTTTTTAGGTGTTGCTGGTGCAGTTTCAGTAGACTGCTGTGTTTCACCTATATTGCCTGCTTGTGCTGCTTTCTTGGCTTTAGCACGCGCAATTGCTGCAGCAACAGCATCATTTTTCTTAACGGGTTGTTCAGTTTCTGATTGCGTCTCTGAAGCGTTTGCCTTTTTCGCTTTAGCACGAGCAAGTGCCGCTGCAATCAGATCTTCTCCGCCATTTTTCTCTTTTAATTGTGCTTTACGCTTCTCTGCCGCTTGTTTATGTTTTGCTTGTCTGTCTATTTTAGCCTGCGCTAACCGTGCTTCACGTTTTTCATGACGAATACGTGCTATTTCAGCTTTTTTAGCCTCTTCCTGAGCCGTTCTAATCTCCGCTTTTGCAATACGGTAATATTCAACCAATGGAATATGACTTGGACAAACATAGGCACATGCACCACATTCAATACAAGCACTTAGATTGTAGTCATTGAGTTTGTCGTGATCTTGGCTTTTCGAATACCATAACAATTGCTGTGGCAGTAAGTTTGCAGGACAAGCCTCAGCACACTCTGAACAACGAATACAGGGCATTTCTGGTTTTGCTGGCGGCATCTCTTTTGCTGTTGGGGCAAGAATACAGTTACATATTTTGGTAACAGGGGCTGCAGGGTTCTCAACGGTAAAGCCCATCATTGGTCCACCAATGATAATTTGGTTAAGTGCGTTGGTATTAACCCAGAATCTATCTAATAGGTATTGAATAGGGGTACCGATACGCACACTAACATTGCCTTTTTTCTGCAATGAGTCGCCGGTTAGGGTTACAATACGCGAGGTAAGTGCTTTACCATCAATAACTGCTTCTTTAACCGCAACAGCGGTGCCTACGTTGAGCATCACAATACCTAACTCGCTGGCATGATGACCAATAGGGGTTTGCTCTCCGGTAATAATCTCAATCAGCTGCTTGGCACTTCCTGACGGATATATTGTAGGAATGATGGTGATTTTAATGTTTTTATTTTTAGGATGGTTTTGTAGTGCTTTTTGTAATGCACTAATGGCATCTTTTTTATTATCTTCAATCGCAATAACGGTTAATTGAGGTTGTAAAATATGCTCAAGCACATTGATTCCATCAATCATTTCAATCGCTTGCTCTTGTATCAAGCGATCATCTGCAGTGATATAAGGTTCACATTCAGCCGCATTAATCAGTAATAACTTAATTTCGGCGTGTGGCATCAATTTTAGATGGGTCGGAAAACCAGCCCCGCCTAAACCAATAACACCTAATTGTTGTATTTTATCTATTAGTAGTGCGGGTTCTACATCTTGATAAGCTGGTATTCTTCGCGCTTCTACGGATCTGTCTAAGCCATCAGTTTGAATGACAACGGATAACATATCTAAACCAGAAGGGTGCAGAGAGGGACGATTTTCAATCGCAACGACAACACCTGAGCTGCTTGCGTGTTGAACAACTAATGCACCGTAAACTTTGGTCAGTGGCTGACCTTTCAACACAGTATCACCAACTTTGACTAACAGTTCAGGAACATGGGTTTTATGTTGAATAGGAATAACCAGTGTTGCAGGTATACCAGCATCACGAATCGCAGATTGGTTACTTTGTAATTTATTTTCTTGTGGGTGGACGCCCCCATGAAAATTCCATAACTTACCCGATGAAATATTGGCTAATTGCTCATCGCTAAGCAGGTTAAATTTATCTGTCATACTAAAGCTCAGTGTTAATTTTGGTCGGGATACGTTGTAGGTTCCACTGCCAGTTTTGTGTCGTTATCTCAATCGGTAACATATCGATACAGTCGGTTGGGCAGGGCGCTACGCATAATTCGCAGCCTGTACATTCATCGGTGATCACTGTGTGCATCTGCCTTGTTGCGCCCATGATGGCATCAACAGGACAAGCTTGAATACATTTGGTGCAACCGATACATTCATCTTCACGAATAAACGCGATTAATTTCGGTTTTTCTTCACCATCTAATTGCTGTGGTTCAACACCCATTCGTTCAGCAAGTTGACGCATCACCGCATCACCGCCAGGTGGACATTTATTAATATCCTCACCATTAGCGATCGCCTGTGCATAGGGTTTACAACCTGGGTAACCACACTGACCACATTGTGTTTGTGGCAACATAGCATCTAACTCTTCAACAATAGGCTCAGCTTTCACTTTAAAACGAATCGAGGAGTACCCTAGTAGGGCACCAAAAACAGCCGCTAAACAAGCAAGGGCAAAAACAGCTAGCGCGATACTTGAGATCATTTAATTAACCCCGTGAAACCCATAAAGGCAAGTGACATTAAACCGGCAGTAATCATTGCAATTGCCGAACCTTTAAAAGGCAAAGGCACATCGGAAGCGGCTAATCGTTCACGCATCGAAGAGAACAGCACCAGTACTAACGAGAAACCAACACCCGCTGCAAATCCGTAGATGATCGATTCCACGAAATCATGGTTCTCATTAATATTAAGTAGCGCTAACCCCAATATTGCACAGTTGGTGGTGATTAGAGGTAAAAATATGCCGAGCAAACGATATAGTGTTGGGCTAGTTTTATGCATCACCATTTCGGTAAATTGTACTACTACTGCGATCACCAAAATAAAGGCGAGTGTTTGCAGATAGAGTAAATCTAACGGTATTAAGATATAACTATTAACGATATAGGAAAGTGCTGCCGTTAATGTCAATACAAAGGTAGTCGCAAATGACATGCCAACAGCGGTTTCTATTTTATTGGATACACCCATAAACGGGCATAAACCTAAAAATTTGACCAGCACAAAGTTATTGACAAGTACAGTGCCAAAAAACAGTAAAAAATAATTACTCATAAAAATTCTAATTCCACTAGCAGAATAGGGGGATTCGGATGGTTGCTAATATGCGTTATTATAGCAAACAACCACTGTAAAAATAACAACCTAAAGGATGTTTTTTTATAACAGATTTATTCTCTTCTACACCGGCAGTAAGTTGTTACTATCTTCCTATAGTTGCGTTAATAGGCACTGCATAAAGTGCAAGTTACAATTCTTGAAAATGACCGTTAAATGCATTTTTTTTATGTTTATTTTATTGCTGTTCTCAACTTTTTAAACACTAAATAAGCACCTCGATTCAAAGTTGATCTATATCAATAAGCGCACATATTGTGTTATGTATAGTCTCGCTCCACTAGATGTAGTGTCATTTTCTTTTTCGGAGCCCAATTATGAAAACTGTTGTTATTAAGCGCGATGGTAGCCAAGCACCCTTTAATGCTCAACGTATTGCTGAAGCGATTTTAAAAGCCTCAGGTGCAGCACGTTGCAAAGGTGTTGATGCATTTGCGATTGCAACAGAGGTCGAAAACGACTTAAAGGGACAGGTTGAAGTTGATATTCACCACATCCAAGATAAGGTTGAACAGCACCTGATGACGAAAGGTCATCTTGAGCTTGCACGTGTGTATATTGAATATCGTCACGACCGTGATCTTGCACGTGAACGTAAGAGTCACTTAAACAGCGAAATCTACGGATTGATTGAACAAAGCAATGCATCGCTATTAAATGAAAATGCCAATAAAGATGGTAAAGTAATCCCAACTCAGCGTGACTTACTGGCTGGTATCGTTGCTAAGCATTATGCTAAATCGCACATATTACCGCGTGATGTTGTTCGCGCACATGATAAAGGTGAAATTCATTATCATGATCTTGATTACGCACCGTTCTTCCCAATGTTTAACTGTATGCTGATCGATATTAAAGGCATGTTTACCCAAGGCTTTAAAATGGGTAACGCAGAGATTGAAGAGCCAAAATCAATCTCTACTGCAACCGCTGTTTGTGCACAAATCATCGCACAAGTTGCGAGCCATATTTATGGTGGTACCACGATTAACGGTATCGATACAACGCTTGAACCTTATGTGGCAATGAGCTACAAAAAACACCTTGCAACAGCTGAAAATTGGGGCATTGATAACCCACAAGCCTATGCAGATGAGCAAACAGAAAAAGAGTGTTATAACGCATTCCAATCGCTTGAGTACGAAGTAAACACATTACACACAGCTAACGGGCAAACACCGTTTGTTACTTTTGGTTTTGGTTTAGGTACCTCTTGGGAAGCACGCCTAATTCAGCAATCGATCTTTAAGATCCGTTTAGCTGGATTGGGTAAAAATCGTAAAACAGCGGTATTCCCTAAACTTGTGTTTGCTATTAAAGATGGCGTAAATCATAAAGCAGAAGATCAAAACTACGATATTAAGCAGCTTGCATTAGAGTGTGCTTCTAAACGTATGTACCCAGATATTTTAAACTTCGACAAAGTAGTTGAAGTGACAGGGTCATTTAAAACCCCAATGGGTTGTCGTAGCTTCTTAGATAACTACCAAGAAAACGGTGAAACGGTCCATGATGGACGTAATAACTTAGGTGTTGTTAGTCTTAACTTACCGCGCATTGCACTAGAAGCAGAAGGTGATGAAAAAGCATTCTACGCATTGTTAGATCAGCGTTTAGCGATAGCGAAGAAAGCATTGGATACACGTATCGAGCGTTTATCTGATGTAAAAGCGAGTGTTGCCCCTATTTTATATATGGAAGGTGCATGTGGCGTACGTCTTAAAGCGGATGACTGTGTTGCTGATATCTTCAAAAATGGTCGTGCTTCTATCTCATTAGGTTATATCGGCCTACACGAAGTGATTAATGCGCTTTATGATGATGAAGGTCATCTGTTTGATGATGAAAACAAGCAGAAGAAAGCGGTTGAGATTATTCGTTATCTGAAAACAGCGACTGAAATGTGGACTAAAGAATCAGGTTACGGTTTCAGCCTTTACTCAACACCATCAGAGAATCTATGTGACCGTTTCTGTCGTTTAGATGCAAAACAGTTTGGTGTATTAGCAGGCGTAACGGATCGTGGTTATTACACTAATAGTTTCCATTTAGATGTAGAAAAAACAGTTAACCCATACGATAAAATTGATTTTGAACAGCCATACCCAGAGATCGCAAGCGGTGGTTTCATCTGTTACGGTGAATTCCCGAATATGCAGCAAAACTTAAAAGCGTTGGAAGACGTATGGGATTACAGTTACACACGCGTTCCTTATTACGGTACGAACACGCCAATCGATGAATGTTACGAATGTGGTTTCCACGGTGAGTTTGACTGTACCAGTAAAGGTTTTGTGTGCCCAAGTTGTGGCAACTCAGATTCAGAGAAAGTAGCGGTGACTCGTCGAGTATGTGGTTATTTAGGTAGCCCAGATGCAAGACCGTTTAATGAAGGTAAGCAAGAAGAAGTGAAGCGTCGCGTTAAGCATCTTTAATCTGCTTTAGTGATAAATATCTAAGAGAAAGGCTCATAATTATATGGGCCTTTTTTGTATTTAAAATAAAATTTTAAGGGCTATTTTCACCCATTGATGCCCAATTTTATTAACGATGAATAAAAACGTAATATTTATCAATTAATAAACCACTCACTCTTCTTTGTGTTATTTATATACGTAAATATCCTCGATAAGTCACTGACAATTTTACCTATACAAAAAAATCATATGGCATTCTTTTCTGTTATTTAAAACCCTATAAAAACTAATGATAAGATGTGATTAATTCAACAATTAATACGTTAATTAATTGAAATAAAACTATTTATACCAATTACATTAAGTATGTGATCTTAATTTTGCGCAGGAAAAACAGCTTAATTCAAGGCGGAAGTTGACGTAAATGGTTGTTCCCTTTACGAAACTTACAACGCAGAAGTCAGTTGTTTTAACCAGTAAAATAGATCAGCTATTTACTGTAATTGGTATTATTACATCTAGGTAAAAGGAAATTACATGTCATTTGCACTTATTGCCAACCTGTTGGGGTTTGCGGTTTTACTTTATGGGCTTAACTATCTACAACGAAAAGGGAAAACCTTATCGCGTTTAGTGTTAGTTGGGGTAGTGGGCGGTAGCTTATTTGGTTTGTTATTACAGCTGACATCAAGCAGTCCTGAGTTGATTAAAGCAACTATCGACTGGGTTAATGTGGTGGGTAATGGCTACGTTAGTTTGCTGAAAATGATCATCATGCCATTGATCCTTATCTCTATGATTTCAGCGGTAGTTAAACTTGAAAAGTCGGCTTCTCTAGGCAAAATTAGTGGCTTAACCATTGGTGTGTTGTTATTTACAACGCTTATCTCTGCGCTTATCGGTATTTTTGTGGCTTACGGGTTTGACCTTTCAATCGAAGGGCTTGTACAGGGTTCAAGAGAAACGGCGCGTCTTGCATTGATTGAGTCTCGTGCTGGGCAAGTGAGTGATATTTCAATTCCACAGTTACTGGTTAGTTTTATTCCTGCTAATCCCTTTGCAGATTTAACGGGTGCACGTTCAACGTCGATGATCGCGGTGGTTATTTTCGGTATTTTAATTGGTATCGCGGCACTTAAAGTGTGTGCTGAAAATGAAAAGCTAGCAAAACCGATTCATACTGCAGTCGATACGGCGCAGGCGTTGATTATGCGTTTAGTTAAAATGGTGATGGCGTTAACGCCTTACGGTATTTTAGCGTTGATGACAAAAGTGGTTTCAACCTCTGATGCTGCGGATATCATGAAATTGTTAAGCTTTATTGTTGCTTCCTATGTCGCTATTTTCTTAATGTTTGTTGTACATGGTTTTTTAGTGTCGCTGGTTGGTGTATCACCAAAAACCTATTTTCAGAAAATTTGGCCTGTATTGACCTTTGCATTTACATCACGCAGCAGTGCAGCGACAATTCCATTAAATGTAGAAGCGCAAATTACTAAACTAAATGTGCCACCTGCAATTGCTAACTTATCCGCTTCCTTTGGCGCAACGATTGGTCAAAATGGTTGTGCGGGTATTTACCCAGCGATGCTTGCGGTAATGGTTGCGCCAAGTGTTGGTATTGATCCGATGAGTATCAGCTTTATTGTGTCGTTGGTATCGATTGTAATTATCAGCTCGTTTGGTATTGCGGGAGTTGGTGGTGGTGCAACGTTTGCTGCGTTGATTGTATTGCCAGTGATGGGACTGCCGATTGAAATAGTTGCATTATTAATTTCAATTGAACCGTTAATCGATATGGCGAGAACTGCATTAAATGTGAGTGGGGCGATGACAGCGGGTACGATCACGAGTCGTTTATTAAAGAGAAAGCAGGGCGCGCTAACTGAGCCACAAAAGCAAGTTGAAGGGTCAACTATCTAATGAAATAAAGTCTGGCGATTCATTGATGAGTAACCGTCTCAATGAATCGCCAACGTTGTTGCTTTATTTTTCAAATGTAACGTTAACCAGTTTAAAGATTTACTCTGCCGTCGTTGTTGCAGGGTAAAAATGAACATCGCGTTGTGGGAATGGAATAGAGATGCCATCTTGGTCAAAGCGCATTTTAACTTCACGAGTTATATCCCAGTACACATCCCAATAGTCTTCTGTTTTTACCCAAGGTCGTACGATAAAGTCTACCGAGGATTCGTTTAATACGTGCAGTTTTATAACTGGCTTAGGATCCTGCAATACCATCGGATGTGCTGAAACTAATTCAGATAATAGTGCTTCTGTTTTCTCAATATCATCGGAATAACCAATACCAAACACCAAATCGACACGACGTAATTTTTGCGAAGTAACATTTTTAATCACATCACCCCATATTTTACTGTTCGGGATAACCAGTGTTTGATTATCGATAGTCAGAATGGTGGTGGAAACGAGGTTCATACTTTTAACCGTACCAAATACACCGCCGCCAACTTCAACAAGATCACCCACATCATAAGGACGGTAGATTAATATCATCATGCCCGAGGCAAAGTTACTTAATGTATCTTGTAGTGCAAAACCGATAATAAAACCGGCGACTCCTAAACCCGCTAAAATAGGCGCTAATGAGATACCTAATTGCGCGAGTGCGATAAATATACCAATAATCATGATTAAACGACTCACCGATGAAATAATCATCTCCTTCATTAATGAGGAAAGGTTAAGGTTGGTCGAGCTGAGGCTTTTCTTCATGACGTTGCGTGCCACTTTAGCAAGTGACCTAAACACATAATAGATAGCAAGTAGCAGTAATATTTTGAAGATCCACTCACCACCGTATTCAACAAGATATTGTGTGATTTGTTCAATGAATTTATTTAACATGCCGCTTAAAATGCTGACATTAAGCACATCGGTAGTAATCTGCCCACCTAGGTTTAGCAAGGTTTGTTGATAAAAACTGGTATCAAACCCAAGCTCTGTGAGTAGGTCTACGGTAAGACTAAAACTGACTCGTGCTAAAACCAATTGTTCATTAACGACGGCAAGGGTATCTTTTAATACTTGATTATCCTTTTTTATACTAATCAATACGTTTAGTTCTTCGCGTTTTTTCACCACTAATTGAACCATGCCAGAAAATGCTTCTGCTCGGTTATATAGCTGTGCGGTCAAATATTTCTTTGGTCCAGCTGCATCAAACCCTAATGCCTGTTGGTCAAGAACTTGTTGAGTCATTGCACTATATACCGTGTCTAGCAAGGTTAAGTGTGCAATATAAAGGTGTAATGATTCGGTACTGTATTTTTCTTGTTGTTCATATTCGCTATTAAATTTTTTCTGTAAATTACCGATTCCGTCTTTAAGTGCTTGATTATTTTGGTTAATGATGGTCTCTAATTCTGCCATAACCGTGGGGTTAGCGTTGTCAATTTTCTCTTGCTCGATAAGTAACTGGGATAATTGTTGCAGCGTTTCAAAGGCAGTGAGGTGACGAGAGAAAAGTCGGTAGTTTAATGCTTCTTTTTCCAGACCTGATAGATTGATTTTATAATTTTTAATGTTCTCTATATGCTCTTGTTGGAGTTTATAGTCCTGTAAGAGTTGTTCAATTTGCATTTCGCTGCTCTGATTCTCTTCTGATGACTCGGGTGTTGCCGTGACGGGCAAGCTAAAAGCACTAAAAAAGGCGAGTAAACCCATCAGTAATAAGCATCGTTTAATCCATTGGTTATGCATAATTTTTCCTAAATGTAATTGACCATTAAAGTGGACAGTTTTCTAAACCATTGATGTATTTTAAATATAAACACTATTTATAATAGCCATTGAAAATGATTAACAAAATTTAAAATTAAATTTATTTATAAAAACGATTAATTAACGAGAGCTAGTCATTAATTTTTAAAGATAATTATGTTTATAAGTATTAAGTATGGTCTTTATTTGACTCCCTCTTAAGCGTTTACAAGGGAAATAACGTAATGAAATATGTTAAGATTGACGATTGAATTTCAACCTTAGGCTTGTGTATGAATTACAGTAAATATTACCCCATTGATGTATTAAACGGAGAGGGGACACGTTGTGCACTCTTTGTTTCTGGGTGTATCCATAATTGTCGTGGTTGTTACAATCAGTCAACATGGTCGCCAGATGCAGGGGAATTATTCACTGATGCACTTGCCGATCAAATCATTAAAGACCTTAACGATACGCGCATTAAAAAGCAGGGATTAAGTTTGTCCGGTGGCGATCCTCTGCACCCGAGTAACGTATCTGACGTTTTAAAGCTGGTTAAACGTGTTAAAGCGGAGTGTATTGGCAAAGATATCTGGCTTTGGAGTGGTTACTTATTAGCTGAACTCACACCTGCGCAACAGGCTATCATCAACTTGGTTGATGTGTTTATTGATGGGAAGTTTGAGCAAGCATTGGCTGAGCCAAATTTAAAATGGCGCGGAAGTAACAATCAAGTCATACATCGTTTTAAATAGAACGTTAACTTTGTTATCAAATTTATAACGGAGTATTTGCCTACAGAGCATCGCTTGTTTATTCTATTACGATTAATTAAATGTCAATTTGTTATTAGAACTAGGAGTCGCTGAATATGTGTTCTTCACCCACTAAGTCAAATACCGTTAAACAAGCCTTAATTGAATTTACTGATTCACAGAAAACCTTATCATGGTCTGAATCTGATGGTTTTTTATTAGATTTTGCAGAGGAAAATGGGATAGCGGCGATTAGTAGCTGTCGCAGTGGTCATTGTGGTGCCTGTGCAGTACAGCTTTTGGATGGAGAAATAATGTATGACCAAGAAACCTCTGTTGAATTAGGTGGTCGCGAAATCCTATTATGTAGCGCTAAACCTGCAAGCCCTCACATTAAACTAAAATTATAAAACTTATTCGCTATTAATCTATTCCCATTCCTTGTCTGTCGAATTACTATCAACGATTAATAATGGATAGGTTTTTCGGCCTTTGTTATTGAATTAATAACACTTTTTCAAGAAAAATAGCATGCAATATTTATGCTGCCGATATTTTATCTTTACGCTGTGTCAATTTATTCGTTAAAGACAACCACGTCTTTATTTCAACCCTTAAGGAAAAGAGATGGTAAGCCTGCTTGATACCGTAGATCAACGCACTAATTTAGTCGGTGAAAATAGATTAGAACTGCTGTTGTTTCAGTTACAAAACAGACAGTTATTTGCACTTAATGTATTTAAAGTTAAAGAGGTCGTTAAGTTACCTCACTTAAATAAAATGCCAAACTCCCATCCTAAAGTATCTGGTGTTGCTAATATTCGCGGTCAATCGATTCCGGTGATTAATCTGCGTGATGCGATAGGGCTTAGACCTATTGCGACGGATGAAGAGTGTAATTTAATCATCACTGAATATAACCGCACCATACAGGGATTTTTAGTAGGTAAAGTAGACCGTATTGTTAATATGACCTGGGGGGAGATCATGCATCCACCCAGTAGCGTGGGTCGAAATCATTATCTCACCGCGATCACTAAGCTAAAAAAAGAAGGCAGAGAAGAGCTCGTTGAAATCATCGATGTAGAAAAAGTCCTCGCTGAAATTATTGAGTATGACGCCTCTATTTCTGCCGGTATTTTAGATGAAGCGATCGTGGATAAATTAGTGGGAGTAAAAATACTGCATGCTGATGACTCATCAACTGCCCGTACACAAGTTGAAGCGACACTTGCACCGCTTGGTATTGAGATAATTTCTGCGGAAAATGGACTACAAGCATTAGAGATTTTAAAAAGTTGGATCGCGCAGGGTAAATGTGTTGAAGATGAAATTTTAATGTTAATCACCGATGCAGAAATGCCCGTGATGGATGGTTATAAACTCACCTCTGAAGTACGCGCTGATCCCGCGATGGCTGATCTACATATCGTATTAAATACCTCACTAAGTGGTAGCTTCAATCAGGCGATGGTTGAAAAAGTAGGCTGTAATAAACTGCTTTCAAAATTTCAGCCAGATCGATTAGTTGAAGTGGTACAGGACAAACTGAAGCAAAAGCTAGACATAAAATAGAGAAATAATGTCACCTTATTAGATTTAATTAAGCCTGTTATTTGCACATTGCTCTGGTTATCTTTACTCTGCTTAAACGCATGCCCATTATGATGCTATATCAAGCCTTGCTCGCAGAAGAAAGGACTGAAAAAACATCTTAATGGGTCGCAAAAAGATAATTCCCCATAACTTTAATAATAAGACTAGACTGAAAGATGAGTGAAAAAAATTCCCCGCAAACAGACAATGAATCAGCAACCATTGAGCGGACAGATACAAAGTTAGTGCCACCACCAATGTACAATGTGTTATTACATAATGATGATTACACACCGATGGATTTTGTGATTGATGTATTGCAACGCTTTTTCCGTTTAGATAATGAAAAAGCAACTGAAGTGATGCTTAATGTTCATTACAAAGAGGTCGGTATATGTGGCACATTTAGTGCAGAAATTGCAGAAACAAAAGTGATGCAAGTGATGAATTATGCGAAGCAAAATGAACATCCGTTACGTTGTTCAATGGAAAAAGAGTCGTAAATTGTAATCAACCCATTGAGGGGTCTCTATGTTAGATAAAGCCTTAGAAAATAGTTTAGATTTAGCCTTTCGTTTTGCGTTTGACAAGTCGCATGAATTTATGACTGTTGAGCATTTACTGCTTGCTCTGCTCGAAAACGAAGAAGTTAAAATACTACTCAGCGCCTGTTCGGTTGATATTGTTTCATTACATATCGAAATATTAACCTATTTAGAAAACACCCCTGTTGTACCAGAGGTGCATACCCAAGAGATAGAAATTCAGCCAACTATCGCTTTTGAACGCGTATTACAACGCGCTATTTTTCATGTCCAGTCGTCGGGCAGTACCGAAGTTTCTGGTGGTAGCGTATTAGTCGCCATCTTTAGTGAACAAGAATCACAGGCTGTTTACCTTCTTAAAAAAGCCAACCTTTCCCGTTTAGATGTGGTTAATTATATCTCCCATGGTATTCGAAAATCATCGGATCCTGCTCCGAGTATTTATCACCAACCAGAAGAGGTCGAGGCTCCGGCTGAAGCTAAAGAGGAGATGCAATTTACCATCAACTTGAATGAATTAGTTCAAGCAGGTGAAATTGATCCATTGATTGGTCGAGATAAAGAGGTCGAACGCTGCGTACAAATTTTATGTCGCCGCCGTAAAAATAACCCATTATTAGTAGGTGAAGCTGGTGTCGGTAAAACCGCTATCGCTGAAGGGTTAGCATATCGCATCGTGCATAATGATGTTCCCGATGTGATTAACGACAACATTATTTACTCATTAGATATGGGCGCATTACTTGCTGGTACCAAATACCGTGGCGAGTTTGAGCAACGTTTCAAAGCCGTATTAACACAGCTTGGCGAGCAAGATAACGCTATTTTGTTTATCGATGAAATTCATACCATTATTGGTGCGGGTGCTGCAACGGGCGGGCAGTTAGATGCTGCAAACCTATTAAAACCACTACTAAGTGGCGGTAAATTACGTTGTATGGGCTCAACAACCTATAAAGAGTTCGGGCAGGTTTTTGAAAAAGAGCATGCACTAGCGCGTCGATTCCAAAAAATTGATGTACTCGAACCTTCGGTCAAAGAGACGGGGCAAATTTTATTAGGCCTTCGTTCTCGCTATGAAGCGCATCATGATATTCGTTACACCAATAAAGCGCTGATGGCTGCTGCTGAGTTGAGTGCGAAATATATCAATGATCGCCATCTACCAGATAAAGCGATCGATGTGATTGATGAAGCGGGTTCACAGATGCGTCTGCTTCCTGCGAGTAAACGTAAAAAAACCATTGGTGTTTTAGAGATTGAAAATATCATCGCTAAAATTGCCCGCATTCCTAAAAACTCAGTCAGCAGTGATGATAAAGATCAGCTTGCTAAATTACCTGAGCGATTAAAAATGACGGTATTTGGGCAGAATGACGCGATTGACCAATTAACCGATGCGATTCACCTTAATCGTTCTGGTTTGTCTGAAGAAACTAAGCCAATCGGATCATTTTTGTTTGCGGGTCCGACGGGCGTTGGTAAAACAGAAGTTACGCAGCAACTTGCTAAAGCAATGGGTATTGAACTGCTACGTTTTGATATGTCTGAGTATATGGAAAAACATACGGTTTCACGCTTATTAGGAGCACCTCCTGGTTATGTAGGTTATGAGCAAGCGGGTCTATTGACGGATGCGGTTGTTAAACACCCCTATGCTGTGTTGTTGCTTGATGAAATAGAGAAAGCGCACAGTGATATCTATAACATCCTGTTACAGGTAATGGATCACGGTACGTTAACCGATAATAATGGTCGTAAAGCAGACTTTAGAAACATTATTTTAGTCATGACCACTAATGCTGGCGTACGTGAAACAACGCGCAATAGTATTGGTTTTAAAGATCAAAAAGACTCACATAAAGTGATGGAGGAGATTAACAAACTATTCTCACCAGAGTTTAGAAACCGTCTCGATAATACCATCTGGTTTGATCATTTGAGCCTTGAGGTTATCTATCAAGTTGTTGATAAATTTATTGTGCAGTTACAAGCGCAATTAGATAAAAAACAGATCTCGCTGGAAGTTGGCCAAAGTGCGAGAAAATGGCTTGCAGAGCATGGTTACGATAAAGCGATGGGCGCACGTCCAATGGGACGTTTGATTCAAGATAAACTGAAAAAACCGCTGGCGAATGAAATTTTATTTGGACAGTTGCAAGATGGTGGCAGTGTTATCGTTGAATTAGATAAAGAGGGTGAAGGTATCACCTTTAGTTATGCTGAAACATTAGCGATGAGTGAATGATTTGTAAAGCTTAGAAGATGAAAAATAAAGCTGTCAGTTTTTAGCTGTCAGCTTTCAGTAAAATCAAAATATAAAACCATAACTAGTCGTTCTCATTGAGAACATGGGAACGACGAGTATAAGCATTCGCTACGAGAGAAGAGCTGCGAACTTCGAAACTCGCCACTCCTAGCACGAAGTCCTCCATAACTACGAAAAGCAGATAGCCGATGCCTACAAGTTGATTTTTTAGCTTAATGTTTCGTAAGGCACGGGATCAGTGATACCGTTCTTTTCGAACGCTTCTAAACGTTCAACACAACTACCACATTCGCCACACGCTTTTTCGCGTCCGTTATAACAGGTCCATGTTTTACCGTAATCAAGACCCATACGAATACCATCTTTTAGAATGCCGATTTTATCGCTGTTTAAATAGGGTGAATAGATCTCAGTAGATTCATAGTTTGCAACTGCAGCCACTTCATTCATCTTTTCTACAAAGATAGGACGACAGTCAGGATAAATTTCATGGTCGCCAGAATGTGCACCGTAATACACCTGCTCAGCACCGATAGAAACCGCATAACCGATAGCTAATGACAGCAAAATCATATTACGGTTTGGTACCACGGTACTTTTCATATTCTCATTTTTATAATGACCAAGGGCAACATCAATGCTGCTATCGGTAAGAGATGAACCACCGATTAACTGATTAATAGCAGAGATATCAATTACTTTATGATGAATATCTAATTCAGCACAGACTGAACGAGCAACATCAATTTCTTTGATATGACGCTGTCCATAATCAAATGTTAAAGCATAAGGAGTTAACCCCTCTTCAATTGCTTTGTGTAAAACTGTGTAAGAGTCCATTCCACCCGAATAGATAACAACGACTTTTTTTTGCATTTTGCTTGTATTTCCCATGCTATTAATTTATAAATCAGCTCAGTCATTTTGTGACCAACATCAACCATTGAGTATAACTGTTTATGCATAAAAACTACAAAGTAAATGAACTCTTTCAAACCATTCAAGGCGAAGGATTTTATACAGGTATACCTGCTATTTTTGTCCGACTGCAAGGATGTGATGTAGGCTGTGCTTGGTGTGATACAAAACATACTTGGGAAGTAGACCCGGTTAAACAAACTGAGCTTAATCAATTAACCGATCGTAGTAATGAGTCAGAACGCTGGTCTGGTGTGAATGCACAGCAGATAATTGATGAAATTAAGCGTTTAGGTTACACCGCTAACTTGGTCGTCATTACTGGCGGTGAGCCATGCATGTATGACCTGCGTGAATTAACTCACCTATTGCATGAGTTTGGCTTCCATACGCAGATAGAGACCAGTGGCACTTACCCTGTGCTCGTTGATAGCTTGAGTTGGGTAACGGTGTCGCCTAAAATTAACATGCGTGCAAAAAAAGAGGTGCTACTAACCGCTCTTGAGCGTGCTAATGAGATAAAGCATCCCGTCGGAACTGAGAAAGATATTGAACAGTTAGATGCGCTGCTTCGCCCTGTTAAATCGATCAAAGAGAAGACGATCTGTTTACAACCCATTTCGCAAAAAGCAAAAGCAACAACACTGTGTATGAAAACCTGTATCGAACGTAATTGGCGTTTATCAGTGCAAGTACATAAATATTTAGATATCGATTAATCGCGCTGTAACTGTGTGATAGGTAACCTGATTTGAAGTGAGTAAAACACCCGTTTTACTCACTTTTTTATTTTTAGCCGTTATTTTTCTGGGATAATTTGAAAGACACGCTTAACATGCTTAACGCCTGAAATCTTACGTACAATATCTGTCGCGGTATCAGCCGTTTTGGCATCGACTCGACCGATTAAAAATAGCTCGCCCGCTTCGGTAACCACCTTAATCTGAAAAGAGTTAATATTCTCATCCGCGGTTAATTGGCTTTTTGCCTTAGTCGTGATCCAACTATCTTTGCTCTGTTGGCTAAAGGTAATCGGCTTTGCAACGCGTAGCTGGTTATACACCTCTTTTGCCTCTGTTAAGGTATTTAGCTGCGTTTCTATTTGCTGTTTTAGTGTCTCATCACTGACTTGGCCAATCACCAACAGGTAGCCATTATTAGTGATTAGATTAATGCGGATATTGTGTTTATTAATATTTAAGGCATTCACTTTATCGAGTGCCGCTAACGATAAACTGTCATCGGATAATTGTGTTGAAATAGAGCGTTCATCACTGGTGACCGCAACCGCAGTGCCAGCAATAACAATTAACCCACCGGCACAGCCCTGCAGTAAAAAAAAGCTTAACAAAAGTGGTAACAGTAGTAATTTTTGTTTTATGTATTTCATCGCGTTCGCTTAATCCCCTGCGTGAATATTTTTAATATTGAGGAAACAATTGCTGATCAATAAGATCGCTTAAGCAATTGATCACTAAAAGGTGTATCTCTTCGATACGTGGCCCTTTATCACTGGGCGCACGAATCTCAATATCATCTGAGCCTAATAAACCCGCCAATTCACCACCATCAACCCCATTCAGCGCGATGATTTGTAATGATTTACTCAGTGCTGTTTCTACGGCTTTGATCATATTACGGCTATTACCACCGTGGCTTATCACTAAAAGAACATCACCATCCTGTGCAATTGCAGAGATCTGTTTTGCATAAATTTGGTCAAAATGACTGTCCGTTGCAATAGCCGATACCAACGCTGAGTCGGCCGTGATCGCAATCGCAGGCAGAGAAGGGCGATCGGTTTCATATTTATTAAGCAGGTGCGATGAAAATATCTGCGCTAGTGCTGCAGCGCCACCATTCCCACAGACTAATATTTTATTGCCACGAATTAACGCTTCAGTTAATGCAAATGCTGCTTTTTCGATAGATTCAGGCAGGGCTTCGGCGGCAACAATTTTAGTTTGAATGCTCTCTGCAAAATGAGCGTGTATCTTTTCGTTTATCATGCGGTCTCTTATTTATCTGTGCTTTAGTATTTAGCTTTGAAAAGCATCTTTTACCCAAAGGGGTGTTGAGTCTGAATCGTTTAATGCAACAGCATCAAAGCGGCAATACGGCTCCGATGCTAATTGTGTTAAATAATGAGTTGCTGTTTTAATTATTTTGCGTTGCTTGGTTGCGCTGATAGAGGCGAGGGCACCACCAAAATCACTGTTTTTTCGGTAGCGCACTTCAATAAAGACTAACGTGTCTTGATCAAGCATGATTAAATCGATTTCACCAAAACGACAATAGTAGTTTTGGTGAAGTAGCGTTAATCCCTGCTCAATAAGATAAGCTAATGCTTTCTTCTCAGCAACAACCCCTTTAGAATTACTCGGCTGTAATAGGCGTGGCAACTTCAAACAGGATCCCATCTTGGTATTTTGCCCAGCTTAGTTTAGCTTTCACGTTATTATCTGCACCTAACGAAAGTTCGCCAATTAACCCTTTATATACAGCGCCTTCTGTATTTTGTAAATACACTAATTGTTCAATCAATTGGTAACTATCAACACCAAGAGAGAACAAACGTAAGGTAGAAAATGATTGTTTGTTCCATGCTTTTTCTACTTCTTGAATTAGGCTACCTTCTGGGTCTAATAGGAAAGGGTTATCAGAAAACACTAACCCAGTTAGCTCTTTATTCTGCATGTTGGTGCGATCAAAGCTATGGCTTCGTGAACTTGCATAAAGTGGTAGGCGTGGTGCAAAAGGGCTTACCGTTACATCGATAAAAGGTTTTAACAGAATAAGTTCATCACGTTTGCTGACTATATAAATAGCATCCACGTCACGACGACTACGTACCTCTGTTTCTAAAGGCACTTGAGCAATTGAGCGCATCTGCTGGATACGGCTGTTACTCTTATCTGTTTGTAATACATCAGCAATAAATGTTGATAATTTCGATTTCGATTGGAAATAGTGCGCTTCAACATTAACGTCGCTGGTCGGTGTTAATGCCGCCCACTGTTGCTTAAAGGCACTTGCTACACGTTTACCGTAGCTTGAATTTGGTGCAATAATCAACGGGTTTTTATGTTGGTCTGCATGAATCAAAGAAGCGGCTTGTCTTGCTTCATCCTCTGGTGAAAGAGGGAATGCATAATGCCACTGCACTTCATTGATCTCAGGTTGTTGATCTTCATCGGTTGATTTTTTTTGCTCAACGAAACTATTTAATGCCAATACCGGCATATTTTCAATCAGCGGTAATAGCTCTTCAATCTCTTTTTTCATCAGTGGACCGATAACAAAGTCGATATTCGCTTCTGTTAATTGGTCTGCTAATTGTTGGCCGTTGGTTAATTGCGTATCGAAAAAGTGTAATTTCGGTAGCGGCATCTCTTTATTGCTTAGCGCTTGCTGTTGTTGGTAATACGCATTTAACAATCCCAATTGAATCGCTTTACCCTGTCTTGCAAATCGACCGGTTAGCGGCAGTAATACCGCAATATCGTCAGGCTGATAAGGGCTTATTGCAGTAATGTCTGCTAACACTAATGGCATAAACGCCTGTGCAGAATGATCTGGGTAGGTCGCTTTCCAAAGGTTTAACTCACGCGTTAAACGATTTGGGCGTAATTTACTTTTTTGATACAACGCAGCCAATGCATACCAACCCTCTTTATAGTCTTGGTATTGTGCTAATAGTTTATCTTGAGGTGTTTCAGTTGGCGTCTCTGCCGGTAAAGCCGGCTCTGGTACGACTAATTCACCTAGGTCTGTTTCTTGTGTTGTTGTTTCATCAACCGCTTTCACTAACACTGGTTGGTATTGATTTAAGCGTTTAGCGGGTAATTGTATTAATTGCGCAAGTAACAGATCATTATATGTCTGCTTTTCTGTATCAACCGTCAAGTGCGGTATTAACAACAACATGCTTTCAGTTGCTTCATAAGGCTGTTCATTACGAATATACAGCTCAGATTGTAATTTTAAATAATGTACCAGGTTTGCTTGGTTAAGCACCTGAGTATCAATATTGTCTAATGCTGTTTGCGTTTCTGGTAACTGATTTTGTGCATAAAACTTATCTGCCATTAATAGATTTAATGCAGATGATTGTTCTGTATTCAGTGTTTTAGCTTGTAGTGAATTAATCACCGCATCAGCCATCACAAACTTCTTCTCTTTTATCAGCGCTTGAACAGCCAAAAACTGCCAGGCTAAATTGTCATCGCTGCCTAGCTGCGTATCTTTATTTAGGTAAAAAGCAGAATCTGCCTCTAATTCACTAAATAGCGCAGGTGGTATCTCTTCAGGTGGTGTAGCAACGCTTGAACACGCAGTGATGAAGGTGATAGTTGCGATCACTGTTAAATAGCGACTAATGCGTTTTTTTAGGAAAACGTTCAAAGTAGTGTCCTTTATCTGAAAGCAAAATTTCTATATAGGTATCAATAAGTATGTAGTGTAATATTGTGGCTTGCGTTAAACAATCTTATTCATTATTTATAGGCTAATAATATGTCCGACCACAGCGAATCGCTATCAAATCTTCCTGCAAAACTGTATATCGTTGCCACGCCTATTGGCAATATTAGCGACATTAGCTATCGTGCAATCGAAACGCTACAACAAGTGGACGTGATTGCTGCCGAAGATACACGTCATAGTGGCAAGCTTTTAAGTCATTATCAGATAAAAAAACCGATGTTTCCACTACATGACCATAATGAACGTGAACGCGGTAAAGTATTAATCGAAAAAATTAAAGCGGGACAATCGGTGGCGTTAATTTCCGATGCAGGCACACCGCTAATTAGTGATCCCGGTTATCATTTAGTAAACGAGTGTCGTGAAAAAGGCGTCGACATTGTGCCGATTCCCGGTGCGTGTGCCACCATTGCTGCATTAAGTGCTGCAGGTCTTCCAACAGACAGGTTCTCGTTTGAAGGTTTTTTACCAGCAAAAGAGAAAGGCAAGCAAGATAAGCTCAGTGCGTTAATCGAAGAAACACGCACCATGGTCTTTTATGAGTCACCACGTCGTATTACCGATACCGTACAACAAGTGGTTAATATTCTCGGTGCAGACAGAAAAATCGTAATCGCACGTGAATTGACTAAAACCTTTGAATCATTTTATGCATTACCTGCACAGGAGATGCTGGAGTGGTTAAAAGAGGATACCAACCACTGTCGTGGTGAGTTTGTATTAATGATTGCTGGGGCTGTTGCAGACAGCGAAGCAATTCCTCAGGTAGCATTGAATACCTTAGCGTTATTAAAAGAGCAGCTTCCGCTTAAAAAAGCAGCGGCACTGACAGCGCAAATACATTCTCAGAAAAAAAATGATCTTTATAAATGGGGATTAGAGAACTTATAACTTCCTTCCTGTGAAAACTTCTATATAATACGCCGCGGAGTTGGCTAGATCGTCGCCGCTGTATTGCTATTTATAGTTAAATATGGGGGAGGAAAGTCCGGGCTTCATAGGGTAGGGTGCCAGGTAACGCCTGGGTAGCGCGAGCTAACGACAAGTGCAGCAGAGAGGAGACCGCCTGCTAATTTATTAGTAGGTAAGGGTGAAAGGGTGCGGTAAGAGCGCACCGGCTAATGGGTAATCATTAGTGCAAGGTAAACTCCACCCGAAGCAAGACCAAATAGGCTTCCTGAGGTACGACCCGTACTGGAAGCGGGTAGGTTGCTTGAGCCAGTGAGCGATTGCTGGCCTAGACGAATGACGATACACGACAGAACCCGGCTTATCGGCCGACTCCAACCATTTAAACCCCAGTTTACGCAAGTAAACTGGGGTTTTCTCGTTTTAGCGGGTATCAAAGTGTTTAAGCGATTGCTGGGCATTACCCAAAATACGCGACTGACAACAGAGCTTCAAACACGTAATGAAGCGATCATAACGTGTTACTAGCCGGGCGGTTATATAATGAAAGAGATTGGTTATTATTTTCCAAATGCACTATTCAGTCTTAAGCCGAATTGCAGCGATGAGTAAAAACAAGAATGCAAAATGAAAGACTTGACCCCATTTATTTAAGCTTAACAGTTAAGTAACCTCTTGGGTGACTTCCTTTCTTAAGGACTGTGTTGCTTGCTGCGTTTAGTACATCAGCAATGTTGCTTACTGCATATGTAGGGTGTGAGGTGATGGTTTTCCATTGGGTAGGGTATTGCATGTGATATTTCCTTATATTGGAAACACCTTACATTCATTTATTAGTTGCTCGTTTAAGTGTTGTTTATTGGTTTAGTTATCAGAATAAGTTAGATGCTATATAACTACTTTCAGATAGTTGGGTATAATCGATTGATTACTATTAAAGGGGACATCATGTTAAAAGAAGCTACAACGTCTTTGAAAGCCTATTTATATGATAGAAATACTAGCCCAATGTTTGGTGCTTTCATCGTGTCATGGGCCTTTTGGAACTATCAGGCTGTTATTACCTTCTTTGCTGCTATGGGACAGAAGGATAAGTTAGATTGGTTTACTCAGTATTATTCTGAAGTTAATAAGTTCTTTTCGTCTAGTGACTTTGCATTTGAACTTAGCAATCAGGTATTGGTTGGAGCGCTATATCCCCTATTGACTGCAACGATATATATATTTGTACTCCCATACCCTTCAAAATTTGTATTTGAATTTAATCTGAGAAGACAGCAAGACTTAAACAACTTGAAGCACAGGGTTGAAGAAACAAGAACTTTTGATTCCAAAGAAATAGATGAAATTAAGAAATCTATTAGCGAAAATGAAGGTAAGTTTTTATCTGAGTTACAGATTAAAGACAATATTATTGCTCAAAAAGATAAGAAAATTACTGAGATATCTGAAGAAGCTTCTAGCCTATCCGCGGATAACTCAAGGCTAAACGGTGAATTGGATGAATCTCAGAGGAACCTTGGTGAGCTGAGTGGCTCCATTCGCAACTCTGATGTAGAGATAGATGAGTTTCGCAAATTCTTTAATAAAAATAGAGTGCTTATATCCAAACTCCATAATTACATACCTCTGATGGAGGAAGCTTTTGATTCAGGTAATGACTACATCGTAACAAGGGAGTCAGACTTCGTGGAAATTGTTAACTCCACGAATACATTAATGAAAGAATACTCTCAAAGTGATTTTTCATTAGGTGGATTCCAAAAACTAAAAAATCTGTTCGAGGAGCCTTTGGAACCTATTACGTCAAATAATGATCCAGCAAAAGGTGATCCTTCTGATGAGGATTTGGAACACTCTTCAGAGGAGTATGAGAAGATCATTTTAACTGAGCTTTTCAAGAATGATGGATTAAAATTGGATGATTTACTTTCTAAATTACCTAACCAAAAGCTTGCTCATCACTACGTCCAAGTTTTAAACGATAAAAAGCAGATTGAATACACTGAGGAAAATGAATTGGTTAAGCTTTCAATGACTGGGCAATCTAAAGCCGTTGAATTCATGAACAGTGCTAGTATTCCATTCTAATGAGCAAGTTGCTTCACTCCATTAATTTGGATGTTTGCAACTTAGTGGGGATTAATGGGTCAGGTCTTTCATTTTGCACTGTTTTTAAATGTCTTAAATAATGTCTGCATGCAATACCATTGAACGATACACGTGCACTGTATAATGAATCACCAATATCACCAATATCACCAATATCACCAATATCACCAATATCACCTGTTGCTAGAAGAGCCCGACGGCAATTTATGTAAGGGGATAGGTCAATTAAAGCTTATCTGTCAGATGCTTATACAATCAAAGAGAGCGGTCATTATTTTCAAATACATTATTCAGTCGTAAGCCGAATTGTAGCGATAAGTAAAAAGTTAAAGAATGCAAAATGAAAGATCTGCTCCCTTATATGTATGACTCTTGTTACTAAATCGAGCAACAAGAGTCTTTAAACAATGATCTACTTATTCGCAATCATTGATATGAAAAATTAGTTATTAGACCAAGCATTCAAATTAACAGAACCGCCACCACCAATAAGTTCAATTGCAAATACTTGATAACCCCAGTTGCCAATATACGGATATGCTTCATGCTTATACTGTTGCGGGCTTTTCCACATTTGGAAATGCTGACCAACATTCATTTCACCACTATCGCGTTGATTATTGTAATCTCGTATTGCCCAAAATTGTTTAAATGTTGTTAAGCCACCACCGTATGCATGTGGTTTATTAGTACGTGTAGATACGTAATAGTCATACTTTGCACCATCTACATCCTTAGATCCTAACCACCTAGCACCGTTATCATTACCTTCATCATTTTGATGCTCTGGGTACCAGCCGTTATACTTATCTATAATGTAATATTCAGCCATGCCATCGTAATTAGTATCATTGCTTTTAGTCCAACCATATAAGGCAAAAACTACTTTTTGACCATCCCAATCAGGGTTGTAATTGTCAACACTAAAATTCACTTTGCGCCATTGGTGCCCATGCTCCCATCCTCGGCCTGATACTGCATTTTGAGAATTACTAGAAATGTTAATATAACTTGCAGTATAACTTGTGGTTTTAAGGTAAGTATTCCAATCACTATTTAACTCATAGTGGCTAGTAAAGTAGCCTGGCTCATTAGGGTAGCTTGCTTTAGAATCTTGAAATACTTCGCCAGCTGCTTGCGCGCCTATTGCTGTAAGCGACAAACTTGCAACAAGAGTAAACGACGCCACTAATTTGTTATTCATTTTCATAATATTTCCATATAGTAATGTTGTTAAAGGTTGATGTTTAACCAAGAAACTATGAGCGTGTAATGACTCATTAATAAATGCTTATTAACTACACCGTTTTCTATTTCTAGAAAATCGACATATCCATATTCCGACCGTTTTAATTTATTTCGTCACGTCTGTTAATTTGCTAAATATAAGTTAACTTGTTCATCAGTAGTTTTGGATGATCGAAAAGGAGACGCTTTTGCTTTAAGCCACAAATAGGCAGCATCATTTATCGATGCATTATTTTTAGTCGTAAGAACATGATCAGGCAAAAAATTAATGGTTAAAGTTTGATCGTTATCTGTTTATTTTTCAATCGCTTATATATATTTTGTTTTTCGGTTGTGTGTTTTATCCCTTATTTCCTTACTTTATGTAGTAGAGTTATTTTGTATATTGCTCATTATTCATTAGGTAAAAAATGAAAGTGATAAGGGGGGCGGGTCTTTCATTTTGCACTTCTTTATTTTCCCACTCGGTTTTTTTAATGAATATAGTGGTGAATAACAATGAATCATCTTTTACGAATAGAGTTTTCAGGTGCGCTTTATCATGTTAGATCGCGTGGTAATGCTAGGCAGAAAATTTACACTTATGAGAGTGATTTTGAGTTGTTTTTAAATGTCTTAGATAATGTCTGTTTGTAATACGATTGGACGATAGGCGTGCATTGTTTAATGAATAACCATTATCCAGAAGCACCTGACGGAAATTTAAGTAAATGGGCGTTAATTAAATGGTATTTTTACGCAATCTATTGATAGAAAATACTATCGGCTTGGGCATGTTTTTCAAGCAACGCTGCGTTCTTCCATTAAAGCTTATCTGTCAGGTGCTTATGCAATCAAAGGGGTTGGTCACTACTTTCAAACACATTATTCAGTCGTCAGCGGATTTGTAGCGTGGAGTAAAAAGTTAAAGCATGCAAAATGAAAGACCTGCCTCAATTATCTGCAACAAAAAGTTAATGAAGAAAGGTAAATTTCTTAATGTAACTGCGGTTTAGTTAGTGCCGTGCATCAACTAACGCTACAATGTGTGCTTTTAAAATTTTCAGTTGGTAATAAAATTAATGAGCATGACCTATTCCTTTTCTTTGAAAAGTAAAAAACACAATATTTTTATTAGCAGTATTTTTTTTGCAGTGATGTTTTTATTGCTTTTTATTTTCTCAAACCTTGATTTACAATCGCCAATTCCCAGTGTTATCGGCTCACTATTACACGTTTTATCACTCAGCGCAGGTAACCCAACCTTCATTATTAGTTGTGTGGTGTTAGCCCTCATCGCATTTAAGACCCGTGCTCCTAATCAAAGACTGTTCATTTTATATATGCAATTTGCATTGATACTTGGCTTAAGCTTTGTACTTAAAAGCACTGTTAAATATATTACTGAAGTGCCACGTCCTTTTACCCATCAGCTTGTTGAACAACAGCTTATTGATACACCTGCACAGTTTTACCAACTAAGTGAACAACAAAAAAATGAGCTGATTAATACTGCAAGTGAACAGGTGCCGCGCTACCGAATTGCTAATTGGGATGGAGAGAAAAATTATTCATTTCCATCGGGGCACACTATTTTTGTGGCAACCTGTGTGGTCTTTTGGGGAGGCTTGTTTTTACGAGAGAAGCGCTACCTACTGAGCGCGGTCGTTCTTACTTGGGCTACAGGCGTTGCCTTTAGTCGATATTGGTTAGGCATGCATTGGCCGGTAGATATCTTGATGTCTATTTTTTGTGCCATCTTGTTAATGTTACTTGTGCCTGATGTTGAATATGAGGATTAACCATTTCTCGTTTTCCAGGTATTAAATGTTTAAGTGATTGCTCGGTTTATTAATCACTTGGTCGATAATAACTGTATTTTTGCTTAATTAACGCTAACGTGCATAAAAGAAGGTTAAGTTAACTTTTTGTTCGCGTAAATATAAATGGTGTCGGGAAGATCGGATAAAAAGCGTCATGTGGCATAATTATAATTTTTAGCGTGATTACGGTAGTAATTCTAATAGGTTATTGAATGTTAAATGGTTTATTAAATGTCAATCCGTTTATTAAATGTTAACATTTTAAAAATACAATTATTGGCATCGCGGATAATATCCCACTGCATTGTGTAACTATTGTGGAAAATATAAATATCGCGCTGCTCGCCAACTGTCGGTTGTGAGGTACCTGTGTTTTCCAAGTTAATTAATTACTTCATGGAAAAATTATGAAAGAAGTTCAATTTCGTAGCATAGATAAATTATTTATTAAGATGTCTATTAATGACAAGTTCTGGGTTATTCTTGGTTTATTTTTAATTGTGTTAGCAACCATCTCGATCGGTCGATATCAACACTCTTTACAAGAGATAGAAAAAAAGTCGATGGTTGCGCTTGAAAGCCAATTATCTGGGATGGTTTTGGCTATGGAGTCTACGCAGCAAATAGAAAAACTTGCTTCGCTTGGGGTGAAAGTATCCACATCAGTTGACACCTCTTCTCGTCGCAATGATATGCTAACCGCTGTTATACAAACAAATTCACAGCAATATGCTTCATTGTCTCAATCTGTTTCAGGGCAAGAAAAAGAACAAAAACAACAGGCGTTGAACACCTTGATGCTCTCTTTTCTTTGGTTATTACCCTTTTCACTGGTCTTGTATTGGACGGCAACGTTTATCGGAGGCGCATTATGGGTGCTTTGGACAACGACGACAAACATATCCAAAGGGGATCTCACTTCGCGTTTAGGCTTTCATGCTGGGCGTGATGAGTTTGGGACAATTGGTTGTGCGCTCGACAATGCAATGGATACCTTAACGGAGTTAGTGGTTACCGTAAAAGATAATGCGCAAACACTGCAAAACACTTCCTCTTCATTCGCTGATGAGGCTCGTCAGAGTGAGGGGCATATTAATCATCAGCATACCTCGCTGGATTCAGTTGCCACTGCCATGGAAGAGATGACCGCATCGTCGATGGAAGTGACTGATATTTCAAAACAAGCATCACAACAAATCGAAAATAACTCTGAATATATTAAGCAAAGTGACAGCAGAGTGCAGCATGCAATTACTGAGATTCAACAGTTATCTTCTTATATCGAGCAAACATCAGATTCAGTGATCACGCTGAAAGATAACACCATAAAAATTAATGATGTTATCACCACCATCAGTTCTATTTCTGAACAAACCAATTTACTGGCCCTGAATGCGGCGATTGAAGCTGCGCGTGCGGGAGAAATGGGAAGAGGGTTTGCCGTTGTTGCAGATGAAGTAAGAACGTTGGCGAGTCGTACTCAATCTGCGACGCTTGAGATTCAATCTATGATTGAGAGTCTACAGTCAGAAACGAATAATATTTCAGATATGACTCAAAATACGGTAAAACAAGCGCAAACAAGTCGTGAGCTAATTGTTGAGATTGGTCAGGATGTGAATGCGATTACTGAATCATCACAAGCAGTCAATGATATGAGTTATCAAATTTTGGTTTCTTCTGAAGAGCAAAGCTCTGTCGCTAATAATATTTCTGAAGAGCTGAGTGGTATTCGTTTACAGTCAAATACTATTAGGGACTTAGTGACCCAATCTTCGCAAGGTGTTGTTCAGTTAACGGGGGCATCTGAAAGCCTAGGAAAAATCTTAGCGCGTTATCAAACCGTCTGAATTTATAACAACGAGCATGACTAAGCATGCTCGTTGCTGTACACAAAAGCATACTTATCAATAAACAGGTTTAACCTGTTTATTGCATACTCGCTCATGCTATTGCGCTAGCTCGATATCCCTGAAAGCCCCTCTGCAAGTAGCTCTACAATGTAAGCCATATTAGCCGTTCAAATTTATCTGAGGTTTCTTCCTTTTATCGTCTTAATTTCTGACGCATTGATAAATAAAGATTAATTTAACTTTTTGTTATTTATTTTTTATTATCTATTGCATTGAAATTAAAAGGTTTTTTGGTAAGGTTTTATTCACTTTTAAATTTTACAATGGTGTAGAAACGTGCATTTTAAAAAGTATCAAATAAATAATGTCGGCTGGTTTTGGCGCTCATGTATGATCAATCAAACCCAAGCTGCACAGACGGCAACAATAAAAGAGAGGAGTGGGGCTGAAACCCTTGCAGTAAATGCGCTAGTGTTTACTTACCTTATGCTATTTTCCTTATATACATGGTATGAACAATTTTTGGTTCCCTATATATATACAGATAACTTACGACTTTATTGGGAGGTCATTAAAACCAATCCATTTTCAGAGGTTGGATTTCAGTATGCTCAACATTTTTTGCGGGAAATTCGCCCGTTGTATATTTTGCAGTGGGCTGTATTTATCATTGCGCCTATCATTTCAATGTGTGTTTTTTTGATCGCCAGAAATAAATTAAAAAAGATGCCTAGACATGATGCTGCAGAAGGCGGGAAGTTGTCGGTGTTAGGTCGAACGCTGGCGTTGTTTATTGAAGGTAAGTGGCAATTATTGATGATTTTTAGCATTGGTTATAGCTTCTTTGCTACAGCAGGTTTTGCACAATGGATCGTTGATTTTGCAAAGGGGGATGCGTTATTTGATCCTGTTACGCTGTTTTTCCCGTTTATGTCAGTGGTACTTGTTTGGCTTTTCATTCGTCCTTTTTTCGCTTTTTATACGATTACTATTAATAAAAAAAGTGAATAATCGCACCGTTTGCTAAGGTGTTAATGTTACTAGCTCAGTGGGGCAACGGTTTCCTGCCAGTTGCCCTTGTTGGTGATGTTGAAGCATTTAACTCTGTGAGTTAAATGCTTCATTAATTACAACCCCTTGATGGTAAATTTCACATCTTCATCACGTAACAAGTAGAGTGCAAGGCACGCTGCTAACATTGGCCACGCGGCAAAAAATAATAAATTATTAAAACCATCAATGTAGCGATCGTATGCAGAAAATGTTGATGCAAAGTGTAATAAAAATATTAACCCATAAGTAATACGTTTTTTAACCCCTGCTACAAATGCTAATACCAACAACAATTGCAATCCACCCATGATATACATAGCGAGCTCACCAGAGCTGTTGATGCCGTAAAAAACCTCTAATATGCGGGCGCTGTGAGCGGGGTTAACAAATTTATCCAATGTCCACATGATCATGACGATGAATACGCCGATGCGCAATGAAAAAAGAGACCACTGAAGGCGATTTTTAATATTAGGTGAAAGTGATTGTGTCATTTTTAATTCCTTAGACTATTTTATTGAAACGTTGGCTTAATGAGACCGACTCTCTTCTGTTTTTATTTCATTATTTTTCAAATAGTTGGAGTTAGTTTGGCCGATTGAATTTTAGTGGTATTGCTAGTGAACGTTTTCTCTGTGCAATTTCTGATTTATTATTTACTGTCATTAATATTATTGCGCAGCAATTAGCTTAATTTAAACAGCACATAAACGACGGCTGCAAGGCGTTCTGAAATTTGAAAGTCTCTCTGAAAAGGCTAATAGGCAATCTCACCTCTCATAAAAACAAACCGTCATTTCAAATAAGTTGATCGATTGGTTTGTTTTGATACTCTGGACATGGTGGCATGATAACCACATGAAATTTAGTTAACTTAATGCAATACCAAGCTTGTTTGATTGATGGCTTTGGTATCACTATTCAGAGGCGAGGGATTTACGTGAAATTATTTAATTCAAGGACGATTATATCGACAGCAGTTGCCACCGTTTTAGCGCTCAACAGTGGTTTATTACTGGCAGCACCGGGGTATAAAGGTGGTCAGGATCTACCATTAACATTTAGTAAAACGATATTGGCGTCTGATCATGGTGTGGTTGCTAATGATGGTTTAGATGATGCGCCCGCTATTCAAGCGATCATTGATAGCATCAGTATCGATAATAGCCCTGATAATTTGATTCGCATTAAATTACCTGTAGGTGAAATTACCATTGCTGACGAAGTACATGTCGATCGCTCTGGTATTGTGATTGAAGGTCAGGGGGTTGACGCTAAAACCGGTACCCATATTGTGATTAACTCTTGGAAGCCCTATACGGGAGTGGCAGAGGATGGTTCGCCTACTTTTGAAAAGAAATATTGGCCTGGTTTTGCTGCCTTTCGTGCAGAAACACGTATAAAACACAAGAAGGAGCAAAAGTTTGAGGGCAGCATAAATTATCATTGGAAACATTCTATTGAGCTTGCGCAGCCTGCGTTAGCTGGTGATACGGTGTTGGTGTTAAAAGCGGGAAGAGCGAAGCGATTTGAGGAGGGCGATCTCATTTATATCGGTGCAACCAATGATGCTGCCTTTTTAGATTTAGCTGAAGTACCTGAAAATATGCGCACTAAAGGTAATATTAAATCAGGTCATATGCGTCATCAAATCAGCCATGTTACAGCGGTTGATACGGCGAACAATACTGTGACTATCGATAAACCATTAGACTTTAATATGGAACTTAAAAATTACAACAAGTATAAAAGCCGCTTAATGCCCGTTACTGCCGTTGAGAATGTTGGTTTCCGTGATTTTACGATGACCATGAACCAAGCTTCTACGGACTGTGCTACCAATAATACTGATGAATATGATAAAAAGACGAACCCTAAGGGCGTTGGACATCGCTATGAGAATGTCTGCCCAGCAGATGCAATTCATGGCATTATTTTAAAGTGGGCTAATAATAGCTTTGTGGACAATGTTAATATCAATATGATTGGTTCACATCCTGTTGTGACTGAATTTTCTAAAAATTTAACACTGCAAAACATTGATATAGATGGCTCATGGAATAAAGGCGCTGGTGGGCATGGTTACTTCCGCGCATCTAAGTTACATGACAGCCTGATTAAAGATAATGATATTCAAAATGTGCGCCATTTAGCGATACAGTGGTCCTCTTCAGGTAATCTTATTGAGGGTAATACCATCAATGCAGATTTAAATATGCACGGTGGTTGGGAGCGTAATAATATTATTCGTAATAACACTATTTCGGTTCCTTTTGCACACCGTAGCTGGGCTGATGGTGCACCGAGTGACGGGAGTTGGCAGCCTATTTGGTTCTCATCGGGTATCCATGCCTCTGATTGGGCGGGTCCAACGGGTCCTAATAATGTATTTATTAATAATACCTTAGAAAAAGCAAACAGTGCCGATACGCCGATAACAAGATGGGGTTTATTTGATACTCAAGGTGTTACATATGTTTTTGGTTGGGATGGTAATCAGTTTAAACATCCTGTTATCAATGGTAAACCGATTGCTACGTGGAATAATGAGATTGCGAAAGGGGTGTATGACAACATACCGACTTCAGCTGTCTTTGTAGCGAAATAAGCACATTAATCTGTCACACGCTTTATCAAGTCGAGCGTGTGGCATTTTTATTATCACTTTAGCGTGAATCATAGAATCAAAATTTTTAATGACATGATTTTTCATGTCGTGCGTAATATATCCTTATATTTTAATGCTACCTTTGTGCGGGGTAGTCAGTTTGGATATGAAATATTGCGTTTTTGATGTGATTACCTACCACCATTAAGTGATTTCAGCTGCGCTAATACTTTAATGTGATCGGGCGAAACGCCGCAACATCCTCCAATAATGGTAGCGCCTGCGTTAAACCACGTTGAAGCAAACTCTGCGTAGCGCAAAGGTGGCACATCAGCTCTAATTTCAGAGACACCGCTATTATCATTTGCCTCGTGTAAATCGCCAATCGGCAAAAAATTATTGGCGTATACACCTAGTTGTATTTCTTCATCTAGCCCTTTATCGAGTAATGCTTGGTGAGCATTAAGTAGAGCATTTTGCATGACTTCAAGGCGGCTGCAATTAAACAATATTGCCGAGACATGCTGCCCTGCAATTTGGCTCACTGCATCATAAACTGATTCACCAGAGCGCAATGTTGATTCCGTGGTAATTTCATCTTTAATGGTAAATGCAATCCACGTGGTTTTTTCAGTGGATGCAGTACGCGCTTTAATCATTGCCGCTTCTGCGATTGAGGAGATGGTTTCAGCTAACCAAATGTCCACATAAGGTTGTTGATTCTCTATTAAGGGTTCAAGTAAAGGTTGGGCTTTTTCTACTGAAAAAAGATCTGGGCGATAAGAGCCTAGTACAGGTGGAATACAACCAGCAACGAGTACTTGCTCATCTTGGTTAATACTTTCTCGCGCTAGCTTTGCTGCTAATTTGATCAGATCCGCACCTTGCTCATTGAAGCGTTTTTCACCGATATGAAAAGGGACGACTGCATAGGTGTTGGTGGTAATAATATTAGCGCCAACTTCTATAAAGCGGCGATGTACTTGTGAGACAGATTCAGGCGCTTCAATTAACGCTTGCGCTGACCACTCTGGTTGTTGGAAAGGTGCACCGATGCGTTGCAACTCTCGACCCATTCCTCCGTCGAGAATAATGGGTAATGTAAAGGGCATTTTCATAGTCAAAATTTAATCTGTAAACGATAAGAGCTAATTAGAATAACGACACACCATGGCTAAATCAACCATGCAGCTGTGATCTCCTTGGTTAGTGTTAGGTCAAATAGAGTTAATAAAAAAAATGAGTGAAAAAGTGTGGGTATGCTTGAAAATTGAAAAATTAATTTTTGGAGATATCTACCCTGTATTACAGCTGGAATAGCATAAATTGAGGCATAAAGAGCCACTTTTAGGGTAAGGAAATTGAGACAATGCTAACCAAAGAGGTTATTGCATTGTCTTTTTATTTATTCGCTGTCATCTATAAAGTCGAATTTTTTATTATGCACATAAACTAATTTGCAGTCTTGCGGATAGGTCGCACTGTGTATTCTGTTGCCTTTTATATAAGCGCTATCACCTTTATTAAAGACACGTTGCTCGCCATCTTTAACTAACCCATGCTCACCTTTACTGTAAAACTGCACAGTCATTTGTCCCTCTACAATAACGGTTAAGTCATCTCCGGGGTGATGGTGGGCTGGTTCGGTTGCACCGCCTTTCCATATCTCCATTAATACTTCAACACCATCCGGGTCTTCTGGGTAAGTAGTGCGGAGTGAAAAATTTTCTTGTCCAGGTGGATCAAATGCATAATTCTTCCAAATATCACTATTTTCACTGTTACGCTCTAGGGAATCATCTTCGCTCATAATGGACCTCTTTTTAATTAATGGTTATACCAATTACAGTAAATAGCTGATGTCATAGGGATAAATCATAATAGTGAATGATTTAAACTTCCACATTACTCCTCTTACATTGTCTCTACAAGCCCTGAGCAGCATCGTTACACCGCCTTTATTTGCGTCCAAGTTTGATCAGGTTGCCAAGTCTTTGCCCATTCCGGTAATTCTTCGGCTGGCATCGGTTTCGCAATACCATACCCCTGCGCTAAATAGCAGCCAAGTTGCATTAGTGCTGCACCATGCGCGAGGGTTTCGACCCCTTCGGCGATAACATCTCGTTGAAAGGCGCGTGACAACCCTATTACCCCTTTAACAATCGCCAGATCATCTGGATCATCCAACATATCACGGATAAAGCTTTGATCAATTTTGATTAAACTGACGGGCAGTTGTTTTAGGTAGGTCAAAGAGCAATAACCGGTACCAAAATCATCCAGCGCAAAACTGACGCCTAATTCAATACAAGCGCGCATAATTTTAGATACATCACTGATATCAGATAATTTACTGGTCTCTAATACCTCTAGCTCTAATGCGCTGGGGTCAACATCTGGATGCGCTGCTAGTAACGCCGCTAAACGTTTAACAAAACAGTTCTGTTGAAGCTGTAGAGCGTTAATGTTAACGCTGACAGTCAGCTTCAAGCCTAATTTTTGCCATGTTGAAATCTGTTTCAGGGCGCTATCGATTACCCATTCACCGACTTCAATAGTGAGTGTATGACGCTCAATAATGGGCAGAAATTCAATCGGTGACAGCAAGCCTCGTTCTGGATGTTGCCAACGAATTAATGCTTCTGCACCAATTAATTCACCCGTTTGCATGTTCACTTTGGGTTGATAATAAAGTGTAAATTCATCCTCTTGTAAAGCGGTGCGGATACGAAGTAAGCTCTCATGCTGATGCTTCATAGCAATATCTTCTGCCATATCAAAAAGGTGATAACGATTTTTACCCTCTTGTTTTGCGTTGTACATCGCTTGGTCAGCATGGCGTAAAAGTTGCTCGGCATTGACACCATCATGGGGGTAGATAGTCACCCCAATACTGGCAGAAACTTCCAGTACAATAGGTCCGATCATGACAGGGGCTGATATTGCGGTTAATAAACTCTCTAGTATTGGTTCAGAAGCTTGATGATTTTCTAAATTAACTAAGACCGCGACAAATTCATCGCCACCAAAACGTGAGAGGGTATCGCCATCGCGCAATGAGTTATTGATGCGTCTTGCGACCTCCACCAATAATTTATCTCCAATGGCGCGGCCATGGTTATCGTTTATTTCTTTAAAGCCATCTAAATCCAGAAAAGCAACGGCAAGCGACTGATTTTGACGTATGCATTGAGGCATTGCTTGAACTAACCGATCCGCGAGTAATATTCGGTTTGGTAGGTTCGTTAACGGATCATAATGGGTGATATGTTCTAGCTGTTTTTGATGTGCTTTTAGTGCACTAATATCGGTAAATAGGGCAATGTAATTTTTAACCTTTTTATCTTCATCAAATACTGAGCTAATGGTCATTAGTTGTGGGTAAATTTCACCACTTTTACGCCTATTCCATATTTCACCTGACCAATGCCCCTTATCATTGATGGATTGCCACATATCACGATAAAATTTTGCAGGCTGTCGGTTAGATTTAAATAATTTAGGTGTTTGCCCGATCGCTTCCTCTCTTGAATAACCGCTTAATTGCACAAAAGACTGATTAACATTGATGATATTACTCATTGCATCGGTGATAATAATGGCTTCTTTCGCGTGCGTGAACACGACGGCGGCCTGTTTCAACTCATCTACTGCTAATCTGCTCTCGGTAATATCTCTGCCTACTGCGTAGATAGTTTCCTCATGGTTAGAAGCGGTTGCAGACCAAGCAATTAAACGAAAGGTATTTTGATTGGTACGGCATCTGTTTTCAAAATAATAAGTCTCTTTACTTTGTTCTACTTTTTTAATCTCAGCGTTGGTGGCTTCAATATCTTCTGGATGAACGATGTTTATTAAGCTCTGACCGATCAGTTGTGCTGATCTATAACCTAATGTGTTTTCCCAAGCTTCATTTACTCTTAACAGACGCCCATCAAAATCTACTATCAAGTGTAAATTGACAGGTAGTTCAAAAAAGCGGTCTAATATATCTTGGTTGCGTTTATCGACGGTTATATCTTGAACTAATGAGGCGACGCCCCCGATTAAACCTTCACCCTCTAGCATTAATGTGTTGTAAAAATTACAGGTAATCAGCTTGCCACTTTTTGTGGTTAGTACATTTTCGCAGTGACTTCGTTCTTGGTCTTGAAGTTGGGCTGTATAGTTACGGATAAATTTACTTTTTAGCTTAGGGGGAACAATCAATTCGATAATACTACTGCCAATTGCCTCATTGGCAGAATATCCAAATATCTTTTCTGCAGCTTTATTCCAGTCTGTACAAATAAAGTTTATATCCCATGCGATTGAACCTAGCGGGGTGTTTTTTATATGCCTAGATAGTTTTTCATCATTTTTCTGCAACACTATTTGATTATTCCTAAGCTGTTGTTCAGCTTCCAGCCTTGTTTTTGCCATGATTGAAAAATGGTTTTTTAAGTCAACAAGTTCTGCAGTGCCACTCAGTTTGTTTTCGTCAATATGCACACCTGATTCAAGTTGTTTTGTTGACGTTTTAAGTGCCCTTAGGGGAGCTAAAATACTCTTTTCAGTACTCCATATTGCAAATATTACGATCAGTAAAACGAACAGTAAAAAGAGGGTGATTATCTGCTGAAATCGTGATGTTATCAGCGTTAGCTCTTTGTCGATCGGGATACCGACTACAATGCTGCCTGAGCTATGGCCATTGACAGTTATCAAGTCACTGCTGACAAATATTCTCAGTAGTCCGTTTGCGTCTTTGATTATCTTGGTTTGTTTATTTGCAACGAACTGAGCGACGCCTTGAATTGTTTTTATGGATGTACCAAGTAAAGGAGGATTTTCAGGATAGATTGCGATTATTTTATCTTTTGCATCGGTAATATAAGAAACTGAGTCCTCAGGTAAGCTCGCATGGTCAAGACGTTTACTCCACCAATTAAGCGAGATAACGGCAACGGTTAAGCCAACAACTTGATTATTTTCGGGATTAATAATCGGGTATGCAAAGTTAATGCTGGATGTTTGAGCTGAGCGATCAAATTGAAACTGACCAATAGAAAAACCTCTATTCTGGATCGCATGTTGAATATAGGGACGATCGGCGACATTAACTGGCTCATCGAGTGGTAAAGCATTACAAAGCAGTTTCCCGTCGACACTTGGCGCACCTAAGTTTACATAATTGTCTGTTAAGTTCTGAATATGGGCGAGAAAAGCACTACATTCAGAGGAGGCGAGATTTGAGAGCATTGGGGATTTAGACAAGCGTATTAAAAAAGACTCTGTTTCTTCAATGATTTCAACCTGCTCTGCGGTGATATTTTTAACCACCGCAATCGCACGGTTCTGCAGTTCAGTTATTGCTCTACTTCGTTCAGCATCAGCCTGATAAAAAATCGCAATTAACCCAGGTAAGGTAATAATAAAAATGAGAAAGAGTAACCGCGACTTTAGCGAGTGAAGAAATACTAGCATTTACCCATCCCTTTTATCCCTCTATAATTATACCAAATCCATTAATTATCTGACCAATCTTGCTGGTTAAAAGACGTTATTCCTACGTTACAAGTTTTGCCAAGGGAATAACCATTAGCTGCAACTTGCGCCTTGAACTAACATCTTTTTCCTTCGCAATTTTTGAACACTAAATTAATGAACTTGGCATTATTAGTAAACTATCTTAATACGTTGTTTTTAATGCTATCAATGTCTGTATTAATGGCGTTGACTGTTATATGACCTTTAGTTAATTTATGTTATTAACTCTAGTTGATTTAATAAATAACAAACAAGAATTTAAAAATTTATTTGTGATTTTTGTCTGAATTGCTTAATTACGCTTATATTAATGGATTTTTATCACTAAAGTAGGCGTGGAATGTCCTCTATCGTTTCCATAATACGTTAATAACCGCGCCTACCATGATCAATCCACCACCTATAATGGTGGTTAATTCAGGAATTTCGCTGAAAAATAACCAGCCGATTAAAATTGAAAAGAGAACTTGTACATAAGCATAAGCAGTGGCTTTATTGGCATCGGCACAATGCAACGCTTTTGTTAGTCCGACTTGCCCGATTTGGGTAAAAATACCGACTAAAATTAAGATACCCACTGCTGCTAAACTCGGTATAACAAAGTCACTACCTAATAAAATAATCGAAATAGGTAATGCAATAATGGGGAAGTAAAAAATAATTACTGAGCTATCATCGGTTTTTGTCAGCTTTTTAACTATTACGTAAGCAGCGGCGCTGCCAAATGCACCAAGTAACCCCGCGCCGACACTGAGCCATGAATAGTGGATATAGCTATCATGGCTAAAATTAGGTTGAATCATGATACACAGGCCCACTAACCCCAATATGATGCAGGTAAGGGTGGAACGCTGTATATGTTCTTTTAAAAACAATAACGCCAATAGTGCTGTGAAAGCTGGGTGTAAGTATTGCAAAATTGTGGCTTCAGCAAGTGGTAGTGTTGAAATTGCATAATAAACAAAGATCAATGCTAAGGCGCCAACGGTGCCACGCGCGATCAGCCATGGCGTGTTATTACCCCACATTGAAATTCCCTTACGTTTAATATCTACATAGCTAATCAGAGCGGACACAAGGGCTCTGGCCGCTACTATCTCTAGTACCGGAATATGGTAGGTGCTGCTTGCTATTTTCACACAAACGGCCATTAAGGCGAACGCAAAAGCGGAGAGCAGCATATACCAAGCGCTTTGAGGTAGGATATTTTTTAACGTTGCAAGCATGTAATGATGAATCCGAGGTGAAGGTAAATGCTAAGTCTGGCAGATGATCTTAATTCGCTCAGGAAGGGCTGCGATAGGTAGTACTCACCTGAGCGGATATTTATTTAATAAAGACTGGGGTTACCCATTTTTTTCGGCGAATTTTTCTAATCCCCATACCACCATAAAGCCTAGTATTGCTGCCATAACAGCATAGCTTATCAAAGCCGGTGTCCCGGTCAGTTGCTCAAAGGCAAAGGGACTTAAGTTTTGCTCCAGTAATGGTACCTGTTCGCCACTTGAATTGGTTCGCCACGTGAGCACCTCTTTCCACGGCCAAATTTTATTTAATGTTCCTATCATCAAGCCCGTTAAGAAGGTCAGGGCAATATCACGTTGTTTACGTAATATCCAAGATAATAGATGCGAAAAAGAGAGCAGGCCTATCACACAACCTGTCGCAAAGGCAGCAAGAGTGAATAGGTCGAAGGATTTAGCTGCCATTAAGAGTGGGCCGTACATGCCTAATAACAGTAAAATAAAGCTGCCAGAGATACCAGGTAAAATCATCGCACATATCGCAATAGACCCTGCAATGACCATATTTATTTGTGTTGGCTCCATACTAATAGGGTGTAACACGGTAATACCATATGCAAAGAAAATACCAACTGCTAATGAGATAAACCGGGTGACTTGCCACTGTTGTATCTGTTTAAGCATGTGAATAACAGAGACGATAATCAAACCAAAGAAAAATGACCATAGTGGAATAGGATGCTCAGTCAGCAACCAAGTGATAAGGCGTGCAAAGCTAAAGATGCTGGTTAAAATACCCGCGAATAAAATAATTAAGAAACTACCGTTAATATGAGCAAACGCAGATTTAATACCTTGCTCTTTAATGATGGTGATCAGGCGAGGATTGATGCGTCTGATACTTTCTAATAAGGTATCGTAAATACCGGTAATAAACGCAACGGTGCCCCCTGAAACACCCGGTACAACATCAGCAGCACCCATTGCTAATCCTTTTAAGAAGGTTTTACCCTTGCTCATCTGTCTCTCCTAAAATTTATCTTTTGCAAAAAAGAGTTTATTGTACACGTGATAGAGACAAAAGTTTTGTTATCCGTTGTTTATCAAACAGAAATTTTCGTGTGGGCATTTAGGGGAGATAAGATGGCTAAATATCATGCTTTAACCACCGGTTTTATTCTTTAACTAACGAGTGAGGTTACTAGAAAGAGGTTTGTAGCATCTTATGCAGTCGCTCTAAGGCAACGGGACTTGCTTTGATTGTGACACGCACGCCATCTTCATGGTATTGCTCATCAATGACCAACATCTTATTATGAATTTCACCCATTACACCACTCGCGGTATAGGGAATATGAAAACAAGCTGCACACATTTTCTTTTCTAAGAAGTCTTGAATCTCTTGATGCACCAAAGCGACATCTGATTTATCACGGGTACTGATTTGTAATGCGTCAGGATATTGTTCTAGCAGCGCTAATTGCTGATCTTCGCTTAAACAATCCATTTTGTTGAGTAATAATAATTTATTATTAAAATCGACATTTAACTGTCCTAATACATCATCAACCACGGCTAACTGCGATTCAAAGTTATCATCTGACGCATCCACGACATACAGTAAAAGATCTGCATCTTTGGCTTCTTCTAACGTCGAGTGAAAAGAGGCGACTAAATCGTGCGGAAGTTTTTTAATAAACCCGACCGTGTCAGAAATTAAAATACGCGGTTGTGTTGGCGGTTGTAACGTTCGCACTGTGGTATCTAAGGTTGCAAAGAGTTTATCTTCTACTAATACTTCGGAATCTGTTAATGCACGCATTAACGACGATTTACCTGCATTGGTATAACCCACTAATGCGACACAAAGTTGTTCAACACGACCACTCCGTCGGCCTTGCATCTCTTTTTGTAGTTTTGTTAGTTCACGTTTTAACTCTGCGATTTTATCGCGAATACGACGACGGTTTACCTCAAAAGCAGTTTCACCTATCCAACGTCCTTTTTGACGTTCACGGTCACCGCTGTTTTCATCACGTATTCTCGGGGTTAAATAGTTAAGACGAGCAATCTCGACTTGTAATTTAGCGGTACGCGTACGTGCGTGCTTGCTAAAAATCTCGATGATCACGCGGGTACGATCGTACACTTCAACGCCTAATGCCGCTTCCACATTGCGTAGTTGGTTAGGGCTTAGTTCACAATCAAATACCACCACGTTAGCTTGCTGCTGAACATCTTCATTAGCTAATAGCTCACTAAATTCTGCTTTATCAAAATCTGCCGTATCTAATTCAAATTCCGATTGTTGATCCTCAGACTCTCCAGTAAGGGTTGCTAACTCTTCAAGTTTTCCTGAGCCTAATACCGATAACTGTTTTGTTGAACGCTGTCGTTGAGTTTTTGTACCAACCACTGAAAAACCGAGTGTATTCACTAAACGGCCCAATTCAGATAATGACTCATCGACCTCTTGTTGGGTGACATCGGGGGTACGAATAGAGATTAATAGTGCGCGGGTGATTATTTGCTCTGTGGTTTTGATACTCATATCGGGCTCATTGCTTAAAGTAATATAGGTGCATCCTACGCCTTTGCGCTCCGCTTATACACGTATTTTGTTTTACGGTTTAAAAGAGGTATCAGTGGCGTTTAATAAAAAACACCGTTCAGTTGATAGCTGAACGGTGTTTTTAGGCTAAGTTTCTATTATAAAAGTGAGTTGATTAATTACATCTTGAAATATCACTTATTAGTCCATCAGCATAATCTAAAGCTGCTTGCATATCGTAGAAAAAGAGATCCACATTATCAAACTGCTCAACCCCATTTTGATCACTTAGTATGAAATGTGTTTTTAAGTAATCAGGGTGCGTATTATCACAGATAAAATTTCCTTCTGTGGCTTCATTCTGCTCCTCTTCAATACGTAAGATACCGTTTGCATCAACGCCATAGTGATAGAAGACCCCCTCTGGTGAAGATGTTGAATTTCTGAGGCCAACTGCTGAGACGGTGCCATCACTCGCATAAGTAACCGCTTGTACAACGGCGACATTATTTACATCAATTGTATCTTCTCCATCAGGGATTAAATTACCTTCAGCATCTATTGCTTGACCTTGATCATTAACAAGATCGCCATCACCAAACCAAACAGTATAAAGTGTTCGACCACTTAACCACTCTTCAGTAAAGGCTGCTGGTGCATCTTCGTTACTATAATGATCAAATTTCATGAGTTGGCTAGTTATTTCACCCTGTCCCTCGGCTGGGGCTGTGTAGTCCTCACCGCTTACATCTCGCCAGAAAGACTTAACCGAGTAATAATCACCACCATTGAAATCAACAATTGTATCTATATTTTGAGATCCTGCATAAAGCGCTGCTGTTATCTCTAAATGAAGTTGACCATCGCTGATAGACCAGTTGAAGCTGAACTGACCATCTTCAGCATCGATAAAGGCACCTGTTCCACCCGGGTAAAAACGGATTCGTTCATCTTCAATAAACTCATTGTTGATGGTTTCGCCTAATATCCATTCAGAGGTTTGATCTAAATTTTCGCCAGTTAATAACGCAGCAGTAAAGATGGTTTCACTTGCACCACCACAGGCTGTTACTGCATCATTGTATTCAGCTAAGCTGTTAAATGATGCCGGTTGATCATTAATATCATCCCATGGAGAATTATCAATATTACAATCCATTAAAGGTAATAATGATGTAAGGCGAGCGGTTGCTTGGCTTTCGTCTAAATAAAACTCACCTAAGTTACTGCCCCACATGAAGTTTTCAGTGTTAAGTGAAGTAATGCCTGCCCAGTGACGATTATAAGCATCAAACCACTGCCAAGGCTCATCAACCATTGGCTCTAAAAAGACCAATTGATCAGCGGCATTAACCACTATCCATCCCTCTTTTATGCCATTGTCAGTGAGGGTTACGTTACTCATCGTATATTGACCATCTGTGATTAGTAGGTTATTGCTCACTAAGTACCAAGTTCTTGCTTCACCGGTTTCATCATAAATAAATGAAGAGGTAGTAATAGGTTGGTTGTAAACACTTAATCCAGGTACAACAATGTCATCGATTTCGCTGAGCGCAAGATCACCTGAGCGTGCATCTTCAATTTTCGTCGCTAAATCAGTAACTGATTGTGAACCCCATTCAGGGAAACTAAAGCCAACCCAGATACCATTCGACTGTTTTTGATACACTTTATAAGCTTGACCTATATCGAGAGTATCAGTAGTAAACTCATAATCAGCAAGTGGGTAATGAGACCATGTTACAAACTCGGTTCGCTCACTATCGTTAATGGTTTTATTAATTGCAACATACTCGTTGAATAACAGACCATTTTCGTTTTCACTATCAACAAACTTGCTCATCGAAGTGCTATCCATTACATAACGCTGCCCACTATAGGTACGTATGCCTTGATCATCTAACGTATCATTTGTTTCGTACCAGTACGGACTCAGTGAATCCCATTTTCCGCCGGCGAAGTTAAAGTCTGCATACTCTTCATCAATGCCATCTGTTGGATTTGCCCAAACAGGACGTTGATGAATGAAGCTGTATTGATTACTGCCGGCAACCGTCAGTTGTGTAACTTGATTGATACTGTCATTACCATCCCAGTCCTCAAGCTGTTCCCTATAGGTAGTGACACCACTATCATTCACCTCTTCACGTTTGCTCTCTTTATACTCGACGCTTGCAGCGGCAAGATTGGTGTGATCAAACTCCTCCTTAACATACTGTACAAAATCGCTAGTGATGATTTTATTACCTGCCTCTTCTTGCCAAGAAACGCTTACGTTAGCAATAAAATCAATGTTTGATAGGTCATCAGGGTGTGTACGTGATGAAAAGTCGACATCATCAAAAATACGCCCTTCACCATTACTGCCGCCTTCAAGCGATGCTAATGCTTCATCTCCGTAAATTAAGAAGTGTTCTCCGCTCGCGGTTCTACTACCAATCTCAAGGCCATTACCTAAAAATTTAGCATCACCATCAAGGTCGAAGTCATATGCCCATTCACTTGTGCGAGTAAACGTTCCATCGGTGTTTAATAGATCAGCGCTAGTTACTGAACCATATTGAATACCCTCAGGGGTAATATAGGTGACCGTTTTATCAGTGTGGACTTGACCATTATTATAAGTAATAACAATGTTTTCTTCTGTCACTTCCAGTAGCGTTACTTGCTTGTATACGGCATGAACAAAAGGCGCTGTATAATTTATAGTGGTGCTAACATCTAACACTGATTTTTCAGGATCATCAATATAAGCATCGCTATTATCACCAACATTGTCGTTATCTGTGTCTAGCCATTCAGTTGCGTCGTCTGGGAAAATATCACTATTATCGCCAGTCCCATCTTTATCGCTGTCCATCGTTTCAGTCGGATCATTAGGAAATGCATCGCTATTATTACCAATGCTGTCTTTATCAGTATCTAACCATTCCGTTGCATCTTCAGGAAATACATCTTTTTCATCAATAATGCCATCATCATCGCTGTCTATATTGGTTGCGATGATTCGTTTTCCTTCATCATCAACAACGATACGTTGTTCGTCGGTTAATGATTTGATGACCTCTAAATCTTCTTCTAACTGTTCATCAAGAGCGCTATCATCTTCGCTCATTTCCTGCATTTCAGCTTCAGATTCAGGTAATAGGTCTAACTCAACGATCGCATTTGCTTTGGAAGCAATATCCCCCTGTTTGTCCTCAATATAGTCACCAAGTAGTGCATCTTCTGCAATACCTAAATCAGCAGCAACCTCTTTTGTTGCTTGTTGCTGGCTAAGGCCATTCAGCATCTTGATATTGACTAATGTAGAAAGTGGTGTGACGACTGTTTGTCCCGCTGGAGCTGACAGCAAGAAAGGTGTTGTTGTTGCTACCCCTTCTGGGTTTGTTTCAGTAATAGTATCTTCATCAACGGTTTCACCTACGATCGCTTTAACGACAACAGAGTAATTCTCTGGGTTTGGTGTGTTGCTAATATCAAGCACTGCGTTGCCTCCTTCACTTGATACAGCTTGTGGCTCTCCCTCATCTAATTGAAAGTCGCCATCAATATCTAACCAAACCATGGCATTACGTAAGTAACCGTCGATGGCGCGTACCGAGTAAGTTGTAACAGGCTCTGGAATGACAGTATCTGGCGCAACAGGTTCCGAGTCGCTATTACAACCTGCAAGGGAAGTTATCCCTAATGCAAGAACGAGTGGATGCAATTTCATAATTAATTCCTTTTGATAAAATATGAATGTGAGTGACTATTGAAGGTATAAAAATTTACAACAATGATTGATCAGGTGTCCTGCTCATTGTGTTCTTTTCTAACATCTTCTTCTTTGGTGATAATGTAGTTTCTGTTTTTCAGATATCGAGGAAATAGTTGCTTTTTGATGGAAAAACGAAGGTTGTTTAGATTTAGATTAATTTTGCTTGTATTTGACCTATTTTAGTTGTTTTTTGGTGTGTTTTTAATCGCAAATTATTTTATGAATAATGCTTATTGTTAATCTTAAAAATAATGTCTTATCACCTTTATGATGTAAGTGATAATTGTTTCTGACGGGGATAAATTTAATGAAATGACCTGTTAAACTTGTGATGTTAAATAGACTATTTTAGTGTTGGCAATTATTGAATCTTAACGGCTCAGAAGAGAAAATTATCGAAGTTAATCTTCTCTTCTGGTGAATCGGATTATTTTGTAGATGGTTTACTGATAAAGCGCACGCTCGCTATTTAGGCCTTTAATTAAGCTGACACACATTAATAACAGTACAAAGGTAAAAGGTAATGCGGTTGCCACCACACCAGATTGCAATGCTTGTAGTGCTTCTTTCCCACCTATCCATAGCATCACCGCTGCAATAGCCCCTTCGGTTGTAGCCCAAAATATTCGTTGGGGAATCGGTGCATCTATTTTACCACCTGAGGTAATACTATCGATAACCAGTGATCCTGAGTCTGATGAAGTGATGAAAAAAACCAGAATCAACACAATTGACAGTATCGACAGTGCATCACCAAAAGGAAGGGCATCGTAAACATGGAATAATGTCAGTGAGATATCAGTTAATCCCGTTGCGCCTAGTTCACCCACTTTATTGGCGACTTGGTCGATGGCAATACCACCAAAAACAGCCATCCAAATAATGGTCATGAAGGTTGGGATAAAGATAACCGCAAAGAGGAATTGACGTACGGTACGTCCTTTAGAGATGCGTGCGATAAACATACCAACAAAAGGAGACCATGAAATCCACCATGCCCAATAAAAGACCGTCCAACCATGCATCCACACTGTATCGTCACGATCATGCGGATTACTTAAGGTAAAAATATGGTCTGCATAAGCGATGAATGTTTCTGGGATAGAAACCATTACAATATCAAAGCTCACATAAATGACAAAAAGGAGCAGTGCGAGTGCAAACAACATATTGATATTACTGAGTAGTTTTACACCGCCTTCGATACCTCGAATAACGGATAAAATAGCAATGAAGGTAACAAAAATAATGATACCAAACTGCATACCAATGCCTCCGTTGGTACCAAATACATGGTTGATACCACTGGTTGCTTGTTGTGCGCCAAGACCAAGTGAGGTTGCTAAGCCAAATATAGTAGCAAGTACTGCCATCACATCAACAATATGGCCTAACCAGCCCCACGCTCGATCACCAAAAATAGGGTAAAAAACAGAACGAATTGAGAGCGGTAAGCCTTTGTTATAAGCAAAAAAGGATAATGAAAGTGCGACAATCGCATAAATTGCCCAACCATGGACACCCCAGTGAAAAATAGTAGCCCCCATTGCGAGTGATTTTGCTTCAGGAGTATAGGCTTCAACGTTTAGCGGGGTTCCCCACCAATCAGTAAAGTAAGCCGTTGGTTCGGCAACGCCCCAGAATAGCAGTCCAATACCCATACCTGCAGCAAATAGCATCGCGATCCAGGAAAGTGTTGAATATTCTGCACTTGCCTCTTTACCACCGATACGGATTTTACCCAGTGGTGAAAGCATTAATACTATGGTGAAAAGTAGGAAAAAGTTGGTTGACCACATAAAGAAGGTATCAAAATCTTTCATGATGCCGTTCTTTATACTGTTTAACGCTTCTTTTGCGGTGCCGGGGTCGACAAACAGCATTATTGATATGAACAGAAAGATTAGTCCTGCACTGATCCCAAATACGGGGTTGTGGATGTCGAAGCCCCATTTTTGCAGGTTATCTTGACCAACTTGGTAGTCGGTTGTTTCTATACTGTATTTATTTAATTTATTATCCATAATTTGTGCAGTTACCAACCCGTTGATAACCGAGTAATATTATTTTGTTGATTAAGCTATTTGAATTTTTAAGCGATTAAAAGTAGCTGTAGATGACACTTTTTGGCCGTTTTAAAAATTATTACAATTCAACATAATTACCATGAGGTATTTTGAGCCTGTTAATGGTGTGCTGAATTTAGCTGATTTTACAAAATGATATTTCTCATTAAATCAATGGTGTAGGTAATGAACTGTATCCTTGAGTGCTCTCAGTTATCGGAAAGCAAAAACGAAGTAACTTAAAGAAATTAAGCTTGTGAAAAAAAAATTCCAGAAGATGTTAACGATTACAGCAGTAAAGTTCAAGGAAAGAGGGGAGTTTGTAGAGTGGTTAGTGAGTTTAAAGCAATGTAATTTAATGATAATCAACACTAAAAAAGACCAAGTAGAAGGCTACTTGGTCTTATAAGCACGCTTTTATATTGTCGTGTTTATCGGTGTAGTGAATAGATTAATGCTTCACTTCTAGGTCGTAGAATGTCGCTTGTACGTAATCGTTTGGCTCACCAGTTTTGTTTTGGTTGTATACACCCGCTTTAAAGTACATGTATTGGCCTGCTTCATCGAATTTACTGTCAGACATATCAACTTCTTTAATAATGTCTTCTTTGCCTGGGCGCATTAGTGTCACACCAAGAGTGTTGCCAGTTACGTTGATGCGGTAGCTAAATTTTTCGCCAAGCTCAATACCATCTTCTGGCTCTGCTGGTGTTGCATCTTGATTCCAGTAGTTTGGTAATGAATTACCAATCATATCAACCCAAATTTCTTTACCTTCACGGGGCTCATGTGCGAAGTAGATAGACCCTTTTTGATGGTTAGGTAATTTGCGGTAGTAAAGACGAATTGGTTCATCGTTATTCGCATGGATTTGACCAACGATAACGCGACCGACTTGCCAATTTACACCGGTTGTTGTGACATGATCAACTTTTAGTGTTGCTTCTAAATTACCATCAACACCGCCAGCGGCTTCTTGGTTTTCTTGTGGAGACGTTGAGAATACCCAGTTGTTACCGCCTACACCTTTAGTTTTGTACTGTGTATTACCACGACGCATCATTTCACGTAGTTCTGAACGTGTGTAAGTGGTGTTTTTTGACGTTTTAGCACCCTTAATTGGGGCTTTAAATACCATGCCACCATCTTCAGCTAGGTAGAAAAAGTCGTCATCAGAGTAACCTGCTGCTAGCTCTTTTTCTTTGATTTGGTCAGATTTACCGTTACCGTCAGAATCTACTGGCACACTGATTGTCCAACCTAACAGGTCAAATTTAGTTGCAGGAGAGCCTGCCGTTGCTTGTGCATTATTAGCGACAATAGCTGACTCTGTTTTCGTTGTTTCTTGAGCTGTATTTGCACAGCCAAATAATGCAAGAGAACAAGCGAGTGCAGTTAGCTTTAAGCCAGTACGGGTTGTTTTTTTAGTTGACATTTTATTAGCATCCTAGTGTTATTGTATGACTAATACTCTAGCATTAACTTTCATAAAAATTTACTAGTTGTTTCAGTAAAATAGCGGAGTAGTTAACGTTTCAGGTAAATTTTATTCTGAGGTTATATTGGTGATGTAGTGTTAATGTTTTTAATGTCGGAATTATGAGCACATTATTACTTATACAATCGTAATCATCTATTATGAAAGCGAGAAATTTAAACGTCTATTAGCTTATTGGTGATTTGGCTTCAATGGAAATTAAAAACCGTTTATTGTGCCGGGTGAGTGATTTTTTGTTTTAAAAATTTACACTTGCGATCCTTTGTCATAAAATTATCTATCAGCTAATAAAGAAAAAGGATTTTTTATGAACGTTAAACCAACTCTCTTATTCACCTCTGTGGTTGCCTCTACATTACTTATCTCTGCCTGCTCGAGTTCGCCAACAGGGCGCCACCAGGTATTGCTTTTTTCAGGTGCTGAAATGTCTGAACTCGGGGCACAATCATTTGAACAGCTAAAAACACAAGAAACGATTAATCAGGATCCAAAAGTGAATGCTTATGTCCAATGTGTTAGTAATGCAATCACTGCTCGCCTAGGCCCTCAACCTGACTTTAATGAGTGGGAAGTCGTTGTTTTTGATAGCGAACAAGTCAATGCATTTGCATTGCCGGGTGGAAAAATAGGGGTTTATACAGGATTATTAAAGGTCGCTACGAATCAAGATCAACTCGCGACAGTCATTGGCCATGAGGTTGCCCATGTAACCGCTGAGCACAGTAATGAGCGACTTTCTCGTAGTAAAATCACTGAGCAAGGGTTAGCTATTTCAAGTATGGCGATGGAAGGCAGTGAATATCAGAGTATGACAATGGCTGGATTAGGTCTAGGTGTACAGTATGGTGTGATGATGCCCTATGGACGTGCGCAGGAAAGTGAATCAGATATTGTTGGTTTACGCTTGATGGCAGAAGCGGGCTTTGATCCTACCCAGAGTGTGGAACTGTGGAAAAACATGGCTAAAGCATCGGGGGGGCAGCAACCGGCAGAGTTATTATCAACGCATCCATCGAACTCAACGCGTATCAGCGATCTACAAAAAGAGATTAAAAAATTACCAAAAACGACCGCTAAACGTCAGCAGTGTGGCTAGGGGGGATTATTTTTTATCAGCGAATAGGCTGAATTAATTTCAGCCTATTTTTTAACTACCTACACCTAATAAAGTAAAAAGCTTGAAGTGATGTAAAAGTAGATCAGTAGCCCGGTCACATCAACTACGGTGGTGATAGCTGGACTTGCCACTACTGCAGGGTCTTGTTTGAACCATTTAACGATTAATGGCAAGCTTGCACCAATCAAAGTGGCGCTTAAAACCTGTATGAATATCGCGAGGGCAATAGCAAAGGCGATCACCGTTAAGGTTAATCCTTCAGGTAAATCTATTCCATAGGATAAAAAGGTTATTTTTAAAAATGAAACACAAGCTAATCCCAACCCTATAAATAAAGCAATTCTTATCTCTTTATATAATATGGCAAACCAATTTTTTAGTTTTAATTCACCGAGTGCAATACTACGAATAATAACCGTTGCCGCTTGGCTACCTGCATTTCCACCAGTGTCAGCGACCATCGGCATGTAAAAGGCTAAAATAATTAATGCAGTGATCGCATCGTCATAGCTTTGAATGATAATACCTGACAATAGTCCTACAGCTGCCAAAGCGAGGATCCAAAAAATACGTTGGCGTACATGGCTTAAAACGGGAATCTGCAAATAAGGACGGTTGTCTGTTTGCGTTTCTTGCTGCGCTTTATTCTTAATAATATCTGTTAGGGATAATAATCCAACAACCGAATTCTGATTATCGACTAATACTGCAAAATGAGTGCCGCTATTCGCGATAATGTTTGCTGCATTTCGCTGTGTTTCGCTGACATGTAATTTATTGGACTCGGCGACTATTTCAGAGGCTAATGTATCGTCAGGACAAGCGATTAGGTGGTGTAACTCTATTATTCCAAGATACTGATTGAACTCATTAACCACTACAATTGGATTGCTATTATCAACGTATTGTTGGTTTAAACGCTTACTTTTAACCATCCCCACTGTGCTATTTTCCTGAACGACTAATAACTGCTCTGTATTGATCAGTTCAATCACGGGATCTGATTCAGCAGTTAATCGTATTAAATCTAATTTTGGGGTTGAAGGGAGGTATTCGAGTAACTGTTTACGCTCTATTTTTGACAGGTTTTGATAGATACTATAAAGATTTATAAGGCTTAGTTTTTTAATTTTTTGCTGTATGTTCTCGCAGGCCTGCCCGCCAAGTAATGTATGAATATCATTAACAATAGCAGATTCCTGCTGGTGGTTTTTAATTGCTGAAACTCCGGACATAATGCGTCCTCCCAGTGGTGGGTAAAAATAGTGGTATGGGTATTTTTTGAGTGACAGTTGAGGAGAGTTAGTAAGGATAATGCTTGAAAAAGGTATTACAGCTTATTATCTCCTAAACTGTTTCCCTACTCGGAGGAATATCGTTAAGCATGGTTGCTCCCTAATTGATGACCAATGTTTGATCTAAAATATTTGTCGCGCATTATAAGTGTGCGTATGGTGAAGTCAATAACTATTCACAAATAGGTATTCAATTAGCAAGTCACTAGCAATAGCATCACAAATAATTCTAACTTACTGATCAGTAGTTTTTAATTGTGATGTCATTATTGTATAAAATATTAATGTGTTTTATTGCTGCTCTCGCGGCTGTCCATATAACTACACTTCTATTTATGAATACTTTCTCTTGAAGTTAGCTGTATTGTAAGTTCATCATAAATATAGGCTGTACCTATTTTTGCGTTTCTTTTTTGAACGACTTTTGTCGCTATTTTTAACCATGAACTGAGTGTGACTATTTTTTTAGTTAATGAAGCTGAAGATATATGCGTTTTCTGTGGTCTTTCAAATTAATATATTTGTGATACAAATAGTGTATTGCCTCTCTATTGACATAAATTATGTGATGAGTTGCAGATTAAGTAGGTTTATTCGCACATAATTTCTATCTCATTAATGAAGCATAAATATTTCAGTGCATTGATAGTTCACCTTTTTTTAACACCCAATGTAACAGGAATATTGAATGAAAAATCGCTTATCCAGTTTTGATATATTAGCGCTAGGTTTTATGAATTTTGCTTTCTTCTTAGGTGCTGGTAATATTATTTTTCCTCCACTTGCTGGCGCAATGGCCGGTGAACACCTTTCTCTTGCAACACTTGGTTTTCTCGTTACTGCTGTTGGTCTACCGCTGATTACTTTAATTGCTGTTGCCAAAGCGGGTGGCGGTATCCTTGATATGGCAAAATACTTACCCGCTAAAGTTGCGACAGTATTGGCTCTTGCTGTGTTTATTGTCATCGGTCCAAGTTTTGCCACACCACGCGCCGCGCTGGTTGCTTATGAAATTTCAGTTAAACCATTTTTAGATAATTCAGGTGCACTTAGCTTAGCTATTTTTTCAGTGGTTTTCTTTGCTATTGTTACTTATCTCTCGCTTTCAACGGGTAAATTACTCGATATGGTTGGTAAGGTGATCACGCCTTTATTAATCATCCTATTAGTTATCTTATCTATCGCAGTTTTCCTTAACCCGTTGAGTGATTTTGGTCCTGCAACACAAGAATATATTAACAGTCCATTCACTAAAGGCTTCTTAGAAGGCTATAACACCATGGATACGCTAGGTGCTTTAGTGTTTGGTATGTTGATTATTAACGTGATTAAATCAAAAGGGATTGAAGATAAGAAAGCACAATATAAATACTTGGTTATTGCGGGCTGCATTGCAGCATTGGGCTTAACGTTTGTTTATGTATCACTTTTTTACTTAGGTAGCACAAGCCAAGGTATCGCTGCTGATGTCACTAACGGCGGCGAAATAATCGCGTTGTATGTACAAGCATTGTTTGGTTCACAAGGGCTGATTTTATTAGCGTTAGTCGTCGGGCTTGCTTGTTTAACTACTGCTGTTGGTCTGGTAAGTGCAATGGCGGAGTTCTTAACAACGCTAAAACCTAATTGGAATAAGAAGCTATTGGTTGTTATTAACTGTGCATTATGTGCATTAGTGACCAATGTTGGTTTAAGCCAATTAATTGCATTATCAATTCCAGTGTTATTTATTATCTATCCAGTCGCTATCGCACTGGTTGCTTTAACACTGCTAGATGGCTTTATCACGAAGAAGAAATTGAGTTACCGATTTGTTGTTTCCATTGCACTATTTTTTGGTCTTTTAGACGGCCTAAAAGTAGCGGGTGTTAATATGGATAGCTTTAGCTTCTTACCGATGTTTGAACAGGGTATGGCGTGGTTCTTACCGACATGTGCGGCATTAGTGATTGCAACGCTAGTATTTAAAGATTCATCTGAAAAAATAAAACAAGCTGCTTAATGAAGCTGTTATAGCAACAAAGAGATAAGTTTTGATAACGGCTTGCCATTTGGTAAGCCGTTTTAATATCAGCATTTTATGCTGCTAAACGGATTTAGTGGTTATTTATTGTGATTGCATTGGTTTGGATGCCTGTGTGGTTGTTTAGGAATAAAGCGTGAATTTAAAAATTATGGGCGGTATGTTGTTGATTGCAGGTACTGCGTTGGGTGCAGGGATGTTAGCCATCCCGATGGTACTGGCGCAATTTGGTGTACTTTGGGGTTCGATACTCATGTTTGGTATCTGGGTTGGTACTACCTATGCTGCACTCTTGCTATTAGAAGCCACTATTCGTAGTGGTGGTGGCATTGGTATGAATACAATTGCCCAAAAAACACTTGGTAAGCAGGGGCAATTAGTGACTAATGGGTTGCTGTATTGTCTAGTGATCTGCTTGATGATCGCTTATATCGTAAGTGCTGGAGATATTGTACAACAATTACTGAGTCGCATTGGGTTAACGTTAAGCTTATGGCAATGCCAAGTAATATTTACCCTCGGTATTGGTGCTTTTATTGCGCAAGGAACGGCAACGGTTGATAAGCTAAATCGTGTTCTATTCTCTGCTATGTTAATTACGTTAGTGCTGACACTTGTTTACTTATTACCTAATATTGAATTAGGTAATTTTGATCAACAAAGTAATACAGATAAGGTCGATCTTATTAAAAATAGCGCCGTACTGTTTACCAGTTTTGGTTTTATGGTCGTGGTGCCATCTGTGGTTAAATATAACAGTGAAGCGACGCATAAACAGTTGCGTAATATGGTGATCTTCGGTTCGATGCTACCACTATTTTGTTACTTATTATGGTTAGTGGCTGTAGTCGGTAATCTACCTCCAGAACAACTAGTGAGCTTTGCTAGCGTTTCAGATCTGATCTCTATGCTAAGTGCTCAGTATGCAAACCTTGGTATTGTACTGTCGTTGTTTACGGGTCTTGCTATTGTGACTTCGTTTTTAGGCGTTGCAATGTCGTTATTTGATCAAAATAGAGACCTGTTTAATACCAATAAATTGACCACTTTTGTATTGTCTTTTGTATTACCGTTACTCGGTGCTATTTTAGCGCAGGATAAGTTTATTGGTGTATTAGCTTATGCAGGTATCATTCTGGTATTTTTAGCTATATTTGTGCCGATGGCAATGGTGATTCGTGTGCGCTCTGCAAGCTTTGAGCAGAGTGAAGGTGCTTTGTATCAGGTTGCTGGTGGTAAAGCAGCACTTAGCGCTTGCTTTGTATTTGGTGGCTTCTTACTGTTTTCACAGTTAATTTAATAAATACAGAAGTTGGTAGGTAGTCGTTAGAAGTTAATAGGTCGTTGTTAGATATCAGTAACGATCGTGAAATGACCCCAATAAAATAGACACTGGGTCATTTCAGACTAATAACTCGCTCTATCGTTTCAGTGCGCGTTTTACGAATGCTTTAGTGCGTTCATGCTCAGGGTGTTCAAATATTTGTTCTGGAGAGCCTTGTTCAACAATATAACCACCTTCCATAAAGATAACCCTATCGGCGACTTCACGTGCAAATTGCATCTCATGGGTAACTACAATCATGGTTTGTTTTTCGATGGCAAGTTGCTGCATTACTGCAAGTACCTCTTCAACCCACTCCGGATCAAGTGCTGAGGTTGGCTCATCAAAGAGAATAACTTCTCCTTTCGCAGCCATTGCGCGAGCGATACCCACACGTTGTTGCTGACCACCAGAAAGTTGAGAGGGGTAAAAATCAAGTTTATCTTCAAGGCCCACATTAATTAAGATTGATTTTGCTGTTTGTAATGCTTCATTACGCGGTGTTTTCCAGACGGTAATTAAGCTTTCAGACACATTTTGAATCGCCGTTTTATTGGCAAACAATGAGTAATTTTGAAATACAAAACTGCTTTGTTGGCGCAGTTGTGTTACTTGCTTATTGGTATGCTTTTGCGCGTCGACAGCGACGCCACCAATCTCAACAATACCACTTGTGGGTGTTTCTAAATAATTTAAGCAACGTAATAACGTTGATTTACCGGTGCCAGAAGGGCCGATAATAACGACGATCTCGCCTTTGTTAACTTCAAAATTGATGTCTTTCAGTACGCTTAAATCGTCAAATTTTTTGCTGAGTTTATTTACTTTAATCATATTAATAAGCCTTATTGAGACGGCGTTCGAGAAGATGTTGTAGGCGTGTAAAGATTAAAACAACGGCCCAATAGATAAGCGCGACGGCTAAAAAGCTTTCGAAAAACTTAAAGCTCGAAGAAGCTTCCATTTGTGCTTTAGCCATAATTTCAGCAACACCTAAGGTGAAGGCTAATGAGGTGCTTTTAATCATATCGATGAAGTAATTCATCAATGAAGGTGTTGCAACACGTGAAGCTTGCGGCAAGATAATACGTTTCATCGCTTGTAAGCGGGTCATGCCTAGGCTTAAACAGGCTTCCATTTGTGACTTATCAATACCCAGAATAGCGGCACGAATACTTTCTGCCATGTAGGCTGAGAAATGTAATGATAAACCGATAACCGCTGCGGTAAAGGCATCCATACCGATAAAAATAGGCATGAATTGTGGCAGTCCATAATACAGTATGAACAGTTGTACTAATAAAGGCGTACCACGGAAGAAGGAGATAAACAGGGCGGCAAAGTGTTGAATGACGGCAATTTTAAAAACACGGATCAAAGCGAGTGAAAGCGAAAGAATCAGGGCGAATAAAAATCCCCACAGTGCCATCTCCATAGTGACGCCAAGGTATTTCAATAATATTGGCATCAATTCAATAATGTATTGAAGGTCAAACGAGCTTTGCATAATAAAAATGCCATCCTAAATAGTTATTTCATTACGATATATTGAGTATCAAAAATGAAGTGTTAATGGGTTAATGTAGCGACCAGCATTAAGGCGCTAGCTGTTAAGAAAACCTGCATACATTGCATGAATGTATGCAGGCTACCTGACAAGGGGGTTACTGAGTAATATCAGAACCAAACCAAGTATTTGAGATTTCAGCAAGTTTACCGTCTGCTTGCATTTCAGCGAGTACTTTATTCACTTGATCGCGGATAACTATTTGTGACGGTTTATTTAAAAATGGCATACCATTCTCAATTGTCTCAAAAGGTTGACCTGCTAATTGAAGTGGTAAACCCGATTTTTGAATTAACTGTGTTGATGAAACACGATCCATTACGAATGCATCCATACGACCTAATGCAACATCTTGCTCTAAACCTGAATCATAAGTAATAATATTGATTTCATTATTAACATCAAAACGGCGCAATACTTGTTCAAAGTTACTGCCTAAGTTTACCGCTACTTTTTTGCCTTTAAGATCTTCGATACCGTTGATATCGTCACGGCCTCTACGTACAACAACTTGTACGCCATCAACCACATAAGGTGATGTAAAAGCGTATTGTGCTAAACGCGCTTCAGTCATTGTAATTTGGTTAGAGATAGTATCGATATGGCCGGCTTCTAACATACCAAATAGACCTGAGAAACTTGATGTAACAAATTCTACTTTGTAATCTGAACGTTCTGCAATTTCGTTCCAAAGATCAACTTCGAAACCTTGTAATTTATCTAGCTTTGAAAAGGTAAATGGGAAGTAACGGCCAGACATACCTACTTTAACGGTTTCCTGTGCAAAAGCGGGTAGGGTTAATAAACTTGCAATTGCAGTAAATACAATTAAAGATTTTTTGAAAAACGTATTCATAGTGTTCCTTGTTATAAACATTGTTAGTTATTATTTTGAATTTTGGTCAGTTATTGTTACCAGAGACGGTAACCAATAAAATAGTACACTCGTGTTAATGCTAATACGCAGTTGTAACGAGTTGTTAACCCGCGCATTATAACGGAAGTAATCTGCCTGTCTGCCTTAAACTTAAAAATATTATATATTTTAATGTATTAACATATACCTTATAAGAGGTAGGATTTTTTTGGTGGGTATGATAACTAATAATGGTCAATATTAGCGCCAGAATAACGCCATAAAATAATAAATTTATGGCGTGTTTTAGCTATTTATACGCACCACTAGCGTAATGTAATTCATAGCTGTGGCTATAAATTTCTAAAATATTACCAAAGGGGTCTTCCATATAGATCATATGATAAGGTTTTTCTCCTGGGTAATAGTAGCGTGGCGCTTTCATACGACGTTTACCACCGGCTGCTTCTATTTTTTGTGCTAACTCTTCTACGTTTGGATCTTGAACACAGAAATGGAAGATACCTGTTTTCCAATACTCAAAGTTATCCTCCGGATTCTCTTGGTTTTTAAATTCAAAAAGCTCCACACCAATACGGTCTCCCGTGGACATATGGGCAATCCGAAAGCGTTCCCAACCAGCACCAAACACATCGGTACACATTTCACCGATAGCACTATCATCTTCCACTACATCACTAGGCTTCATGATGATATACCAGCCTAGTACCTCACTATAAAACTTCACTGCTGCTTCTAAATCGGGTACTGAAATACCAATATGTGAGAATGTTCTTGGGTAAGTTTGACTCATAACGCGCTCCTAATTTGGTTGAGTTATTAATGGTAGGTTAAAAATCAAACAAAAAGCGTTTATATTTTTCAGTACCTTGTTAGCTTGGTTGAACTCATTAATGAACTGAACTATGTTATTATTTACTAATTTTTTAATAACACTTCGTAATGATGTGTGGGTGGAAAGTAGATGATCAATCAGAAATGGCTTTATACGTTTATGGATTTGGTGAAAACAGGGCATTTCACTAAAACGGCGAATAACCTGTATATGACGCAACCGGGGGTTAGCCAACATATCAAAAAATTGGAAAATCAGCTGCAAACTCAATTACTCAATCGTTATGATAAACAGTTTGAATTAACCAGGGCGGGGCAGTTACTGCATGAATATGGGGTAGCGAGTTTAACGCTGGATCAGCAGTTACAAGACAGAATTGATTTTGATGACCCTTACCAAGGTGATTGTTTTATCGCTTGCTCTGGTGCGATCGCATCCGACCTTTATCCTGATTTCATCGATTATCAATGTGCTCATTCAGGTTTAAATGTGAAGTTAGAAGCTGCGCCTAATCACTCTATTATTGAAGGGGTTTTAAATAATACAGTACATATTGGCATCGTTAATCAACAGGTACAGCATTCACAATTAATGCAAACAAAGTTGGGTAATGAGCCGTTGCAACTAATATTGCCTAAAAGCTATGCGCAAAAAGAGATCAACTTCGAAACACTCAATTCATTGGGCTTTATTAATCATCCCGATGGTTTTGAATTTGTCGATAAGGTATTGAGCAGTAATGAGTTTAAAGGATATTTGGGGAGCCAGAGTCTATCGGTGAGTGGTTATGTTAATCAGTTAAATCAAATCTTGTTACCTGTTTCAAAGGGAGTTGGTTATACCGTATTACCAGCAAGAGCGGTTGCACAGTTTAGTGCACCTGAAGAATTATATGCAGCGCCACTGATGATGCCTGTCAGTGATCCACTCTACATAACCACCAAGCGACACTTCTCATTAGCAGCACGTTATGACTGGTTTCTAACACATATTACTAAATGTCTCAGCTAGGCCTTTGCTTGTTGTTAGGGTTATCAAATGTTGTACTGGCGAGTTTGCCCTGTAAAGGCTCAGGATGAACCCTGAAATAGCTAGTTATTTATGTTAAAGTACGTCCTATGTCAATCATGTCATATGGATCAGCAGGATGTTGTTTTCATTATAAAAAGCATGATGTCATATAAATACACTAACGGAGCAGGGTGCTCTAATTGAGGAATAATGCATTTAAATAAAGATAAATATAGTATTGATAGTACTGACTATACGGTAGGGCAGGATAACGTGACCAAATGGGGATTTGATGTACATAACCCTGTATTTGGCATTAGTGCGGGGCTAATTGTGCTGTTCTTAGCTGGCATTTTGTTTGTAGGACCAGAAGCATCAAAATCATTCTTAGATGGAATGAAATGGAGCATTATTGGCGCATTTGATAGCTTATTTATGTGGTCAGTTAACTTTTTCGTTCTTTTCTGTGTTGGTATCGCTATTTCACCATACGGTAAAATTCGCTTAGGCGGTGATGACGCAAAACCTGATTATTCAAGTTTTTCTTGGATCTCAATGTTATTCGCAGCAGGCATGGGTATTGGTCTGATGTTCTGGGGCGTGGCAGAACCCGTTGCTTATTATACCGGTTGGTATGAAACGCCACTTAATGTTGCTGCTAACACACCAGAAGCGGTAGAAGTTGCACTGGGTGCAACCATGTTCCATTGGGGACTACACCCATGGTCAATCTATGGCGTAGTGGCATTATCATTAGCTTTCTTTGCTTATAATAAAGGTTTACCACTTTCTATTCGTTCAATTTTCTATCCTATTTTAGGTGATAGAGCGTGGGGATGGCCTGGTCATGTTGTTGATATTCTTGCTGTTGTCGCGACACTGTTTGGTTTAGCAACATCGCTAGGTTTAGGTGCACAACAAGCCGCGAGTGGTTTCCACCATGTATTTGGCTTAGAAGCTGGATTTCCACTTCAACTTGCTATTATTGGTTTCGTCACCTTACTAGCGATTATTTCCGTTGTACGTGGTATTGAAGGTGGCGTTAAAATCATTAGTAATATCAACATGATAATGGCGCTTGCATTAGTTGTTTTTGTTGCAGCCGTTACTTTTGCTATCTCAATGGGCACAATCCCTACTACTGTAATGGGTTATGTTAAAAATATTATCCCATTAAGCAACCCAATTGGTCGTGATGATCAGGCTTGGATGCACGGTTGGACAATCTTCTACTGGGCATGGTTTATTTCATGGTCTCCATTTGTAGGTATGTTCATCGCACGTATTTCGCGTGGCCGTACGGTACGCCAGTTTATCTCTGCGGTTATCATCATTCCAACATTAGTAAGTATCTTATGGATGTCTGTTTTTGGTGGCGTTGCGATTAGTCAAATCATTAATGAAGTGGGCACATTAGGCGCGGAAGGGCTGAAAGATGTGCCATTAGCAATGTTCCAAATGTTTGATGCACTACCGTTTGCAAGCCTTTTATCTATGCTTGCTATTGCGTTAGTTATCGTTTTCTTTATTACCTCTTCAGATTCTGGATCACTAGTTATCGATAGTATTACTGCCGGTGGTAAAGTGGATGCGCCTATTCCACAACGAATCTTCTGGGTAGTTATTGGCGGCGCGATTGCTGCAGGTCTACTTTGGGTTGGTGGCACAGAAGCGATTGAAGCGTTACAAGCAGGTGCTATCTCTACAGCACTGCCATTTACCTTTATCTTACTGATAATGTGTGTGAGCCTATTAATGGGTATGCGTACAGAGCCACGTAAGAAAGGTTAAAGTATAAGCGGTCAGTCCTTATTAAGTACTGAACCATAGCTACAGATAGCAAAAAGCCACTCGGGTGAATACTCGAGTGGCTTTTTTTATGACTTTTTTAACCAGTAAAATAGATCAGCCATTTACTGTCATTGGTATTACAGCCAAAGTTTTTTAAGTTCAGTCTCTGGGCTAAAGTGATGCTTTATTTGTGCCTGAAACAGTTCCGCTGTTGCAATCGCGTCGGTGACTGCATCGTGTGGTTGGTAGGTGGGAAGGTTATAGCGTGTGCGACTGTTTGCAAGACGTATAGAGTGTGATTTTTTATTTTTAAACCAATTGAAAAATCCCAGTGATTTTTGGTGTTGTATGTCCGCTTCAATTTGCATGGTATCGATCATTGGAAAAACAATGCCTTCTTTGATAAATGCCCGCAAATTACTGTCTAAAAAATCACGTTCAATACGGCGGTAATGCACCACAATTACTTTGCCGGCGAGCTCATCTAACAATTGCTCTAGAATACGTAACAAATTAGGTGCACTTTTTAAATCGGAATGGGTGATACCATGGATAACAATAGAATCTTCTTGGAGATTATCCTGTGGATCGATATACCAAGACTTGCTTTTCTTGCAAAAAATTCGCCGTAAGTTAAAGTGCACTAAACCAATACTAATAATACTATTTTTAGCAGCATCTAAACCGGTTGTTTCAAAATCTAGCGCTACAAATTCGACATCTCTGATCGGCGTTTCATCATGGTAAGTCCCCTGACTATAAAAATTTTTAAGCCGTTTATCTTTACTTAACTGTTGTTTCAGTTCTAGAAAAGCGCGCCAATTTAAAATTTCTTTATTCGTAAAATTATGCATAATTTACATCTTATTCGCGTTGTAGCGATATTTTAAAAAGTTTTGTGCACTGCTTAATACTAAAAAAGCATCCTTAAGATTGCGCCTTTCAAAGTCGGACATGTTTTCAGGTTCAATATTGTTATCTGGCTCAATTCCCGATTCTATATCTAATGCTTGATGACGTAGACGTACCATGGAGATAAGTTCCATCGCATGATATAAATCCTGGCCCTTCGACTTGGGTAAAATACCCGCTTCGATAATGTCTTCTAAGCGTTGGAAGGAGTTCTGAGATTGTGAACCAATCGCCAATGCATGGATACGAATTAAGTCTGCTAATGGTGCGGTGCCACGACGTTTTAAGTTAATTGAATTATTGTGGCGGCCATCTTTTTCCATCACAAAGTCCTTAAAGAATCCGAGTGGTGGCTTACGATTAAGAGCGTTACGTGCCAAGCAGGCTAAAAATCGATTGTTCTTTTTCGCGCGTCTGAGAATAAAGCCATTTAATTGCTCTGCCCATTTTACACGTCCATATACGCCAGTGAGGTCAAAGAAGATAGAGCAGTTTAACAGTGCTTGCGGGTTAGGATCATCTATCCAATCAGTAAAACAGTCTTCCCATTGTGTTTGGGTTTTTCTAAATTCACGATTAGTTGCCATAATATCGCCAGTACAGTAACTATAACCACAGTCAGCTAATCCATCACAAACAAATTTCGCGAGCTTTTTGAAATACTTACCATGTAATTTCTCTTCATAACTGTTATCGAGAATGATGGCATTATCTTGATCGGTAACGATAAGTTGTTCATCACGTGCCATTGAACCGAGTGCTAAAAAACAGTAAGGAATAGGCGGTTCGCCGAGCTCTAGTTCAGCTAGTTCGAGTAAACGCTGTTTGAAGCTACGTCCAATTTCCGACATAGCACGGCCGACCATGTGTGAATTTGCATCTTCATTCACCATACGTACAAAACAATCTTTTAGTTGTGTTGAAAGCAATGCGAGATCTTCTGTACTCTGCTGTTGCATAATACTGCTTACAAATAACAAACTATTTTGTGACTCATAACGAATGATATCGCTGACTTCAATTAACCCTATTGGGCGTTTATTTTTTAGGATTGGCAGATGATGTACGTTATAACGCAGCATTAGTAACATTGCTTCAAAAATATAAGCGTTGTGATCCAGTGATATGAGTTCGGTGGACATCACTTCGGAAACAGGAATGTCGACGCTTAACCCTGCTGCAATCACTTTCGCACAGAGGTCTTTTTCGGTAATAATGCCTACAAAACTACTGCCATCTTCATCAGTAACCTCTGGATCATTAATTAACGCTGCAGAAACATTCTCTTCTGCCATCTGCTGTGCGACGGATTGAATAGATGAGTTATTAGGTAAAATAAGCACATCACGGCTTAATAGGGTTTTTACTTTCGAGGTAGTGAGGGAGTTTGCATCATCACTGGTGCTCTCGATAGCTTGTTTTAAACGCGTACTATCTTCTACTTCAACAAAGTCTGCAAATGTTTCATAGCGTTCACAGAACTCATGAAAAATCTCTTCAGGGATGCAGTATAAAAGTGAGTCGCGTACAGATTTTGCAGGGAAGCGTACCTTGTTATTGGTTAATAATCCCATTTGTCCAAACAGCTGCCCTTGATCTAGACGATTGTACAAGTCTCCATTACGGCGGAAAATCTCTACCACGCCACTACGGATCATGTATAACTCATTAATCTTATCACTGAGGTCAATGATACTGCTATCTGCTCGAAAATAGGATATTTCAATGCTTTGTGTGATTTCAGTTAATGCGTCTTCAGGAAGTTCATCAAAAGGGGGATACTGGCGTATAAAGTCTTTAATTTCTAACAGTTCAACTTCCATTTTTACCTAATTTGTTAGTAAGAGAATATTGTTATTATACGACTAAATTAATTAACTGCTCACACAATATTTTTTAAAGCAAAAAAAAGGGATACATCTGTATCCCTTTGTCGTTTATCAGATATCGATTAATGAGACAAAATTTGCTCAAGGAATAGTTTTAAACGATCCGATTGCGGATTATCAAAAAATTCATTAGGTTCATTTTCTTCAATCACTTGACCCGCATCCATAAAGATAACGCGATCCGCTACTTTTTTAGCAAAGCCCATCTCATGCGTTACACAAATCATGGTGATACCTTCATCGGCAAGTTCAACCATTACATCTAATACTTCCGATACCATTTCAGGGTCAAGCGCTGAAGTAGGTTCATCAAACAGCATTATTTCAGGGTTAATACATAAACAACGTGCAATCGCTACACGCTGCTGCTGACCACCTGATAGTTGGTTTGGATATTTATCCGCTTGATCTGCGATTTTTACCCTTTCAAGGTAATACATCGCTTTTTCGATCGCCTCTTTACGCGGTACTTTGTGTACCCATGTTGGTGCGAGCACTAAATTTTCTAATACAGAAAGATGTGGGAAGAGGTTAAAGTGTTGGAATACCATACCCACTTGTGCACGAATATGGCGTACCACTTTCACATCATCAATCAGTTCAGTCCCATTAATATTAATGTTACCTTGTTGAAATTTTTCAAGATGATTTAAGCAGCGAATGGTGGTTGATTTACCTGAACCAGATGGTCCACAAATAACTACTTTTTCGCCTTTTTTAATGTCTAAGTTAACATCTTTAAGTACATGGAAATCACCATACCATTTGTTAACGTCTTTCATTGAGATCATAATTTCTTGTTCAGACATAAGAGATTTCCTAATTAGTGTTCTGTATTAAATTTACGTTCAATCGCTTTTGAATATTGCGACATAGTGAAGCAGACAACCCAGTAGATTAAGGTTACAAATACATAACCCTCTACTTCATAACCTAGCCAGTTGGTATCACTGTTGGTTAATGTCACCATGGCGAGAATATCAAATAACCCGATGATTAATACCAGCGTGGTATCTTTGAACAGTGAGATAAAGGAACCCACTAGATTGGGTATCGATATTTTCAATGCTTGTGGCAAAATAATTAAGATCATTCCCTGCCAGTAGCTAAGCCCTAATGATTCAGCCGCTTCGTATTGCCCTTTAGGAATTGCCTGTAAACCACCGCGCACGACTTCGGCAATATACGCTGCTTGGAATAGGGTGATACCAATGAGTGCACGCAGTAATTTATCAAAGTCGATACCATCACTGAAAAACAGGGGCAGTACAACCGATGCCATAAACAGGATAGTGATTAATGGCACACCACGAATAAACTCGATAAAACCAACACATAATGTTTTTACAATAGGCATATCAGATTGACGACCCAATGCCAGAACAATACCAATTGGAAAAGAGGCAATAATACCCACAGCAGCAACTACTAGGGTCAGCATTAATCCGCCCCATTTTTCAGTTTCTACCGTTTCAAGACCAAACCATCCGCCACTGATTAAGATAAAACAGATGACCGGGTAGATTAATATTAATGCGGCTTTGATTTTTACATTAGCAAAAATCTTAAAGGAAAAGAGAAAAGCAACCGTCAGTACTAACACTAAATTTGGGCGCCAATGCGATTCCTCTGGGTAAAACCCATACATAAACTGATCAAATTTTTCACTAATGAAGATCCATCGTGCACCTTCTTTAGTGATCTCAGCTTGTGTACCACTCCACGTCGCATCAAAAATCATCCAGTTTAAAAGTGGTGGGATGATAAGGTATAAAATATATAAACCAACGAGGGTTAATATACTATTTTTAACATCTGGAAATAGATTCTCTTTCATCCAGTAAACAGGGCCTTTGGTACCTATTGGCGCTGGTTTAGCTTCTTTCATTGTATAAGTAGCCATAATTATCTTCCTATAATCGCCATTTTTGCATTAACCCAATTTAAGACCAGTGAAATAACGATACTGATAGTAAGGTACACGGCCATGGTCATTAAAATAATCTCAATTGCTTGCCCAACTTGATTAAGCGTGGTCCCTGAAAATAGGGTCACTAGCTCGGGGTAGCCGATCGCTGTTGCAAGCGAGGAGTTTTTAACGAGATTTAAATACTGATTAATAACGGGCGGAATAATCACGCGCAATGCCTGTGGCAAAACGACTTTACGAAGGATGACGTGATCTTTTAATCCTAATGCTTTTGCTGCTTCTTTTTGCCCTGATGGAACGGCTTCAATACCTGCGCGTACCGCTTCAGCAATATAGGTTGCCGTATAGATACTTAACGCAAACATCAGTGCGAGCAATTCAGGAATAATGGTTAAACCACCTCTGAAGTTAAACCCTTTTAATACAGGGTATTCTGCAGTAATAGGTTGCCCTGTGATAAAGAATAGGAGTGTAGGAGCAAGGATTAAAATAGCGATTGACACTTTAACGATTGGAAATTCTTCACCGGTTAGATCGTGACGCTTTTTAGCCCAACGGCCCAAAAAGATAACGCCTACAATCGCTAAAACGAATGCCACTAAAATAAAGCTACTACCCGCTTCAAAAATCGGTTCAGGTGTTAATAAGCCGCGGTTATTTAAATAGAAACTGTCAAAGTAGCTGAAGCTCTTTCGTGGGCTAGGCAACGCAGCAAGTACCACGTTGTACCAGAATAAAATTTGTAACAGGATGGGAATATTTCGGAAGGTTTCAATGTAAACAATTGATAGTCTTGATACCAAATAGTTTTGTGATAAACGACCAACGCCAATCAGTAACCCTAATACAGAAGCAAAAAACACCCCGATAAAAGAGACTAATAACGTATTTAATAATCCAACAATAAACACATCGTAAAAAGTTGAGGTACCGTCATCGTAGGGGATTAATATTCTGGTCTAATTGAACTGGACACTTTAATTTTGGATAATACTATCCACTAAAGGAGTGAACATGAAT
>NZ_BSPQ01000017.1 GCF_030161115.1 Psychromonas marina
AAGTAATATTTAGATTGACGTGGGAAGTCATACCAACGCCCACTTAAGCGGACAAAAATTGTTGGCTAAACTTGTTGAGGCACGAAACATGGCCAACTGTTTTTGTTCCGTTTAAAGTGCTTGTTAAATGCTCACGATCAGTTTAAAACCAAATAAATACAATTACATAACGAAATGAAATAGTAACGCAAACAACCAAGATTCAAAGCCACTTAATTATTAACTTTGAACTCCGTAGAAAACACTTTACGAAGATGACACAAAACCAATAATTGAATAGTTTACGAACGCTTAAAACCAACCTTTAAGATTACAAATCTCTCAAATCAAAAACTAGCTGACGAATTGAAAACAGAACTCAATCAAATGACCAAAATACCGCAACTTACAGATTGACGAAATACAAGTTAGCCAATGAAAGTGACAGCACAATCGACGCTACTTTTAAGATTTCTAAGTTTAGATATTCTCAAAAAACCACATGGTAAAACAGTAAACAAAGCGTAAATGAAACACTAAAACAAACCTTAAAAAGTAGTGACATTTAACGCCCTAATAACTGGCGTGTAGGTTGGCTTTTTTTTTGCCATGTTTTTCTTTTGCAAAAACGATGACAACCGTTATGCGTCCAGTTGATTAGCTTGTTAGCTGGCATTTAACCACCCGACTTGAGAATAGCACCCAAACCCGTTAAACAGAAAACGATTGTATCACATGAAATCATCGAGCAGAGACGCTATCGTTTTAGTTGTTTTGTTGTTGGTATCAAGTAGAGGATTAACCTCGACAACCTCTAGTGCTTTTATTTTTTTAGAGCGTAATAAAGTATCAAAAATTGACTTCACACAATCGAGTGATAGACCATTATCGGCAGGCATCCCCGTTCCTGGAACTAAAGAAGAGTCGAGTGAGTCGATATCAAATGAGATATAAATAAAATCACACAACGATAAGTGGTCCAATGTTTGCTGAGCTATACCAGCTCCGCCAACAACTTTAACCTCTTCAACACTATAATATTTAATATCATGCAGTTCAATAATGTCCCATTCAACTTTATCTAAATCTCGAATGCCAATATAAACAAAATCGGCAGGTTGGATTGCCTGATTACATATTGATTTAGTATTTTCCCAAAGAGAATTTGTTACATTGTCTAATTTATTTACTGCAATTTCTTTATGATCGAGTCCCATTGCAGCAGCCACGGGCATACCATGCATATTACCGCTATCACTAGTGTATGGTGAGTGAATGTCTCCATGTGCATCAATCCAGATAGCGCCAATTCGTTTGTTTGGATAGGCATTCTTTACACCAGCTAATGTTCCACATGCTGTACTGTGATCTCCAGAAAACACTATCAATTTATCTTCAACATTTTCTTGAAGGAAATCAGAAACATCTCTAGATAAAGAATCAAGACATTGATTAATCTCATCTAAATAATGAGATTGGGGTGTATTGCTTTTCCGTAAAATACAATTAGGTGTTTTAATAACATTTAATAGTTCTGGTTTGTTTTTTAATTGTAAAACAACGGCATCACCTCCCTGAGAAGCTCCTTTTTTAAATCCGCCTAAATCACACTCAACGATTATACATTTATTAAAAGTCATAGAAACCTATATTATTTTATGAAAACTAATTTTCACACTGATGATTTATTTGAATATATTCATTGCTCTAAGCCAGCAAGCTAACGCCGCTATTAAGCGGATAAAAATAGTTGGCTATAATTGTGGAGCGAAGCGAAACGTAGCCAACTGTTTTTATTCCGCTTGAATGCTCTTGTTAAATGGTAGGCCGAGTGAACAATCAATTGAACTGTAAAATCAGGCTTTAAACCACTTATAAATTTAACCATTATCATAAACGAAGCTCGTTGATGAACGAAGTTAATACATTGTTCTATTTACATTTTTGAGAAGCTACGTTAAAAACCAAGCCAACTCACCGCACTTGAAAATGGCGTAAATGTGCTAGTTACGAATTACATTCATGGAAACAATTAAAATAGCCAGTTTCAGATAAATTAAAAGGAAACAAACAAGCCAACCTCGCATACAACTTTACACAAAATAGACCTAAGAAACACAAACCCAAAAGACCTCTACGAAAGCCATTTAACGCCCACTTAAGCGGACAGAAATAGTTGGCTAAAATAGTGTAGCGAAGCGAAACATAGCCAACTGTTTATGTTCCGTTTAAAGTTCTTGTTAGGCATGCCGAATTCATAAACTAAGTGCCTGACACCGCAAATATATTCCACCTTCAGTAACCACCACTAAAGTGGTACAATAAGTTTTAATTAAGAAGTATCAACAATGAAAAAAGTAAAACTACTAATATTCTCAGCATTTCTTCCACTATCTTTCGCAGTTAGCACCCCACTAGTGACTGAAACTAATACAGGCCTCTTTCAATCTAATTTAACTATCGCACATAGCGGTGGAACTGATAAATGCGGTTGCCATTACAATAGGAAAACTGGTCAATATCATTGCCATAACAGGAAACAACGAGGCGGAAGCTGTCCTGCATAAGTAAGCAAAACAAATCTACTTGCTAGTATTACTAGCAAGTAGGCCTAACGCCGCACTAAGCGGACAAAAATAGTTGGTTATAATGTGTAGCGAAGCGAAACGTAACCAACTGTTTTTGTTCCGTTTAAGTGCCTTGTTATATCTCGCCTACTCAATACCATTTTGCAAACTCGGTATTGTGTTAAGGCTCTTAGCCCAAGTTATTTCTGATTCACAATAAATATTTACATCAGGAACCAATTCAGGTGAAAGGTCTAGTGAACCAAAATGCAATATATTTAGTCCTGCGAACTTAGGGTTAGTATTATAAATTGGGGTTCCACATTTACCACAAAAGTGCTTTGTCGCGCTTTCAGACACTTTAAAACTATTTAATTTACCAGTTAACAAAGAAAAGTCAGAAGTTAACACAACCGCATAAGTAGAAAATACAGCCCCATTCATTTTACGACATAATTTACAGTGACAGTTTAGAGTTTTTTTAATATCACCTGATATTTGAAATTTAACTGATTCACAGTTACAACTTCCTTTAATATGACTCATAAATATCCTTATATGCCATAGAGATATAGACATAATGACTCCCACTAAGGTGCTAGCCTCTACCGTGGGTTAGTTTTTCAACCAGAGCCATAAT
>NZ_BSPQ01000018.1 GCF_030161115.1 Psychromonas marina
AATATACTGAGCAGGGAAAAGTAATATTTAGATTGACGTGGGAAGTCATACCAACGCCGCATTAAGCGGATAAAAATAGTTGGTTATAATGTTGAGGCACGAAACATAACCAACTGTTTTTATTCCGTTTAAATGCCTTGTTAATTGATGCCGATAATAGAACTTTAAACACCAATTATTCTAGTGACCATTTCGATATTGAGAATCCAAATACCAAGCGGAAACTACAAACCTTTTTAGCAAAAATAGACGTTCAGTATTACGTGAAAACTAGGCAAAAAATGAAGCCTCTATTTACCACAAACTAAGCTAATGAGTTTTATGCTTTTGGTTTTTATAAAAGCAAAACTCTATTAGCGAAAATACCTTAATCTGGCTGAATGTGCAGATTAAAAGTCACATTCGAGACAACTGATTTGAGCGTGTTTCATAAATTACCCGGTAATAAAAACACTTAAAATTGAAAACATACCCCAAATAATTTTAAGGCCAATTAACGCCGCATTAAGCGGATAAAAATAGTTGGTTATAATGTTGAGGCACGAAACATAACCAACTGTTTTTATTCCGTTTAAATGCCTTGTTAATTGATGCCGATAATAGAACTTTAAACACCAATTATTCTAGTGACCATTTCGATATTGAGAACCCAAATACCAAGCGGAAACTACAAACCTTTTTAGCAAAATTACACGTTCGATATGACGCGAAAACTAGGCAAAAAATGAAGCCTCTATTTACTAAAAACTAAGCTAATGAGTTTTATGCTTTTGGTTTTTATAAAAGCAAAACTCTATTAGCGAAAATACCTTAATCTGGCTGAATGCGCAGATTAAAAGTCACATTCGAGACAACTTATTTGAGCGTATTTCATAACTTAGTCGGTAATAAAAACACTTAATCTAGAAAATATATCCCAAACAATTTTAAGGCCAATTAACGCCCACATTAAGCGGACAAAAATGGTTGGCTATAATTTTGTGAGGAACGAACAATAGCCAACTGTTTTTGTTCCGACTTAAATTGCTTGTTATAAAGTCAACCATTGAACCCTACGATTGAAAGGCACATTTCGATATAACTGCCCTTTTCAATTTAAGATTAATTCTCAGCGAAGCAAGTTGACGAACGAAGCTAAAAACCAATTTTAAATCACCGAATAAAACTCGATTTTGGACACCCAAACACGCTACCGCACTTGAAGTGAAAAACACAGCAAGTGACGACACTTAGGCTTTGAAAAACCAGCCCATTTAAGCAATCTTACAACGAAGTTAGTGATGCCAACTTCGCCAAAAACATTGCTGATTTTTGGACTTGCAAAACTAACCTCAACATACTAAATGAACACTTTATAACGCCGCGTTAAGCGGACTAAAATTGTGGGTTAAAATGTGTAGCGAAGCGAAACGTAACCCACTGTTTTAGTTCCGTTTAAACGCCTTGTTATGCATTTAAACCTATAACTATTGCACGAGCTTTAACGTTTGTTTCTGCAAAGATAATAACTTGGAAAGCAGGCTTATAATCATTAACATTATCTTCAAGTTCTGTTTTTGCAAATAAATACAATACGTTATAAGCGGAATATTCTACGTGTTTTTCATCAATCCTAGACATTTTATCCTTTGCCAATTGTAACGTGTATGTCTTTAAATCAAAGTCAGATACTTCGCCCCGATACTTTTCTGCGATATAAAGATCCAAATGTCGCTTTGAAATCTTATCAAGCGCAGCAGACAATATTGTTTGGACTGCTTCTTTTCTAGTTTGTACCAAATGCTTATTTAACAAATTCATTTTCTGTTGGAAACGTTCCATTTCCTTTGTTTTTTCATCTGCATATTCTCTTGTCTTAATTAGAATATCGTTAGCCTTTGCTAATTCCAACTCTTTGTTACTGACTTCAATTTGTAATTCTTCAATATCTTTCGATATATCAGCCCTTCGCACTTCAAGGTCTTTAATTACCAACTGTGCTGTTTGTAATTCTTTTTCTTTTTGAAAAACTGGATGAATCGTATTGAAATAGGCCCACACACTAAAGATCAGTGCTGATGTTGCTGTGATTTTATATATTCCACCGATGAATCCATCGTCTTTTGTCCAAAAATTCAAAACATCCCCCCTTGAAAATGCATAACGCCCACATTAAGCGGACAAAAGTAGTTGGCTATACTTGTTGAGGTACGAAACAAAGCCAACTGTTTTTGTTCCGACTTAAATTGCTTGTTATAAAGTCAACCATTGAACCCTTCGATTGAGAGGCAACATTGCGATATAACTGCCCTTTTCAATTTAAGATGAATTTTCAGCGCCGCACGTTGACGAACGAAACTAAAAACCAATTTTAAATTACCGACTAAAACTCGATTTTGGACACTCAAACAGGCTACCGCACTTGAAGTGAATTACACAGCAAGTAACGACGTTTAGGCTTTGCAAACCAAGCCAATTTTAGCAACCTTAAAACGAAGTTAGTGATGCCAACTTCGCCAAAAACTTTACTGATTTTTGGACCTACAAAACCAACCTCAACACACTAAATGAACACTTTATAACGCCGCTATTAAGCGGATAAAAATAGTTGGCTATAATTGTGGAGCGAAGCGAAACGTAGCCAACTGTTTTTATTCCGCTTGAATGCTCTTGTTAAATGGTAGGCCGAGTGAACAATCAATTGAACTGTAAAATCAGGCTTTAAACCACTTATAAATTTAACCATTATCATAAACGAAGCTCGTTGATGAACGAAGTTAACACATTGTTCTATTTGCATTTTTTAGAAGCCACGTTGAAAACCAAGCCAACTCACCGCACTTGAAAATGGCGTAAATGTGCGAGTTACGAATTACATTCATGGTCACGATTATAATAGCCAGTTTCCGATAATTTCAAAGGAAACAAACAAGCCAACCTCGCATACGACTTTACACAAAATAGACCTAAGAAACACAAACCCAAAAGACCTCTACGAAAGCCATTTAACGCCGCATTAAGCGGATAAAAATAGTTGGTTATAATGTTGAGGCACGAAACATAACCAACTGTTTTTATTCCGTTTAAATGCCTTGTTAATTGATGCCGATAATAGAACTTTAAACACCAATTATTCTAGTGACCATTTCGATATTGAGAAACCAAATACCAAACGGAAACTACAAACGTTTTTAGCAAAATTACACGTTCAATATGACGTGAAAACTAGGCAAAAAATGAAGCCTCTATTTACTAAAAACTAAGCTAATGAGTTTTATGCTTTTGGTTTTTATAAAAGCAAAACTCTATTAGCGAAAATACCTTAATCTGGCTGAATGTGCAGATTAAAAGTCACATTCGAGACAACTTATTTGAGCGTATTTCATAAATTACTCGGTAATAAAAACACTTAAATTTGAAAACATATCCCAAATAATATTAAGGCCAATTAACGCCGCATTAAGCGGATAAAAATAGTTGGTTATAATGTTGAGGCACGAAACATAACCAACTGTTTTTATTCCGTTTAAATGCCTTGTTAATTGATGCCGATAATAGAAATTTTTACACCAATTAATCTAGTGACCATTTCGATATTGAGAACCCAAATACCAAGCGGAAACTACAAACCTTTTTAGCAAAATTAAACGTTCAATATGACGCGAAAACTAGGCAAAAAATGAAGCCTCTATTTACTAAAAACTAAGCTAATGAGTTTTATGCTTTTGGTTTTTTATAAAAGCAAAACTCTATTAGCGAAAATACCTTAATCTGGCTGAATGTGCAGATTAAAAGTCACATTCGAGACAACTTATTTGAGCGTATTTCATCAATTAGTCGGCATCGAAAACACTTAAATTGAGAAAACATACCCCAAATAATTTTAAGGCCAATTAACGCCCACATTAAGCGGACAAAAGTAGTTGGCTATACTTGTTGAGGAACGAAACAAAGCCAACTGTTTTTGTTCCGACTTAAATTGCTTGTTATAAAGTCAACGATTGAACCTTACAATTGAAAGGCAACATTACGATATAACAGCCCTTTTAAATTTAAGATTAAGATTAATTTTCAGCGAAGCGCGTTGACGAACGAAGCTAAAAACCAATTTTAAATTACCGAATAAAGCAGGGTTTTGGGCACTCAAACAAGCTACCGCACTTGAAGTGCAACACACAGCAAGTGACGACGTTTAGGCTTTTAAAAACCAGTCAATTTGAGCAATCTTAAAACGAAGTTAGTGATGCCAACTTCCCCAAAAACTTTACTGATTTTTGGACTTACAAAACCAACCTCAACACACTAAATGAAAACTTTATAACGCCGCGTTAAGCGGACTAAAATTGTGGGTTATAATGTGTAGCGAAGCGAAACGTAACCCACTGTTTTAGTTCCGTTTAAACGCCTTGTTATGCCTTATTTACGATGGATTCAACTTGTGAATTGAGGATATTCTTCATCATCATGACCGAAAATTTTACGCCATCTTTTTCTGAAATTATTTCTCGTAAATAGATCTTCTGTTCGTCATACTTTTGAGGGAATCTAATGCTAATGTAAGTCATAAGCTCTTTTTCGGGCTCCCAAAATCTAAATTTACTTTCTTCATGACCAGAATACTTTTTTAGAAAACGGTCAATTGTAAGCCCTTCTCTTTGCCAGTTAACAAGTTCTTTGTTTATCCACACATCATTCCAACTTTCAAAAAGAGGAAAGTGGGCAAGAATGTTACGTACAAATTTGAAAAGAGGGCCACCAATTTCGGACTCCATTGGAGGTCGATTTTTCTTTAAAGCTTTTAAGACAAGTTTAATTGGTTCATAACTTAATACTTCTGCATAAATGGCGAACAAATGGGAGACTTTACTAAAACGATACCATTCTTCTCTTTCCCAAAACGCCTCTTCCATGATTTCATCTGCAATATCGTAAAAGCGATTGTATGCAAGACTCAAGAAGAGTTCTTCAGACTTATTTGGTCTCACATCCATGCGGATAACTCCATTAGGCATAACAGCGTAACTAAGCCGAATCATTCCATATTAACAACGGAAATACAGAATAGTTTAATTTGTTAAAATATACACTTTCACAACATAAAAACAATGTGTTAAAGCAAGTAATCAAAAAATAATCATGTGGATAGATAGAATTATTCTGTATTAACAACAAAATACAGAATAACAGCTCAAAGGCTTAAAAAGTCTTGTGGTCAGTAATTTTGGCCACAAATCAGAGGGAAATAAATTTAATTATATGTACAAATTAAAGGCATAAATTAACAGCACCATAAAAAATGATGCTTTAGTAAAGTGCAGAATGGAGCTTATTTTATAGCTTTAGGGTCAATACCTAATTCTTTAGTTTTTTTCTTGAATCTTTTAGTGATAGTTGACTCGTTAACACCTAATTTTTCAGAAATTTCAGCAAAAGTATAACCCAGCAAACGATAACAAATTAGCTGAATAGTGTCCTCACTAGCTCCTTTTTCTTTTATGCCCGCGAGTACACGTTCAACTCCTCTCTTTTCAAAATCAACTTCTATACAAGAGCCTAAAAACACGAGTAAAAACACGAGGGTCAAGTCTTTCATTTTGCATTCTTTAGCCACCAAAATAAGCCAACGGGATCCTGAAAAACACGAGGGTCAGGTCTTTTATTTTGTAAAAAACATGAGGGTCAGGTCTTTTATTTTGTAAAAAACACGAGGGTCAGGTCTTTCATTTTGCATGATGTTACTTTTTATCGGCCGATATAACGTAACATCTGAATTACAAATGCTAAAAAGCCACACTAAAAAGCGTGGCTGATGGGTTTATAAAAAACATTATTCTCTATTAAGACAGCGCCCTCTTGGTTCGTTACCTTCATGTAATACGGTGTCAGAATGCAGGAACTGTGCGGCATGTGCCGATTCATTCACTTTAATTGCACTGCGCGTTAACATCTCAGACTCAAAATCACTTAACACTCTCGCACGTATTCCCTCTTGCTGCCATTGCGATAAAGGTCGGCATCTTTTGGTAATGGTTCGCGCTAAGGCTAAAGCATCCAACAAGGCTTGATTTGCACCTTGCCCTTTAAAGGGACTCATCGGGTGGGCAGCATCTCCAATTAAGGTGACTTGCCCTGCCTGCTCTAATTGCGCAGGCGATAATGGCAAGCGATCATACACAGGATAACCTGATACCAATGACGCTTGTGTTGCGGCTAAAATTTGTGGGATCGGGTCGTGCCACTGACAGCGTTTAAGTGCTTCTTGTTTTAACGCTTGTGGGCCTTGCGCACTCAACTGTTTCGCTTGCTGTTCTGGCATCGGAAAACTGAGTTGCCACATTACCGAGTCTTTATCATAAGGCATGATATAGATACGTTCATTGCCATTTGCAGTTTGGAACACGGTTTGTGAATCAAGCAGTTCTCGATCAATGCAATCAATCTGATTTAAAGGACAAATCCCAAGAATGGCAATACAACCTAAATAAGATAAGGGTGAAACCTGATCGCCAATTAACAAATGTCGCACTGAGCTACGTATCCCATCCGCACCGACCAGAAGATCTGCTTTTACTTGCTTGAGCTTACCCTCGACTTGAAAAGTAAGGTTCACTCCTTGCTGATTATGTTGATTAAAATCGACCAGTTTATGGTTCCATTGCACGACATTTTTACCGCCATTTTCACCACCTAACTGTTCAAGCAGCGCGGCACGTAATGACTGTCTGGCAATATGTATATTGGTACGTTTGGGTAATGTTTTAGTCGCCTTTTCTACTAAGCTTTCAGGTAGATTATCGGTTAGATTTCTCATTCCCCATTCGCCGAGTACTTTACCTTCAACGTTAAAAACGACGTGCTTTGTTGAAACGACACCACCCGATAATGAAAAGATGCCTAATCCCTCAATGGCTCTGCTCGCTTGTTGTAACGTCAACCCATAACCTTGAGAGCGTTGATCAAAGCTTTCATCACGTTCATAAAGTGTAAAAGGAATACCACGATGCAAACAGGCAACAGCAAGCGCAACACCGCCAATTCCTCCACCAACAATGGCAATATGCGGATAGTTTTCTGACTCAGGTAAGACCTGCGAATCTGCAGCGACTAAACCCGCGCCGTTACAATGTGCACAGTTATCAAGGTGCCCCTTAGGTTGAACAGGTATTGCTCCCTGTTGATTATTTTTTTCAAATTGTAATAACTCACGTTGATAGCGTAGCTTTGCTTTCTTACGAATACGTTTACTTTTTTTACCGTGTCCTCGACATTCCTGACAAAGAGACCAGTGTTGCTGTTTATCTTGCACTGTTTAGACTCGATTTATTAATAGATAACGTCACTAATTTAGGATCGTCATAAATAACCGCTGAACGATCAACCTCTAACCCTAGTTTTTCTAAAATACTCACCGAGGGTAAGTTATCCTTTACCGCCACACCGTATATTTTAGTGTGTTTACCAAGGGAGAAAGTATGCGATAACACCGCTTGAGCAGCTTCGTATGCAAATCCTTTACCCTGTGCGTCTGCTATCAACCCATATCTGATATCACTACACGCGACGTTTGGTGATATCTCAACACCAGCATATCCTAGCTTAACCTCAGGCTGACTTTTTAGGGAAACGATATATGAGCCAAAGCCGTGCTGCCAATGATTAACTCGTTTTATAAGGTGTTCAGAGATCTCTTGATCACTGTACACAGCGGCCTTGGGAAGATATAAACTCATGATTGGGCATGACATTATTGCTTTATAAATATCGAAATCGGCTAAGGATACCGGCTTTAAAATTAGTCGTTGTGTTTCTATCATATTGCACAGCTTCCTATTTATTGTTATTAAGACGACTAAAGTTCATTGAACTGGGCTAACCAATCACTGAAAGAACCAGCGACTGGGGTCACTATGCATAATGCATGATTAAAGAAATATACCGGTGCATCTATCTGCTGTTTGCTGCAGTCTGTTGCCTTAAAGCAAAACATGTTGCCCTTACAATCAGAAGCAAACAAAATATGCCCCTTTGGCATACCGGTCATCTCATATAACTTAGAAAGGGAGGCAATATCTTCTAGACTCAAGAAGTCTTGTACTTCAGAAAGGTCGGAGTTCAAATCGCAAATTTTAGTTAATACATTTGGGGTGTGCACTAAACCGTAGTTACCTATTAGATACTTATAAGTATCGGGCAAAAAAACAGCTAATGTAGATTCAAGTTCAACAATATCCTGGTTATTTATTGGCACCATAGTGCCTTTGCTGCTCCAGTTTTTTACGAATAGATCTATGCTATCCATAGAGAGTTACTCCAAGTGCGTTAAAAAGAGATCCTACGATTAGCTTAAACCTATTACCGTCGGCTAATAGCAGTGATCCGTTTTATACACTCATCGTGCCGTTAATGACAGTAATTGCGTTACCCATTAATTTAACGCGTTGATTAGGCAGCAATTGCATTTCAACATAACCACCCCGCTCAGAGGCTTGATAACCTTTTAGATGTGATAGATTAAGACGCTCTCGCCAATAAACAGCTAATGCGCAATGTGCTGAACCGGTCACGGGATCTTCATTAACACCAACCCAAGGGGCAAAATAACGTGACTTGAAATCAACCTTACCATCGACTGACTTCACGGTGACCAATACGCCGCGACCAGATAAGCGTTTTAAGCCGTCGAAGTTGGGATTAAGGGCGAGTAGATCGGTTTCATCAGCAATTTCAATCAAGACTTTTGAATCAAAGCTCCCATTGTATAACAGTTGATCAGGGCGAATACCGAGATAATCGAGCATCTCTGTTGATGCCCCTGACTGTGCATTAAGTTTTGGCGTAGGAAATTGCATTTCAATATTATTCGCTAAAATCGTCACCAATAAGGGGCCTGATAAGGTATTAAAAGTGATCTTTTCTCCAACAGATACAAAGCCCGTCTGTTTTAAAATATGGGCAACGGCCAATGTGCCATGCCCGCATAACTTAACCTCAACTTGTGGTGTAAACCATCTTAAGCGCATATCATGTAACGATAAAAATGCCGTTTCTGAAACGGCCATCTCTGCCGCGATAGAGAACATCAAGCTGTCATCCAGCCCCTTTTCGGTGATACAAACACCCGCAGGATTGCCTTTAAAAGGCGTTGATGTAAATGAATCAACTTGGTAGATATTAATGTCCATGAATGCCCTTTTTTATAAGTGTTAGCGGTAGATGTCTGGTTTATAAATTTCCATCAATGTATTTGCATTGCTGAGGGAAGTAAAACCGAATTTTTTATATAAACCATGCGCATCAGTGGTCGCAAGTGTGAAACGCCTTACCTGTTTGACACTACGGTGTGATAACACTGCGTCAAGTAACCGTTTTGAAATCCCTTGCCCGCGAAACGCTGGCCAAACAATCACATCAACCAAGTTAGCAAAGGTTGCATGATCAGTTATAATACGGCAAAAGCCAATTTGTTCCTCTCCGCGGTATGCACCGATACAGACAGAATGCTCAATGGAGGTCGACACCGTCGCTAAACTAATGCCTTTAGCCCAACTACTTTCACATGTCAGAAAATGGTGGATTTTAATCACATCTAAACGCGATTTATCATCACTAATATCGATTAATGGCATAAGGATTCCTTTCTATAATTATTGCTCATTTAACTTGATAATTTTGCCGTTAAGAGATGATCTTGCCATTCACCTGCAATTTTTAAATAAGCTTTAGCAAGCCCCTCTTTTTCAAAGCCTAATTGATGCAGTAACCTCGCAGAGCGGTGATTTTCTGGCATATAATTAGCCATGATGCGGTGTAACTTATATTCTTCAAAAACAAAGTGAATAGCCGATTGAAGCATTTCAAACATTAACCCTTTACCTTGATATGTCTCACTAATTGAATAACCGAGGTGACAGGCTTGAAATGCGCCGTGAACAATATTTGAAAAGGTGCATAAAGCGATTATCTCTGTTTTATTTTTATTAAAAGCAACAAGAGAGATGGAATGACCTAATTTAAAGCTTTCAAGGTTACTTTCAATGCGTTTCTTCGTTTCTTGCGCTGTGTAATATTCATCTGTCCTTAATGGTTCCCACTTAGCTAAATAGGCTTTATTGTCATTCTGATAGTTAACCAATAGGCGAACATCATCAGGTTTCAAAAGTGTAATGATCAGATTTTGTGTTTTTAATTCTGGCATTTCCATCCCGCTAAATCCTTTTAGTGGTGCTTATCAATCAGGCTCACTTTATTAACTAGGTTAACAATTGTCGTAAATCACTTTTCAGTATCACTCGCAACTAACGCACTGTGTTGATCGACACTGTTCATCAGTTTGGTCAATAAAGTTTCAAGCTGATCTGTTTCTTGTTCACTAAATCCTGATAGCAACTGATTTTGATAATGGTGTAATTTAGTTGCCGTCTCTTCTACCGACTTAACCCCTTTGTCTGTCAAACGAATCAGTCGAATACGTTTATCTTGTTCACTATTAACACGAACAATAATGTCTTTATCCTCTAACCTTTTCATTATTTTTGCCAACCCCCCCCAGCTAAATAACATGAAATTACACAGCTCCGATGGCATTAATTGATATGGCGGGTGAGCAGAAGTTCGTCTTAACGCAGTAAGGAGATGAAAATCACTGGCTAATAATCCCTGTTCGTTCATGAGATGTTCAATATGTTGGCCAATATAGTTGGAGATTTTATCCATTTTTGGATACATCATCCAAAGCTCTTTATAAGCTTCTGGCCAGTTTAATTTCATCAACTTAGTAAAATTGTCGAACTGCATCAAAAGATTCCTTTTTCCACTTGCCATTTACCATTCTAGAAAGGTATTATTATAATATTACCTTTCCAGAGAGGTAGTTGGCAATTATTTCTTAAACTGGATTTATTATTGAAATTGCCATCATCATATAACAAAAACATGAAATGGAGTTTAAAATGACCAATAAAAACAATTTAACATCTGCTAATGGTAGCCCAGTAGCAGATAACCAAAATGTACAAACAGCAGGTGCCCGTGGACCAATGTTGCTACAAGATGTTTGGTTTCTTGAAAAACTAGCGCACTTTGATAGAGAAGTTATTCCTGAAAGACGTATGCATGCTAAAGGATCTGGCGCATATGGTTCATTCACAGTGACACACGATATTTCGCAATTTACAAAAGCAAAAATCTTCTCGGAAGTGGGTAAAAAAACGGATCTATTTGTACGTTTCTCTACGGTAGCAGGCGAACGTGGTGCAGCAGATGCTGAACGCGATATTCGTGGTTTTGCCGTTAAGTTTTACACTGAAGAGGGTAATTGGGATCTAGTGGGTAACAACACACCGGTTTTCTTCCTACGTGACCCATTAAAATTCCCTGACTTAAACCATGCAGTAAAACGCGATCCACGCACCAATATGCGCAGTGCAGAGTCAAACTGGGATTTCTGGACCTCTTTACCTGAAGCACTTCACCAAATCACGATATTGATGAGTGACCGCGGTAACCCAAGCAGTTACCGTAAAATGCACGGCTTTGGTAGCCATACATTTAGTTTCATTAATGCTGATAATGAACGTTTCTGGGTCAAGTTCCACCTAAAAGCGCAACAGCCACTTGAAAATTTAACCGACCAAGAAGCTGAAACGCTTGTCGGCCAAAACCGTGAAAGTCATCAGCAAGACCTTTACGAAGCAATTGAAAACGGTGAGTTCCCGCGTTGGGATCTGAAAGTACAAGTGATGCCGGAAAAAGACGCAGAAACCTACCGCTTCCACCCTTTTGATCTAAGCAAAGTATGGCCACATGCCGATTACCCGTTAATGGATGTGGGTGTTTTAGAGTTAAACCGAAATCCTGACAACTATTTTGCAGAGGTAGAGCAAGCTGCATTTAACCCTGCCAACGTTGTCCCGGGCATTAGTTTTTCACCAGATAAAATGTTGCAAGGTCGTTTATTCTCATACGGTGATGCACAGCGCTATCGTTTAGGTGTAAATCATGCCCATATCCCAGTGAACAGCCCTCGTTGCCCTGTAAATTCATATCATCGAGATGGTGCTATGCGTGTTGACGGTAACTTTGGTAGCACTAAAGCTTACGAGCCTAATAGTTTAGGTTTATGGCAAGACCAAGGCGGTATGAAAGAACCTGCATTAGCGATTAATGGCGGCGCTTATAACTGGGATTACCGTGAAGATGACAGTGACCATTACACACAACCGGGTGATCTATTTAGATTAATGAGTGCAGAGCAACAGCAAATATTATTCGAAAATACTGCACGTGGTATGGGTGATGCGTCTGTAACTATTAAGCATCGTCATATTGCAAACTGTTCTAAAGCAGATCCTGCATATGGGGAAGGTGTAGCGAAAGCATTAGCACTTAACATTGCTGATATAGCAGGCTAAGAAGTAGCTATCATATTGGGGGTTATTTGCTAATAACCCCTTTCTCTTTCCTGATAAGGTACTTAACAACACCATGAAAAGCTGGAAAAGCTATAAAAAAACCTTCCGCGATCAACCCGACATTTTTGATTATGCCCGACAAGGCGATCTTAGGGGGTTAGCAAACCTATTTACCGAGCAACCCAGTATTGATTTAAATGCCAAAAATCATCGAGGATATTCTGCGCTAATGCTCGCGGTGTATAATGGACAAGATGACTTTTGCGAAGCATTATTACGCTGTGGTGCAGATGTTAACTCAACGGATTCTGTTGGTAATACGCTATTAATGAGCGCGGCATTTAAAGGTAACTTAACGCTGTTGAAACTACTTTTACAATACGATGCCTCGGTGACACTGGAAAACAGAAGTAAAATGACGGTAAAGGATTGGGCGGTGATGTTCAAAAGAAGTGAGATTATTAGCTATCTTGATCAACATTATGGCAATCAAAACAGATCATCAAAATTTCACAGTATCATAAAATTTATCAGACTTGCTTTAATACTATGTAAAACCAAGCTTTCTCCGCAAGCTGCTTAACAAGGCGCTACGATAAAAAGTAGCCCCCCTTTTTATCTAAATACACACATATCTAAATACACACATATCTAAATACACGCATATCTAAATACACACATATCTAAATACTCACATATCTAATAAGAGAGTTAACTCGCTTTAATGACATGATTAATTGTGTTTTTATCCCTTTTGTTACGGTACTTGAAACGCATTAGCGGCTTTTCAACCATGTAGTAAGAAAAACAAGCGAACACAAAGGTGAGTAAAACATTTACAGGCCAACTTGCGTACCAATCTGTTACCCAAGAATTAAGGAAAGGTTCTTGCCAAAGATAAAGCGAATAGCTCATTCCACCAAGCCAGATTGCAGGTTTAGAATTGAGTATCTGAAATGAGACGCCCTCTTTAACCGACATATAACGCAGCACCATCATTGCAGCCATTACATTAATGTAGCTTTGCCCAAATGTATAAAACAAACCAGTATCAATTTTATAAAGAAGACTAGGTAAAACAATCATGGAAATAGGCACCAGTATGAATAACCAACTGTGACACCATTTAGGCAATGTAATGCCATCTCGATACAAATAAGCAAGTAGACATCCCGTTGCTAGCGCATCGGCAATCGCTTCAAAGTGTCTGGTCATTGCAGAGGGAGAAGCATCCAATCCGTACCACATAATAATACGTATTATTGGGATCAAAATAATCGCAGCAATCGCAATCTGCTTACCGCGAACGAGACCAAACAAACATAACAAGCCCGGCCATATCAGGTAGAACTGCTCTTCTACAGCCAGTGACCAAGTATGATTTAGCCACCAGCTACGTTCACTGTGGTAATTCATCGTATAGGTAGCGGCATGTAACAAATCACCGGGTAATAAATCGATCACAGCAAACTGCTCTGCCATCGCAATACACAGGATATAAAAATAAAATGCGGGAAATAAACGCAGTGTGCGACGCAGATAAAATTGCTTAAGGTTAATGCTACCATCACGCTGTTTTTCATTTAACAGTAACAAAGTGATCAGAAACCCTGAAATAACAAAGAAGACTTTCACTCCAAAATTGCCAATGTTATGTAGTACAGAAAGTGCTTCAGGAAAGTTAACCGTCCCCGCTAAGTGCCCGACACATACCAGCAAAATTGAAGCAGCTCGAAGTCCATCTAATGAAGCAATACGTGATGTGTTAACAGCGATTTTATTGTCCATATTCTCGTCCTTTATTTTCAACAAATTGAGCAACAGCCGCAGTTAAAGCAATCAAAATATAAAGCGGCCATGTAAACCCTTGGGTAAGAAAAGTACCCGAGACACAAAAAGCGGCGACTCCCGCCAAATTACCCTCACTGATTGCGCGTATAACCGGTGAAAACTGATAACCCGATTGATGGTTAACTGTCGTCACCTTATGTAATGTGTTGCGCGCTGTTTTAAAGGTGATGATCACCATGGTTAAAAAAGCGATTAATCCTACAAACCCCGTCTCTGCTAATACCCCAAACCATGTGCTGTGTACCGCATGGTTTAAACCATCCCAATACTTGCTATAAAAGTAATAATTAAAATAAAAGTTATTGATGCCAACACCAGTTATTGGGTTATCAACGGCCATGCCAAAGGCCGCTTCCCAAGCATGTAAGCGCCCCATCGCTGATTCATCTAATCCCTCTTCGGCAGCCCCACCTGATTTTCGACCACTGATTCCGGCCATGACAAACAGCAAAAGCGTTGCAATACCACCCGCAACAAAAAACAGTGTTTTAGACTTTACACGTCGAAAAGCAACAATCCCCACGACCGCTAAAATGCCTAATAAGCCACCACGACTTTGGGTTGCCATGATTGCGCTAAACAGCGTTGATGTAGCGATAAAACCTAACAAGCGAAATTTGAACGATAAGCCTTTGGTCATCAGTACGGATATTGCAAATGAGAAAGGAAATAACAAAACAAGTGCGAGATCATTTGGATCGCCCAACACAGACCCTAACTCTCTACCCACCGTGACACGTGTTTCCTCAACTAAACCGATGCCACTGAGTTTATTGAACATGGTTACAAAGCCGACAATCAATCCTCCGCAGGTCACCATGATAAGGGTTAATTTGAAGTGGCTGACTTCACACAATAACCAAGCTAATACCGGTGTCATAATGCCAATTTTAATAAAGGTAGATTTGAAATATGAGATCGCTTCAGGGCGATTACCAGCAAAGACAATGCCGATAAAAACCAGTATAAAAAACACTAAAAACGCAATCATTTCAGGTCGGTAATAGATACGGATTTTTTGGCTGATAAATAGGTGCCAACTCAGGGTAGATATCGTCGCTAACGACAGCATTAACGGGATACGTAACGTGTACAGCATGGGTAACGCTTCATGGATGCGAAAAAAAGAGAAAACGATGAACATTAAACCGATTGGTACAGGGAATCGTAGAGTAAATAGAATTGCGATGGGTAGTAAACCAAAAACAATCACAACCAGTGGGTGAGGTACAAAATACCAAACAGTACCAATCAATACGCATAATAAGACAACACCCCATGGAATAAGGGTTTTATCTTTCAAGCTAATTATTGGTTGTGTTGTTTGTCGCATAGCAATACCAAAAGTTTTATTGTCTAACTCAGGTATTGCAAAGCATGTGCCATTAAAATAAAACCACTAAAGCACTGATTTTTATAAAAGAAAATTTAAATGGTTTAACTGAAGTAGGATAACTCTCAGAATGAATTGCAGATTGCGAATGAACCACATCAACGCAACTAAGTTAACTGACTAATATTATGCCAATAACATGGCTATTTAATCAGTGCTAATAGTTGTTTAAATGCCTGTTCACGAGAATCTTTAATTAACTCAAACAGGCACATCTCTACATTAGTGACACCCAAACCACAGCGTTGTAGTTTTCCCAGCGCCAATTCGATATTTGTTTGCGAGCGTGATGAGATACAATCTTGCACCACTTCTACCTCATACTGCTCTGCTAACAATCCTCGGCAAGTTTGATAAACACAGATATGTGCTTCAATACCACAAACAAGCCATTGCTGTTTGCCAGTCGCTTTTATCGCCTCGATAACATCACGGTTATCACAGCCATTAAAGCTATGTTTTGTTATTGGTTGCTGCGTTGTTAATAACTCACTTAATTCAATTACGGTAGGCCCTAAGCCTTGCGGATTTTGCTCTAACCAAATGATAGGTAAATTTAAAAGCTGACAGCCTTTAATCAGCACCTCAATATGTCTCAATAATGAATCGCTTTCATGCATAGCAGAAACAAGTTTACCCTGCACATCAATGATAATAAGACCTGTGTTGTGTGGATTTAGCAAGATATAAACTCCTTATATAATGAACGTAGGTATAAACTAATGAACAAATTATTTTATAACCAACAGCATAATAGCAATTACATGACAATGACGAGCAGGCTATAAAAATATGAACAACACTCTATAGCGCAATACTCATTACTTGATGACCTGGCTCACTGTCGATATCTACAACAAACCAACCTAGTGAGGTATACAGTGCAGGTATGTTGGTATAGGCATACAAACGATGTTGAACATTATTGGATAGCTGCTGAACAGCCCGTTCAAGTAACTGGCTAGCAATACCTTGCCCTCGCCATTGCTGAACAACAAAAACGCTATTAACCCAAATTACTTCACTGCTTTTATGGGGCTCAAGGTAAAGTGAGTATGATAACCCACCAATAACTTCCCCCTTGTTTAAAGCAATCAGTACAGGAGGCAGAGAACTCTGTTTTGCGTAACCATCTTTTAGATAATTATCACTCAATTTGAAATCTGCCCATTCACTTTGAAATAAACGCTCAATATCGCGCCAATAAGGAGAATTTTCTGGGCAACTTTTCAGTTCAATCTCAGATATTTCTGACATATTTCCCCTTAGTAGATGCTGTTACTCAAACACAATAGGTGCTAATTACACAGCGCATACTTATTGATATACAACATGAAAGCGCTCTAAAACAAGCATCATATTTTCATTTTCTTTAATGCCTAATTGTTCACATTCTTTAGCAAAAAAATCCCAATGTGTTTTGCGCCACCATGACAATGATCGGTCCCCTTCACCCTCGGCATACGCAAATTCAGCGTTCACTTCATTATATCGGCACTTACTAACACTATCTATTTCGATAATACAAACAGGCTTTTTGTGCCAATCAACAACAACCATCAAATGCCCTATAGTGGGCAATACTTCTTCACCAGATTCATACCAATGACTCAGGCTACAGGTCGCCGTTTTTTGGCCTATTCGAATTAATTCAGCACATAAATTTGCATTGAACTCGTCTGCACAAAAATAGTCAGCACTGAATGAATGGTACTTTTGACGTTCAGCTTCATCTAAGCTGTTTAAAAAATTTTGCAGATACTGTTGAGATTGATCTTCCATGATTTCTACTTACTCATCTAATTATAAACTGCTAGTCTTTGCTTTTATGGCTCAATTTATGCGCATGTTGTTCCCAATTTTGACCATCAAAGTCAGTTACATTGAGCTGTTTTATGGGCGTATCTAAACAATTCACATTAACATCGACCCCATCAGGGTTAGAGCGCGGAATATAAAAGGGTTTGATGCCACAATTGGCACAGAAATAATGCTTTGCGATCTTAGAATTGAATCTATATTCGCTTAATTTATCTTGCCCAGACAGCATTTGAAAGCGCGACTTCGGTACGATCAGATGCAAGTAACCTGATTTTTTACATACTGAACAATTACATAAATCAGCTTCCATAACCTCTGGCGCCTCAACACTAAACTGAACATTTCCACAGTGACAACTACCTAAATATTTCATATTAATACCTTAAACTAGCCCTGTAACAGCGCCATTATTAACTTAATCTTTTATTGCTGGTCTTTTATGGCTGACCGAGCAGCTGTTTTTGCATACGAACTAAATTCCAGCTTTTTTCTTTATAGACGCGAGTGCCAATTTCAGTGTCAACAACATCAAAACCTAGTGCAAGATAACAATTTTTAGCCACAATATTGTGCTCAAAAACGGCTAAACTAAGCAACTTACAGTTAAACTTCACTTGTGCTTTTACAATGATATTTGCCATCATCTGTTTCGATAAACCATGACCACGATACTCATTGGCAATAAAAACACGACAAATTCGATAATGATCATCAGCAACACGATAAAGCTCAATAAAACCGGCATTTCGCCCTGATACCTGAAATAGGAAAGGAAATACTTCAGGTTGGTCACAATGTGTTGTAATTTGCTGAACTGTTAACGGGTATGAATAGGTCGGTCCTGCCCAGAGATAATTCAGTTCATCACAACTAATCCAGTCGATGAGTTGCTTAAAATCTTTATCCGTAAAAGTGACCAAAGCCATTTTCTGATGCCTTTTAATCGTCATAATTTAAATAACCTCAATTCTGGATAAGCAAACCGATACAGCACCGTTATTTTCGTGTATTTCGGTGTTAAATCATCTTCCAATAACCAGTTATTGCTTCGATAATTTGCCTTGAACTACACAAAACTAACAGTACTGTATGAGATAAACTTTTAAACTATTGATATATGATACTTATACGATTCCATTATCCAGAACTGAGGTTAAATACAATCCCGTAACGTTTAAAATCTTGAAGTATCTATAGCAACACTATCACCCAACCAGCAAGCATGTTCGGTATGGTCTAATAGATCATCACCCGTCTGCGCATGTACCAGCACGCTAAGATCGCCTCTGTTTAACGCTAACCATGCTATAAATTCATCAAATGCTAGATGATCAAATAACACTTGAAAGCTCCACTTTGTATGTGGACCGACTAATTTTTGATGAATACGCCCCACTATTAAGGGAAATTGTTGCGCTATTTTTTCACTGAGATTAATAGCAAACAACAATGTCTGCTCTTCGAAATAGATATGAGCATGATAGTGTGCATGGGTATTTTTCGGTCTTTTGGGGTTATTCATAGATACCATCCTTAGTATTATAGAAAATCGGGCTGTGTTGATTAAATCGCATTACAATAATTGATATTTACTTTGCATTCAAATAGTTAATGCTATTTTTGTTCACCTATTACATATGTCATAAATGCTGATAATGACCAGAGAGAAAAAGTTGTTTATCTAGATTGATTGAGCACTTCATAAAGTGAGCAGAGCTCATTTAAACAACTGATCTCATTAACGTTATGTAAATTTTTTTGATGTTTACTATTCAACCAAATAGCAGACATACCGACAGCGATAGCCGGTAAAATATCACGTTCTAAGTTATCACCAACCATGATGATATCTTCAACACGGCAATCTATATTATGGGCAATGGTTTTATAAAATTGTGCCGATGGTTTCTCATAACCCACGTTATTAGGGCAATAATAACCAGATATAAAAGGACTAAGTGAGGTTCGCTGAAAAGCTAAACGCATTAATTCAGAAGTGGTACCGATAGCCCCCGTGGCAACAAATAAACTCGATATTGAAGATAGCCTTTTCAGCGCTTGTTCCGCGCCATTGACCGCTTGCACATTTGCCCAATCTTTCATGTGACCAGGTTGATCGGTGAAATCAACCATTAACGTATCCCCCCAGTCAAACAACACAATTTTATTCATGACGATCCTTGTTCACTTACCAATAACAAATAATTAGCTGCTAATCACTTTCTGCATATTATGACTTACCACTTGATAACCAATGCTTTTATACAGTGCCATCGCGGCATCATTGTAGTTAAAAACATGCAGGCCTAAACTCGTTGCACCGAGCTCCGCAGCAACTATTTCAATACCAGCAAGTGCCGATTTGGCATAACCTTTACGACGATAACTTTCATCGATCTCAATATCGTAAATAAATGCGGATTTACTGCGCATATTCTCTTCAAGCTTTAACCAAATGTGACCTACTTTACGAGACCTATCCTGTTCAATAATATTAAATAGAAAATGATTATCAGTCGCCACACCTTGCGGTAAAAGCCGATCTAAATCTTGTTTAGATCGCGCTAATGCATCGGATTCATCCCAACGACCAGATTCAACATTATCCTTGGCATAAGCTGGAATCGCCTGTTTTCGATAAGCAGTGAATGCAGTTTTATCCATCGCCTTTAAAGATATTTCCATGGTTCTAGATCCTTAGATTTAGGGGCTTTAAAGTTAAACAAATGATAAAGTAACATTAAATCAGTACAATACGAACTATAGCTTATCAAAATGTACTAAAAGCCACCTTTAATCCAAAACCGATTAATACCACGCCGATGACTCTTTCAATGGTCACTTTATAGCGATTGAAAAGTGTTAAAGATAATGGATGAGTGACACAGATAGCCACTAAACTAAACCACAATAGATGCGCGATAGAGATAATGGCGCCATAAAGAAGCTGTATCAAGATTGGCGTATCCGGAGTAATCACTTGGGTAAAAATACTCAAGAAAAAGATCGTTGTTTTTGGGTTTAGTGCGTTAGTGATAACCCCCGTTTTAAAGGCTGAAAAGTTAGAAAGTGTTGGTTTATCATCCCCCTGCTCAATACGAATGTCACTTCCTGATTGGAAGGTTTTCCACCCCATATAGACTAAATAGGCACCGCCCAGATACTTTATTAGAGAAAATAATAGTGGTGAATTGGCAATAACAATCGCCAACCCTGCAATCGAATAGGTAACATGCATCCAAATCGCTAAGCTAATACCCAATGCAGAATAAAGCCCCGCTTTACGATCATGAAAAAGACTGTTTTTAGTCACCATCACAAAATCAGCACCTGGACTGATCGACATAAATATTGCGATAACGGTAACAGAAATTATTTCAGGCAAGTAAGTGATAACGTCGAAGGGCATATTTTTTCTCAGCATTGAAAGTATTACTGATTATGACACAACGACATAAGCAATATCTCTCTAAACACCTTCATGATGCTAGTGATTAACTCTATTGCCCCTACTGGAATATGCTAAAGAGTACTTAAAGTAAGTTAATATATAAGCGACACGCTTGCTCGCTATAATTAACCTCGATTAACAAGGAGGATGAGTTACCAACAAATTTGTAAGCACTCACCCTATTATAACAATGCTTTTTTAAACAATTATTCGCTTAATCGATGCTTAAAAAATGCCAAACTTGATTGCCGTCGGCCGCTGTTTGAGTTGTCCAGAGTTTCACATTTTGACCATTTACTCCTCCCGTACCGCCATCAACAGCAAAGCCAGATGCATTACGTTTAACTAACTGAAACTTGGTACCACCTAGGCTTAATTTTTTAAAATGTTGATTTTGGTTTTGGTGATCACAACTCATTATCACTAAGTTTTGATTTTTAGCGCCACCATTGCCAGCATCTAAACAGAAAAGTGTCCCACGTTTTTTATAGGAGTAATAATCAGCCCCACGTGAGATTTCTTCCCATTGTTGATTAATGCGTGCGGTACCAGACGTCCATAACTTCACATTTTGATTATTGGCACCGCCATCGCCTCCATCAAGCGCAAAACCATTACTATTAGCTTTACTTATGTGGACATATGATTTTGACGCATTCACTTTGATAGTTTTAATAGCTGATGTTTTACGCATCGTATTATTTTTAACTGCAATCGCATCAAAGGTATAACTACCGACTTTGCTAGGTGTCCACTCAACAATATAGGGCGCATTATTAACTTGCTTATAAAAAGCCCCATTGACACGAAAGTTAACTTGTTTGATATCATTCTCACTGTCGTTTACTTGGGCTTGCAAGGTAACAACTTGGTTAATATCAAATACACTATTATTGACCGGTTTCGTCAATGCAACGCTAAACGTATTAGTCGCAATATCTGCATCTTCTAAATAAATATGGCTGACAGAAAACTTAGGTAATGTAATTGTGCCTGTACCTTGCTTGACCATCTCTAGTGGATTACTGTCGATGGGCAGTATCTTCTCAGCTCCCATCCAAGAGAAAGACATCGCTTGATGATTAAAACTGCCGTTGTAATCTGTATTATTCAATTTAACGTTAAATGGCACAGATTTGTTAGTAAGGTTTAATACCATTAATATCGTTTTTCCATTTTTAACGACAGCACGAGCGCTGATAGCATCAACCCCAGTCATTAAATCATGGCTCTGCATTTCACTTTCCAACAATGTACTATCTTCAAGTACATTACGAATAATTTCATACATCGCGCCAACAGCAGTCTTCTGCAAAGGGTATTTGATGCGAGGGCGTTCTACACCACTTGGTGATATATACGTTTCCCAAACTAAAAAGGAGTTGAGCTTACCATTAACACTGAACCAATTTGCACGTTCATATCGGTCTTGGTTTTCGCTCATGAAAATATAAGCATCAGCCATACCTAATACTGAAACCGCATTCGGCCCTCCCGATTTAACACCCCATTCTGATAACCAAACGGGTTTATTAGGCGCGACTTTACCCGCATAATCATCGATAGATTTAGCTAAATGGTGACGAGCGGTTAATGCGGTTGCATAGGCGCCTTCTGCACTGGCAGGATCATCAGGATCAGAGCCGACATAGGTATGAATGGTCACTGCATCAAAATAACTTTTATCCGCGCTTAAATCTTCATTCCAATTTGGATTAGCACTGCTCTCTCTTCTTAAAAGAGGAATAGAAACTTTAATCGTTGGTTCAATGTTTTTAAGAGCAGTCGACATCGATTTTGCTCTTTTTATATACTCTTTAGCATTAGGAATGATTGAACTTCGTTGACCGGGATAGAAATTTTCATTGCCAAGTTCAATATCTTTTACTTCAAAACCACGAGACACTAAATCATTGTAACGCGCAACAGTAACGGGACTGCCGTTGTTAAAATTACTGCCGTCTGCACTCATGTTAAATGTCCACAGCATGTCATAACCTTTACCTTGGCCATTCACTTTATCTGAATTTAAAACCGTTAACCCATCAATACCTATTTTGGTTTGACTATCATCCTTGAGTTTAATTTGCGCTAAATGATCGAGTGTTTTTGTTTTTGTTTTTCCATCTGCAGCAATCCATTGAAATGAATCAGTACCAAAAACACGAGTTCCATCCGTTTCCCAATCATACCAATTTGCCCACAAACCATGAGGAAACCTTATTGTTATTGGTTGATAGCGATTAATTAATGCTTGCTCTGTATTATTACTAAAGCCAAAGATATTGGTGCCTAATAATTTATTATTATATCGCTCCTGCTCTGCCGTGATGACGTTGATTGTTGCATTCATTTTATCCGGTAAGGTAAATGGATAGCCTTCAGCAAATGTTTGCAAGCTGGGTAACAACGTTAAACCAACCATGATCATTTTCAAATTTAATGTATTCATATATGTACTCCTTGTCTTAAATACAGCTAGAGAATTAGTTCTGCCAATTTCCTAGCTGTAACAAAACGTCCTTTTTTGTATAGGGGTTCTATTCACTTAAATAAACTACGTTAATCTTGCCATAATCGGCATAGAGCACTTACCATTGACCATTGCTATATCGGTGATATTCGTTAACACGTGTTGTAGAAACTTTAAACTCATCAACCCATATATAGGTATCTTCTGCCATTTTATATTGGTCACTGGAGCCACCTAAGAATGTTGAAAGTAAAATAGAATTAATGGTTAATTTATCTTGTTCCCCCCCCTCTGGACGGTAATTACCAAATACATCTGCATTCACTAATTTATAACCTTTGTTACCATCGACCCAGCCTTCAAATAAACCATCGGACTGACCCAATGAATTTAATTTGTAATGCAACTCGATATTATGCCATCCAGAGGTCGCTAAATATGGGCTGAATCGATTGTCACAGATGGCCCCACCATCGACCTCTTTTTCTCCCCAAAAGCGATCAAAGTCAGAATCAATCTTGTCTAAATCATGCGGCAATTCCATATAAAATTGAATGCTACCACCCGGGCGCCACATAATACGTCCCTTCCACTGATTTTCTCTAGAGGCATAATCTGCTCCGCCTAAACTTGGTAACTTTCCACCACACTGTGAAAATTCAAAATTATCACTAAATTTAATCCAATAGGAGAGGTATAACTCATCTGCAGCATAGGTGTTTTTACTCGCAGTGCCTGATAAAGGTATCCGTGTATCAACACCAGAGTCTGCTGTTTTAAGTTTTCCAGCAGGGAACGTAATGCGCAATGATTGACCATTACCCGTTACACTTTCACTACTATCAATCATCGCGCGGTCAGAACGAGGATCACTACCATCGTAAAAACCTTTGCCATAATTAGCATTAGTATCATCTTTTACATTTTGCTTGCTGTAACTGCCTGCATCAAATTGATCAAAATTTAAGTGGTAGACCTCTCCTGCTAAAGCATTTGATGAACCGATCAGTAAACCGCAGCTTACATAACTAAGTTGTTTCATTGTAAATCCGTATTTTTTCATTACCTTCCCCTTAAATTAAACAGCATTAATAAATGCTTTTTAAGTTAAAAAAAACCACTCAATCTAGGAGAGTGGTTTTATTTGATTAGTGAGTGAAAATCGTCATTTGTTTATTAATAAGCACGTAGTTTAATAAATGCACAACTGTTGGTTGCGGCAATTTTTAACACCTTGCCTGTAAAGCTTTTTGCTGATTCATAATTCCCATCCATCGTGTATGAACCACTACCATCGACTGAGGTGATAGTTCCGCGGAAATCACAGCTACTATTTGCATCACTGTCCCACATACTTACCGTTTCACCATCGAGTGACTGAGGAAATTCAACACAGGTAGAGCCTATTAATGTGACTTCTGTTTTAGTATTCCACGGGATGTTAACAGTAGAACTACAACCTTCAACTGGGGGCTCTACTGGCGGTTCAACAGGAGGCTCCACCACAGGAGGTTGCTCAGTAATACCATCGGGTAATACACCAGAATCTGGCATTTGTGCATAAACAGCTTCTGCAATTTCTTGCGTCCATGTTGCCACTGGCTGACCATCAATATTTAAATGTTTAAAGTTTCCAGCTGCATCTACTGCAAAACTAAAAGGAACATCGGGAGTATCAAACAATCCCCAACGAGAAATAGTCGCCCCTGCTGTTTTGGCTTTTTTTAAGGTATTGTTAATGAAAATATTATTGGGACCTGTCGGGCCTGACCATTTTGTTGCATGGTCACCAGATGCATACCAAATCGGTTGCCAAGTGCCTTCGCTTGGCTCGCCATTAGACCAGCTTCGATGCTCAAATGGGATGGCGATGGTGTTGTTACGAATAATGTTATTACGCTCCCATCCTCCGTGTAAATTCATATCAACATTAAGCGTATTGTTCTCAACAATATTACCGGTTGCAGACCATTGCAGGGTAAGGTGACGTACATTTTCTATGGTATTGCCTTGAATAAGGCTGTCATACAACTTAGAGCCTCGGAAGTATCCGTTACCGCCAGCCCCTTTGTTCCATGAACCATTAATATGGTTGTTTACAAATGTCATATTCTTCGCGAACTCTGTGACAATCGGATGTGAACCTAACATCTCAAGCGATACATCATCTACAAATCCGTTATATGCATTTTTGAAAATAAGTCCATGTATCGCATCAGCAGCACATATATTTTCGTAGCGATGCCCAACCCCCATCGAATTACTCTCACTCAAATTAGATGGGTTATAAGATTCACAATCTGTTCCCGTTTTATCCATGGTCAGATAGAATTTACGAAAACCAACATTTTCAACGGCTGTAACAGGCATAACACGACTGTTGTAACCGTTGCTATTTTGTAATTCGACATTGTATTCTAACGGACGATCAATACTGACTTGATTACTGCTTGTGTTGACGGCTGTAACTGTAAAGATTTGTGTACGCATGTGTCCTGTTTTTATATGACTTTTACTACGCATATCAGCGGGAATATCACCTTCATCTAAAAAGGCATCATCATTAGCCGCCCCAACATAAATAAGATCCCCAACAACAAACTTAGCCGCCCCACCACTTTCTAGTGTCAATGTGCTATCACCTAATTTTGCAGGTGATCCAAACTCAATCGCATGTTTCCAATGAAAGTTAATACTGCCTTCGTAGTTCAACTCTTTAGGGTGCATGATGCGTGTTTCTGCACGAAATGCACCAAAGCCAGGCCAGTATTTTTTGTCAAACTCAGGTGCACCGTCTGAAGCAACGGTGTAAGGCTGCCAAGAATTTACAGTGATTTTGGTGCCTGTGACAGGGTCAGAACCGCGCCCTTCAATGACAATACCTGAGCGGTCAACATGCACTTCTTGGCCAATATTAATTTCACCAGCAGGTAGTAATATTCGGATTAAATTATTGGGATCATTATTTATATCTATGGAGTCAATAATTGCTTGTATTTGTGATGAGTCATCGACACCATCATCGGCAATAACACCGCGATTATGTGCCCATATAGTTTGTGAGTACGAAGTAGGGAGCGAAGCCCCTTCTTTATATCCGGGGGCGGCATTGACAATCATTGCTGAAGTTAAACCAATTATTGCAGTTCCGACAGCTAAACTAAGAGGTTTAAATTTAAATATATCCATATTTTTTATCACCTTATCTATTATCTAATTGCTGTAAATTTTCATTTCCTATTTGGAATAATCACCCACCTTTATAATATTAGGTATTACACCGACGTCAGAAACTACTATTTTAAAATAATGAGTCAACTTAAATAAACCGACGTTTCACGAAAGCAAAGACAAAAAGGTATGACGCATCTTATTGGCAACAAGGTAAAAATATAAACTTATAAAACAACATGTTAAGACAATATAAATAATTTAATTTTTAAATTTACTCCTCAATTTATTTTTCCAGCGAAATAGTCTTTATTTTAATAATCACAATTTCTTAAGATATTAAAATAACAAGATAAAATCTTAATAAAGGGACTTAAATAACCAATAAAAAATTTGATATTTAGACTGTTAAAAATAATTGTTCAAAAATCGAACTAGGATCACCTTGTTAGTTTTAATCGCTCAATTACACAGGGATAAATTTATATCACCTATTGGATAAAATTTAGGAAGGAGTATTTAAAAGGAGGGGCTACTTCTTGGGGAAATAATAGATCACAATACATCTATTCAAACCAAAAGTTTGCTTCATTGGAAATTTGTTGTCAGAGTGAAGGGGTCAATTGTATCTGTAAATAACACTCTTAACTGTGGCTAAATAAGCCACAGTTATTTTCGAGATCGATGCAAATTACCACGCTTTATAGGGTAAAAATTTACCATTCATCGTGATCACAACACGATCTCCCGCTGGGTTTTCCTCTTTATCGATCTCCATCGAGAAATCAATTGCACTCATTATGCCGTCACCAAATTTTTCACCAACTAACTCCTTAATAGTTTCGCCATATACGCCAACCACTTCATATAAGCGGTAAACAACGGGGTCTTGAGGAACAGTGAAATCCCACGTTTTATTAGGGAACGCTTGTAAAGCAGTGGATACGATAGATGGTAAATTTAATACGGCGCATAATTTATCAGCCACCTCCTCTTTTAAACTATTCATGCCAAAGCAAGCAGAGGTTAAAAATACCGGCGAGATGCCCACTAAACTCGCGATCTCTTCCCAGCTTAAAGCCAACTCTTTTTTAGCTAATATAATCTCTTCACTCATCTCAATTTTATTCATGACTTATTCCTTTTATAGTCGTTTTATAAACTTCCTTCCTATTTGAATAAGCGATAATCATGCCAACCATTAACAACACATTATTAAAGCGTTCAGCGATAGTTTCAAACATTCAATTGAATAAATAGTGTCATCGTGGTGCAACAACAGCACCACTGGAGTGCTTGAAAATAGTGCAATCTCAATGCAATCATTGTAGTAAACCGGAATTACCAAATACATAAAACCAGTTACCACTCACCAATCACAAAACTAGCACCTTACTAAGGTTAACGTTCTTTATCTGAAGGGAGGCAGAAGTGAATAACGTATAATTATGCAGGATTAAAACAACTCTGATCAAGGTATAAAACAATGCAAAAAACAGCAACACTAAGGAAAAATATCACATTAGCATTACAACAAAACCTGCTTCCTGGACTCGTTTTGCAAGTATTCGCAGTACTCACCGCATTAAGCTATTTCTATTATGAGCCAGCAACTATTTTATTTAGCTATTTGGGGGATTTGAAAAGCCAATATGGGTGGAAATACGCGATGATTTCAACCGCTATTTTTGGTGGATTGATTCCCTTTGTTTATCTTGCTTTAACAAAACAAGTTACCGATAAATTAGCTAAAACTGGACTGTTCTATGTTTTATTCTGGGCCTATAAAGGCGTCGAAGTTGATCTATTATACCAGCTTCAAGAACAGTGGTTTGGCAACGCCAACGATGTTAATACCTTAGTCAAAAAGACCGTTGTAGATCAATTTATATACGGTACGTTATGGGCAGCACCAAGCATGGCTATTGCTTATTTATGGAAAGATAAACTGCTCAACTTTAGTAAGACATTTGCTAGTTTGGATAGGCAGTTTTTTTGCCTGCAAATACCAACGGTACTGATAACAAACTGGATAATCTGGATCCCTTCGGTGCTAATTATTTATTCAATGCCATCGGATTTACAGATACCACTGTTTAATTTTGTTTTATGTTTTTTTGTATTGTTACTCTCTACGTTGAGCAAAAAACAGATAAATAAAACAACACAATTAACCAGCGAAGATTAAAGCAACATTGAGTAAGCTTAGCCAAAATGAGGATCAACAGTAAACCTGATATTGTACTTATCAGGTTTACGTCATTACCTATCTAGCGCTGTTATAGTGATTAATATCAATACCCGCTTTTCCATAAGTTAAACCAAGCACCAACTTACCATCAACAATTTTAATGTTATCGGGTGCAAAGGTAACAATGTTGGATTCGAAACCCCAATCTCCTTTACCCCAACGCTTATTATCAAATTGATTGAAGTCATCTCGCCATTTCAGTGCAAAGGTCTTGTCTTCGTTGTATTGATGATACTCAATCCAATCGATCACTTGATATTTAGGCAACTGCTTCTCATCAAACTCGCCTACCCAATCAATCACTTCAGAGATCCAAATGTTTGAGCGGTAAGTTTGTGGCGTGTCCGCCATATCACGTGTTTGTTGTGAGGTTTTTGCCAAATCAGTACGCACTGTTTTGCCATTAACTTTCCAGGTAATGGCCTCTGGTGTCCACTCTAAGGTGTAGGTATGAAAAGCCTCAATATCTTCAACCACTGCATTTTGTTCGGAGTGCGTTCGTTTGGCGGCAGTGCCAGTAATAAGATTGGTTTGTAAACGATTTGGGTGGCTACCAATAGTTTCAAAATCTATTTCACGCCATGGACGCCCCTCTCCCTGCCAAGATTCATTGTCGTAAGTAAAAAATGAGGACACCACTCCTGGTTCAGAAACCATTTTCATACGCAAAACAAATTTACCAAAATGAATTCGGTCTAAACTGTACAACTCAGCACCATATAAAGGCGCGCTAGCACTATTTTTACCACTCACTTTAGCCCGAGTATCTTGATTGAGTTCGCCGCTATTATCTTTTGCCATTGCTACAATAGGTAAAGTTAAAGATAAAACAGCAACAGCTAGTGTATTGACTCTAGATTTCATGAATATTCCTTTTTGAAACTCAGTTATTGTGCAGAGTAATGACAGTCACATCCATGACTGTCATTTGATATTTTTAGTTACCTACACGAAGCATTGACTTAGGAATAGTCACCACAATTTTATTGACCTTACCTGAGCGGCTAAAGAGCATCTCGCTTAATGAAGAAGAGATATGCAATGTGTTAATTGTTTGTTGTAAGCCATCATTAAAATGAAGCACAATATTTTGCGTCCCTTGCTCACAGATTTTGTAAACAAATGGAACCTGGCAATAGGTGAACACAAGCTGATTCTGTAGAACATGAATACGTTGTTTTCCGCCCAATAGGTCAAGATAAGTAAAAGTAGCCGCTTCCTTCAAAAACTCACTTGGTTTAAGCAGAGATGGATTAATCGAAATTTGGCCATCATTGATTTGAATACCTAATTCACCGAAGCGGGTGATCACCTCCTCTTTAACCTGCCCTGTCATCCCAGGCTGTTGTGCACCTGAATGTTTAGGGGTATGTGAATAGGGATCTGTTGGAAATGCACCATAATTTTGTGGTGTTTTGTTAAAACCGATACCCGCACGTACACGATAATAATAATCGCCAAGTTTCAGCGTTTCTTTGCTTGTTGCATCAAGGTTGCGTGATGCATGATAATTTTCCTGTACAGCTAACAATAGTTTCGACACCATATGCCAATAAATAGAGCCTAAGCCTTCATAACCAAACATGGTGCCAGAGCGTCCAGTAAAGGCTTTATGATTAAAGACTTGTTCATAAAGCTTTTCAACATCAAGCACTTGATCGTGACTAATAGCGGGATAATCGATCATCACCTTATCTAACGTCGTACGTAAATAACCACTATTTTCAAAGTCTGCATTAAAGTGATAATTGCCATCACTATCTTGCATCACAATGCGTTTATCATCCGCTTCCATCATCAACGTTAGTAAACTATTTTGTTGCACTTGCTTTGCGGTTAATCGATTCTTATTCATAAACGTGGTTAGCTCTCGATCCGGATACAGCATAAAGCTCGCTTGATCCTCTCGATACATCTCACTCGCAAACAGCTTATCTAATAAGCTCACTGCTTGTTTTGGTGATAATATGCCAGCACTCAATACTGCGACTTGTCCTTCCAACATTGGATAAAGCGCTTCTACCGTCAGAGACTTATCTGAATAACTTAATATGTTGTATGCGTTATATAAACCATCTTCACGTAAATTATTAGCAATAGTCGCATCAAGTAGGCTTAAACTGACCGATAACAGCGTCGTTATCTCACTGCTTTGCACCTTCGTTTTTCCAGAAAAACCATGATTGGTGTACACTTTTTCACGGTAACTAGCTGCACAGTTGGCTAAATCTGTTAGCACCTGATGTGAATGTTCAGCGCTGATATTTTTTTGTTTAACCACTTGTACTGCATCATTAAGTACAACAGTGATCGCAACCATCCAATCAACCACTTCTTTAGAGATAGCAAAACTATTTGCTGCCTTTATTAATATTTTTTGCATGAAAGCAACATAACGACGCATGTAATACAGTGTCACCATCGACAACCCATTGCCAACAATCGCATTATTCGCATCATTCCATTCAGGGCGCTGAGTGTTTAACCAAATACCGCCATCGAGTACTAAATTACTCAATTTTGCTAACAGTGGCACCAATATTTTTTCTGTTAAATTAACCATGTAGACATTATTGTCAGCGTCTAAGACTAGCCGACCATCACTGCCTAATAGGTCAACACGCTGCTCTGTTAACTGTTGCGTTTTATGATTAAAGTCGACCGTATCTTTAGGGTTCTCAAACAATTTATCAACGCCACATAATTGGTAAGGCACGTTGGCGTAACTGAAAATATCACTATCTAACAAAGTGATAAGATCTTGTTGTGAAAACTTATCTGCTAATTCTAAAAATTTAAGTAGATAGATAATTTGGTGATCGCCCCAATAACCAATATTACTCCAGGGATCATTCTCTTCCAGCTTTTCCCAATCAACGCCCTCTTTAGTAATTCGATAGGGGTTGTAACCATCAACGGTGGATGCGTTAACAAACTTTGCAATAAATGAAGTAATAAAACCAGGATAACTCAGTGCTGATGCTTCCCAGTTCTGGAATATATCGCGCCAATTTCCTTGATATGAAAGTAAGCGATCACCATTTTCATCTTTTAATTTGATCTCATAGTGATTCCATGGACGACTTGGATCGCCATGGCGACGACCAAATGTGAGTGGTAAATATTCATAGCTCAAGCGCACTAATTGTTGATCATCCGTTGCTTTTGCGTGCTGAATTAACTGGGTATGAGATAGATTGTCTTCAAGCGCGTCAATAAATTCAGCGTGCTCGCGCATCACAAGTTTGTTGGCGTTAAACAAGCTTTTCACGACATCACTTTTTTCAAGCAGATAACCATTTGCAAAAACACCACCACGCATGTTATTAAAAAGAACATTGGCATAATGATGAACACTGGTATTTTCTTCTGCTGTCAATTGCCACGCATCTGCACCGGACATCAACTTAATCAGTTCCTGCTGGTTATGCGCCACACTTTTAGTAACTAATTTTGCTAGTTTTATTGGTGTTAATAATAAATGTTGTAAGTCACAAATATCAGCATGATTTTTGTCTATATCGGCAACAATTGCCCAGCCCCTTGTTTGATCAGCCTTCAACGTTATTGTCTTATGCAACAAATAACTACCACGAACACCTTTAGTTAGGCCTTCATGATGAATATCTCCACCATTACGAAAACGACTAAGCTGTTGACTGCTTAATAAAATTTTATCATCTGAATGAGGTTCACTGTCTAAACTGAATACCGTTGTTGCAAGTAGTGATTCAGAAGGCTCTGCTCTATCACTTAACTTCGCATACATACTGAACAGTGCAAGAGAACTACCTGCTAATTGCTCGTTCCATTTATAGGCATCAACGAGTGCGCTAGCCGTTTGTAATACACCTAAGGGAGCACCCGATGGCAATACATTTTGCAATCCATCGATTAGTTCAATATTACGTTCAGTACCAGAAAAATCGGATAATTCGACATTGCGTACAAAACCAAATTGTTCGCAGGTATGCCAACTGTATTGATAATTAAGCTTTAAGCTGTGATTGATCTCTTCAAATACAATCTTGTCACCAATCGCATTTTTATACAGGTGACGTTCAATATCATAAAGGTTATTTTGGTGCGTGTTGAACGGTTCCCAAAGTAATAACGAGTCATTTTCTGTGATACGGAAAATAGATTTAGATCCTGTGTTTTCAGAATTTTCATGGATATGATCGACTGATTTATAAGGAAAAAGTGCATTTTCTGGACGAATACGCCCTGCGGAAAGACTGCCCGTTGAAGAGATAAATAACCAGTGATCACTTGCAGATACAACACTAATAAAGAAGGGAGACATTTGATCGACGTGAGATATTTTGTAGTAGCGCTCCCCCTTGAGATCCACAAACGCGCCTTCAACTTCAGATTGTATATTAAATATTTTTTTCATTTTATGTTCCATTGAATATATGTAAGCGGTTACTTTTCTAGTTAAATAGGTACTTAAAAAATTAAACAAATCCTTCATTTAATGCTGAATGATTGTTTACAGAATTTGAATCACAAAAAACCAACGCAAGTAAATTTATATACATTGGCATTTTGCTACCAGTCGAAAAACATCACTGCTTGCTATAATCATCATGCACAAAAATCAGCCTATACCCTTCATTTAACATTACTGTAATTGTCTGTATAAGAAGTACTTAGAGGGTTATTGCGACTGATTTATCTGCGTAAACCTGTGTAATAACAACATCTGATAGATTATAAATTATCTTCATCATAGAGGAATAGAAAGCACAGAAGATGTGGATATCATCAAGATAAATTAGTCAAACTGTGATGCTTTTAATCAAATTTAAGGGTGCCATGAAACTGTTTCATGGAAAATCAATGTAATAAGTGGAGAGTAAAAAGAAAGCCCTTTCAAGAAATGCAAAGAAGAGTAATTGGCAGCTTAATGGTTGTGTTACTAACGTTTAAAAAGAATTTATGAAGTCCAAGGTCGGTAGGAAATAAAAGCCGTTAGCGGGACAGTATAATCTGACCCACTATTTCTTACTATGAGATACGATCCCCTTTTCTTCTTCCATAAAAAACAGCTTTATCTTTGTACATATTGCTGTCAGCCGTTTTATAGAGCACATCAAAACGACAATTATCAGTACACTCATAGCCAAAGGAAAAGCTCACAACAGAACTATCACAACGAGCAAAAAGTTGCTGTTGCATTAAGTTAGCCATTAATGTATCGACTTGATTTAATTCAATACCATTGAGTAGGATGGCAAACTCATCACCCCCTATTCGATACACATTTTCAGTAATATTTTTAGCGCAGCGGGTCAGTGTGTTTGCTGCATTGATTATCAACAAATCTCCCTGATCATGTCCTTGGTTATCATTGATTAGTTTCAAGCCATTGACATCAATTACAAACAAACCCGCTCTAGGGTGGCGACTCGTTTGTAACTCAGCATAATAAAGATCAAATGCCTTTCGATTTTTAACTCCAGTTAATGAGTCGGTGCTAGCCGCCCTATCTAAACTTTCATTGAGCGATCTCATCATCAAATAACTATTAATTTCTGCAATAAAAAGCGTAATCAAGCTCTGAGTTTCTGGGCTGTTGACTTTATCTTTAATAACAAGCCAGCCGGTTTGTTCACTACTGACATTAAAGTTACTTAAGTAAAGCTCTTCTTCTTTAACTACTATTTTTTTACCCGTGATATCAATATTGACATCATCTAAGTATTTTTCATTGATTAGAAACGGGTCTAAAAATTCCATATTTACATGTTGGAAAACACTGCGATGTTTCTCTTGTTTAGGTAGGAATAATGCGATAGAAATATCAGGAATACAGATTTTTAGGCTACTCAGCATGGTTGCTGCGATAGTAATGTTACTATTACAAGACTCTAAATCACGTCGAAATTTAATTAACTGTTGAAATACAAAATGACTATGTTCCACTTTTCCGAGCGTAATAGCCAACTCTTCGGTTCTTAATTCAACTTGTTGTTCCAGGCCTGAATTTAACGATTGAACTTCAAGCAGATAATGTTCTCTTAACTTATCAACTTTAGCGAGTTCATTATTCTTATCAGACAAAATTTGAACATGTTGGTTAATGGTTCTGTGTAATACCTGTAATAACTTATTGAGATCTCGAAATTCTAAAATAAAAAAAGGTTTAAAATTGATATCGCCACCTAATTTGAAACTTTCAATAAGATGATTTAATTGATTAAATGCACGCGAGAAAAAGTGCGCAACAGTAATGGCAATTAACAACAGAACGACCAATATGAAAGCACCTGTGGTTAATACGGGCGTGAGCTCTTTATGAATATCATTGATTATCTCTTTGCTTGACTGTGCAACATTAAGATCGATAAGGACAGTATTTTTAAAACCTTGACCAGTGACAGCAATACGTCTTGATTTTATGACATTATCATCGTCCAACAGTATTTTTTCACCATCAATAAATTTTCCCTGTACAGAAATATTAACCAACTCTTGATGGTTTTTAACCGATTCAGCCATTGCGATAAGATTAGAAATTGGAATGGTCGCAATTAAATAACCATAAATATCGATAACATCCATCTTTTCAGATGAATAAATGGGGATAATAAGCGCAATTCCGCCATTCTCATTCTCTTTTGCAAGCAACTCAGAGTCATCAAAATAGACCACCCATGGGCTTGCGGCAAACTGCGCTGCAGCCATTTTATCTGAATACATCATTGAACTATTATGCTGGTCAAACTTAACCAAGTCTGAATCTTCCAATGCGAGTATATCCCCGGCATAAGACTCAACTACCGCACCATCTTCTGATACAAGATAAAGGGATTCTATTAATGGATTATTTTTACCAAAATCATTGATTTCGATATACAGACGTCTAGAAAACAGAAGATTATCCATGCCTAAACGCATCAGCTTCGTTTTAGAGAGAAGATCAAGACCGGTTGCTAACAGTTCAAATTGATGGATAACATCAACGTTAACCTGCTTAGCAACACGATCTAATTTTTCCTCGACAGCATTTTCGGTCAGATTATATACTTTCTGATAAATCACTACCGAAAGAACAATACATGGTACCAAGGCGACCAAGGTCAATAATATAAAACTCAGAGTTCGTAAGCGCAAAGTTATTTCTTCCCTTTAATTGTATTCGATTGCACTTCGACGCTTAACTTCTCTATCAGCAAACCTCTGCATCAAGATAACGGTTTTTTCAGCAGGATAATTATGATCCATAAAGCGTGTAAAGCCTTTACCCATTGCAGACCAAGCAACCGCCATTTTATCCGTCGTAGGCATGGTTCGAGTTGCACGCATCTGCTTAATCACCATCAATTGATTTTCTGTTTGCTCCCCCGTCTGCTCTCTTAATACTTTATTATTAACAGGCATTAACCCAGCCTCTTTCAATATGATTTGCTGTCCCTGGTTATCTTGAGCAAATAAACTGAAGCGTTTCAATAAGGCTAACTTTTTAATATCTTGCGTCAATGAGGGATAAGCTAAGACATAACTACTAAACATAGGTGTCATCGCTTTACCCTTTATTTCGGGTAACATCGCAATGCCCAAATCATCACCCAAGGTCTTTTCTAAATCACGAATAACCCAATCACCATTGATCATGTACGCCGACTGTCCTGCTTTAAAACGTGTCACACTACAGTCATGATCACAATCAGGATCTACTAATCCATCATCAGTTAACTGCTTATAAAAATTAAGCGCATCGACCATTTCAGGGGTATTGAGGGTAATTTTTTCTCCATCAATAGGCCAAGCATTAAAGCCAGACATAAATGGAATCAACCAATACATCTCGCGATAATTCCACGTGATTGGAAATGTTACCTGCTTGGAAAAGGTAGCGACTTGTTCTGGTAATTGATCCCAATCCAATATCGGCTGTTTAACTAGAGAGCGATTATAAAAAAGCATGAGGTGATTACCTTGAAAAAGAGGAATACCATAATTTGTGCCCTTTACTTTTCCAGAGTCTTTTACACGCACATCTATCTCAGACGAAACCCACTCATCTGGAACCGGCGATAATTTTATATCTTTGTATAAACCAACAAAATCCCCAGGAATATATAACATATCGGGTAATTCTTCGGTATTAGCTTGGTTTACAATCACATCTCGCAGTTGAGGTGATAAGAATTGATGTAGCTCTACTTCAATGCCAGTTTTCTTTTCGAATGCCTCAACCAGATGATTCATATATTCAGTATGTTGATGACCGTTCCAAAAAATTATTTTTTCAGCAGCGAACAACGGATTGAATACAAGTGAATTCAGGTACAGCAAACTGAATAAAATTAGCGATTTCATCTGAGTATTTCCATAAAAATTGATACGTGATAAACAAAAAATCAAATAACGAGTTAAGTGGCTATTTTATAAGGCATTTACAACATTAAAAAGTGAAAATATGCCTGTTTTCAAATAATTGCAATAATCATACAAAGCTACATCACACAGTCTAAATAAGACCCAATATTATACTCATTTTTACGCGTTTATTCACACCAACTTTTCATCCATCACACTAACTTAATCAATAAAAAACAACAAGATACAATAAAAATAAATTTAAAGCTTAAACGTTATAGGCATAACCGATACCTAGCATCAATAAAAACTATGACGGTATTAAATATAGACCCGAGAAATAAACATCAAAAATTAATCCAGGTTAATTTATTAAGTGATATAGAAAAAATAAAGGGTAATGATGATACTCATAATAATGACCAATCGTCGTGTATACTGCTGAGAGACCCTCATCGATATGTGAGCTGAAAAGTATCCACCAAGTAAGGTGCCAACGAGCACAAAAGTGCCCTCTACCCAAGCGATAGAATCACTCAGCACAAATAGAAATATCGCGATCAAGGAGACGGTAGAAGAGACGACTAATTTAATGGCGTTCATTACATTCATGTCTGAATGCCCACACAGGGTTAAATAACTCAACACGATAATACCCAATCCCGCATTAAAGAAACCACCATAAATACAGATAGCTAAAAGGGTAATAGATAAAAACAACAACCTAAAGCGAGTAGCATAACGGTTTTTTTCGGCGTAGGACTTTAACAACGCATTCGCCTGTGCACCAAATATAAACAATAAAGTGGCAAACAGTAATAACCAGGGGACAGCTTGCTGAAAGACACTTTCAGATGTATTTAATAATAAATAGGCACCGCCCCCTCCTCCCACTAAGCTGCAGATGATAATCAAAAATAGCTCTTGGGGGCGATTCTTTAATTTATCTTTAAAGGCATAAACGCCACTTAGATAACCTCCGCAGGAAGCAAAGGTATTAGTAGCATTGGCAATAAGCGGTGGAACACCTACAAAAACCAGTGCCGGAAAAGTCACAAAACTCCCGCCACCCGCAATCGAGTTTAAAATTCCACCTATTATGCCGGCGACAAAAAGTAAAACAAAATCTAGTATCAAGCGATATCTTCCTTTAGATTTAAAATAACGTTCTGATCTTTGGCACAATACAAGGATAAGCCGTTAAGTGGGTAGGTTGTTTATATCCTGAACCAATTCAATTAGACGACCCAATATTTTCTCACCATCAACACCTAACCCATTGTGTTCATATTCATTAGTGAACCATGCTTTTGAGTTGGGAATATTTGCTAACGTTTCTCGGCTGTAATCAAACTCAACGAACATGTCTTCTACATAAACAGCACAGGCAATTGGCACTTGGTTATTAGCCAGTACTTGGGGATCATACAAATCACACCAATCCTGTTTTTCCGCTAACAAATTTGCAGCTTCCTGTAACGGCTTCAAGGTGGCGAGTTGGTCAAACATCCATGGGTAAACCATTTCTCCAGTAAACCAGAAGTCATCGCCCGATTTATAATTGAATTGATCAAACTGCCGCCTCACACGATGTGCAGACCAATTAGAGGCTTGCTGTTGATTATAAATTGGCTCATGCAATAACGCGTAGATAGGATTGGTTAAATAGCTTTGCTCCTGTTGCATCTGATTTAAAAAACGATAACTCAGCTGCTTATCACCATTAACAATCATAAACGCATTTTCTAGCAACATATAAAGCCCCATGTTGGCATTACCGCGCCCCAAGTTAATACCAATCAATTGAAACTGCTCGACGCTAAAATGCTGCCCATTGGGTAACAACACATTGTTTTCATCAAGAAATAAAGCAATCTCTTTACAAATCTGTTGTGCTGCGGGGAATTGAGCAAAAAAAGCGCTGTTTTTATCGATAACACGTTGATAGGTTGCTTGATAAACCTGATCCGCAGGCCGTGTAATAGAGGGTATTCCACCAGTAATATAACAGTGCGATAAACTAGCAGGAAATAACGAAAGGTAAGTCAGTGTACAAAAACCACCAAAGCTTTGTCCTAACGTTGCCCATTTCTCAATACCAAGTTCGCTACGAATCGCTTCAGCATCCCGCACTATACTATCAGCACGAAAATGAGTCAGATATTGTGCTTGATGCGCAGGGCTTAGATGCGCTATTGATTGATAATCTATTGCGCTACTATGACCCGTACCACGTTGGTCTAATAATAAAACACGATATTGTTTTAGCGCACGCTTCATCCAACCCGTGTTAGCACTTGCACGTGGCGATTCAAAACCTGGCCCGCCCTGCAGATAAACAAGCCAAGGTAGATCACTATCCTGTTTATCCAAAGCAACCAACTCACGAGCAAAAACATTGATTCGGTCTAGAGTGGGTTGCTGATGATCTAATGGCAATTGAAAATTGTGTTGACGATACACTACGTTATTATCGATGAATTGCGCTTGCATGAAGTCGTTCCTGTGTTGAGTAATGATTTAGAGAAGAGGAAATTTGAACTGTTGATTATATTTTTTTTTACGTTTGCCCAACTTATTCGCCTTATTAAGAATAAGTTGGACTGTTCAAAAACACTATTTAACCGAGGTAACGCTTAAATAAGTGTGCTTTGAAATGACTTGGATTTAACGTTTCACCCGTGGCTTGTTTAACTAGCTCATCGGTTGCTAACAAACTCCCCTTTTGCCATATATTTTCAGATAACCAATTGAAGATAGGTGATAGATCATTCGACTCTATCGCACTATCAACATCGACCGTTTGTTTCATGGTTGCCATCTGTTGTGCTGCATACATAGCGCCTAAGGTGTAACTTGGAAAATAACCCATGCTGCCATCAGTCCAGTGAATGTCCTGCATACATCCATCTTTATAATTACCCTTTGTGGATAGATTTAGGTACTTTTTCATACCGATATCCCATAGATCAGGTATATCTTGGTAGGTGATTTTTTGATTAATTAAATCGCGTTCTATTTCATAACGCAACATCACATGAGCAGGGTAAGTCACTTCATCAGCATCAACACGAATAAAACCAGGTTGTACACGCGTATAAATTTTTTGCAGATTATCAGCAGCAAAAATAGCAGGATCATTGTGGCTAAAATGTTTAACCGCTAATGGCGACAGTTTATGAATAAACGCATCACTACGCCCTAATTGCATTTCAAAAAACAAAGACTGAGATTCGTGAATCCCCATCGAGCGCGCTTCTCCGACCGGCAAACCTGCTAGGTGCTTTGGCAAACCTTGTTCATAACGAGCGTGTCCTGTTTCATGTACGATGCCCATTAACGATTGCACAAAATCCTGCTCATCATAACGGGTGGTAATACGCACGTCAGAGGGAACGCCTCCGCAAAAAGGATGAGAACTAATATCAAGTCGACCATGGTTGAGGTCAAAACCAAGTAGATCCATCACCTCTTTACCAAGTGCATTCTGATCTTCAATTGAATATGTTTCACTTGGCTTTTTATAAACTTCAGATTTTTGTTTATCTTGAACGTCTTGTATTAGTCCCGGTAACCAGCCTTTTACATTATTAAAAATGCTATCAAGTGATTCACTTGTCGTACCCGGTTCATAAATGTCGAGCATCGCATCATAAGGAGAAACACCTAAGGACTCAGAGCGTATTTGTGCTTCCTCCTGAGTAAGTTCAACCACCGATTTCAAGTTTTTACTAAACCCATTCCAATCATTTTCAGGTCGTTGGCCTCGCCATGCATGCTCACATTTAGAACCCGCCAGTGATTTAGCTTTAACCAATGCTTCCGGTAACACTGTGGAGAGCTTATAAGTGCGTGCCATCTCCCTAACTGAAGCTTGCTGTTCGTTTGAAAGTGATTCATTAGCAACGTTATCTAATAATTCAGCAATCACCGGTTGAGTCGAAAGTTGATGAATATGTGTAGATAACTCAGCCATCGCCGCAGAACGCGCGTCATTTCCTCCCGAGGGCATCATTGCCGCTTGGTCCCAACCCGTAATCGCAGATAAATGTCTGAAGTGGTCTATTTTAAGAAAATGTTGTTTGAGTTTATTATAATTATTATGCATTGATGCTCCTATCATGTCAGTGCTTTCCTAGCTCCATATTGATGCCATGAAATAAAGCGCTGAGTTGGTAACTGTTTGTTTTATCGTTGGTTGTATAGCTAGTTTGAACTTATTTTATTACATTAGCGACCCGCCGGGTAATTAATTAGACAAATACTTTCGCTGTTAGAAAACGTCGAATGAATCCGTTAGGCCTTCAGTTTCCTGCCTCAAATCGGTACACCTTAGGTCTTGCTGAATGTAGTGTTGTGAATAGTAACGGGTCTATAAATGGAAGGTTAACTGTTGAGCTAAGATCATTGCCTATCAAGGCTGAAAAGTAATGATCTTAACGTAAACATATTATTTATTATATAACGCTTTAAATTGATCGTAGCGCTGACGATTCACACCAAGGTCTGAATGGCCTGCACGTGACTGAGAGCGAAAATGTACTTGCTTGGTTTGTTCATCAAGTAGAATTTCAACATCATCGTGAAAATGTAATTTAGGCGTCGTAAATACACTATAAATGTAGTGGCTTTGTTGTTCCTGTATTTCATTGTTTCCCATGCTGCTCAGCGCGTCGATTACTGCACTCATTGTATCCTCTGCATCCGCTTTATACTGGAGGGGATCAACACGTTTATCCACTATATCTGTTTGACTCGACACTGCATTTGGCTTATCAGGCATTGGCGCTAGTTGTCCGGCTTTATGGCCTAAATGGCTTGGTGCAGTGATATTTTGCATCACTAAACGAGAGACAAATATAAAAGTGACGATAGCAATTAATATCAAGATAATTTTCATATTACATCCTGTAAATTTTTTTGATGGTTTAAATAAATGATCATAACGAAACCAATTTAACATAGCTGGAGACCTAAAACACCGTGTTTTAAACTCATTCAAATCACTAGTATGATCAAATAAAGACTAATTTGAGACTGATCGCATTATCCAATATTTTTTACCGGTAGTTGTTCATGCATTGCGCCTCACTTACCTGCGCGTCTCTCGCCATAGCGAAACTCTCTGTACTAATGAAAAAATGGCACTGCAATTGCTATTAGTATCAACAGTGGATTCACACAACGGAACAGAGATTAAATAATATGTCACAGAATAATCGAGTTATAGAGCCATCAACATCAAGCACAAAACTGTTTGCGATTAAAAACCAGCAGCAATCAACACCTCCGCTAAGTAAAGATTTCAAAGGGGTTATGTCACAAATGGATATTGCAGCTCCAGCAGATTTTAACCACGCTTTCGCGCAACAATGGCAAACAGCCGCAGACAAGAAACAACTACTTTCGGTATTACTTTGTGAGATTGATTATTATCCAGAATATGTTGAACATTATGGCATTCAAGGTGCATCTTTTATGCTTATTTCGATTGCATTGTCACTAAAAAATATTTGTGAGAAAAACCATTGTTTATTATCTTATAATGAACAACACGGTTTTACTATTTTAGCCAAAGGCACTACAGCTGTTGCAGTACAAGCTATTGGGGAGCGTTTATGCGAAGTCGTTGCCAACGCCAAGACAGAGCATAAACACACACAAGTAAATGACTTTATTACCCTTAGTGTCGGTATCTCATCTCTTTTTCCAACCACTAAATCAATGTTACAAAATAATGCTAAAAACGCACTCAATGAAGCAAAGATTGCAGGTGGAAATAACGTCAATAGTCCTTCTTCTATGGCAGCTAAAAGCGAACCTAAGGTTTATCATGCTGCTACTAATGAAACACAAAACATTGAGGAAAAGTCGGAGACAGAAAATCAAAAGATGAACACACAAAAACACGATATTTTTGCACCTCAAGAAACACAATTAGAAAAGGATGTCCCTAAAGAAACAAAAACTTATCGTGGTCAAATTATTGAGAACAGTCAGAGGGTACAACCACAAGATGCACTAAAATCGAACAAAGCTGCACTAGATGAAGGCGATATAGACACCACTACGAAAAATATCAAAAACAAAAAAAAGGCAGTAAGAATGTATCGCGGACAAATAGTGACCGATTAATTATTTAAACTCTCTTTTCAAACCGTATAAATCGGCAAATAAGTTGCTTTAACTTGGTTGCTCGTCATTATTTCATGATCTAACTTTTCAGAAAATTAAGTATCATGTTTAATAGGTAATTTTAGCGAGGAGTGTAAAAGTATTAGTTTGCAAAAAGCCTCGCTACTTTACTCGCTACAGGGACAACTAACAGCAGGAAAATAGCGGAGTTTATTTTGAGATAACAGATTAAAGACAATTTCAAGCTGTTGATTTAAGTAGTGACCAAACTCGACTTCAGTAGTAGGTAATATCTGTTTACTGCTCTCGTATAACCAACCTGCACAACCAAAGCCCACCAAGGGTAAATCGCTCGCTTGAATCCCTTGCTCTTCGGCAATTTCCAATACCCATGAATCTGATTTTGATTGCAACAGCCATGAATACCCATTGACTGATCCGCTAGCTTCAACTGTATTAATAAATCGTAAACTGCCAGACCAATGGGTTCCTGAGATATGCACCATATTATTATATTCTCCAGTAATAAAGCGTTGTTGTAGGCAATTAAGATTATGTTGAGTAACAGCGTGATTTACGAATAGCTAAACCACACCGCTACTTTACATCAATAAAGCACAACTAAACTTTAAACTGTCCAACTAATCGCTGCTGTTGTATCGATAAGCTTGCAATATTTTCGCCAATCTGTTCAGAAGCAGTTGATTGCTCTAAAATGGATTCACTTAATTCACGAATATTGGATACATTAACATTCACTTCTGTTGAAACCGATTTTTGCTCTTCTGCTGCGTTAACTATCTCACTATTCATTCGCTGTATATCAGCAACAAAACTTGAGATATCGGTTAAGCTATTTACCGCCTGTTGTACTTGTTGCTCTGTTTCAACGGCGAGGTGATTACCCTCTGCAATCGCATTGGTTACGCTGCGAGTCCCCGACTGTAACTGTTCTATCACAATTCGAATTTGATCCACCGAGTCATGTGTTCTGCTTGCTAACCCACGAACTTCATCGGCTACGACAGCAAAACCACGCCCCTGTTCTCCCGCACGTGCAGCTTCAATCGCAGCATTAAGCGCGAGTAAATTTGTCTGTTCTGAAATACTTTGAATAACAGACAGTATCTCATTGATATTGTTGCTATTTTTTTCAAGTTCATTCGCAACAGGAACAGCTTGTGCCATTCTTTCTACCAACTCTTGCATTGAATTAGCTGACTGCTGTCCTACCAATTTCCCGGATTGCGCTGATTGATCAGCCTGAGAGGCCATTTTAACTGCATATCCAGCATTTTCTACGACCACTGCAGCTGTTTGAGTCATCTCTTCAGAGGCCGTTGCCACCATGTCGACTTCTCTAAATTGTGCCTCACTACCTTGACGTGATTGCACCGCAATATCACTCGCTTGTTGTGAGGTTTTACTCAACTCGTCAGCACTTTCAACAATCTGTTTAATGGTATCTTGAAGAGTATCTAAAAAGCGATTAAACCAAGTAGCTAACTCACCTACTTCATCCTGACTTTTAACATCAAGTCGTTGTGTTAAATCACCCTCACCACTGGCAATATCTTTTAAACGATTAACGACATTCTTGATCGGTGCCACTAACTTCACGGCTGCAAACCAAATGACGATTAGACCAATAAAAGTAACAATAATGCCTGTTACTAACTGAAATCTAAATGTTTCCGATGCTTGCTTTTCAATCAGGCTATTAAGCGCAAGCGCATCAGCCATCACAGTATCACGGGGCATCGTAATGATAATCCCCCAATTGGTAGCGCCTAATTTAATGGGCATAAACACTGTTAACAGTTGTTCATCAGAGCTCCATTGTGACTGTGCAACGCCTTCTGCTAACCAGTCATTTAGTTTTGCAGGTAATCTTTCTTTAGCTGAACCATCATGACCTGCGATATTACCCGCTTGAGCAACAAGTAAGCCACTATTACTAACAATAGTAACCCCACCGGCACCATCAAATAATGCTTTATCAGCTTGCTGAGCATATTGTTGTAACAGATCAATCTTAATTTCAATGCCCATCACACCAATGATCTGTTGTGCTTTTCTTAGCGGTACGGTAATGGTGGTCACGAAATTATTAGTATGTGAATAGGGTTCAAGCACACACATGCGCTGATTGTTAATACTGCAGGTATACCAACTATTATTTTCCTGACCGGTAGCAGAGAGGGAAGTATCTTTAATCTGTTGCTCATTTCTGATCTCTAAAATAGCTTCATTATTACTATTTTTATACCAATACGGTGAAAATCGCCCTGCATCATTTGAACTCACATACTCTGCAGTCACATAATTTGAATCTTCATCGTCGAGCATATTGGTTTCAAAGGTGGTAAATGCGCCATGCATATTATCAAATGTCACTACTGAGCGTTTTAACAGTTCTGAAATAGACGTTCGCAACTCAGAGCTATTAGTGTAATTTTCTTCTGCATTAAACTGTAAAAAGATAATACTTTCAGCAAGCATTTCAGCACGATACGTTGCTTCATCGAGGTATTTTTGTACGATTGAGGCTTGTGTATGCGCCGCACTCATAAGTAATTGTTCAGATTGATTGCCAACCATCTGTGAACTTTGACGTTGTATGACTTGTTGATTTGATGATGAAGATAAAGATGTAAAGCCAATCAGTGATGTCGCGACGAGAAGCAGACAAAGCCCCGATAGCAACGTTATTTTCCACTGAACTGATAATGAACTCATATTAATTCCCTTTAATACCCTAAATAGTGCTGAAATCTTATTATTAAAAATAATATTCAACTAATCCGTTTCCTGTGTGTTTATAACAACTTAGCGGGCATTAATAAAGCAATAATGACAAATAATTTATTTTAAGATGTTGATGTAAAAGATTAAACATAAAAAGTAAGGTTAATCTAAGTTTTCATACAAATTTAACCAATATAGATATTGAATTTATGATACGGATAAATAGCGTAAGGCAATAACAACACGCAGTTAGCATCTCGAATTGAAGACTTAAAGGGAGGGATCTTTTTAAAGCAGGCCTTAGTAATCGTTTTTCAACGTAACACCAAGGCCTAATAACAGGTCAATTTAAAATTGCTTTAATTAATACTTTCCAGACCAAATGTCAGCATTAACTTGCTCTACTTTATTACGTTTTTTCTTACCCGTGCCTGCAGGTTTTGCCATCGGTTTTTCAACATCAGCAATCGACTCACTGAACGCTTCACTTAACTCAAAGCCAGAAATTTGTTCATGTTCAAGGCGGATCTTGTTTTTCTTCTCGATCACTTTGAAATGATGATAATCATCACAATCGATAATCGATAAACCTAAGCCCACTTCACCGGCACGACCACTTCGTCCGATACGATGCATATAATCTGCAGGACTTCTTGGTAAATCGAAGTTAATGACCACAGGTAGTTTTTCAATATCAAGACCACGCGCGGCAATATCTGTTGCGATTAGCACTTGTATCTCCCCTGCTTTAAAGCCATCAAGTACGCGCGTACGTGCGCCTTGACCTTTATCACCATGAAATACTTCAGCGCTAATACCACGCTTAGATAGTTTTTCTGCTAAATGGTTACAACCATTTTTAGAATTAACGAAAATCAGTGCTTGTTGCCATTGATGTAACTTAATTAAATGCGATAACAACGCCGTTTTTTGACCTTTATTAACATTAAAAACACGCTGTACTAGCGTACTCGCATCGGCACTTTGTAATTGAATTTCAATAGGTTGATTAAGTAACTGCTGCGTTAATGTTTGTACTTGCTCAGGAAAGGTGGCAGAAAACAGTAAGGTTTGCTTCTGTTTTGGCAACAATGCTAACAATGCAGATAACTCTTCGGTAAAACCAAGGCTTAACATACGATCGGCTTCATCGAGTACCAGGGTTTTCACTTTGTCGAGTTTAATCGCATTACTTGAAATAAGATCCAATAATCGACCCGGTGTTGCCACTAAAATATCTGCACCACCACGTAGGGCAAGCATTTGTGTATTCGTTGATACACCACCAAATACAGCAACGGTCTTAATTGCACCATTAAAATGCGCAGCATAAGACTTAATGCTATCAGCTACTTGTTTCGCAAGTTCACGTGTTGGCACTAAGATAAGTCCGGTTACATAGTTGCCAGTACTTTTTTTAGCGCTCAAAGGCTTATTGTTATGTAACTGTTGTAGCAATGGCAATGCAAAGGCAGCAGTTTTACCCGAGCCCGTATTTGCCCCTGCAATTAAATCGCGTCCGGCCAATACTGTTGGGATAGCTTGCGCTTGAATAGGCGTAGGCTGTTGATATTCCAGCTCAGTTAAGCGTGCTAACAAAGGTGAAATAAGGCCAAGTTCAGTAAAGTTGGCAGGTGTTGTAACAGTAGTTTCGACAGTGGTCATTAATATAAGGGCTCAAAATAAGATAATAGCCGGCTATTTTAACTTATTTATTCAGGTTAAGTTAATTAAATCGTTCAAACGCAGCGGTAATCTTATTCACTCAATGAAATCGCACAAGGTGATAGCTGAAGGCCTTGTTTTTGAGTTGATAAAAAACAAGGCGTTAGGTTATTTTTGATGTTCTGTTAAGCGCATTATCGAGTGCATCCACACGGGCTTGTGGTGAATGACTAAATTGTCCAATCAATGCATACAGACTAGGGACAATAAATAGTGTCACGATGGTTGCTAATAGCATGCCATTGAAGATAACAACCCCAACAGCAAACCGAGTTTCAGCCCCAGCACCAGAAGCGATCAACATCGGAACGGCGCCCAAAATAGTTGTCATGGTGGTCATCAAAATAGGTCGTAAGCGTTGTACCGCTGCATTAATAACCGCCTCTTTTACATCTTGTCCCTGATCGCGTAATTGATTTGCAAACTCTACAATTAAAATACCATTTTTTGTTGCCATACCAATTAACATCAGCAATCCTAATTGGCTGTAAAGATTGAACGTTTCACCTGTGATTAAAATACCCAGTAATCCCCCTAACAACCCAATGGGTACCGTTAGCATCACGACGGCAGGACTGATAAAACTTTCAAACTGAGCACCAAGCACCAGATAACAGACAAACAATGCCATCACAAACAGTAACCAAACCTCCTTTTGATTATCGTAATAGGATTTTGATTCACCTGAATAATCATAGGTATACCCCGTCGGTAACAGTTCATCAGCTTGTTGATTTAGGTAGGTTAGCGCCTCACCTAAACTTGCATCATTGAGCAAACTCGCTTTTAAGGTAATCGACTTTTTACGTTGAAAATGGAATAAACCACGCGCTGATGCCTTTTCCTCAGTGAAAATGAGCGTATCAAGTGAGACTAACGCCCCTGACTTTGAACGCAGGTAAATCTGACTTAAATCATTAGCACTATTAAAGTGTGTTTCATCCGCTTTAAGGTAAACATCATACTCCTCGCCCTTCTGCTCAAATCGCGTTTGCGTTTGTCCACCTAAAAACACTTCAAGTGTGGTAGCAATATCACTGACATTAATACCTAACTCTCTGGCTGCAGCGTGATTTACGTGTACTAATATTTCAGGGGTGGTTGGATTGTAATCGAGTTTAACACCATCCATTAATCCACTTTGTTCAGCTTGTCGCTGCAATGCTAATGCATGCTCGTAGAGTTCATCGTAATTTTCACCCTGCACCACAAAAGAAATAGGTTCACCTGAATTACCGCCCATACTAGGCAGATATGGGTGGACTTGCACATCGGTTATATCGTGCGTTAACTCACGTATTTGTTCCACAACCTGCGCGGCACTCATATTACGCTCAGACCAATCTTTTAAGCGGATAATAAAAAAACCTTGGTGATCAGCCCAAGTACCAAATGCAGGCGCTGAGTAGTTAAGTGAGTCAATAGGCCCCTGATCAGATGCAAGCGGCATTAGTTTCGCATTTATCTGATCCATGCTCTTAACCATACGCTCGTAGCTAGTAGCCTCTGTACCACCAACATAAACATTAACAACACCACGATCTTCTGTTGGTCCTAATGCCATCTGCTGGGCTTGATAACTGTAATAGAGGGAAATAAAGCTCGCGACTAATATCAACAGTGAAAAATAACGCTGCTTGAGTAATAACGATAAAACACGACGATAGATGGTGCTTAAATTAAGCATCACCTTGTTCATTGCAACGGATAATCGACTAGGCGGGGAGGCATTAAAAGTGTCGCCAAATAAACGTTCTGCAAGCACAGGTACAATTGTTAACGCCAGTATCGAAGAGAAAATGACAGCAGCAGAAAGTACAATCGCAAATTCAGTAAACAGATCACCAATTTGACCTTCAACAAAAATCAACGGTAAAAAGACCATCACCAACACCACCGTGGTTGCGATCACCGCAAAGTTAAGTTCTTTCGCCCCTTTAAAAGCAGCCATCATCGGTGATTCACCCTGTTGACGATGACGAATTATATTTTCAACAACAACAATTGCATCATCAACCACCAAGCCGATTGCCAATATTAATGCCATCAAGGTGATTAGGTTAATCGTGTAACCAAATAAATAAGCTACTGAAAATGCAGCAATCAACGAGATAGGAACGGTCAGTGCGGGGATAATCGTTGCACTGAGTCGGCCTAAAAACAGGTATAACGTCGCAATCACTAGCAGCGCGGTGATCAAAAGTGTTTTGTAAACTTCATTAATTGCCGCATCAATAAACACCGTACTATCGAAATCAACTTGTAATGTTGTCCCTTCAGGTAGGAAGTGTTGCAGTTGTTGTAATGCTTTATTGACCTCTTTAGAGACATCCAAAGGGTTAGATTTAGACATCGCTACGATCCCTAAACCAAGGCTATCTACATTGTTCGCTTTGAAGGTGGTGGTTTCACTTTTAGCGCCCACATAAATATTGGCGAGATCGGATAAAAGCACCGATGTAGCATTAATCTCAGTAATCTTTAAGTTGGAAAAGTCCTCGGCTTGTTGATATAAACGTTCCATTCTTACTACAAGGTTAAGACTTTTATTGCGTATATAACCAGCAGGAAGTTGGATGTTTTCTGCATGCAGAGCATTAACAACATCATTGGTTGTTAAACCACGCACCGCTAACGCCGTAGGGTCTAATTCTATATATAAAACACGCTCCACAACACCAGACGTATTTATCGCACTCACGCCCGGTAATAAGCTTAACCGTTCAATCAAGACTCGCTGGGCATAATCACTTAACTCAACACGATCCAGTTTGCTACTAGCAAGGTTCAGCCACATCATTGGCGCACCTTCACTGTTACTTTTACGTACCACCGGCTCATTAGCATCATCGGGTAAACGATTACGTGCCCGACTCACTGCGTCGCGAACATCACTGACCGCTTCAAGCATATCGTGCCCTTGTTTAAAGGCGATATTAATCCCTGACCAACCATCCCAAGATGATGACCAGATATAATCAATACCATCAATGCCATTTAACTCATCTTCAATCGGTCGGGTTATTTGTGTTTCAATGATTGAAGAGGCACTGCCACCATAAGAAGTACCTACTGAAACAACTGGACTTTCCACATCCGGCATCTCACGTACGGGTAACAAATTAAAACCCACTACCCCAAATAGCACCAATAAAATACTTAATACAACCGCAGAAACAGGTCGATACATCGCAAAGTCAGAAATTCTCATGATTTAATATCAACCTTTGCACCATCATAAAGTTTAACCGTACCTTTATAAACGACTGTATCATTGCTCACTAATCCACTTAAAATCTGAACACTCTCATCGTTACGTTCGCCCAGTGTTACTGCAACTTTAAACACAGCATCATCTTCAACACGATAGACAAAACGTTCATGCCCTTGGTAAACAATCGCTTGACGAGGCACCAATAACTCGGCTTGTTTTTTGAGGGGGATATCTGCGGTTACTAAGCTACCAGGCGTAAGCGCTAAGTGAGTATTATCCATGCTGAACTGAAGATAAACATTGAGACTCTGGCTATTCACGCGGCTATCAATACTGGTTAAGGTTGCAGGTATAGTTTCCCCTTGCAACGCCATACTATGTAAATTAACTTTCTGTTGTTTTTCAAGTAGGTGCAAATGACGAGCCGCGATGGGTACATTAAGGCGTAATTCGCTAGCATCATCCAACGTAGTCAAAATAGTATTAGGGGTCACGAGTTGACCTCGGCTTAAATCAACAAGCCCAACTTTACCTGAAAATGGCGCAATAATCGTTTTGTCTTGCAATGCAGCTTGCGCTAATAATAGTTCAGCTTGTTGTATCAACCATTGTGTTTCTGCGCTATCTAGTAGCTTTTGAGTTACTGCACCTTTGGGGAATAGTTGTTTATAATTTTCATACTGTCGCTGGCTATCAATCAAACGTGCTTGCTCTCGCTTAACGACCGCTAACTGATGACGATTATCAAGTTCCATCAATACCATCCCCTGCTCAACAATCTGACCAGAACTCACATGGATCGCTTTTATTTTTCCTTCTGACTCTGGCTTTATCTCCACAGAGTGCTTCGCAAACACGGTACCTAAAATAGAAACATTTTCATGCAACATCTGTTTATCAACGTTAATCACTTCAACAACTTGCTTGGTAGTCTTTGCTAAGGTTGTTGATTGTGGATCTGACTTCGACAACCAAACAGCAGTAAAGATAACCACTACAATGGTCAATAACAGGTATTTTTTCATCATTTTTCTTATTTTAGAATGTTAGAAGTGCTTTCATTTGAGTTGCTTTATATACGCATATAGAGAGACAAAGCGTAAATTAAAACACCAATATACACACCATAAAGTAAAGCGAACTTTATCCACATACTACCTCACCCAATAACGCTATCAAGCCTTCATAAGCCCCTTCCTGTGACCCATAAAGCAAGTCAAAGATAAAATAGAATAAGTTATAATGTCATTGATTTTTACAAAACAAATAATTCAACCCTAGCCCCATTTTATGATTAAAAGCTTCTTACTACTCATAAAAATAGATAGATCAAGTTAAGCAAATTCAAACGATGATGAAGCTGAGTTTGATTTATGCGCCCTAATACTATATATATCTAGCAAATTTAAATTCTTGGTGTAGGTAAAAGTATTGAGTGAAGATAACGAATCACATTTAGTGTCAGGACGAGAATGTGGAGAGTGTACTGCGTGTTGTGTGGTACTGCTTATTGATGATGAACAGTTTAAAAAACCTGCAGACCAAGTTTGTACAAACTTAATGGCAGCGGGTGGCTGTAAAATTTATCAGCAACGCCCCTCTGTCTGTCAAGCGTGGTATTGTGCATGGCGTTTCATGGCACAACTCGATGAAAGTTGGCGACCGGATCGCTCTGGTATATTATTGCGTTCAGATGAAAATGGCATCATTTTTCAGCCAATACGCGACCCTAAAACAGTATTAACCACTGATCGTGCTATCGAATTAATTGGCGGCGGCGTTGCACAAGGCATTCCAATGTCTATGTCTATACCGACGCGAGAAGGTTATCTCAGTTATGGCCTGTCTCTCAATGGACCATTAGCAGCAGCAGTAGAATCGAGAAACTTAGTGATAATACAAGAGAAAATGGTTGAGCTAATTGACTTCTCAATTGCCCAACAGACTTCTCGTATCGATGTTGTTCTAAAGTAATTAAAACTGTAATAAGGTGGGAGATCTTTGTGTCATTTTACACGCAAGATCATCCACCTTTTGCTAGTAATCTTTTGAATGAAAAGCCGGTGACCAAAATAGTCCCCGTAATCACCAATAAAGCACCTAACAAAGTATTAATCCCAATCTCTTCTCCTAGAAATAGACGCCCCCACAAGATACCAAATAACGGCACTAAAAATGTTACAGACAGTGCTGAAGCAGGACCATCATCTTTGACTAATTTAAAATACAGAAGATACGCGAACCCAGTACAGACAATACCCAGTGTTAACACCGATAAGCTAATCGGGACGGTAATAGGATCGCGAATTGGCATAAAGGGTAACAATGGCAAAACCACAATCACCGCAGCCCACATACTCCCATGTGCATTTTCAAAGGGCGCAACTGCAGGTGCCACTTTTGTATAATTTGCTGAAAATCCATACATGGCAGCTGCAAATAAACAGGCAATAATGGCCCATATTCCCTGTTCCCCAAGCGCTAAAGCCTGCTGACCAACTAAAACGGTAACGCCAACCATACCGATAAATAGCCCCAACCCCGCTTTTACTTTTAATCTCTCTTTTTGCCATAAGCTTGCTATCAATGCGGCAAACAGCGGCGCGGTTGAGTTTAAAATCGCCAGCGTAGAAGCATTTAACGTTTGCGCGGCATAAGCAAACATCAAAAATGGCAGTGCAGTGTTAAACGCACCAATTATAAAGTAGTGCTTAATATGTGAGGTGAATCGTAACTGACGGCGCAGAAACAAACTAATCAATAATAAGCATAAAGCAGCGGCTAATACCCTGCCCTCAATGAGCACGGCAGGCCCCAAACTATTCGCGGTTAAGCGCATAAACAAAAATGAGCCGCCCCAAATTGAGGCTAATAATATTAACCGCAAAACACTCGCTAATGGCATCTTTGTTCCTTGAAGATTATGTATATAAGGGTAAATGTAGCAATATAAAGAAGTGTCACAAGAACAAGTAACACAGATACTAAAGTGTATTCAAGACAGCTTACGTTTAGCAACAACAGTTTCGATATTTTATTGATGATTAAACAGATAACCACTGCTAGATGCAATGGTTATCTGCTTATAAAGGGGTTAACGCGACTTGATATAAGGAACCCCCACCGCTTTTGGCCCTACTGCGCGACCAATAAAACCCGCTAACAATAATACCGTCAGAATGTAAGGTAAAACTTCGATCGCTTGTACAGGAATTTCACCCACAATCGGTAATTCAGCGCCCTGCAGACGAATGGCAATTGCATCTAAAAAGCCAAATAACAGACAACCAAATAACACAGGGACAGGTTTCCATTTACCAAAAATAAGCGCCGCTAAGGCAATATAACCTTTACCTGCACTCATATTGGGTACAAAACCCGCACTGTGTGCCGTTGACAAATAAGCACCAGCAAGCCCGGTTAATATACCGGCACAAATAAGTGCTCGATAGCGAAGCCAAGCAACGGAGATACCCGCAGTATCAACCGCATGTGGGTTTTCACCCGCCGCACGTAAGCGCAAGCCAAAACGCGTTTTAAAGATAATCCACCAGCAAATTGGTACCATCAATAGCGCAAGATAAACCAAAATATTGTGTCCAGAGATAAGTTCGCTATACAGCAAACCAATCACAGGCACTTCTGCTAGCGCATCCGCACCCGGCAAGGTGATTGAGCTAAAGCGTGCATTTTCCGATAAAGCTGGTGTTTGTCCACCTAAACCAAACCAGTAACGCCCTAATGTCACGGTTAATCCCGCAGCGAGCATATTGATCGCAACACCGGAAACGATTTGATCACCTCGATGGGTAATACATGCAAAACCGTGCAGCATCGATAATGCGATAGCCGTTGCCATCGCAGCAAGCAAACCAAGCCAAACTGATCCTGTCGCCGCCGCCGTCGCCGCTGCAGCAAAAGCACCCGCTAAAATTTTCCCTTCCAAGGCAATATTTACAATGCCTGAACGCTCTGAAAATAATCCCGCTAATGCCGCAAGAATAAGCGGTGCAGAAACCCTTAACGTGGCGTCGAGTATTAAAATTAAACTCTCAAACATAATTTAAGTCTCCGCTGCTGATGTAATACGTGATTGTTTCTTTTCATCTAGGTAAACAAACAAACGCTCTGCCGGTTTCACTAGCATAAACGAGAGTGCGCCACTGAATAAAACCACTAGCCCTTGGACAACTTGAATCATTTCACGATCAATATTTGGGAAATCAAAGGAGAGCTCAGCACCACCTTGATATAGTATGCCAAACAAGACACTCGCGAGGATAATGCCCACTGGGTGATTACGCCCAATTAAACACACCGCAATACCGGTAAAACCATAACCTGCCACAAAATCTAATTTCAATTGCTGACTATACCCCTGTACTTCATTCAGGCTTAACATGCCCGATAATGCACCAGAAATTAGCATAACAATAATTATCAATCGTTTATGATTAATGCCACCATACTCAGCGGCACTAGGGCTTGCCCCCATTGCTCGAATCGCATAACCCCAACGAGTACGCCACAATAAGATCCACACTAAGACACAGCAGAATAGTGCAATAATAAAGCTAAGGTTCATCGGTGATTGTGAAAAGCTTAACCCAAACCAACCAGCTATTTCATGGAACATCGGCATCACAGCATTGGACTCAAAAATCCGTGAAACAGGTGCCATTTGCCCATCGAGTTTAAGTACATTTACCATCAAATAAACCATCAACGATGAAGCAATAAAGTTAAACATAATCGTTGTGATAACAATATGGCTGCCACGATAAGCCTGCAAATAAGCCGGAATAAATGCCCATGCAGCACCAAACAGTAAACTAGCAAACATAGTAATCGGTAGAATTGCCCAAAATGGCAACACATGATCAAGCCCTAAACAAGCAAGACCTACACCCAACCCACCAATATACGCTTGCCCTTCACCACCAATATTAAATAGCCCCGCAGAAAACGCGACTGCGACTGCAAGACCGGTAAAGATAAAGTTAGTCGCATAATAAAGGGTATAACCTATGCCCTCTTGATAACCTAGCGAACCGTTTATCATCACTTTAGCGGCTTCAATAGGATTAACGTCCACGGCGATAAAAATAATAGCTGCGAATGCAAAAGCAAACAGAATATTAAGCAGAGGCAATACAATCATATTTGCCCATGCCGGTATTTTAGAGTCGTTCACAGTTGCTCTCCTTGATTAACTTGTGTCGAAGATTTAAGGTGATCGGGCATAATATTAGCCATCATCATGCCTAATACTTTTTCATTCGCTTGCTCAGCACTCACTTCGCCAACAACCTTGCCATCAAACATAACAATAATGCGATCCGATAACGCCAGAATCTCATCTAACTCAACCGACACCAATAATATACCTTTGCCTTTATCTCTTAATTCAACAATACGTTTATGGATAAGTTCAATTGCACCAATATCAACACCTCGGGTGGGTTGTCCAATCAGCAGAAGATCTGGGTTCTTATCAACTTCACGGGCAATAATTAATTTTTGCTGATTACCACCAGAAAAAAGTGAACTACGCAGTTTAGGGTCGCGTGGACGTACATCCCACTCTTCCATCAGGCGTACACACTCTTGATTAATCATCTTGGGTTTATTAAGTACGACCCCGTTATAGATAGCAGAATTTTGATAGCCTAAAATAGCAGACTCTTCAGCGGTAAAAGATTTTATTAGCCCCATCACCAAACGATCTTCAGGGATATGACCGACACCTAACTGACGTACTTCATCCGCTGAGCTCGGATGCTGTGCATCAATCTGCTTATCACCGATATTAATATGACCACTACTAGGTGATATTAAACCAGAGAGTGTACTCATTAATTCTGACTGCCCATTACCAGAGACACCAGCAATACCAACCACTTCTCCCGCTTTAATCGACATCGACACTTTTTTCAAGCGCTCCACGCCCATCTCATCGAGATAGGTTAAATCCGTTGTTGATAACAATACTTGCTCAGTTTTGGTATCACCTTTATTTACTTTCAATCGGACCTTACGCCCGACCATCAATTCAGCAAGCTCTTCTTTATCAGTTTCACTGGTTTTACGATGCGCAACCATGGCACCTTGGCGCATAACAGAGACATTATCTGTTGCAGCTAAAATTTCGCGTAATTTATGAGTGATCAATAAAATCGTCACGCCCTGCTCGCGCAAAGCATCAAATATTTTAAATAAGTGATCTGTTTCTTGCGGAGTTAATACACCGGTGGGTTCGTCAAGGATAAGAATTTTTGCACCACGATACAGTGCTTTTAAGATTTCGACACGCTGCTGTAGGCCAACGGGAAGGTCTTCAATCAGAGCATCTAACGGCACATCTAACTGGTACTCTTTCGCTAAACGCTCTAATTCAGTGCGTGCTTTTTTAAGACTAGGTTGTAACAACCCACCACTTTCAGCACCTAAAATAACGTTTTCTAAGACGCTAAAATTATCCACCAACATAAAGTGTTGATGCACCATTCCAATACCGTAACTTATTGCTTCTTTTGAGCTATTTAATTTTCGTGTGGTACCTGAAATTTTAATTTCACCACTGTCTGCGGTATAGAATCCATAGATGATATTCATCAGCGTGGATTTACCCGCACCATTTTCACCGATAATGCCATGGATAGTACCTGCAGGGACTTGCAGATCAATATTACTGTTTGCATGTACTGCACCGAATTTTTTATCGATGCCGCATAGCTCTAAAGCTATCTGTTTTTCATTAGGAAGTCGGGACATAGATTACTGTTCTCTATTGCGCGGTCAGGGTGTTCAAACCTTAGCAATTAAAAAGTCTAACTAAAAAAGCCCCTTTACCGTAAAAGTAAAAGAGCTTTTCTATTATTGGCCGCTATTGATTAGTAGTTACACGTACTATCACTAGTGTAATCATGTACTTTTATCTCGCCAGCAATGATTTGAGCTTGGATGGCCGCAACTTTAGCTTCCATTTCAGGGGTTACTAAAGCACGGTTATTATCATCTAATGCCCAACCAACGGCAGACTCTTTCAAGCCAAGCACTTGAATGCCCGCTGTAAATTGGCCTTGTTCAGCAGCTTTAAAGGTTTCCACCGTTGCAACACCAACGCGCTTAACCATAGAGGTTAACATTGTCCCTGGATGAAGATGGTTTTGATTCGAGTCAACACCAATTGCAAATTTACCTTCATCAAATGCAGCTTGATAAACACCATTACCAGTACCACCAGCAGCAGCAAATACCACATCAGCACCTTTACTAAATTGGCTTTTTGCAAGTTCCGCGCCACGCGCAGGATCAGCCCATGCCGCATTCGTAGAACCGGTCATGTTTTGGTAGACTTCAGCATCTTTATTAATAAACTTAGCGCCTTGCTCATAACCACAAGCAAACTTACGAATCAGTGGAATATCCATACCACCAACAAACCCCACTTTATTAGTTTTAGATTTCATTGCCGCTAAGGCGCCGACTAGGAATGAGCCTTCATGCTCTTTAAAAAGGATAGATTTAACGTTCGGCAGGTCTACCACGCCATCAATAATAACAAATTGGCTATCAGGGTATTGTTTCGCTACTTTTTCTAAGGCACTACCATACATAAATCCAACAACAACGATTGGGCTAAAGCCTTTACGTGCTAAACGGTTTAATGCTTGCTCACGTTGAGCATCACTTGCAGGAACAAGTTCACGAACATCAACATCCGATTGCTCCATAAATTTAAGCGCACCGTTTTCATGCACTGCTTGGCCAAAAGATTTGTCGAATTTACCAGCAGAATCATAAGCAATGGCAGGTTTGAAGTCGGCAGCGTTCGCAACGAGTGAGCAAAGCGCCAATGAAACAGCTGTTGCTGTCATAGTTAATATTTTTTTCATAATCATCCTTAATATGCAATTTTTTATAATTTCGTCATCGTCGTTTTTTGGTTAGTGTTGGTATCATCGATTTTTCATAAAAATTAAAACCTTATTTCTAGCTGCAAAGAGGCACCTTGAAAATGAAATTTATGTCACCAACAGCAAAACCTTAAATTTACATAAACGACAGATTAAACAATCAACAAGCTAACAGATGGTAAGCGCTATTGCAATCCGTTGAATCGCATTACTTACAATTTTAATTACTTGATAGAATGCGAATATTTACTCTGTGTTCCGCAACTATTTTACAGAAAATCTTTTCTCCAATAATATCTATTGTCGTCATTCACTGTACTTTATATATACAAAGTCCAACCAACCTGCTCTATAATGCCGTTCAAAAATAACACTAATGAGATAGGATTGAATTTGAGCACTTTGTTTACACAAACCCGTATTGGCAATATGGTATTAAAAAATAGGTTTATTCGCAGTGCTACCTGGGAAAATATGGCGACAGAAGATGGCCATATGACCGACAAGCTATACGCTATTTACAAAGAACTTGCTCAAGGAGAGATCGGGCTTATTGTTACCGGCTATGCCAATATTGTGCAGGAAGAGAAACCTAATGCAGGCATGATGGGGATGTACAACGATTCCTTTATCGAAGGGTATCAAAAACTCACTAAGTTGGTACATGACAACGGCGCAAAAATAGCAATGCAACTTGCTTATGGTGGAACTAAAACAACTTATAACCTCGGTGAAAGGGTGATATACGCGCCCAGTGAAGTCTGCGAAATAGGCACACAGACATTAGGTAAAGCGATGACACTCGATGAGATAAATTATATCGTCGACGCTTTCGCACAGGCTAGCCTCAGAGCACAAAAATCTGGATTTGACTGCGTTGAAATACACGCTGCGCATAGTTATTTAATCAACCAGTTCTTAAGCCCTTATTATAATCAAAGACAAGACGAATACGGTGGTAGTTTAGAAAACCGCATGCGTTTCTTAATCGAGATATATGCTGCGGTTAGAGCCTTAGTTGGCGATGATTATCCAATACTGGTTAAATTAACTGCCTCTGATTTTTTTGAGGGAGGACTAACGTTTAGTGAAACGCGTATTATCTGTAAGAAATTAGAAGCGATTGGCGTTGATGCGATCATCATCTCTGGCAATATTCATGGTAAAGCCAATAATATGATTAGCGATTCATTTGACGGTCATTGCATTCAACCAGAGGGCTATTTTCGTGAATATGGAAAAGTGATTAGTGATGAACTTGAGCTACCGATCATCACCGTGGGTGGCTTAACGGATATTAACGCCATTGAAGAAATTGCAGATAATACCAATATTCAATATTTCGCTCTATCGAGACCTTTATTATCAGAACCGCATTTAATCAAGCGCTGGAAAGAGGGAGATCGCGCTCCTGCTGAATGTGAAACCTGCTCAAAGTGCCGTACTAAACGTGGTAATTTTTGTATTGTAAATAAACAGCGTAAAAAAATAATCGCCAATTTTTAAGTTGTTGTTTTAATAAAGAGACAGGGCAATGGACGATGCCCTTTCTCTGTTCTGCTATTTGGTTCAAAATACATCTCCGTTCAATAGCAACCTATCCCGCAGTTTTCTCTAAATACCCGCCAATTAATAGCCCTTTTAACCTTAAAGCGATAATATTCCTCAATAAATAATTATGAGGATTGTTAATGCAAATACAACATCGGCTAATGGCAATATGGGCCAACAAATATGTTAAAACCCTAATGAAAGTGATTCTCGCACTGCTTATCTCTCTTTCACTGACTCTCGTTTGTATCCTCTATACCCCTACTATTTTCAAATCCACGCTAAACAGTGGCCTGGATCTATTACCTAAAAACAAGTTCATCGATTATAAAGTACAAAACAAAACCGAGTTTGCCACAGAATGGCTTGAAGCCTCTGACGCCCTGAAAGATGATCAAGCAATGTTTGACCTATTACGAACAACACTGCCGAGTACCAGTAAAAAAGACACTTTTTTTGCGCATATGTTTGTGGTCCATGATTACCCTGCCCCCTGCTTCTTTACCATTTTTGGTAAACACAGAACGATTGATGTTACCTGGACGGTAAAGGGCATCCGCTGTAAAGGATCAAAACAATGTAATAACCCGCAATTCATCAGCCAATGCCCACCCCGTAAAATAAGGCACAAGTGAATATGCGAATACTAAAAATAGTTATTTGGATAACCCTTGTTGCTCTTGCTATTTTGGGGATGCGCTGGCTGACCAGTAACTATAGTGTGAGTGAACTACAAGATGCGATAGAAGCCTATTATTGGTATATTTTATCGGCTTACGCACTACTTATTTCAATAAGAGGATTACTGTTTATCCCGACTATGCCAGTGATTATTATGATGGCGAGCTCTATTGATTATTGGGTTATGTTCAGTGTCACTTTAGTGGCGACCTGTTGTTCTGCTTATTTGGTGTGTCTGGCTGTTGACCACCTCGATATGCACAAAAAAATACAGGCTTTACCGAGTAAAACATTAAAACGCGCACAGGAAAAAATCAACTCGTCGGGGATGGCTGCAATAACTGGCTGGGCTTTTTTCCCGCTCGTCTTTACCGATATTATCGTCTACATTGCACGCTTGTCTGGGATGTCCTACAAACAAATTTTATTAGGTATCGCAATTGGTGAGGGGTTACTAATTTTTATTATTATTGCGTTAACCGAATGGTTGATTGCACTTTTACAATAAAGCATTAAAAACATTAGCGAAGCAATGTTTCAAACACCCTATTGCAGTTTAAAATGAAGTGAAATTTTTCTTAAATTCAAGCAATAACTGATGGGCTCCGATGCCTGATAGTTGGTAAGGATTAAACGGCAATGATGTGGAAAATTTCAAGATCAATGGGTCAGTAAATTGTGAGGTTGGAATATACCCCATACACCAATCATTGAAGTCACGCACATCTATCGGTGTGTATTCAAGCATCACAACATTTGAGTGCCTCTCGTCAGTGAGAATTTTATTGTAAGTTTGGTTAATTGCATCTCGCGAACCTTCTAAGCATTGAATAAAGTATTCATCTTTGAAACAGAGCATGCCCGTAATGCCATTTTTAGTATTGTTTACCCGCCCTACCTTAAGGATATCTTCAAGTGAAGTTGTGCCAAATTTATCGGTGATCGTACTGACATAAATTAATCGCGTTAGAAACATATTACCCTCACTGGTTATAAATAATGTTGCTATTAAATATAATCAATGTTCCTAAAAAAGCTAACAGCCGTCAGTAATTGAGCCAGTGTGGTAAATTTCTTTGGATGCTTCATTTATATAAAATGCATAGCAACCATTGGAATTTAAGGTATAGCCGTTAGGCCAAATGTAGGACACTCTATCTAAACCACCATTTGAACTTAGAGGAAAGTTAGGAACCGTTACATACCCAGGCTTACCAACATACATATTACCTAGAATACAAAATTCAGGCTCATCACAAGCAACGGTTTCCCAGTTGCGCGTCCATGATGAAGGCACATCGATCTCCAACAAGGCGCGAAGGCTTCCAGCACTTGCATCGGGCATGCCAGCAGTTAATGAAATAGTTTGATCTAAGTATTCAACACTGCTCTCTGCGTTATCTATTTCAATGCGGGCGATAGCCAATGTCATCGCACTACTTAATGCCGCTTCAACACCTTGTACGCTAGCTGAAACGGCGCTACTACGAAGGTTTAAAAATTTTGGAGCAGCTATCGCAGCAAGAATACCCAAAATGATAATGACAATTACAAGCTCAATGAGCGTAAAGCCTTGCTGTTTTTTATGTACCATCAAACATTCCCTGTAAACTTATTCTTCAAAAATATTACTGCTGCAACTTATTATTGAGAGTCTTAATAATAAACATTTATTAAGTTGGCAACATCAAAAATCATTTTTTGGCAGCAACATTGCTCGCATTATTGATAAATTGATTCACCAATAATGCAGCGAAAATGATAGCGGCACCAATACCCAATCTGAGTAAATCAGCATCTTGATTCCAGATGATCACATTCACTAAAATACCCGCGGGAATAAGCAAGTTATTCATCACCGCCAACGTACCAACATCAACCAAGGTTGCCCCTTTATTCCAGGCAAAATAACCTATGCCAGATGCAATGGTGCCTAAATAGATCAGCACACCCCATTGGGTAGAGGTGGTAGGCAGTTTATTGCTGTCGCCAAATAAAAAATAACAGATAATAGCAACACAAAGTGCGCCAATAAAGAACCAACCAAAGACCACTTTATGATCCAACTTACTCTGTATCATTAGACGCTTATAGGCAACTTGACCCGTGGCAAAACAGATATTAGCCGCTTGTACTAATAATAAACCGATCACAAAGTCGCTATCAATGCGTTCATAGCGAATAGCCACTGCACCAAATACCGCCAGAATGGCAACAATAAAGAATTTTGAATTAAAACGTCGATCAAGTGCGTCATTAAATAGGGTTATATAAATAGGTGTCATGACGGTAAACAGTAACACTTCAGGGACTGATAGGTGTAAGAAAGAGTGATAATAAAAGCTATACATTAACCCTAGCTGCACAGCACCAATCAACATAAGTTTAACTGCCACTGCACGTGGGGTTTGTTTAAAACTCAAAAAAGGTAAAAACACCATCGTGGCTAACACAATACGTAACAAGACGCTAAACCATGCATCAACCTGACCCGCTAAATAAACACCAATTAAACTAAATGAAAATGCCCAAAGTAAGGTCACCGACAACAAATAAAACATATAAAATCAATCCGTTAATTTTTAAAGTCGATTAGTTTATCCTATAAATTCAGGCATTTCTGCCCTATCAGCGTAATAGCGGTGTTTATTCTGCGTATTTAAGGTTGCACATTTGGCTGTATAAACACTAAATCTGTAATTCCCACATCTAATCCTGACTGGCTCAGCAGCGTGGTTACCTGTCCGCGATGATGTGTCTGATGATTAAACAGGTGCATCAACAAATTAAATAGGGTTTTATTTGCGGCGACACCTTTACTATTTTGGTAGCTAATAGGTTGCAACAGTTGTTCATCGGTTAACAAGGTGGTTAGTTCTAATAGCGTTTCATCTAATAACTGGCGGCGATCTTTTAGATCATTAAAATTATTGGCAATAAACTGTTCCAGTGATGCAGCCATTTCTAGTGCCATGATTGGCGCAAAATCCGGAAAATCTTTTAACACCGGTGAAAAACGTTTTAGCCACAGGGTATCACCGACACAAAGGTGATTTAATGTCGCAAATATTGAACCAAAAAAAGCCCCTTTATCTTCATGTAATTGCTCTGGCGAAAGTGTCCCCACTATTTCATATACTTTTTGATTCATCCACTGGTTATAGTCCGCCATTAAATAGACATGATCTTTTAACTGCATAATGCTCTGCTCCTTATAAATTATTACTGTTATTTGAATGCACACCTTATTGAATTTTTATTATTTTAAAAGTAATAAATGCAAAATAATGGATTTTATCGTTAGCTACGCTTACTTTAGGAGTAAAGGAGATTTAGAAGTAAAGGGGAGTCATTTATTACACTCTGTCCTATTTGGCAAAGTGTAATAACGTTTTTTAAATGGCTATGGCATCTCTTGCCCGCGAGAAGAGGCATATAAATTATACCAATCTTCTCTGCTCAATGTCACTAATGGGGCTTGTGCACAGGCCTTAATTCTGTCGAGGTGCGTGCTGCCAATAACAGGTTGGATTTTCGCAGGGTGGCGCATTAACCATGCTAATACAATCGCTTCGCTGGCAACATTATATTTATACGCTAATTCTCTGACTAACTCTGCTGTTTGTTGAATATGCTGTGGATGATGCGATACATCTCGACCTGAAAATAAACCTTGAGAAAGGCTGCCCCATGACTGTAGTTGAATCCCCTTTTTACGACAGTACTCTAATGACCCTGCAGTAAAGTTAATATCACGCCCATCTGCATTGCCGGTCATTATCCCCTCTTCTAACCAATCTAATTTAGCCAAGCTAATCTCAATCTGATTGACAACAATTGGTGTATCGAGTGCCGACTGTAGGTAGGATATTTGATGCTGGTTCATATTAGACACACCAAAGTGACGCACTTTCCCGCTACTTTTCAGCACCGACAAGGTATCAGCAATCTCATCCAACTCCATCAGCGGATCAGGTCGATGCAGCATAAAAATATCTAGGTATTCAGTCTGTAAGCGTTCCAAGATATTATCAACTGAGCGACTCACCCACTGCGCAGAAAAATCATAACGCTTAGGCCCCTCATTATCAGCAAAACGGATACCACACTTCGATTGAATAATCATTTTCTCACGTAGTTCAGGGCGCTCTGCTAATACGTTTCCAAACGCTTTTTCAGCTTTACCCAAGGTATATATATCAGCATGGTCAAAGAGATTAATGCCCACTTCTAATGCGGTATCAACCACTTGGTGTGCTTGGTTAATATTTTCACGTGTCACTGGGTTATTATCCCACCCACCGCCAAGCCCCATACAACCGTATGCTAAGGTACTCATGTTTGGAAAATATTCATTTAATGGTATGTTGCATTGCTTTGTTTGCATATTTTTACTCAACCTAACTGTTATGTTTCGACGATTAATAATTGTTTAGTTTAATGGCTGAAAGACAAAACAAAAGAGCACAATAATGAATTCATTATTTGCTACAAAAAACAATAGAGCTTTATTTTAGCTATGAAGTACAATAAAGACAGCCATTTATGATCGGATGTCACCTATGCAGCAACATAAAAAAATTGAATGTTTAATGTTATTTGTAGAAATCGCTCAACAACTCAGTTTTACCAAAGCAGCACAAAACCTATCAATATCTAGAGGTTATTTGTCTGAGCAGATAAAAAAATTGGAACAAGAGCTAAAATGTCCGTTGTTAATACGCACGACACGTAGCGTACGTTTGACGCCCGAAGGAGAGAAAATACTCACCCAAGGAAAAAAAATAAAAGCAACAATGCTAGGTTTAGAACGCAATATTCATCAGCAGCATAACGGCCTCTCTGGTAGCTTAAGGATCACTGCGCCTAAAATGTTTACCGAACGATTTCTCTTAACTATCTGTGATGATTTTAGAACACACTATCCGCAAATAGATTTCATCATTGATTCGAGTTATATCAATTACGACTTAAATCAAGACGACTTTGATTTGGCCTTTCGTGCCACCTTAAACCCACCTCAAAATATGGTTGCCAAAGAATTATTTGCCTATCAACACTGTTTATGCGCTTCGCCTGAATATTTAGCACAATATGGTAGCCCTAAAAATATTAAAGCCCTGAATACCCACCATTGCTTATCAGCACAGGAGCCTCCGTGCTGGCCTTTGCAATCCGGTGATGCGACAGTGAACGGATGGTTAACGTTGAATGATCATTACTTACTCAAGCAGCAAGCACTTGCAGGAAAAGGGATCATTCGCGTTGCAGATTATTATGTTGAAAGAGAGCTACAACAGGAAACGCTACAAAAAGTATTAGAAAAGGAATATATTGATGGTCAGAGTATCTACTTGCTTTACCCACAACTGATCTACCCTTCCGAAAAACTAAAAACATTTATTCAATTTGTTCTGGAGAAGCTAAATACCAACAAGAAAAGCGATTAACTGACCACTTAAATTGATCTTATCCAAACTTATCTCGTATTTAATTGATAACTGTGATGACTTAATTAACAAAGGTGAGCAATTAATGAATATTTTTGTACTAGAGAACGAGATTAAACAATGTGCGCAATCTCATTGCGATCAGCATGTCGTTAAAATGATTTTAGAAAGTGTACAATTACTTTGTACAGCCTTGAATAAAAAAGGCTTTACCACCCCCTATAAATCAACCCATATCAATCATCCATCAGTATTGTGGGTTGAACAATCCTATGATAATTTTTTATGGCTTAAAGCGTTAACCATTGAGCTCAACATTGAATATAAGTATCGCTACCAAAAACAATCTGACCATAAATCGATCGCAGTACTTGAACAACTTAATGAATATCAATATCCAGCAATAGGATTAACGCCATTTCCTCAAGCGATGCCGGATCAATATAAAGTCAAAGGTGATCCGGTCAAGGCGTATAGAAACTTCTATCTCGGTGACAAAGCTAAATTTGCAAAATGGACTAAACGCAAACCACCGAGTTGGTTTACGGTTTAACTCATCCTTTGGATTAACTCAGCGACACTGTCATATACCTTTAAAGCAACTGCTTTGGCTTCTGGTCGTGCATTGTTTACCGCATAACCATTAAACCTTTCTAACATCGGGATATCATTAAGATCATCACCAATCACCGCGACAGCTTGTTCATCGATGCCTATATGTTTAACAACAACCTCCACTCCGCTGGCTTTGCTAATACCTTTAGGCACAATATTGATATAATTTAAATTCAAAAACACCTCTACTTGTGTGCCATACTTACTAAGAATCTCCTCCCTTAGCATTACCGCCATTTCAAAGTTATCACTCCAACACCCAATCAATAACACCTCGTTATCAAGTGCCGTTTCGATGCTCTTTGAGTATATCTTTGAATTTCTCTCAAAAATTTCTCGTGCAACATCATTAGTCAGACTAGCGGTTCTATTAGTCTGATTACAGCCATCAAAACCATTAGAGACAATCAATTCATCACCCATCGATAGTTTTAACATATCAACAAGATCCCTCGCTAACTTATCTTCGAACGTTTTTTTAAACAAAACATTATTAGCAGCATCCACAACTAAAGAGCCATTAAGCGCAACAAGATAGTCGTAATCGATATTTCTTACCTTTTTTTCATGCATCATGCTGGCAACATCACGACCAGTACTAATCGCAAACATATTGCCATTTTCTCTCCATGTATCTACCGCATTGAGGTTAATTTGTAAATCTTGCGCATCATGCCTATGGAAGGTTTTGTCGTAATCTGAAGCGATTAATTTCATGGTATTTTACACCTCTATTTTATTTTAAGTTTGATAGGTCAATATAATCTCACAAGCGCATGAATAAAACCATTAAGACAACGCCTAATTTATCGTCATAAATCCATCTTTAGTTAACCATAACAACTCATTAAGCCCATCATGATGAACAAAAATAACAACAAGGTTTTACCCTGCGGCGCACTTTGTAGGACTGAATCCTCACTTGAAGAGTTAGTGATTACAGCAACTCTTGCTAAATTCCACAGTACTTAATAGCAGTTAGCTAAATAGAAATAACTGCTTTTCCATCCCCCGCTACAAGTACAACCTAAGTATATGTAACGAAACATAAATATCGAGAGCTTGAATATATGTGGAACAAACTTAATAAGTCGATGATGCTCTGCCAAATGTTATTTGGCTTATCATTCTATGGTGTGCTGGTTAGCCTTACGCGATTTTTTTTAGAAGATTTAAACTACGGTGAATCCGACACCATGATGGTTGTTGGTGCTTTTGCAGCAATCGGGCCGCTGTTTGCAATAGCGGGTGGTTTTATCGCTGATAAGATACTCGGCGCTTACCGTTCACTCACTATCAGTTATGTTGCATTTGTAGCAGGCTATGCATTGCTCATTGCCGGTGCAACAACGATGCATGTTCCTACCGCAATGGCAGGTCTTGCATTAGCAAGTTATGGACGCGGTTTAATGTCCCCCTCTTATCCTAGCCTATACAAGCGCACATTTTCATCTCAAAAAGAGTTTGAAAAAGGTTACCCAATCAATTATTCCGTAAACAATATTGGCGCTTTTGCAGGACAATATTTTTTCCCGATACTGGTACTGTACATTGGATTTACTGGTGGGTTTATCCTGTCAGCAGTGATGGCTGCAGTGGCGTTATTTTTATTAGTGATACTACAAAAACCTTTTTCAGCACTTGGAAAATCGATCGATCAAAAAACAGTATCAGCAAAAAGTTGGTTTATTTTTGCGATTGTCTCTTTCATCATGGTTGCGCTGGTTTTTTTCATGTTCTCTAATATGGATATCGGTCAAAATATTGTTTATGCCATCGGCTTGCTTGCAATCGGCTACTTTATTTCCTTAATGTTCAAAGTAGATCCAGCTGAAAAGCTGAGAATGGGCACCATTTTAATAATGACATTTTTAACCACCTGCTTTTTTGTTTATTACGGTCAAATGATGACCTCGATGAACATCGTTGCACTCAACACGCTTAAGGGTAGCTTGTTTGGCTTTATCCCTCTGCAACCTGAAGCGGCAATGGCGATGAATCCACTGTGGTGTATGCTTGGAGGACCATTAGTTGCCCTTGCTTTTTCAACTCTCGAGAAAAAAGGGATCCATCTATCAACAGCGATTAAAGTATCAGCGGCTTTTGTACTGACAGCAATCGCATTTGGGATTTTAACCTTTTTCGTTTCTAACGTCGGGGCTGATGTGGCGATAAGACCTGAAGTCTTCCTTGCGGTACACTTTTTCCAAGCGCTTGCTGAAGTCATTGTCGGCTCAATGGTGGTTGCTTTTATATTATCCGTTGCACCTCAGCATATCGAAAACTTTTCAGTGAGTCTGTTTTCTGTGGCAATCGCACTCAGCGGTATTTTGGGTGCCGCATTATCAACACATATCGCCCTTGAAAAAGGACAAGTTTTAACACAACAGATAGCACAACACGTATATGGTGAATACTTCCAAATGTTAACTATCATGGCAGTAGTAATGATCGGCGTAGCACTGATTGCTGCTAAGTTGATCAGTATTATGTTGAATAAAGCTGAACAGTATGACGCGATCAGTAACAATGAACTCAAGGTTTCTTGATAACTGAAATAATGAATTAGCAGCAGGTATGCGCGATTATAATACCTGCTGCTAATAGCCTTATACGCTAACTGATAATAAATATTGCTCAACTTCCGCTGAAATCCACTTAATAATGACACTTTGCGCATTTTCAGTTTTAACCAATTCACCATAGGGTAACCAATGCATTGCACGGTTATACTTCACCACCCCCAATAAACCTGCAAGTAATGGCTCCTTGATTAACAACCAAGGGACATAAGACCAGCCTGCTTTATCAATCACTGCATCACGGATATGTTCGTAAAAGGTTAACGCGATGAAGTTACTTGAGAGTGATGGCGTGCTCGTTAAATTAGCTTTATCGATAAATGCCAAGGTGATCTGAGTATATAATTCAAGATCGGTATTATGTACCTTCTTGAGTTTATTCAATGGGTGCTCTGCATGTGCAACACACATCATTCTAATTTTCCCTAACTCTTGCTGTTGCGTCCTTTTGGCATCGTTGTAAGTGGGCAATAACCCATATGCAACATCAACCGTATTTTGCTCAACCATCGTCTCAAGTTCTGGGGATGGCGCAATATAAATTGATAAGTTAGTACTCGGAAAACGCTGGTTAAGCTTATAGAGTAAAGTTCGCCAAAATTGCTCCGGCAAGGCATCATCGCGAACAATACGAAGCGTCATATCAATATCTTCCAAATGCTGTGCACATTTTGTATGTATATCATTTTTCAATGCAACTAAACGCTGGCAATCATCGGCAATCGCTTCACCAATTGAGGTAGCAGAAATTCGATTACCGCTGCGATCAAACAATTTAACACCCAACTCATCTTCGAGCGCCGATAATGCCGAACTTAAAGTCGTTCGACTTTTACCCATCTGGCGTGCCGCCGCCGCAATAGACCCTGTATTTAGGGTACATAGCAGCATCTCAATTTGATTTATATTCATTACAGCCCCTATTATCGATTGAACACTATTTATGATACTCTAGCCAACACAATCTAGCGACGAATTAATCAACGCTGAGGGACTAGTGAAATAGCGTCATCTTGGTTATTCTATCCCCTCATTCATTTATAGTTAAAGAGTTTTACCAATGGTCACCCAGTCAGTACGCATCAAAAAAGAGCGTCATTTACTTCTATTTTCAAGCTTAATCGCATTACTTTTTGCTCTTACCGGAATAAGCCTAGGCTGGTGGATGGGATCATTAGTGATTTTATTCGACGGCGCTTATTCCTTTTTTAGTTTAGCGCTAACCTTAGTTTCACTGGCTGCTGCGGCTTATATAAATCGTCCAACTAATACAGCAAACCCCGCTTTTGTGGAAAATGCAGTGATTGCATTTAAAGGCGCAGTGATTACGTTAATGTGTCTATTCTCATTATATTCTGCGCTGGTTGCGCTGTTTTCTGGAGGCCAAGAGGTTGATGCTAATATCGCGTTAATATTTGCTGTCGTCAATGTCGTCGGTTGTACCCTGTCATACCTTGTCATGAAACGAGGTGCCGCTAAAATAAACTCACCACTGGTGGATGCAGAATCCAAACAGTGGGTGATGGATGCCATCATCAGCGGTGCTGTGTTGGTTGGCTTTTTATTAGCTAAAGGTTTAACGCTGACGGCGTATAGTGCTTATGCCGTGTATGCCGATCCTATTATGGTGGTCATTGCTTCACTGTATTTCGTGGCTATTCCAGTCAAGATGACCTTTACAGCGCTAAAACAGCTGCAAACGTTGCAGTTAAAAACCGTTTAATAAAATAGTTTTATAGCCATTACATTAAGGAATTTTGTGCAGGAAAAATAGCTTAATTCAAAGCGGAAGTTGACGTAAATTTTTGTTCTCTTTACGAAACTTACAACGCAGAAATAAGCTATTTTAACCAGAGGAATTGATCCGCTGTTTAGCCATATTGGTATCATTACTTTATTAACGATGCAACAAAACTAGGTAGGTCTTCGGTTTTATAACAGGCATCGTGTTTATCAATGTCACTTCGATTTACCAGAACAGTACGCATCCCTAATTTTTTTGCTGTCGCGATATTTGATACTTGATCGTCATAAAACGCAGCATCCGACGCTTCAAAACCAAAGTGTTGGCAAATCGTATTAAAGGCATGCGGATCCGGTTTCATTTTATAGCCGGTCTGCTCGACACTAAAAATACCATCAAAGCAGTCATATAAATCAATGTGTTTTAATACTCTTGTCGCATAAGGCAGTGGCGAGTTGGTAAAGACATAACGTGATTTTTTAAAGGCATGTAATGCGTCTTTCAGCTTGGTTGCTTTTTCAACGTTATCTAGATTAACCTGATGAGAGAACTCAGAAAATTTATTCAGGTCGACACTTGGATAATGCAGTTGAATACCTCTAATGGTACCGCCATAACGTTGATAATAATCGTCACACAGCGTATTAGAGTCTTCAATGGAAATACTTAGTTCATGGCTAATGAAATTACGCATTCTAGGTGCAATTTGCTCTAAGATGGCATTTTTAGGGTGGTATAGCGTATTGTCAAGATCAAATAGATGAACATCACGCGCTAATAATGGAGTCAAAGGAATGCCTCTTAAGTTATCGGTAAATGCGGATACTATCACCCTTTCTTACAAAAGCTCAATAGGGTCGCTTAGCCTACTGAACTCGGAATTTTAATCTAAGAAATAAAAAAGCACCGAACGTTTCACGTCCAGTGCTTTATATTCAATACTGCGTTTACTGCATCAATTACAGCTTCCAATCCCCCCCTAATGCTTTATGAACAGAGACAATCGATTGTGCAGTTTGTAGTTGAGCTGCAATGATGCGCTCCTTGATCATATTATGTTGGCGCTGTGCATCTAATACAGCCAGGTGATTAATTAATCCCGCTTTGTATAGAGAGCGTGCTTTATCCAATGCTTTTTCACTTTCATTGGCAGCTTCAGTCATTTTTTGCTGGTATTGCTGACTGTTGTCATAGGCATAAAGCACCGTTTCAACTTCACTAAATGCACCATTCACCGTATGTTGGTACCCTAGCATCGCATTCTTGGTTTTAGCTTCTTGAATATCCACTAAAGCTTCGCCACGCCCGCCATCAAAAATATTCCAATTCACGCCCACAGCACCTCCCCACGCGAGTGAATCACTGCTAAATAGATCACTCACATCACCCGCCACTAAACCGGGCCCGCCGGTTAAAAACACTTTAGGATAACGATTGGCAACAGCAACCCCTAGTTCTTTATCTAAAGCAGCGATTTCACGTTCAGCAATACGTATATCAGCACGACGTTTCAATAAGTCAGAGGGTAATCCGACCGGAATAAGTTCAGTGAGCTCTGGTATCGGTTGCGATTCACTTAATTGCATTTCCATCTGCTCATTAGACTCCGCTAATAAAATACCTAAACGTTGCTGGTGGATATGAGCAGCAATATTTAGCTGTGGCAATATAGCCTGCATCGAAATAAGCCCCGTACGCGCTTTCGCTAAATCCAATTCTGAGCCATAACCACTGTTAACCATTTTTTCGACTAATGCTAAGGTACGCTTTTGATCCTCTATTGTTTCATTCGCCAACGCATAACGTGCTTTGGCACCACGATATTGAATATAGTTATGGATAACATCTGCGGTGATCAATGTATTCAGTGCTTCCTGATAGATAACTACCTGTTCAACACGAATAGCAGCAGCATCTGATTGATTATCTAAACGACCAAATAAATCGAGTTCCCAAGAAATATTAGCGCCCGCAAAAAATCCATCATTTTGCTGATCCATCACGGTGACACTTTGCCCTAGCATCGGCTGCATACTACTGGGTACTGAAACCGGGGAAACAGCAGCGCCTAATAATGGATCATTCTCACTGATCTGATAATTATAATATCCCGCACCAAGGCTCACCGTGGGCACTTTAAACGACGCGACCATTTGTTGATAGGATTGCGCCATTTGAATTCGTTCCGATGCCATTTTTAACGGAATATTTTGTTGCTGTGCTTTTTCCACTAATGCATTTAAAACAGGATCATTAAAAGCCATCCACCAATTACTAACATCGGCAATAGACGTTTCACTAACGCCCTCGGTTAATGTGTACGCTTGACTTAATGTCATGTCAGGCACTTCGCTTTGTGGGGCTAAACTACAGCCGGTTAAGATCGAGGTCAGCATGATAGCTAAAGGCACCTTTTTAAAATAATGTTTAGCTTTCATGAGTAATCTCCTTAGATAGGTCTGCTGCAGCAAGCGCTTTATTGTCGCTATTTTGATAACTTAATTTGTATAACGCAGGCATCACCAGTAATGAAAGGAATGTCGCTGCAACTAGACCACCAATAATCGTAGCGGCCATCTGATCAAATAAAGGATCTGATAATAATGGAATCATGCCAAGTGCCGTGGTTAATGCCCCCATCGAAATAGCCATGGTGCGGTTTAAGGTTGCTTTTTTAATTGCATCTCCCAAATTCAAGCCTGATTTACGCTCTAGCTCAATTTGATCCATCAATACAATACCGTTTTTTATGATCATGCCCGATAACGCAATCGCACCAATTAATGCCATGTAACCAAAAGGTTTATCAAACAAGACTAAGCTGATACTTGCCCCTGTTGCAGCCAAAGGCACAGTAAACATAATAATCAGAGGTTGTTTAAAACCATTGAACATCGCCACTAAAATGATCGTCATTAAAATGATCGCTTTAGGTAAGTTCGAGAAGGTATCCATTAAAGAGATTCGTTCATCACGGTACTCACCGCCCCACTCAAAACGATATCCATCAGGGATAATAATGGCTTCAATATCATCAGCTAACTCTAAGCGGACTTCAGAAGCTGTGCGTCCAAACGTTGCCGCTTGCGCAGTAATTGCTGGTAAACGATCACGACGCCATAACATGCTATCTTCTTGCGTTAACTCAAATCCATCAATGACTTGCCCTAATGGCACACCATGTAAACCTAACATTGATTTCACCTGAATGTTTTCAAGTGAGCTCATATCTGAATGCTGTCTTTTAAGCGAAATAGGTAACATGCGATCATCTTCGCGCATAATACCAAGCGGTACCCCTTGAGTTGCACGTCGCATCGACATCGCAATATCTGCTCGGTTGACACCCGCTCTTCGGGCTTTGTCTTGATTAATGATAGGCGTTAGTACTTTACTAGTCTGGCGCCAATCGTTACGAGCATATTTCGTATTAGGATGAGCCGCAAAAACCAATTCAGCTTCACGTGATAAACGTTTTAGGACCTCGGGATCAGGTCCCATAAAGCGCGCTTCCAAAGTGAATTTATCTTTGGTTGCTAATTTTAAAGATCTAAATCGAGGCTCAGCCTGTGGAAATTGCATCGCTAACCATTTATCACCGCGCGTCACTAATGCTTCAATGGATTGATGATCTATCGTATTAACGACGATTTGCCCGTAACTTGGATCTAATGGCTCTGGTTCAACGGTAACCGAAAAACGAGGGGCACTCGCACCAATAAAACTGGCAATATTAATCACTTCAGGCTGCTCTAATAACCATGCTTCAATACGTTGCATATCAGCCTCAGTACGCTCTATTTGCGCACCATTTGGCAGCCAATAATCGACAAATACCATCGGTCTGTCTGAGCTAGGCATGAAGTTCACTGCGATTAAGTTTACAAACACAGCGGTGATTAACAGTAATGGCACTAATAAGGCTAATGTACGTTTAGGGAAATCAACCGTCCAATGTATTACATTCGTCAGGTAAGCCATTAATTTATTGGGTTTTGTTTGCTGTGTTTTTTTCGGTTTTATCCATAACCAACACAATAATGGCGTTAATGTCATGGCAACAAACCAAGACAATAATAACGAAGCACACATGATGTAAAATACTGAGATAGCAAATTCAGCAGCATCACTATTAGAAAACAGAATCGGACTCGTCCCTAACACTGCAATGATGGTTGCAAATAACAGCGGTGACACGGTTTCCTGTACGCTACTTCGCGCAGCTTCAAAACGCTCCATGCCTTTATTGATTTTACTGACAAACATATCGGTGATCACAATTGCATTGTCCACCAGCATACCCAACGCTAAAATAAAGGTCCCCAGTGAAACACGCTGTAAATCTATACCCGTTGCATACATGAAAATCAGCGTCAGTAAGATGGTGACAATTAAACTAGAGCCTACTATTGCCGCACTTTTAAGGCCCATGAATAACCACAAAACGAGCACAACAATAAGAATACTTTCAATGATATTGCCGACAAAATTATCAATTGATTTTTGCACTTCATAGGGCTGAAAAGCTACTGTGCCAATTTCTACACCAACGGGTAATTGTGCTTGATACTGTGCAAGGACCTCATTAATAGTGTCGCCTAAAGACACAACGTTAATACCATCTGATGGGCTAACGGCTAAGGTAACCGCGTCTAATCCATTGTAACGACTCATGGTTAATGCTGGTTTTTGATAGTCGACATAGACATCTGCAATGTCACCTAAGCGAATAAGTCCAGTACCTAAATGACTCACGCCACCTTTCAACATGAAGTTTTTAATATCTTCAACTGACTGAAACTCACTACGTTGGTTAATACGAATAGATTCATCTTGCGCACTAATAGTACCCGCATCAAAAATCATATTTTGCGTATTTAATTGGTTGATCACCTGAAGTGTGGATAATTGATAGTTGGCTAAGTGTTCGTCATTTAAGTCAATATTGACGGCTTGCTCGCGCACACCGTGAAGTTCAATTATTTTAATGCCTTTCACTGTTTTTAAACGGCGCTGTAACTCTTTCGCATATTCACGTAGTTTAATAGGGGCAACATCTTTCCCATAAACCGAAAAAAGCATCCCATATACTTCAGAGAATTCATCTTGAATAATACTAATTTGAGCAGAAGCCGGTAACGATAACTTAACATCATTCACCTTTCTTCTCAGCAAGTCCCATTGCTGTGGCACCTCGGCAGATCGTACCGACTCTTCAAGGTCGATGAAAATCATCGACATACCCGGTTTAGATAAAGAGCGTAACTCTTTTAACGCGCCCATTTGTTGTAGTTTTGTCTCAATAACATCGGTCACCTGCGCCTCTACTTCTTGCGCTGATGCGCCAGGGTAAAGTGTCACTACAACGGCACTTTTAACGGTAAACGTAGGGTCTTCTAACTTACCCAGTTTAAAATAAGAGAGACCACCCGCAACAATACAAAGGGTAATAAAAAACAAGAAAAAGGTACGTTGACGTATCGCAAATTCAGCTAAATTCATGGTGTCCGCCTTATCGAGTTACGAATAGTAGAGGGCCAACAGCATCACCTTGATTCATATAAGATGCGCCCGTTACAATGATTGCCTGTCCCTCTTCTAAGGCCCCCTTCACGCAAACTGATTGTGCTTGGTACTGTTCGATACTCACCGGTAATTGCTTAACTTTCCCCTCTTCAACGGTCAATAAAAACTGCCCCGCTTTATCACCAACAATGGCAGAGTAAGGTAAACAAAAACTATCTTTAGGTTGATTGATGTTGATACTAAGCGTGATAGACTTTCCAGGTAATATATTAGCGGGTGCACTTTGCAAATTGAAGGTGACGCTGTAGGTTTGTTTAATAAGATCTGGGTTTGTCGATTTCTCTACTAAAATTGCATCAATTTTAGCGTCGTTACCTTGCCAATTGACTGTGGCTTTTTGCGACTCACTAAATTGTGACATCATATTTTCTGGCACATCAATAACCGCTTCTAAGGCATCTAATTGATGTAATGTAAAAATACTGATACCTGGTAATATTTGCTCAAATTGTTCGTGGCGCTGCGTTGCAATCACACCATCGAATGGGGCTTTTAACTCAGTATATGCTAATGCATCGGTACCTTTCTCAATATTTTTTTGCATCACATCAAGCATCGCTTTACTGCGTTTGTAAGTACTGATTGCGCGATCTAAATTGATTTTTGCGATTGCATCATCATCGGTCGCTTGTTGTACTCTAGACAACTCTATTTTAGCAAGATCATACGCCGCTTCAGCCTCTTCATTGCGCGCATTTAATTCACTTAAGTGCACATTAAAATCATGAGGGTCTAAGTGCGCAAGTAATTGCCCTTTTTTAACCGCTTGGCCCTCTTTGACATAAATTTTCTCTATCACACCTGGCACACGAAAGGATAGGTCACTACTTTGAACTGATTGTATAACACCAGAAAACTGCTTTTTAGCGTAATAAGACTCAGAATGAAGCGATAACACTTCTACTGAGCGTAAGCTTTTTTCAGGCGGTATGACCTCTTGTGCGCATGCACTTAAAAAGCATAAAGATAGAGGAATAATATAAGGGGTTAATGTTTTCATAATTGTCTCCAATGGAATTTAGGAGACAGTTTATGCTTCTTTATTTAAGAGATATGTAGTTACAAAAGAGAAACACTGTCACGAAAAATATGACAATCTAAGTCACCAGTAGACTTACGATAATAACAGCATCTCTTTAGTTAAATAATCGATTAATAATCGACTTACTTGGCTAACCCCTTTTACCTCAGGATAGAGCAGCCACACATTTTCTTGTACAGATTGATAATGTGGTAATACATGTACTAATGAACCGTTATTGAGCGCTTCTCGCACTAATAATTCAGGCACAAAACTAATGCCACGGCCGCTAATCGCTGCTTGGCAAATTAATCCCATATTACCGCTGATTAAATGACAATTAACTCTTAATGTATTGTTCTTGCTAACTTTCCAGTAATTATCAACATCCCCACTTGGCCAGCGATAAGCATTTACTTTATGTTGGTCAATATCGGATAAAGCATTCAATACCGGGGCGTTTGCTAAATATTCAGGGCTGGCGACCATAATACGTTGCAACTCCAGCATTTTACGGGCGACAATATCAGAGTCGAGTGTTTCTCCGCCATGTAGTGCAATGTCTAGACCTTGCTGATGAATGTCTATAAAACCATTATTGATAGTACGTAAATCAAGGGAGATATCAGGGTACTTATCTTGAAAACCAAACAAGATATCTTGCAAAATATAATCAGCTTGGGGTAACAAACCAACCTTTACCGTACCTTTAGGTGAAGTTGCTACTTCCTGAAGGGCATTGTTGGCTTTTTCAAGTGAAGCGAGCGCATCAAGCAGTTCGTTGTAATAAACTTCACCATGTGGGGTTAAAGATATTTTACGTGTAGTACGAAAAAACAACTTACTGTCGAGTTCATTTTCTAATTCATTAATACGCCGACTCACGTTTGCACGAGGTAGCTCTAAGGCATGTGCTGCCGCACTAAAACTGCCTAGTTCCACCACCACGGTGAACAGTTTTAAATCTTCTATTTTCATTTTTCACACTCAGGGATAGTCAAAGTAAACAACTAATATTGTGATAATACAAGGCTATATAACCTTACTTTATCAAAATTTATAACGTCCTGATCGTTTATCTTTACTTTGAGCTTCTCTGAGTGAAAAACAAATTAAATAACGTTAATTAATCAAATTGATAAAATAAGGAATAATGGCAGCATTCGCTAAATCAATAAAAAAAGCGCAGACCAAGGGCACAATAATAAAAGCTTGGTGTGAGTTACCATATTTTTGTGCCACAGCAGACATATTCGCCATCGCGGTCGGTGTTGAACCTAAAGAGATACCACCAAACCCGGCACATATCACAGCAGCATCATAGTTTTTCCCCATTAAAGGAAATACAACAAATAACGCCACAGCAATTGCCACCACAAACTGTACGATTAATATGATAAAAATAGGACCGGCTAAATCCGCAAAAGTCCACAGCTTAATGCTCATTAATGACATTGCTAAAAATGAACCAAGCGCTAAATCAGCAATTAGAGCAATTGCGGGTTTTCGTGCAGGCCAAAGTGTACCGGTTATTCTAGGGTAAGAAGCTGGAATTAAATTCGAAATTAAAATACCCGCGAATAAACAGCTTACAAATAACGGTAATTCAAGCCCTAATTTTATAACCCCTTCATTGATAATCGCCCCCAAAATAATACACACATGAATTGCTAGCATGGCATCTAAAAAATCATAGGCAGTAATGCTTGGCTGCGGTTGATTTTTTTGTGTACCAACATCCATTTTTTCATTATTTAAAGGTTTTAATTTGTGTTTATTTATAAGGTATTTTGCAATTGGTCCGCCCATCATACTGGCGAGTATTAACCCAAAGGTCGCACTCGCCACCCCAATCTCCAAGGCACTCTCTAAGCTAAATGAATCAGCAATTTTTGGTGCCCATGCAATCGCAGTACCGTGCCCGCCTATCAATGAGACAGAGCCACTGAGTAAGCCAAATACCGGCGGTAATTCCAACGCCAAGGCCATACTGATACCGGTTAAGTTTTGCATGACCATATAAGCGATGGTAATACTCAGTAATAAAATCAGTGGTTTTCCACCTTTAAACAGGTCTGCAACGCTAGCATTAATACCGATAGTGGTAAAAAAATAGACCAGCAATAAATCACGCGTTGCAAGATCAAATGAGATATCGATATCAGCAAAAAAATGCACTAATGCAAATAAGATAGACACTAACACCCCACCTGATACAGGCTCAGGAATACTGAACTCTTTCAAAAAATAGAAAGCACTGGTCAAACGACGCCCTAAAAAAAGCGTGATAATACCGAGTGTGACGGCGAGAAAAGATTCAATGTGGAATACACCTTCTATATAGTTCATTATGACTCCGGGATGATTAATGTGGGTGATGGAATGTGGTGCTGATAAATATCAGCTAATTGTTTGTTATTGATCACCGCTTCATAACCATGTTCAATCAGTACATCAACTTGCTCAGGTTTAAGTGTGAAGTCAGTAGGGATGTTATTAACGAGCGTTTTTTGCTTGGCATTACTGAGATTAATATCAATGAAATAAGCGTTCTTTTCTGTAGAGGTTTGCTGCCAAGTATCGAGTTCTTTGACCACTAACGATTTCACTAAATCATTATAACGGTGCAGCTGTATATCCGTAGCTGCACCAATGATGTCCTGTGCATCGGGCGTCTGTTTATTAACATCTATGATCCAGTCCGGTTTAGTGGAGGCATCCACAGAGATAATGATTAAGGTATCAATGTGTTGTCCTAATAACGCAAAGACCTCTTCCTGACTTTTAACGACATCATAAATTGCCAATAAGCCAAGATTGTCGGTGACTCCCCCATCCACCAAGTGAATATAAGGACGATTTTCTTTATCAGCATAACTGCTCAAGCCATCATGGGTAGAGTTTAAATATATCGGCATATTGTCAGTGATCATGGGGTTATAATTTTTGTCACAATGCTGAAAGTTTTGCAGTACAACGGGGGGGAATATAACCGGCACCGCAGAGGATGCAGCCACAGCATTAGCAATAGAGTAATCATTTACATCGGAGCAAATAAGATCAAAATACTCCTGTAAAAAAGAGAAGCGTACCCCGCCCCCCAGATCTGTACTATTAATAATAATACGTGGTGATGCCTCGTGGATGTCAGCAAATGTTGCATCGTTAAATAAGGTTTCATTATAATAATAGGCTGCAGCCGCAGTACGAGTATGCTTTGAAAACATAAAGCGAGGACTGAGTAGGATATCTATTAAATTCCCTGAAACGTCTTTATATAAAAAATCAGATTCATATTGATCAAAAATAGCATCGTGATAAAGGCCATAATAAGCAGCCGTGAAGCTGCCTCCTGAAACAGAACTAATGGTATTTACCTGATTAATCAATGGATAAGTTTCGTTTCCATCTACTAAGGTATAATCTCTCATCCCTTTCAGTACACCATAAGAAAGCGCAGCTGCGCGCGTACCTCCTCCTGAAAAACTCAATAAAATCGCAGTGTTATCGTTTTTTAATTGTTGCGCCATCGAAGTTAAAGAGTAAGTATTTCCCTGGTGACCAATTTTTTCTATATTAGTAACCTGCGTAGTTGCACTACATCCAGCCAACCCAATAAGTAGCCCTAACCTTGGCAGGTAGGCATAGTGTTGTAATAGCTGATTCACTGACGGCATGGGTGTACGGTACGATCGGTCAATTATTTTTTTATTATAAAATGACAATAGTGCACTCCCCTTTATTCATTGAGCGTAATGCATCGCTAGCTGCAATAAACAAAAAGAGGAGTGTCATTTTTAGTGGTTTTTTCATCGTGTCTCCTTATTAATTTCAGCATTATATGTTGCTTAATTAAATCGGATAATGGGTGAACTATGAGTTTCAATGTCGCATTTATTGAGACAATGCAATCATTAGAAGAACAACAAGTTAATAACCGATCTTTAGTTGTCCACTCTTTAAATCGGAAATAGCCTCTAGCGCCATCAGATAAGCATCCTCAATGCCCCCTCGCCTTCAACCCAACTATTTATTTCTGAAAAATAGATCACACCAAACACAAGTCGATTAAAGACTTAATGAAAGTCGATCCAAGGGGTTAATCAAGTCGATTTTTAGGTTGATAATCGCCGCATCTAAACAAACTCTGACTTAAATAAAAGGCAATAACATGAGCAACATACAAAAAACAGCTTTATTAGCTTTCGCGGTGATACTTTCTGGAAACGTACTTGCGGAAGAGGTTCATGATGCAGACCCACGTAATACCGCATGGCGCGGAGGAATTGCAGCAGATGATGCTGGCGAAATAAAACTAGCAGCAGGTGGTGGTTTTAAAAACTTATACGGTAATGATAAGTATCAAACACAAACGATTATGATTGGAGAATATTACACTCAAACTGAAATGGCGCGTTTTCGTTTAGCTAATTTCGATGAGCGTTTTGGCGGCATATACGCAGATTTTTACCTAACAGATACCACTAATATGTATACCGCAGGTTACATGTTGCCATTAACAGCAGCAAATGGAAAAACCCTGTTCTTCCCGTCTGTAAACTACTCTTATATTGATTTTGATACAGACCAAATTGAACAAAATATTCAAGGAACGATCGTACCGAATGCACTTAACCAATATACAACAGGTACATCAAGCGGCCTAACCTCACAACAGATAAAACAAATATTAGGTGGCGATGATGCCCATATGGCCTCTGTAAATTTATACGGCCTACAACCATGGAATGAAACATTTTACACAGTATTCCAAGTATTTGGTGGTTCATCATACGGTGGTGTAGAGATGGAAATGATTGATATCATGCTATTACAAGGTACTAAAACAAAAATAGGTAATGCAATATTTAATATTTATTTGGAAGGTAAATACACAAAGGTTAAGATAAATGAACTTAACAATCCTACCGGTGGTTCAGACTACCTACGTGGTGAAGAAGTAAAAGTATCAGTGGGTTTTGATTGGCGTTTTTAGTACGTTAAAAGATGGTCGGTATTACCCGACCATCTTACAATAGGATAGATATGGATAATTTAGACATAAAATCACTAAAGGTACTGTTAAACCTTTATACCACTTGTAATACTTATCATACCGCTGAGCAAATGGATCTTTCACAGTCCTCAGTCGCACGTATACTTGCTAAATGTCGCCAAGCCTTGAATGATCCTTTGTTCATTCGCAGCGGTATTCAACTAGTTCCTACCGCTTATGCCGATACTTTAGCTGAAAAACTGCCTACTATCATTAACCAATATGAAGATGCAGTGACTAATCATAAAGACTTTAAAATAGGTGAATTAACTGGGCGCTATCAACTTTTTCTTAGTCACCCAGCACAGCTTGTTTATGGCGTAAAACTATTTGAGTTACTCAATAAAAGTGCCCCCAATGCTACCTGGTACATAAAAGGCTGGGAATCTACTTCAGTGGAGCAACTGTTAGATGGCAGTGCGTTAATAGGCGTCAATTATTATGCATCAAACTTCCCTAATTCAATTATTCAATATCCTGTATGCGATGATGACTTTCTTATTTTAGCCACTCATGACCACGCGCTTCATAAAAAACAAAACATTACCTTTCGAGATATCGCAGAATACCCTTTTATCTCTTTAACAATACCAAGTTGGGATGAAAGAAACCGCTATTTAGATAATGCCTTTCAATCAATTGAAAAGTCACCAAAAATAAGCCTACAAACGGACAGTATTCATTTAGGTATTCAAGTTGCACAAACCAGTAACATGCTATTAACGGCCTCTAAAAGAATGGCCAATGAATTTACAGCGGTGCTAAGCCCACTCAACTTTGAAATAGAAACGGCTCTCTTACCGACTGCACAAGTTGTTTGCTCTTTTTCTCGTAAGAACGCCAATAAACCGTTAGTAAAATGGTTGAAAAAACAAATATGCCAGTTAGCTTCCTCATAAAACGCATTACATTACGGATAGTTATTTATAGTTCAGTTGACAACTAATTCAACTCACCATGATGAGATGCAGTTATTTGTATTTATTGTGAATATGCCTTAACTCTCCATCACATTTTAAAGCAAATGATAGTCTTTCAGCACTTCCTCTACTATAGTTTTAACTAATAACCACTTTAAAAATACGTGATTAAAGTGATTTACGGCATTTAAAATATAAGTATCAGAGGTTTAATATGTTTGCGACCACAAAATTTGCGAAAATCGACTTCCTCGAAACACTTTCTCATATCGGTAGCTGCGTTTTTATAAAGGATGTACAGGGCTATTATACTTTTATCAATGATGCCGTCTGTGAGGTATTTGGTTTGACTCGCCATGCCATTATTGGAAAAACAGATGAAGCTTTTTTTGACTTAACCCTAAGCAAAGGTATTAGGCAAAATGATTTACTTGTTTTACAGGGACAAGCCATAACAGAAGTTGAAAAAAATGTATTTAAAGATGGTTCAGTTAAATATTACCAGAGTATCAAGTCACCAGTCTTTGCAACAAATGGCGAAATTGTAGGTTTAATCGGTATGTCCATCGATATAAGTTATAGCATGCAAAAACAGGATGAATTTGAATACTCTGCATTACACGATGTAGTCACCGGCTTGTATAATCGCCGCTTTTTAGAAACGAGATTGCCCTCAGAGGTGTCCTTACACCAAAGAAAAAAACAGCCACTTTCATTCATTATGATCGACATCGATAACTTTAAACATATTAATGACCAATATGGCCACGAAGTGGGTGATCGTGCTTTAGCAACGGTGAGTGCACTTATTAAAAAGATACTCCGTAAAGAGGATATTTGCTGTCGATTTGGTGGCGATGAGTTTTCTATTTTATTACCGTTTACCCCCCAAAAAGAGGCCTTTTTATTAGCAGAGAAAATAAGAAAACTAGTTAACCAAAGCGCACTGTTAAACGACAAAAATAAAGCACCTCAACTTACTATAAGCTTAGGTGTTGCTTGCTTATGCCCCAATATGCAAGCAGAATCCTTAAAAAAGTATGCAGATGATGCACTTCTAAGCGCTAAAAAACAGAATAAAAATACGACGTTGGTGAACTGTAATTACAAATCGAGTATTACTTCTTGTGACAACCATGAATGCAAGGCATCAATCTGCCCTGCTTATTCAAAAAATGAATCGCCTACAGATATAAATCAATAATCTCGCGTTACACATTTTTTAATAATCTAGCTCAACTAGCTAAGCCGTTTTAATTATTTGCTTAACCTCTCTTGTGACGCTTCAATTAACGCTTCCCTGAACCATTTATGACTCGGTTCTTGATTAAACTTCTTCAACCAAAGTAGATAATTGGATATTTTTTTATATTCAAAAGGAGGCGTAAATAATTGCAGTTTTAAGTGTGTTTTAAATTGAAGCGCCATCGATAATGGCACCACCGTAATATAATCAGATTGACTACATAATAACAGATTACTAAACATCGAACGTCCATGATAGGCTACCTTGCGCTGGCTAATATCAAAGTTCGTATGGTGTGCAAGGCTACGCTTTTTATCACGTGTTCGCTCAAGCACAGCATGGGTTTCAGCAAGATACTGAGACTCTGTTATCTGACCATTAATTCGTGGATGATTTTGTCTGCAAACAATTACAAAATCACCATCAAATAACTTCACTGATTCAATGTTAGGATGATTGGGAGGAAAAATATCGACCATGACATCGAATTTTTGAGTCAATAATCCATCGTAGACTTTCTCATCGTCTTCTGGCTGATCAAACACTTCTAGCGATATTTTTTTATATTTTTGATCGCTGAACAAGTTAAGTAAACTAGATTGCAGGTGCTCAGGTGCAGTCATCACAAAGCGTCGTTCAGAACTATCCACATCAAACGTGCCAAGATCCTGAAAAACAGTATTCAATTCTTGAATTGGATTTTTGATCTGTGAATACAGGCTAGACGCATAAGCGGTTTGCACGACACCACGACCACTTCGCACAAAGAGTTCTTGACCAATTTTGGCTTTTAATCGTCCTAATGATGTACTAATAGTAGATTGATTGGTACTCAAATGTTCAGCCGCTTTACTCAGGCTACCTTGCTCAATAACAGCAGCAAACACGGTCAATAAGTTTAAGTTAGGAATTTCATTACTCATCAATCATACACCTTTCAATATTACAACTCGATATCGGTCATACCATTATGTCACAACCTATCGTAAAAACGATACATTGAATTCGCTTTTGCATGTTTTTCTGCATTGATTTGACACTTATGATTACCATTAATAAATACATTAACGTTGTAAAAAAACAATAACTATTAAGGTAAACATCATGACCATTAGATTTAAAAAACTAGCGCTGCCCGTTACTATCGCAACGGCTATTTTTACATCCGGCTGTGGCTCTGAGCAACCCGTTACAGAAGTAAAAACTTTTCCAGTCATCGAAGCAACTTCTGCAATAGGCCAAGAACTGCAAACAAGCTCAGCACAGCAATATCAAAATATTAACCTCGATGCACGTTTTAAAAACGACATATTATTTGAACATGAATCAAACCTATTTTGGGGTAAAGGCGAACGTATTAAGGTCTTATCTAAAACAGGCCAAACACTGGCTTATACCGCTGAGTCTGATCACGTGCATCCAACTCTGACTAAGCATGGGCGTAAAATGGATCAAGCCATTATCCAAGTGGATGATAACGTATACCTCGGTTACGGTTTTGGTCTTGATACCCCGGTTATGATTGAAGGTGATGATGGTATTATCATCGTTGATCCAGGCGAATCAGTACAAATGGCTGAATCTGTACGTGAACAATTCCGTCAAATCACTGATAAACCCGTTAAAGCAATCATCTACTCACACAACCACATCGACCACATCTCTGGTGTGCGTGCTTGGGCAACGGATGAGCAAGTAGCTTCTGGTGAAATTAAAATCATCGCACAAGAGGGCCTTACAGCTGCGGTTGCTAACTGGTCGTCAAACCTTGGTACACTGTTTGGTCACCGTACTTCATATACTGGTGCTAAACACGTAGAAGAAGGCGAACACGGTACAGTCAATGACGGTTTAGGTCCACGCTTCATGCAAGGCGATATCTCGTTCATCGAACCTAATACGCTTATTGAAGCAAACGCAACATTAGACATTACGATTTCAGGCGTGCATATGCAGATCGTTAATGTTCCTTCTGAAACGAAAGATGAAATTATTGTTTACCTGCCAGAGCAAAAAATTCTGCATGCAGCAGAGGTCTTGCAAGGTGAAAACTTCCCTAACCTACACACCATTCGTGGTACTAAATTCCGTGATCCAGCAATGTGGTTCAAAGGTATTGATGTGATGCGTGAATTCGATACAGAGATAATGATTAACTCTCACGGCCGCCCTGTTGAAGGCAAAGAGGCGGTTGCGAATATATTAACGGCTTACCGTGATGCGATTCAATACACGCACGATCAAACGATCCGTTACATGAACAAAGGGTTAACACCTGATGAATTAGTAGAAGTCGTTAAACTGCCTAAGCACTTAGCAGAGCACCCTTGGTTAGGTGAACATTACGGTACGGTTGCACATGCCGTTCGTCAAATTTATGTTGGTTATAACGGCTTCTTTGAAGCGGATCCATGGCAGTTAGAGCCAATGGCGTATGAGCAACGTGCTAAAGCATTTGTTGAAATCATGGGCGGTCGCGACAATATCATGACTACCGCAAAAGCGGCTATCGAAGCAGAAAACTTTACCTTTGCAGCAGAAATACTATCTTACCCAATCACCATGAACAAAGATGATCTGGAAGCACGTCAACTTAAAGCTGATGCATATAAAACTTGGGCAGCGCAACAAGTGAATATTAACTGGCGTAACTGGGGGTTGAATGCTGCGGCTGAACTAGAAGGCACGCGTGATTTTTCTAACTTAATAAGTTTTGCATCCGTTGACGTATTAACTGCGTTACCAAGCAAACAAATTTTGGATATGATGACTTCTACGCTGATTGCTGAGAATACCTTAGATGTTCACATGACATTGGCTTACTACTTTGCTGATACCAACGAATCCTTTGCAATTGAAATTCGTAATGGTATTGCTCAGTTACACGAGCAAGCAGTTAACAATGCTGACGTGAAAATCAACACAACACGTGCAGTCCTTAACCAAATTTTAATGGCTGGTCCACAAGCACAACAAGTGATTGCTGAAAATATGCAGTCAGGTCAATTCATATTTGCCAACGGTAGTATCCAAGAGTTTGGTCAATTTATGGGTTACTTCGACAAACCGATGGCACCAAAAGATCTGATGCTAATCGTACGATAAAACCATTAAGCATGATAATCAACATTGATTATCATGCTTAATTTTCGCTTATTTTAATGTCACTCAAGTAACCTAGTCTTTCAATCTTTGTCTACAAAGACGTACGTTTGTTAAGCTTGTTTGCAAAATAAAACAACACCTAATTTGGAACCTATTATGAAATTTAGCTACTTATTATTAGCGCTCCCGATAGCGACAACGTATGGTTACGCTTGTGGTTTACATCAAACGGCAGGGTTCAATTTCATCACCGAGCCAGGCTCTTTAGCAGTCTTTGAAAATGTGATCGAAATGAGAAAAACCGATCCATTTGCAGCAATCGATCTGCAACAATTAGGACGCCCCTCCCCCTTTATTAATGCGCTTAACCAGCCCTACAACAATAAAATAGCCTTTACTATTTTTGAAGCCATTAAAGGACATTACAACGAAGTGGACCTAGCAGCACAAATTACAATTGAACCTCGCGAAACGGGTATTACTGAAAATGACTTATTACTCATAACGGATTCAGGTGTACTAGATGCATTAGGCTATCACCGCCTATCATGGCAACAAGCGAAAGCGCTCGGATTAGTAAAAATTAATGGAAAAACGATTGAATCAGAAAAATTAGATCAATGGTTTACTGTCATGTTTCCAGCAACTCGCTAAAATTAAAACCTCTCCTGGTCCGAATGTTGTAAACGTTGCAAAATAAAATCAACAAAAAAATTAATCTTCATCCAAATTTAACAAATCCTGACTACGCATGAACGATATACTCCCCTTTTAGGGCGGACAAAATCACCACTTTCTTTCCCCCTTATCATATCGATATCATTCAAAGAGAATTCAATAAATCGCTGGATATTCATAATGTCAGTAAGAGGTAACAAATTTTTCTGTTTCACTATTGATTGGCTGGATAACCTCTAATCACTATACCGCTAAACACGCAGCATTATTTCAACCGATAATGGTTAGACATCGGTACGCCATCCGACATTACAGACTCTCTACCCTCTATTTCATCCCTATCAATACTAGATAGTACTTGAATTATGTCTGATAAAATATGGCTATGATATCGATGGGAGCTATGTACCGATACTTGTTCGCCAGTGCGGTCTTTATAACCAGAAATAGCGGTTTTATTTGCGTATTGTTTGGCATCTACAGCAATCACATTGCTCGGTAAATTATTGTAATCATTCGCACCATGTCGACCTAATCGATTCCCACCAAAGCGTTTGATACTGGATGCCTTGAGTGCCCTATCATGCTTTGAATAATACACATGTACTCGTCTAGAAAAATCTGAAATATACTTGCCTTTACCATCAAGCTCGATATCTTTGGAACAAAGATCGGGTGCCAATAACACGGTTTCATCAAAAAGCATCCTGCCACTAGGAGAACCCAAGTTATCAGAAAGGTATTCCATGCCCTTTCTCAGCAGGTAATTTCCCATAGAGTGCGCGATACAAAATGTGGTCGAGAAACAGTCTCTTTCATTGCTGGTTGCCAACGTATTGAGATCAGTAAGGAATCGTGTGAATGCACCAATTGAGTCTCGCACTTCCTCTCTATCAGATAAATAGTTAAGTGTTTTCCCCGATGACGGCCATGAAAAACCAACAATAACGGGATAATGACCATACACCTTATACAGGCTTTGCTCTAAATCATAAATTTCATCAATGCTATCTTGATAGTCATTATTATAACCATGTACATAGATGCCCACTTTAGGTGTACTAACCTTGTCTTCCTCTTTAAGTCTTTTTAACTCATTGAGCAGTGCGACTTGAAAACCTTTTTTACCATATTTTTCAAACTTATCTTGTCCGCGTTTTTTATTGTTATAGGCATACTGGTAATCAAACTTTTTATTCGGTTTTTCTTCATCACCAAATTCACCCTTTATGATCCGTCTGTTGGTCACCATAAATAACATCTTGATTCTCCAATCTTATTATTGCTGAATTGACAGTGTACTCCGCATTAAGGGTTCAACATTGTGTAATGCGGGCAATACGCTAACACTAGTCTAAGCAAGCAGTAATGCAAAAGCGGTCAGCAGTGATGTTATTCGCATCGCCTTTTAATATCCTTTATAGTCAGGTGTATACGGTATTTATTTGCTTAATTAATCACGTATAGCGAAACATTGCTGATGAAGTTGAGCAAATGGATGGCAAGGAAGTGATTAATTGAAATAGAGGTCAGAATGGAAGTCTTAAATCTACACAACCTAGGTGTGCTCAATTATGTGACCTATTTTATCGGCACGTTACTGATTGTGTTATTGCCAGGTCCTAACTCCCTGTATGTACTGTCACTTTCAGCCCAACAAGGAGCTCGACTGGGTTGGTCTGCACTCGTGGGCATTTTAGTGGGTGACTCACTATTGATGTTAGCTACCGCGTTAGGGGCTGTTTCTATACTAATCACTTACCCTGCTGTGTTTATGATCATTAAATATGCGGGCGCGGCTTATCTTATCTATATCGGCTATAACCTGATTAAAGGTGCGATTAAGGCATGGCGAAAAGACGATCATCAGGATTTACAAAACACGATCACAGAAAACAAAACAACGGCAGCTAAAGCCTTTAAAAAATCGTTATTAGTAAGCCTATTAAATCCCAAAGCGATCCTATTTTTTCTGTCCTTCTTTGCTCAATTTGTTGACCCAAGTTACCCCCAACCCGCTGTACCGTTTTTAATATTGGCACTTACCCTGCAAATGCTAAGTTTTACTTATTTAGTACTATTGGTTTATGCAGGGCAACGATTAGCAGCGGGTTTTAGGAAACGTAAAAAAATGAGTTCAATTTCTGCAGGCAGTGTGGGGGTGGGATTTGTTGGGTTTGCGATTAAACTAGCATTAGCAAGTGCTAGTTAGCGATTATTAATTTGTTTAACTCAACAGCATTCTTGGAGTCATGTGATTATAAATAACAATTACATGATTCCAACAATCACTTACCACAGCCAAAAGTCTCTATCAAAATGGTAGCAGAATCCTTATCTATCCAAACCCCACCCACCTTTTCAGATGCGGTCGTATAGGTGACATAACAGTTTTCTGCGGTACTGGTATAATTAGCCGGCATAAAGTGAAAGGCATTGCTTTGTACTACCCCATACCATTCAGCATCACGCCCCGATTGACAGATATTGCTATCTATATCAAGCGTCAGCCAATATTGAAGCTGGCTTGTAAATTTCGGACAATTATTGGCAACACGCGGGTAACCTGCACGAATAGAAATATCTCCGCCATTAACTGTAAGTATATTGTTTCCCTTATCTAAGTTGTCAATTGATGCCTTTGCATGTACTAAACCGGCGCTCTCATATAATGCACCTTTTAAGCCTTCTACAATTGCAGTTTCAGCATCTCCACGTAAATTGAAAAACTTGGGAACAGCGACCGCGGCCAATATGCCTAGCACAACAATTACAATGACCAATTCAATCAGTGTAAAACCGCGTTTATTGAACATGATGCCCCCTTAAAAAAGTAAAAAAGTAAAAAAGTAAAAATTATAACTTACCCACCTACAATACAACAACTCACAATCAACAATAAGTGGATGTAACAGGTACATTCATATACAGAACTCGTATTTTTACGTTGTATATTGCAATCATGCATCACAAAAAGGCAACGATTACCCAACAAAAACAGTCACTCATTACTAACCCCTTCAATTTATTGGCGTAAATTCTGTCATTCGCTAATATCTAAAGGTTAACGTTTCTGTTATTTATTTTTCAAGATAAGTAATCGCATCCGTCAAAAAATCGGAGCACACAAAATGATGAAGTCTTTTTTACTACTATTGTTTATCTTTAGCATCTCCTTAACCGTCAAGGCAAATCAAACTATTCGCTTAACAACAGGAGAATGGTCGCCTTATCTCTCTGAAGATTTAAAACATTATGGTTTTGTTTCACACATCGTAACGGAAGCGTTTGCCTTAGAAGGTATTAAAGTTGAATACATTTTTCGTCCTTGGAAAAGAGCTTATAAAGATGCACTCGTCGGAAAGTATCATGGGTCAATTGTATGGACTAAAAACCCTGAGCGTGAACAGTATTTCTATTACAGTGATCTCGTTGTGGCAGGGCAATCTGTTTTTTTTCATTTAAAAAGTTTTTCATTTGACTGGCAAAACCCAGAAGATTTAGTCGGATTGAATATTGGTGGAACCTTAGGTTACAAATATAGTCTTTTAGAAGAATTGGAAGCACAGGGTAAGATAAACATTCATCGTGTAGCAACTGATGAACAAAGTTATGGCATGTTGTTACTTAAACGCATTGATATTTTTCAACAAGATTTAGATGCGGGCTATGAATGGCTTCAAGATAATTTAATGGAGCAAGATATTGCTCAATTCACTCACCACCCTAAACCCATAATAAACGATAACTACCACCTTATATTGTCTAAAGAGGTCGATGATAATCAACATTTAATGACATTGTTTAACCGAGGCTTAAAACGCTTAAAAAAGAGCGGGAAATATCAACAATATATTTCAGAGTCCCGTCAAGGACACTATAAATAACTTTAACAAACACGAAGTTGGCTGGTATAGGTTAAGCGGCATACATTAAAAAAAACGCAGTTCAAACCAATAACACGCTATTATTTAATGACAGTCCAAGTGATTTTCCTCAGCACTTAATACGAGTATGAAAAGAGGTTAACCTCTTTTCTCTATCGGATAAATATTACAAAACAGCTCTTTTTCGTACTGTAACTCCAATCGTTCACGCCATGGTTTCGCCGATCTAATAGGGATTAAGAAAAAGGTTCCTCGGCTGGTATCCGTAACAAATGCAATACCATGTTGCATCAACTCATAATGAATATCATGAATAAAACTTAATGTGAAACTCTGCCTTCCAGTGAGGTGATTAATATCTTTTCGATTTAACGTCACACCATTATTTTCGTCTGCAAAGCGTTCTATTAACCACCCTGAAAATTCTTTTGCACTAACCATTGTCATTTAAAATTCCTTATCGTAACCCAACAAGTAAATAGGTCATCATCAAAGTAAAGCAGACCTACAACGGGTAAAGCAGCACTTCTGAGCAAGTGTTAAAACACTTTCTTGATAATATTGCTAGCTTATGTGGGGGCGTATAAGTCACTATTTCTTGATATATGAATCTCTTATGATTATTTAAAATAGTGAATAAGCTTGTATGACTCTAGTCAATAGCGCGCTAGTTCTCCAGTAAAATGCACAAAAAGGTAGATAAAAATATACCTGATTACCCACCATGCTCAGGCACAAAGTGATTTCAAATAAGGCAATAAAAATATCTGTATGTGCATGCAACGCGTGGATACGCGGGATGCCCTTTCACCTTAGCAACATTAAAAGATGTTTATTTTTTCCCTTAACATAACTTACTTTGAGGCAGTGTATTTTATTTAATTCCTTAAAAATCAGAACTAAAGAGTTGGCTTTATTGAAATTTTCTAATGTATGTGCGGCTTCACATAACAAGCACAATGGGAAAAAAAGACAATAAACAAACCATATCTCATACTTATTTCGGTTGGAAATTATTCAATACTAGCGATTGTTAATTAAAAGTAACTAACAAGTAATCAGCAAGTAACTAAACAATCACAAGAGGTTAATCATGAATAGCATTGAAAAAACACTACTACTTCTCGGTACAACCGCAGTATTAACTGGCTGCCTTAGCGGCGAATACCCAGATGATAAAGTACCTACTCCAGAAATACCAGGTCCAGAAGTGCCAGGTCCAGAAGTACCAGGCGCTAAAATCACCCTTGATTTTGAAGGCGATACAGGCAGTTATACATTAGTCGGTGACGCTGGTGGTTCAGCAACGGTAGAACAAGGCCCACTCGATGCTGAAAACGAAGCACTAAAAGTATTTGTTACTGCAGGATACGCTGCCGGTGTAGCAATGCCAATCACCATTCCTGAAGGCAAAACATTAGCTGATTATATCGAAATGTCATTTAAGGTTTATTATACTGCCGAAGGCGATGCTGATATTGATAACAAAAGAATCCAGATACTCGCTTCTTCAGGCGATTTAGCCGACTCAGTAACGCTTATTCAATATGATGGTACTTGGGCTGCAGATGCAACAGAAGGCCATTTAGGTGTCATGGACAATGCTAAAGCAGATAAAATGGCATCAACCGCTTTCCAGACTTATACCTTCGATTTAACCGATGGTAATGTGGCTGATTTAGTAGAAGGCAGTGGTAGTACATTAGCCGCAGCAGCAAAAGCGTTAGCAGGTGATATTAATCTTATTGTTGGTTTCCCGCACTCAGCTTCTACTTATTATATCGACGACGTTGAATTAGTCGCAGCAGCGTCTGATGAAGAAACTACTACTCCTGATGAAGAACCTACTACTCCTGATACAGATGTTTCTATTGTTGTGGATTTTGAAGGTGATACTACTACAGCTTCATTAGTAGGCGAAGGTTCGGTGGCGTTAGCTGCAGATCCAACCGATTCGACAAAAAAATCATTAAAAGCAACTGTGACATCAGGATATGGTGACGGCGTAACAATACCTGTAACTATTCCAACAGGAAAAACATTAGCTGATTATTCAGCAGTTACCTTTGATGTATTTTATACTGCGGAAGGCGATGCTGATATCGATAACAAAAGATTACAGTTATATGCTCACGCTGATACACCTACTGCAATAACAATGATTCCATGGGATGGAACATGGGCTGCTGATTCAACAAATGAACATTTAGGCGCAATGGATAATGCAAAAGCGGATAAGACTGCATCAACAGATTTTCAGACTTATACGTTCAATTTAGGTGATGGAATGGTCTCTGACTTAGCCGAGAACACTGCTACATTAGCAGCGGAAACCAAAGCGTTAACAGGTGATATTAATCTTGTGGTGGCTTTCCCACATAGCGGATCTGTTTATTATATCGACAACGTAACATTAGTCATCGCTGAATAAACAAGTTAGTTAATCATTGGAATTAAGTTAAAAGCCACCTTTCTTAGCAGGTGGCTTTTTTTGTTTCTAGAATGCCACCATAATCTTACTCCACAGCAAAACTATCAGCATATTTAGCCTGAGTACCTCTATTACTTTACACCCGAGAGGGTCATAGACATAAGCGCTATCGTGGTCGAATTTTTAATGCTGATTAGGTATTAACTTTAAGCCCATTCTTTAATTCTGCTTTATCAGGTACCTCAAACCTTGGTTCCATAAAATCAAACATCATATCTGTCACTTCAAAAGCGTAAACAGTAGGATCTTTTTCTGCATTGCGTTTATCGACCCTCAGCTTTCTAATGTTTTTTTCTGCATTCAAATAATGTACTTCAGGGGTAATGCCTAACTCTCTGGCGCGATCAGTAAAGATATCTCTTTGTGCTTTAGTGGTAAAACCAAGATCTAATATGACGTTTCCATCAATCGCTAAAATTTGCTCGCTAACCTGCCAAATTTGATCGGAGCAGCGGTTAACTCTTTCCATCATCCATGTAAAATCGAGTGTTTCCATATCCTGTGCAAACAGCGTTTGCATCCACGGATCAATAGAAAACTTAATCGCAGCGAGTTCATTAGCGAGTGATAATGAATAAGTGGTTTTACCTACCCCAGTAGGACCACAAACTAAAATTAATCTTGCCATATTGATAACCTTTGGATGATGTAACGCTTTAATAAATTAACTATTGTGGTGATTTTTGTAAAGGAAAATGTAGCTGCTTAGTTGCTCTGCTTGGAACTATTCAAAACGACGGTTTTTAAAGTAAAATGCTTTGTCGTGATCATTAATAGGCCTAAGTACTCGGCATGGGTTTCCTAGCGCAACAACATTAGCGGGGATATCTTTCGTCACGATGCTGCCAGCACCAATCACACTGTTTTCACCAATACATACACCGGGCAAAACCACGCTACTTGCGCCTATCCAAACATTTGCTCCAATCGTTATTGGAATATTAAACTGCGTCGCCTGCTGACGAATCTCTGGGTCTATCGGGTGCCCTGCTGTGGCTAACGTAACATTAGGGCCTAGCATGACGTTATCACCAATGTATATGTGAGTATCATCAACCAAGGTCAGGTTGAAGTTTGCATAAACATTATTACCTAAGTGAGTATGGATACCCCAATTCGCCTGTAACGGCGGCTCTATATAGCAGTTCTCACCAACCTCAGCAAAAATTTTACCCATGAGCTCTTGACGTTTGCCCTCTTCTCGCGGCCTCGTGTGGTTAAAGTCGTATAGGTTTTCCAGACATTGAGTTTGTTCTGCAACCAGATTTTCATCATCGTAACAGTAGACTTTTTGGCTGTGCATTTTCGATTTTATATCCATGTTCACCTGCTGTTTAAAAAATACTAAATTACTACCTGCTGCTCAGACTCGTACAGTTGAACGTTTTATTAGGTGCCTAATTATCACAACAGAACCTGAACAGATAACCATCGGGATCTTGCACAATAAATTGTTTCTGGACGGCAACTTCATCAGCACATTGATATTCTTTTGTTTCCATTTCAAGGTAAATGGAATCTGGCACGGCTGCTTTTACGCGAGCATACAAAGCATCTATTTCATTCACGTCCCATTGAAAGTTAACCCCTCTACCAAATGGTTTTTCCATTTTATCCGTTAACCAGCGACGCCCCATTCCATTGATACCCTCAGCCATAATATCAACACCATCAAGCGTAAAATAAGCAAATTGGTCTTCCACTCTTTCATATTTAATTTTAAAACCAAATACTTCAACGTAGAATTTTTTAGTTACCTCAATATCTGCACAATAAAGCTCAGGTACTAATTTAAGATTGGACATACGACCCCTTTACAATTGGCTGTTCAACGCCGTAATAAGCGAACAAAAATGGTTGGTTATAATCACGAATCGATAACCAACTGTTTTTATTGTGATTAAACCTGTTGTTATATACGTGCTGAAATTAGCGTCTCTGCGGCCAATTTGCCAAGTGCATCAGCGGCTAATGGGCTTGCGCCTGTAATTAGCAAACGGTCTCGACACACTGTTTTGTCAGCCTTATTATTCGCTAAGTTCACGCCCAGCTCTTTCAGTTTTTCACTTAGCCCCCACGGCATTTTACCTGGAAGATAGCCAATAAGTGGAGATTGTGCATCGACAGAATCAGGGAACACGGCCATTTTATAGCCCTGATATAAGAAGTCATTACCCTTGATAAGCGTAGATAAAAAGGCAGCTGGACCATGACAAATTGAAATAATAAATACACCATTGTCATGTGCCCAATTCAAGACAGCCCCTACGACATCATCTTCAGGCAGTCCGAGCATTGCTCCATGGCCTCCGGGAATAAACACCGCGGCATAGTCTTCAACATTCAATCCGTCTGCTAGTAATGCCTTCAGACTCATCGGCTTTTCAAAACGGTCTTTGTACTGCGTATAAATGTTATTAACATGCTCGTCTTGTTTAGGGAACGCCCACATTTCTATTACAGCAGGCTTGCCATTCGGGGTCGAAATATCAAACTCATAGCCCGCCTCTTTGAGGTGTAACATTGGGACTAAGGTTTCTACTGGCTGGTTGCCAGTAGAGAACAACTTCCCATTTTGCATTTTCATATTCTTTTGCTCAGTAGCTAAAACCAAAATCTTCCGCTTTGAGCCTTCAATAGCGTTATATGGGATTTTTTTGTAATCAGTCTTATCGGAAGTTGCAAGTTTCAAAGCAACCTTAGAAGGAGAGTATGAACCGTCCGACTCTAACTTTGGCGCTAAGCCTAGTAGTTTTTTTAACATATATCACTTCCTTTAAATATGTTGAGAACAAGATATTAGACCAAAGTACCAACGCCTTGTATAAGTCGGTTTACGAGTGACCTAAATACAGGTTTATAAATTCATTAACTTCTTTAGCACCAATACCCACCTCAACTTGTAAACCATTATCTCTTAGAATTTCAATCCCTTTCCCGTTGTTCCTACGGTCTGGATCTAGCGTTGCCACAATGACTTTATTGATATTTGTATCTGCAATCATCTTCGCACATGATGGGGTTCTTCCTTCAAAAGAACATGGTTCAAGAGTTACATAAGCCGTAACATTATCTAACAAACCAGAATAATTTTTTATAGCTTCCAATTCAGCGTGGTTACCGCCAATTGACTGCGTAAACCCTTCTGAAATAACCCTACCATCTTTTACTAAAACACACCCAACCGGAGGGTTAGGAATACATTTGGGTAATGCTTTCTTTGATATTTCAAGTGCTTGAAGCATGAATTTAATATCCGACATTAACAACACTCCCAAGGGTTATAATGTGTAGCAAAACGAAACATGACCCGCTGTTTTAGCTGCCTTTAAATGCCTTTTTATATTTCAAGATCAGGTGGCTAATTAGGGAAGTTAAAATACAAAGAGCGAAGAAAATAAAATCTTGAGTTTCAAAATTAACATTACCTTTCCTTAAATTTACAATATCTTTGTATGACACAACCTTTAGTCCATTTTTTTCTATTTGATAAAAATTGATACTAAAATCAAAATTCTTATGCATCCATATAGTAACTTGATCCCCAACTAATAATTTTTTTGTTAAACCACTAGTGATTTCATTTTTTCCTAAGCAAGTTGTATACCTGTCACTTTTGCTAGATCTCATCACAGATAGTGAATAACAATTTTTTTTCTGGTTATTGATATGTTCAATGTGTAGAACATTACCAGTGAACTTTTCTAGACTTTCAAACTCTGGTAATGGAATCCAATGAGAGTATCCCAAAAAAATTGCAACAAAAGCAGGAAAAGCTAACCCAGCTGCCCTAAGTCTTTTCAATAGCTCAAATTTAGATGTTTCATTCGACATCACTTTGCCTTTTTTAGCTTAGACTTCGTTTTAAAATACCAGCGCCGCATTAAGCGGGTTAAAATGTAGCGAAACGTAACCCACTGTTTTAGTTGCGTTTAAGCAACTTATTATAACTCGTTTGAACCCGATACAAGTTTATTATATTGATTATTAGCCATCATCCACAAAACAAAACCAAAAGCCAAACCCGAAACAGGGTAGATAACTAACGCTGTCGATATTTGATCTATAAATGATGAGGAAGAAATATATGTTTGAATCAGCGTAACTAATAATGCCGTTGATATTCCCCACCCTAAAACACCATATACAATTACAAAGTGCCATTTACCTTTAGCAATTAACTTTTGAAGCCTTGCTATTTTTGTTGCTTTCAGATTACTCATATCTACCCTTAGAGTTATAACGCCGCACTAAGCGGAATAAAATAGTGGGTTAAAATGTGTAGCGAAGCGGAACCAAACCAACTGTTTTAGTTTCGTTTAAATGCCTTGTATGGCATTTATACCTAGTAGTAACTTTGCATCTTCTAACGAAGTTGGTTCGGTGCGATCTCTGATAACCTTATGGATCGCACGATGGCAAGTAGCACATAATAAAGCAAGGTCCTTGAAGCTATTCTTTGTTTTACCTGTATTATTTAAAGGATTTAAATGATGAACTTCAAAAGTAGATTCTCGGTAATCGGGGTGAATATACTCGACTTGTGTAACACATAGCTCACACGAAAGTTCGCCATTTTTTTTACATTTTTTGAGGAACTTATTTCGTAGTGCGACACTGCGTTCACGCTTAGCGTGAATACGATATGTTACGCTTCCCTCATCATGTTCAGAGTTACTCTTATATAAAGCTGGTGCTTCGGAAATTATTTCTAAGCCATTTTTGATGTCTGTAGCTAATTTTTTAACTAAAATAGTGTCGTGACCTAGCTCTTTCCAAACAGCTTTGTCTGTTTTAGAAGTATTATTTAACCCCTTCCCAGTAGCGACAGCCCTAAGATTCTGTAACTTAAACGCTACCCCATCAGGGTTTCTAAATGTGTTATTTTTGGCGAAATTATCGTGAAATGGAAAAGACCGTAACAAAGTAGATAGGTCTTGAACTCTAGAGTCATTTCCCGACGGAGTTTTATCTAAAGAATTTAAATATAACTCCAAAGCTAAAATAGTTTCATCTCTAGTCCAGTGTGGATTACCGTGCCCTTTAGTTACTGCCATATAGTAAGACTCTCTCAACATTTTTAATTAAATATGATGCCTAGACATAATGACTCCCACTAAGGTGCTAGCCTCTACCGTGGGTTAGTTTTTCAACCAGAGCCATAATA
>NZ_BSPQ01000019.1:0-184568 GCF_030161115.1 Psychromonas marina
TGTTGTTACCAACACTGCGACTCAATATTACTGACTAAAACTAAGTACCTTTGCAACAAGTGCAATGTACCGTTGTTATTCTGAATTAATGAATTAATTCGTGTGTCATTGATATTGATTCTTTTTGTCCCCTCTTACAAGTAAGGAGGACTTTTTTGAAATCTACTACCAATGCTCACACAGATTGTTTGATTAAATTGTTAAAGAGCGAGCCTTTCGGCGAGGTGCGTATAATACGCTACCTGTGAACCTTGTCAACACCTTATTTTAAATAAGATTTTCGACTCAAACTCTAGGAGTTTGTTGGTTCCGACTAGGTTAGTGGCTTGCGCCTCAGTCCTTGTCTGTGCGGCGTATTATAGGGAGTTGAATTACATTGGCAAGGGTTTATTATCAATTAAAAACTGTTTGCTTATTTAATAAACAAAACCTATTTTTATACATTTATATGCTAGTTTATTTGAGATCAAACTTTATAGTTTTATGATTAGCAAAGCATGTATACATTTAGGTAATATACGCGCCTTGATTTTTCTCCGTTTTATTTTGAGTGGTATTTTATGACATTTTCTTTGGGTCAACGTTGGATCAGTGATGCAGAATCTGAATTAGGCCTTGGCACTATCGTCGCTATTGAAGGGCGCATGTTAACATTGCTGTTTGCTGCTTCTGGCGAACAACGACTTTATTCAATTGCCGAAGCACCGGTAACACGTGTGCGCTTTAATATAGGTGATGAGATTATTAGTCACGACGAATCTAAAATATTGGTTACCGATATTGATGATGAAGGCGAGCTTATTACCTATATAGGTACTTCAGTGGCGACAGGTGAACCTGTTCGCTTGAAAGAAACCTTTTTAAATAACTTTATTAAATTTAATAAGCCGCAAGATAAACTATTTGCAGGTCAAATCGATAAATTTGATCGCTTTGGCTTACGTTATAAAGCGCTGACCAACCAACACACTCAACAAAAATCAAACCTTCGTGGCTTACTAGGCCCTCGTGTCGATCTTATCCCTCACCAATTTTACATTGCTGAAGAAGTTGGCCAACGTCATGCGCCACGTATTTTATTAGCCGATGAAGTAGGTTTGGGTAAAACTATCGAAGCAGGTCTTATCATCCACCAGCAAATTATTACTGGTCGTGCTAAACGTGTATTGATCGTGTTACCAGAAAACCTGCAACATCAATGGTTAGTTGAGATGATGCGTCGCTTCAATCTGCATTTCAGTATTTTTGACGATAGCCGTTGTAGTGAGGCTTATGCAGATGCGGTTAATCCTTTTGATACTGAACAGTTAGTCTTATGTAGCATCAACTTATTGCGTAAGAAAGTTCATTTTGAAAACGCATTAGAGGCAGAATGGGATCTGCTTATTGTTGATGAAGCACATCACCTGATTTGGGATAAAGAAAAACCAAGCCGTGAATACCAAGTTATTGAAGCATTAGCGCAAGAAACACCTGGAGTTCTGTTATTAACAGCGACACCAGACCAATTAGGTCACGAAAGTCATTTTGCACGTTTACGCCTGTTAGACCCAAATCGTTTCTATGACTACCAAAAATTTGTCGATGAAGAGCTAGGTTATAAACCTGTCGTTGATGCCGTAAATCAATTATTAGATAACCAACCACTGTCTAATGAAGCACAAAATAGTATTACCGACTTACTTAGTGAACGAGATATTCAACCACTACTGAAAGTTATCGAAGATCTGCCGCCTGGTGATAGTGAACGTTCACAAGCAGAGCGCGAATTGATCAGTAATTTATTAGATAGACACGGTACTGGTCGTTTATTGTTTCGTAATACACGTTCTGCAATTAAAGGTTTTCCAAAGCGTATCCTAAAATCGATCGCCCTACCGCTGCCTGAACAGTATAAAACAGCAATGAAAGTATCTAAAATGCTGCCTTCTGGAACGATCGAAGAGCAAGCTTTTAGTGCACTTTACCCGGAACAGATGTATCAAACCTTTGAGGGTGGTACAAGCAATTCATGGTGTGCTTTTGATCCTCGTATCAGTTGGTTAATTGATCTCATTCAACAAAATAAAGATGAGAAAATATTAATCATTGCTGCACAGGCTGAAACAGCTTTAGCATTAGAAGAAGCATTACGTACGCGTGAAGCGATAAAAGCAGCGGTTTTCCATGAAGGGCTATCTTTGGTTGAGCGTGATAAAGCTGCAGCTTATTTCGCACAGGTAGAAAATGGCGCTCAAGTGATGCTATGTTCAGAAATTGGCTCTGAAGGTCGCAATTTCCAATTTGCACACCATTTAGTGCTATTTGATCTGCCTATTAACCCTGACCTGTTAGAGCAACGCATCGGACGATTAGATCGCATCGGCCAACGTTGTGACATCCAAATTTATACGCCTTACCTAAAAGACACTGCACAGGAGCATTTGCAGCAATGGTATGAGAATGGTTTATCCGCTTTCACCCAAACAACACCAACAGGACATACTATTTATGAATTAGTAAAAAATGACCTGATTAACCTACTTGCAACAGGTGAAAATAATAACGGTGAATTTGATAAATTAATTCAAATAACGAGTTCAGAGAACAGCAAGCTAAAAGCACAACTTGAACAGGGTCGTGACCGTTTACTTGAAATAAACTCCAGTGGAGTCTTACATGAGAGTAATCTGTTGGATGATATTACTGAAATAGATCAACTACCTGATTTCACTACTTTTGCCCTACAGTTATTTGATGTTGTCGGTGTTCAACAGGAAGATCAAAGTGAGCACTGTTTAGTCTTGCGTCCTACTGATCATATGTTAACCAGTGATTTTCCGGGCTTACCAGAAGAAGGCGCAACGGTTACCTTTAATCGCCAAACTGCATTAAGTCGTGATGATGTTCATTACCTGAGTTGGGAACACCCAATGATAACAGGTGGTATGGAGATGATTTTAAGCAGTGATACAGGCACAACCTCTGTTGCTATTCTTAAAAATAACTCATTACCACCCGCATCTACTTTCTTAGAGTTAATCTATGTAGTCGAAGCGATTAATACGGATAATGCGCAACTGAGTCGCTTTTTGCCAACCACCCCAATCCGCCTATTGTTAGATAAGAACGGTAAAAACTTAGGTAAAAATGTCACCTTTGATAGCTTTGAACGTCAACTAAGTCCTGTTAATCGTCATATTAGCCGTAAAATAGCCAATACATCACAACCGTTAATTCATCAGTTAATTAAAGATGCATTACCAACGGCACAAACCTTGATGGCTGATATTTTATTAGACGCTAAAACGAATATGCAACAGACACTGCAAGGTGAGCGCGATAGGCTACAAGCACTGCAAGCGGTTAACCCTAATATTCGAGAAGATGAGGTACAATTTATTCGTGACCAACAAACTAACTTCGAACAGATATTAGATCAAACCCAGCTAAAACTAGATTCATTACGCTTTATTGTTTCTACACAAGCATAAACTAAAGCTGTAAGCTGACGGCTAATGCTGTCAGCTTTATCTTACTAGATAGCTTTCTACCTTCCAGTCTTTGAGCGAACACTACTATGCCACATTTTGTTTATAATCCTCCGCAAAAGCCTTACCTCGACATCCTTTATCAAGATGAAGATATTGTTGTATTAAACAAACCTGCGGGCTTATTAAGTGTGCCAGGTCGTGAAAAGAAGCATTCCGATAGTTTGGCACTACGTATTTTACGTATTTGGCCAACTGCCTGTGTTGTACATCGATTAGACCTTGCTACTTCAGGACTGATTGTTTTAGCAATGCGAAAATCAGCACAAAGCCATATCGGCCGACAATTTCAGCAAAAAGTGATTGATAAGACTTACTATGCACGTGTTGAAGGTATCATTGAGCAAGACAGTGGTTTAGTAGATCTACCGATTCGATGTGATTGGGAAAACCGCCCTCGCCAAATTGTTGATTTTGAACAGGGTAAAAGCTCGCAAACCGAATGGAAAGTAATCAAACGTGAAAAACAAACAACGGTTGTTGAGTTAACCCCTTTAACGGGCCGAACACATCAACTGCGAGTACATATGCAACAAATAGGTCACCCTATTGTAGGCGATGATTTTTATGCCAGTGAATTTGGTAAGAAATTTTCACCACAGCGATTAGCACTTCATGCGGGTAGCATTACATTGACCCACCCCACTACAGAGCAGCGCGTCACCTTTAATTGCCCACCAACATTTACCCCATGTAACCTATGAATTTTAGATACATAGATAACAGGTAATTTCTTTCAAAGGTGTAAATTTATTCCATTAAAACCAGTATTTAACAATTTGTTAACATCATATTGCATTTTATTATATAAAATAACGTTATTATTGCTAAATCAGCCCTTTTATAAACTTAAAAAGCTAGCCTAAATCACAATTTTTAACTAAGATTTAACCCTCGATTTTATGTTGTAATAAAACAACCAAATCGAGAAAATATATTTTATATATACGTCACAATTGGCAATACAAAAGGAAAGTAATGTTGATTTTTTTCCTTTTGTAAATTGTACGTAAATCGACATTCATCTATTCATTAATAACCACAAGCGATCACGGACTTACTATGCAAATAGGTATACCTAGAGAGATCCAAGAAAATGAAAACCGCGTAGCAGCAACCCCTAAAACGGTTGAGCTATTGATTAAACAAGGTTTTACTTTTCTTGTAGAAACAAACGCCGGGGCTAACGCTAGCTTTTCGGACCAACTTTTCAGCGAAGCGGGTGCAGAAATTAGCACTACAGCAAGTGACGTTTTAGCATCGGACATTATCTTTAAAGTAAATGCACCGACCCCAGCTGAAATCGAGCAAATTAAAGAAGGTGCAACGCTAGTTAGTTTTATCTGGCCAGCACAAAACCCTGAATTGCTTACACTACTTGAAGCTAAAAATATCAGCGTTATTGCAATGGACAGCGTGCCACGTACTTCACGTGCACAAGCACTTGATGCACTTAGCTCAATGGCAAACATTGCAGGTTACCGTGCGGTAATCGAATCAGCTAATCAGTTTGGTCGTTTCTTTACCGGTCAAATTACAGCTGCAGGTAAAGTGCCACCAGCAAAAGTACTAATTATTGGTGCAGGTGTTGCCGGTCTTGCTGCACTGGGTGCTGCAGGTAGCCTTGGTGCGATTGTTCGTGCATTCGACACTCGCCCAGAAGTAAAAGAGCAAGTTGAGAGTATGGGCGCTGAATTCTTGGAAGTTAATTACCAAGATGAAGAAGAAGTAAGCTCTGACGGTTATGCTAAAACAATGAGTAAAGGCTACCAAGAAGCGCAAGCTGCAATGATGGCTGAACAAGCAAAAGAAGTGGATATCATCATCACTACTGCACTTATTCCTGGTAAACCAGCACCAAAATTAATCTCTGAAGAGATGATTAAATCAATGAAAGCGGGTAGCGTAATTGTTGATTTAGCAGCGGCTGCTGGCGGTAACGCAGCACTCACGGTTAAAGATCAAGTGTTCACTACTGAAAATGGCGTTAAGATTATTGGTTACACTGACTTACCAAGTCGTTTACCAACTCAATCAAGCCAACTGTATGCAACAAACCTAGTTAACTTAATGAAGCTACTTTGTAAAAACAAAGACGGCCAAATTGACATCGATTTTGAAGATGAAGTTATCCGTGGTGCAACGGTTGTTAAAGAAGGCGAAATTTCTTGGCCACCACCAGCAATCAACGTAAGTGCTGCACCTGCGCCAAAAGCTGAAGAAGTTAAAGAAGCCGTTGTTGTTGAAGAAAAAGCACCCAACAAATGGATTAAACCTGTTTCAGCTGTCGTAGCTGCAGGCCTATTTGGTTGGTTAGCAGCCGTTGCTCCAGCTGACTTCTTAGCACACTTCACAGTATTCATGCTTGCATGTATCGTAGGTTACGGCGTAGTTTGGAATGTTGCGCATTCACTACATACACCGCTTATGAGTGTAACCAATGCTATCAGTGGCATCATCATCATCGGTGCATTATTACAAGTGGGTAGCGATAACGTTGTTGTTACCGTGTTATCTACGATTGCAATCTTAATTGCAACGATCAACATCGTGGGCGGTTTTACCGTGACACACCGTATGTTGAAAATGTTCCAGAAGGATAAATAATAATGTCTCAAGGATTAATTACAGCAGCATATATCATCGCTGCAATGTTATTCATCGCTAGCCTTAACGGCTTAAGCAGTCAAGAAAGTGCTCGTAAGGGTAACTTATTTGGCATCATCGGTATGATCATTGCTGTTATCGCAACGATCGCAAGTGCACAAGTATCTGGCATGGGTTACATCACTATCGCTATGGCGGTAGGTGCAGCTATCGGTGTACGTTTAGCACTTAAAGTTGAAATGACGTCAATGCCTGAGCTAATCGCGATTCTTCACAGTTTCGTTGGTCTAGCAGCTGCATTTATCGGTTTCAATTCATACCTAGATCACGGTGTGTTATTGGGCGCAGCTAAAACGATTCATGATGTAGAAGTATTCCTAGGTATCTTCATTGGTGCGGTTACTTTCACAGGCTCTATCGTTGCCTTTGGTAAGCTAAGTGGCAAAGTAAGCAGCTCAGCATTATCACTACCGGGTAAAAACTGGATCAACATTGCAGCGGTTACCTCATCTGCATTCTTACTGGTTGCATTCGTAAGTGGCGACATCGGTATCACAGCACTTATCATTATGACGATCATTGCATTAGCATTTGGTTGGCATTTAGTGGCTTCTATTGGTGGTGCAGATATGCCAGTAGTAGTATCAATGCTTAACTCATACTCAGGTTGGGCTGCGGCTGCAACAGGTTTCATGCTAGCAAATGATCTACTTATCATCACAGGTGCATTAGTAGGTTCAAGTGGTGCGATTCTTTCATACATCATGTGTAAAGCGATGAACCGTTCGTTCATCAGTGTAATCTTAGGTGGCTTCGGTAACGAAGATACCTCTGGCGCTGTAGACAAAGAATACGGTGAGCACACTGAAACTAACGCAGCAGAAGTTGCAGAAGCACTGAAAGCAGCGAAAAACGTTGTTATCGTACCTGGTTACGGTATGGCGGTTGCACAAGCACAATACCCTGTTGCTGAAATAACTAAACGTCTTCGTGAGAAAGGCAAAAACGTACGTTTTGGTATTCACCCAGTTGCGGGTCGTCTACCTGGTCACATGAACGTATTACTTGCTGAAGCAAAAGTACCTTATGACATCGTATTAGAGATGGATGAAATCAACGATGATTTCCCTGAAACTGATGTGGTATTAGTTATTGGTGCAAATGACACAGTAAACCCAGCAGCAAACGAACCAGGCACACCGATTTCAGGTATGCCAGTATTAAGCGTTTGGGAAGCTGAGAAAGTCGTTGTATTTAAACGTTCAATGGGTGCTGGTTACGCTGGCGTACAGAATCCATTGTTCTTCAATGAAAACTCTGACATGTTATTAGGCGATGCGAAAGCGTCAGTTGATGCGATTCTACAGAATCTATAATCAGCAAACTTAATCATTTAAAAAGCCGAATCATTTGATTCGGCTTTTTTATTACCTCTGCATTAATAGCATTGCGCATAATGCCTAGTAAAGTCATATCAATCTGTTTTATCCTCCACTTTAAATCACGTTCGATCCCTCCTAAAAGAAATAATCATTGCACTCATTTTTTGCTAAACCAAGATGAACTCTACTACTCTTATCCGATAGGCTAACTCCCTGCAACTCAAACACTCCAACCTTGGTAAAATTTCGATATGGAGAGTTCAGGATAGAGCAGCTCAATAATCAACAAGCACCTTAATTAAAGTACCTTGGAAATGGATATCAGGTAACGAAACATGAAATATTCAAAAAACTGGCTTATTACGGCGATTGTATTTATCGCTTTACCTTTTACACAGACAAGTCCGGCTGAGACGCTTCGGGTTATGCTGCATACAGGTTCCTTTCCCCCCTATTTTTTTGAAGAGGGAGATCAAAGGACAGGGACGATTAAAGACATTTTCACTGCTATTAGCCAAGAAACTGGAGACTCTATTGAATATGTTCGAGTTCCTTTTAAGCGGGCACTGCGCCTTTTTGAAAACGGAGAAATTGATATCGAGCCAATGACAAACCCAATTTGGCGACAGAATTCATCAATACAGAGTGTTTATAGCATTCCATTCACCGCTTCCGAAGATGTAATTATTTTCCAAGCAGATAAATATATTGCAGTACACTCTGGCGATGACTTATTAGGTAAGCGATTAGGGGTTGTCCAAGGCTACAGTTACCCTGCATACCAAGCATACTTTGCCGCTGGGCGAATAAAAGCAGCGCCCTTTCATGACGAAAACAAACTTATTCAGTTATTAATTGCCAAGCGTTTAGACCAAGCCTTAATTAATAAAGACTTTGCTCAGTATCAAATAAAAAATGAGAATTTAACCGGGCAACTAAAAATAGGAGAGCCTTACAGTGTGCTGGACATGATGATCCGTTTTCACCCAAGCAAAGCACATGTATTACCGAGGTTTAATAAAGCCCTTAAAAAGCTTTTGAAAAGCGGCAGTATCAACAACATTTACAACCGTTATCGTTGAACAAAAGGCAGCCCTTATCAAAAGATAAGAGCTGTTATCAATAGTTAGATTAAGAAAATTGCTCTTGATGCCAATGCGAAAAACGAGGCATGAGCATCATCACCAATAAAACCGATGTTAATCCCCCCATTAAGATGACCACTGCGTAAGGTGCCGTTAACTCTGTTTGTTGAATTAACCCAGCTAACAACGCAGCACCACTCATTTGAATACAGCCTAACATTGCCGATGCGGTGCCTGCGCGCTCACCAAAGGCACTCAGAGCCATTGACGTTGCAGGTCCAAGTAATAAAGCAAAACCAATACACAACAGCATCATAGGGAGCATAAATGCAAAAGCAGCAGGTAAACCTGATGTCGGTCCGAATTGCTGTACTACAACTTGTAATATCGCTGAGCTAAGCAGTGTAAATAGCGCAATAATAGCAGTTGGACGATTACCACAGCGCTTAATCACCCAAGGTGCAGCAAATGCTGCAGCAATATTAACCGTCGCATTTAAACCGAATAACATACTAAAGCTCATTTCTGAAACACCTAAATGGCTAATTAACCAATCAGGTGCATAGGATACATAAGTCAGAATAGAAGCCATACCCACCATACAAGCAAGCGCGTAGAACATGAAGTGCGTATCACTTAACACCGGTTTGAAACGATTCCAATGATAAAGGGAACCACTCGTTTGAGTATTGTTAGGACGCGTTTCTGGCAATCTAAAAGCAACAATCAGTAAAATGATAACGGCAAATAAGGCCATAAATATGAAGGTAGAACGCCAACCAAACTGCAACGCTAACATTCCGCCAAATGTAGGTGCTAATGCCGGTATGACACAAATAACACCGTTTAAATAGCTATAATATTTAGCACTATCAGCACTGTTAAAGGTATCTCTTACCGCGCTAAAGACCACAATTGAAGTTGCACATGCAGCAATACCTTGCAGTATTCTTGCACCCTGCATAAGTTGGAAATCAGTGGTAAATGCAGCTAATAAACTACTCGCGATGTATAATACGATACCCGCTAACGCGATTGGACGGCGCCCAAAACGATCTGCTAACGGGCCAATTAATATCTGCCCAACCCCTAACGCAAACATAAATAAGACTAACGTTGACTGTATGTCACTCGATGAAACATTGAACTCAGTAGCCATCACTGGCATAGAGGGTAAATAGATATCAATAGCGAGGGGGCTTAATACCACCATCGACATTAATATCGGTAAAATTGTTTTGCGCATTAGGAGCCTTAAGGGATTTAGTAATGAGTAATGAGTTGTTAGTTGAAAGCCATTCACTGATAATTTTCAGCGTGCAGTTTACTCAAACAGAGATATGAATCATAATGGCATTTTTTCAGAACTGAATTTCCCTCAGGGAATATCTGTCCATTTGGAGCCTCTATGAATTTAGGAAACCTTGCCAAAATAGATCTTAACTTATTGGTAACCTTACAGATATTATTAGAAGAAGAGAGTGCAACACGTGCTGCTAGTCGTTTGCACCTCAGCCCATCAGCGTTGAGCAAGAGCCTTAATCGCCTTCGAGAAACCTTAGGAGACCCACTTTTCCTGCGAACAGCCCATGGCCTAAAACCAACTGCTCATGCCCTGCATTTAAAACAACAGTTGCCAGAGATATTACAAGCACTTTATCAAGTCACTTTACCTCCTAGCTTTAGTGCAGCAACAAGCCAACGACAATTTTCTTTCGCGATGGTCGAGAGTGCCTACGAAACCTTGTTACCAGCCTATATCGGCCCACTGCTTAATCAAGCCCCAAATATAAAGTTAGATACCTACGGTTGGAATGAAAAATCGATGCAGGGTCTACTACAGGGAGAGATTGATTTTGGCATTACGGCAAGGGATTTGCATCCAACATCAGATTACCGTTTGAATAATCTTCCCTATGGGATTGTTCAGACTACCCTTTTTACTGACAAACAAGTTTGTTTAGTACGTAAGAACCACCCTATTCTTGATACGGTGAAACAAAAACAGTGGGATGTTGCCGCATACCTCAATATGAAGCATGTTCAGGTTCGTTGTGAAGGTAACGATTGGTGGGCACTCGATTATCACCTTGCAGAGTCTAACCAGCATCGCCGCATTAGTAGTACATTGCCGGATTTCTATGGTGCAGCAAGTGTCTGTGCACATAGTGATCTTATTTTCACCGTGCCATCAAATTTTGTCGCGCATGCACAGAAACTTTACCCATTAGTGGAGGTGCCACTGCCAATACCGTTCTCTCCACTTGCTTACGTACTGTTATGGCATCAACGTAATAATGATGAACCTGGACATAAATGGGTTAGAGAAAAAATTTGCGACAGCATCAAGCATCACTAATCATTTACTTTTTTATCACCATTAAGCAACACCAATGAGAGTAAGTAGTAACATAATTTATCTTATTGAGCACTGAAGTCACTTTTACAGCAAAAGCTTGTAAACAATGGGCGCAAGCAGGTCAAATAATTAACTGTTTCCCAAAAAAAGATACTAACCTATAACTTATTACTGCTAGTATCAGCAATCAACTTGATCTTCACAAACTCATTTGAGTGACTTATTTTATAGAAGGTAATAAATGCAAAAAATTCTCTGTTTTGGTGAGTTAGGCGCTTATTGGATTCCTCGTGGTACACAAACTATTGATCAGTTAGAGGTACCTCTTTACGCACAATTTCCCGGTGGTTCGGCTGCCAACGTTGCCGTTGCATGCCAACGCTTAGGTATCAGCAGTGCTCTAGTAGGGCAAATTGGCTTCGATACGGTCGGGCGTTATGTAAAAGATTGCATCGAGAGATATGAAGTAGATTGTAAATACTTACTGCAATCAGATTACTCAACACCGATGGCATTTTTGCATTTAGATACAAAAGGTAAGCGCTCGTTTAGCTTCAATCGAGATAATACTGCTGATTTAAACTACCCTAGCAGTGAGTTACACTCAGAGATGTTTGCAGATGTTGGTATATTCCACTGCTGTTCAAATAGCTTAACCGAACAAGCAATTTATGAATGTACGTTACAAGCGATGCAGATGGCGAAGGCTGAGCAGACATTAACCAGCTTTGATGTGAACTTACGTTTGATCATTTGGCCTGATATGAAGCAAGTTAAACCACGTGTCATGCAGATGATGCACTATAGCGATATCGTAAAATTACGCGTCGAAGAGATCAACTACCTACGTGGTACTCAATCGGAATCTGATTTTTTATCAGAATTATTTGAATGCGGTGTAAAAGTAGTTTTGATTAGTGATGCTGAACACCCGGTACGTCTATATACTAAAAGCCATCATCAATCATTAATGACACCAACAGTTGAAGTCGTTGATATTACTGGTGCTGCAGATGCCTTCAGTGGCGGTTGGTTATATGGATTATTAAAACAAGGTATTCACAACCCATCACAATTAGAAAATGCATGTAATAAAATCACACCGTTAATTGATGCGGTTAATATTGCAATGTGTTGTGGTGCTTATGCGATTACTCAAAAAGGAGCTTGGAGCGCAATGCCAACGCACTCTGACATTAGCGAACTATTAACATCAATCGAAACGATTTAAAGATTTATAGCCTTTATCAACTTAATGAATATGAGGCTATACAGCCTCTTTAATAAAAGAGGCTAAGCGCTGAATCGCTTGTTGCAGATGTTGGTCATGGGTAAAACCACTTTTTACCCTTGGTTTCAGATCATGATCCCCATCTTCTAACCATAGCCACTCGATTATCGAAGGTAAGTTGTAATTATCTACCTCTTCAAAGCTCCCTAATTTATCTCGTGTTCCTTGAATAATTAACTGCTTTTGTTTCACCAACGGAAAATGGTCAATGCGTAATTTATCTAACTTACCAACGGGATGAAAAGGGAAACCTAAACAAGCAACCCCTTTAATTTCTGTTAACTGATTTTCTTCAAACATAGACGCAACTAAGCTCGCCATCCGTCCGCCCATCGATTTACCACCAATCACTATCGGTCTTTTCTGCTCAGCGTTCAATAGCTTGATTCTATCTTCAAACTGCTGAATCAACTTAGGCGCACGCTCCGGTGGTCGACGAGATCCCGTCTCCACGCGTTGCTGCATATAATCAAAATTAAAACGCATGACACAGATGCCCTGTTGCGCAAGTCCTTCTGCGATAGTTTGCATAAATACAGAGTCACAGGGGGCACCTGCTCCATGAGCAAACAGGAACAGTGGCCCATCTTCTGGACCGTCAGCCATAAATGTAGTGCTAGATATCATCATAAATTCCTATAAACCCATCGCATATTTCATCACTCTATTTTTTAACTGCCCACTATTTTGAGCTGCAAGCAATACTGTTTTACGTAATAAACGCACCGCACTAACGTCACTTTTACTGCCCTTATAGAACAGATCCATTGCGCTTTGCATTAACAAGTTGTGTGGCTTACGAAATAACTCGTAACGCTTAAGTAATGTCGGCATAGGCAGATCGCTGCTATGCAGTAATAAGTCGACCAAGCATTGCACATCTTTAAAGCCAAGGTTCACTCCCTGCCCAGCTAATGGATTAATGGTATGCGCCGCATCACCTAATAAAACGGCACAACCTTTATGATAGGTTTGTGCATGGCGACGCGTTAAGGGGAATGAACCTTTATCGATCACTTCAAAATCAAAGTTCAGGGTTGGAAACTCTAGCTCTATCTGCTTTTTAAGCTGGCTATTACTCAGTGATTGCAACTGCTTTATTTTTGCAGGGCTGTGGTACCACACTAAACTGGCGTTATTTTCGGCCAAAGGTAAAAACGCACAGGGCCCCGTTTCGCGAAACTCTTGCCAAGTAATATTTTGCTGTGCACTATCGGTTTTAATATTAATCAGCATACAATGTTGACGATAATCCCAGGCTGTAATACCAATATCCAATAACCGCCTAGTCGCAGAATTAGCGCCATCACAAGCAATTAATAGATCACCTTTTAATAGTTGTTCATCCGTCAATAGTACAGAGACACCAGTATCACTATTATTAACACTTAGTAGTTCACTATTTTCATAAAAATAGACATTATTTAAACGCTCTAACGCTTGCCACAATACAGCCTGAATCCAGCAATTCTCTGCGATATAACCCAGTGCTTGCATCCCTAACTCGGTGCTATCAAATTTTAGCTTACTGCTACCCACTTCCCATGTTTGCAAACCTTGGTAAGCACATAAGCGGTTTTCAGGGAGATCATCCCAAACCCCCGCTTGCATTAATAAATTTTTACTCTGTGCGCTAAACGCGGAAACCCGCAGTTCAAAGGGCGCGTCATCAGTTGGCAGTTGCACAGGATTTTTTTCAACAAGATGAATAACAAAACCCTTTTTAGCAAGTAATAAAGCGGTTAATGCACCAACCATGCCTCCACCAACAACTATTATCTCTCTGTTTTTCATCATCTTATCTCTTTTAAATGGGTTAACTCATTGTACTTAATTGAGCCTAAAATTGAAGACCCAACAAACAAGTAGCAAGTTAGCCATGATCTGCGTAAAATGTGCGCTCTTTTATTTATATACTCATATTAGCGTAATTATCGTTATGAGTATTTAGCACTTCAGATGAGTTACAGATTATGAGTTTAAAATTACACGTCAAAACTTGGGGCTGCCAGATGAATGAATACGATTCTTCAAAAATGGCAGACTTATTAAATTCAAGCAATGGTTATATCGCTGTTGATAACGCAGAAGATGCAGACGTGATTTTATTAAATACCTGCTCAATTCGCGAAAAAGCACAAGAAAAAGTATTCCATCAGCTAGGTCGTTGGAAGCAATTAAAAGCGATCAACCCCGATCTTATTATTGGCGTTGGTGGTTGTGTTGCCTCACAAGAGGGTGATGCTATTCGCCGTCGTGCACCCTATGTCGATATTGTTTTCGGACCGCAAACATTGCACCGTTTACCAGAAATGATCAAACAGGTTAAATCTGATGAAGGTTCTGTGGTTGATGTGAGCTTCCCTGAAATCGAAAAATTTGATGCGATGCCTGAGCCAAAAGCAGAAGGTGCAACGGCCTTTGTTTCAATCATGGAAGGCTGCTCTAAATACTGTACTTTCTGTGTTGTACCCTACACACGTGGTGAAGAAGTAAGCCGCCCATTAGATGACGTTTTATTAGAAATAGCACAACTTGCAGAGCAAGGTGTACGTGAAATAAACCTATTAGGCCAGAATGTAAACTCATACATTGGTGCTACCCACGATGGTGATGATTGTACGTTTCCTGAGTTATTACGTTACGTTGCTTCTATCGATGGTATCGACCGTTTACGTTATACCACCAGTAACCCAATCGATTTCGATGAAGATATTATCGATGTTTACCGCGATACACCTGAGCTGGTCGACTTTTTACACCTACCAGTGCAAGCGGGCTCAGACCGTATTCTTAATTTGATGAAACGTGGTCACAATATTGAGCAATACCGTCAAAAAATTGCAGCACTTAAAGCGGTTCGCCCTGCGTTAACATTAAGCTCTGACTTCATTGTTGGTTTTCCAAATGAAACCGATGAAGATTTTGAGCAAACCATGAATCTTATCAACGAGATCGGTTTTGATACCAGCTACAGTTTTGTTTATAGCCAACGACCAGGTACACCAGCAGCAGATATGCCTGATGATGTGACGCTGGAAACTAAGAAACAACGTTTAGCTATTTTACAAGAGCGTATTACCCAGCATGCACAGCAGATTGGGCGCCGTATGGTAGGTTCTGTACAACGTATTTTAGTTGAAGGCCCATCACGTAAAAACATCATGGAATTATGTGGCCGTACTGAAAATAACCGTATTGTTAACTTTGAAGGCGATCACCGCTCAATTGGTGGTTTTGTAGATGTTGAGATCACTGAAGTACATAAGAATTCGATTCGTGGTAAGTTTATTCGTGGCGAAGAAGAGATGAATCTGCGTGAATCTATCCGCCCAAGCGATATCGTAAACAAAAAAACAGAGAACTTAGGTGTGCACACCTATACGCCAGAATAAGGTTTAACTACGTTGACAACACAATTAACTACAGTACATCTTGATTTAGTGCCACAGGACAGTGACCGTTTAGCGGTATTATGTGGTCCATTTGATGACAATATTAAACAAATTGAACGCCGTTTAGGCCTTGAGATTGTTTATAAAGATGCACACTTTCAGATTATTGGTGAGCATCGTTATGCGCAAGCGTGTAATGACCTTTTAAAAGAACTTTACATTGAAACACAGCCGATTAGAGGCAAAACAGCAACATTAACTGATGGCGATGTACACCTTGCCCTGCAAGATTTAATTGCAAACCATCGTCTGCTTGAAATTCGTTTAGCGGAAGCTAAAACAGGAACTCAAAGCCTAACGATTAAGACTAAACGTGGCGTAATCAAGCCACGTGGTGAAAACCAAAGCCAGTATGTTAGCAATATATTAAGTAATGATATCAGCTTTGGTATTGGTCCTGCCGGTACAGGTAAAACTTATCTCGCTGTTGCTTGTGCCGTTGAAGCATTGGAACGCCAGGAAGTACGTAGAATTTTATTAACCCGTCCAGCTGTTGAAGCTGGTGAAAAGCTGGGTTTCTTACCCGGAGACCTTTCACAAAAAGTGGATCCTTACCTACGCCCATTATATGACGCGTTGTTTGAGATGCTTGGTTTTGAGAAAGTTGAGAAACTGATTGAAAAAAATATCATCGAGATTGCACCACTAGCTTATATGCGTGGACGTACCTTAAATGATGCTTTTATTATTTTGGATGAAAGTCAAAATACCACTGTTGAACAGATGAAAATGTTTTTAACGCGTATTGGCTTTAACTCAACAGCGGTTATTACGGGTGATATAACTCAAATCGATCTGCCTCGTCATCAAAAATCAGGTCTTCGTCATGTTATTGAAGTATTAAATGATGTGGAAGAGATCAGCTTTAGCTTCTTTACCGCTGATGATGTAGTACGTCACCCAGTGGTGGCACGCATTGTGAAAGCCTATGAAGCCTTTGAACGAAAAGTAGAAATAGAGTCGGAAAAATCATAATGGAACTGTTTGTTGATCTACAACTAGCCACTGAAAATGAAACCGCTTTACCGCTATTAGCTGACATTGAAAAATGGGTCGCAATAGCTATCGAAGCGGGATCCGATATAGATAGAGAGGAAGCAGAACTAACCGTTCGTTTGGTCGATAGTGAGGAGAGCCAACAGCTTAATCATGACTATCGCGGTAAAGATAAACCCACTAACGTGCTCTCATTTCCTTTTCAAAATCCACCCGGGATCACATTACCTTTGCTAGGTGATCTGGTAATCTGTAAACAGGTGGTTGAAAAAGAAGCAGATGAGCAATGTAAAAGTTTAAATGCACATTGGGCACATATGTTAATTCATGGTACCTTGCACCTACTTGGTTACGATCATATTATCGAAGAAGAAGCCATTGAGATGGAAACCCTAGAAACTAAATTATTAGTTGAATTAGGCTTTCCTGCTCCTTATAACGAACAAGAGTAAAAAACAGTAATGTCAGAAGAACATTCTACCAACGAGCAAGCAAAATCTGGTTTGCTCGATAAAATCGGCAATCTATTTCAAAACGAACCTAAAAACCAAGCTGAATTATTAGAGATGATCGATAGCGCTAAAAAGCGCGAACTGATCGATCAAAAAACGAAAGAGATGATTAAAGGTGTCTTAGACGTATCAAAACTACGTGTTCGAGATATTATGATCCCTCGCTCGCAAATGGTGACACTTGGGCTACAACAAAGTGTAAAAGAATTTTTACCAATTCTTATTGATTCTGCACATTCACGCTTTCCTGTTATTACTGAAGATAAAGACCATATCGTTGGTCTATTATTAGCCAAAGATTTGATCAAATATGGCTTCAGTAGTGAAGCGAATGAATTCAAAATAGAAGATATTTTACGACAAGCTGTCGTTGTACCTGAAAGTAAACGTTTGGATACCTTGCTCAAAGAGTTTCGTAGCCAGCGTTACCACATGGCTATCGTTGTTGATGAGTATGGTGGTGTATCAGGACTGGTTACCATCGAGGATATTCTTGAAGTGATCGTCGGTGAAATTGAAGATGAATTCGATGATATTGATGTTGATGAAATTAGACAGATTGGTAAACGTACCTATGCAGTAAGTGCATTAACGACATTAGATGATTTCAACGACCACTTTGGTACAACTTATAATGTCGAAGAGCAGGATACCATTGCTGGACTGATGATTAACCGCTTGGGTCACCTTCCTGGTCGCGGTGAAAGTATCACCATTGATGGTTACAAATATAAAGTAATCAATGCGGATAATCGTCGTTTAATTCAACTACAAGTTCGTATTCCCAAACAGATAAAAAAGATTGAAGAGTGACCTTTTGCACCCGATTAATAAATTAACAACAACACTTTTAGGGCAACTGTTAGTTGCTCTTTTATTGGGTGCAATTCAAGTATTTGCGTTCTCCCCCTTTGAACAGTGGTGGACGCTTTACCCTTCCTTTATTGGCCTATTTCTATTACTTCAACAAGTAGCAAAAACCAATAAACGATTTTTCTTGGTTGGGTTTGCCTTTAACCTCGCGATGTTTGTTGCCACTATCCATTGGGTCTATGTCAGTATGGATCTGTTTGGTGGCATGCCTAAAATCATTAATATGCTATTGATAGTATTGCTTTGTGCTTACCTCGCTATTTTCCCTACCATCGCAATTTGGGCATCTCAGCGTCTAAATTTAATCTCTAATACAACCCGCACTTTACTTGTTTTCCCTGTTTTTTGGCTGGTGATGGATTGGGTTAGAGGGTGGTTTTTAACAGGATTTCCTTGGGCCTATTTAGGGTATAGCCATGCAGATACGCCATTAGTTGGCTTTGCACCAATTCTTGGTGTGCAAGGTATAACACTCGCTATTTTACTGATCTCTGCGGCATTAACCCTGATCATTAAGCAACAACGAATAAAAACCAGTGTATTGCTCATTGCCACCATTATTATAAGTGGGCATTTTTTGCAGCAACTACGATTCACAGAGCTACAACCTGCGATTAAAGTCGCTTTAGTACAGGGTAATATCGATCAAAATAAGAAATGGGAACAGTCGCAACTCTACCCCTCTCTTTACAATTACTTAGACTTAAGTGAAGCAGGTGATAATAGCGACCGTGAAAATGAATTAATCATTTGGCCAGAGTCTGCGATCGCTGCACTTGAAATAGATATGCAAGGTTTTTTACAACCACTCTCTCAAGAGCTGTCGATGAAGGGTAAAACCTTAATGACAGGGATCATCGAGTATGATTTACAAAATGACAACTATTACAATAGTATCATTATGTTAGGAAAACTACCTACAGGGCAAGGATACTCACAAACAAGCCCTAACCGTTACCACAAGCATCAGCTACTCCCTATTGGTGAGTTTGTACCTTTTGAAGATCTATTGCGCCCTATTGCGCCCTATTTTAATCTGCCGATGTCTAGCTTTCAGCGAGGTGATGCAGTGCAACCTAATTTACAAAGTGGCTTAACCACCTTAGCCCCCGCACTATGCTATGAAGTCGCCTTTCCAGAATTGATGCGCAATAACGTGCATCGGAATACCGGGATGTTATTGACGTTAAGTAATGATGCTTGGTTTGGTAGTTCGATTGGCCCAGATCAACACCTCGAAATCGCACGTATGCGCGCGATTGAGTTTGCACGCCCCATATTGCGCAGCACCAATAACGGCGTTACGGCTATTTTTGACGATCAAGGTCATGAACTCGGGCGTTTACCTTCGAATAAAGAGGGCGTATTACGTCAAACGGTACAACCTGCTTTTGGTCTAACACCCTATCAACGCTTTGGTTCAACACCACTCTACCTGTACAGTTTATTAATTTTAATAGCGACACTATTCATTTTCCGCAGACGCACAGAATAGTCGCTAATGAAGAATAAAATAGCCACCTTTCGTGCGCCTGATTTTCAGAAGAAACTGTGGCAACTTGCACTGCCAATCACTTTGCAATCTTTACTGTATTCGTTTCTTGGTTTAGTTGATATTTTGATGGTCAGTCAACTTGGCGAAAGTGAGATTGCCGCCGTTGGTTTAGGTAATAAGATATTTTTCTTTAATTTATTGATGATGGTCGGTATCAGTCATGCCGGTGGCGTTTTGGCAGCACAATATTTTGGCGCCGAAGATCTTTCAGGATTACGTAGAAGTCTAGTCATATCACTCCTTTTTAGCTTACTAAGTGTCATCCCATTCATCATTTTTTACACCCTTTCTCCACAAACTATTACTGGCCTAGCGAGTAGTGATAATCAGCTACTGATATTTGCAAATGACTATCTTGTCATTACTGCCTATAGCTTCATATTTACCGCAGTCGTTTTACCCTTAGAAACGGCCCTTCGCTCAGCAGGCGATACTAAAACGGCGATGAACATCAGCATATTAGTGCTGCCATTAAATGCATTGCTTAATTATATTTTCATTTTTGGTCACTTGGGCTTTCCTGAAATGGGTGTTGCAGGGAGTGCATGGGGAACCGTGTTTGCACGCTTTGCACAAATGCTACTAATGGTACTGTTTGTCGTGAAGCGACGTCCCTTTATCATTGCAAAAATGGATGAAGTCAAACAAGCATTAAGTCTGTTTGAGATAAAACGTTACACCAAACTCGCATTTCCAATGGTACTTCATGACAGTGGCTGGGCATTAGGTATATTGGTCTACACGCTTATTTTTGCGATGATTGGCGTACAAGAACTTGCAGTTATGAGCATGGTTTCGACCATAGAACAAACCGTCTTTGCACTGTTTATTGGTATTGCGATTGCCAGCGGCACCATGATAGGACACCAACTCGGCGCGAAGGCTTTTTCCCAAGCATGGCAACAAGCATGGACCTTCATCCTCTTCGTACCAGTACTCGCATTTATTTTCACGCCAATAATTATTGTACTGCGTGAGCCCATTCTATCTCTATTTCCTACCCTTTCTGTAGAGTCGATGCATAGCGCTTCTCAAGTATTGTTGGTACTTGCATTCGCTTTGTTTGTTAGGGTAATCAATTTTATCGGTATCATCGGTGTATTACGCAGTGGCGGAGATGTTAACTACAGCACTTTTATTGATATTTTTTGCATGTGGTGTGTCGGTATTCCGTTAACTTTTATCGCCGTTAAGTACTATCACGCGACACTTATTGAAGCTTATATCATCATGCTCTCAGAAGAACTTATTAAAGTTTTATTAGTCATTCATAGAGTGCATAAAAAACATTGGCTTAGAAATATGCTTAATAGCGTCGCAAAATAACCACGTTTACTTAAAAGCGTGAGGATTTCACTGTCTTTTAATACACAAACTGCTAACATTCTTATTAATTTATTTTTTTATCACGTTAAGGGACATTCATGTTTTTAAACAAAAAAACACTATTCGCTGCATTTACCGCTGTTGCAATCACAGGCTGCGCCTCTACAGCTAACACAGAACAGCAAGAGATGATCACTAACCTTGAAAGCTCTCTCAGCGAGTCAACTATTTTAACTGAGAAAACACAATCTGAACTAGCAACGTCAAAAGCGACCTTAGCTGCTAACGAACAAAAAATATCCGCATTAAGCAGTGATTTAGCAAAAAGCCAAGCTGCATTAAAAGCTGCGATTGCTGCATCAGAAAAAAACTCGGCAACTGAACACCGAACAGATAAAACCAAAGTAACACATGCTGATGATAAAACTATTCTTGGTCAAGCCGAATGGGTTTATGTGTCAACAGCAAAAGAAAACTTCAAAGGCCGTATTGATACTGGTGCCGCAACATCTTCTATCAATGCGGTTGATATGGAACGCTTTGAACGCGACGGTCAAAAATGGGTACGTTTCAACCTAGCTCACTCAGAGGGTGAGAAAGCAGATGTTATTGAAGCTAAAATTATACGTATTGCGAAAATAATACAATCAAGCAAACCGGGTGTTGAGAATGAGCGTCCAGTTGTTAAGTTACATGTTCGTATTGGCGATGTTGCTCATCTAACAGAGTTTACCTTAACCAACCGTTTACACATGGAATATCCAGTATTAATCGGCCGTAGCTTTATGCGCGACGTGATCCTGGTTGATGTAAGTAAAGAGTATAGCTTCCCAAAATTTCAAGCATCCGCTGAAAAATAAATAGATAGGAAACAATGATGAATGCACGTATTTTTTTCTTTGTCTTAGTCGCAAGCTTAATGTCGCTTGGCGTATTTCAATCTGTACAACGTCATATGGCGTTAGATATACCCTGGATACCTGGTGAAACGCGTACCATTTGGAACATTGATGCAAAGGTAGACTTTAATGCTAATGATGGCCCAGTATTAGCAACGTTAACCACTCCTGAGCGACAAGCAGGTTTTACTAAAATAAGCCAAAATGCGGCATCTCCTGGTTATGGTCTTTCATTTCTAGAAGATAAAGAATCAAAACGTGCTGAATGGACTATTCGCGAAGCGTCAGGAAAACAGACACTTTATTATAATATTCAAATGCTTGAAGATAATAAAAGTGTCGACCAAAAAATTACAGAGATGCCTGAACTCTTTGATAAAGAGTACACAGCCTCTAGCTCTACTGCTGGTCGAGCGATTATTAATGACGCACTAAAAACCAGTGCTGATGCGTATAGTTTTACAAGAGAAGTATTGAAGCAACTGAATGCAGATGTACCTAATCAAAACGTAACACTGATATTAACCAGTAAAGCGAGTAAAACTGACATACTAATTGCACTGTTAAACGCAGCGGAAATTCCAACTAAGAAAATTGGTGCTTTAGTATTAGAAGATGGTCGACGTCGCCAACACTTGACGCCATTAGTAGAAGTTTTTCAAGAATCTGAAGGGGTCATCACTTCACGATTGTTTGATGCAAGTTCAGTCGGTGCTGTTGACCGTGATAAGCTATTGTTATGGGATCAAAGCGGTGTAGCATTACTTGAACTTACTGGTGCTAGTGATTCAAAAGTTAGTTTTTCTATGATTGAGCAAGAGCAACCTGCCCTTTCTGCATTATTACAAAAATCCGAAAATGATCACCTATTTAATTTTTCAATCCACAGCTTGCCTGTAGAAGATCAATCTTTGTTTAAAGGTATCTTAATGATTCCTTTAGGTGTATTGATTGTAGTGATGATGCGCGTATTAGTTGGCCTTAAAACCTCTGGTACTTTTATGCCCGTTCTAATTGCGATGGCATTTATCCAAACGAGCTTAATCACTGGTTTAGTTGGTTTTATCTTATTGGTAGCCGTAGGTCTATTTATTCGTTCGTACCTCTCACACCTCAATCTTTTGCTCGTCTCTCGGATATCCACGGTTATTATTATGGTTATCCTACTGATTGCACTATTTGGTGTACTGTCATACAAACTAGGACTCACAGAAGGGCTTAAAATCACTTTCTTCCCAATGATTATTTTGTCATGGACAATCGAGCGTATGTCGGTGCTGTGGGAAGAAGAAGGTGCTAAAGAGGTAATGGCACAAGGTGGCGGTAGTTTATTAGTAGCAGTACTTGCCTACTTTGTAATGAGCAACGATGTAACACGTCACTTAATGTTCAACTTTATCGGCTTACAATTTGTAGTGATGTCACTAGTATTGTTATTAGGTAGCTACACTGGTTACCGATTACTCGAATTACGCCGCTTTAAACCATTGGTTGATAAGGAATAAACTATGTTTTTTTCCAGTCCCTTTAAATTAAGAGATAAAGGTATTATGGGCATGAACCAACGTAACAGTGGTTACATTGGTCGCTATAACCCACGTAAGCTTTATCCATTAGTTGATAATAAACTAAAAACTAAAATTATCGCCAAAGAAGCAAATGTTACAACACCCGCACTGCTTGGTGTTATCTCAATGCAAGCGGAGGTTGAGGGTGTTGAAACCTACATAAAAGGAACTCCTGGCTTTGTTATCAAACCAGCTAAAGGCAGTGGTGGTAAAGGTATTCTGGTTATTACTAAAGTCGAAAATGGGCGTTACTATAAACCCAACGGCGATGAAGTGGCACTTGCTGAAATTAAGCGCCATGTAACTGATATTTTAGCCGGCCTATTTAGTTTGGGTGGCAGTGCCGATGTAGCCGTTGTAGAAGGCTTGATTCAATTTGACAATGCCTTTGATGGCTTTAGCTTTGAAGGCGTGCCTGATGTACGAGTTATCGTTTTTAAGGGATTCCCTGTGATGGCAATGATGCGCCTTTCGACAGCCGCATCCGACGGTAAGGCAAACTTACATCAAGGTGCTGTAGGCGTTGGTATTGATATCACCTCTGGTAAAGCGATCAATGCAGTACAATTTGATAAACCGGTCCAATTTCATCCTGATACAGGTAAAGAGCTAGGGTTATTACAAGTCCCTAAATGGGAACGCTTAATCTACCTTGCATCTAGTTGTTATGAGATGTCTGGTATGGGCTATTTAGGTACCGACATGGTATTAGATCGTGATTTAGGTCCGATGTTATTAGAACTTAATGCACGTCCTGGTTTAGCTATTCAAATTGCCAATGGCCAAGGTATTTTACCGCGCTTAAAACTGATTGAAAGTTTGGGTGATGATCATGGTATGACGGTTGAGCAGCGAATTGAATTTTGTAAAAAGCACTTTTCATCGTAAAGCTAAAGTACTGAGCAACAGATATAAAAAAACCTAGCTAAGCTAGGTTTTTTTATATCTGTAAAAGCGTTAAATATTAACTATTTTACTATTTTCAAGCCAGCTCTATTTTTCGCGATAGGCTTTTCAGCAACTTCCACTTCTTTTTCAGGCTGTACTTCTTTATCTAAAGCTTGATATGCAGGCTCCTCAGGAAACATCGTACCCGCACCATTTTCACGGGCATAGATTCCTTCGATTGCATATAGTGGCACATAGACCTGCATCGGTTGCCCAGAGAATCGAGCATTAAATGCAACGGCATCATCATCCATTGAAAACTGCATCACCGACCTTGGTGCAATGTTTAATACGATTTTACCATCTTCAACAAACTGCTCTGGTACTTCTACACAAGGCTGTGTTGCATCAACAATAATATGGGGTGTACATTCACTGTCCACGATCCAATTAAAGAATGCCTTTAGAAGATATGGGCGTTGCACTAACATACTGCTCATTAGAAAACTCCGTTATTAACCGACGCGAATTTCGCGCTCAGCTTCAGTCATCGATGCTTGGAATGATTCACGTTCAAACACTTTAACCATGTAGCTCTTAATGCCTAAGTGGTCCATACCTAAGTCAATTTTTAGCTCAGGTAAACGCCATAATAGCGGTGCCATGTAACAATCTACTAATGTAAACTCTTCTGACATGAAGTAAGAGAAGTGATCAAAAATAGGTGCAACTTCTAAAATCTTATTACGTAACGTTGTGCGTGCAAGTGAAGACTTAGCTTCATCAGCGCCCATAATAAGTTTAACAAGTGGGTACCATTCAGTTTCGATACGTTGCATTAATAAACGGCTTTTAGCGCGTTCTACAGGGTAAACAGGCATTAGTGGCGGATGAGGAAAACGCTCGTCTAAGTATTCCATGATAATGCGTGAGTTATAAAGTACTAATTCACGATCAACTAATGTTGGTACTTCGCTGTTTGGTGTTAATTCAGCAAGCTCAGCAGATGGGTTTTCATCATCGACATAGGTGATTTCAACATTAACGCCTTTTTCAGCTAATACAATGCGTGTTTGATGGCTATATAGATCTGAAGCACCAGAAAAAAGTGTCATTACAGAACGTTTGTTCGCGGCTACTGCCATAGTTATCCCCTAATATTATGAATAATAATAAAATTATGTTTCTTTAAAAACAAAAAGGCAATGGCGAAAAAATCACCATTGCCTATCAACGAAATTGAGTCTTTAGCTGCGATTAATGAATGTCGCGCCAGTACTCTTTCTTCAATAAGTAGCTAACAATAAATAGAACAAATAGGAAGGCTAATACCCATATTCCTAAGCTTTGACGTTCTAACTTATTTGGTTCACCGGCATATACAAGGAAGTTTACCAGATCAAGTACCGCTTGGTCATACTCATCCGATGACATCTCACCCGTTTCATCACTGGTTAATGCAACAACGGTTTTGTGTTCGATACCATCAGCATCCACAACCACTTCATAAGTCGGTGTAGATATCCCTTGTAACTCTTCTAATACATGTGGCATACCAACATCTGGGAACACAGTGTTATTCACGCCAAATGGACGGCTCTCATCAACATAAAAAGAATGTAAGTAAGTATAAATCCAGTCTGCACCACGTAAGCGTGCTTCTAATGTTAAATCTGGTGGCGCGGCACCAAACCATTTAGCAGACTCTTTTTTATCCATACTATTATGCATTAAATCACCGATTTTACTATCAGTAAAAATCAGGTTCTCTCGCATCAACTCGTCAGGGATACCAAGATCCGTTGCAACACGTTGATAACGTTGATGTCCTGTAGAGTGACAAGCAAAACAGTAATTCATAAACAGTTTGGCACCATTTTGCAATGACGCTTTATCTGATAGATCATAATTTGCTTTTTCAAGGTGAACGTTACCACCTGCAGCAGAAGCAAACATAGGAAATGTAAATAACAGGGCCACTAAGGCGATCATTAATTTTTTCATTAGTGTGTCAACCTTGTTGGTAATGGTTTAGTTTTCTCATTTTTACTGTAAACCCACAGTGCGATAAAGAATCCGAAATATCCAACTGATGCAACCTGTGCAACCGTCGTTAGTAATGGTGTTGCTGGTAATGCACCTAAAACACCTAACACGATGAAGCAGATAATGAACTGTGTGATGTTCAGTTTATGCTTCCAGCTGCGGTAGCGAATCGATTTCACTTTACAACGGTCAAGCCATGGTAAAAGGAACAGAATAGCAATTGAACCACCAAAGAAAACGACACCAATTAACTTATCAGGAATGGCACGTAAAATTGCGTAATACGGCGTGTAATACCAAACCGGTGCAATATGATCCGGCGTTTTTAGTCCGTTTGCCGCTTCAAAGTTAGGTGGCTCAAGGAAGTAACCGCCGCCTTCAGGAATAAAGAATATAACTGCTGCAAAGCAGATTAGGAATCCAGAGACCCCCATAATATCTTTTACCGTAAAGTAAGGATGGAATGGGACAGCATCGATAATATCTTTTTTACCACTGTACTGTTTGTGGAAAGTAAATTTCCCTTTTGCCTCTTCCGATGCAGTGCCTTTTTTCTGTTTAATCTCAACACCGTCAGGGTTATTTGAACCGACTTCGTGCAGAGCAACAATATGCAAAAAGACCAATGCCACTAAAGCAAGAGGTAACGCCACCACATGTAACGCGAAGAATCGGTTAAGCGTAGCACCAGAGATAACGTAATCACCACGAATCCAAAGCGTTAAATCATCACCAATAATTGGAATCGCACCAAATAGCGAGATAATTACCTGTGCGCCCCAGAAAGACATCTGTCCCCAAGGTAATAGGTAACCCATAAACGCTTCTGCCATTAAGACAAGGAAGATTAACATACCAAAGATCCAGATAAGCTCACGCGGTTTCTGGTAAGAACCATAAATAAGACCACGAAACATATGCAGGTAGATAACCACAAAGAACGCTGAAGCGCCCGTTGAGTGCATGTAACGTAGTAACCAACCATACGGTACATCACGCATAATGTATTCTATAGAAGCGAATGCGCCCTCTGCAGACGGGTTGTAATGCATCGTCAACCAGATACCTGTTAGAATTTGGTTAACTAACACTAGCATCGCTAATGAACCAAAAAAGTACCAAAAGTTGAAATTAACTGGCGTCGGGTATTGCGCTAGATGTTTATTCCACGTTTCCGTCATCGGAATACGTGCGTCCACCCAGTCGATACCGTCTAATACTAATTTTTTAAGCATTAGGCATCTCCTTTATCAAGGCCAATAACAATCTGTGATTCACTCACGTAGTAGTGTGGAGGAATAACTAAATTAAGTGGTGCAGGTACGTTTTGGAATACACGTCCCGCCATATCAAATTTAGAGCCATGACAAGGGCAGAAAAAACCAGACTCTACGCCTTCAACTTGCTCAGAAAATGAATCAGGTAGGTAAGTAGGTGAACAACCAAGGTGAGTACAGATACCAACAGCAATAAATATCTCTGACTTTAACGAACGTAACGGGTTCGTTGCATAATCAGGTTGCTGTGCTTGTTCAGAAGCAGGGTCGCGTAATTTATCATCAAGCGTGCTTAGTTCATCAAGTACTTTTTGAGTACGGGAAACAACCCAAACTGGTTTACCACGCCATTCAACTCGAATTAATTGACCAGGTTGAATTTTACTAATATCAACTGCAACAGGGGCTCCAGCCGCTTTTGCTTTCTCACTAGGACTCCAAGACTTCACAAAAGGAACTGCAACAGCAGCAGCTCCAATTGCACCAACAACACCCGTTGTTAGTGTTAGAAACTTGCGGCGACCAGAATTGTCAGGCGCATTGCTCATTTAACCATCTCCATTGGTAGGTACAAAAGTAACCCATTAAACATAAAACTGTGAAGTGCCATCTCCAAAAAATCAATCGAAAATCATTTGGCGCACAAAATCTGGCTGAATTCTAAAGAAATCGCTCAATATTTACAAGCTATTAACATTACTTTTACGAGGGGGAGTAGATAAAAGCATGGCTTAATTGACCATGCTCTCATTAAGGGGATTTTTTAATTGAATTATAGTGTTAAGCGGGCGTGTCCATAATTGATGTTGCTCCCGTTTTAGCTAACTCAGCTAAGTCCTTATCGACCCAGAATAATGCCTTACCATCTTCACCAACAAGTTCAATTTTATCCAAAATACCTTTGAATAATTTTTCCTCTTCATGCTGCTCTGCAACGTACCACTGCAGGAAGTTGAAGGTTGAATAATCATGTGTCGTAAACGCAACATGTGTTAATTCATTGATCGCTTTTGTTATCAAACATTCATGATTATAAGTTTCAGTGAACACCTCTTTCAACGACTTAAACTCATGTGGTGGGGCATCTATTGCACCGATTAAGGGTAACGCACCCGTCTCACTTACGTAGGTAAATAAACGGTTCATGTGCATCATCTCTTCGGTAGCATGCTCACGTAGCATCATCGCCGCACCTTCAAAACCTCGGTCTTCACACCATGCACTCATTTGCAGGTATAGATTTGAAGAGTAAAATTCAAGATTAATCTGTTCGTTCAGTTTTTCTACCATTGTTGCTGCTAACATTATTATTTTCTCCATTTAGTTTCATATACTCCGTATAGCTACAATAAACGTAAATGACTTTTTAAGCAAAGCCCTCTCCTGCTCATTTTAACTATATTTAAATGGAGGGCATTAAATCCACAAAAACATTTATTTCAGATACTTAGCAACCAAAAAAAAATTATGCTGAAATTCAGAATAATTAATGGTTTGCGAGTAGGCTACTTTTCAGTTCAACCATCTCAAACATAAAGTGCTGATTTAAAGCAAGACCTAGAGGGTAAGAATTTAGCAACGTAAGGGGGAATAAAGACAGACTGATCAGCCGTTATTAAAGGGATAGATAAATTCAGCATTAAAAACCAAGATCAAAAAAGGGGAATATTAATTCCCCTTTTTATTAGTAGATCAATTATTAGCTGATCAGTTTTTACTCATCGTTTGGGGTTTCTACACGAGGCTTACGACGCATTGGTGCAAAACCAACATCAGCCGCCTCATGGAAGGTTTTATTCACTGATTTTTTAGTTTTTGGTTTTTTCTGCTGCGCTTGTTTTTTGTCATCTTTAACAAACTTACCCGCTTTAGCAGACTGAGGTACAACTGGTTTTAGCCCTTTGAATTTAGGATTAATCCCCTCAATGCGGTCAAAGGTGATTGACTGCTGTACAAAAGATTCAACTTTTTTGAAGTTGTCCCAATCTTTTGGCCCGATGATTGATATCGCATCACCCGCGGTGCCAGCACGACCCGTACGGCCAATGCGATGGATATATTCTTCAGTATGCTTTGGAATATCAAAGTTGATTACATGGCTAACATTTAATAAATCTAAGCCACGAGATGCTATATCTGTTGTTACCAATACTTTCTCTTTACCACGTGAGAATGCATCCATAATTTGGTTACGGTTGGTTTGTGTTAAATCGCCATGCAATGCAAGTGAAGAACAACCTTTCTCATTCAGTACTGCGCTTAAACGCTCAGTATCTTTACGTGTTGCGGTAAAGATAATCACCTGTTTGGTTGCTTCTTTTTGTACAAAGTGGAAAAGTAACTTCTCTTTTTGATTAAGATTATCAGCAAGGAAGAAACGTTGTGTGATTTCACTATGCTGTTGGTTTTCTGCACCAATTGCAATGCGTACTGGGGCTTTAAGTAGCTCAGCAGCAAATTCATTAACCTCAGCATGACCCAGTGTTGCAGAAAACAAAAGCGTTTGACGTAGACGATGATTAGCTTCTTCGTTTACGGCTTTTAACTGCTCTGCAAAACCAAGATCTAACATACGATCCGCTTCATCTAGAATCAGTAACTCTAAACCATGGAGGTGTAATAGCCCTTTCTTAAGATGATCAACAATACGTCCAGGGGTACCAACAACGAAGTGCGGGTCTTTATCAAGCTGTTTTACTTGATCGTTAAAGTTTTCACCACCCAATACTAGCGTTGATTTCAAACTCGTATTTGAAACTAATAGACGTAATTGCGAATAAACCTGCTTGGCAAGCTCACGCGTTGGCGTCAAAATTAATACGCGTGGATCTCGCTTGGTTAACGCACGAGTTTTTAATACACGCTGCATTGCAGGTAACAAAAATGCAAGAGTCTTACCTGAGCCTGTTTTTGATGATGCGAGTAGATCTTTCCCTGCCACTGCAACGGGAATTGCTTCCGCTTGAATTTGGGTTGTTTCTGTAAATCCCAGATGAGCAAGGGACATAAGTAAACGGCGATCAACGGGTAAATCATCAATGAGCAAAGGACTCTCCAATACAAAAGGTATAAAAAATAAAATAAGGGTTTAGTTAATAATTAAATAACTAATATGTGAGTAGTATAACGATTAAGCAAGAAAAGGAGAAATTAAGATTTACAAGAAACAAAAAAAAGAGCTTAACCAGTAAGCTCTTTGTATAGATTGGAGATAGAAATGCTTAAATTGCGCTTAGACCCATCTCAAAAATAAGTTTTTCAGCGGTACATTCAAATGCGAGTGTAACATTACAGCTAAAACCTTGTGCTGTTGTTGCTTCTTCTCGCGTTACTTCAACGGTTTCAAAACGTGCTTTAGCGGCATCAATGTACTTTTGAGCCAATTTATTAACGCCAGCTTGATCAGCACCTTCGAAAGGAAGTACTAATACAGTATCATCTTCTGCAATCACGCTACCTAGCTCTACAATAGTGCCACATGCTTCACATACATCTGATTCATTTGTGTTTTTATCTTCTGACATAACGACCTCTTTAATGTTTAATTTCAGTAATTATTTTTATTGTAACGCGATTAAAAAAAAAGGCGATATTAATAAATATTAATATCGCCTTTATGATTAAAATTAATACTGTTGTATTAGCTAATCGGGTGTTTCGTTAAGTTCCAAATTGTTGAAGCGTAGTCTTCAATCGAGCGATCTGAGTTAAATTTACCCATTGCGCCAGAGTTAAGGATTGCTTTCTCAGCCCATACAGCTTGGTCACGGTACATCGCATCAATTTTCAGATGCGCTTCGCTGTAAGAAGCGTAATCAGCAAGACATAGGTACTCATCGCCGCCTTCAAGCAGTGAACGTTTGATATCAGATAACGCGCCAGGGTGACCCGGTGTAAAGTAATCGGTATCTAACCAATCTAATACTGATTTCAGTTCTGGGTTGTTGTAGTAATAATCAAACGGATTATAACCTTGCTGTTTCAACTCTTTCACTTCTGCAACACTTAAACCGAAGATAAACATGTGCTCAGCACCAATCTCTTCTGCCATTTCGATGTTTGCACCATCCATTGTACCAACTGTTAACGCACCATTGATGGCAAACTTCATGTTACCTGTACCAGAAGCTTCTAAACCAGCTGTTGAAATCTGCTCAGAGATATCAGCGGCAGGGAATAGTTTCTCAGCAAGTGATACACGGTAGTTAGGTAAAAATACAACTTTTAGCTTACCTTTAACACGTTCATCATTATTTACTTTATCTGCAATTTTATTTAATGCGTAAATAATCTGTTTCGCCATGTGGTAACCCGGTGCTGCTTTCGCGCCGAATATGAATACACGCGGTACCATATCGTAATCAGGATTATCAAGCAGACGTTTATAAAGCGCTAAAATATGCATCATATTTAGTTGCTGACGTTTGTATTCGTGCAGACGTTTAATTTGAATATCAAAAATTGCATCAGCTGATACTTCTACACCAGTCAGATCTTTAATAATTTTCGCTAATTCAATTTTGTTGTCTTTTTTGATATCCATGAAGCGTTTTTGTAAAGCGACATCTTTTGCTTTTGGTAATACGCCACGTAGTTTATCAAGATTAACAACCCAATCAGCACCAACTTCATCATCGTAAAGTGCAGCCAGTTTAGGATTACACGCTTTTAACCAACGACGCGGTGTAACACCATTAGTGACATTCACTAATTTAGTTGGGAATAGCTCATGGTACTCAGGGAATAGATCTGTTTTAACTAGTTCTGAGTGAACCGCTGCAACGCCATTTACTTTGTATGCAGTAACAACACATAGGTTTGCCATACATACTTTACGATCATCGCCTTCTTCAATGATAGAAAGTTTTGCTTTTTTGCTATCATCGCCAGGCCATTTCGCTTCAACTACTTCCATGAATTGACGGTTGATTTCGTAGATGATCTCAAGATGACGCGGTAATACTTTTTCAAACAGTGCAACAGACCATTTTTCTAATGCTTCTGGCAGTAGCGTATGGTTTGTGTAAGCAAATACTTTTTGACATATTGACCAAGCAAAATCCCAATCTAAGCGTTCTTCATCTACCAAGATGCGCATTAACTCAGGAATAGCGATCGTAGGATGCGTATCATTTAATTGAATTGCTACTTTATCAGAAAGTTTTGTCCAGTCTGTGTTGTGACGTTTGAAACGACGCAGAATGTCTTTAACAGAACACGCACAGAAGAAGTACTGCTGAACTAAGCGTAACTCTTTACCTTCTGGAGTTTCATCATTTGGATATAATACTTTTGAAACTGTTTCTGCTTTTGACTTCTCAGCTTGTGCATCAACATAACCACCGGCATTAAATACATCCCAATCGAATGCTTCATCTGCACGGCTTTCCCATAGGCGTAAAATATTAACTGTTTTTGCACCGTAACCTACAATTGGCACATCCCATGGCACACCTTTAAGTTTTTGACCCGCATGCCACACTTTATGTGAACCACCATCTTCATCAAAAACAGTCTCAACGTAACCGTATAGTGGTACATGCTGAATTGACTCTGGGCGACAAATTTCCCATGGGTTGCCGTATTCACGCCATGTATCAGGACGTTCAATTTGACGACCGTCTTGGAATGATTGAGCAAATAAACCGTGCTCGTAATGGATACCGTAACCAATCGCCGGGTAACCTAGTGTTGCTAAAGAATCGATGAAACATGCTGCTAGACGACCTAAGCCACCATTACCAAGTGCCATATCAGGCTCTTCGTCGCAAATTTCATAAAGGTCTTTACCTAATGCTTTAAGCGCTTCTTCTGTCACTTTGAAAAGCTGTAGATTGTGTAAATTATTTGAAAGTAAACGACCCATTAAAAATTCAAGAGATAGGTAGTTTACTGAACGCGTATCTTGGCCTGAATGATTTTGTTGAGTTTGTGTCAACTTATCAAAAACCACTTCATTCACCGCGTGACAAGTCGCATTCCACCACGCTTTATTGTTTGCTTTTTCAGCGTCTGTTCCCAAGCCTTTATGCAAACGATCCACAATCGCTTGTTGCATCTGTTTGCTAGTACATTCAATCTCTGGCACTTTATTTACTGCACTGCTTTTTTTTGCTGTGCTCTTTGCCGGTGCTTTTTTCGCAACTGATTTCTTTGCTTTATTTTTCTTTACTGTTTCCATGTGACACCCATATTTTATAAAAATGAAATTTTGAACCAACAAAATAGATAGAGATAAAAATGCTATAAAATCCAATTTAGTGACAAAGTTAATATAAATATAATTAATTTACCACACTTTAATCACCAACCTTTCCCCTAAGCTAGTGGTTTCCAATGACAGATAGATTAACAAACATACTATTTTCGTCACCCTCCTAAACCCTACGCCCCTTAAGTGATTATTATTCACGCAAAAAAAAAGTGAGCTACCAGTACCTTCAAAGGGGCTGACAACTCACTTTTTATAGTTTTAAATTAGTTAATTAGCAGAATTTATAAACCCGCTTTTGCAAAGGCAGAAGCCACTATTTCCTGTGCCTCTTGCTGTATTTTCGCTATATGCTCTTCACCAATAAATGACTCAGAGTAAATTTTATAAATATTTTCAGTACCTGACGGACGTGCCGCAAACCAACCGTTTTCAGTGGTTACTTTTAAACCACCAATCGCAGCGCCATTACCTGAAGCGTGGGTTAATTTTTCTAAAATTTTCTCACCAGCTAATGTTTCAGCCTCTACCATATCAGGGCTTAGATTCGCTAATACCGCTTTTTGTTCTGGCGAAGCAGGCGCATCAAAACGTGTGTAAACTGGCGAACCAAATTTATCAGCAAACTCTGCATAGTGCTCACCAGGATCACGTCCGGTAACCGCAATAATTTCAGCCGCTAATAACGCTAAGATAATTCCGTCTTTATCAGTACTCCAAACGGTGCCGTTTTTACGTAGGAACGAAGCGCCTGCGCTCTCTTCACCACCAAAACCAAATGAACCATCAAACAGCCCATCAACAAACCATTTAAAGCCAACAGGCACTTCAGACATCTCACGGCCTAGTTGACCTACAACACGATCAATCATTGAGCTAGACACTAATGTTTTGCCCACTTTTGCCGTTGCAGGCCACTCTGGACGGTGTGTAAACAGGTAATTAATCGCGACAGCTAGGTAATGGTTAGGATTTAATAAACCCGAGCTTTTTGTTACGATGCCATGACGGTCATAATCAGGGTCATTAGCAATTGCCACGTCGAACTGATCTTTTAACTTAATAAGGCCAGCCATTGCGTAAGGAGATGAACAATCCATACGGATTTTGCCATCTTTATCTAGAGTCATAAATGAGAAGGTAGGGTCAACGCGATCATTAACAACTTCAATATCTAAGCCATATGTTTTTGCAATTACAGGCCAGTAAGCTACGCCTGATCCGCCCAGTGTATCAACACCAATTTTGATGCCCGCTTTTGCAATCGCATCTAAGTTCAATACATTTTTCAGATCATCAACATAAGGCTGGATATAATCGTATTCTTCTACTAAATCAGACGCCATTGATTCAGCAAAATCTTCCTGCTGAATATCATCGTAGTTGTCATTTAAAATCTCATTGGCACGATCTTGAATGATTTTAGTCACATCACTGTCTGCAGGACCGCCGTTTGGTGGGTTATATTTAAAACCACCATCTTCTGGAGGATTATGCGAAGGTGTGATCACAATCCCATCCGCTAATGCATCTGGATGCGCATTATTATATTGTAAAATCGCATGAGAAATAACAGGCGTAGGTGTGTACCCCCCCCCTGCTTGTACAATTACTTTAATACCATTTGCCACTAATACTTGTACTGCAGATGCAAAGGCAGGTTCAGAAAGTGCATGAGTATCTTTACCGATAAACATTGGTCCTGTGTAGCCTTGCGCCTTACGGTACTCAGCTAATGCTTGGCTGATCGCTAAGATATGTAATTCAGTAAAGGCATTTTTAAATGAGCTACCACGATGACCAGAGGTACCAAATGCGACTTGCTCGCTCGGTATTGTTACATCGGGAAGATTAATATAATAAGCAGATACTAATTTTGGAATATCGACTAAATCGCTTGCGATTGCTGGTTGTCCTGCACGTTCATGTATTGTCATTGATTAAATCTTCCTTTCATATAAATGAGTTAAATATAACTTTTTTACACCCATTGATGGTGAGGGGTGTATTGGGAAATTAGATAGAATAATTATTTAAAGTAGGGGTATTATAATTTTTTTTTGAGCAAAAGCAGTCTTTTTAATCAAAAAAAAGTGTAAATAATCACTTAACCCTGATGATTAAAAAATACTGCTTAATATAAATATTGTTAAATTTCTTCTTTAATACGCTCAATCAGATGATGAGGATAACCCATTGAGGCCATTACTTGAGTTAAAATAATACGTTTTCGCCCTGTATTTGCATTGGTAACTACCCAAAATGGGGTGTAAGGAATATCGCGCGGCTTGCTCGCAATTAATTGATCCACCTCTTCCTGATTATCTGAGGCTAATAATTGTTCTAAGTTCTCACCAAGATAATCACGAGAGCGCCCTTTTGCTACTTTTGCGGCTTGAATGAATGCGTCTCTATCCTCGTAGTACATCGTTGTTAGCATCATTTTAAACTTATTAGTGATCACTGCTTCTTTCTGGAAGGTCTCACTATTAAAAAGCGCTGATATACCATTTGCAAAAGCCTCTGGTAATGAAGAACCTGCAAAAGAGGGTGAATTTATCGTTGTCACCTTCTCAACTTTCTCCATTACTGGCTTTACAACTTCAACAGGTGCAATAGGCGTAGCAGGTAAAACTTCCTGTAAAACTAATTCAGGCTCAGCTTGCCCAACATTAGTAGGGAGTTTTAATAAACGACGTAAAATTTGTGATGGGGTTTCCCCAAACTCTTCTATATTAGTTAAAATATATTTATACAGGTCATCTTCAATATCAATTTGTTTCATTGTTTCACCGGTTGATGCTATTTATTATTTTTTAACTTATCTATATTATCTGAATACATTATCTGAAATATCATGGATATAAGTCTCAGATAAGTTAAAAAATAACGTCACTATGTTGCATATCTGTTAATATCCAACGACTAAGTTAATCTCACTTTATTTTCACTTAAAATTAGATCTTATGCTACTTAATTACCAAATAAAACAGGCCTCTGACAATGACTCTGATAACAAAACAGAGATCATTTTTATTATTCACGGTTTATTTGGCAGTTTGAGCAATTTATCGACTCTCGCCAATGAACTCAAAATACACTCTCATGTTGTACTAATTGATGTGCGTAACCATGGAAAAAGTCCACAAAGCGATACCATGAGTTACCCGGAAATGGTTGCTGATATTTTCGAACTTGCAGATCACCTAAACGTTGAGCAGTTTTCTATCGTCGGACATTCGATGGGTGGAAAAATTGCAATGGGTTGTGCGTTAACTGAACCTGATAGAGTTAAACGTTTAGTGGTCGCTGATATCGCCCCCGTGAGTTATCCCGATAAACACAGTGAAGTATTTAATAGTCTATTACTCCTTAACCTAAAAAAAATAAAGAACCGGTTAGAGGCGAATGAGCAATTATCTCGTTATATAGACAGCCCTGATGTCAGACAGTTTCTATTAAAGTCATTACAAAAAAAGAACAACGAATTTGAATTTGCATTTAACCTAAATGCGCTAGCCCACAACTATGAATATATCCGAGGTTGGCCATTCAATGATAAACACTTTGATAATCCAGTATTATTTATTAAAGGTGGTAGCTCTGACTACATTTTACCCGAGCATCAAAAAACGATTATGAAACAATTCCCTAATGCCCAACCTAAAATTATCGCTAATACAGGGCATTGGTTACATGCTGAAAAAGCTAAAACCTTTAATCGTTTAGTGACAGAATTTTTTAAATAAACAGCCGATATTAGCGAGCACTAATGCTAATTTGTATGCTATATTCCCCCTTTTAAACGAAGCCTTGATCATGTTGCAGCAATACACAGAACAAATTGAGACCTTAGGCTTGTATGGTTTTTACCTTTTCCTGTTCATTTTAATGGGACTCTCCGTACAAGACGTATTAAAACGCAGTAACGTGCCAAAATTTGGACGTAATATTGTGTGGGCAGTTTTGTTCTTTGGTTGTGTTGGTTTTGTTTTTAAAGCCGTTGTAGAAATACTTTGGTCAACTAGCCATGGCTAATCGATAATTTTTAGGTAGAAAAATGGCAAAAGAATCATTTGATCGTATTACCCACGATCTTTTTGCTGACGAAGTACGCCCAGGTAGGCCTAAAAGTAATCCGCACTCTCGTAAAGTACAGCTTAAAATTAATAAGCAGAAACAGGTGTTGCGTGATAGGCAGAAAGGTTTAAAGCGTATTGAGTTAAAAGTAGATAGCGAACTATTCAATTTGCTTAATCAGCTTTCAGAAGAGCAAAATATAAATCGCAGTGAACTAATAACACAATTACTGCATGCACAAATAAATAATTAACAAAGGTATTAAGATATGGCAAGCGTTGGCATTTTCTTTGGTAGTGACACAGGCAATACAGAAGCTGTTGCTAAAATGATCCAAAAAGAGTTAGGTAAAAACCTCGTTGAAGTGAAAGATATCGCAAAAAGCAGCAAAGAAGAGATTGCCGAATTTAGCCTGCTTTTGTTTGGTATCCCTACTTGGTATTACGGTGAAGCACAATGTGACTGGGATGACTTTTTCCCTGATTTAGAAGATATCGATTTTAATGAAAAACTTGTTGCTATCTTTGGCTGTGGTGATCAAGAAGATTACGCAGAGTACTTTCTTGATGCGATGGGACAACTTGGTGATATTGTTGAAAGTAAAGGTGCAATAATTGTTGGTAACTGGTCAACAAAAGGTTATGATTTTGAAGCATCAAAAGCACTTGTTGATGATGATAATTTTATCGGTTTAGGTATCGATGAAGATCGCCAACCAGAATTAACCGCAGCACGTGTAAAAGAATGGTCTAAACAAATTTTTGATGAAATGTGTCTCGCTGAATTGAGCGATTAAACTTATTGTTGTAGGGAACACGATTATGCCTTTAGAGAATGACGCGTTAAAAGAAGCAGGACTTAAAGTCACTTCTCCTCGCTTAAAAATATTACGTCTATTACAGTTACCAGAAAACCAACATTTAAGTGCAGAGGATCTTTATAAGAAACTACTTGAACAAGGTGATGAAGTAGGTGTTGCAACAGTTTATCGTGTTCTAAACCAATTTGACGATGCTGGTATCGTGACACGCCATCACTTTGAAGGTGGTAAGTCAGTATTTGAATTAACTCATCAAGAGCATCATGATCACCTTGTGTGCTTAAAATGCGGTGAAGTAATTGAATTTAACGATGATTTAATTGAACAGCAACAAAAGTTAATTGCTAAAAAATATGGAATTAAACTCACCAACCATAGTTTATACCTTTACGGTGAACCTGTAGACGGTAAGTGTAACCATTAGTAATTAAGCCAAAATACAAAAAAAGCCCCATTTATCAATCGATAAATGGGGCTTTTTTATTGCGTTTAAACTAAACGCGTTATCAACACTTGGCATACCAAGCCTATTTAAAATAGGCTTGGTATGCCAATAATGATTAATCCATTGCAAGCTTAACCAACTCCTCCTTACGACGTCGGTTTTGAATCATGGCAATAGCAAGCAGTAATAATAGTGCAGGTATATACAGCCATTGCTTCGCTAATGCACCTTCGATAGGCACTTCAACCGACAGTACGGTTTGATCCCAATCTAATCCCATTTCAGCCGCAGGGCTATCAAAAACAACATCATCAATCATTACAACACCGTCGTTTTCAATCAGCGTAATACCCATATTATCTAAGCGCTGCTGTCCCGTTTCACCAGCAATTGCAAGATGTGCATAGAATGAAGTTGGCTCTCCAATATCACTGATACCACTGACCTGTATTTTTAGAGGACGATCTGTATGTGCTTGCTGCAGCTCTGTAATAATATTTACCGGCTCAATCGTTTTATAAGTGGGTGAAACCTGCTCCATGAAGTAGGCAGGTCTAAATAGTGTAAAGGCAATGAGTAGCAATAATAATACCTCTAACATACTACACTTATGGATAAAGTATTTTTGCGTTGCCGCAGTAAAAACTAATATGGCAGCGGTGGCGATCACAAACACTGAGATCCCATGCAACCAATCAACCCCAATCAACAGTAACTCAGTATTAAAGATGAACAAGAAAGGTAATATCGCGGTGCGCAAGCTATAGAAGAAAGCAATAACACTGGTTTTAATTGGTTTACCGCCAGAGATAGCAGCTGCAGCAAAGGATGCGAGTCCAACAGGCGGCGTAACATCAGCCATAATACCAAAATAGAAAACAAACAGGTGAACTGCAATCAATGGCACGATCAATCCATTTTGTTGACCCACTTCGACAATAACGCTTGCAAGTAACGAAGAGACAACAATATAGTTTGCTGTAGTGGGTAGCCCCATCCCTAAAATAAGGCTTAATATCCCCACTAAAATAAGCATGATGAGAATATTCCCGCCAGAGGCCATCTCAACAATATTAGCAAGAGGCGCACCGACATTAGTTAAGGCCACGACACCAACAATGATACCCGCTGTCGCCGTTGCAATACCGATGCTGATCATGTTCTTAGCACCAATTTCAAGGCCTTCTAATAGATCCTTAACACCAAGCTTGAACTGTTTAATGAGATTCGATTCACCACGAAAATAAGCGAACAGAGCTTTTTGTGTTAACAAAATAACAATTAATACCACCGTTCCCCAGAATGCAGACAACCCCGGAGATAAGCGTTCAATCATCAAACACCAAATTAATACAATCACGGGTAATAAGAAATGCAGGCCTGAGTTAACCGTCTCTTTGACAGGTGGTAAATGCACAATCGGCGCATTAGCATCATCTAACTCAAGTTCTGGGAAGCGTGCACACCAATAAGCAATAGCCAGGTACGCAAGCGCAACTAATACCGCGATAATATAAACAGAGCTATCTCCTGCGACTGATTTGATCCAACCCAGTCCATAATAAACAACCAATGCAAGTAAACAAAAAGAAAAGACAATCAAGGCAGCGTTACGCAAACGAATTAACAATTTAGCTGGCGGATTTGCACGCTCAAGCCCTTTCATTCCAGCTTTCATTGCTTCTAAGTGAACAATATAAACTAAGGCAATATAAGAGATAAGCGCAGGGATAATCGCGTGTTTAACCACCTCAAAATAACTAATTCCGACATACTCCACCATCAGAAAAGCAGCAGCGCCCATGACTGGTGGCATAATTTGCCCATTAACAGAAGAGGCAACTTCTACTGCACCCGATTTTTCAGCTGAAAATCCAACCTTCTTCATCATAGGAATAGTAAATGTTCCGGTTGTCACTACGTTCGCAATCGAAGAACCAGATATTAACCCAGTTAATCCCGACGCAATAACGGCGGCTTTAGCTGGACCACCACGCAGGTGCCCGAGCAACGAGAAAGAGGTTTTGATGAAGTAGTTACCCGCTCCCGCTTTATCAAGCAACGCACCAAATAATACAAATAGAAATACAAATTTTGTTGAAACGCCAAGCGCAATACCAAACACACCTTCTGTGGTTATCCATTGTTGATTTACAATCGTAGTGATTTTGTTGGCATTATGAGCAAGCAGTTGTGGCAGATTGGGTCCCATAAAGTTAAACACTAAAAAGATCATTGCGATAACAGCTAATGGCGCCCCTAAACTTCTTCTGGTCGCTTCTAATAAAATCAATATGCCTGCGACACCAGCAATAACATCCATTTGATTTGGAATACCAACGCGGGTAACAATACCTTCGTAGAAAATGAAGTAATAAGCCCCAAGAAAAGCACCAATGACCGCTAAGCCCCAATCGGCAACTGGAATGGTGGTTTTATCTGATTTTTTAAATGCAGGGTATGAAAGAAAAGCTAAAAAAAGTGCAAATGAGAGATGAATCGATCGTGCTTTGGTATCATCAAAAACAACTGTCCAATCTAGACCAATGGAATTTAAAAATTGCTGAAAAATAAAAGGAATTGGTGATGAAAAGTATAACTGAAAAAGAGACCATGCAATGGCCGTAAAGGTTATCAACCTTTTAACATTACCTGCGACATGTCGGCCACCAGTTTCTGTTTGTTCCACCAGCTCCTGTAGCTCGTCTTCATTCATAATATGGATCTGTTCGCGCATAATTTCTTCTTAACTTGATATGTAATAAAAAAAGGCAGAGATAAACGCTGCCTTTGATATGTTTTTAAAAATGGAGGTAAGAATTACATCCAGTTGCGCTCTTTGTAATATTTAACTGCGCCATCATGTAATGGAGCAGAAAGTGCATTTTTAATCATGTCTTGCTCTTTTAAATTAGCAAAAGCAGGATGTAATTTCTTAAAACGATCAAAGTTTTCAAAAACGGCTTTTACCACTTGATATACGGTTTCATTGTCTGTTTTTGTTGAACTAACAAATGTTGCAGCAACACCAAAGGTTTCTACGTCGTCAGGAGTGCCCTTGTACATGCCACCAGGGATAATTGCAGGTGCATAGAATGGGAAGTCTGCAATCAACTTATCGACTTCAGGACCAACAACAGGTACTACTTTAGAGTCACATGAAACACCCGCTTCTTTAATTGCACCAGACGGGTGACCAACGGTATAAGTAATTGCATCTAAGTTGTTATCACACAGTGCAGCAGACATTTCAGCAGCTTTAAGCTCAGATTTTAGACTAAAGTCTTTCATCGTGAAGCTTTTAGCATCCATCACAACTTCCATCGTGCCACGCGTACCAGAACCTGGGTTACCAACATTAACACGTTTGTTTTTTAGGTCGTCAAAGCTGTTAATGCCAGAATCAGCACGAACAACAAGGGTGAAGGGTTCAGGATGAACAGAGAACAGAGCGCGCAACTCTTTGTTGCCTTTGTTTTCAAACTTGCTTGTGCCATTGTAGGCATGGTATTGCCAATCAGATTGCGCAACGCCCATGTCTTGCTCACCAGCACCAATTGCATTAATGTTTGCTACTGAGCCACCTGTTGAAGGTGCATTACATTTAATGTTGTGATCTTTGATACCACGATTAACCAATTTACAAATCGATTGACCCACTACGTAATAAACGCCAGTTTGTCCGCCAGTACCGATGGTTACAAATTTTTGATCTGCAGCTTGAGCTAACGAAGTTGATAAAATTAACGCACTGAATAGCGAGTATTTAAAAGTCCTGTTCATTGATAATTCCTTTAAAAGTAAATGATCATTATGCGCAAGTCACATGATTTTTCAATGAGCTAACATCACTTTTGGAATGGGCATTGAAAAAAATGACTCACATTTCGGTAAAAAATTGACTTTCAATTTAATTTACTATCCAAAAATGAGCAGTTAATGATGTTTTTAAACTTTTATACAAGCGAGTAGTTACGCTAACAACTCACTGGTACTCCGCCTTTTAATTGAAAATGCAGCTTAGTACGTTAGTCAAGGGAGGCAGATAAATAGAAAATGAAACAAAAAAGATAGATTGGATAAACGAAAAATAGTTGCTCACTTCAGAAGAAGAGCTACTCATTATTAACAGCGATAGGCAGTAATCCAACCTCTTTATAATATCGAATAGCACCTTCATGCAACGGTGCAGACATGGCATTAAATATCATCGATTGCTTAGTTAATAACTCAAAAGCAGGATGTAGTTGAACAAATTCATCATGGTTTTCGAAGACCGATTTAACCAGTTGGTAAGCAACCTCTTCAGGTAGGTTTAAAGTTGTAGTGATCACAGCACTGACACCAAATGTTTCGGTATCCATCGGACTGCCGAGATACATCCCCCCAGGGATGACAGATCGTCGATAATAGCTCGTTTCGGCAATGAGTTTATCGATATTATGACTGAATACGTTAACTAATTTCGTTTGGCAGGCGCCAGAAGCCTCCTTAATAGAAGGGTTAGGGTGACCAACAACATAGATAATTGCATCGACCTTATCATTACAGAGCGCTTTAGCTTGTTCACTTGGATTGAGCGCTAAAACCTCTTGAAAATCTTTTTCCTGCCATTGGTATAGGTTTAATAGCACTTCCATCGTTGCACGCTGCCCCGAACGCGCAGTACCAAAGTTAACTCTTTTTCCTTTTAAATCATCAAAATGGTCAATATCGGAATCTGCACGCGCTAAAACCGTAAAGGATTCAGCGTGCACTGAAAAAAGTGAACGTAATTCAGGAAAATCGCCGACAGCTTGATAACGGCTAGAGCCTTGATAAGCATGATATTGCCAATCGGATTGCGAAATACCCAGAGTTAACTCTCCGCTGCGTACCCCTTCTAAATTATAAATGCTGCCGAGCGTACTTCTAATTTCACAGTGGTAATCTCCGGTAGTTAACTGATTCGCCAAATGACAAATAGCCCCGCCCATCGGATAATAAACACCGGTTATCCCTCCTGTACCAATGGTGAGGTATTGCTCTTTGGCTTGCATCGAAAATGACAACAATAGAAGAGTAAGCAGCACCGCGGTGAATAGTCTTGTGAAAACGATAATAAAGTCCCTGTACTAGCTTATTTTACGCAGTAATACTTTAGAATTACGCTTCAAGTTATACATCTCTTTTTTCGCAGCAGGTAGCTCATTAATATTAGTAAAATTAAAACCACGCTCCCTAAACCAATGGATACTTTGTGTTGTTAGCACAAAAATTGACTCAAGCCCTAATTCCCGTGCTTTGCGTTCCACATGCTCAACCAGATTATCTGCACGCGCACTACGACGATATTTAGGGTGACTCACTAAACAGGCTAATTCCCCCATTTTTTCATCTTTAAACGGATACAGAGCAGCACAACCAATAACCATGCCGTCCAGTTCTACAATTTGAAAGTGGTGGATCTCATTTTCTAATAGTTCACGCGAGCGTTTAACTAACACGCCCTGTTTTTCAAGCGGTTCAATAAGCTCTAGTAAACCACCAATATCATTAATGGTGGCTGTTCGAATACATTCGGAGCTCTCTTTTACTATTTGCGAACCACTACCATCACGGGTGAATAGCTCTTTTAATAGCGCGCCTTCTTGATAATAACTAATCAAATGACTACGTGTTACTCCTGCTTTACAAGCGGCAATACCCGCTCTTAAGAAACGCAAAGTACCGGACGCATCGCCCCCCTGCTGTGCAAGTAGATCAACATGTAATTGTGCTTGTTCAGGTAATAACTCAGATATCAGCTCACCAAATTCATCTAATACACCGGTGTGAGAACAAAAACCGATCAATTTATCAGCCTGAAGATCGATCGCAACCTGTGTCGCAACATCTTCAGCCAACAGATTAAATACTTCACCAGTAACAGAGAAACCAAGCGGAGAAATGACAGGAATAGAGCCCATATCGAGGTGGATTTTTAGCCCTTCCACATCAATGCGGCGTACTTTACCTGCTAAACAATGATCAATTCCATCCTTCACACCAATAGGCTGAGCAGTGACAACATTACTCACCACGGTGCGAATACTCGCGCCTTGCATCGGTGAGTTTGCAAGTCCCATCGACAAACGTGCTTGCAGCTCAATTTGCACGGTCCCAACAGCTTGCTTAATAAGGGTTAAACTTTTTTCATCGGTAATACGTACGCCGTTCTGAAAAGCGGTTTGATAGCCATGGAGATCCAGTTGTTTTTGAATCTGTGGGCGCACTCCATGCACTAACACCAATTTAACGCCAAGGCTATTCAGCAACGCAATATCATTGATGATATGTTGAAAATTGTCCGTTTCTAACGCTTCACCACCTAACATTAATACAAATGTTTTGTTACGGTGCGCATTAATATAAGGGGCAGAACTGCGAAACCAGTTAACTAATTGTTTTGAATCTTGTACCACTTGCATCCATTTACCTGTCTTTTCTTATACTTAACTTGTATTTAGCGAGTATTTTCCATTACCTCCATGTTAGCAATTGATCTTCTGTTATCCAATTAAAATAACCAGAGAACGTGCGCTAACTAAGTAATCTTTACATACAAAATATTTTTTATCTCCTTGTAAATAGAAATCTTCTCCCTGTTGTAAGGAGGTATCAACAACACGTTGCCATTTCCCACTCGGTGCAGCGGGTAACTCAAAGGTAAGATCTTGCCAGTAGGCGTTAAACGCGACATAGGTGACATGCTCAGAAGTAGGCTGCTTGCTTTCCATGGCGATCGCATGAGAATGTTCTCCCCAATCAGGCTGGTTTACTTTCACACCATGCCAACGAATCCCAGCTTGTTCAATAATATCATGCAGGGAATCACGTCTTGCATCGCTTAAGTGAACAGCTTCTAGTGTGGTGCGATGTTTAATCAGTTGCTTGGTAAAATGCAACAATTCTTGATTGTTGGCGATATCATCCCAGTTGAACCAAAAATCGGCATTATCCTGACAGTAACCATTATTATTACCTTGCTGGCTGCGCGCTATCTCGTCCCCCATCAATATCATCGGAGTGCCTAAGGAGATAAGGTTAATCGCAAGAAAGTTTTTGATTTGCTGTAAACGCAACTGCTTAATTTGGGCATCATCAGTTGGTCCTTCCACCCCATGATTCCAACTATAATTATCAGAGCAACCATCACGATTTTGTTCACCATTGGCATGGTTGTGCTTATCGTTGTAACTCACCAGATCATGTAAAGTGAAACCATCATGACAAGTAATAAAGTTCACTGATTTTTCTGGCTCTAAGTTATGATCGCCATACACATCAGGACTACCAATCAAGCGTGCAACAAATTTTCCTACTACCCCAGGTTCACCACGAATAAAACGACGCACATCGTCACGAAAGTGACCATTCCATTCACGCCAACGCTGCCCTGCTAGACTACCAACTTGATATAACCCACCAGCATCCCAGGCCTCTGCAATAAGTTTAACAGGCGATAAAATAGGATCGGTATCGATACTCCAGAGTGTCGGAGGACTTATCATCGGACGGCCTAATTCATCACGAGAGAGAATAGACGCCAAATCAAACCTAAAGCCATCGACATGCATTTTTTCTACCCAAAAATGTAAGCTATCAATAATCATTCGTCGCACCACAGAATGAGTACCATTGAGGGTATTTCCACAACCACTGAAGTTCATATAATGCCTTCTATCTTCCGATAAAATGTAATACACACTACTATCAAAGCCACGGAAAGAGAGCGTTGGGCCATTTTCATCTCCTTCAGCAGTATGGTTATAAACGACATCTAAAATAACTTCTATATCAGCAGCGTGAAGCGCTTTGACCATATCTCGAAATTCGTTGATAGGACCGAGCACAGATTGGTCTGAGCTATATTCACGATGCGTAGAAAATAGAGACAGTGGGCTATACCCCCAATAATTGACGAGTCCATCATGATGTTCAGTGGGATCAAATTGATGAACTGGCATCAATTCAACGGCGGTAATACCCAGCTCTTTAAGGTAGGGGATTTTTTCAACCAATCCAGCATAGGTACCACGCTTTTCAGCACTAATACCTGAGCTTGGGTGACGGGTAAACCCACCTACATGCATCTCATAAATAACACTGGTTGCGAAAGGATGGCGAGGGTGTTGGTCATCACCCCAATCATAATCGTCTATATCAACTACAACACTTTTAAGGCATGAGTCGATGTTAGAACCATCTTGAATCGCCGCTTCACGGCAGAAATTATCACCGCGTTCAACCAAGAGACCATAGGGGTCTAGCAACAGTTTGTCTGGACTAAATGCAAGCCCTTCGTGAGGGCGATAGGGTCCATTTACACGAAACGCATATAACTGCCCTGCTTTCACACCTTCAACAAATATGTGCCAATAATAGGCAGTGCGGTTATCCATATCTGACAAGGTGAATATATGGTTAGCCTGTTGAGCATCTTTATGATCAAAAAAAAGTAACTCGACAGACTCAGCTAAACGAGCATAAACGCAAAAATTAGCCCCTGCTTGCGTGAAGGTTACCCCAAGTTTGTCTGGGACTCCCTGTGAAAAACGATACATAGAACACTCCTAGACATATATTTTGTTGTGATAAAAATTATAGGTGAAATACACAGATGAGAGCAAGACTATTTTCAAAACTGCTTATATATGTACTGTTTAGCTGATTTTGTAGCGTGAATAGATCACCACTTCCCCTAAATATTGCTAGGTAGCCCCTCGAATATTGGATGTTAGTACAACTCAATAATATCTACAGCAGCATACCCCAAGCGCAATAAACCTCTCCTGTGATCATCAGCTAAATAATAATGATGTATTAGAAATACACAAAAACCAACCTACTATCATTTATTGTCGTTCATTATGAGATGCACAGATTGCTTATCACACCTTATAGAAAAAGGTTTACACAACATATTGATCTAGAAGGACACATTAGTCTATGGCAACAATATCAGACCCATTGCCACAACCAACCATAAAATAAAAACAATTACTCAGACATGTTGCAGACAAAAAAACAAAAAAAACCATCAAAATGCCTCACACCGCACAAACATAAAATATAAATAACAAAAACAAAAACAAAAAATTGCCATTTAAGATCTCTTTCCTACACTTAATTGCAATTTGATCCCTACATCTCATACAAGATAAATCAAAAAGTAGTGGTATTAATTTTTGTTAGGGTAAGTAGGTATATTAAATCAATGAAAGTCATAAATGTTTAGTTTTTAATATTTGATACACGGAGTATTTTATGAAATTTCAACAAACCCTGATCTCTTTATTTGTCATAGGCACTTTATCAGCTTGTGGAAGTAGTAGTTCCTCGGATACCGTCGTGGCAGACGAAGAGAGCACAACAACCCTCTCAGGCAAAGCAGCTGACGGCTACCTTATTAATGCTAAAGTCTGCCTTGACCTTAACAAAAACAAATCCTGTGACGACGACGAACCTAGCGCAATGAGTGATGATGACGGCGCATTTTCCTTAGAAGGAGTTACTCAAGAGCAGATTGATGCAAGCCCCTTGTTAGTAGAAATTATAAAAAATCAAACAATTGATAAAGATAACCCAGGCGTGTTACTAACAAAAAGTTATCAATTAAGTGCACCAGCTGGTTATACTTTTGTCAGTCCACTGACAACCCTTGTGCAAAACGAAGTTGAGAATGGCAATAGTGTTGAAGATGCCGAGTCAAATGTACAAGCAAAACTTGGCACAAGCCTTAATCTTAACGATGATTATGTAGCAGGTAAAGAAGGTGGAGATGACTCAAAAGAGTTCGAAAAACTTCACCAAATAGCACAAGTCACCGCTAACATCATTGCCGATAATATTGAGTTATTACAAACAGCTGCGGATTCAGAGGGCATTGCACTTTCAGAGTTAATCTCCTTAATCTCCAATGAAGTATTTTCTGCATTAGCCAACATAACGATGCAGATCGAAAATATTGCCAATGATGAAGATTTAGAGTTTGATGCAGATGACATTGCTGGTGATATTAATGAAGAGCATATCGGGTTAGAAGTAGAAGGTTTAACAGAAAAAATAGCACAGAATAAGGCAGATAAAGAGTCTATTGTCGCTAACTTAGTCAACCTTATTAAAGACGGAGGTATAAACTGGTTCTGGAGTGAAGATGAAGACGGTTACATTTTATTAGAGTATGGTAATTTATCATTGGATGCGGCAGGTGAAATTAACGATGTTGAATACGAAATAGATGAAAATGGTGAAGCTGTCATGCTCTCCTATGGATCTGATGACGATGAATTCGTATTAACTAAAGATGGCTGGGAAATTAATAATGATACCATCACTGACATTACGTTAAATGATAATGGGTCAATTACCTTCGTAATGGTAACCACGGCACTAAATGAAACGATTACAGGTAAGGAGATTGTCTTAGATGGCTTAAATGTATCAGCAATTTTAGAAGATACTGGTGGTGATGGTCTCTGGTCAGAAGCAATATCTGAGACACTTGTTTTCCCTGAAGGATCAAAAGCGTACAAACTTGATTTTGGTGCCACCACAGCTCGTTCGCCTTATGAATTAGAGCTTGGTGATTGGTGCCAATATGGTAATGAATATGATGTAGCACAATGGTCTGCACTTAATGAAACTTGTAATGGTATTGATTTAAATGATAGTTGGGCAACAACACTTGCAGAGTTTTTAGAAGAGGATAGCAGTGTTACAATTGCAGGAGGAGACGGCTATGATATTACGATTCAACTAATAGCCGGTGGCAGTGTGGAGTTCTATAAACATACTATCGATGAATCTGAACCAATTCAACTTTCATCTGGTACTTGGGAGGATATTACCGTACACACTAAAGTGTTACGCAAAGTTAATATTCCCACTTCTGTTTCAAGCCTTGATACAGATTGGTCACTCCTAGATGATGATGATGGCAATACCTTTTATCTAACTGTATATGAAGACTTTGTCCGTATCGTATCTGCAGATAATGATTTTGGTGATGATGGTGAATTAACATTTAATACCACGGCAAAAGAGTATATCTTAGATAATGCTTCTAGGGATATGCTTTCTGGAGAAGAGACAGAAGAGGAGCCAGAAGAAGAAATAACAGGTGGAACGGGTGACATTTCGCAAGGATAATAACCCGATAAAAACAGGTTAATAGCAATTATCAAGCCCGCAAACAACTGAACTGCGGGCTTTTTATATTAACGATGTTAAGCTTCTCTATCATCACTAAATACAGGTAAAGAGAGGTGCCAATAGATAGCAGAGACACGCAGCGAAAGAGTACCCGCCATTGCAATCACCATCGCCACAATTTGTCCGAAACCAAAATAGTTACAAATAACGTACAATGCAGCACCTAAAATAGAGGCAGTTGCATAGATCTCTTTTTGCAAAACAAAAGGAATTTGTCCGCTGAGTATGTCGCGTATCATTCCGCCTACAACACCAGTAATACACCCCATTACAATAGCAACTGGGCCACTAAAACCAAGCATTAACGCTTTTTGGGCACCAATAATAGTGAAAATAGCGAGGCCAAAAGCATCCAATAATGGCAATAGGTAAGCAGGAAAACGATGAATCCTATGCAACCAATATACCGAAATGATAGCGGTGGTGATAATGACATAAATATAGGTATTATCAACAATCCAAAATACTGGCGTTGCCCCCATCATCATATCTCGAAGCGTTCCACCACCGATGCCTGTAACACCTGCAAGTACTGTTATACCAAACGGGTCCATGCGTAAGCGAGTAGCGACTAACACACCTGAAATCGCACAGGCAATCACACCAATCATATCGGAAATATAGATAAAATTTTCGAGCATCAACACACGTCCTAGGGAAAAATTAGGCGAATGTTAACGACCTAATTTTAATGTTGCAAGTCACAGCTGTTTTTTTGTTAGTAATTTTCCTGAAACTGATGTGAACCAGCGTGAACTATTAACTCCTATCATCAATAAACAGGGCGTTAATATCAGCGTCAGTAACGTAGCAAAAGTAAGTCCACCTGCAATAGCGGTTGCCAACTGCGCCCACCATTGCGTAGAAGGAGCACCAAATTCAATACTGCGTTCCACAAAATCAAGGTTCATTTTTAACACCATCGGCATCAACCCAAGAATAGTCGTCACCGTGGTTAACAGTACCGGACGAATACGCTGTGCTCCGGTTCTTAATATCGCATCATGGGTTTTCATACCACGGCTCTTGAAAACATTGTAAGTATCGATAAGCACGATATTGTTATTTACAACAATCCCCGCTAATGCAATAACCCCGATGCCTGACATCACAATACCAAAGGGGCTCTGTGTTACAAATAGACCAAAAAACACACCTGCGGTTGAAAATATGACGGCACTTAAAATCAAGAAAGCTTGGTAAAAAGAGTTAAATTGCAACACTAAAATAAGCGCCATTACCGCAAGGGCCACCATAAACGCATTTTTCAAAAATATGGAGGCTTCTTGCTGATCTTCATTTTGCCCACGCAACTTGATACTCACCCTTGAATCCAACCCTAACTCCCCTAGCTCTTCCTGTAGTTCAGGTAAAATAAGACTAAGGTTAAAGCCCTCGGCCATATCCGCACTAACGGTCATCACAATACGACCGTCTACTTTTTTAATTGAGGATTGCTTTGGCATAGGCGTTAAACTGACAAAGTGACTGACTGGAATTTGTCCAAATTCAGTCTGCAAGCGTAACTCAGCGAGCTTACTTAAACTACGTTCACTTTCAGGATAACGCACACGTATATCTAACTCATCATCAACATCATCAGGTCGGTAAGTACCTAACATTAAACCATTTGTTAAGAACTGTACGCTACTGCCAAGTAATGTTGCATCAGCCCCATAACGCGCGGCATCGGCACGGTTAATTTTAAATTGCCATTCAACCCCCGGTTTCTCACCATCATCTTCAAGGTTAATGAAGTAGGGTTTAGCCGCTAAAGCATGATGTAATGTATCGGCGGCTTCCTGAAGTAGTTCCGGATAACGAGAGCTAAGTTCTATTTGCAATGCCTTTCCTGTTGGCGGTCCCGCTTGGTCTTTTTTTAGCTCAATTTCAACACCAGGCAACAATTTAGTCCGCGCTTGAATATCGGCAATTATCTCATTAGCAGTACGCCTTTCTTGCCAATCTCGAAGGTTAATACGCATAGTCCCTACGGTTTCTCCGGTAGAATCTCCCGTTTTTACATATAGAGACTCAATCTCACTTTGCAATTCCAATACTTTTTCTTCAATCGTAGCCATGATCTGATCTTGTTCGTCAATTGAGAAATCACCATAGGAACGGACTTTTACATTGATGCCAGTAGGCTCGACTTCCGGAAAAAACTCCACACCAAGGTTAGACTTTGAAAAAAGCGTGATGCCGGAACCGGCAATAATGATCGCAATTAATAGGATCCACCAAGGACTTTTAATCGATTTATGTAAGGTTTTAACATAAAAACCGGTGAACCCTGTAAGTGATAACAGATCACCTTTATCGGCGATAATCGCATCACTTTTCTGTTTTTCAGAAAGTGGACGCGGTTTACCAAATACACTGCCTAAAACAGGGATAAAGATAAGCGCCATCAACAACGATGCAGTCAACGTTGCAATCAGTGTTAATGGCAAGTATTTCATAAACTCACCGGTAATTCCCGGCCAAAACAACAGCGGAGCAAAAGCAGCGAGTGTAGTTGCTGTAGAAGCAGTAATAGGCCACGCCATTCGTTTAGCAGCCGTTAGGTAAGCTTGATGGCGTTTAACACCCGCACTCATTTCACGATCTGCAAATTCAGTAACAACAATTGCACCATCAACCAACATACCCACAGACATGATTAAGGCAAATAACACCACAATATTGACCGTTATGCCCGCCAGCCATAACACCAATATTCCAGTAAGAAATGAGCCAGGAATCGCAATGCCTACTAACGCTGCACTACGTGCACCTAAAATGGCAATAATAACAATCACCACCAACAATACCGCACTAATGACATTATTTTGCAGGTCATTAAGCATCTGCTTTACATCTTTCGAGCTATCGCCTGCATAGCTCACTTGAATATTATTGGGCCAAAACTGACGATTTTCATCAACCAATGCTTTTACTTTATCAACGGTTTCAATAATATTTTCGCCAGGACGCTTGATCACTTCTAGAGAAACAGTCGGTAACCCATTAACACGCACATAATTTGAAGGATCTTTAAAGCTACGACGAATTTGGGCTACATCTGCAAAGGTGATCACTTTATCGCCAGTCACCTTAATCGGCATCTCCATCACATCTTTCACCGAGGAGAAAACCGAGGGTACTTTAATCGGAAAACGACCTTTACCGTTATCCATGATACCCGCTGCAACTAAGCGATTATTACGTGAAATAAGGTTGTAGATATCATTCATATTAAGCTGATAACTTTCCATCAACAGTGGGTCGACTAAAATCTCCACCATATCTTCACGATCGCCGCCAATATTCACTTCAAGAATTTCTGCAAACCCTTCTAGCTTATCCTGCATTAAGCGCGCAAGAGATATCATCGCACGTTCAGGGGCACTGCCAGAGAGTAATATAGTTAAGGCAGGATTTTCTGTCGCGAGGGTAACCTGCCGAACAATGGGTTCATCACTATCTTGTGGTAATTTACTTTTGGCTTGATTAACCTGCTCGCGAACATCAATGAGAGCGTTTTTAATATCAATATCAACATAAAATTCTAATACGACTGAAGCATGGCCTGAGCTGGCAGTAGATTTCATCTCCTTGATACCTTCAAGGCTACTTAACTGCTGCTCTAAGGGGCGTAAGAGTTGACGTTCCGCATCTTCTGGTGAGATGCCTTCATGACCGACGGAGACATAGATAACAGGAATAGGTACATCCGGATCAGATTCTTTAGGGATATTAATATAAGCAGATAGGCCAGCAACTAATAAAAATGCCAACATCATCAATACTGCACGCTTACGCATTAGTGAGCCTTCAATGATTGCTTTCATTGCTATTCCTTAACAGCGCTAGCATCCACTTTCGCCCCCGCTTTAACAAATCCTTGCCCTAAGGTAATAATATCAACAGGGCCATCAAACCCAGATAACCAAGCCCCATTATTGTCCGCCTCTACTAGGCTGATCGCCTTAAAGACCACAACGCCCTCTTTAACAAGCTTCACACCAAGATTACCTTCTTCATCTAATGCTAATACTGAAGGAGAAACATAGATCGCATCGACAGGGTAAAGAGGGATGGTTAACTTAGCACTGATACCTGAAAATATTTTAAAGTCGGCGTTATCAAATTCAGCTTCGATACGAAAGGTACTACTTTTGCTGTCTGCCACTGAAGCGATATAAGTTAACTTGCCTGTGATCGTTTCACCAGAAAGAAGCGTCGCAGTTACTTTTTGTCCATTTTTCAATAACGTAATATGGTGCTCTGTAACATCACCACGAATCACAATCGGATCACTGTTTTCAATCGCAAAGATAGGATCGCCAACTTGTACATAATCCCCTTTATCTGCAAACTGCTCCTGTAATACTCCCGCAAAAGGCGCTACCACATTAGTACGTTTTATCTGCAATTTAAGTTGACGTAAATGGGTTTGCGCTGCCAAATATAAACTATTAACTTCAGCAAGACGCACCCGCCCCTGAAGACCTTTATCGTTAAGAGATTTTACCGCTTTATAATTTAGTTCACTCTCATTTAATTGCGCTTGCGCTTGTGCAAGTCTCTCTGGTAATTCACTTTTTTCAATATTAACTAAGCTTTTACCTGATTTAACGTAATGCCCTTTTTGCGTTGAAATTTTTATTATTTTACCCGCCACCTCTGCACGAACCACGGCGCGACTGTTAGCTTCACTCTTGGCATATAAGTTAATTTCTTTAATTATCTGCTCAGGAACAAAATGGGTCGTTTGTACTTTGGGTAGTGGTGAGGATTCAGTCTCTTTTTGCTGTGCCATTAACTCACTTTGTGCAGGAGATGACAGCATCCAGAAAAACAGCAATGCTACGATAAGCAACGCTAAGTAATAAGGTCTTAAGAGAAAGTAACGAAGAGCAGAAAGAAACATAATTAACCTCAAAAAATAGTAAATAAATCACTTGATGCATACTATAGTGATTAACGCTTAATACTAGATTAAATATGAGGAAATGTTATTTAACAGTTAGTTTTGTATAGGAATTGTTGCATTTTAAAATAAAGTGTTGAAGCACTAACTTCAGCACTTTATTTGCATAACGTTTAATATGGCTAGATAGAAAATGAAGATCCACAGCCACAAGTAGCCGTTGCATTTGGGTTATCAACAAAAAAACGAGAACCATCAAGGCCACTTGTATATTGTACCGTACCACCGACTAAATATTGTAAACTCATTGAGTCTACAATTAAGGTAACACCATTCTTTTCGATCTGTGTATCACCTTCATTAACTTTTTCATCAAATGTAAAGCCATAGGAAAAACCTGAACAACCTCCACCCGTTACATAAACACGTAACTTCATATTTGGATCTTCGTCGGCCATTAGACCCTTTACTTGATTTGCAGCACTTTCGCTGAAATAAATGGGTAGTGCCATTTCTACTTCGGATGTCATGTTAACCTCTAATTCGATGTATTCTGTCGCGCATTATCTAATACCTGACTAATTTGTTCAACTATTATTGTAATTGCACTAAATAATATTATTTGAACATCCAGTATAAGGTCGAATGTATTGTTTATAAAGAAGAAAAATGGTTGTCTTCATTGTTCATCAGCATTATCAAATTCACTTAATGTACTAATATCTTTGGTGGTTAGTACACGCCAATCATAACGCTCTTCAATATTTTGTGCTTTATACCAACGGTTGCCTGCAACGCTTAACTGTAAAATAACTTCATCGACGGTTACTTCATCTGATAGAGAAAAAGAACCTTGAATAGTTTGAAAATATTTAAACTTAAAGCTGCTTTGTAGTTCTTCCGTTAATTCACTGAGTTTAATTGTTTTCAATTTTTCCTCTTCAAAAACCGAAAAGGAGATATCAAATTTACCCGTTAAAAAACGGCGATCCTTCTGTGATTGCATCAACACTAATTCATAATCCCACTGCTCAGTCAGTTCATTCTTCACTACTGAGAAAGAATACACTTTCATGCCCGTTGTCTCTAACTCAGGAGCAATAACACGTTCATAGAAAAATAACTTGTTGTTAGCCGCAGCAAGTTCATCTTGAAGTTGTTTATTACTATGCAACAAGCTTTTGATCGTTTGTTGTTCTGATTCGGAGTTGACTTGGATGCGCGAAAACTCGGTTGCTAAACTGTTATTACGTGCTTGCACCGCTTGCAGTTCTGAATTCACTACAGACAGTTGCTCATCTAATATGTCTTGTTTAAATTTACCGAGTAAAAAACCAAGTAATAAACACATTAGGGAAACAACTAACCATTTTACAAAACTATTTCTTAAACGCTTCACAATTATTCCTTGGGATCAGTGGGGGCAACACGAGAAAGTGCTTTTCGTGTCGTTTCTTGACGCTTACGTCGCATAGATAGTTTCATCGTACGCTCTAAAAGTTGCGTGTAGATAGGTCGACCACCTAATGATTGAGCTACCATTGTAGCACCTAAACAGGTAACAATAAGTGGTAAGATCATCTCATAATTACTTGTCATTTCAATAACTAATAGAATTCCTGTAATAGGGGCGCGTACCGTTGCTGCAAATAACCCGCCCATCCCAGCAATCGCAAAGGTACCTGCGTCAGTCACTAAATGTGGAAATAGCGACTGCGCAGCTAAACCAAATAACATACCAAATAATGTCCCAAGTGCCAGTGTTGGCGCAAAGACCCCACCCGGCGCACCTGAGCCAAAACTGAGTAATGTGGCAATAAGGCGGAATAGGAACAGTATCATTAACCCTCCCATCAGATAATGACCACCTTCAACATGCGGGATAAGCTCCATACCACTAAAAGCGATATCTGGTTCGACAATCGAAAGTCCACCAAACACGGCACCTAAAAACAAGCCTATCGCGACAAAACGCCAGCGCTGATTCTGATGGATAAATAGATACATATCCTGTGTCGCCAAAATCATTTTATTAAATAAGATACCTACCACACCAAAACAAAAACCCAATAATAGGTATAACCATAATGACATTAAACTGGGGTGTGAATAGGAAGTAACAGTAACAACGGCATCTTGACTCGTGATTAAACGCATCACGATGGTTGCCATGATGGCACTCATAAAAACACTTTTAGTCGAGGTTAAGTTGTAATTGAACTGCGAGCGCATCTCCTCGATAACAAACATAATACCCGCTAATGGCGCATTAAATGCAGCGGCTAAACCACCAGCAGCACCAGCGGCAAGCAACGCCTGAGCATCGACCTTATCAACCTTAAAGATATCCGAAATCATTCGTCCGAGGTTTGCACCAAGCTGCACCGACGGACCCTCTCGCCCTAACACCATACCACTGCCTAGTGCCAGTAACCCACCAAAAAACTTAACCGGGATAACACGCTTCCAACGTACTGGGCGCATCCCTTCCATAGCTCCTTCTATTTCAGGAATACCACTACCGCCCGCTTCTGGTGCAAAACGATGAGTAATATAGAAAGCTAATCCAGCCATTAATGAGGAGATAGGGATAGCAACTAACCACATTGGGGTCGTTGAATCGCTATAATACTCAATAAATGACAGACGTAATTCACTAATCCAAATAATGCCATGATCAAACAGCGCTGACATACCACCAGCAAGAATACCAATGAAAACCGATAACCAGATGATCAGCGCGCTACTTTTACGGGTAAAAAAACGCTCAATAAAACGATTTATACTACTGATAAATAAGGATGAAATATTTTTTTGCATAGCGTTGAAAGCAACTTATAGGGATGAAAGACAAAAACAACCATTATATAAAATAAAACCAGACCAGAAACTTGACCTAGTTCATAAAAACATTAAACATAAATATATTCGACGATTTTTATAAAAACTTAATCATAGCCCACTCACTGTTATTATAAGAATATTGAGGTATAAAAAGAAAGTCCCTTCCTTTGTATTTGTAGTACAAATGCAATATTTTTTATAGACTTGCTCTATTACGTATCATGGCAATATTCAATCTGCTATATTGATGATTTTCAACAACAATAATTATAGGCATAGTATGAGCAATTCAGAGACCCTTTTTCAACGTGCGCAAAATATCATTCCTGGTGGAGTAAACTCCCCCGTTCGTGCTTTTAATGGTGTAGGTGGTGGACCACTATTTATTGAACGCGCTCAAGATGCTTATATTTTTGATGCCGATAAAAAACAATATATCGATTACGTGGGTTCATGGGGACCAATGATTCTTGGTCACAACCATCCTGAAATAAAAAAAGCAGTGATTGAAGCTGCAGAAAATGGTCTCAGCTTTGGTGCACCCACTGAAATAGAGATCACCATGGCGGAAAAAGTCAAAAGCTTAGTTCCTTCGATGGAACAATTACGCATGGTAAGCTCTGGTACCGAAGCAACGATGAGCGCAATCCGTTTAGCTCGCGGCTATACCAACCGAGATAAAATCTTAAAATTTGAAGGTTGTTATCATGGCCATGCAGACTCACTACTTGTTAAGGCAGGTTCAGGCGCATTAACTTTAGGACAGCCTAGCTCACCAGGTATTCCAGCCGACTTTGCACAACATACCCTAACTGCTGATTATAATGATTTAGCTTCTGTAGAAGCCCTATTTAAAGCCTACCCAGGACAAATATCTTGCATCATTGTTGAACCAGTTGCGGGCAACATGAACTGTATTCCGCCTGCTCCGGGGTTTTTACAAGGTTTACGTGAGATTTGTGATAAAGAGGAAGCATTACTCATTTTAGATGAAGTGATGACAGGCTTTCGAGTTGCATTAGGTGGTGCACAAGCATATTACGACGTGGTACCTGATTTAACCACATTAGGTAAAGTGATTGGCGGCGGCATGCCAGTAGGTGCTTTTGGCGGTAAAAAAGAGGTGATGCAACATATTGCACCAACAGGTCCTGTTTACCAAGCTGGTACACTGTCAGGTAACCCTATCGCAATGGCAGCGGGTCTTGCTTCACTTAATGCATTAGATACGCCAGAGTATAAATACCTTGCAGAAAAGACAGAAAAACTGGCGCTTGGTTTGCAGCAGGTCGCTAAAGAAGAAGGTGTTGCATTAGCCGTTAATTACGTCGGTGGTATGTTTGGCTTCTTCTTTACCGATGCAGAGAAAGTGACTAATTTTGCTGACGTATGTAAATGTGATATTGATAAATTCAAAAAATTCTTTCACTTGATGTTAGCTGAAGGTGTTTATTTAGCTCCCTCTGCCTTTGAAGCTGGATTTTTATCACTAGCCCATACCGATCAAGATATTGAAGATACTCTTCAGGCAGCAAAGCGTGCTTTTGCACAGCTGTAACAATTAAAAAAATAAGCGCTTATAAATTACGTTATGAGCGCGATTTGTTAACACCACAAATCTTCCTACCAAATAGATAACAACCAAAACGATTATTAATAAGAGTTAGATCATATTCACCCGATCTGCATCTAAAAAACAGAGTTAAAATGGTCTCCTTAATATATACTTACTGCCCACTTTTCTGAATTGGTAATACTTGATGAGCTTCAAATCGCAGTTTTTCTATTTCTTAAAACCAATTTTTTGGGGAATTATTATTGCATTGGTAATAATGTATGGCGCTAAATTTACCGATGTGGTGGGTAATTTATTAGATAACGATGAAGTTTCTAGTTACAGTAGCGCAGTCAAAAAAGCATCTCCAGCGGTAGTAAACATTTACTCGCAGCAATACATTGATTCTAGTATAGATAATAAGCAACATTTACAACCCACAGGGTTAGGCTCAGGTATTATTGTTGACAGTAAAGGCTACATTCTCACTAATTTCCATGTTGTCTCCCAAGCGGATCAGATCCTTATCGCTCTGCAAGATGGGCGCTTATTCAGTGCTAAGGTAGTGGGAAGTGATCTTATAACCGACTTAGCTGTGCTACAAATTGAAGGTAATAATTTACCTGTTATCCCACAAAATTTAGAATATTCACCACGAGTGGGTGATGTAGTGCTCGCGATTGGCAATCCTTACAATCTAGGGCAGACAATTACCCAAGGTATTATAAGCGCAACAGGACGCAGTGGTATGAGTTCATCGGGACGACAAGATTTCCTCCAAACAGACGCTGCGATTAATGAGGGAAATTCAGGTGGCGCACTGATCAATAGCCGTGGAGAATTGGTCGGTATTAACACATCAGAGTTTTATGCTAATACACAATCGATCAGTAATGGCATTAGTTTCGCGATACCTTATCAGTTATCACGTCGTATAATGGAAAGCCTAATTAAAGATGGACGTGTTATTCGAGGCTCTTTAGGGCTTGTTGCTGAGAATTTAGATCCCTTACTCGCGCGCTTATGGGGCTTAAAAGCGCAAAATAGCATCATTATTAAAGCAGTAGGCAAAGATGGTCCCGCCTTTACTGCAGGCGTTCAAGTAAATGACATCTTATTAAAGATTAATAACAAAGCGGTAGAAAATTTAGTAACAGCTCTCGATTACGTTGCAGAGATAAAACCAGGAACGGAGACGACACTAACATTGCTAAGAAAAGGCGAGGAGATAAAACTCCCGGTTATTATTGGCGAGTTAAATAGTCCAACAAACCAGTAAAAACTTAATCGAATCACATTGATGAGCAATAAAAAAGGGAAGCATTAGCTTCCCTTTTTTGATTGTTAACGAAGCTAAAGTTAGCTTAATCTTCAATACGTTTCATTGTTGCGCCAAGCGGAATTAGCTTATCTTCAATGGCTTCATAACCACGATCAATATGATAAATTTCATCTACAATGGTTTCACCTTGAGCAATTAGACCAGCAATGACTAGACTTGCTGAAGCACGTAAATCTGTAGCCATCACTTTAGCACCGCTTAATTGGTCATGATCGCCACAAATAGCAAGGTTACCATCGAGCTCAATGTTTGCGCCCATACGCTGTAGTTCAGGCACATGCATAAAGCGGTTTTCAAAGATATTTTCTTTGATACGCCCAGTACCCGGTGCAACCGTATTAAGCACGGTAAATTGTGCTTGCATATCGGTAGGGAAAGCGGGGAAAGGTGCTGTGGTTATATTCACAGATTTCAACTCTCGACCGTGCATATCAGCTTCAATCCAATCTTTACCTGAAGTGATTAATGCCCCTGCTTCTTCTAGTTTTACTAGCACTGCAGTTAATAAGTTAGGATCCGTTTTAAGACACTTAACTTTACCACCACTCACAACACCAGCGACTAAGAATGTGCCTGTTTCGATGCGGTCTGGTTGTACTTCATATGAACAATCACCTAACGACTCAACACCTTCGATAACAATAGTGTCAGTACCTACACCACTAATTTTACCACCCATCGCATTGATGAAGTTAGCAAGGTCAACAATCTCTGGCTCTTTAGCAGCATTTTCGATAGTGGTTGTGCCTTCTGCAAGTGCAGCAGCCATCATTAAATTACCCGTACCAGTAACACTAACCATATCCATGTATAGATGACAGCCTTTAAGGCGCCCATCTACACGCGCTTTAATGAAGCCATCTTCTACTTTAATTTTTGCACCCATTTGCTCTAAGCCATGGATGTGTAAATTAACGGGGCGAGCACCGATAGCACAGCCGCCTGGTAATGAAATATCTGCTTCACCAAAACGAGCAACTAAAGGACCAAGCGCTAAGATAGATGCGCGCATACTACGAACAAGTTCGTAAGATGCCGTATAATTTTTTACTTGCGAAGCATTAATTTTAACTTTATGACCATCTTGAGAGGCACTTGCGCCTAACTCTTTTAACAGCTCTAAAGTAGTAGAGATATCTTTTAGCAGAGGTACATTAGTTAAATTAACATCCCCTTTTGAAAGTAGCGTGGCAAAAAGAATTGGTAATGCCGCATTTTTGGCACCTGAAATGGTTACTTCACCATTTAATTGGCAACCACCTTGAATTAAAAACTGACCCATCGAACTACCCTTCCACTTACTAAATAAAATGTTTTTGTTTTTGCCACTCATCCGGCGTTAACGCCTTGATGGTTAACGCATGGATCGCATTAGATGCAATCTCTTCTGTTAATGGCGCATAAATTGTTTGTTGTTTTTTTACTCGATTCATTCCGATAAAAAAGTCTGCAACAGCAATTACCTGAAAAGTGCCATTTTCGCCTTTAACGATACACTCTTGTAACGTTAATGCACTTTCCAATTTTTCTTTTATTATTTCAATATTCATTGAAAGCCTTATTCCTTAAAGAGAAAACCAACCCCATATAATGCTGATAATATAGCTATCTTTTGACTGCTGTTGATAAACTGTATCGTTGAATAGGTTGTTTTAATTTGTGCCAAGTAGGCAATACCCGCAGAGTCTATATTTTTTACCCCCTGCAAATCAATTTTTTTTGTAGTGCAGTAACATTTAATCGGCGCAAAAGATTGCTCAGAAAGTTCACTAAGCACTAAATTACCAGAAAGAGATATCTGATCATTTTTTTTAAAGTCAGCCATTAAAACTCACTATTTTTCTTATTCAAGAGTTCGATAACATGATCGATCCCCTGCTTGTAAATAAGATCATTAAACTCAGATTGCTTTGTATTGAGCATGCTTATCCCTTCAGCAATCACATCAAATACCTTCCACTCGCCGTTTTTTTTATTTTTACGCAATTTAAAAGCGATTTGTGTTACCTGATTATTTTTATCGCGAATTCTAACAGGTACGCTGACAATTTTCTTATCCTTAAAATGATTGTTGTCTAATATTTCGATTTCTTGCTGATCATATTCAACTAAAATATGCCCATATGCATTGATCAGGTAACTTTTAAACGCAACCACAAAGGCATCTCGCTGCTCTTTTGTGGTTTTCTTAAGGTGGCTGCCCATCACCTTATAAGACGCATATTTGTAATCAAAATAAGGAATCAACTCCTCTTCGATGATTACTTTTATGTAATTAGGCTGTTCCTCTAATTGCTGTTTATCTGCATCGATACGCGCAAAGGTATTAACAGCAACCGAATGCAGAACCTGATTAGGGTCAGCGATTGTCTCTTGCTCTGCATTAACAAACAGAGTGCATAAGCTTAATAACATACTAAATATAATACGCATTATTCGTCCTTATTCATTGAATAGATAAATTGTCCGATCAAATCTTCCAAGACTAAAGCCGACTTAGTGTCCTCAATGGAATCGCCATCAACTAACATTTCAATATCTTCATCGATAAAGCCGGGGGTAATACCAATATATTGCTCCCCTAATAAACCTGAAGTCAGGATAGAAAGTGATGACGTTTCAGGGTAGATGCCTTTATTTTCAAACATAGCTAAGCGCACAGTAGGCATATAACTATCAACATCAAGGCTTATCTCTTCCACACGCCCAACGACTACACCGCCTAACTTGACCGGCGCCCGCACCTTTAGGCCACCGATGTTTGAGAAACTAGCGGTTAATATATAACTACGCCCTTCTCCTTTTAAGGATAGCCCAGCAACACTAAATGCCAATATAGCTAATGACAACATTGCACCAATAACAAAAATACCGACCCATAATTCAACTTTTTTCTGAGACATAGTTAATTCCAATTTAATCTATTTAATGAATACTAAACGCCAAACATTAATACCGTTAATACAAAATCCATTGCTAATACTAGCAATGACGAGATAACAACTGTTTTGGTTGTCGCATAACTAATCCCCTTAGCAGTTGGTACGACGTAATAACCGTTATACAGTGCCACCCAGGTAATCATTACCGCAAAAATAATACTTTTTAGAACGCCATTCATCACATCAGGCAGAAACTCAACACTGCCCTGCATTACTGACCAATAAGCACCACCATCAACTCCCATCCAATTTACACCAATCAGGTACCCTCCCCAGATTGCAACTACGTTGAACAACAACGTCAGCATCGGTAAGGTAATGATACCTGCTAATAATCGGGGTGCGAGAACTCGCTTATAGGGGGAAACAGCCATCATCTCCATACTCGCTAGCTGTTCTGTACTTTGCATTAACCCTATTTCAGCGGTCAACGCTGAACCGGCACGCCCAGCAAATAACAATGCAGCAACGACAGGACCGAGCTCTCTCAGCAATGAAAGAGAAACTAAACTGCCCAAACTTTGCTCTGCAGCATAGTCTACTAACACATAAAACCCCTGTAGACTTAATACCATGCCAATAAACAGACCAGAGGTTAAAATGATAGGTAACGATAAAATACCTAACTGAAATATTTGCTGAATCAATAAAGAGGGCAATTTTCTATGCGGTTTCCCTACAAACATCAACCATAACATCAGGCAAGCACGCCCGATTGCTTGGGTGAACGCAATACAGCTAGTTCCAATTTGTTGTACAAATGAGGCTATCATCGGTTTGCCTTCTCTAAATCATCACAAAAACGCGGCGCTTTAAAATGAAAAGGGACCGGTCCTTCACTTTTTCCTAATAAAAATTGCTGCAACAACGCATTATCCGTTTGTTTAAAAATCTCATCGACAGAGCCCTTAGCAATAATGCGTTTATCAGCCAATACGTAGACATTATCCGCAATCGACAGCACTTCATTAACATCATGGGAAACAATAATAGAGGTTAACCCTAAGGTTTTATTAAGCTCTTTAACCAATTTCAGTAATACATTCATTGAAATCGGATCTTGTCCCGTAAAAGGTTCGTCATACATAATAAGCTCAGGATCAAGTGCAATTGCACGTGCAAGTGCAACTCTTCGTGCCATACCACCTGAAAGCTCTGAAGGTTTGAGGTCTTTAGCACCACGTAAACCAACAGCTTCTAATTTCATCAACACCAAGGTACTCAATAAAGATTCATCTAGTTTAAAATGCTCACGTAACGGAAACGCCACATTTTCAAAAACTGACAATTCATTAAACAGCGCACCACTTTGAAATAACATGCCCATCTTTTTACGCGCTTGATAACGCACCTTTTCGCTGCAGTTATGAATCGCTTGATCGTTAAACAGTATCTCGCCACTATCAACGGGTAATTGACCACCTATAAGCTTTAGTAAAGTAGTCTTACCAATACCACTGGGTCCTAAAATTGCGGTAATTTTTCCCCGCTCAAAATTAAAATCTAAGTTATCAAATAATAACCTTTCGTTTCGAGAAAAAGAGAGTTGCTTGATCACTAAGTGGTTTAATTGCTTCATAAATTATGAGATTCATTTGATAATTTACATACTAGTTTATGGGATAACGCTTAATATTCAAACCTTAAACGCCGTAATTTAAAGATTTTGTAGTAATATTGAGATAAACAGATAATCATTTCTCGCGTTAAACGGCCCATTTTGCTATTTTATTTAGCATAGAAACTATTAAAATTGAGAAGCTCATGTTCACAACCCCCTATGGCCTAATTAGTAATGAAAATCACCAAAGAGCAACACAGATCAAACTATTAATTTGTGATGTTGATGGTGTGTTTTCTGATGGCAGAATCTACTTGGGTAACGACGGAGAAGAACTAAAAGCATTCCACACCAAAGATGGTTTTGGCATGAAAGCGATTATGCAAATGGGTATAGAAATCGCAATTATTACCGGTCGTCAATCCAATATAGTTGAAAATAGAATGCAAGCATTAGGTGTGACACATATAATGCAAGGTATTGAAGATAAAATGAGTGCTTATCAATCACTACTTAATAAACTCAATTTAACCAGTAATGAGGTTGCTTATATTGGCGATGATGTCGTTGACCTGGCAGTAATGCAGGCTTGTGGGCTAGGTATCGCTGTTTTTGATGCACACCCATTGGTTTTACAAGGTGCGGACTTAATTACAACAACTAAAGGTGGTTTTGGCGCAGTACGAGAAATATGTGATCTATTTTTACAGTGTCACAGCCAATTAAACACAACACAGGGCAAAAGTCAGTAGATGAGTAAACGGCAAGCTATTCCTTACATCCTATTGCTGATTGTTTTCTTAATCTGGCTATATCTAAAACCACAGCAAGAGTTAACGGCTTTATCAGAGCATCATCCAAGTTATATCGCCTATAACATTACCAATGATCATTTTAATGAAATGGGGCAAATCTCGCATCAAGTTTTTGCGACAAAAGCGACAAGTTATAGTGACAAAGAGATCACGGTTTTTGAAAACCCAAAAGTACTGATATACATACAAAATGAGCAAGATAACAGCATAACAACTTGGCAAGTTACCAGTGAAAATGGTGCCCTTTCTGAAGATAACAAACTTGTTTTATCCGATGATGTATGGGTTAAAAACCTGAGTTTAGACCAATTAGTCCAGACAATGAGTACAGAACAACTCACTATATTATTAGCTGAAAAAGAGATCAGCAGTGAGTTATTGGTTCACTGGCAAGGTCCACAAATGGAACAGCAAGGGATTGGCATGTGGGCATCCCTTGTTAGTGAAGAATTAATCGTTAAAAAACAGATAAAAGCGGTATACCTAAATGAAGCTCAATAAAACAAGTTTACTATTTGCTATGATGATCAGCTCTATTTCAGCGCAGGCATTAGAATCAGACTATGATCAACCCATTAATGTTAGCTCTGTCAGTCAGCATGCACAGATGAAAAGTAATACGGTTACTTTCAATGAGGATGTATTGCTAACACAGGGAACAATTAAAATAACCGGTGATAAGCTAACCGTTATTCGCGGCAAAAAAGCGAATCATGAAATCATGATCGCCGAAGGAAAAGTAGCGACTTTTTATCAATTGCAAGATGATGGTAAACCCTTTGATGCCGAAGCGAATACAATCCATTACGACGTTGCTAATGCTAAAATAACATTGACAGGTAATGCACAAGTAAAACAATTAGATAGTCAGATAAATGGCGAGAAAATCATCTACTTATTAGAAACAGAAGAGTTAACCGTTGAAAGTGATAAAGCAGGACAACAGCGTGTTAAAACAGTTTTCTTACCCGCTCAATTTGAAAAAAATGATGAAAGTAAACAACAGGCTGAAGATAAATAATGGCTGAGTTAATCGCAACAGGTTTAGTAAAAAGCTATAAAGGGCGTACCGTAGTAAATGGTGTAGGTTTAACCGTGAAAACAGGCGAAATAGTCGGTTTACTAGGCCCAAACGGAGCAGGTAAAACAACCTCTTTTTATATGGTGGTTGGATTAGTAAAACAGGATGAAGGTACCATTATCGTTGATGGCGAAGATATATCACATCACCCGATGCATATTCGAGCTCAAAAAGGAATCGGATACCTGCCGCAAGAAGCGTCAATATTCAGACGGTTAACCGTCACTGAAAATATTATGGGAATATTAGAAACGCGCAAGGAGTTGAGCAAAGAACAACGCCTAGAAAAATTAAATACGCTTCTTGAAGAATTTCATATAACCCATATTAAAAATAATAAAGGTATGAGTCTTTCTGGTGGTGAACGACGCCGAGTAGAGATTGCGCGCGCTTTAGCGACTGAGCCAAAATTTATCTTGCTTGATGAACCTTTTGCCGGCGTTGACCCTATTTCTGTTATTGATATTAAAAATATTATTGGGCAATTACGCGACAGAGGATTAGGTGTATTAATTACCGACCATAATGTGCGCGAAACGTTAGATGTTTGTCAGCATTCTTATATCGTGAGCCACGGAGAAATTATCGCCATTGGTACACAAGATGAAATATTAGCAAATGATCATGTGAAACAGGTCTACCTTGGTGAAGGCTTTAAATTATAGTCGATGACAACCCAATTTACTCATCAATCGACTAGTTCAAAGCGCTAGAATTGTTTTATTTTCTAAATATAACAATAATTTACAATGAACTTTGCCTTGAAGTAACTGGTTTTACTGGGTAAGCTTTATTATAAAGTCAATGGAATTGCGATAACACTTAATTTATATTAGGAATACGTTTTGATGAAACAAGGGTTACAATTGAAAATGGGTCAGCAACTTGCTATGACCCCACAATTACAGCAAGCAATAAAGCTATTGCAGCTATCGACCCTTGATTTGCAGCAAGAGATACAGAATGCACTTGATGAAAACCCACTGCTCGAGCAAGATGATAATAGCTCCACAGAAGCAGTTACAAAAGAACAAGATAGTAGTCAACTAGATACCAGCGAGGCAATGACTCAGCAAGAGTTTTCGGAAGAGATACCCGATGAAAGTAATTGGGAAGAGGCCTATACCCCACCACCAACAACATCAGTTTCTTCAGGTTCAGCAACTTATGATGGCGAAGATAGTGTTTACCAAGGTGAGTCTTCTACCTCGCTACAAGATCACCTTATCTGGCAAATGCAACTCACTCCCTTTACAGAAACAGATCTACTCGTCGCAACAGCCATTATCGATTCAATTGATGAATCAGGATATTTAACCAGTAGCTGTGAGTCTATTCTAGAAGGATTAAATACTGACGTTGAAGACCTAGAACTCGATGAAGTAGAAGCTGTGTTAAAACGAGTTCAACATTTTGATCCTATTGGTATTGCAGCTAAATCAGCTCAAGACTGTTTACAGATTCAACTGCGTCATCTTAGCAGTGAGACACCTTGGCGCGCCGAAGCGTTAATGATTCTCGAATTACATATGGATCTGTTAGGTAATCGAGATTACCGTACGCTAGCACGAAAAACCAAGTTAAAAGAGCATGAACTCGCTGAGATTATGCGCTTGATACAAACATTAGAGCCGCGACCGGGCAATCAGTTTGAAGATACCCAAGCTCAATATGTTGTGCCTGATGTTTATGTAAAAAAGATTGCTGGCCAGTGGCGTGTCTCGCTAAATCCTGACTGCGATCCTCAACTTACCGTTAATCAAAAATATGCCGACCTTTGTAAAGGTAATATTAGCAAAACAGACTCACAATTTATAAAAGGTAACCTACAAGAAGCAAAGTGGTTTATCAAAAGCCTTGAAAGCCGAAATGAAACACTATTAAAAGTGTCAAACTGTATCGTTCAACAACAGCAGGCTTTTTTTGAGTATGGCGATGAAGCGATGAAGCCAATGGTATTAAATGACGTTGCTTTCGAAGTTGAGATGCATGAGTCCACTATTTCTCGTGTTACAACACAAAAATTTATGCATACACCACGTGGTATCTATGAATTAAAGTTCTTCTTTTCTAGCCATGTAGCAACAGACAGTGGCGGAGAATGCTCCTCTACAGCAATACGAGCATTAATCAAAAAACTGGTTAGTGCAGAGCTAACAACCAAACCTTTGAGCGACAATAAAATAACGCTGCTACTTGAAGAGCAAGGTATTAAAGTAGCACGACGTACTATTGCGAAATATAGAGAATCATTAGGTATTCCACCATCAAACCAGCGTAAACAGTTATTGTAATAGAGTTAATTTAGTGAGCATAGATTGTTATTCCTAGCAAACATGTTCACTTTTATCCTCTATGCTATAAGCAAGCTATTTATCTTCTAAAGGGCTGAATATTGATTAATATTAAGAAAATTAAAATTCTTAATAGCCATTCTTATTGAACCTGATAAAATCGCGCCAATTGTGCCAATAGAAATATAAAATATGAAAATATCTGAACTATTAGATAAAGAGTCGGTTTTTTGCCAGACTAGCTGTAACAGCAAAAAGGGTGTGCTAGAAAAAATTAGCCACATTGCAGCAAAAAAATTAAATATGGATGCTCAAGAACTATTTAACTCGCTTATCGCGCGTGAAAAAATAGGCTCAACTGGCGTCGGACTTGGTATTGCAATACCACATGTGAAAATTGACAAGTCATATCCTGCTACCGCTATCTTTATGCAATGTTGCTCTGGTATTGATTATGATGCCTATGATGGCAACAAAGTAGATATTCTATTTGCTATCTTTGTACCTGAAGATAAATGCCCTGAATACTTAGCTGCACTTTCTGAAATCAGTAAAAAATTATTAGATAAACCTTTTTTACGTCAATTACGTAATGCAGATAGTAACGAGCATTTATACGAATTATTGCAGAGCGAATAAATTTTAGGGGATAAAATGAAATTAATCATCATTAGCGGACGTTCCGGTTCTGGAAAAACAATTGCACTCAATGTACTTGAAGATCTAGGCTACAACTGCATTGATGGTGTTCCCTACCAGCTGCTAGAACAGCTGATCGATACGGTTGATGCGCCCAACAATAAAATTGCAATCACATTAGATATTCGTAATCTCCCTCATGAAGCGTTGGCAATTGAACAGTTATTGTCAGCACTTAGAGATAAAATAGAGATCGAGATCATCTACATTGATGCCATCACTACAGAGCTAATACGCCGTTACAGTGAAACAAGACGCCTGCACCCGTTATCAAAGCAAAAATTATCGTTGTCACAAGCTTTAGAGCGTGAGCGAGAACTCATTGCCCCGCTAAAAAGAGAGGCTGCGCTTGAAATAGATACCACCACACTCTCTATCCATAATCTCAACGAACGCCTTAAAATTTTCCTACAAGGTTCAAGTAAAAGTAAGTTATTAATTATTTTTCAATCTTTTGGCTTTAAATATAGCCATCCTGAAGATGCTGATTATATTTTTGATGTACGCTTTTTACCGAATCCACATTGGGAACCGTCATTACAGAAATATAATGGTACAGAGCAACCTATTATCGATTATCTGGAATCACAGCCGGTGGTCAAACAAACCATTAATCAAATCGATAACCTTTTTCAATCTTGGATGCCGCACCTTGAAGAAAATAATCGCAACTACGTCACTATTGCGATTGGTTGTACTGGAGGAAAACACCGTTCCGTTTTTGTCACGGAAAGAATTGCAGCGCGCTTTAGCAGCAAATACCAAGTGCAGATTGAGCATAAATGCCTACCCTCATCATAAAGAGCTAGAAAACAGTGGATATCATTAAGCAAACTATTACAATACAAAATAAACTTGGCTTGCACACTCGTGCAACCATTAAACTAGTTGAATTAGTTAATGATTTTGACGCAAAAATCACCATTAGCCATCATGAAAAACAAGCCGATGCTGATAGTGTACTAGGGTTAATGGTACTAGAGACCTGTTATGGTCAAGAGATCGAAATTACAGCAACAGGTAACCAAGCCAAACAAGCAATGACAGCGGTTACCCAATTAATTGAAGATAAATTTCTAGAAGAAGAATAGCCTTAGGGAGTGAAAATGCTGGACAAAACAGACCTAAAAGACACCCAGCAATACCTCCAGGAAGTAAACAAAGCACTCGAAAGTGGTATGTTTGTACTTGCTCGTAGTATTATTGAAAAAATGCCAGCTTGTGATGTGGCCCTACTATTAGAATCCTCTCCACCCGCTAACCGTAAAGTCCTTTGGAACCTGACTGACCATGATCAGCAGGGTGAAATCCTTGAAGAATTAAATGAAGATGCCAAAGACGGCATTATCAGTTTAATGGATGCCGCTAATTTAGTTGCAGTAACAGAAGGCATGGATACCGACGATCTTGCTTATGTATTACGTGGTATTCCGGATAGTCTTTACCAGGCAGTACTAGAGCAAATGGATGCACAAGATAGGCATCGTGTTGAAACCGCATTTGCCTACCCTGAAGATACCGCTGGTTCAACCATGAGTACCGATACCATTACCCTTAGGGCAGATGTTTCTATTGATGTGGTGTTACGTTACCTGCGTCTTAAAGGTGAACTTCCTGAAGCGACTGATGCGCTGTATGTTGTTGACTCAACGGATCACCTGATTGGTGAAGTACCACTCTCTACACTGCTTACCGTTGATCCTTCGCTCTCTGTAGCACAGGTCATGAATACCAAGACCGGTAGTATATTTGCAGAGATGCCTGAACTTGAGGTCGCTAAGCTTTTTGAACGCCATGATTGGATATCCGCACCTGTCGTTGATCATGATAATCAGCTGCTAGGACGTATTACCATCGATGATGTGGTCGATATCATTCGTGAAAATGCAGAGCACTCCATGATGGGGATGGCGGGTATGGATGATGATGAGGATACTTTTGCCCCTATCCTGCCAAGTGCCAAGCGTCGTACCGTGTGGCTAGCACTTAACTTAGTGGCTGCCTTTATTGCTGCTTCTGTTTCTAATATGTTTGAAGCGACTCTCGAACAGATGGCTACCTTAGCAGTGCTAATGACCATCGTACCAAGTATGGGGGGTATTGCAGGTAATCAGACCTTAGCACTGGTTATACGAGGCCTAGCAGTTGGCCATATTGGTAACAGCAATACGCGCTGGTTAATTGGTAAAGAAGCAGCTATTGGTTTATTAAATGGTATGGTCTGGGCAATTTTCGTTGCCGTCGCCGTAGTCATCTGGAAAGGTGACATTACTTTAGGCATCATTATTGCTGGTGCAATGTTTATTAACCTCTTAGTGGCTGGTATTGCTGGTGTGACGATACCTTTAATTATGCACAAGTATAAAATTGATCCTGCATTAGCAGGTGGAATGGCATTGATGACTGTGACCGATGTAGTTGGGCTATTTTCATTCTTAGGGATGGCGACATTAGTGCTTAGGTATTAATGTAAAACTATTAGTCGTTAGTGGAAAAAGTTAGTTAACCTAAATAAACTAGCGACTAAAAGTCGTTAGTAGTTAGTTATCACACCAGAAACTAGCTACTAATAACTATCCTATTGCTTGCTCTTAAATAATAAACTCAAGCCATGATTCAAGTAAGTTTTTAAAATCCTCCAACCCACAACATGCTTCTATTTCAGCGTCGTAGAATGACATATCGTCAGTTAGCTCTTCATCGTCCCCTGATTCCATTAAACGATGATTTATGACCTGTGCATCTGCATAGGTTAGTAATAAATTAAATTCACTACCAGGCTGCTTATATTCGGTTAATGAACGGTTTTGTACTGCGTCTATTTTAGCGAGTAACGCTTCAACCCAATCAACAGACTGTCCTTCCATTTCAAGCCACGTCGCAATGGCTTCATGGTCCATCTCTGTTTGCACTGTTGCTTGACCGGTGATGAAGTCTTTTCTAAATTCGTATTCCATCTTTTTTCTTCTTAAAGCAAAAAAGGCCCCCATGTTGCCATGGGGGCCTTTAGAAATAATAAAAGTTGATTAGCTATTTACAGCTTTCGCTTGTGCAGCAACTTCTAAAACATTTGTTGGTACAAGTTCATATGCAGCTTGTGGTTTTAAAACAACATTTGATTTAGTAGCAACCATTAACATCTGTTTTAAACGGCTAGATTCGAAAGGTTTTAATAATAAACCTTGAACGTCTAACAAGCTATTTAGACCAAGAAGTTCGCGCTGAACATCAAAGTGTGAACTTAAAATACAGATATCAGCAGCCGCTGATGTTTGACCTGTACGGATATTCTTGATTAATTCAAGACCTGAATTATCTGCTAGTAACGTATCGATAATTACTAAATCAAAATCTTGTAATGCAACAGAACGTTCTGCTTCGATTGTTGTAGCAACACCTTCAACGTATGCAACATCTAGCTCTTCTAAAAGCTCGATTAACTGGATGCGTTGAGTCGCTTCAGCTTCAACTACTAATACTTTCATACCTGTAATTACGTTAGCTGAACCTTCAGATTGAGCAATAGGCGCTACGTTATTTTCAGAAACACCAACACCTTCCATACGTGCAATGTAGCCACGCTTAGGAATAGTTGAGATGTTTAAGCCGTGTAAGCTTAACGTACCAATGCTTTTACGTAGCTGAGAGATATGTTGGTTGATTGTATGGTCAGTCACTAAGCGACCCCATACATGTTGAGCAAGATCTTCACGTGTTACTACTGTATTTACATTTTTACATAAGAAATGTAGTAATGATGTACGTAAAGGACCTAGGTAAACCTTACGGCTTCCATGAATTAAACTGTTTTGGCTAGTGTCAATGTGGTATTCGCCCACAACTAAGCTTTTTTCTAACATAATAGTACCCACTTTATGATTGTTTATTTAAGATTATTAAAATACAGAAGAAACTTTACCTATACTGGTAAATTTATATCGTTATCAACTATAATTTTGTCACTGATTATGACCGGACTGTTATGACAGTCTCTGCTTTTTATCATATTTTGAGATAATATCAATTTTTGGTGAAAAAACAAGCTTGTTTTACTTGCTTTTATTCATTAATCATACTAATCGCAGATATATCATTATTTATCAGCAGGTTAACATCTGAAATTTTCTATATAAATACTATTAAAAGCATTTTTAAACATAAAAAAAACCATTACAAATAAAGGTAATAGACTTTTATCAATTAATCAATTTTAAAGTCAGAGAAATGTAAAATAATTGTTACATACATTTAACAGTGAATAATGAGTGCTTATTTAAGCCCATACAACCTTTTACAAGGTTACGTAGGCCTCATTGAACGACTATCTTTTCTGTCACCGCTTACAACAGAAATCAACTAGCTCAGCCGAAAAAAAATTACAACACATTGTTTTAAAAAGAACTGGTTTTATATCTCATCCCCTAACATCTCTGAGCAACCATAATCACTGCCTCTTTACTTAGCAGATAATTACTGAACAAGTTAATAACTTTAAGATTCAGAATAATTTAAATTTAATAACAATAATATTACTCACTTCATTCACGTCCCAACAAAAATAGGAAAAATAACACAATCAGTAAAAGATAAAGCAACAGCTTCATATTCTCACAGTCGTCATCATTCGCTCATTTATACCTAAGCATTTTAACGCTGCATATAGAAAGAAGGTGAAACGAGCAATTATCCATACTATTTGTTATTTATTACTATATTCAATTATTCACGTTGAATATTATTGAACGACGACAGGCAGCGATAACAAATCAATAACTCTTACTTTAATTCATAACCTAATTTAACAGCCAATAGCATTACTATCAGAGCAATTATTTCATGCTATATATAGAAAGCTTTAAGACTTTCAAATGACCATAAACCAATAAAGATGAGGCAGTGTGAAGATAAAAATTTAGAAAAAGTAAAATACTCAACAACTAGCCTTAGGCCCGATAAGAACTGCTAATGAGGTAACTTTATCGATATAATTATTTTTTCCTATCCGACATAAATCACATGAATAGTGTTAATTTAATGTTAACTTATGCATTTATTTAGTAGTGGCTAGAAAATAAGGTAAACTGTCGGTAAATTTGTCCTTGTTAATAACTACAATGTTATTAGCATCTTAGAACTAGAGAGAGAGTTTTAAATGAGTCTATATTTAGAGTACATCAAAGAAATTGAAATTCGTAAAAATGAGCTAGGATTGGCTCCACTGCCAATTGATGCTGCCGATTTACTATCGGAAATTATTGCTCAAATTAAAGATTTAGGAAATGAGCACCGTGAAGATTCACTTAATTTCTTCATTTATAACACTCTGCCTGGTACGACAAGCGCAGCCAGTGTAAAATCGGCTTTTTTAAAAGAGATCATTTTAGGTGAATCTGTTGTAGCTGAAATAACACCAACGTTTGCTTTTGAATTGTTGTCTCACATGAAAGGCGGCCCTTCAATTGAGGTGTTACTTGATTTAGCATTATCTGACGACGCACCCGTTGCAGAACTTGCTGCTGACGTATTAAAAACGCAAGTATTTTTATACGATGCAGATACAGCTCGCCTTGAAGCGGCATTTAAAGCTGGCAATGCAATCGCTAAAGATATTTTAGAAAGCTACGCTCAAGCTGAATTCTTCACAAAACTACCAAATATTGCAGAAAAAATTGAAGTAGTTACTTATATCGCTGGTGAAGGAGATATTTCTACCGACTTACTTTCTCCAGGTCATCAAGCACACTCACGTGCAGACCGTGAATTACACGGTAAATGTATGATCACGCCAGAAGCACAGCAAGAGATCCAAGCATTACAAGCTAAGCACCCTGACGCTAAAGTCATGCTTATCGCAGAGAAAGGCACAATGGGTGTTGGTTCATCGCGTATGTCTGGCGTAAACAACGTCGCTTTGTGGGCAGGTGAGCAAGCTAGCCCATACGTACCTTTTATTAACATTGCCCCTGTCGTTGCTGGCACAAATGGTATCTCTCCAATCTTCTTAACAACCGTTGATGTAACTGGTGGTATTGGCTTAGACCTTAAAAACTGGGTTAAGAAAACAGATGCGAGCGGTAAGACTGTTATTGATGAAAATGGTGATGCGGTATTAGAAGAAGCATACTCTGTTGCAACTGGTACTGTATTAACTATCGATACAAAAGCGAAAAAGTTATTCAACGGCGAACAAGAGCTTGCTGATATATCATCCGCGTTCACTCCGCAGAAAGTAGAATTTATGAAAGCAGGTGGCTCTTATGCTCTTGTATTTGGTAAAAAACTACAAACATTAGCGGCTGAAATGTTAGGTGTAAAACCAACACAAGTATTCGCTAGTTCAAAAGAAACGTCTATTGAAGGCCAAGGTTTAACGGCGGTTGAAAAAATATTCAATAACAATGCACTTGGTGTGACTTCTGAATCTGCATTACATGCGGGTTCAGATGTACGCGTTCGAGTAAACATTGTTGGTTCTCAGGACACCACAGGCCCAATGACCTGCCAAGAGCTATCAGCGATGGCTGCTTCTACGATCTCTCCTTTAGTTGATGGTGCTTACCAATCAGGTTGTCACACAGCATCGGTTTGGGATGGTAAAGCAAAAGCAAATACGCCTAAATTAATGAGTTTCATGAATGATTTTGGTCTTATCACTGCACGTGATCCGAAGGGTATTTACCATTCAATGACTGACGTTATTCATAAAGTACTGAATGATATTACAGTTGATGACCGCGCTATTATTATTGGTGGTGACTCGCATACCCGTATGTCTAAAGGTGTCGCATTTGGTGCCGACTCAGGTACCGTAGCAATCGCACTAGCAACAGGTGAAGCTGCAATGCCAATCCCAGACTCAGTCAAAGTTACCTTTAAAGGTAAAATGAAAAGTCATATGGATTTCCGCGACGTTGTTCACTCAACTCAAGCGCAAATGCTTAAGCAATTTGATGGTGAAAATGTATTCCAAGGTCGTGTTATTGAAGTGCATATCGGTACTTTATTAGCTGACCAAGCATTCACATTCACAGATTGGTCTGCAGAGATGAAAGCCAAAGCAGCTATCTGTATTTCTCAAGATGATACGTTAATCCAATCACTTGAACTTGCTAAGAGCCGTATCCAAATCATGATCGACAAAGGCATGGAAAACCCTGCCAAAACACTCCATGGTTTAATCGCATTAGCAGACAAACGTATCGAAGAGATTAAATCGGGCAGCAACCCAGCTTTAGCGCCAGATGACAATGCAAAATACTATGCAGAAGTTGTTATTGACCTAGATGCTCTCAACGAGCCAATGATTGCCGATCCAGACGTAAACAATGAAGATGTCTCTAAGCGTTATACGCATGATGTGATTCGCCCAGTATCATTCTACAACGGTAAAAGTGTTGATTTAGGTTTTGTTGGTTCTTGTATGGTGCACAAAGGTGACATGCAAATCATCGCTCAAATGCTACGTAATATTGAAAAACAAAACGGTAGTGTGTCATTTAAAGCGCCACTAGTGATTGCGCCACCAACATACAACATTGTTGATGAACTTAAGGCTGAAGGTGATTGGGAAATTTTACAAAAATACTCAGGCTTTGAATTTGATGATTCACACCCGAAAGATGCAGCACGTACTAAATACGAAAACATCATGTATCTAGAACGCCCTGGTTGTAACTTATGTATGGGTAACCAAGAGAAAGCTGAACCAGGTGATACTGTTATTGCAACATCAACACGCCTATTCCAAGGTCGTGTCGTAGCCGATACAGCAGAGAAGAAAGGAGAATCACTACTCGGTTCTACACCTTTAGTTGTTCTTTCGACGGTATTGGGTCGCTTCCCTACTATCGAAGAATACAAGAGTGCAGTAGAAGGGATTAACCTGACTGACTTCGTGCCGCCAACACAAGAGATGAGCACTAAGTTCGAAGGTAAACCAGTACCAGTTAAAATGGTATAGCTGCCGATAAGGCGTTTCATTGAAACGCCAAATTAGTATGAAATATGAGGGTTATTAATTTAGGTGAGTGGAAAAATTCCTCTCAATTAAATTAATAACCCTTTTTATCTCCCCCTCTCCTCTATCTCCCTTACTCACCTATCAAAACCACGATTAGATAGCATCATTAACCATAAAGTTTTCTCCAATGTGTATGATTTTCGCCTATTAACTCAGATGGATAGAATTAAAATGTTTGATAAATGGTACAAAATTTAAAAGAACACAAATGTTCAATCTACCCATTCGCCTATTACTAATATAAGCATTTAGAGGTTCATATTAGCGACTAAAATTCTCTCAAAATCTTGAGTTCCTGACATTTCAAACCTACGCTAGTTATAAAAAGTAAAGCAATAGAATGGCTGTTAATATTCATAATATTTGGAATGCTTATGTCAAATCATAAAGATGAAATTGAAGAGAATAATAAATCTTCAGAATGGAAAACATTTTTCCTTCTCACCGTCTGCCTTTTTCCTGTTTTAAGCGTTGCCGTCATTGGCGCTTATGGCTTCAGCATTTGGTTCCTACAGATGTTCATAATGGGCCCTCCCGGGCACTAGTTATCATATTCGACAAACTTAAACGGCTCAGTAGAGCACCGTAGGTCATCAATAAGGTCTCATTATGATGCAAACAATTAAGCGTTTTTGGAAAATCATTAGCAAGCCAAGCAATCATTTAAGCTTTGGGTTTCTTACCATTGGTGGGTTCATTGCCGGTATTATCTTCTGGGGTGGTTTTAATACGGCACTTGAAGTGACCAATACCGAAGAGTTTTGCATTAGCTGTCATGAGATGAGTGACAATGTTTATGTGGAACTACAAGATACGGTGCATTGGCAAAACCGTTCAGGTGTGCGGGCAACCTGCCCTGATTGTCATGTACCACACAAGTGGACTGATAAAATAGCACGTAAAATGCAAGCCTCTAAAGAGGTATGGGGCACTATCTTTGGCACCATCAATACACGTGAAAAATTCCTCGAAAAACGGGGTGAACTTGCCCAACATGAATGGGATCGATTCACTGCTAATAACTCTCTTGAATGTAAGAACTGTCATAACTATAACAGCATGGATTTTGACATCATGTCTGAACGTGCCCAAGTGCAGATGAAAATGGCGGCAGAACGCGATCAAAGCTGTATCGATTGTCATAAAGGCATTGCACATCACCTGCCTGAACATATGAACTCAGGTGACGGTACCCTTGCTAAACTTGAAGAGATGGCAACATCGGGTTACAAGACTGGCAATAGTTATTACAGCGTGCGCCAATTACCACTGTTTACCGATAAAACGTTAGGCACAGAGGCAGGTCAACTTAACGCTGCGACTAAAGTGACGATATTAGCAGTTGAAGGCGATGCTATTCAGGTTGAGATTGATGCGTGGCGTAAAACCAAAGGCTTTGGACGGGTGATGTTTGAAGATTTTGCAATGAACATCAACGACGGATTCTTAACTAAAGAGGTAGCACAAAGCGATCAATATATGCAAAAAGGCGAATCGAAAGTTGATGATTTAACCGGTTTGCCATGGCAAAAAGTCGAAGTGAAATTATGGATGCGTAATAGCTCATTAACCGAATCTCGTGACACCTTATGGACATTCGCAAAATCAACCTACGATGTTAGCTGTAGTGTTTGTCATACCCAACCAGCAGAGAACCACTTTGATACTAATACTTGGCCAGGCATGTTTAACGGTATGTTGTCATTCGTAAACTTAGACGGTGATACACAAGCATTAGTGCTCAAGTATTTACAAAAACACTCCTCTGATTTTTCAGAAGAAAGCCATTAATTAGGAGCTTATAATGTCAATTTCAAGACGTAGTTTTTTAAAAGGATTATTAGCTTCAAGTGGCGCAGCATTAGTGGGCCCCGGGTTATTACAAGTCGCGCATGCAGCAACGGCAGAGGAAGCGGGTAAATGGAAAGTCAGTGGTTCGCATTGGGGGGCATTCAGAGCACGTGTTTACGCGGGAAAAGTACAGGAGATTAAACCCTTTAATGTCGATAAATACCCAACGGATATGCTCAATGGTATTAAAGGAATTATTTATAGCCCATCACGTATTCGCTATCCAATGGTACGCTATGAGTGGTATTTGAATCGTGACAAAAGTGATACGACTAAGCGCGGAGACAATCGTTTTATCCGTGTCACCTGGGATGAGGCGATCACCCTATTCCATGACGAGCTCGAACGTATGCAAACTCAATATGGTCCATGGGCACTTCATGCTGGCAGCACGGGCTGGCGTCAAACGGGGCAATTTCATGCCTGTGGTAATCACATGGCACGCGCTATTGCTATGCACGGTTATAGTGTTAATAAAGTCGGTGATTACTCAACCGGTGCAGGGCAAACGATTATGCCTTACGTATTAGGTACAACAGAGGTCTACGCACAGGGCAGTTCATGGCCGGTTATCTTAAAAGAGAGTAAAACGATTATCCTTTGGGCTGATGATTTAGTGAAAAACTTACAGGTAGGTTGGAACTGTGAAACCCATGAGTCATTTGAATACCTTGAGCAGTTAAAAGATAAAATAGCTAAAAAAGAGATACGTGTGATCAGCATTGATCCGGTGGTCACTAAAACGCAGGATTATTTAGACTGCGAGCATCAATATATCAACCCACAAACCGATGTACCGTTTATGTTAGCGATGGCACATACTCTCTATAAAGAGGAGCTATACGACAAAAAATTCATCGATACCTATGCATTAGGCTTTGAAGAGTTTGTGCCTTATTTGTTAGGTGAAACAAAAGATAAAGTCGAGAAAACACCAGAGTGGGCATCAGCTATCTGTGGCATTAAAGCCGATGACATTCGTGAATTCGCACGGTTGTTAGTTAAACAACGTACGCAAATTATGGTGGGTTGGAGTATCCAGCGTCAACAACATGGTGAGCAGCCTTACTGGATGGCAGCGGTGCTTGCAACCATGATGGGGCAAATAGGTTTACCCGGTGGTGGTATCAGCTACTCTCATCACTATAGCTCTGTGGGAGTTTCTTCGACAGGCGCGGCGGGTCCAGGTGGATTTCCGCGTAATCCTGATAAACCAGATAATCGCATCCATAAGAACCAAGACTTTAACGGTTACAGCAGTACTATTCCCGTTGCACGTTGGGTTGATTGTATTTTAGAGCCAGGTAAAAAAATCCAAGCGAATGGTGCAACAATTACCCTGCCCGATGTCAAAATGATGGTCTTTTCTGGGTGTAATCCGTGGCACCACCATCAAGATCGTAACAATATGAAAAAAGCATTCCATAAACTAGAAACCGTAGTGTCTATCGATTTCACATGGACTGCAACCTGCCGCTTCTCAGATATTGTTCTACCTGCCTGTACACAGTGGGAACGTAATGATTTAGACCTTTATGGTTCATATAGCGCACGTGGTGTAATTGCAATGCACAAATTAGTGGATCCACTATTTCAATCTAAAACAGACTTTGAAATATTTGCATTGCTCGCGGGGAAATTTGGCCAGCAACAGGACTACACCCGTGGAAAAACTGAGATGCAGTGGGTAGAGGAACTTTATAACGACTGTGCAACTGCCAATAAAGCGGGCTTTGAAATGCCTGATTTTAATACTTTCTGGAAAGAGGGCTTTGTTGATTTTGGTAAAGGCGAAGATTGGGTTCGTCAGGCGGACTTCAGAGAAGATCCTGAAATTAATGCACTCGGAACACCTTCTGGTTTCATTGAGATCTTCAGCCGCAAAATAGACCGCTACGGCTATAAAGAGTGCCAAGGACACCCAATGTGGTTTGAGAAGTCCGAACGTTCTCATGGTGGCCCAGGCTCCGATAAACACCCTATTTGGTTACAATCTTGCCATCCTAATAAGCGCCTGCACTCACAAATGTGTGATTCACAACAGTTCCGTGAAACCTATACCGTTAAAGGCAGGGAACCTATCTACCTAAATGCACAAGATGCACAGCATCGTGGTATTAAATCGGGTGATTTAGTACGAGTATTTAATCTGCGCGGGCAACTTTTAGCAGGGGCAGTGATCTCTAAAAATTACCCAACCGGTGTTGCACGAATCGAAGAGGGAGCGTGGTACGCTCCGATAGATGAATCTATTGGTTCACTTGATACTTATGGTGATCCGAATACCTTAACCCAAGATATACCAACCTCTGAACTTGCTCAGGCAACCAGTGCCAATACCTGTCAGGTAGAATACGAAAAATTTACAGGTAAAGTACCCGCAGTCACCGCCTTTAATGGACCGAATGAAGTCGCTTAGCGAAATAACTAAACTGAATAGGTTAATATATATAATGGATAAAAATGCAGTGAATGAACTCAATGAGCAACGCGCAAGCATCTATTGGTGGTTTGCAACACTACTCACTAAAGAGCTAGATCAGCAACAGCTAAGTTATTACTTTTCAGGTGAAGGGCTTGCTCTGCTTACTCAACTTGAACAAGAGGTGTTATTCAAAGAACCTGTACTGCAAATAAAATCCGCATTAGTACAGATGATGGCCATCAAGCAGCCAAATTTAGAGCTCGCTGCTGATTTTAGTGAACTGTTTTTAACCGATGCTAAAAAAGGCGCACCTCCCTATGCTTCTGTTTATCTTTCAGAATCAGGTCAACTATTTGAAAAACCACATTTACAGATGCTTGAGCTATTTAAAAGTGAAGGTTTAATGATTGATCCAAACTTCAAAGAACCTGCCGATCATATTGCTATTCAGTTAGATTATCTCGGTAACTTAATCATTAAAGAGGCGCAGCAAAGTAGCACAGCGCAAACTGAATTTATTCAACAACAGCTTTTGTCGTGGTTACCTCCCTTTGTTAATGCGACTAAAAAGGTAAACAATAGCGGCTTTTATCAAGGTGTCTGTCAGCTTTTATTACAGTTTGTTGAGCAAGATTTTAATGAACTAAGTGCATAAAAAAAGGCTTGTTACCTTAACGGTAACAAGCCTTTTTATTGTTATATCGCTATTTTATAAATAGCGACATAATTATTTTTTACGCTTAACTGCTTTAGCGTTTGGAAGGTCAGTAATTGAACCTTCATAGATTTCTGCAGCAAGACCAACAGATTCATGTAGTGTTGGATGTGCGTGGATAGTAAGTGCGATATCTTCTGCATCACAACCCATTTCGATTGCAAGACCGATTTCACCAAGTAATTCACCAGCGTTTGTACCAACCACTGAACCACCAATAATACGATGCGTATCTTTATCAAAGATAAGCTTAGTCATACCATCAGAACAATCAGATGCGATTGCACGACCAGAAGCCGCCCAAGGGAATACTGATTTTTCAAAGTTAATACCCTGCTCTTTCGCTTCGCGTTCAGTTAAACCAACCCATGCCATCTCAGGTTCAGTGTAAGCAATTGAAGGAATTGTTTTTGGATCGAAGTAATGTTTCTTACCAGAGATAACCTCTGCAGCAACATGACCTTCATGCACACCTTTATGTGCAAGCATAGGTTGACCAACGATATCGCCAATAGCGTGGATATGCGGTACGTTAGTATGCATCTGCTTATCAACTTCAATGAAACCACGTTCAGTAACTTCAATACCTGCTTTTTCAGCATCTACTGAGAAACCGTTTGGAACACGACCAACTGCAACTAATACAGCGTCGTATGCTTTAGCTTCTTCTGGTGCATTTTTACCTTCAAAAGAAACGTATAGTGCGTCTTCTCTTGCATCAACAGCAGTTACTTTAGTTGATAACATGATATTGAATTTGTCTTTCACTTTCTTCGTGTAAACTTGCACGATATCTTTATCGGCAGCTGGTACAAGTTGGTCTGCAAACTCAACAACATCAACTGTAGAACCTAATGATTTGTATACAGTACCCATCTCAAGACCAATAATACCACCGCCTAAAATAAGCAGACGTTTTGGTACAGATTTAAGCTCAAGTGCATCTGTAGAATCCCAAACACGTGGATCATCATGTGGGATGAAAGGTAGTTTAACAGGACGAGAACCGGCAGCAATAATCGCGTTATCAAAGGTAATTTTAGTTACTTCACCATCACGAGCTGTTGCTTCGATAGTATTAGCGTCAGTGAAACGACCCCAACCAGTTACTGTTGTAACTTTACGCATCTTAGCCATGCCTTGTAAGCCGCCAGTCAGTTGCGATACTACTTTTTCTTTCCAGATGCGAATTTTATCTACATCTGTTGTTGGTTCACCAAAAAGAACGCCATGTTCAGAAAGTGCTTTCGCTTCTTCAATTACTTTAGATACATGTAAAAGCGCTTTAGAAGGGATACAACCAACGTTAAGACAAACACCACCTAGTGTTTCATATTTTTCAACGATTACTGTTTCTAAACCTAAATCTGCTGCGCGGAATGCTGCTGAATAACCAGCAGGACCTGAGCCTAATACCACAACTTGTGCTTTAATCTCTTTACTCATTTCGACCTCTGTATTTGATATCAATGATGCCAACATTTAAATGTGAATTTATTCTATTTAAATGTTAAATAAATGCAAAATAAAAGGTCAGCAAATGCCGACCCGTTAACAATTTTATAGGATCAACGTACGTAGATCAGATAAGTAGTTATTAATTGCAGTGATAAAGCGTGCGCCATCTGCACCATCGATAACACGATGATCATATGAAAGTGCTAGTGGCACCATCATGCGAGGTGCGAATTCAGCGCCATTCCAAACTGGTTTAATTGCTGATTTTGATACGCCTAAGATAGCTACTTCTGGTGCATTTACGATAGGTGTAAATTGTGTACCACCGATGCCACCAAGACTAGAAATACTCATGCTGCCGCCCTGCATATCTTTTGCAGTTAGTTTACCAGCACGTGCTTTCTTAGAAATTTCGCCTAGCTCACGAGAGATATCGTAAATACCTTTGTTAATTACATCTTTCACAACAGGAACAACCAAACCGTTTGGCGTGTCTACTGCGATACCGATATTGATGTATTTCTTCAGAATAACGCTTTCGCCATCTGTAGATAGTGATGCGTTGAAGTTAGGGTATTTGTGTAGTGCTTTAGCAACAGCTTTCATCATAAATACAAGCGGGCTAATTTTAAGACCTAGATCTTGTTTTGCTGCGATTGCATTTTGTTCTTTACGGAACGTTTCTAAATCAGTGATATCCGCTTCGTCAAACTGTGTCACGTGTGGGATAGTTACCCAGTTACGATGCAGAGTAGGACCTGATATTTTCTGAATACGTGAAAGTGGTTTAATTTCAATTTCACCGAATTTAGAGTAATCGATATTTGCGTAAGGAAGTACTTGTAAGCCACCTTCACCACCGCCACTTTTAGCAAGTGCTAACTGTGCTTTAACGTATGCTTGAACGTCTTCTTTCGTTGTACGACCTTTACGACCCGTTGCAGGAACGCGTGCTAAGTCTAAATCGAACTCACGTGCAACACGACGTACAGAAGGCGATGCTTTAATTGAACCAGAGGTTACTACTTCAGCAGCTTTTGCTGGAGCAGGCGTTGGTGCAGCTTTAGCTACAGGTGCCGGAGCTGCTGCAACGGGTGCTGCAGTGGCAACAGGTGCGCTACCTTGTACTTCAAGTACTAAGATTAATGAACCTTCAGATACTTTATCGCCAGATGCGATTTTGATCTCTTTAACAATACCCGCAAATGGTGCTGGTACGTCCATTGACGCTTTATCGCCTTCAACAGATAGAATATCTTGGTCTTCAACAATCGCGTCACCAACAGAAACTAATACTTCTGTTACTTCAACTTCGTCACCACCGATGTCAGGAACACAAACTTCTTTAAGTTCACTTGTCGCTGCAGGTGCAGGCGCTGCAACTGGTGCAGCTACTTCTTCAACTGCCGCAACAGGCGCTTCTGCAGTCGCTTCACCAGCAACTTCAATAATCAGTACAACTTGACCTTCAGAAACGCTGTCTCCAACATTCATTTTGATCTCTTTAACCGTGCCACCAAATGCGGCAGGTACGTCCATTGAAGCTTTATCACCTTCAATTGAGATAACATCTTGGTCTTCAACAATAACGTCGCCAACAGAAACTAGAACTTCAGTAACATCAGCCGCATCAGCACCAATATCAGGCAGTAAAAACTCTTTTAATTCAGACATAATAATTTTCCTAATTAATCAAATGAGCACAGTATTAGCCGTGCTCACCTTAAAATATGGTTTATGCAAACAGAGGATTAACTTTGTTTGTATTAATATCAAACTTAGCAATCGCTTCTGTTACAACAGATGCTTCAATATCACCACGTTTAGCAAGTTCACTTAGTGCAGCAACAACAACGTAGCCAGCATTAACTTCGAAATGACGACGAAGGTTTGCACGGCTATCACTGCGACCGAAACCATCAGTACCTAATACTTTATATGTATCAGATGGAATGAATGCACGTACTTGTTCAGCGTAGTTTTTCATGTAATCCGTTGCAGCAATTGTTGGCTCATCACCTAATACTTGAGTGATGTATGCTTGTTTTGCTGGCGCTTCAGGATTAAGCATGTTTTGACGCTCAACATCTTGACCTTCACGTGTCAGTTCATTGAATGACGTTACTGAGAAGATATCAGATGCAACGTTGTACTCATCACTTAAGATTTGAGCCGCTTTAGTCACTTCATTCATGATAGTACCAGAGCTCAATAACTGAACTTTGTTGCTACCTGGATGTGATTTAAGTTTGTAGATACCTTTACGAATACCCTCTTCAGCGCCTTCTGGCATTGCTGGCATTGCGTAGTTTTCATTCATTACTGTTAAGTAGTAGTAAATGTTTTCAGGGTTATCGCCGTACATACGCTCGATACCGTCTTGTACGATAACAGCAAGCTCGTAAGCAAATGTTGGGTCGTAAGAGATACAGTTAGGGATTGTATTTGCTTGAATGTGGCTGTGGCCATCTTCATGCTGTAGACCTTCACCATTTAGCGTTGTACGACCAGCAGTAGCACCTAATAGGAAACCACGTGCTTGTTGATCACCCGCTAACCATGCCATATCACCAATACGTTGGAAACCAAACATAGAGTAGTAGATGTAGAATGGAATCATTGGTAAGTCATTAGTACTGTATGACGTTGCAGCAGCTACCCAAGAAGACATTGAACCAAGTTCATTGATACCTTCTTGTAATACTTGACCAGATGTTGCTTCTTTGTAGTAAGAAACGACACCGCGATCTTCTGGCGTGTATTCTTGACCAGTAGGGTTATAAATACCTACTTGGCGGAATAGACCTTCCATACCAAAGGTACGTGCTTCATCACAGATAATTGGTACGATATTTTTACCAATGCCTTTGTCTTTTAACAATACGTTTAAGATACGTACATAAGCCATTGTTGTTGAAATTTCACGTTTCTGCTCTTGTAAAAGCGGCGCAAATTTATCCAACGATGGTATCGCTAATTTCTCAGTAAACTGAGGCAGACGTTGCGGCGTGTAACCATGTAATTCTTTACGACGGTCATGCAGGTATGCGTGCTCAGGTGTACCTTCTTCTAATGTCAGATAAGGTAGTTCAGCGGCTTGCTCATCGCTAACAACATCTTGTAGGTTTAAACGATCACGTAGGCTTTGAATGTGAGATTCATTCATTTTCTTCACGCCGTGAGCAATGTTTTTACCTTCAGCGGCTGCGCCCATGCCGTAACCTTTAACAGTTTTAGCAAGGATAACCGTTGGTTTACCCATTGTATCTTCTGCATTTTTAAACGCAGCAAACAGTTTAGATGAATCATGGCCACCACGTTTCAGGGCAAAGATCTCTTCATCTGTCATATCAGCAACTAGCGCTGCTGTTTCAGGGTATTTACCAAAGAAGTGTTCACGAACAAAAGCACCGTCTTTAGATTTAAAGTTTTGGTAATCACCATCAACGGTTTCATCCATCAATTGTAATAATTTACCCGTTGTATCTTTAGCAAGTAGTGCATCCCAGTTACTGCCCCAGATAACTTTAACAACATTCCAACCAGCACCTGTAAATAGGCCTTCTAGCTCTTGAATGATGCTACCGTTACCCATTACAGGACCGTCTAGACGCTGTAGGTTACAGTTAACTAAGAAACATAAGTTATCTAATTTTTCACGAGAAGCGAATGATAAAGAACCACGAGATTCCGGCTCATCCATTTCGCCATCACCTAGGAAAGCGTATACGCGCTGTGCAGTAGTGTCTTTTAGACCACGACCGTTAAGGTATTTTAGGAAACGAGCTTGGTAAATAGCAGTAATTGGACCAAGACCCATAGAAACTGTTGGGAACTGCCAGAATTCTGGTAATAGTTTCGGATGTGGGTATGAAGGTAGACCTTCACCATCAACTTCTTGACGGAAGTTATCAAGTTGAGCAGCACTTAAACGGCCTTCAACGAATGCACGAGAGTATATCCCTGGAGAGATATGACCTTGGTAATAAACTAAATCACCGCCGTCTGTTGCATTCGGAGCACGGAAAAAGTGGTTGAAACAAACTTCGTAGAATGCAGCAGCAGATTGGTAAGAAGCCATGTGACCGCCTAAATCCAAATCTTTCTTAGATGCACGCATGACGATCATGATTGCGTTCCAACGGATAATAGAGCGAATACGTTGCTCTAATTTCACATCACCAGGGTAAGCTGGTTGCTGGCTTGCAGGGATAGTATTTACATAACGGCTATTAATGCCGTGAGGAAGGTTAACGCCTTCTGCACGAGCCTGTTCCATTACTTTTTCAAGGATAAATTGTGCGCGTTCAGAGCCTTCATCTTCAAGAATATCGCTTAGTGCTGCAAGCCATTCTGAAGTTTCTTGTGCATCAATATCACTGTTTAGGATGTCAGTCATGACACTTTCCTTCTCTATACTTAAGTATCTCAGCCATAAGGCTAAGTGTGTAGTTATGTAATTATTTAGATTCACCCACTACCAATGGTTAATGGTGAATGCCAATCGGCAATAAGTAATCTAAATAATTACCCATGTGATTTTTAAAAAGTTAAAAACGCCCTAACTCGCGTTTAAAAGAACTTTCTTCACGTAATATCACAGAACGTGTTTGTTCAATGTACGTTAAATGTTGAGCAGATGCTTGCTGAGCAACGGCAGGTTGCTTAGAAAGAATGGCTTCAAGTAACTGAAAACGATGTTCATGGATTTTTTTAGCAACTTCAGGATATGCGTAAAGCTGCTGAACATTGTCGGAAATGTTTTTTTCTAATAAGGGTTGAATACCACGTGCTAAATGCATAAAAACAACATTATGCGAAGCATCGATAACCGCAAGATAAAAAAGAGCAACATTTTGAATTTCACAGTTTAAATCTTGTTTTTTTTGCGCTCGTTCAATCGCCGCATAACAAGACTTTATCTTATCAAAATCTTCAGCGGTACCGCGTAAAGCAGCATAATAAGCAGAGAAACCTTCTAAGGCATGACGAAATTCAATCAGATCATACTGTGACTCAGGATGCGTATTCAATAACTCAAATAGCGGATCAGCTAATTTTTCACGTAATGCCTGTTGCACGTATGTGCCGCCACCTTGACGTCGAGTTAGTAACCCCTTCGATTCTAAGCGCTGAATTGCTTCACGCAGCGAAGGACGAGAAACATCAAATTGTCTAGCAAGCTCTCGCTCAGCCGGTAATTTTTCACCCAACTCTAATGAGCCATCTAAAATCATACTTTCAATACGACTTTCTATGACATCAGCTAATTTAGGTTGTTTGATTTTTACGTAAGACATAGTGCTCTTTATAGCAAGGTTGTAAAATGGTAATACCAATTTATTTTGTAAAAGGAAATTAACAATTTTTTTAACACCTGTCTAGTAAAGTTTGATCTAACTCAATTGATAAAGTGTGATTTGGTAATGATTTTAGCAATCTGTGAGGGAAAGTTACAAACATTAGAAAATGAAAAGACATTTTGTTAAAAAATTGTTGAACTTGATACAGGAGGAAAACAGATAGTTTCCATGCTTGGTTCAATAGTCACACAAATACACCGTCTCTTTATTTTCCGTAAAAAAGAAAGAGACGGATTAAACTCAACTGACCATAAACGTAATTTTACACGCTTATTCGTGGCTAGTTATCAACTCTGAGAAAGGTCTAATAACTCACGCAGCGCAACTTGGCACATACTAAACTCAGGTTTAGTGACCGCTAACATCGCTTCTGCCATACGTTGCCAACGCTCAGAAAGAATATGATGAGAAGTATGCCACTCAACAAAGGCATCACTAATATCAACATCCTGCTTAACTTTTTCTAATATGCTCTTACTGATACGCAATTGCTGCCACTCTAAATCATCACGCATCGCTTCTCTTGCTAACGATTGCCAATGGCTTTCACCCGGAAGAAGATTAAGTTGTTTACTAATATCAAATAGTTTCAAGGACTCGCCACTGTGAAAATATACCTGCAATGCTTGTTCGGGTTTTACCGCCACTTTTTTAGCAATAGAGATAATCCCCAACATCGCGTAGATTTGATCACTGCTAGCGAGTGAAGCCGCAAGTGCTTTGGGTACATTACCAGCAACAAGAGAGTCAATCACCGCTTGGCGGTGCACGATGGAACTGCCAATTAGCAAGGTATCAAACTGTGACACTAAATTTTTCAGAGGCGCTTGATAGTTTTTTACCAGCGTCCCCGTATCCAAATCAGTACGATGATTGCGGACAAGCCAACGCGTTGCATGGCGGATCATTCTTTCCAATCTTTCTACTAATAAGCTTTGCACTTCTGTGGTCACAATATTATCTAATGCTTCAATCTGTTGTAATGTCGCATCCATCGAAAAAATATCACGCGCAGCGACCCAGGCTTTGCTCACATCTAAAAATGAACAGCCCGCACTGGCCATAATACGGTGTGCAAAAGTAGGACCCATGCAATTAAATAGATCATTACTTACCTGTGTTGCAACAATTTCACTTACTAGCGGATGTTGATGAATCTCCTGTTTATACTGTTTGACCAGTGAGACAGGAAATATTTTCTGCGCTTCCTGTAATAGGTAAGGATCATCTGCGACATTTTCATTAGCAAGCGCTTCTTTTAATTCGTTTTTCGCGTAGGAGAGCATCACTGAAATACCTGAACGTGTTAACCCTCGCTGCATACTTTTATATTCATTTAACACATCATCTGTTGGAATGAATTCCAACGCACGATTCAACTTGCCTTTATCTTCTAAATCGACAATTAAACGGCGAAATCCTTCAATGCGCTTATAGCCATCTCTATAAGAGAGACTAATAGATTGAGCCTGACGATAGTTATTACTAAGCACGATTTGCGCAACCTCATCGGTCATTTTAACCAACCAAGCATTACGCTGCTTGACCGTTAAATCTCCCTTCGAAACGAGCTTATCTAATAATATTTTAATATTAACTTCTAAATCGGAACAGTTAACCCCCGCGGCATTATCAATGGCATCGGTAAAACATCGTCCGCCATTTAACCCATATTCAATGCGTGCAAGTTGTGTAAAACCTAGGTTTCCGCCTTCACCAACCACTGAGCAGCGTAGCTCCCCACCATCAATTCGTAACATATCATTGGCTTTGTCTCCCACATCTGCATGGCTTTCGGCTTTACCTTTAACATAAGTGCCAATACCACCATTCCATAACAGATCGACCTCAGCCTTTAATAAAATCGTGATCAGTTCAGTCGGCGTTACCTGTTTTTGGAGTATATCAAATCGTTTTGCCATCTCAGGACTCACTGCGATCGATTTAGCAGAACGCTCAAAAATACCACCACCCGCTGAGATAAGCTTTTGATCGTAATCACTCCAGCCGGTTCTTGGCGTTTCAAACAGGCGTAAACGCTCATTAAAACTAGCCTCAAGATCACGCGGAGAAGGATCGATAAAGATGTGTAGATGGTTAAACGCTGCTAATAATGAGATGCACTTTGAGCTCAACATACCATTACCAAATACATCTCCTGCCATGTCACCAATACCAATGACACTGATCGGTTTATTTTGTACATCAACATTTAACTCTCGAAAATGACGCTGCACACTTATCCATGCGCCACGCGCTGTAATGCCCATTTTTTTATGGTCATAACCATTACTGCCACCCGACGCAAAAGCATCGTTCAGCCAAAAATTTCTATCTGTTGCTAACTCATTCGCAATATCGGAGAAGGTGGCCGTGCCTTTATCCGCCGCAACCACCAAGTAGGGGTCATCATTGTCATAACGCACTACATCAAGTGGAGGAATCAGTTTATCGTTCTCTAGATTATCGGTAATGCTTAATAAAGCACTAATAAATATTTTATAGCAGCTAATTCCCTCTGCCATAAATGCTTCTCTATCCATTTTAGGATTAAGTTTTTTGGCTACAAACCCACCCTTCGCACCGACGGGTACAATAACCGCATTTTTGACCTGTTGTGCTTTTACCAAGCCGAGTACTTCAGTACGAAAATCTTCACTACGATCAGACCAACGCAATCCTCCGCGCGCCACTTTACCGCCACGTAGATGCACCCCTTCAATACGTGGAGAGTAAACAAATATCTCATAGTTCAAACGCGGTAAGGGAATCTCTGTGATCAGATTATGATCAAATTTGAAGCTGATATAATCATGCGCTTCCCCTGCTATAGTTTGAAAATAGTTACAACGCACGGTCGCCATAATCAACTCGACATATTTGCGCAGCACTCGATCTTCATTGAGGTTAGTGACGTCATTCAACGCAGTTAAAATTTTTGTTTGTAATTTTTCCTGCAAACTTAAATCTGAGACCTTTTTAGGGTCGAAACGCACATTAAATAGGGTGACAATGTCGGTCACTAATTGACTATGTGCTAATAATGTTTTGGCAATAGAAAAATGGCTGTAACCAAAACGCAGCTGTTTTAAGTATTTTGCATAAGCGCGCAACATACCGATATCCCGACAGGTAAGCCCCGCCCCTAATATCAATTTATTGAAGGGATCATTATCGGTTTTACCGTACCACACCGATAAAAACCCATCAGCAAAACGTTCTTTATGTGCATCAGGGTCAAAGTTTTTAACTTGCGAATAGAGCAGCGTAAAGTCATACAACCAGAAAGACTTCTCACCTAAGGGCATCACCTTATAGGGATACTCTTCTGCTACTTTCAGCCCCATATTCTCTAAGATCGGAATCAGGTCAGAAAGCAGCAATGCACCATCTTGATGGAATAACTTTAGCTTCAACTCGCTACTATTAGGATCAACAGAACGATAAAAACGTAACGTCATAGAGCGCTTAGTCGAACGGTATAATGACTCAATGCGTTCGATATCTGCGACAGCGACACGTGAACTAAAGTTATCCTGATAACTGCCAGAAAAAGCCTCGCCATATTTTTTGGTGAGCTTAACCCCCCTCTCTTCACCAAACTGATCAATCAACGCAGTATGCAACTCATCATCCCAGCGTCTGGTTAACTGCTTCATCCTCTCTTGAATAGCTTGCTCTTCTAATACCTGATTTAAAGGAGACTTGAGGCGTAATACAACACGCAAACGTGCAAGGTTGGATTCGCTAAGGTAAGTTTGAAAGTCGATATCTTCTACGTCTAGAGTTCGGCAAATCAGCTCATCAAAAGTAAGCCTGACTTTGGTATTATAGATATCACGCGGCACATATAACGTAGCAATCACAAACTGCCTGTTTCCCGCGCAACGCATGAATAATTTTAGATCTTTACGCTCTTGCGCGTGTAACACTTCGACAATATTATTTAACAGTGTCGCTTCATTACATAACAACAAATCTTCAACCGGAAAAGTATAAAGTATTTGCGATAACTCTTTATAATAGTGGCTACCTTCGTTATAGCTTGATTGCGCTAATACATTGGTTATTTTGTGGCGAACAATAGGAATATGCTTAGGGCTGCCGCTGTAAACCGATGAAGTGTACAAACCAACAAAGCGATAACCTGAAATAAGATCGCCAGCTGCATTAAAACGTTTAACATAAACAACGTCTGGATAAGCAGGCCGATGCACCATCGCACGCTGCGACGCTTTACTAAAATGGATCACGGATTTCTTTTTAAGGGTATCAAAAAGCTCAAAGGGGAGTGGCTCTTGTAAAAAGTCATCGCGCTTCAGCAAGCCTAATTGACTACCATCAACACTATGTACTATTTCATCTTTAACTTTAAACTGATCACAACCTATGAAGGTAAAATGATCATTTAACAACCAAGATAAAAAAGTTTCCTGTTCTTCTCTGTCGGCAATGTGAGTACTAAATTTATCACTTTGAATATGTTTTAATTCAGTTTTAACTTTTTGGGTTAACACAGAAAAATCATCCACGACTAAAGCAACATCTAATAATGCGCTCTCAATGCGGCGTTGAATTTGTAATCGTTCTGAGGCCGCACTGGTTTGATCAATTTCGAAATAGAGTAATAACTCATCGGCGGAAGCCGCTGTGAGTGATGTTAGTTTCCCTGACTTACTGCGTTGACTACTAATTTCGCTATAAAAAACACGATGTAACTTAATGTTTAATTCATTCACAACCAGTTTTAAGGTGTCTATAACAAAAGGAATATTACGGCACAATACACTAATAACAGTATGCGGAGACTGCCACTCATCCTGTTCAACATCGGGGTTAAAGACCTTCACCTTGGCAATGTCTCTTTTACAGACGAGCACTTCTCGCCATAGGGAAACGGTTAATCCATTAAGGTCTTCTTGAGAAATTTGGGTTAAATCAGCAATTGAGACATCACGATAAAGACTATTGATAAAAATTTGTAAGGTCTTTTGCTCTTTTTCGGAAAAGTGTTTTTTTAACTGGGAAAATATTTGCTCTAAAATGTCATTTTTTTGGTTAAGAGTAGAAGTCATCTGCATCACCTATTTTATGAGTAACCGATCCCCGCTAGACATTCAAATTATGTCAGCTAATTTCTCCCTCCACTTATATTATTTTTTACAGCAAAGGAGATATCGGGTACCTATAACACTAGGGGAAACAGGCGACTTTACAAATTATTAACATCAAAAAAGAGACTGCAATTTTGACTCGCTTTGCAGTTTTAAAAAAATATAGTTTTATTGTTTGTTTTTCATTCTATTTTATTGAATTAACTGCAAAATTTTGGAACTCAAAATGACTGGTTAACAATATGCTGATAGAGCCGTAATGTCAGTTCTACTATAAAAACATTGCCGTTCGTTTAAATGCTCTGAGTAGTTTTCGTCGCTAAAGGTTAAAATAGAAGTTATTTTATCCATTTTAACGCTTGTTAGTTTCATTCATCAACAAGGACTGAGATACTGCGCCAAGTCACATTTATAATTTTAATCATGAAATACTAACGACAGGTACACCATGGACAAACCCTTAGAAAAGCAACTCACCTCTTGGTTAAAAATGCAGAAAAAAAACTGTGGTTTTTATCTTAATTTAACAGTGATTTTTGGTCTATTAACTGGCTTTTCTCTTATTGCACAAGCCTATCTAGTCTCAACTATTCTGCATGGCATTATTATCCTTGAATTGCCAAAATCTGAATTCTCTGCTCAGTTTTTATGGTTGATAGCTTTAATTCCAGTACGCGCATTTTTTGCTTTTGCGCGTGAACGAAGTGGCTTTGAGGCGGGCAAAAGACTACGCCTACAAATACGCAGTGCAGTTCTCGATAAACTCAATGAACTAGGTCCTGCTTTTATTAAAGGAAAACCGGCGGGCAGCTGGGCAAGCATTGTGCTCGAGCAGGTTGAAGATCTTCAAGATTTTTATGCACGCTACCTACCACAGATGTTATTGGCTGTATTTATTCCTATCTCAATTTTAATCGTAGTCTTCCCACTAAACTGGGCAGCAGGGCTTATTTTATTCGGTACTGCACCACTGATTCCACTGTTTATGATTCTGGTTGGCATGGGCGCCGCTGATGCGAACCGTAAGAACTTCACAGCATTATCAAAACTAAGCGGTCACTTTATGGATCGTTTAAAGGGCTTAAGTACACTAAAACAATTTAACCGTGGAGAAGCTGAGGGTAAAGAGATTGAAAATGCCTCTGAATCATTTCGAGTACGAACCATGTCAGTACTACGAATCGCCTTTTTAAGCTCAGCAGTATTAGAATTTTTTGGCGCGATCTCTATTGCACTACTTGCTATCTATTTTGGTTTCAGTTTCTTGGGTCACCTTAATTTTGGTGATTATAATGCAGGGTTTAGCCTGTTTGTAGGGATGTTTGTATTGATGCTTGCGCCTGAATTTTACCAACCCTTACGTGATATGGGTACCCACTATCATGCGAAAGCACAAGCGATTGGCGCGGCTGAAGCATTGATGGATTTATTAGAATATGAGGTTGAAGAAAATAGTCAACCCCCATCACAAACAGCCCCAGATACCCCTCGAAAAATTGTAAATTGGCAGGATCGGTTAAACATCGTTGCGAATGACTTTACCGTAAAAAGTCATTCAGGTAACACGCTAGTAGGGCCATTGTCATTCCAACTTAATGATGGGCAACATATGGCAGTTGTCGGCCCCAGTGGCGCAGGGAAAACGAGCCTATTAAATGGGTTATTAGGTTTTTTACCCTATCAAGGTTCATTGACAATCAACGGTGTTGAGTTAAACCAGTTAACTATATCAGAGTGGCGTGCACATCTTGCATGGCTAGGGCAAGACCCACAACTTTTCCATGGCACAGTGCGTGATAATGTCGCAATGGCAGATCCAACAATGCTTGATGAAACGGTAAAATCTCTATTAGAAAAAGCCAAAGTACTCGATTTTATAGAGCAGCAACCACTCGGATTAGCACACCCTATTGGTGAGCAGATGGCAGGTATCTCTGTAGGACAGGCACAACGTATCGCATTAGCCCGTGCACTCGGTCAACAAGCACCACTGTTTTTATTAGATGAACCAACAGCAAGTTTAGACAGACATAGTGAACAAGCTGTACTGACTGCATTGCGTGATGCGATGCTAAATTCATCCTGCTTAATGGTGACCCATCGATTAGATCAGTTACAACAAATGGATACTATTTTAGTGTTAGATAAAGGAAGCATTGCTCAACAGGGTAATTTTGAACAGTTAAGTAATACAGCGGGACTATTTAAACAGATGCAAAGCGATGAAACTGAGCAATCACCTCAAGCTAACAATGAGGAACTTAAATAATGAGAGCCCTACTGCCTTTTATTAAATTGTTTAAACACCAATGGTTAATGATGTCGATTGGTTTGCTATTAAGCATTATCGCTTTGATGGCTGCGATCGGTTTATTATCACTTTCAGGGTGGTTTTTATCTGCCTCAGCAGTTGCTGGTTTAACCCTCATCACCGCACAAGCATTTAACTACTTTACACCCGGCGGTGGCGTACGCTTCCTGTCGATTATTCGCACCGCCAGTCGCTACGGTGAACGCTTAGCAACACACGAAGCCACCTTTAAGTTACTGACTCGGCTTCGAGTTTGGGCTTGGCGTAAAGTATTGCCACTAAGTGCACGTAATATGCAAGGGTTGCGACAAGGTGAACTGCTCAACCGCCTCGTCTCTGATATTGATACCTTAGATCATCTCTACCTCAGATTAATCACCCCCATGTTAGCGGCGTTATTCATGTTGGCTGGCTTATACCTATTTGTTGCTTGGATCGATGCGGAGATCGCGCTGCTTCTGTGTGCCAGTATCTTATTAATTTGGCTTATTTTACCGTGGATTTTTTATTTTCTAGGGCAGAAACCGGGTATTAAACAACTCGAAAGCAAACGACTACTGCGCGTACAAATATTGGAATATGTACAGGGTTTAGCTGAAATATCACTGTTTGCTGCCGATAAACGTTTTCGTGAAAAATTAAGCCAATCCGAAGCGGACCTGTTAAGCAGCCAAACAGCAATGGCTAATATCGTCGCATTTAGTCAAGCAGCGTTAATTCTCTGTCACGGTGCAATCGTAGTCGCAGTGCTTTATGTGGCCGCGTCTGGTATTGGTGATCACCAACCACCGGGTCCTATGTTAGCGATGATCACTTTTATGGCACTAGCTTGCATTGAGATGTTAATGCCCATTGCCGGTGCATTCCAACACCTCTCCTCTTGTGTCAACGCAGCAAATCGCGTTAATGAGTTAGTCGACCAAACACCAGACATTATATTCGATAAGGCCAATCAAGAAATTATCACACAAGGTGAGTTACAGCTTAAGGATGTTATTTTCTCATATCAAAAAGACGGTGAAGTGATACTGAAAGGCATTAACCTATCTATTAAACATGGTGAAAAAGTAGCGCTATTAGGACAAACAGGATGTGGTAAATCAAGTCTACTGTCATTAATTACACGCGACTGGGAGCCAAACTCAGGTAGCCTTTGCGTAGATGGAAGAGAGATAAAGCAATACAGCCAACAAGCTTTAACACGTGGAATCTCATTGGTTAGCCAACGTATTTACCTATTTGCAGGATCATTAAGAGATAACTTGACCTTAGCACAAGCAGATCTGCCACAATTTTCAACCTATGCAGAGCAAAAAGCTGCGCAGGATGATAACGATAAATACCTCATCGAGATACTACAAAAGGTTGGACTCGCAGCGTTAACCGAGGGAGAAAATTCACTTGATACATGGATAGGTGAAGGTGGTAGACAGCTATCAGGTGGTGAGCAACGCCGTATTGGTGTAGCAAGGGCATTATTACGTGATGCGCCACTGTTATTACTCGATGAGCCGACGGAAGGGTTAGATAAACGCACAGAAAGAGAGATTCTTGCGCTGTTATTTGAATTTGCTCAGGATAAAACCGTGTTAATGATAAGTCATCGTCTGACTGCCATGACACAAATGAATGAAATTCATTTGATGGAAGAGGGAGTATTACGTATTTCAGGTACTCACGATGAACTGTTAGCAAGCGATGATTATTATGCGAGCTTGCATCAGCAGTTACATTAAACCTGTAGGCTAATTTATAAAGCAGTTCTATTGAGAGCAAAAAGCCCGTAAATCGCATTTACGGGCTTAACAAAACAGTTTACTCGCACTAAGACCTGCCGTTATACATTTTATCAAATCCAGGGATTCTAGTTTCCCAAACAGGCGTGTTAACACCAACCACTTGTTGGAGAGTTTCGATAAATAGTCGCGTTTTCAAAGGAGCTTCCCGATGTGGATAGACCGCATAAAACGTCCCATAATCAAATAAGTTAATATGCGTCATGATCGGTATCAGTTTCCCTTCTAACACTTCATTTTCAATCATCTGCGCAGTTGTTACGGTGAACATTTCACCAGCGATAGCAGTATTGATTAACATTTCAACTTCATTCACTTTATAAGCTGCATTTAATTGGATAACTGCTTCGTCTCCACTGTTATCACGGTATTTAACTTTATCAATCAGTAGCCCCTGAGCTGAATACACAACAGCAGGTAAGCGTTCTAGTTTTGGTACTGTATTAGGCGAACCATATTTTTCAATAAAGGCAGGAGCGGCAACGATTAAAAGTCTATTTTTGGCTATTTGCTTGAAAATTAGGTTGGACTCTTTCGGCTCACCAATACGAAAGCCAATATCAAAGCCTTCTCCCACTAAATCTACTAATCTATCTTCTAGCATTAACTCTATAAAGATATCGGGATATTGCTTCTGAAATTTCAAAACAGCTTGCTGTACATATTGCCGACCAAAGAGTGTAGAGCTGGATATTTTAAGCATCCCTCTAGGCTCACTATGATAGTTTTCAGCTAAACGCTTTGAATTATTTAATAGATCCCTCAATTGCGTCGCTTGGTTCACCATTTCAGCTCCTGCCGCTGTTAATGATAATGAACGCGTTGTGCGATTTAGCAGGTGTACCCCCAGCTCTTTTTCAAGATTCACTATTTGCTTAGAAATAGCCGAACGATTGACATTCCTATGCTCAGCAACTTTTGCAAAGCTACCTAGCTCTGATACTTCAAGCAAAAGTAATAACCGACTAGCAATATCCATAGCTACCTCATTGGTTCCAATTTAGAACCAGTATAGTTCTTTTTACCTTGTTTTTAGCACCTAATTTTGGCTTTAGAATAGCTACATCAATACGAAGTGGCACAATTTCAGCCATTAAGCAGACTAAATAAAGAGGTACATTAAAATGAATAAATTAATCATAAGCCAAGCAGCAGGCGTAACTAGCGTTATCATTAAAAACCCTCCTGTAAATATTTTAACCATCGATTTAATTAATGAGTTAAATACTTTTATTCTGTCATTAAAGGATGATCGTGAAACTAAAGCGGTTATTTTTAAATCATTTCATGAGTCATTTTTTATTGCTCACTTAGATCTTAATGTAATTAACGGTACTGTCGGTGGACAAGCAGCATCCATTGAGTTCAATCATCTGATTGCTAATATCAAAGCAATGAAACAACTTTCTATTGCATTAGTTGATGGCGTAGCTCGAGGTGGCGGTAATGAATTTGTGATGGCTTGCGACTTAGCCTATGCGACTGAAAATTCAGCTTTCGCTCAACCAGAATTGTATATTAACATCCCAACCGGTGGACAAGGTGCAGTGCAGTTTGCACGCCGCTTAGGGAAAGGTAAAGCACTTCAAGCATTACTAACAGGTGCCGATTTTACCCCACAACAAGCTGAAACATTAAACATCATTACACAGTTTGTTCCTAAAGTAGATCTGGATGCTTTTTTAACACCGTTATTATCAATCATTGTCGGATGGGAGATCAGAGACATTGTGATGTATAAAGAAATTATCGCAGCTTCTATAAAAGATGAAGCGGTGGGCACTGAGCTTGAACTACGATACTTTTTAGAGCGCGCAAAGGAAGAGAAAACACAGGCTATTATTGCTGCATTTCTTAAGCACGGCGGACAAACTGAGCGCGAAGCGAAAGATATGCAAGGTATTTTTATGGATACCGCAACAGAACTTTCACAATAACATAGGCAGTATTATTTAAATAAAGGGTGCACCAAAGAAGGTGCATCTCTTATCTATCAATAATTCGCTAGTTCTGCGATTTACCAAACAACTTTTTAACCACGTTATTTATAAAACTACCGATATCAGCTGTTGGTGCAGTATGGTCAATATTTTCAGCTTTAAGTGTCTCTTTATCGTCAGGAATGGAGCGCCCTAGTGTATGTACTTTTGTTTGATCAAAAACAAAACCATCACTTTCTATCTCTTGTGCTTCGTAACGTACAATCAATAGATCAAGAATATTAATGATAAAACTGCTTTTATTTAGCGAGCCTTTGTTATCAAATACAGCACCGTCACCTAAACTGACAGATCTCGGGTGAGAACGAAATTTACTCTTACGGTCACTCAATTCACGCCAACTTAAATGATTCACATTGGTTTCAACCAACGGGCTATTTAGCCAATAGATGCCATCACGACTAATAACTAAACCACGATGGAACTTTCCAAATGAAGTACGCATCGTTGCCATGATGTAATCATCATCAGAAATTCCTAAAGAGGCACGTGCATAATGTTCAATTTTACTCGGTATATATGGGTTAACATCAAAGTCATTTTCACCATGGTAAAGAGTTAATACCCCAAGCATCTCATCCTGCATATCCATTTTTGATTCCTTGATTAATTTTGTATTGTATTATTGTCTTACTATAACAAGAATAAAGACGCTTAGCGTTAAAACCTATATTTTATAGGTTAATGGCGAGGCACAAGTCTTGTTTTACACTTAAAAAGTGTCAATAACGTTTAAAAAAAGTCCCTGAAAAACACAATATCTAAAGATTTAAAATACAGCGTTACTATTGATATTCGAAGATTGATAGCATCATAGCCTACCTAAAAGAGTTAATTTAAAAAATTAACCAATACACTTACAAAGCTCCCGCTTCACTGCCATGGAATTAAATAATTGCTCAGATATTGTCCGAGTAAAATTAACATTCACAAGGCGTCAGTTGCAGGACAAGGGCATGCTGTGATTTTAACGAATCAGGATCAGCACCTTTTAAACTCTTTTGCTATCACACGACGCATGCATATAAATACCCGATTATTTAAAAACGCCCTCTTTTTACCACTCTGTTTTTTTATCGACCAAAAGCTGGATAAAAAACCAACCAAAATGAATTATTATTCACTAAAAGTGACTTTTAATTCAATATACATTGCATCTTAAAATTTCCTATATACACTAACTCGCATTGGGACATTGTCCACTTTTTATAGACTTAAAATCATTTCAGGAGCGAAAAGATGAATGATACCGTGTTAAAGCAGCCAAAAGAATATGCTAATGTTTGTTATCCCCTCTTTATTGGGATTAATTTTTTTCTTAGCGCCGTTAAATATTGATGGCAACTTCACTTTTCCATTAGCCTTACTTGCTAAATCTCTACAGTCATTTTTAGGCGCATCAATTTTACCTATCGTATCAATGGTTATTGGCTTAGCTGCTATTGGTTCAATGATAGCGAGTATTGCAAAGCCAACATTTATCACTAACTCCGCTATTTTGACTCGCCTTTTTTGCTTAACGCCTATTTGGTTAGTTATCCGGACGTTGGGTGCGATCTTTACTCTACTTGCACTTTATAAAGTTGGACCTGAAGCCATTTGGGGAGGGGATACTGGTGGTTTGGTATTACATGATCTACTGCCTTCGCTTTTTGTTACCTTTATTTTTGCGGGCCTGTTATTACCATTGTTGCTTAACTTTGGTTTATTAGAGCTACTCGGCACATTACTGAGCAAGTTAATGCGCCCAATATTCAGACTACCAGGTAGAGCCGCTATCGATTGCATATCATCTTGGTTAGGTGATGGTACGGTGGGTGTTATTTTAACCAGCAAACAGTATGAAGATAAAAAATACACCGCAAGAGAAGCGTCGGTGGTAGCGACCATGTTCTCACCGGTTGGTATCTCATTCTCACTGGTTATCTTAACGCAGGTTGGTTTACAGAATTACTTCGTTCCCTTTTATGGCACCATCTGTCTTTCTGGCGTTGTTGCAGCGATGCTAATTCAGTTTTTACCCCCACTGTCATACAAAAAAGATTGTTACATTGATGGTACATTACCAGATAAAAACGATGAGCTTGTACCTGAAGGTCACTCGGCAATGAGCTTTGGGCTAGAACTTGCCCTTGAAAGAGCAAGTAAAGTAAAAAGCCTACGCTCTGTTGCTAAAGAAGGCGTACACAACGCATTAGATATGGTTATTGGCGTGCTTCCAGTGGTAATGGCGATTGGTACTTTAGGTCTTATTGTTGCTGAAAGCACACCATTATTTTCAATACTTGGTGCGCCTTTTGTTCCTTTACTAGAACTACTACATGTTGCTGAAGCACAAGCAGCGGCTGAAACCGTACTGGTTGGTTTTACAGATATGTATGTTCCTTCAATTATTGCAGCTTCAACAATTGATTCAGATATGACCAAATTTGTTATTGCAGCACTATCGGTTACTCAACTTATCTTTATGTCAGAAACAGGCTCAGTCATTTTAAGCAGTAAAATTCCAGTGAACTTCTTAGAACTGATGGCTATCTTCCTATTACGTACGCTCATTACCTTGCCAATCATTGCCCTAGTCGCTCATATGATTTTTTAATTTATCGCTTTTTATACCCGGTCCAAAACAACCCCACAATATAAGGTTATATCGTGGGGTTGTTTTGTTTGAGCACTTAAAATAACGAGGGAGATATTGTTTTATCCGACATGAAATAACTAGCAAATAAATAACCGAGAAAGTTGCCCCCCAAAAAAATGCAGAATGCCCCTTACCTGGAAAAAAATAACAACCAGAAAACGAGCAGCGCCTCACGTAAACAAAATATCGTAACAACATTGTTAAATTCCGAAATGAAATGCGTGATAACAAAATAAAAAATTCGCAATCAATTGATTAGAATGAACTTTTATATTGATATTTGATCAATTCAGGGGGGCGCCCCACTTACTTTCAACTTCTCATTACAGAGGTAATTTATAATGTTTTTAAATAAAAAACGCCCAATTTTACTTATATGCTCAACTCTCATAGGTAGTTTATTAGTAGGCTGTAGCACAACCAATGAGTCGACCTCAAACAATGTAGCGATTCCAATAAACAGTGAATTGCTACGCAATGGTCAATTTACTCATGGTTACAATGATTGGTGGATTACAGGTGCAGAATTAACCGTAAAAGATGCTGAAGCCTGTATAGACATTAGCACTCCTGGCGATACTCCCTGGGATGTAATTTTAGGACAAGGCGGCTCAGGGCTAATAGAAGGGGCGAGTTACACATTAGAATTTACCGCTCGCGCTAATATAGCAACTCAGTTCAAGGCAGTCATTCAGCATGAGGGCAAACCTTATACCAAATATTTTAGCAAAGATATCTATGTAACTAATAAGTCAGCACCATTTACCTTAACCTTCACTCATCAGGAAAAAAGCGATCCTAAAACAGATTTCCAATTACAATTCGGAGCTCAAAAAGCAGCGACGGTCTGTGTTAGAAACCTATCTCTAAAAAACAATTAACAGGATAAACCTCATTAACCTACTTTACTCCTATGCCACCCTTGCCGGTGGCTTTTTGGTAAGTTGTCACACAACAAAGGATGATAAGACAAAATGGAATTACAAAAAGCGGTTATTTTATTGCAATTGGAAGGTCAAACATTAACTAAAGAAGTCATCAAACAAGCATACAATGCGATAGCTGAACCTGTTCACATTGAAGCTATTGATGCACCAACGGGTGAATTAGTTAAAAAGCATATGGCCACACTTGATAGCCTTAGCCAAGCGCAAACAACTTTATTAGAGAGCATTGATGAGCCTAATACGTTAGATAGTGTTGTTGAACCTTCTCCCACTCCGAGTATTGATATTGATAGCATCAAGGAAGCGATTGTTTCTAGGCAGAGTAATGCTCAAACGCCGATTATCGATATCGCAAAGAAGGACCTTCAAGACCTCACTATTCATTCGGATCCAGATGCAGGGCAAGAATCGCAAGCAAATAAACCAACAGAAATAAATAACGTTAACAATCGCAAAAATAAATTAATACCTATTTTCCTCACTACTGCATTACTGGGTGGTGGAACTGTCGCTTACCAACAGGGCTGGCTGACTAATTTTGTAGGAGACCTTAACCCGGTCGATAAAGAGTTAATTGCAGAACAGCAAATGACGGGCACACAATTATTGGAAGAGATCAAAGTACTGGTTCAGCGTTTAGATAAAGGGCAACGAGATTTATCCGCAGAGCTAGAAATTGCTGAGAGTGCTATTAATCCAGATAATATGAATGATCTTGAAGCGTTACGCTTTACAGTACGACTGACCCAAGCGTACCTAATTGAAAGTAACCTCCTATCAGAGTTAGCAGGTAAAACGGGTCAAGCACAAAATATTTTGAGTAATCAACAATCTAAACCAGAAGAAAATTTACAAGCATTACAATTACTTCATGATGCCAATCAGGCGTATCAAAATATCTGGTTGCAGTTTAATGCTAGCAAGCAATTATACAGCGTTCAACAAGACGCACTACAGGCACAAGAAAAACTAATGCAAACCTTGGAAACCTATCAGCTAACGGCTCCGAGTGAAATAGCAGAAGCTATCCAGTTGATGGAGACGGCAAATGCAACAAAACAGGCTTGGCAATTTAGCCACGCGATAAATTATTATCAGGAAGCAACACCAGCATTTGTTGCATTACTTGCACGGATAAAAAACTTACAAGAAGCAAAATCTAAGGCATTTACTGCTAAAACGCAGGTTCATAAAACGGTTAAAGCATACGATTTAACCTTACCAGAAACACAACAAGCCAATGATTTAATGGAAAAAGCAAGCAGTAGCAGTCATGACGGTGATACCGAGAGTGCAATCTCGACGTACCTACAAGCGGAACAACATTGGAAAAAAATATCAGATGAGCTAACAAAGCAAGTTAACGCGACAAAAGAAGCTAACATTGCATTAGAAGCTAAACGCACATTAGAGGCTAAAAATGCATTAGAAGCCAAACTTGCATTAGAGGCTAAAAAGGCATTAGAAGCTAAACGCGCATTAGAAACTAAAAAAGCATTAGAAGCCAAACTTGCATTAGAAAAAGCAGAAATTGAGAAACAAGCACAGCAAGCAAAAGAGTTAAAACAATACGTTGGCACTTTAGTTTCGATTAAAGGAGGTGATTTTAAAATGGGCTCATACGATGGCGAAAAGAACGAAAGGCCCGTTCATAATGTGAGAGTTAAGTCATTTAAAATGATGGCACATGAGGTAACCTTCCAACAATGGCAGACATGTGTGAACCAAGGCGCCTGCACTTATTTACCTTCTGATAAAGGCTGGGGGAAAGGTACACGTCCAGTTATATCAGTCAGTTTCAATGACATTATTGATCAATATATTCCTTGGTTGAATAAGACAACAGGGGTGGAATTTAGCCTGCCAAGTGAATCACAATGGGAATACGCCGCACGTGCGGGTAGTACAACCCGATACAGTTGGGGAACTGAGGTTGGTGACAACATTGCCAACTGTGACTCTTGTAGTCGCTTAGGGCATCAACGTACTGTGCATGTAAAGAGTTTTGATGCTAACCCATGGGGATTATATGATATGCATGGTAACGTGGCAGAATGGGTACAAGATTGTTGGAGTGAAAACTACAATGGTGCTTGGGGTAACGATGCAGCTCGCTTGGATGGAAATTGTGATCAGGCGGTGTTACGTGGTGGTTCTTGGAATTCTAAAGCAACTAAGTTGCGCTCAGCTTCTCGTGAGCATAGACCAATGAATAATCGAGATACTGGTAATGGCTTCCGTTTAGTTCTAAAGTGAGCTCCTAGTATGCGCTTCCCCCTTTGAGTGGAAGCGCGTTAATTTATTCTATTTTTTATTATTCAATTCTCATTGAACTGAACATTTTAATGTGGGGTAATACCAATCAGGGTAAGTAGCTGCCTATAAAATTGCGCAGGGAAATTCGTTTTTTAAAATGAATTAATCAAAGAAACTAAGGTAAAGGAATAGCTGATGGCAGAATCTAATCAAACAGGTAATACGAGTGGTAAATATGAGCCCGCCAATAACAAAGCCGTTGTTGACATCGCTAATTATCAGAATCCAGAAAATAAAGTAAGTTCCGAAATTTCTGCCTTTGAACAAGTAATGACACAGATGAATATTGCCGATCGGCATGCTTTTGAGATGCAATATGAAAAATATTGGCAACAAGCAGGTGATGATGGAGCACTACTTTCAGTACTAATTTGTGAAATAGACTTTTTCAAAGCTTACAATGACCATTATGGCTATCAAGGTTCAGCTTTTATGCTACTGGTTATTAGCCTTGCACTAAAAAATACTTGTGAGAAATTTGGTTGTTACTTAGCACACTATTACGGAGGTGAGTTTGCCGTCTTAATTAAAGGTGGTGATGTAAACGCAGCCGAGGAAATTGCAGAGTCCCTAAGACTTGCAGTCCTAGAATCTCGAACAGAAAATAATTTTTCGAAAGTCAGTAATGTTGTGACACTTAGTATTGGTACCTCTAGTATTTACCCGACATCAATGAAGGCATTGATCAAGCAGTCAACGAATGCATTGAACCGTGCTAAAAAAACAGGGCATAATCAGGTTTGTAGTAGTGTTGAATTAAAGAATGAAAAAAGTGGCTCTGCAACTACGCCTCTAGCGATTAATGAGCCTGAACAAAGTGACTTTCAGCGTTTAATATCAGAAGTACAAATATGTGATCATCGTGATTTTAATCGTTACTTTGTTAATGTTTGGCAAGAAAGCACACGCGAGAAAGAGTTGTTATCGATGATAATTTGCGAGCTTGATTTCTTTAAAGAATATTCACAACACTACAGTCAGAAAAACAGCGAAGAGATTCTTTTACTCGTTGCTTGTACATTAAAAAGTAAATGCGAAGAGTTTGGCTGCTTTATTGCGCGCCTTGAAGGGCAAAAATTTGTTGCCTTAGTTAAAGGTGGTAATGCGACAAAAGGGTTAAAAATTGCCAAAGCATTACATGATTCTATTCAAGCGCTTACCATAGAGCATGCACACTCTCCTGTTAATGACCGCTTAACCATGAGTTTAGGTTTATCAAGTATATTTCCAAGTGATGACAACACAATGAAATCTTTGATGTCAAAAGTTGATACCGCCTTAAGGGATGCTAAATCTTCAGGGTATGATCAAATCAAAGTAAATTAAGGCTTATTTATAATCCTATTCTTTAGAAAAGGATTAACAATGGTAAGCAGTTACTTGAGGAACAATGAGGTCGTATAAAGTGAGATTGAGAATACGATCTTAAAACTTTCCTAATCGAATGACTATATAGTCTCTTTATGCCATTTTTCTACATTTCTATTGACCATAAAAAAACCTCTAGACACATAAAAATTCATTCTATGATCTAAAGGTTTTTTCGGTCAGGCTAACAGCACATTAAAATAATGTGTGAGTCTTTTTTGCGATAATTAAATTATCACATCATACCGCCCATACCACCCATTCCGCCCATATCTTGCATTGGCGCTGCAGGTGCATCTATTTTAGCATCTGTGATCATACATTCTGTAGTGATCATCAGACCCGCAACAGAAGCTGCGAATTGTAATGCACTACGTGTTACTTTAGTTGGGTCTAAAATACCCATCTCTAACATATCATCGTAAACACCAGTTGCAGCGTTGTAACCGAAGTTACCTTCACCTTGTTGTACAGTATTTGCAACAACAGATGGTTCTTCACCACAGTTAGCCACGATTTGACGTAATGGTGCTTCCATTGCGCGAAGTGCAACACGGATACCTACATTTTGCTCATCGTTGTCGCCTTTAAGATCTTTAAGTAGACCAGCAACACGAACTAATGCAACACCACCACCAGCAACAACACCTTCTTCAACAGCAGCACGTGTTGCATGAAGTGCATCATCAACACGGTCTTTTTTCTCTTTCATCTCAACTTCAGTCGTTGCGCCAACTTTAATGACCGCAACACCACCTGCTAATTTAGCAGAACGTTCCTGTAGCTTCTCTTTATCGTAATCAGAGCTTGAAGCTTCGATTTGTTGTTTGATCTGACCTACACGTGCAGAGATAGTTGCTTCATCACCGATACCGTCAATAATGATTGTTTCATCTTTATTGATAACAACACGTTTAGCTTGACCTAGATCTTCAAGTTGTACTTTTTCAAGGTCTAGACCAATCTCTTCTGAGATAACCGTACCCGCAGTTAAGATAGCAATATCTTGTAACATCGCTTTACGACGGTCACCAAAACCTGGTGCTTTAACAGCAGCAACTTTAACGATACCACGCATGTTATTTACCACTAATGTTGCTAGCGCTTCGCCTTCAACATCTTCAGCAATAATAAGCAGTGGTTTAGACGCTTTAGCAACCGCTTCTAATGTTGGTAATAATTCACGGATGTTACCAATTTTCTTATCTACTAATAAGATAAACGGTGTTTCTAATTCAACAGTACCCGCTTCTTGATTCGTCATGAAGTAAGGAGACAAGTAACCACGGTCAAACTGCATACCTTCAACAACGTCTAATTCGTTCTCAAGACCTTGACCCTCTTCAACAGTGATAACGCCTTCGTTACCTACTTTTTGCATTGCAGAAGCGATGATTTCACCGATTTCTGTGTCAGAGTTTGCAGAGATAGTACCTACTTGTGTGATTGCTTTTGAGTCTGAACACGGTGTAGATAGTTTCTTTAGCTCAGCAACAGCCGCTTTAACTGTTTTATCGATACCACGCTTAAGATCCATTGGGTTCATGCCCGCAGCGACCGCTTTAAGACCTTCAGCAATGATTGCTTGTGCAAGTACTGTTGCTGTTGTTGTTCCGTCACCCGCTGCATCATTGGTTTGCGAAGCAACTTCTTTTACCATTTGTGCGCCCATGTTCTCAAACTTATCTTCAAGTTCGATCTCTTTAGCAACAGTTACACCATCTTTAGTGATGTGCGGCGCACCAAAACTTTTATCGATAACGACGTTACGACCTTTAGGGCCTAATGTTACTTTCACTGCGTCAGCTAATACATTTACGCCAGCTAACATTTTTAGGCGCGAGTCATTTCCAAATTTCACTTCTTTTGCAGACATTTTAATTTCCTTTATTTTTAAACACCACTAAGTGGTTAACGCATATTTAATTGCGAGATTAAAGAGTATTTATTCAACAATCGCTAGGATGTCATTTTCACTTAAAATCAATACTTCTTGGCCATCGATTTTTTCAGTTTTTAGGCCGTAACCTTCACTAAATATAACCGTATCACCGACTTTAACGTCTAATGGACGTACTTCTCCATTATCTAAAATGCGCCCATTACCCACGGCGATAACTTCACCACGTGTTGATTTTGCAGCTGCGCTACCTGTTAATACAATACCACCAGCAGATTTAGTTTCTTGCTCAGTGCGTTTTAAAATAATACGATCGTGTAATGGACGAATAGTCATTGTGATTCCTTAAAAATAATATTCGGGATTTAATTTCTAACTAGATGCTATTTAGATGGGGATTAACAATTGAGAATCAAGAGTAAAAGTTTATTTTAGGCAAAAAAAATCCGCATTTAATAATGCGGATTAGCTATTTCCGAACTCGTTACAGAGCGGATAGTCTTTTTTGTGACATATCAGTAATTATCTTATTAATTTCACTCACAACAATAAGGATACTCTTTTCTGTCTTTTGATGCTGATAAGCAACAACGCGCCCTTCAATAACTCTTAGGCGACCTAAGCCAACAATAAAAATACGGCCATTAAAAAAACCTTTTACAAATTTAGCAATTTGTCTAGGTTGATATTTTTTAAAGCTTCTTAATGTAATTGAACTTTTAATATTCACAGACAATTCCTTTTCTTTCCAATTAAAAATTTTTGAAGCGCCAATATAATGTTACTTTATGACAAAACAGTGAATTCGAAGTGAATTTAAAGTAAATTATCAATGTTGTCTTGAGAATTTACACTTAACGTCGAAATACCCCTTCATTATGTGATGTTAATCAAACAACTATTTTTTATCGTCATCCTTACGTTCAAACTCTCCCTCAATAACATCGCTATCATCAATACTATTTTTGGAAAATCCAGAGTGGTTCTGTGCAAAGCCAGCGCCCATTGTCGCACTTGAAAACTTCACATTTGCTAATATTGTCTTGGCAATCACACCACGAATAGTGGGTTGCAATAATAATAAACCACACAAGTCGGTTACAAACCCAGGAGTAACTAATAACATGCCTGTTAGTATCAGCATGATGCCTTCAACAAGTTGCTGTCCAGGCATTTCACCTTTCGCCATGCGTTTCTGTAATTCAGCAACTAGCTGCAATCCCTGGCTTCTCACTAAAGCAGAACCAATTAAAGCGGTCACAATGACCAATCCAACTGTAGGCAAAGCGCCCAAAACACCACCAACTTTAACGAGAACAAATATCTCGAGTAGTGAAACAGCGGTAAATAGAATAAACAATCGTGCAAACATAGTTGCCCCTAAAATTAAGTACGTTATATCTTATATATGGACAGTTTATGCCATTTCAAGGTGTACGAATAAATAAATTAGTCATTAAAAAAGCTAAAAAGTTCAATTATTTACTTTCCATAATTTTAGAAACAGAAAAACGGGCGTTAATAAAAGTGCAGATAAAAGAAAAAGATCTCCTTGTAATACCTCATAACTAACGCCTGCAATATAGGTAAATACAGCCATTAATAAACCAAGTGCAACACCTGAATAGAGGCTTTGGTAAGCCACCAATTGTGATGACTGTTGCTGGCTGATATAACGAATTGCGGCTAAATGTGTCAGTGCAAAAGTAAGGGCATGCAGTGTTTGTGCTGCGGCTAACAAGTAAATATTATCTGTCATTGCCACGACACACCAACGCACAATTCCACCTAACAGCGATAACAATAGCATCTGTTTTATTGACCATCGCGAAAATAAGCGTTGGTTAAAACGTAACAGTAATACCTCCGCAAAGACAGCAATCGCCCATAACCAAGCAATCACATTGCCAGAAAGACCGATACTATCCCAGTAGATAGTACTAAATGCATAATAAGCGCCATGACTACCCTGTATAGAACCAACGATTAAGAGGAATAAGATAACTTCAGGCTTTTTTAATAACAGTAATAGGGATTGTTTTTTTAGGTTATTTTTTTCGCGGTGATCAACCAAGTGGGGATTAAGATTCGCCAATGACAATAGCCACATGATGAATGCTGCGATGACGATTAAGAAGAGAATGGCCTGTAACCCAAAATCGACGATTAGCCAGCCAACCGTCGTTGAGCCAACGATAAAACTAACCGAACCCCATAAGCGAACACGACCATAATCAAGTGATATTTGCTGTACTAAGCGGCTACCAACAATATCTCCTAAAGGTATCAACGGCCCCATCAAAAAATTAAGCAGCAGTGTTAATGCAGCTAACCAAACATAACCTTTTAAGTAAAGAAGAGAGGCAAAACAAAGTAATGCAATAAATGCCAGGCTTCGTATCAGTTTAAGCGTGCTACTTCCTGTAGAGACTTGTGGTAATAGCGTCAAACTGCTGATAAAACGAAGCACTAAACCAATAGAGAACAGTATGCCCACTTGCTCTGTTGTCACCCCTTTTCCAGTCAGCCAAATGCCCCAGAATGGTAGAAAAATTCCCCAGATAAAATAAAAGTTAATGAAGTAAGTGGTTAACCATGCTTTGGCAGAGACAGTAAACAAGTGAAATCCTTAAAAAAGAGATGTATGAGTTATGACGCTAACTCACTTTGAAAGTAATAACATGATATTTAATAATTATATTAATATATTTAGCCGACACACTTTGCCCCTAATTTTTATAAAAAATTAGATTCCCCCCTCCCGTTAATAGGGAAATTCTATATTACGTATTTGAACACGGGTAGTGATAACGTGATTATAATGACTATTGGAAACAAGCTCACCTGCTAATTTAATTTTTACACTACGCACTGTCGCAGTCGCACTAGAAATGACTGTTTCACTAAAGGTGAGATCACTAATTGTCACGAAGCTAACGTCGGAAATATCTGTCCACCCATTCACTTGAGAACAAACATTATTCGCAACCGATTCAACCCCACTTTTAAACTTAATGACACCTTTATTTAAACTAAAGGCCATTTTATTACTACTCTCAACGGTTTCAGAATGATTATGATTATAGTAATAAACAATACAATTCTTATTATCATTAATATCGATGGTTTTATTATTATTCGCACCAACAAGATAACTCTCCGCTCCCCCACTATAACCAGCACGTCGAATATCAGTTTCCAACATTGCCATTATTGATTGTAAATCCGTACGTAAGCGGGAGTATTGCAAACTAGTAGCGCCCGTTGAAACACCGGTGACATATAAGCCAATCACCATTACCAATAACAAAGCACCAAGCAACAGTGCGATCAGCAGTTCAATTAATGAAAAACCGCCACTGTTTCCAAGATTACGACACGGTTTTCTTGTTAACATTTTTTATAGCCAAGTTGCGCCGAATCTGGTGCACAAAGTCTTAAGCGCATTGCTGATTGAATCACTTTTAACTTATGCCCGTTATTATCTTTTAATGTAACGCTACCCGCATTGACGCTAAAACGCATCGGATTATAAGAAGCTTGTAGCCCCGTAAAAGTGATATCACTTTCTGAAGTGAACACTCGCTGTCCATCACTTAATATTTGATTATACGAAATACCATTCACTGTGCAGCTATTGGCGTTAAAACAATCACAACTGCCATTTTCACTTTGTGCCATCCGCCATTCATTCGATGCCCCAAGTTGACAAAAATGCACATAGACTTTTTTGTTGTATTTTATCGACTGTGATTTTGCTAATACGAGAAAGTGATAAAGCTTATCAGCGCTAGCAACCAACGCTTGTTGTGAAAAGAGGTTATTATAATTGAGGCTTGCTACTGAGATTAAAATCATCAATACCGCTAAACATATGAGTAGCTCTATCAAAGTAAATGCCTTTTGAGTTTGCATTAAATAGCTTTTAACTCCCGCTCGATAGAACCGTACCTTTTTGTGGCATACTCATCTAATAGGGTTGCTTCAATGACATCAATACAGGTTTTAGCGGTTCGTTTTTTACGTGCAAAAGACTCCGTATTAGGCCAACCTTTGGTTAATGATTGCCCCAGATTAAGTGCCAACGCCATATTGTTAGGCATTATTTCATGTGCCTCTAAAAATAGGCTGCTCGAGGCGGGGTATAAACCACTTTGAAACAACTTAATACCCTGTTCGTTAAGTGATAACAGTTTTGAAATTTTATTTTTATTGTCTTGCTGCTGCCTAGAAATGAGTAACAATTCACTCATTACTTCAATACTATTATCATTATCAGGCAGTTTAATAAGCGCTATTATTTGATCGTGTTTTTCGTAGTTCCCAAGTTCAAACCAGGCTTTAGATAAAGATAAAGTAGACTCTTTTCCACAGCTCGTGATGATCGCTACATCACAATCAGTTAAAGACGCTAAAGCACTTTTAAGTCGTTTTTTCATCACCATAATACGGGCGAAAACAATTTTCTCCAGCTCATTAAAATATGCCTTATCGAATCGTTGAGCAGCATTTTTTAAGATCGCTTGAATTTGTGAAAACGTTTTTGCTTGTTGTAACTCACTGCCTATTTGGGCTTTATCTAAAAGACAATGAATATAATTAAAATGATGATTAATATGCTCATGTACAGAAAAACGCGTATTTTCTAATACGGTTTTAAAACAACGCTGTGCAACCAACCAATCTCCCTCTAAAAGTGAAAGGTTAGCTAATGCACGTTGTCGAGGAATATTCTTAGGAGAAAGTTTGACCGACTCCGCGAGCACCTCTTTGGCTTGGGAGTAACATTCTCGCTGCGCATAGATGCTAGACAGCCAGTTCAATGCTTCAATACGCGTTTCTGGTACTTCACACAGATCATTTAAAAGTTCTGCTGATCGGGTGTAATCATGAAGATGATAGTAAGCGACCGCTTTTCCTAGTTTAGCCCATGAAAAATCACGCAGTGTCAATACTCCGTTATAGAGCCCAAGTGCCGCTTGAGCCTGTTGCAAATGTAATAAAACCTCTCCCTTAAGGCGCATAATTGCTAGGCCATACTTTTCACTTACCTTAGCTGCTAGAGCACACTCTGCGAGAGCTTTATGGTAATCTTTTATAGCAAGCGAATCATAAATTTTGCCGAGTACTTTACGTTTTTCAAGGGCACGCACTAATCGGGTTTCCAGCTTTTTGTATGAGAAAGGCTTTAGTAGGTAGTCATCAGGCTGAAGCTCGACTAAACCATGAACAACCTGCAAAGCCGTTTCTGCACTAATCAATATAAAAACGGTACTTGGCTTCATTAAAGAACGCAGCTTTAACTCTTCAAAAAGTTGATAACCATCCTTCCCTTTACCTAAATTAAAGTCGCATAATATAAAGTCATATTTACTTTTTTCACATAGCACCAGCGCTCTTTCACCGTTACTTGCTACAGAAATATCTTTACAACCTAGCATCTGTAACATGCCTTTTACTGCACTGCGGATAGTGTCTATATCATCAATTATTAATACCGATTGACTTGAAAAGAAATTACTGGGTAACGCCATAAGGTTAAACCACACTTATTTAAAGGTTGAATAAAAGCTTAGCTGAATAGATGTTTTTTTGCTAAAAAACATTAATGAAAATTAGATAAGTTACTTAATAAAACTGCAACATTTACGAAGTATTGTTTATTCCCGCAACGCTGCTTTAACTTAATTTATGTGAGGATGGAATATGCAAATGCACAATACTGAAGTACCGATGACTGATGAAGAAGCACTTTTTTTCACTCCTAAGAAAAAACCAATACGTACTCGTAAGTGGCGTGAAATAGAAGAACTCAAGGCGAGACAGCGCTTAACCAGAGAGTTACGCGAGATAGATCAAAGCTTTGATTATTCACTTTCAGATCTTGTTTAACCCCACAAATAAAAAACGCATCGTAATGATGCGTTTTTTATTATGCTCAATAGCAATTACACTTGAAACAATGACTCAATAGAAAGCCCTTGTTCTGACAGTACATCACGTAAACACTTCAATGCTTCAACTTGAATTTGACGCACTCTTTCACGTGTTAAACCGATCTCTTTACCAACGTTTTCAAGCGTTGCGGCTTCATAACCTAATAAACCAAAACGTCTTGCTAGTACTTCACGTTGTTTAGGATTTAAATCCTCCAACCAATCAACAATACGTAACTTCATATCGTTATCCTGTAGCTCATGCTCAGGGGTTGCTTCTTTTCGATCAGGAATAATATCAAGTAACTCTTTATCGGAGTTATTACCGATTGGAATATCAACAGAGCTGATACGTTCATTAAGCTTTAGAATTTTAGATACTTCTTTGGCAGGAACATCTAGCTCCTTGGCAATATCTTCAGCCGTCGGTTCATGAGTTAGCTTGTGGGCAAGTTCACGAGCCGTTCTTAGATATACATTAAGTTTTTTAACAATATGGATAGGAAGACGAATGGTACGAGTTTGGTTCATTATCGCACGTTCAATGGTTTGGCGTATCCACCAAGTAGCATAGGTAGAAAAACGAAAGCCTTTTTCAGGGTCGAACTTTTCAACCGCTCGAATTAAGCCGAGATTCCCCTCTTCAACTAAATCTAATAATGACAATCCTCGGTTATTATAACGACGTGATATTTTAACAACTAAACGTAAGTTACTTTCAATCATACGTTTACGAGCTACTTCATCGCCGCGTAATGAACGTCTGGCATAATAAACTTCTTCTGGAGCAGTCAATAGTGGGGAAAAACCAATCTCTCCTAGGTATAACTGAGTAGCATCCATTATTTTATTATCGACACTGCCGGTATCAGTAATAACTTCATTTTTGGGACTTATTGCTGCGGACTTGACACCCGACACCAACTTTTCTTTATTAGCTTCCGTCATGTTAATACTCCCTTTACTGCACTAATGCTTTACTTAAATAAGGTTTTATACTTTATATGCACGCGCTTTTTATATTTTTTTTACATTTTACACGAAAATAAACCCACAAATACACTAATCGTAAATATTTTTATAGTCTGAGACGGCGACACTTACCTTTTAGGTAAATAACGTAATGGATCGACAGACTTGCCACGGTAGCGAATTTCAAAATGAAGGTGTACATGACCAGTACCACTATCCCCCATCGTTGCTATTTTTTGCCCCTTTTTTATTACCTCGTTTTCACGAACCAGTAGGGTTTCATTGTGTGCGTAAGCACTTAAGTAATCGAAGTTATGCTTGATAATGATTAAATTACCGTATCCCCTTAAACCATTTCCTGCATAAACGACTTGACCAGACGCCGTTGCATATATTGGTGTTGCTCGATCATTCACAATGCTAATGCCTTGCATTCCTGATAGCGAAGCTGAGAATTTTTTCGTTAATTTACCCTTTACAGGCCACTGCCAATCACTCACCTTTTGGTCATTAACCGTGCTTTTTTTACTTACTGTTGATCTTTTGTCAACATTATCAGTAGAGTATGCCTTTGTTTTTTCTTGAGCAATAGCCACAGGCTTATTTTTTTGACAGTTTTGACCTGTGCAGGCAGTGTTAGACGTTTTATTTACATTTTGGGAAGGTAGATCACTTTTATTATTTACTTTTTTTGCAGCGTGAATTTTATTATTCGTTAACTGCAGCGTCTGCCCTACTTTAATAATGTAGGGTGCTTTAAGATTATTGTGCTGAACAAGGGTATTTACATCAAGGCCTGTTTTCCAACCAATACTGTATAACGTATCGCCTTTTTGTACCTTGTAGGTTTTTTTATTCGTGCTTCCCTTTTTGACAGCAGAACGCGAGGTCGTAACATCCGTCGCTTTCGTATGACTATTTGGTTGGGCAGTAAGATCAGAAACAGGCGCGCGATCCACTGAGGATGAGCAAGCGTACAAACCTGAAATAAAAATGAGTAGGAGCGTAAAACGAAGAGACATCAGTGCTTAAGGATAAAATAGAGAAAAACAACAAGCAGCATTCTCGTTTTTCCTGATAATTGGCTATATCTACTCACATTCACCTCCATTTTATCTCCGTCAATAAACATCAAATCAAATACTAAAAGTTGCCATAAGTTCAAAAAAGTTAATACGATTAATCCAAAGGATAGAAATAACCGACTGATTATGCTAGCAATAATAGTTAAATATTCTTACAACATTAATGCGAACCGCTATTATAAGAAAATTATTACATTGTTATAAAAAGAGGAAAAGCTTATCACGCAAAAATTGTTACCAGTAAGTTAGTTTGCTAACCACTCAGATAAGTTCTTAAGCAACTCCGTCGCAGTTAAATCAATTTTTAACGGTGTAATCGACACATAACCCTCTTCAATCGCATGAAAATCCGTCCCCTCTCCCGCATCAGCAATCTCACCGGGAGGACCAATCCAGAAAATATCACGACCACGGGGGTCCGTACTGGTTTCAATCATTTCAGCTTGGTGGCGCTTACCAAGGCGAGTTACCTTAATACCTTTAATTTTATCAAAAGGTAAGTCCGGTACATTAACATTAAGTACTTGATCTTGAGGAAGAGGAGAAACTAATAGTTTCTCTACTAATTGCTTGGCGTAAAGGGCTGCACTTTGATAATGGTTTTTGCCCACTAATGAAACAGCCATCGCAGGTAACCCTAAAAAGCGTCCTTCCATTGCCGCAGCAACAGTGCCAGAATAAAGCACATCATCGCCCATATTCGCGCCTGCATTAATGCCAGAGACCACCATTTTTGGTACTACAGCACAGAGTTCATTTAATGCAAGGTGTACACAATCAGTAGGCGTACCACTAACCGCAGTAAAACCATTTTCTAATTGCTGAATACGCAGTGGATTTTCTAATGTTAAGGCATTACTCGCACCGCTATGATTACGTTCAGGCGCAACCACAGTAACCACGGATATTGTACTCAGAGCTTCATTTAATGCCGCTAACCCCGGCGCATAAACACCATCATCATTACTGACTAACAGGTTGATCATTGAATTAGTTCTCTTAATAGACTCGTTGCGTAACAACCAGAAGGCAGATAAAAATCAATACAAACGGTTTGCTCATCAAGCCAACGCGAAGATAGTTTATCGGCGACTAATAACAATGGACGACGTTGTTGTTTTAATCCGTTTTTAGCTAAACCAGCTTGTAAGTCTTCATAACCCTTTAATTTTTCCTGCTCATAATGTTTAGCATCCTGTTCACTAGTCAGCTCACCAGCCCCCCATAAAGGAGCTGTTAAGCAGATTTCACGTGATGCTAAACGATCTAAAGTCGAGGCTTCAAGATCAGGCAACGGAAAGAAAGATCGATTACTCACAAACTGCACACAATCACCCAGCATCGGGTTGAGGTAAAGTTCATCGGAAATTCTGGCAGACACGACTTGGTTAAACAGGTAACTTCTTGCTGCACTGAGGTACATACCACGCTTAAAACGATCTTTTATTTTTCGACCAGTAAACATCGTTTGCGCAGCACTGACATTATGCCCTCCATGACCAAAGCGTTGCTCACCAAAATAGTTAGGCACACCCTTTTTAACTTTTAGTAACGCTTCTTCTACAGCTTGTTTATCAGTAATATCACGTAGCGTGATAGAGAAATAGTTGCCCGCCAAGGCACCAGTTTTAATTTTTTTATTGTGGCGAATCACTTTATGGATCGTTACCCCTGGCGATTCAAACAAACTGAAATCGGGTGTTATTTTTCCCGGAATCTGTAACGAAAACCATTGCCACGTATCACCCTGTCTATCTTTAAGACCCGCATAGCTCACATCACGCGCTTGAATACCGGCAAATTTTGCTAGCTGACGTGCTAAATATTGGGTGTTTTCACCAATTTTTTGAACCCATAAACAAACGTGCTCACCTTCACCCGTTAATTCAAAACCAAGATCTTCCTGCACGATAAAGTCTTCACAGCGTTGCTTGTAAACGCCTTTACTTGTAGGTTTACCGTATAAAAAATTAAAATCTAACGGGAAAGCTTGTTTTGGTTGTGCATCACCTTCAGGTAACGCGGGTGCTTGTTGTTCTATTTCGCTCATTTAGGACTCTTTTTTAATAACTATTTTTTTAATCAGTATTTTTTAACAATAATACAACAGCATGGGTTGAGATGCCTTCACAACGCCCCACAAAACCTAACTTTTCAGTGGTGGTCGCTTTGACATTCACATTGCCAATATCACTATCTAAAAGTGAAGCTATCTCGCTACGCATTGCTTGAATATGAGGAGCCATTTTAGGGGCTTGCGCGGCGATGGTTACGTCTAGGTTACCAAGGTGATATCCCCTCTCTGACGCTTGCTGAAATACTTCTTTTAATAATTGACGACTATCAATACCCGCATATTTAGGATCGTTATCAGGAAAGTGATGACCAATATCCCCTAAGGCTAACGCGCCTAACAATGCATCACAAATAGCATGTAATGCGACATCCCCATCTGAATGTGCGATTAATCCTTGCGTATAGGGAATCTTAACTCCACCAATGGTGATAGGTCCTTGACCACCAAATTTATGTACATCAAAACCATGACCAATACGGATCATCTTATTTCTCCTTGGGAAAGATAAAAAGCAGCAAGCTTGAGATCCTCTTCGCGGGTTACTTTTAAATTATCAGAACGCCCCTCAACGATGTTTACAGGCAAGCCAGACATCTCTAATGCAGAGGCTTCATCGGTAACTTTTTCAGGCTGTTTGTTTTCTTTGATGGCATTCATCAGGGACTGATTAATAAACATTTGCGGCGTTAATGCATGCCAGAGATTATCACGCTCAACCGTATTCAGGATGCTATTGCTAGCATCACTTCGTTTCATCGTATCACGGACTTTACTGGCTAAAATTGCCCCCTGCTGATGCGCTTTTACGTTATGGATCAACTTATTTATATCGCCTGATGTAATACAAGGTCTTGCTGCATCATGCACTAAGACATAATCATCACTATCAATTTTATTTAATGCCGCTAATACCGAGTCAACGCGCTCTGCGCCACCAACAACAGTCTCTATCTTGGGGTGTTTAGCAACAGGGAGAGAAGCAAACCACTGATCATTTTCTGCCAATGAGACAATGACACGCTTAATTTCAGGGAGGTCAAGAAAAGGCGCTAAACTATGCTCGATAATCGTTTTATTCAGTATCGATAAATACTGTTTGGGAATTGTTGCACCGACACGTTTGCCGATACCAGCTGCGGGAATGACCGCTACTAACTGCCTATTAACCATTATATTATTCACTTTTAAGCGGAGTGACAGAAGACCGTTATTACACGCTTTTATTACGGCTACTTAGGTATGATACGGAAGAATGTTTCTCCCTGTTTGACTAACCCGAGCTCATTGCGCGCACGCTCTTCAATCGCATCAGACCCCAATTTCAAATCATAAATTTCAGAAAACATCATTTGATTACGTAGTTGCAACTCTGCATTACTCTCATTTGCTAATGCAACTTCTTGCAATAATTGGTGATGATCTTGCCATCCATTTTTCCCCCACCACAGGTGATATTGCTCAAGGGCAAACACAAACAGTACAAGAACAAAAAAGAAACGCATCGAAAATCACCTTTAAAAAAGTTGTAGTTGATTATCTTACATTGAAACTAGTCAAAAGATAAAAAATTTATTCATTTTAGCGTTACCACTTAAAGTCAGTAAAATAAGTGGCAACGGAATTGATTAAGCTTTTTTCCAAAAAAGTAGTTTATCTTCTAATTCAGGAAAACGTGGGTGAATAAATAACTTATAACCGGTAATACCAGCAACAATTATCTTAATAACTACCATCTGCTCAATTCCTAATAGGTAATAAGCATAACCGCCAACAAATGCAGATAAAAGCATGAAAGATTGGAATATACGAATTTTTTTAACGCTGAGAGCGGTCAAAATAATCACAAAATCAACCCAAGTGAGCAATAAACCTAGTGAAGGGTCTGCCAAATAAGAATTAACAGCGAAATAGAGGAAATACAATAAACCTGCAATCATCAACGCAAGAGATAGATTAATTATTTTTTTAGGCATATTAGTGAAATCACAAAGGTATCGATAAAGCGTAACGCTGCCCACAACCAAGTTGAGCAGTACTTTTGGTAATACACCAATCATAAAGCCCCATATCACATCATTCGCTACCGATAGAAACGACGCTAAGCGCATATGTTTCATACCATTAAAAACAAGCAGGAAAATATAAAATCCAACACTGGTCCAGCCTAATACTTCAATTACCAAGTCCATCACTTAAATCCTAAAAACAAAAAGCGCATAATACTACAAATCACCTTAAAATATGAGCATAAAAACCGCTCTACTGAAGATATAATCGGCTGCTAAATTAAAGGCAAAAAAAAACGCTCAATGAGCGTTTTTTTATCATGCTATAGGAAACTAATTATTCCCATTCGATAGTTGCAGGCGGCTTGCCAGATACATCGTAAACAACACGTGAGATACCGTCTATTTCATTAATAATACGATTTGAAACATGACCGATTAAATCGTACGGTAAGTGTGACCAACGCGCCGTCATAAAGTCGATAGTTTCAACACAACGAAGTGAAACAACCCAATCGTACTTACGACAATCGCCCATAACGCCAACAGAGCGTACTGGTAGGAATACGACAAATGCTTGGCTTACTTTATGGTAAAGATCAGCTTTGTGTAACTCTTCGATGAAGATAGCATCTGCACGACGTAATAGGTCACAGTACTCTTTTTTCACTTCACCAAGAACACGTACACCTAAACCAGGTCCAGGGAATGGATGGCGGTATAACATGTCGTACGGTAAACCTAGCTCTAAACCAATTTTACGTACTTCATCTTTAAATAGTTCGCGTAATGGCTCAACTAAACCCATTTCCATATCATCTGGTAATCCGCCAACATTATGGTGAGATTTGATAACATGTGCTTTACCGTTTTTAGAAGCAGCAGACTCGATAACATCTGGGTAAATCGTACCCTGTGCTAACCATTTCGCATTTTTTAGTTTTTTCGATTCTTCATCAAAAATTTCAACAAATACACGGCCGATAATTTTACGTTTCGCTTCAGGCTCACTTTCGCCAGCCATTTGCTCAAGGAAACGATGCTCAGCATTTACGTGGATGATGTTTAATCCAAAGCGATCACCAAACATATCCATTACTTGCTGACCTTCGTTTAAACGAAGTAAACCATTATCAACAAATACACAGGTCAGTTTGTCGCCAATAGCACGTTGTAATAACATCGCAACAACAGATGAGTCAACACCACCAGAAAGGCCTAGGATAACTTCGTCATCACCAATCTGTTCTTTCATACGTGCAACAGCATCTTCGATGATAGAGTTTGACGTCCAAAGTCCATCACAACCACAGATATCTTTAACAAAGTGAGAAAGCATACGCTCACCTTGACGAGTATGTGTTACTTCTGGGTGGAACTGTACGCCGTAAAAACGTTTTTCTTCATTGGCCATCGCTGCAAATTGACAGGTTGCTGTGTTAGCAACTGTTACAAAACCTTCAGGAATAGCCGACACTTTATCACCGTGGCTCATCCAAACGTCTAACAGTGCTTTACCGTCAGCAGAAACTGCGTCTTCAATTGATTTAAACAGTTCAGAAGGTGTTTGCATTTCGATTTGAGCATAACCAAACTCGCCCTCGCCTTCACCTTTTATCACTTCGCCGCCAAGCTGTTTCGACATGGTTTGCATGCCGTAACAGATACCTAATACAGGTACGCCTGCATTAAATACATACTCAGGAGCACGCGGAGAACCTTCAGCGGTTACGCTTTCAGGGCCACCAGCTAATACGATACCATTTGGGTTAAACTCTTTAATGTCTTCTTCAGAAACATCCCAGCTCCAAAGCTCACAGTACACCCCGATTTCACGGATACGACGCGCGATAAGTTGAGTATATTGCGAACCAAAATCTAAGATTAAGATACGTTGTTCATGGATATTCGTAGTCATTTTTATTCCTTTTGTGTAAATACTTGAGGCAGCTATTATCGCGTTGAGTATTTACGATCAATTTTTTAACACAAGATTAGTCGTGCTAACAGATCATTTTAAAAATAATAAAAGAGGATTTTCATCCTCTTTATAAATTTAGTTCACCACTAGGCAAGCGGATTCTACCTGTAACTGTATATTGAAGATAACTGTTTCTGCATAGAAATTTATAACCGCAAAACAACAATAATATCAACAACATCAGCAACTACTTTCAGGCTGCTAAAGACAACACTGAAAGCATAAACAGGCTAGCTACCAGAGCGGTAATTAGGCGCTTCTTTAGTGATCGCTACATCATGCACGTGGCTTTCGCCCATACCGGCACTAGTAATCTTCACAAACATCGCTTTAGTGTTCATCTCATGAATGGTTGCACAACCCGTAAGACCCATTGAAGAGCGTACACCGCCCATCTGCTGATGAATGATCTCTTTTACTTTACCTTTATATGCAACGCGACCTTCAATACCTTCAGGTACTAATTTGTCAGCTGCATTATCGCTTTGGAAGTAACGATCCGATGAACCTTGAGACATCGCGCCTAAAGAACCCATACCACGGTATGACTTGTATGAACGACCTTGGTATAAAATGATTTCGCCTGGAGATTCTTCCGTACCTGCAAACATACTACCCATCATTACACATGATGCGCCCGCTGCGAGTGCTTTGGCGATATCACCAGAGAAACGAATACCACCATCGGCAATAACTGGAATACCAGTACCTTCAAGTGCTTCAACTGCATCTGAGATAGCTGTGATTTGCGGAACACCAACGCCTGTTACGATACGTGTCGTACAGATTGAACCTGGGCCGATGCCCACTTTAACTGCGCTACAACCAGCAGCAACTAATGCTTTAGCACCGTCACCCGTTGCAACATTACCACCGATAATTTGTAGATCTGGGTAGCTTGCGCGTGTTGCTTTAATGCGATCTAAAACGCCTTGAGAGTGGCCGTGTGAAGAATCGATTAACAGTACGTCAACGCCCGCTTCAACTAACGCATCAATACGCTCTTCGTTACCAGCACCAGCGCCTACAGCAGCACCAACACGTAAACGACCTAATTCGTCTTTACATGCATTTGGTTTACGTTCTGCTTTACGGAAATCTTTAACCGTGATCATGCCTTTAAGCTTAAAGTTATCATCAGTTAATAATACTTTTTCGATACGTTTCGCGTGCATTAACGCTTCGATTTCATCACGAGGTGTATTTGGTTTTGCAGTCACTAGATCTGCTTTACCTGTCATTACCGCAGAAACAGGTTTTGCTAAATCCGTTTCAAAAAGTACATCACGACCAGTAATAATACCAACTAGTTCGCCCGATGCTTCTACCACTGGGTAACCAGCAAAGCCATGCTGCTCTGTTAATTCTTTAATTTGGCCTAATGTTGTTTCAGGAGAAACGGTAACCGGCGCTGCAACCACACCACTTTCGTGAATTTTAACTAAACGAACTTGTTCAGCTTGCACTTCGATTGACATGTTTTTGTGGATAAAACCGATACCACCCTCTTGAGCTAGAGCAATTGCAAAACGCGCTTCAGTTACAGTATCCATCGCAGCAGACAAAATTGGAATGTTCATTTGGATGGTTTGTGTTAGTTGCGTTTTTAAATCCGCAGTGTTTGGAAGTACAGTCGAATGAGCTGGTACTAGTAATACATCATCAAAAGTTAATGCATCTTTGGCAATTCGTAGCATTTGCAATATCTCACTTATAGTTGGGAGGATTGTTCATTACCCAATAATCTATTGGGTATGATATTGCGGATGGATTTTAATCGTTTTGTGACGTAAGCACAATTAAAAAATTACATTTCATACATTCTTTTTATTTTGTGGTTAATAGCAGACAGAATCGATTAATCTGTCATTGGCAACAAGTAGCAAATCAATGTTAATATTGGCTTCTATTTCTCTGTCAGTGAAGCACCTATGAACTCTCAAAACAGTAATATATATAGTGTCAGTAGCCTCAACCGTGCTGCTAAGTCACTTTTAGAGACCGGCCTAGGTGTTATCTGGTTATCGGGTGAAATTTCCAACCTCACTATCGCTGTTTCCGGACATTGGTATTTCACGCTAAAAGATCACAGTGCCGCAGTACGCTGCGCGATGTTTAAGGGTAATAATCGTCGTACCGGTTTTACACCAACGCATGGTCAGCAAGTATTAGTCCGTGCGAAGCTAAGCCTTTATGAAGCGCGTGGCGACTATCAACTGATCGTTGAGAGCATGCAACCTGAAGGTGATGGATTATTAAAGCAGCAGTTCGAACAGCTTAAATGTCAGTTAGCGGCCGACGGCCTTTTTTCTGAGCAGCATAAAAAACCATTACCGCAAATCATCAAACGCGTTGGTATTATCACCTCCTCAACAGGTGCCGCATTGCACGATATTTTAAGTGTGCTTAAGCGTCGAGATCCGCGTTTACAGGTAGTGATCTACCCAAGCCAAGTGCAAGGTGCAGGCAGTGGTGATTCCGTTGCCGCACAAATAGCACTGGCTAATCAGCGTGAAGAGTGTGATCTGTTAATTGTTGGTCGTGGTGGTGGTTCATTGGAAGATTTGTGGTGTTTTAATGAAGCAGTCGTCGCACACGCTATTTTTAATAGCCAATTACCTATCATTAGCGCAGTCGGTCATGAGATAGATGTCACGATCAGTGATTTTGTTGCCGATGTACGCGCAGCAACGCCCTCTGCCGCCGCTGAATTAGTAAGCCAAAATAAAGCCTTTGTCAGCACCCAACTAGATACACTGGTGAACCGCTTAAAAGCAGCGATGCAGTCGAGCCTACACCGTCAACAACATCAACACGCATTGCTTAATGAAAAACTGCTAACTCAAGATCCAAAACATAAGCTACAACAGCAAACATTAGTGTCTGATGAACTGAGTTTACGATTGCAACACGCAATGAGTGCACTCCTTAATCGCAAACAACAACGTCAGAATCACCTGACTTCAGGGCTCATGCAACATAGCCCAGAACAAACGGTTAATCTTGAATTACAAAAACAGGCACAATTAAAAACACGCTTAAAAAATGCGATGCACAATAAACTCAAGCAGAGCGAAACAGACCTACAAAACAATATAAGCCAACTGAATACAGTGAGTCCATTAGCAACGCTAGCGCGTGGTTATGCGATCGTAAAAGATGACAAAGGCAGAGTGACTACCGATGCTAGTAAATTGAATAGTGGTGATCAGGTTGAAGTGCGATTAGATAAAGGGCTGTTTAAGGCGCAGGTGATTTAAAACAGCTGTTAGCGGTTAGCTTTCAGTTGTCAGTAAAAGTGCATTAAAACTGATAGCTGACAGCTAAAAACTGATCGCTGCTGTTAATCAAAGGTCTGCATTCGGTAGATAATGCGATCGTTGCCGCGGAACAGACCAAACTCCACATAGCCTTTAATGCAATCATTTAATCCCGCATTAGCACCTTTACATTCAACTTCATTGCCGCTATCCAATAACCAAGGCGCAACGCTATGCAGTTCGATAAAGTAGTTCATTTTTCCACGTAGTTGAGGAGCAGAAAACTCAAAATGGCTTTGCCCAGAAATTAGAGGGGAATTTAAAATGGTTAAATTTGTTTTTGCCGTTATATCATTTTCCGTTCCCGCTAGTGTTTCTTTCTCTACTTGTGTTGCAACTAGGGTTGTACAGTCATCACGTTTAAAAGGAACAAACTGAGTACCATCAAAATAGGTGGCTTCAACGAGGGTTCGTATCGATTGAAACTCACTGCCGTGACCATTACCCGCTTGCAGTCTGCCATGGACGATATCGTTTAAGTCTCCGAGCAAACACTGATCTATGAAAGCAGAAGAAAATTCATTACACGAAGTCTCACTGTCAGTTTTTAGTTGCTCACCATCCACACCGGTTAATTTTATAAAATAATCAATAGCACTATTATCATCGATTAGGAAAGGCCCTTGCGCAGTAGTTCTATCTCGATCTACTCCGATATATGATGGGGAAAGCGTAAACACACCTCCACTCCAATCACTTTTCGAGTAATAATTAACTGCGGGAGATAGCTTTTCTTGCAATACTGATAACTCATCATTGCTTTGGTCTCGCGCAAACTGCTCAAAGCTTTCGGCAACAGGGTAACCAAAGCTATCATCATAGTTTAAAGTGGTGTCTGTCGCCCCCTGTGGGTGTGCTGTTAGTTTATAAGTAACCCCTATCTCCTCTTGGCCTAAATAACTAAAATCACCTGAATCACTAGAACAACTTGATATTGCAATAAAACTATCAGCGGTAAGCGCTAGATAATCTGGAAAAAAACGCCCTACCGTTGTCAGAATGTTATTATCACCTGCATCTTTTTCCGCGTTAATATGGTTACCTGCCACTAAGTAATTTTTCCCCTCTGCATATAAATCAATACTGCCGACTTCGCTATAAGCAAGTCTCGGAGAATTTTTTGATGATGCTGTCGTTTTGAATGTAGGTGATGAAGCACCGCTAGGTGAATATAATGTACCTAATTCGCCAGAGGTAGGAAAAACAAGTTGTGGGGTGACTTCAATTACATCACCGTCATCACTGCCATTGTAAAAGTTTGGTGCTGTTGATGTACACCCTATAGAATTATCACAATCAATTAATGCCTGTATCGTTACCGTAAATGTATCGACAGCATCAGCAATCCCACCTGTGTAGTTAGTATAACTAGCCCGAATAAACCCATCTCCGATCCCTTTGGTACTCGGGTTACTTATTGGGTTACCAGTATTGTCTGTATAACCATTTATATTGGAAATTTTTATTGCAAAGGGGTTAACGATAGTTTGTGCACTGCCCGTTATGGAAGGGTTATCGACATCTACAACATTGATATTTATTTTCCCTGCGTCTGGGTAATTAACACCGACAGTTGCCTCTCCAAGCAAAAACACTAAGGCTAAATTAACTGGGTCGCTATTTATAGGTAATGGCTGTGTTGTTTCCATTTCGTTGTTATCTTTATCTGCATAGATAATTTGCACCTCTGTTGCAGAGCTATTTGGCGTTACATAATCAGAATTAAATGCAATACTCGAGGGATTATAAGACTCACAAACATTACTTTCATCGGCTTTAATTGCTGTAAGCTTAAGGCTGAACTCTTTGTTAGCTGTGTTAATACAATGGCTAACACCACTTGTATCAGAGATATTTTTATCACACTCTAACGTCGTTTTAATTAAAGCGGGGTGAAAAGTAATCTCTTCTGAAGTCGTACTAATTCCCCCTTCATTTACTGTTACAGTGAGTTTTTCATTAGCGGTTGGATTAGATAACCCTAGCGTCGCAGAGCCTTTATCATCTTCATCAAACGAGTAAGTCGCCTCTCCATTGCCTTTATCAGTCAATATCCCTTTCGCGCCCATGGTACTCCAAGTTGTTAAAACAGAAGCTTGCTCTGCTTTTAAAGTGACTTCTTTAGCATAACTTTCAATCAAATCACCATCAGCATTTTCCACTCTTATTGTTACGGCATGAGGCTCACAAGTTAATGCATCGCTGTTAGTAATAATTTCAAAACGATATTCATCGGGGGAAGGAGGGGATGTACCTGGACACTGCCCGTCTGTAATTTGCGCAAACTGTTTTAATTCAATCAAACCTTCCGAGTAAACCGTTCCATTTACCGTTGCCGAGTTTTTAAGCTCGACATCACCAGTTGCATAAATATTGCCATTGAAAATACTGCGATTATTGAGTGTCACGGTTCCATCAACATATAACCCGTCATAACCACTCGGAACCGTATACTCATCTCCCTGACCTAGCCTAAAATAATTATCAGGTTCAATTTTATAATTACTTAAATCTGGTGCAATATCACAAATATTTTCTGTCGGTGGATTACCATCCCACGGTTGGGAGCAATCTTCACCAACAAATATATTGTCGTAAGAAATATTAGAACCATCATCTATATCTGTATCATCGACTCCTGATTTACCACAAATTTTACCATTCTGTTTAGAGACATCACCAATTAAATAAACAACACCATCTGCGACGACATCACCATTAGGAATTGTAGCCCCATCTTTTAATGTAATATTTCCCTCGGCGTAGACATGCCCATTTTGTACTGTTCCCGCTTCGATAATAATATTACCACCAGCATCAATATTATTATTAACCCTAGAACCAGCTTTCAACGTAATATCGCCATCAGCGGAAACACTACCATTTTGCACTGTTGCGTCTTCGATAATGACATTACCACCAGCCGTAACACTATTATTAACTAGAGCCCCATCTGTTAAAGTGATATTTCCTCCAGCTGAGATATTACCATTCTGCGCAGTTCCCCCTTCGATAATGATATTACCACCAGCCGTAATATCATTAGCGACTATTGCCCCATCAGTTAACGTAACATTTCCATCTGCATTTATACCGCCATTTTGTACCTTAGCATTATTACTAATAGTCACATTACAATAACCATTAATGCTCCCATTATGTGTAGTACTTTCTGGAACCGTTAGGTCATTACCAGGAATATCACAATTATCAGCATAAACATTAGAAATAAAAAACAGACAAAAAAAACACAGAATAATTTTAAAAGGATTCATCATAAACTCACTGCCTCAACAGTAATTTGGCGACGGGTAACGGTTTGTGCATTTTCACAAACGGCTGTGCTGACGACTTGGTAACGGGTTGGCAGGCTTGCAGAGGCCTCGGGTTTAAGTATCTGGCATTGATATGCGGCGCTGCAGCCGTGGAAACCGTCATCATCACTCAGTGTAACTGTTATATCGATTGGATCAGACTCACTGCAATTAGTTTCATTAGCAGTTGTGCTGCCTAGAGGGAACAAGTCTACCAAAGCGATCTCACTTGCTGAATAAGCACTCAAATAGGCACGCGCGGCATACACTTCATAACTTGTGCCCTTTGCACTGTCACGTTGCAGGGAAACTAACGCGGCGCCCACCAGCGAGATAATAATAATCACAAAAATGGCGAGTACGATCGCACTGCCCTGCTGTTTTTTGCATATATTTTTATGGGACATTATTAACATGCAACGTTTGTTCAATTGGCACCTCCTGCCCATCAAAATCTAGCATAAAAGTGACCTTGGCTAAGCCGTTTCGCTGTAGGGTTGGCTCAAATACCAAGAAATCTCCCTCAATATTATTCGCCATTAGACTGCCATCTGAGAAGCAATCTTCAGCTAACCTAAGTTCTTTTGAAGAATTAAAATAGTAACTTTTACTGTCTCGAATAATATACAAGCGCTTACTGGGAGAACCGAGAGGAAAGCTCACTGCATTTGCAAAGCTGATTGTTTCGCCATCAACCTCACTAATAGGCTGTACCTTATTCGAGGTTAACTCGTCCGCCTGTAATAAATAAACCACCGCTTTGTCGCCATCTTCAAAGCTGTAATCATCGATACTAGCGATCCCTGCGGTTGAGCTACTAAAGGGGGAGATAGGAAAATCATAATCGTAAAGCGTACTTTTAATAATTGGTGTATAGGTTAAACACTGACCACTATAAGAGACGATAAGGCTATTAGGCAGTGCGTTTAAAATATCACGACGCAGACGTTCCATCACAAAGCGGGTGCTATTTAGCTCTCTATCGCGTTCGCTAATATCGGTATAGATACCGATTCCCGTGGCGATATAACTACTGGTGGCAATACCTATCGCAGCTAAAACAATAATAACAATCACCAACTCAATGAGGGTGAAACCTTGCTGCTTTAATCTCATTAATAGTTTCCTTTTAATGCGCTAAAGCGGATCTCTTCGTTACTTGGTGTTTTAATGATAACCACGAGTTTTTTGGCTCTATCATCAACTACACCGACATCCGTAGATATTTTTACCACTTCGATTTTGACAGAATAGTTTGTATATTGATCGGGTAAAAGATTGCCTAAAACATCACCATAAGCCACAGCAGGAATAAAAACAGCAATACGGCCGTTATCACCCAAATAGGTAATAAAATCATCTACATCGTTAAAGTCTTGGTGTTTTTTAAGTGTCTCACTCCCATCTCGACCCAATGTAGTGGAGCAGGCACTGTCAACCACTTCGATAGGCCAACCCTCACCACATCGATATAAGCCACCATTGTGGTCAGAGTTTTCATCGTAACTACGTGAAAGCATATTTTGCATAATGCTTTGTCCAAGTTGAGAAGCACGCAATCGATATAAGGGTTCGAGTGCATCTTTGCTTTGTGAAATCAGCATGGTATTCATGATCATCATCGCAACGGCCAGCACCACAATACCAACAACGAGTTCAACTAAGGTAAAGCCTTTAGCGGTAAACTTACTGCGCATGGATAAAGCCCTCAGTTTCGATTGTAATAGACAATCCGTTATCGCCATCAATAGTGATGCTATTATCCCCCTCGACTAACTTCCCCTGAAGATCAAAACGATATTTTTTAGTATCAAGCATACCCGTTGGAAATTTGACGGGTGCAAACTCATTATAACTCTCGTTATTACAAACACTCCCCTGAGAAGGGTTAGCGCAACTGCCACCTGATTTACTAGTATGTTCATTATAAAAACAGTCACTTTTTACCACTAGCCAATAACAGGCATTTTTGCTGGCGTCATCTTTCGGGTCGGCATTCATGCCCTGCAGTTGTACTAAGCGCAAACGCGCGATCAATTGGTCACGCACGGTATAATCTTCAAAACTGGTACGGTTAACAAACTTAGGCACAGCAACCACCGCTAACACAGCTAATACAATGATCACTACCACCAATTCAATCAGTGTAAAACCTTGGTTTAAGCGTTTATCGAATAACCCCATTGATGTTTGACCCTAAAGTAAAGAAAACTGTTAAATGAGTTTACAAGTATAAGAAATATTTACGGTTGTTTCGAGATAAAGTGAATTTTTTAGTGTTTCAGAAACAAAAAATCCCACAAATTTGTGGGATTTTTATTTACCATAGCAGTTATGTTTCTAACTAACAGTCAGTATCATTTACAGTTATTGTTGGGCGAGCAGGCGATGTTCCTAATGTGTACGAAACATTACATTTAGCAGGATTATAAGTTGCAGCAGCACTTGAGGCATAAAAGTACATTGGACCTGTTGCTGTAGTACCATCAGTGGTGTACCAATCATTAGTACTTAAGTCAATTACAGAACCAATACCTGCAGACGTCGCGGTCGGGTAGCCATAAACAACTGGCAGATCTTTAGTATCATTATCATTAATATCAATAAATGTAGAGGCCAATTTCTCAACACCATCAATCGCTGCTTTTGAATAAGTTAATGTCGCACCGCCTTCAAGCGCTGCTTTAACGCCTTTCAATGCAGAAACACGCGCATCACTTTGCAAATCAATAAATTTAGGCACGGCAACCGCAGCTAAAATACCTAAAATAATAATTACGATCACTAATTCAATTAATGTAAAACCACTTGCTTTTTTCATATTACTCTCCAAATTTTAAAAAATAATTAACAGCCAGTATCAGTGACTTCTATTTCAGGACGAACTCCGACAGTCGTTGGTGGCTCATAAGAAACATTACATGTTGCTTGAGAAGCTGATGAATCAACTGAGAAAATAAGAACACCTGTACCGTCTGCTGCAGAAGTCCAATCACCTGAGCTTAATTCAATCGCATCAAATATTCCCGCTACAGTTGGGTAACCAAACTTGCTCATTACACCACTTTTTGTAGGTGTTGCAGTTGAACTCTTTTCAATCCCCTGAATAGCAGCTTGTGAATAAGTCAATGTTGCACCGCCCTCTAATGCCGCTTTAACACCTTTTAACGCTGACGCTCGTGCATCACCTTGTAAATCGATAAACTTTGGCACGGCTGTTGCAGCTAAAATACCTAGAATAATAATTACGATAACTAATTCAATTAACGTAAAACCTGACTGTTTTCTCATTTTCCTACCTTAAATTTATATTAACAGTGACTAAGAATAGACACTTAATTTTAAAAAAATACATTTAACTGCGATTATGAACAATTATTTAGCAATCATCAACTTTTGCATCAATTAAAGGACGTTTACCTTGTCTGGCAGCACTGTATTCGACTCTACATTCCACCGTTGCAAGAGCACCTGATGCAGTAATAATTAAAGGGCTACTTGTTGTTTCAGGACTAACCGCCCAATCAAGCTCACTTAATTCAATCGCCTTGATAATCCCGCCGACTGTTGCTGCTGGGTAACCATACACAAGTTCAACCCCCTCTCGAGTACTTTTTCCTGTGGATGTTTTTTCAATCCCTTCAATAGCCGCCTGTGCATAGGTTAAGCTTGCACCGCCTTCTAGCGCTGCTTTCACGCCATATAATGAAGATGCACGTGCGTCACCTTGCAGGTCAATAAACTTCGGCAACGCAGTGGCCGCTAAAATACCGAGAATAATAATAACAATAACCAGTTCAATTAATGTAAACCCCGACTGTGGCTTCATTGCCGTAACTCCATGAGTAAATAACTTCGCAAAATGCAAAAAAAGCGAGATAAAATGAATCGCCTAGTCTACACAAGCAATTTACACGCCAAGTTAAAATGATAATGAAAATCATTTATTGACAGACAGCTAATTGAATGAGAAAGAGAAACCATTCAATATGTTATGTCAAAAAACAATATGAGAACATATCATTTTTTTAATATAAAAAAAGCCCTTACCTATCCATTTTTTAATTTACTAGGTCAAATTTTTAGCATATTGCGTATTGATCATTAAATGGGTAATCTGCAGCTAAGCTTTGGCAAATGCTAAAGCACAAAATAATAAAACTATTAGTAATTATCAGTTTTTTAAAAAGGAATATTTATGAAACGAGAACAATGGGGATCCCGAGCCGGGTTTATCCTCGCAGCCGTCGGTTCTGCAATCGGCTTAGGTAACATTTGGCGCTTCCCTTATATGGCTTATGAGAATGGGGGCGGAGCGTTTTTCATCCCTTACCTATTTGCTATGTTAACCGCCGGCATTCCCTTTATGATCATGGAATTTGGTATGGGCCACAAATATCGTGGTGCAGCACCGCGTGTATTTGCACGCTTGAACAGCAAGTTTGAATGGCTAGGTTGGTTCCAAGTGATGCTTGCAGCAATTATTGCGGTTTATTATGTTGCCGTTATTGGTTGGGCTATCTCCTACTTTAATATGTCATTTACACAAAGCTGGGGCTCAGATACTAATGCTTACTTTTTTAGTGAGTTCCTACAACTAGGTGGTGATAATGGTCCGAGTAAATTAGGTTCGATTCAGTGGCATATTGCAATTCCTATGGCGATTGCATGGGCGATTACCTTCGCAGCAATTTTCACCGGTGTTAAAGGTGGTATTGAACGCGCAAGTAAAATCATGATGCCTTTACTGTTCCTGATGGTGATTGCGCTGATTGCGCGTATGATCATGCTACCGGGTGCACTAGATGGCCTGAATTACCTTTTCGAACCTGATTTTAGTAAAATTGCGGATCCTAAAGTGTGGTCAGCGGCTTATGGTCAGATATTCTTCACCCTGAGTGTCGGCTTCTCAATCATGCTTGCCTACTCAAGTTACCTACCTGAAAAATCAGACATCACTAATAACGCGTTTATGACGGTATTGATTAACTGTGGTTTCTCTATCATCGCAGGTATCTTAATTTTTGCTATTTTAGGTAACATGGCACACGAACAAGCAAAACCATTAACCGAGGTTGTTTCATCGGGTGTGGGTCTTGCATTTGTGACTATTCCTTCTGCGATTAACCTCTTACCAGCGCCTTATATTTTGGGTCCGGTATTCTTCTTTGCATTAGTGATTGCAGGCCTAAGCTCGCATATCTCTATTATTGAAGCGGTAACATCAGCGTTTATCGATAAATTAAACTTATCACGCAAAGTGGCCGCATCTTTGGTGTGTGGTATCGGCTTTGTGGTATCGATGTCATTTGCAACCAATGGCGGTCTATTACTGTTAGACCTAGTTGATTACTTCATGAATAACATTGCACTGTTAGCAAGCTGTTTGATTGAACTATTGATTATGGGCTGGATTATCAAACTTTCTGATATCCATAAACATGTAAACAATATTTCTGAATTCACTATCGGTAACTGGTTTGAGATCTGCTTGAAGTTTATCAGCCCACTCTTCCTATTGGTGATTTTAGGCACAAATATTTATACCACGATAACGGAAGGTTACGGCGGTTACTCAACCTCAGACTTAATGATGTTAGGCTGGGGATTAGTTGCTGCGATGTTGGTGAGTGCTGTTTTAATCAACAAAGCAAGTAAAAATAACACACAGGAGAGTTAAGATGACAACTGGTGCAATTATAATGATGGTTCTGGGGTTAGGGATCACTTGGGGAGGCGCAGCCTTCTGTATTCGCAAAGCGATGAACGCGAATAAAGCCGAATCGTAGAACGAAGAAATAAAAATGCTGAATCATAGGCAAGATAGCGAATCTGCTATCTTGCCTAATTCCTACCCTGAAATATTCCCCCCATTACCTCCAACACGCATCTCGATTAATTGACAAAAAAATAATTTACATCAAGTTTATTCTCTAAGTTTTAAGTAATCTATTTAAACCATCTACTGATAAGGAGATTAAGGGGTGATAAACAAGACATTTTTTTTGTGTGTGGCAGCTGCACTCTTACCAACAATAGCAAATGCAACACCTAGCGATGCTCAGCAACATGAGCAAGTCTCAGATAAAGTCATTGCAGATCAACGCTTCAAATTATCACTTCAGTCGACGAGCAAAGGGTTTGGACCGCAAGCTCCTCGTGATATCGACACCATCAAAGGAAATAACAAGCGTATTTCTAGTCCTGCACCACCCTACACCTCAATGAATCTTTGTAATATACATTTCCATAAAAATGCAGAGCATAAAGGTGGTGAGTTTACCAAGTATGCTGGTAACGGAGATGGGCACGGTTATAACACCGGCTTTGTTTATTCAGGGACATTAACGAAAGCTGAATTGGCCCCATTAAAACATGCAATTGGTGTGAGCAAACATGCTGGCCTTAATTCCGGTGACACGATAGAAGTACATTACGTGTATTCAACCGCGCTAGTACAACCAGGCCCAACATTAATCGCCTGCTTAGATGACGCAATAACTAATCCACAACTGCGTGTAGAAACACAGGTTTATGTTCTCGTGAATGATCGCAATGCGTTAGATTTTTCAACCTTAACAGAATTTGCTATGAGAGCGGGTTATCACCAAGCCCTTCATATTCCCAATAATACAGGGGTAGCAGTTCAATATGCAGGCTCAACAACAGGCCCAAGTTATAATGAAAAAGCGTCTCCTTTTCAGGTTACCTGGAACGTTCGACCTAAGGTTGCCAAAGTTAATATTAAGAGTGTCGGTAAATGGTTAGAAAGTAATGCTTTTAATGAAAATCATGCCCATGCTGTGCGTAATTTAGTGGTTAACCCATCGTTATTGTCTAGCCGTTAAAGGGCTGATAAATTAGTGAGCAGAGATTACCCAATAAAAATACTCACTAACAGCAGAGAGACTTATAGCAATAACCATGTTCGGTTGTTGGTATCAATAAAGAGGGTAATGCTCCCCCCTCTTTTCCGCGTCTATTTTTGTAAGATAATAAACAATTCAACAGCAGCAATAACAAAAAAAACACAGGTTAATGATTGCCAAAACTGCACAGGATTTCGCTCTAATAAAGAGGTAGGCAAGATCTGTTTTTGAATGGTTTTATTAACCGGGTAGAGGTCGTTAACAAATTCACTCATTGCACCATATCGCTTTGTGGGTAATGGGTTAGCGCCTTTCTTTAGTGCAGCATCCAACCAGTTAGGTAACTCTTCTCTAAACTGCTGGATCGGGCGATACTGCCATTGCGCAGCACGCGCTTTCTCTAATGACTGCGATGTACTTGGTTGGTAAGGTAATTCACCGGTTAATAATTCATAAGCAATAACCGCAATAGAGAATAGATCCGAAAGAGAGGTGGCTTTATTTTCATTAAGGTACTCAGGGGCAATATAGTCGAGTGCGCCTAATGGTACTTCACTTGGGACTGCGGGAGATATTTCATCGAGCCCATCAATCTGTACGGTACCAAAATCAATAAGAGTTATGGTGCCGTTTTCAGAAATCATAATATTTTCTGGTTTCAAATCACGATGTACCATCGATGAACGCTGTAATACACGTGTTGCTGAGACGACTTTTTTTATAATATCGCGTACTACATCGAGGGATGGTTCTGGGTTTTCCTGCATCCAAACACGTAATGAAATGCCCTGCACATGTTCACAGATATGATAGAGAAAAAGCGAATTAGGATCACGCGGAAAAATCCCCATAATACTCGGGTGCGTTAATTTTTGACCGACCCACTGCTCCTTACAAAATCCCTCGAGGTAAGCACTATCATCAATAAAATTTAACGACGGCATCTTTAAAATATGTTGTCTATCGTTGTACTTATCTGTCGCCAGATAAACATGACTGCGGGCACCTTGATGGACGATTTTATCTATTTTAAACCCGTCTATTTCGTTACCAATTTCTAAAGCGGGCGGAATAGTCAGATTAATGGAGTTTTTAAATAACTCCCCTACATCGGAGTTGGGTAGGTTAGTAACTTTGAGCAATAAGCAGGTTAAGTTATCCGCACTGCCTTTTTTAATCGCTTCATGAGAAATGGTTGTTGCGCTTCGCTCTAATGAAGAGACAGTACTTTCCCTTTCAGTATGTGGCGATAATTGTTTACTTAATTCATCTTTAGATAACCAATCATGGATGCCATCACTGCTCAGTAAGAAGATATCACCGCGTTGTAATGTACAGGTTTGATAATCGATATCGACATTGCAATCCATGCCTAATCCGCGCGTTAATACGGTTTTTTTAGCGTATAAACTACGTGCATGATCATGGGTCAGTTGTTTGAGAACACCATCTCGGTAACGATAAATTCGGCTATCACCAATATGGAAGATATGTGCTGTAGTAGATTTGAAAATGATACTGCTGAAGGTGGTGATTAAACCGTTATGGCGTAAATCTCCTTTGCTATGGTGGTATAACCAACCATTCAATGAATTTAATACCTTACTCGCAGAAAGCTTAACACTCCAACTTTCTGCGGTGCAGTAATAATCATTGATAAATTGAGTAACGCTAGTCTGGCTCGCCTGCTGTCCGTTATTGCTACAACTAACACCATCAGCCACACTTGCGACAATACCTTTATATTTTTTTTCAGAGTATGAAGTGGGCACCTTAACCGCAAACGCATCTTGATTGACTTCACGTACCCCTGCATCAGAAAACCCACCAATACAAAGCTCAAGTTGTGCTTGCGATTTTTTAGTCAATTTCATTCCCTAATTATTACCTATCAAGACTTAAAGTTTTTATAAAAATGGTAAATGCTCAGGGCTAAGCTATTTATGCTAAGTGCAAGGCGTAAAAGCGCAGTTTGCTCCTGCAAATGAGCATTTTTCAACGACGCAATTAGCTTAAATAGCAACGACCTGAGCAATTATTTGCTAATGTGAGCCTACATCTATCATAGTCACACTACCATCTTCGTTCACTTCAGCGATCTGGCCCTTAGGTTCAGTCATAAACAGTAATGTAACCAGTCCACCAAATGCAGTCACAGCAATCACATAGAAGAACGTTTGGTAGTCTACAAATGATAAAACCGTTAAGTAAACAACCGCGCCAACATTACCGTAAGCCCCAGTCATCCCTGCAATTTGTCCTGTCATGCGACGTTTAATTAGGGGGACTGTTGCAAATACAGCACCTTCACCCGCTTGCACAAAGAAAGAACATAACATTGCAGCAGCAACGGCAACCCAAAGCGTCCAACCGCCATCAATTTGTGCCATTAATAGGTAACCTAATGCCAAACCAGCAGTAAGAATAATTAATGTTGATTTACGACCAAACTTATCAGAGATCCAACCGCCACCAGGGCGCGACACTAAGTTCATAAAGGCGTAAGCTGAAGCCACCATACCAGCCATAACCGGTGTTAATTCAAAAGTATCGAGGAAGAATAACGGTAACATAGAAACAACCGCTAATTCTGAGCCAAAGGTAGCAAAATAAAGGATATTTAACACCGCAACTTGTTTGAATTTATACTGGTGCATCTCTGGTACAGGAGTCGTAAATATCGATTTATTAACTTTCCAAACCTGAGACCATTCATAAAGATAGAGTGTGAATAAGCCTGCATAAATTGCGTAAGTCACGGTGATCGAAATCATATCAATATTTGCAGGTGATAATTTCCAAGCAAGCAATGCAAGTGCAGCATACATTGGGATTTTCATCAGTAGTAACAGAAAGAAATCACCTTTTGATGTTACTTCCATCGCCGTTAAATTAGCTGGTTTAAAGTAAGTAGAACCTTTTGGAGTATCGGTTATGTTTACATAAAAAATGAAAGCAAATACTAGGCTAATTACACCTGTTAATGCCATTGCATAACGCCAGCCATCTTCGCCACCAAACATCAATGCAATCGTCGGTAATGTAAATGCAGCAGCTGCACTACCAAAGTTACCCCAACCACCATAAATGCCCTCAGCAGTTCCTAATTCATTATGCGGAAACCATTCAGACACTAAACGAATACCGATAACAAAACCTGCACCAATAAAACCTAATGCAAAACGCGCAATCGCCGCTTGGATAAAGGTTTCTGACAGTGCAAAGGCAAAACAAGGAATCGCACAAAGTGCTAATAAAGCGGAATATACGGCACGTGGACCATAGCGGTCGGTTAGTGAACCAACAATAACACGTGCAGGAATAGTGATAGCGACGTTTAAAATAAGCAGTGTCTTAATCTCTTCGGTAGTTAACCCTAAGCTCTCTTTCACTGCGTGTAATAAAGGTGCGAAGTTAAACCAAACAGCAAAGGTAATAAAGAATGCCATCCAGCTTAAATGTAGTGTTTTCATCTTCCCTGAAAAAGAAAAAATATTAAACGATGATTTACTCATAAAAATCCCTATTAAAAAAGCTCATCATTGAGCCTCATTTTTGAAAGCTAAGTCGTTAACTTAGTTTCTGTAAACACTCATCATTGAGTCTTTACTTCGTGGAAGCGGTCTATTGAACTCGCTTCTTGAAGGCTCTACATCGAGCCTATTAAATTGCATACCAAATGCTTAACTTGCTTCTTTTAGCAGTACTTGTTCATTCTCAACACGCACATCAAAAGTTTTAAGCTTATGCACTTCTGAGTCTAAACATTCCCCAGTCGCTAAATTAAAACGTTGCTTTAATAAGGGAGAGGCAACATAAGTGATCTCTTCCGTTGAGCCCATTAGGCCACGCGACAATACATTCGCTTCACCAAAGGGGTCAAAGTTAGCAATCGCATAAACATTGTCGCTACGCTTACACAAAAAGATGGCCACTTGTTGGTCATTAAATTGTGCGCACGTACCACCATTAGGAGTTAAATCTTTAACTGAACAAATCTCAGTCCATGTGCTGTTATTTGATGTTTCCATTTGTTACTCCTTATTACACTAATTCAGTAATTTTGATTTCGTCTTTTAACAGTGGGAAGCGTTGCTCTCTTTCCACTTTGAATTTAAGCCCTGTATCAACCTCTTCACTATTCACATAATGCTTAAAACGTTTCAGTTTTTCTGGACTTTGAATAGTTGTTTTCCATTCACATTGGTAGTTACCAATATTGCTCTCCATTTCAGTTTCTAGTTCTGCATTGATATTTAACGAGTCATTAATAACAACCTCTCTTAAGTATTCAACGCCACCTTCCATATTCTCTAACCACACTGAAGTACGCTGTAAACGGTCTGCAGTACGGATGTAGAACATGTAGATACGATCAATATAGGTGCGTACTTGTTCATCGGTTAAATCAGAGGCAAACAGGTCACCATGGCGAGGACGCATACCCCCGTTACCAGCAACAAAAAGGTTCCAGCCTTTATCCGTTGCAATTAACCCAAAGTCTTTACCCTGAGCCTCAGCACATTCACGCGTACAACCAGACACACCGAATTTCACTTTATGCGGAGAACGTAAACCTTTGTAACGATTTTCAAGTTCAATCGCAAAACCAATACTATTTTTAACCCCGTAACGACACCAAGTGCTGCCAACACAAGACTTCACCGTACGTAATGATTTACCGTAGGCATGCCCTGTTTCAAAACCGGCATCAACTAATTTTTCCCAGATAGCCGGTAATTCATGTAACTGTGCGCCAAACAGGTCGACACGTGCCCCACCGGTAATTTTTGTATAAAGGTCGAATTCTTTAGCCACTTGACCGATTGCAATCAATCCGTCCGGCGTCACTTCACCACCAGCAATACGTGGCACAACAGAGTAAGTACCATCTTTTTGCATGTTACCTAAGTAAATATCGTTAGTATCTTGTAGCTCAATATGAGCATCTTCTAGGATGTATTCATTCCAGTAAGAGGCAAGAATATTACCCACCGCTGGTTTACAAATTTCACAGCCTAAACCCTGTCCACATTCAGTTAATAATGCATCAAAGTTTTTAATTTTCTTAACGCGGATAATGTCAGCAAGTTCTTGGCGAGAATAAGCAAAATGCTCACAGATATCTTTCTTCACTTCAAAACCAAGATTAGCCAATTCGCTATCTAATACTTGTTTCGCTAATGCAGAACAACCACCACAACCTGTCGCAGCTTTAGTTGATGCTTTAAGCTCGCCCATGCTCGTACAACCCGCGGCTACGGCTTCTTTAATATCACCTTTGCTGACATCAAAACATGAACAGATAGCTGCAGTGTCTGGCAGTGCATCAACACCTAAACCAGCTGACTCTTCATCACCTGAACTTGGCAGAATAAGGACGCTAGGATTAGCAGGTAGGTCCATATCATTAAGCATTAATTGTAATAACGAACCGTAGGCATCAACATCACCAACGAGTACCGCACCAATTACTTTTTTACCGTCCGCAGAAACCGTTAAACGTTTATAAACTTGTTCAATTTCATCATTGTAAGTATAAGATTGTGCGCCCGGTGTTTTACCGTGTACTTCACCAATACTGGCTACATCAACACCTAGTAACTTCAACTTGGTACTCATATCGGCACCCGTAAAGGCTAAACCGCTATCACCTTTAATATGTGCAGCTGCAACTTTCGCCATTTGGTAACCCGGTGCAACAAGACCAAAAATGAAGTTTTCCCACAATGCACATTCGCCAATCGCGTAAACATCTTCAACACTGGTTTGACAGTGATTATCAATCACAATACCGCCACGCTCACCAATCGTAAGACCAGAAGAGCGCGCTAATTCATCTTGAGGGCGAATACCCGCAGAGAAGATAATCGTATCGGTTTCTAAAAAGCTACCATCGGCAAAGTTCATGCGGTAACGACAAGTTTCGCCAGCAACAATTTCAGTAGTCGCTTTTCCTGTATGCACGTTTACACCGAGATCTTCTATTTTACGACGTAACAGCGCACCGCCACCTTCATCTAATTGCACCGCCATCAAGCGGGGTGCAAACTCTACAATGTGTGTTTCTAAACCAAGGTTAACCAGTGCATTACCCGCTTCAAGACCGAGTAATCCTCCACCTATAACAACACCCACCTTACTCTTCTGACCTGACTCTGTGATCGCTTCAAGATCATCAATAGTACGGTATACATGACAATGTTCTTGGTCGTTACCAGGGATTGGTGGTACGAATGGAAATGAACCGGTTGCTAGCACTAATTTGTCGTAAGCTTCAACACGACCACTTGCGGTGATCACTTGTTTGTTAGCAAAATCTAACTCAACAACTTTATCGCTAAGCACAAAATTAATGCCGTTTTCTTGATAGTAGGTTTCATCGGTAAGGGCTAAATCTTCAGCCGTTTTACCTGAAAAGAAGTAACTGAGTTGCACACGATCATAAGCAAGACGAGATTCTTCTGAAAAAGTGATCACCTCGTAATCAACGCTGTCGTCAGTAATGATAGAGTCAATGAACTTATGCCCTACCATTCCGTTGCCCACTACAATAATTCTTTGTTTACTCATGATCGTTATTCCTTTAATGATGCTTTGGTTAATTCTTTAATGTTAATTAAGCTGATAATTGCTTTATCACGCTATCTATATTGCTGTGCTGCTCTACCCATTGAAGTTGCTCTGCAAGTGCGACTACCTTGCCAACCATAATCAATGAAGGGGATTTGATTTGATGTTTATTCACTAACGAAGCAAGTTGCTCAAGCGTACCTGTAATAACCCGTTGCTCAGGGCAACAGCCATTTTCAATAAATGCGACTGGGGTATTAATATCTAATCCAGCTTTAGTGAGTTGTGTTTCGATGAGTTCTGCTTTGCTTAGTCCCATATAAAAAACTAATGTATGGTCCAAGTTTGCTAATGCTTGCCATTTAATAGAAAGCTCTTTTTCAGCATGCGCGGTTACAAAAGTACAACCTTGAGATAAACCGCGATGTGTTAATGGAATGCCAGCATAACTACTACAACCTGCAGCGGCAGTAATACCCGGTACAATTTCAACCTGTACACCCATCGCTTTCAGTTCTAAGACCTCTTCCCCACCACGACCAAAGACAAAAGCATCGCCACCTTTTAAGCGGCACACATTCAGCCCTTGTGATGCTTTTTGTTTTAAAAGTTGATTAATTTCGGATTGTGTTGAGCTATGAAAACCTTTCATTTTTCCAACGTAATGGGTTTCAGTTTTTAGGGGAAATAGAGCGCGTATCTCTTCACTTACCAAGTTGTCATAAATAATCACATCGGCTTGCTCAATAACACGTAGTGCTTTAACAGTGAGCAGATCTGGGTCACCTGGTCCTGCACCAACCAATGATACATAACCCAAATGATGATTAAGCTGATCGGTATTTTGATGTTGTTTAGGTTTTGTATTAGCAGAGCGGCTACTGCTTGAAGGCAATACAACAACATCACTTATATTTTTTTTAAATACCATAATCAGCCCTACTTCTGTGGTAACTAAAACAACGCCATTGTTGTTTCATCATAATTTATTAATAGATTCACGAGTAATAGAGCAAAGGCAGTGCCAACATAATAAAAAACATCAAAATAAACAAAACAACAGAGAAAATACAATAGCTTAAGCATCCTTAAAGCTCATTATTTGTGATTTCAAAAGCGCTCACAGCAATCTAATGTTAAGCAAATGTTAAACTTAAGTGCAGTGACGCACCAAAGCTGTGCGCAAAATGAACTAAACAGGACTAATCAATATTCAAGAAAGTAAAAACGACCATTTTCATTAAAAAAAAATTAACCTTAACCATTGATTGCAATGGGTTAAATAAATAATCACCAATAAATAATGATTATAAAAACGAGTTGGTGCGGTCTTTGCTCTATATATAGGAATGATTGAATATTTAGTTACCAAAAGGATTGCATGATGAAAGAGAAAGCTAGCTGGACGAAAACAACTTGTGCCTATTGTGGCGTTGGCTGTGGAGTCGAAGCTAAAATCAATGCACAAGGTTTACTTGATATTCGTGGTGACAAGGAGCATCCAGCCAATTACGGACAATTATGCTCAAAAGGGTTAGCACTGGGTGAAACGGTTAGCCATGAAGGACGATTATTACACCCTAGCATTAACGGAGCAGATACTGATTGGCCTACAGCGCTTGAACATGTAGCAACACAATTTTCGGAGATCATTAAAGAGCACGGCAAAGATGCGGTCGCTTTTTATGCATCGGGTCAATTATTAACAGAAGATTATTATGTTGCGAATAAGCTTATGAAAGGCTTTATTGGCAGTGGTAATATCGATACCAACTCACGATTATGTATGTCTTCATCGGTGGTTGGTCACAAACGTGCATTTGGTTCAGATACAGTACCTATCTGTTATGAAGATTTAGATCATGCAGAGATGGTGGTGATCACCGGTTCAAATTTAGCATGGTGTCATCCGGTTTTATTCCAACGTTTAAAAGCCGCTAAAAAAGCACGCCCAGAGCTATTTATTGTGGTCATTGACCCTCGCAAAACAGATAGTTGTGCTATTGCAGATCTGCACTTAGCCATTGAACCAGGTAGCGATGTGGCACTGTTTAATGGGTTATTAAGTTATTTAGCTGAGCATAATAAAATTGATACCGATTATATAAGAAACTATACCGAGGGTTTTGAGACCACATTAGAAAGTGCGCTTGATGATAATGACGATCCAATACAACTACTTAAAAAGTTAAGCCTTCCAGCTGAACAGTTAGCCACTTTCTACCAAAAATTTGCAAGCATAGAAAAAGTAGTCACCATCTATTCACAAGGGGTTAATCAGTCATCGCAAGGCAGTGATAAAGTAAACAGTATATTAAACTGTCACTTAGCAACAGGTCGAATTGGTAAAGTGGGCATGGGCCCCTTTTCTGTGACCGGACAGCCAAATGCAATGGGTGGTCGAGAAGTAGGCGGATTGGCAAATACGCTAGCCGCGCACATGGAGTTTGGCGATGAAAACGATCATGCCCTTATCAGTGATTTTTGGAATACCGATAACTTAGCAACAGCACCCGGCCTGAAAGCCATTGAGCTCTTCGATGCTATTGCAGAGGGAAAAATTAAAGCGGTATGGATAATGGCAACCAACCCTGTGGTGAGCTTACCGAATAGTAACAAAACCATCGAAGCGTTAAAAAAGTGTCCGTTAGTGGTGGTTTCTGACTGCATTAAAGATACTGCCACCACTCGCGTGGCCAATGTTTTATTACCCGCTCAAGGATGGAGTGAAAAATCAGGCACGGTAACCAACTCAGAACGCCGTATCTCGCGACAACGACGCCTATTACCCACACCAGGCGAGGGTAAAGCCGATTGGTGGATTATTAGTGAAGTGGCTAAACGAATGGGGTTTTCTGATGCATTTAATTTCCTCCATGAAGGTGAAGTCTTTGCAGAGTACGCAAAAATGACCACCCTAGGTAATGAAGATGGTAAAACACGTGATCTCAATTTAATTGGATTAACCCAACTTGATGCCAAAGGTTACGGCAAACTCACCCCACAACAGTGGCCAGTAACAACATTGCAAGAAACGATTGTGCATCAACGCATGTTTAGCGATAACCTGTTTTTTACCCCATCCCAAAAAGCTCAGTTTATTGCCGTCACACACGCATTACCAAAAGCAGAGTGTAGTGAAGAATACCCATTATTATTAAACAGTGGCCGTATTCGTGACCATTGGCATACCATGACACGCACCGGACTCTCAAGCAGACTAAGTGCACATATTAGCGAACCTTTTATCAGTATTAATGCTGCAGAAGCACAATATCATCATTTAAAAGATGGCGATTTAGTGGAGATAAATAGTGCAAGCGGCAGTGCTTTGGTAAGAGCGTCGATATCAGAGGCAATCACCAACAAACAAGCCTTTATGCCGATCCACTGGAATCAAGCTAACGCTAAAAAGGCTAGCGTTTGTGCTTTGATTACTGCACATACGGATCAAAGTTCAGGGCAACCAGAGTTCAAAGCAACGCCGATTAAAATCGCCAAATGGGTATTTAAAGGTGAGGCATTATTACTAAGTCGTCGCAAACTCAAACTTGATCATTTTGATTATTGGATTGAGCAAAAAGTCGCGGACGGTTATCTATATCGACTGGCAGACAAAACAGCACCAGAGCAGATACAAGAGAAAATACAGCAACTTATCAGCGATAGAAAAGGTAAGAACTTAAATTATTGCACCAGTAATGATGATCAAACACCACTCTATCGTTATGCTAATATCCAAGATCAACAAGTGAAATGTGCTTTTGTCGTTTCTGCAAACTTGCAACAACAAGCATTAGATTGGATGCAGCATTTGCTCGAACTGCCGTTAGATGTGGATATTGAACGTTCGATGATATCGGGCGTAGTTGAAGGTAAATTAGCACAAGGCAAGATAGTGTGTGCTTGTAAGCAAGTAGGTGAAAATAGCATTAAAGATGCGATTCAAAATCAAGGCTGTAACAGTGCAGAAAAAGTATCACAATGCACTAGCGCAGGCACAGGTTGTGGCAGTTGTATCCCTGATATTGAGCAGATGGTTGACGAATACAGACTTGTCTTAAACTAAATAGATTGGAAGCTAAAGGAGACCCCTTTAGCTTTATTTCTTAGCCTTTACTCTTTTAGTAAGCTAATGACCTCTTTTAACGCCTTGATAAAAGCATTCACTTCAGCCAATGTATTATATAAAGACAAAGAAACACGTACTGTACCACTGCAATTTAACTGCGAAATAAGTGGCATTGCACAATGACTGCCACTGCGTACCGCAATACCCTGTGCGTCTAATAACATCGCGATATCACTGTGGTGCTCACCTGCAACCGTAAAACTAATAGCGCCAGATTTTGGGATACCTGCACAAAACACAGATACTTCAGGTATTGCGAGCAGACTACTTTCTGCCACCGCTAATAACATCTGTTCGTGCAGCATCAACATTTTACGATCGTAACTATTTAAAAAATCGATGGCCGCCGCTAAACCGATCACGCCAGCAATATTAGGTGTACCCGCTTCAAACTTAAAAGGTAATTCGTTGTAGATTGTTTCAGAAAAACTAACGCTTTTAATCATCTCCCCACCACCTTGCCAAGGAGGTAAGCTTTCAAGAAGATGTTGCTTACCGTACAAAACCCCAACACCGGTTGGTGCAAACAGTTTATGCCCTGAAAACAGGTAATAATCACAATCAAGTGTCTGTACATCAACAGGAAGGTGCGCGACGGCCTGTGCGCCATCGATAATCACCTGCGCATCAACTTGATGTGCTAGCGAAATAATCTCTTCAACCGGATTAATAATACCCAATGCATTAGAGATATGAGCAACCGACACAAACTTAGTTTTAGTATTTAGTAACTGCTGAAAAGCAGCTAGATCTAGTTGCTTTTCAGCAGTTAATGGAATTACTTTTAATACAATACCAATCGACTCAACGAGCATCTGCCACGGCACAATATTAGCGTGATGCTCAAGGGTACTAATAATCACCTCATCACCACTCTTTAATTGCTTGGCGAATACATGAGTAAGTAGGTTAAACCCTTCCGTCGTGCCCTTGGTCCAAATAATCTCTTTACTGCTTTTAGCATTGATAAACTGACAAACCGTTTCGCGTGCAGCTTCAAAAGAGCGTGTTGAGCGAGTACTTAATTGATGACTAGCACGATGTACATTGGCATTATCATTTAAATAATAGTGAGTAATCGCTTCAACGACTGCAATCGGTTTCTGAGTAGTAGCAGCATTATCTAGGTAAATTAGAGGATGATCATTTACCTGTTGATCTAAGATAGGGAAATGTTCGCGCAACTCATTAACTGAAAAGGGTTTATTTTGCATATTATTGTTTACCATTATCATGGCGACTTAAAGGTTAGATACTTCAAAATTGTAAATACTCAGTATTAAGATATTTGCGCCTAAATCAAGGCGAAAAAGCGCAGTTGAGTGGTTTCAATGAGCATTTTTCAACGATGAGTTAGGTGCAAATAGCGACACACTGCGGATTTACTGGCTATTACGCCCCTCTATCATCAGACGTTTCATCTCTGATACCGCAGGGCCGAAACCATCAATAACAGCACGTGCAACGATAGCATGACCGATATTCAGTTCGATAATTTCAGGCAAAGCAGCAATTGGTTTTACGTTGTGATAATTCAAACCATGACCTGCATTGACTTTAATGCCCGCTTGGCTTGCATAGGTAGCAGCAGCGGCGATACGAGCAAGTTCAGAAGCTTCAATATCTTCGTTCTCAGCATCAGCATATTGACCCGTATGTAGCTCAATATAAGCCGCACCGGTTTTAATCGCTGCATCAATTTGAGCATTTTCAGGATCGATAAATAGTGATACTTGGATATTAGCCGCATTTAATCGCTCCACTGCCGATGCGATCTTAGCAAATGAACCAACCACATCTAAGCCGCCTTCGGTAGTTAACTCTTCACGCTTTTCAGGCACTAAACAAACAAAGGCTGGTTTAGTTTGAATCGCAATATCAACCATCTCGTCGGTCACAGCCATTTCAAGATTCATACGTGTTTGTAGAGTTTGTGCAAGCACAGCGACATCACGGTCGTTAATGTGGCGTCTATCTTCACGAAGGTGGATAGTAATGCCATCTGCACCCGCAGTTTCGGCAATCGCAGCTAAATGAGCCGGCTCAGGATAACAGGTGCCACGTGCGTTACGCAGTGTTGCAATGTGGTCAATATTAACGCCTAACAATAATTTACTCATGAACTTCCTCTATTTCGCGCCGCTAAACAGTGCGCGACTATGTAATGGTTTGCCACCCAATAGATGGGCTAATGCTTGGCGACAAAATCGTTTTGCAGCCAGTAAAACTTCAGGGTTGGAAAAGTCACGTTCAGATAATGCCTGAATCTGCTCTCCAGTATAGATATGCTGTTTATTATGAATGGCTTGTTTCGCAAAAAAACCTGCTTGCTGCTGGTATTGATATTCAAAACCACGCTCAAGTAATTCACCACTATAGATATCCTGCTCAAAATTAACACCATAACCGAGCGTTTCCAATAGGGTTAACTCAAAATTTCTCAAAGCAGTCTGGGGGCATTCATCTCTCGCAATGGAGATCAGGGTATCTTGGTAGGTATTAAACAGGCCATCACAGGCCGTTTCAGCCTGCAGTAAACGATATAGCAGTTCGTTAACATACATTGCCATATATAAACGGTTACCGACTAATGGCACAACTTGGGTTTTTGCTTCTAATGATTTAACGGTTTTTAATTGGCCACGACCAAAGTAAGTCGCCTGCAATAACGTAAAGGGTTGGGCAGTACCTCTGCGCATACGTGTGCCACTGCGTCCGCCTTTAAAAATAAGACTGACTTTACCGACATCCTGACAGAAGAGATCCAGTAATTGGCTAGTCTCCCGATAGGGTCTACGGTGCAGTATAAATGCGTTGTGGCACTCGATTGACATAATTAAGGACAGCGGTTAGCGGTTAGCTATCAGCTGTCAGTTTTCCTGAAGTCTGATAGCTGAATGCTAAAAGCTATTTACTCGAGTAATCGTCAGAGTAACCTAGGCTGTGTAGAGCACGTAAGTCGTCAGACCAACCTGTCTTCACTTTTACCCAAACTTCTAAGAATACTTTTGAGTCAAACAACTCTTCCATATCTAGACGCGATTGAGTGCTGATCGCTTTGATTTTTTCACCATTATTACCAATAACCATACGTTTTTGGCCATCACGCTCGACTAAAATAAGAGCATTAATGTGCAACATGCCATTAGCTTGTTGTTTAAACTGCTCAATTTCAACAGTAACAGAATACGGTAATTCATCACCTAAAAAGCGCATCAGTTTTTCACGTACAATTTCTGACGCCATGAAACGTGATGAACGGTCTGTTATGTAATCTTCAGGGAAATAGAATTCAGACTCAGGTAAAATTTCCTGCGACCATTGACGAATTTTTTCGACGTTATCGCCTTTCTTTGCTGACAACGGCAAAATATGTTTAAAGTTGTAACGTTTACCTAACTCTTCTAAGTGAGGTAGCAGTAACTCTTTATCTTCAACATTATCAACTTTATTCACCGCAAGAATAACCGGACATTTCAAGTACTTGAACTTACTTAATACCATCTCATCATCTTCGTTCCAGTGCGTCCCCTCAACCACGAAAATCACCATTTCTACATCATTAATTGAGCTAGATGCTGCACGGTTCATTAAACGGTTAATAGCACGTTTTTCTTCGATATGAAGTCCCGGTGTATCAACGAAAATTGTTTGATAATCACCATCGGTATCGATACCTAAAATACGGTGACGCGTTGTTTGTGCTTTACGTGATGTGATACTTACCTTTTGGCCAAGTAGCGCATTGATTAACGTTGATTTACCTACATTAGGACGACCAACAATCGCGACTAATCCACATTTCTGTGTCATTATTTCTCTCCCAAAAGTGCAACTAACATTTTTTCTGCTGCGATCTGTTCTGCTTTACGACGACTAGTACCCTGCCCTTGCACGGTTTCAATACCATCGATAATACATGCCATAGTGAACTGCTGATTGTGCGCTTCACCTTTTATCTCTAATACTTCATAGATTGGCAATGGTTGCTTACGAGATTGTAGATGCTCTTGTAAACGTGTTTTTGGATCTTTCTGACTAATACCTGGTTTAATGCTATTTAAACGGCTATCAAACCATTTTAAAATTAGTGCGTTAACCGTATCGATATTTGAATCTAAAAATACCGCGCCAATAATCGCCTCTACGCCATCGGCGATAATAGAATCGCGACGGAAACCGCCACTTTTCAGTTCACCAGGACCTAAAATCAGGCAATCACCTAGGTTAAATTCACGGCCAACTTCTGCGAGCATTTTTCCACAAACCAGTGTTGCACGCATACGGCTCAAGTCACCTTCCGTCACTTTTGGAAAGCGCAGGTAAAGATCAGTAGAGATAGCAAAGCTTAGAATTGAATCACCTAAAAACTCTAAGCGTTCATTGTGCGCGCCTAGTGCACTTCGATGCGTCAATGCTTGTTGCAATAAATCAAAGTTAGTAAAGTGATAAGCGATACGTTTTTCAAGGCGTTTTAATTCTAGTTCTTTCATATTTTCATTCATTTGATAGCTCCAATACGGTCAAAACGTACTGCGCTTGGTACCCATGTTGGTAATAAACCATTCGCATCGCGATAGAACTCAAAGCTAATCCAAGTTGCTACGGCTTTACCCACTAAGTTTTGCTCTGGAACGAATCCCCAATAACGGCTATCTTTACTGTTATCGCGGTTATCGCCCATCATGAAGTAATTACCTTCAGGTACTATCCACTCATAAGAATAGGTTTTCACGTCTGTCTGTTGATAATAATATCCGGTGTGATCACGGCGATTAGGATTAACGATAACTTGATGAGCAACCTCACCTAAAATCTCACTGTAAACATGCATGACAGCTTCTTCATCGGTGAATTTCTCTTCACCTAAAAATTGCATATCAAGGGCTTTGTAATTGCCACAGTTTTCTGTTTCACAAGCAGGTACAAGGTACAACTGCTTATCTTTATAGACAATTTTATCGCCCGGTAAACCGACAACACGTTTGATGAAGTCTACACGCTGATCTTCAGGGTATTTAAATACCGCAACATCACCACGCTTAGGCTCACCGATAGGAATCAATTTATTCTGCCATACAGGTTCTTTCACGCCGTAAGAAAACTTCTCTACAAGAATAAAGTCACCAATCAATAGGGTTGGCATCATCGAACCCGATGGAATTTGAAACGGTTCATATAAGAATGAGCGTAATACAAATACCACTGCGATCACAGGGAACAGCGAACGTGCGTTTTCAATAATTACATTTTCAGGGTGAATTTTAGCTAATGTTTGCTCATCCAGACCTGATTCAGTTTGCTCTTGTGCAGCTTGGCGTGCAGCTTTACGGGCAGGACCCCATTTTAGCTTATCAATAACCCAAACAATGCCTGTTACAAAAGTTAAAATAACCAATATTAATGCAAACGTATTTGCCATCTTTTTTTCCTAATATGTAAAACACAAAATGCGCTGATAATAATCAACGCATTATTCATTTCTTCAAAAAGGCGGGGCTTTCGCCCCACTTCAATTACTTATCTTTACCGATATGTAATACAGCTAAAAACGCTTCTTGTGGAATGTCTACATTACCAACCGACTTCATACGTTTTTTACCTTCTTTCTGTTTCTTCAACAGTTTTTTCTTACGGCTAATATCACCACCGTAACATTTTGCTAATACATTTTTAGTCAACTGTTTAACCGTTGAACGGGCAATGATTTTACTGCCAATCGCGGCTTGTATTGCAATATTAAACATTTGACGAGGAATCAGCTCTTTCATTTTTTCAACTAAGTCACGACCGTAATTTTCTGAATTGGCACGATGGGTAATTAACGCAAGTGCATCAACACGATCACCATTAATTAATACATCAACACGTACCATGTCTGCTGGTTCAAATTTAATAAAGTTATATTCAAGTGACGCATAACCACGACTGGTTGATTTTAGACGGTCAAAGAAGTCCATCACAACTTCACCCATTGGGATATGGTAAGTCAGTGCAACTTGGTTACCGTGATAAACCATACTCGTTTGTATACCGCGTTTTTCGATACATAGGGTAATTACGTTACCTAAGTATGCTTGTGGTACCAGCATATTACACTCAGCGATTGGCTCGCGAATCTCAAGAATATCATTAACAGCCGGTAATTTTGCGGGGCTATCAACGTACTGAACTTCACCGTCAGTCTTTTCAACTTCATAAATTACCGTTGGTGCAGTGGTAATAAGATCAATATCGTATTCACGCTCTAAACGCTCTTGAATAATCTCCATGTGCAATAGACCAAGGAAACCACAACGGAAACCAAAACCTAATGCCGATGAGTTTTCTGGTTCAAAAAACAGTGATGCGTCATTGATGCTTAATTTAGCTAAGGCATCACGGAAGTTTTCATAATCATCAGAGCTAACCGGGAAAAGGCCCGCGTAAACCTGTGGTGTAACGCGTTTAAAACCGCCTAATGCTTCTTCAGCAGGGTTATTAACTGTCGTTAACGTATCACCTACTGGTGCACCTAGAATTTCTTTAATACCGGCGATAACGTAACCTACTTCGCCTGCTTTAAGAATACCCGTTTCTAACTGTTTTGGAGTAAAGTAGCCCACTTTACTTACAAGATGAACGCCATCTGTCGACATCACTTTCATCTTATCGCCAACTTTAATTTGGCCATGTTTAATACGTACTAATGAAACAACACCTTGGTAGCTATCAAACCATGAATCGATAATCAGTGCTTGTAGTGGTCCATCAGGATCACCCTCTGGCGCAGGGACCGCACGTACAATTTCTTCTAATACGAGATCAATACCAAGACCTGTTTTAGCTGAACAACGTACTGCTTCAGTTGCGTCAATGCCGATAATATCTTCAATCTCTTCAGCAACACGCTCAGGTTCAGCCGCTGGTAAATCAATCTTGTTTAAGATTGGCACAACCTCAAGATTCATATCAAGTGCTGTGTAACAGTTAGCAAGCGTTTGCGCTTCTACGCCTTGTCCTGCATCTACAACTAATAATGCACCTTCACAAGCGGCCAATGAACGAGATACCTCATAGGAGAAATCTACGTGTCCTGGCGTATCGATAAAGTTAAGTTGGTAAGTTTCGCCATCGTTAGCTTTATAATCAAGGGTGACACTTTGTGCCTTGATAGTAATACCACGTTCACGTTCGATATCCATAGAATCACATACTTGAGATTCCATTTCACGGTCACTTAAACCACCACAAGTACTTATTAAGCGGTCAGATAGTGTTGATTTACCATGGTCGATATGGGCGATGATTGAGAAGTTACGAATATTTTTCATTAAACGGTTAATACCTTAAATAGAGGGTGTTGATACACATACCTAAAACACCTAGATAAAATAAGAGGCTTGGGTATAGATTTAGTCGGCATTCTAGCGAATTTGTGGTCAGATAACCATCTTTAAAAAATCGTAAAAAATATAAACTGAACACGACTTCAATGACGATAAGTCACAACATTATCTATACAGGTGATTTAATCGCAATGTTGCTCACCAAGGATTTAATGAGATAGGTAAAATATAACGGCGAGGCAATCGAGGCTTTAGAAGAAAATGATAACCAAATTCAGTCTATGATCCACAAAAAAACATAAAACTTTTAAATTACATAAATAATATCACCAATCGATTACCCTTATAAACCAGTAATCCAACCTCTGTTTTATTTTTTATAACGTGCTTATTTAAAACGGCAATATAAAATAAAGCATACTAATTGAAAGAAAAACAAGAAAGTAAAAACATTCTAACTGAAGAATTCATCCACCATCAAAAAGCAGATAAGTGTTTCATTCCTACCCATTAATGAATATGAACAATAAAACAGCAAATATTGAATACAGTTTAATCGTGTTCTGTTTCACAAAATAGAGTTGTTAATAGGTTATATAAATCTCATTTTGTTAAAGAAGTTAACGTAACTACAGAAATTAGCTTACAATATGCTTTGCTTTTTTAGGGATGATTAAAGAGTAGGCAAATTGCTCTTGTGCTGATTCTGTTAGCGACTAGCCCCCTAAAATTGTTGATTTAGTAATTCCTATCAATATTACACTTTACCTTTGAGGTTATTTTATTATGAAGTCAAACACTTCAATTCTGCTTTCTATCGCCGTTGCGATTTTAGGTTATATCATTATTAGTTTTGCTGCTTTAACGATTCCAGCAGGTATTTCATTTGCAATTGGTGCTATCGTGACAGGATTCACGATACATTTCATCAAAACAGGGAAGTCTACAAGTTCAACTGACTCTGCCGATTCGGCTATGCCTGAAGGTGACTTTGCTACAACCACACTTTACGTAGGTAACTTACCTTACCGTGCAAATGAGATGGCTATACGTACTCTTTTTGCAGAACAAGGAAAAGTGCTTTCTGTTCGTCTTATGAAAGACAAACATACGGGTAAACGTCGTGGCTTTGGTTTTGTAGAAATGCCAGAACAAGATGCACAACAAGCGATTAATGCATTAAATGAAAAAGAGTTCCAAGATCGCTCTTTAAAAGTACGTGAAGCGAATGAACGTGCTCCTCGTACAGAGCAACAAAATAATGATGTTTAATATTTAAACTGCTGCAATAAATAATTAAACAAAAAACGCCCAACTGGGCGTTTTTTTATAGTTACAAAATAGTATGCTTATTTTGCTAAATTAATTAAAAAGGCAAACTCTCTTGCCGTATCTTCAAAGTGTTTAAAACGTCCTGATTTCCCTCCATGCCCTGCTTCCATATCAGTATATAAAAGTAGTTGGTTATCATCACTCTTCACATCTCGTAACTTAGCAACCCATTTAGCAGGCTCCCAATATTGTACTTGCGAATCATGTAAGCCAGTAGTTACTAACATGCTTGGATAATCTTGTTTTGTCACTTGATCATAAGGACTGTAAGAGAGCATATAATGATAATAGGTTTCATCATTAGGATTCCCCCATTCATCGTACTCACCTGTCGTTAATGGAATAGACTCATCCAGCATCGTAGAAACCACATCAACAAAAGGAACCGCGGCAACAATACCTTTATATAGCTCCGGTGCTTGGTTAATAATCGCACCCATTAATAATCCACCAGCACTGCCGCCCATTGCAAAAAGGCGTTCCTTATCACCATAGCCCTGTTCGACTAAGCTTTTAGATACATCCACAAAGTCATTAAAGGTATTTTGCTTTTTAAGTAACTTACCCGTTTCATACCACTCCCGGCCAAGCTCTTCACCACCACGGATATGTGCAACGGCATAAACAAAACCACGATCTAACAAACTTAAGTTCGCACTACTAAAACCGATATCCATGCTGTAACCATAAGAGCCGTAAGCATAAACGAGTAAGGGGTTATTATGGTTAAAATGACTTTTATGATAAACCAAAGAAACAGGGACTTTGATACCATCACGTGCCGTGACCCAAACACGCTCACTTTGGTACTGATCGCTCGTAAAAACAGCGCCCTCAGGCGTTTCCATCACTTGGCTCTGTTTTAATAACGTCGTTTCCCCAGAATTAAGATCTAACTCATAAATCGTAGAGGGGGTAGTAAAAGAGGTATATTGATAGCGGAATTTAGTCGTAGCAGGATCGGGATTATAGTGGCTAAACACGGTATAAACCGGATCATTAAAGGCTAAGATGGTCGACTCGCCCGTTAGATGATTGATTTGACGCAATTGTGGTAGGCCAGCATGACGTTCCTCAACGATTAACCATTCATTAAGTAACTCATAACCTTCCAATAACGTATCTTCACGCGCTTCAATAAGGGTTTTCCAAGCAGAACAATCAGTTTGAGTCAGCTGCGTAGAGGTTTGTAGAGCAAAGTTTTTACCACTATGGTTGCTGCGTATATAAAATTTATCTTGGAAATGGTCGATGCTGTATTCGTGATCGCGTTGGCGTGGCATAAAGCTAACAAAATCACCCTCGGGGTTATTTGCATCTAAAATCAGACACTCTGAAGTTTGTGTGCTATCGATACAAATAACCAGATATTGCTCTGAACGAGTTTTATAAAGGTTCACATAAAACGTATCATCAAACTCTTCATAAATAAGCTGATCATTATTTATATCATCACCTAAAATATGGCGATATACACGATAGGGTAATAATGTTTCTGGGTGCTTTTTAACGTAAAAAATAGTTTTATTATCATTTGCCCAAACTACATCGGAAATATCTTCAATAACATCATTCAGATCGTCACCGTTTTGTAAGTCTTTAATACGCAGCGTGTACTGGCGTCGACTCACTGTATCTTCAGAATACGCCATCAACATTGAGTTTGGTGAAAGTGACAAATCACCCAATTGATAAAACTCATGGCCTTCTGCACGTTGATTACAATCTAAGAAAATCTGCTCAGGTGCATCCATGGTGCCTTCATAGCGACAATAAACAGTGTAATCTTTGCCTTCATCATAACGAGAAACATACCAGAAACCTTTCTTAAAATAGGGAACCGATTCGAGCTCAGGTTCTTGGCGAGCGACCATCTCTTCATATAGCGAGGTTTGCAATGCTTGCAATGGTTGCAACTGCTGTTCGGTATAGTTATTTTCCTGATCTAAGTACTCAAGCACTTCTGGGTTTTCACGGTTATCGTCGCGCAACCAAAAGTAATCATCGGAACGCTGATGATGATGAATTTCATGGGTGTGGTTTTTCTTCTTCGCAATCGGTGCAGGCATTGTTGTCATATGAAGTGCTCATTGAAAATAGAGTTGGGACAGGAGGTAATAGTACCATAGCTATCGAACAACATGCTTCCTGATGAATGACCTGCGAATATAAAAACAACCAACAAAATACAAAAAGTTATTTATAAATAACAGCTTATATTGATAAATTTACACATAACAAACAACGATAAAATAATGATAAAAATATAAAGCAACAACATCAAAAGATCGTACGAATTTAAAGCGAGTCAAAATAAACCTTAACGTTAGCAAAAAAAGATCATTTGAAATAAAGAAGAGTTTAGGCTGGAAAATAAAGGCAGATAACAATAAATCTCAGTTCAGAGATCACAGGAAAACGCTAAAAAAAAATCCGATGAGAGCGACTCATCGGATTTTATTTTTCTCAGATTAGCTCAATAGAGCTAACCTTTCCACGGTAATTTTTACCATGGCAATATTAGAATGCTACTTGTACACCCGCAGCATAACCAACTTCAGTATCATCCATATCATTACCACCAACCTCAATATATGTATTTACTTTACTTGTAAATTCATATGAAAGGTTTACGTAGTAACCCAGTATACCTTCACCTGTAGTTGCCTCCATATCACTATAAGCAATACCCGCTCCAAACCCTACATTGTTCTCTGCAGCATAAGCGAATGAACCACCGTATGAAAGGGAATTATCATCAGAACCGTTATCAGTGCCCGCAACTGTCAGCGCAAGTGCTAAAGCATCTAACTGGTAACGTCCTTCTACCGTGTAGTTTGAAACGGTATTAGTTGGAAGGCCGTCAGTAGTATTATTAGGAACTTTAGTCACTTCCGCTTGTCCATAAAATACAGTGAAATCGAAATCAGCAACACGGAAACCAAAGTTAGCATCAACTGCATATTCGTTTGTTGTTTCTTCTAGCTCAGTATTCATCAAGTAAGCAATACCACCGTAGACATTACCATGATCGATTTTGTATTTAATAACTTGGAAGCCAGAGTTTTTGTCTTGCTCGTAAAAGTTTTGGAAACCAAACTGGTAATCGTTACCGATGCCGGCGTCATCATAGATCGTCGCTTGTTTACCGATCGTTAATGTACCCGTTCTATCTGATTTGATACCTACAAATGTATCACCTAGTGATACGTCACCATCTTCACCTGAAAACTCAAGTACACCACCAACAGTGTAACCATTACCCAAATCATAGCCAAGACCAAAACCAAAATCGGCATCATCGATATGAATAACCACATCTGTATCTTCAGAAGTCGTATTTAAAAAACCAACTTCAATATCACCGTATACGTTAACCTGAACACCATCTGCTTCATAGATAGTCGCGGCCTGTGCTGTGGTTGCGAATAAACCTGTCACTGCTAATGCTAATATTGTCTTTTTCATGTTACTTCCCTTTAGTGTAAATGACATACTATTTATGTACGTTCTATTTAAATTCTAAAAAACAACTGAAGCCACTAGGTGAATTAATCACCAGCAACTGCGAGCAAATTCAGCATAAAGGGGGTTAACGGGGATCGCTACAAAACAAAAGGGGAATTTTGCTTTAGCTCACAAAAAGAACACCTACAACGAAAAAAATCGTGAAGTGCGTCAACAAAAATACAGCGTAAAACGCTGAAATTGTGTACAGATATTAGGTTGGGCTCGTTTCTATCTCTAAAATAGAGATTAATTGCAGTGCCTCTTCTCTACTTGTTCCACAAACATCTAAGTTTGCTTTAAAGCCATCGCATAATGCAGGTCTTTCAGGTAGACCAAATATTTTACACCTATAATCCTCTCCCAGGTTTAAACAACGAACACCCGCAGGTTTTCCGTTGGGCATATTAGGTAAAGCACTTTGAATAGATGGGGCAATACAACATGCCCCGCAACTTTCTCTACACTGCATAAAACTACTCGATATGGTTATGGATAACAAAAAAGCGCAGTATACTTATTTGCTACTATTTAGAAATAGATAAATACGCCATATCGACTAAACACCACTTAAACTAGGTAACTGTTACTCAACTCCAACCTGATCCACTTTAATTTTAATCGGTGAAGCTATTCCCACTTCAAAGGGATTGATATGGGAGGTTGAAGTAAATATCAATTTATCTTCTAATCTAATTGAGGCTCTCAAGTTATAACGTCGATTAGCTTTTATTCGCTTGGTCGGGAAGGTAACTTGTAAAGCATAAGGTGGCGTATTTTTAATCTCTCTTGTTGTGCTGCTAATCAACTCTGAAGCAACATCCATTTTAGAGACATCTTCTAAACGCACTTCCAACTCAGCGCCATCAGGTAATAACATTTTTTGAGTATAATAAACTTCAGTTTCTAATAAACTCAGTGCATCATCAGAGGTTGCATTGTCGCTACTTTTATCGCAGCCACTCACCAATACAGCCACAAAAATCATCAATAACGGAATTATTTTTTTTCTCAACTTTCAAACCTCTAAACCCTATTTCAAAAGATTAGAGCGTAGGATATTAAAATAGTTCAATTGATTAGCAAAAAAAGTTATCTTAATGGCTAAAAAAGAGGAATAAAAAACATTGCGAACTGACCTAATTACCCCCGAAGGCTTTGATAACCTTAAAAAAGAGCTTAATTACCTGTGGCAAGAGTATCGCCCAGAAATCACCGAGAAAGTGGCATGGGCAGCTAGTTTGGGTGACCGTTCTGAGAATGCTGATTACAAAGAAAATAAACGTTTATTACGCCAAATCGATTCTCGTATTCGCTTTTTAAATAAGCGTATAGAAACATTAACCATCGTGTTACCTAACAAACAACAAGCAGGAAAAGTGTTTTTTGGCGCATGGGTAGATATAGAAAATGAGCAGGGAGAACAGAAGCGCTTTAAAATTGTTGGGCCAGATGAGATATATCAACGTGGTGTAATAGAGCAACGTAAAGATTATATCTCCATCGATAGTCCGATGGCTCGCGCGTTATTAAAAAAAGAGGTTGATGATGAGGCGTTAGTTAATACACCAAATGGCCTTACCACTTGGTATATCAACACAATAAACTATGACTTTGTTTAGTGGGGGAGATTAACTGTCTAGCAGATCGTAATCGTCTCCGAGTAACTCTTTAAGACGATTTTTCTCTTTTATTTCTTCGATATTACGACGTACCTTCCCTCGTTCAGCACCGCTATTTTTCTTTCTCGCTTGCTGTTCAATAAATTCAATATGTTCATCAGTATGATCTTCTAGCCACTCACTGATTTCAGAATCTGACGCATCATTTGAGAGATGCTCTTTGTTTCGATTTCCCATACAACACTCCTATTATAACTTGTTATAAAGCTTATATTTAGCTCGTTATTTAAAAAGCAGGTAATACCAACATCACCATTAAGTTAAGCTGACAACATAAATATTGCCACCCCTTTGATTTATATAATCAGGAATAGATCACTGTTTAAGCATCACTACGCCTACCTGTAGCTAATGCTACACATTTCCTTTAAATCGCTAGTAACTCCCTTATACAACAACATTTTTAAAATATTTCTCCCCCTTTTGCAACTCTTTTTCACTTAAAAACAATCCTATTTTAGTAGGCCTCCAGAGTCGATTATCAACACTGAGAGCAAACTCATATTTTTGAAAAAATCTCCCCCTGCTTGATATAACCTCGCGCCAAAATGCTCGTCTAAACCACTTTTACCTGCTAATAAAATCCAAGTTAATCTACAAACAGTCAAATGCAACGCAGCGCTAAATTCTTCGCTAACCACGGCTATTTTTTAGGCAGCACTGTTTTATAAAATGTCAGTTTATCACTGCTATCAGGCCGGATGATTCAGCAGATGCCATTGAGACATCACATTCCATACTCTCTTTTTGCGTTAATCACTTTGCAGTAATTTTTAATCTTTGTCCCTCACAGTTGAGCATGTCTGATATCTGATACCACTAGCCTGCATCATATGCGATACCCACCGATTAATTCCCTCAGCAACGATTAATATATCTACTATTTCAATTTTTATATTCATATCTACAATAAAAGAGAGCAATTAAAAGAGTAAACATTATGTCCACAAAAATAGTGATAGCACATCGAGGCGCTTGTGGGTATTTACCTGAACATAGTATGGAAGCCAAAGCGATGGCACATGCGATGAATAGTGATTATATCGAGCAAGATGTGGTGATGAGTAAGGATGATCAATTAGTCGTACTACACGATCATTTTTTAGATGGCGTGACCAATGTAGCAGATGTTTTTCCACAACGCGCCCGAGACGATGGTCGATTTTACGTCATAGACTTTACATTGAGTGAGATGCAATCATTGCAGATGACAGAAGCTTTTATCGCCCCGGATCAAGCAATCTATCCTGCGCGATTTCCACTTTGGCAGTCTCGCTTTCGAGTTCATACCCTTGCACAAGAGATTGAACTAATTCAAGGCCTCAATAAAAGCCGCAACAAGAAAATTGGCATCTACCCAGAGATAAAAGCCCCCGCTTTTCATCGTTTTGAGGGCAAGGATATCTCTGTAGCCCTATTAAAGGTGTTAAAAAAATATGGCTATCAAAAACAATCTGATCCTATTTTCCTGCAATGTTTTGACCCCAATGAGTTAAAACGGATTAAATATAAACTATTTAACCTGATGGATATGCAATTAAGATTAGTGCAATTGATTCCTAAAACAGAGTGGCAGGAGACCTGTGTTTATGTTGATGGCAAAGTAATTAATTATGATTATGACTGGATGTTTGAAAACGGGGCAATGCAACAAATCAGTAATTATGCCGATGCGATTGGACCATGGTTTCCATTTATCATTGATCCAGGTTCGACCAAACACAATTTACTACTTACCCAACTCACAGCGCAAGCACACCAACACAAACTACAAGTGCACCCTTTCACTCTTCGTGCTGATAAAGGTGAAGTACCTGATTATGCAGAGAGCTTTGAAGAGTTGCTCACCCTTTTCTATTTCAACGCTGATGTTGATGGATTATTTACTGATTTTCCAGATGTAGCAGTGAAGTTATTGAGAGATTAAAATATGAAAAGTTTCCTCTATCCAGTACAAGCTAATTTGTAATAGTGAACGACTGAATGAGATTAGCGGTTATTACGAAGAGAAAATCAGGTAAGCGATATATTAGGGGGAAATAAAAAGCTAACCAAAAAGAAGATTGGTTAGCTTTGATAATCATACACATCCGTGTGCGGTTTGCTTTATGAAAAAGAAAGTAGGAGACAAACTAGCCTCGATTTTCTCTATTATTAAAATGTATTAACTTTTATTACCCTTTGTTACCACCAGCCGTTAAGCCACCCACTAACCATTTTTGTGCTAATAAAAATACGATAGTAATCGGTAATGCTGACAACACGGCTGCCGCTGCAAAATCACCCCATAGGTAGTTTTGAGGGTAAAGGTATTGCTGCATACCAACCGCTAAGGTGTATTTATCAACATCCACTAGCAGAATTGATGCTACCGGTACTTCGGTTATTGCTGCAACAAATGAGAGAATAAAAACCACTGCCAAAATAGGAACAGACAGTGGCAACAAAATCAACCTAAAGGTCTGCCAGGGAGTTGCACCATCCAGCGATGCGGCTTCTTCAAGTGATTTGTCAATCGTTTCAAAATAGCCTTTGATCGTCCACACATGCAGTGCGATACCACCAAGGTAGGCAAAGATTAATCCACCATGCGTATTTAGACCAAGGAATGGGATATATTGCCCAACCTTGTCGAATAGTGCATACAGTGCCACTAACGCAAGTACCGCAGGGAACATTTGGAAAATCAACATCCCTTCTAGCAATACTTTTTTACCTGCAAAGCGCATACGCGCAAAGGCATAAGCACAGGTTGTTGATAGCGCTAATACGAAAATCGATGTGATACCAGCGACCTTGATAGAGTTCCATAACCATAATAGAACTGGGAATGGCGGGTTAGTGATACTGCCATCAGCATTTGTTACCGCTATCCCTAGTGCTAACTTCCAATGCTCTAAGGTGGGATCCGTTGGAATCAATGATCCCGACGCAAAATTACCTTCACGAAATGATATCGCGACCACCATTAATAATGGGAAGAGAATCGCTGCACAAAATACCCATAAAAAGAGGTGTGCGAACCAAACACGTTTTTTTTCATTTTTAGATTTAACAATCGGCATCAGTTACCCCTTAAGCTTGTTGTTTTTTAGAAACACGTAGGTTTAATAACGCTAATGCACCTACAACGATAAAGATCAGTGTTGCAATTGCGCTCGCTAAACCAAAGTCTTGACCACCACCACCTTCAAAGGCGATACGGTAGGTGTAACTTACGAGTAAGTCAGTATGACCAGCTGGTGTTGATGAGCCGATAATATCTGGTGCACCATTAGTTAATAACTGAATCAGTACAAAGTTATTAAAGTTGAATGCAAAGCTTGCGATTAATAACGGTGTTAATGGTTTTATCATCAACGGTAATGTTATTTTGAAAAAGTTATCAAGTGGCCCTGCACCATCAATTGCTGAGGCTTCATACAGATCACTCGGAATTGATTTTAATAGCCCCATACATAGGATCATGATGTAAGGATAACCAAGCCAAGTATTCACGATCAGAATCATGGTTTTAGCCATGTAGGGGTCTGTAAACCAATTGACCTTAAAGTTAAATATCCCTTCTAGTAGCTGATTTATTTCACCAAAGCTTTGGTTAAAGAGACCTTTAAATATCAAAATGGAGATAAAGGCAGGCACTGCATAGGGTAAAATCAGTAACATACGATAAACCGCTTTACCTTTTAACTCATCCCATTGCACGATTGATGCAAGTACCAAACCGACAGCTAAGGTAAATAAAACCGTTAATCCTGCAAAAATAACTGTCCAGATAAATATCTGAATAAACGGCCCTTGAATGCCCTTATCTAAGAAGATACGTGTGAAGTTCTTCCAACCATTACCTACGACAAACCCGGGAGAGATGGTATCACCAACAAATTCACCCTGTGCATTGATCGCTTGGTAAAAGCCAGCGTCCATATTCGGTTTTAAAATTTCGCCATCGAATTGGCTAACGAGTGTGATGTTATCCTCTTGTAATTGATAAAGCGGGCTACTTGCGGAAAACTCACGTAAGCCACTCATCGATAAAGGGTGTCCATCGGATGAGATGATGTTTAATTTTGTTAATGCATCACGATTTTGAATAATGAAACGAATAGCTGCTTTAGTACCTGCTTTTTCACCATTACTCGGTGCTAACGTGATAGGTTCACTAGCGCCTAAATTAAATGCATCAGTTTGATAATTTTCACCATTTTTTTCAAAATGTAGTTGAATCTTGTAATTTTCAACTTGGTATAATTCAAACTGATAAGCTGAATTGGGTTGATCATAGGTTTTCGCAAGGAACTGCGTTTGTACTCGTTCAAAGGTAAGTTGATTAGTGCCGCTGTAATTAGTAAATGCAATACCAATGGTATACATCAGCGGGAAAATGATAAACACCACCATCGCGGCGACGCCTGGGTATATATAACGATGTGAATAGGTATCTTCGCGTGCAAAAATAACCACGCCAGATGCAACAACGACTAACGTTAATAGTGCAAAAATAGTCTCATTCTGAGCGTACATTAATACAATGGCGTAACCCGCCACTAACGAAACAAGTGTTAATACAATCCATTTAATCCAATTAGCTCGCACACTTAACGATTGCCCAGATTCAATTGCTTGATCCATAAATACCTCTTTTAACCCCACGTTCAATAAGGTGCAATGGATAGCCATTACACCTCTTTATTACAACTATTTGATAATACGTTCTGCTGCATCATCTAATGCATCAGAGACAGTTTGACGTCCCTGTACAGCATTGTTAATCGCGGTACGTTCTGCATACCAAAATTTCGACATTTCTGCGATATTAGGCATAATTTCACCTGTTTCTGCATTTAACATCGTTGCCGTAATACGCGGATCTTTTTCAAGCTCAGTTTGGAAAGATTTCAATGCAACAGCACCTAGTGGCTTATCGTTATTTACTGATGCTAAACCTTCATCTGTTAATAGGTAGTTTTCGATGAACTCTTTTGCTAACTCTTTATTAGGACTTGCACTGTTAATACCAGCCGTTAAAACACCAACGAATGGCTTAGCAGGTTGACCTTTGTATGTTGGCAATACAGCTACACCGTAGTTAATACCACTTTTATCGATGTTACCCCATGACCAAGGGCCATTGATTGTCATCGCCGTTTTACCGGTATTAAACGCAGATTCAGCAATTGAGTAATCTACATCTGGGCTTATCTCTTTACGCTCAATCATATCCACGATAAATTGTAACGCACCTTTAGAACCAGCATTATTTACGCCCGTATTTTTAGCATCGTAAGCACCATTTTTAAATGCAAATGCGTAACCGCCATCAGCAGCAATTAATGGCCATGTGAAGAACGGTTCTTTTAAGTTCCACATGATTGCAGATTTGTCTTCTTTCTTTAGACGTTCATCAATAGCACGTACTTCTTCCCATGATTTAGGAGGATTAGGCACTAGGTCTTTATTATAGATAAGAGAAAGTGACTCAACAGCAACCGGGTAACCAACATATTTATTATTATAAGTTACCGCATCCCATGTAAAATCAACCATTTTTGATTTTAAAGCAGCACTTGGTTTAACTTCAGCTAGTAAACCTGCTTGTGCCCATTGACCAAAACGGTCATGTGCCCAAAAGATGATATCTGGCCCATCACCTGTTGATGCTACTTGTTGATATTTTTCTTCTAATTTATCAGGGTGAGCAACGATCACTTTTACACCTGTATCCGCTTCGAATTTTTTACCCACTAACGCCAAACCGTCATAACCTTTGTCACCGTTAATCCATATTGTGATTTGACCTTCATCCATTTTCGCATGAGCAATATTTGCACTACTAAGTGCAACTAAAACTGAAACGGCAAGTGTACTGAGTGTTTTTTTCATAGTTATTACCTTTAATGAGTAGTTGATTATGATGGTTTGTTGTTATTTCCTTTTATTAACGATGCAAACAATAAGTCGCATAGCTAGCTAGGTCATCCCCCTATCAACTACGCCCCCTGCTATAACTAACATAAACAGCTGTAAACAAAAGGAATATAATCATCACAAAAAAACAAACATTTACTTTTGTTACAAAATGAAACAAGAATTGTGACAACTAAAGGCGTATAATAGTAAGGTTAACTGGTCTAGATGCGAATAAGTTAAATCGCACTACTAAAAATAATTAATACTTAAGTGGATGAGAGCAACATTTAAATTAATTCAGCTTTCACACGGATGTTAAACAAGAATAAGTAATACCGTTTTATTAAGGGTTACAGATGCTAATAAAGTCTAAATTAAATGCACCGCGAATAGTCAAGAATACTATCTCACGCTTAAATCTTTTCAATGATTTTGATGCCATAAAACTAGGGTTAATCACCGCGCCAGCAGGTTATGGAAAAACCAATTTGTTGTGTGAATGGGCAATACAAAAGCAGGATAATAGCGCGTGGTTTAGTATTGACAAGTATGATAATACTCCTCAACAATTCGCTAATTACTTTATTTTCAGCCTTGCCGAAATCGAAGGCATTAACTGCCCTGCAACGATTGAGATAGTAAAACAAAGCAATGAATTAGATCTTATTTCATTATTTACACTTTTCTTTAATGAAACCTCAGAGCAGCATGCCGCTATCAGTATCGTTTTTGATGACTTTCATCACATTACTGATAACAATATTTTACAGGCACTCAGTTTCTTCATTAAGCATATGCCGAACAATTGGCAAATGTTAATGAGTTCACGATCTCCAACACAGTTGCCAATCTCTAATTTACGCATTAAGCAGCAATTATTTGAGCTAAACATCGAAAAGCTCTCATTTAGCGATGAGGAAAGTTTACAGTTTTTTGAAGCAAGCCTTTCATTCTCATTACCTACGCCTGTCGTGCTCAATCTCAATCAAGCCGTTTCAGGCTGGCCAACAGCGTTACAGTTGGTTGCTATTTTAAGTAAAGATGCAGACAGTTTCTCTGAATACGCACAGCAGATTGCTCAAAATGAGCATATATACCTTTGGGATTATTTTGATGAAGAGGTTTTCACGCACTTATCAGAGCAACTGCAAACATTGTTATTGCGCATCGCACCATTGAGTAAAATCAATGCTCATATTATTAATCAACTTTGTGAAACCAATGAAGGTGCACCTTTACTGGCACAACTTAATGAACAAAGTAACTTGATTATTAAACTGCCTAAACAAGACGATTGGTATGCATGTAATAGTTTTTTAAAGAATTTCTTACGTTATAAAAGTCAGCAAAATAATATTAAGTTATTAACCGATAAAGAAGTAGCCACCTTATGGCTAGGACAACATCAAGCTGATGAAGCGATGCCATACGTATTACGTAGTGCAGACCAAGAACTCACTATTTCACTATTACAACAAGCTGGCTGGGCACTGTTTCATGATGGGCAGTTTAACCAACTACAAGAATGTTTTAGTTTAATTAAGCAAGCTATCTGGTTACACCCAGAGTTAGTTATCTTAAAAGCGTGGATGTTACAAAGTCATCATCAGCATTACAAAGTAGCGCCTTTCATTAAACAAGCTGAAAAAATGTTTAGCGAACATGATTTGACGTTATCACCCGAGACATTAAGTGAATTGATGGTGATAAAAGCGCAGATTTCGATAAACCAAGGGCGTATCAGTGATGCACTGAAACAGGCGCAAGATACATTATCTAATCTCGCAGCCCCAACCAGCACACGTACCAATATTATTGCTCAAACGATTATTGGTGAATCATATCACTGCCTGGGTAAACTAGAGCCCGCTTACCAATGCTTTCAAGAGGTAATATTACTGGCGAGTGAGCAAGATATGCACCAAAACATTATCTGGTGTTTATATCAGCAGGCTGAAATATTACAAGCACAAAGCTTGCATCAAAAAGCGGAAGACCATTTAAATAGCGCCATTATATTAATCAAAAAACATCATTTAGAGTCCCTGCCTTTGTATGCGTTCCCATTACACTTCAGAGTGCAAAGGGCTTACCAAGCGGGGCAATTTGAACTCGCGAACCAACTCTGTGAGCAAGCGCTTGAGGTACTTAAAACCTACGATGAACAATGGCTTTTATATACCTATACACTGCAAGCTAAAGTGGCACTCGAACGTGGAAGCAGTGACCAAGCTAAGCATTTGATCGACGAAGTCGAGCGCTTATTACGCAACCAAAATTATCACAGTGATTGGATCGCATCAGCAAATTACGCACGCCTAAAATATTGGCGACTCACTAACGATGTAGCTGCAATTGAAAAATGGTTACAGCAAGCACCAAAACCAGTCAGTGCATTTAACCATTTTGATCAATGCCATAACCGTAACCTTATTCGTGCTTTTATTAAGCTAGGGCAGTTTGATGAGGCCTTGCAGGTTGCACAAAAAAATATGTCTGATGCGCAATCTTGTGAATTACAGATGGAAGTCAACCGCAACTTAATTTTATTAACCAGTATCGAAACTAAGCTACAAAAATTCTCCAATGCAAAACTGCACCTACATCAGGCTGTTGAATCATCACTTTACACCGGGCTAGATACTTGTTTTATCAGAGAATCTGAAAACCATAAGCCAATTTACCAAGAGCTGGCAAATGACCCATCGATGATCGCTTCGGTTAAAACTAAACTGATGAAGTTACTGTCATTGTCAGGCATTAGCTTAAATGAAGGTCCTAAAAATCCTTTTGATAGTGCTGCAGTCATTAAAATTACCAATCATACGCGTACCCCACGTTTGGTAAAAAACATTCCACTCACACCACGTGAATGGCAAGTATTAGGCCTGATTCATTCCGGATGTCGTAATCATGAGATTGCCAACTCTATGGGAGTTGCTCCCACGACTATCAAATCACATATCCGTAATGTTTATCAGAAACTAGGGCTTGAAAACCGTAAAGAAGCGTTACAACTGAGTGAGCAATTAGTCGCCCTGATTTAATAAATTGTTTATCACCTACTAAGCATTGCATTTATAAAATGAAAAATAAATGCAATGATTACAACCACTAACAAGTAAAAATAACAGCTTACATTATATCCTCACCCCCTAATTTATATAATAATTGTCTACTCCCCCCTTTCAGGAGGAGGATGAATAACCATTATTCAGCCATAATGGCGACACTGAAAATCAAATTGACACAAATGAGAGGAAAACAGATGGCGAATGTCGTGCTAAAAAAAGTAACCAAAGCATTTGGCAATGTTGTGGTACAAAAGGACATCGATTTAGAGATCATTGATGGTGAGTTTATCGCTTTTGTTGGCCCTTCTGGCTGCGGTAAAACAACACTTTTACGCATGATAGCTGGGCTGGAAGATATTACTTCAGGCGACCTTTATATCGACAATAGACGCGTTAATGATATTCCACCTTCTGAGCGCTCTATCAGCATGGTGTTTCAATCATACGCGCTTTATCCACACCTTAATTTAAAAGATAATATGACTTTTGGTTTACGCCTTAAGAAGACCGATCCTAAAGAAATTGAAGAGCGCTTAGATTACGCGACTTCTATCTTGCAGCTTGGTAGCCAGTTAGAGAAAAAACCAAAAGAGTTATCAGGTGGGCAACAACAGCGTGTTGCTATTGGTCGTACCTTAGTGAACCGCCCTAAAGTATTGTTATTTGATGAACCACTATCAAACCTTGATGCATCATTACGTGTACAAATGCGTATTGAGATAAGTAAACTGCATAAACGCCTTAACTCAACCATGGTATACGTAACTCATGACCAAGTTGAAGCGATGACAATGGCAGATCGTATCGTCGTATTAGAAGGTGGCCGCATCGCACAAGTCGGTACCCCACTTGAGCTATACCATTATCCAGAAAATCGTTTTGTAGCAGGCTTTATTGGTTCTCCTAAAATGAACTTTATCAATGCGAAGGTAGTAGAGTTAAATAACGAAGGTGTTAAAGTTCAACTGCCTAACGGCTCAGCTTTAACAGTACAGGTTGAGCATGACAGCTTAACGGTCGGTGATTCTGTTTCTGTTGGTATTCGTCCTGAACATATTGATACTTCAGTATCAGAACAGTGTAATAGCGGCGAACCAGTAACAGAAGGTCTTACCTTAAGTAGTGAAATTCAAGTACTTGAACAACTTGGACATGAGACACAAATTTATGTTGAAGCAACTTGTATCGAAAGCGATCTTATTATTCGTTACTTTGATGTTGCTGATGTCGCGCTAGGACAGCAATTCAAATTCAGATTACCTGAATATCGCTGTCACCTGTTTAAGAAAGATGGGACCGCTTGTAAGCGTACCTATCAAGAGATAGGTGCTAAAAAATAGCACGTTAGGCCGCCTAACATAAGAAAATTTATTACCCATGTACAAGTGACATGGGTAATAAATATTAATCATTTATTACCCCTATAACTCAGCGTTTCTAGTTTAAGCAGCTTACTTTCCGTATTAACCAACAAAAAATGACTGGATACGATGCACTTAAATTAATGCTTGTAATGACAAACCTATTTCCCCGTAAGAATGACTACTCAGTAGCTTATTGAAGACTATAAGCCGCAAAAGTTCACCTGCTGAAAACCATAATCACTAAAAGAATGACATAGTGCAGATAAATGTTGTTGGTCGCTAAAATGCTGAGTGTAAAAGGCTTGATTTATCTTAATTTCAGCAACACCTTCGCTAGGATTATGCTGTTCTACCTCAAGTAACTGTTTAACACGTAATGCGATAGCTTCTCCCGAATCCACTAATTTAATCGGCCGTGTAAAGCAGGCAGCTATTTCAGCTTTAATTAACGGGAAGTGGGTACAGCCTAATACTAATGTATCAGGTTGTAGTTGCTCTTTACCCTCTATTTTCTGATCACTAGCTAACTCACTAAGCCAAGGTGCCAGCACCGCTTTAAAATCCTTAAGGGCAACAGGTTTACCAATCAACTTATCTTCCGCAAGTTTCACCAATTCAGTTGAACCAATACGTAAAACCGTTTTACCCGCTGCAAATTCATTAATCAGCTGACGAGTATAAATGCGTTCAATGGTAGCTGGCGTGGCTAATAACCCGATGACATTATTAGTGGTAATGCGTGTAGCAGGTTTGATAGCAGGTACCACTCCAACAATCGGTATAGAGAAATGTAATCTGAGGGCTTCAAGAGCAACCGTACTTGCCGAGTTGCATGCAATCACAACCAAATCAACAGGATGCTGAGACATAAAATCGGCTAATAATTGTGTAAGACGTTCAACTAATTTAGTTCGAGGCAATTCCCCATAAGGAAAATAGGCATTATCAAATAAATAATGACAGCTAATGCAAGGGTTTAGTTTAACAATCTGTTCGTAAACAGATAACCCTCCGACCCCAGAGTCAAATATAAGTATTCGCTTTACAGACATTAATATTAAGTTCCTTGGTAAAAAAAGTATTTTAGCCTGTAATCTAAGAAGAAAGAAATCAAATGATACTTCACCGCCTACTTAGCTTTAGATTACTCGCCATTATGATATAAATATAAATAACAAAAAGGAGGCAGCTCCCCCTCCCCATAATTAGAAGCGATACTTTATCGCTATTTGCAAAGGGAGTTAACTATTATTACGTCTCAAATATCAGTGATGCGCTCTCGTTTTGTTTAACTCAACTAATCGCATCATCATATTAATAGAGACTATCTACGCCCCCTTCTGCTCCCTATACCAATTTTTCTTTAGTCGTTATACTGCTCTTAGCTGGCAACCTTTACGCTGCTAATGATGAGTTATGCAAGGCAGCATGAGCAATCCTAAATAAACGCTAAGTGAAATACTAATACCTTTCTTTAAAGGACTTTTATATCAAGGACATTCTTATGATCAATCGTTTAAAATTAAATACAACTTGTGCAACATTGTTTTTTTCTCTGACTTTAGCAGGTTGCTCAAGCACCGCATTACACTCACCTAAAGCGAATAATCCCAATGCTTTCGTCAGTAATGCCGAAGCAAGTGAACAATTAGCTGAAAGCAAAACCTGCTGTGATAGTCTACAACAGTTAACATATCAACCATTGGATAACACAGAGGTGCAATACATCGCTTTTGATAACAATGCACTGTCTTATAACTTTGAAAGCGGTAAGAGCCTCTATAAGGCTTATAAAATAGATAAAAATATCAGTGAATTAAAGATGACAGTGAGTGGTCTATTTTACAATACGGTCTTTGTGCCACAGATATTATTACTGGATAGCAACTTTAAAAAGACACGTATTATCAGTGCCGATAAGTTTGCCTATATACCCGCAAAATTTCTAAATGGTGATCAGTTAACTGCAAGTTTGACTATTAAACGTCCAAATCTAAGTAATCCAAATAATGAAACCTACTTCGTTATATATACGACTCAGGAGGCGATTCAAGATACAACGACAGTCACTCATCCTGCTAAACTTGACGCGCGTGCACGTAGCCTTGCAGAGCCAAACATTGCAGATCCAGTGATCAGCCACTCTGCAATGGGGGTTGTAAAAATTGAATTTGAAACAGAGAATAATAGCGATGACTATGTGGCATCAGAGGTGGCATCAGAGCCCGCACCAGTTGAGCAGCAACTACAAAACAATGTCACAGACCGTCAGTTTAATGAAATGATCACCACGGCTGTTGAAAATAATGAGATAGAAAAAGCGATGCAACTTGTTGACCAAGCAGAGGCGGCAGGCTCAACAAGCGCCCGCGATACATTTGTAGATGCAATCAAAAAATAATAAGCTCCTTTCTAATAGCTGTCAGCCTTGTGCTGCCGGCTATCTGAAACAGAGGTATCAAATCACGCTACAACAACCCAGCTTCTCCTTTCTAATGAGCTCCATTAGTTAATTTATTTACCCCCCTCCCTTCATGACTCAAGATAATGACTAATACTATCTATAATTAGTGTTGGTAACTGGCGTTAAATCCTTTAAAATCTTGCCTCTCAAACTATCAAGCTATTAAGCTATCAAAAAAGGTTAAAATAAGTATGCAATTCGTTGATCCAGAAAATTATGAAAAGCAGCTAGATGCTAAAAAGTCCCAGTTTAACGAACAATTTGCCACTTTTAACCTGCCAGAACTTGAAGTATTTGCTTCACCAAAACAGCACTACCGCATGCGCAGTGAGTTCCGTGTTTGGCATGACGGGGATGACCTGTATTACATTATGTTTGATCAGGCGACGAAACAAAAAATTCGAGTTGATCAATTTCCACCAGCGAGTCAATTAATCAACGATGTGATGCAACAACTTATTGATCTACTAAAAGTAAATAAGACACTACGTTTTAAGTTATTTCAGATTGACTTCATATCGACCCTAAGTGGTCAAATCGTCGTCAGCCTGCTTTATCATAAGCAACTTGATGAGCAATGGGTTGAAGAGGCTAATAAATTAAAAGCGACATTATCAACACAGTTTGATATCAATTTTATTGGTCGTGCTAAAAAACAGAAGTTCTTATTAGATAAAGACTACGTGATTGAGTCTCTACAGGTAGATGGACAGACTTTGATTTATCAACAGGTTGAAAATAGCTTTACACAGCCAAATGCAGCCGTTTCTATCAATATGTTGGAATGGGCAATTGATTGTACTCGTGATAGTCAAGGAGACCTGCTTGAGTTGTACTGTGGTAACGGAAACTTCTCCATTGCACTGGCAAAAAACTTCGATAAAGTATTAGCAACCGAGATAGCAAAACCATCGGTTCATTCAGCGCAATATAATATTGCTGAAAACAACATTGATAACCTGACGATTATTCGTATGTCAGCAGAAGAGTTTACACAAGCGATTAATAAAGAGCGCACCTTTAATCGCCTCGAGGGAATTAACCTTGATGATTACCAATGTAATACTATTTTTGTTGACCCACCTCGCTCAGGCCTTGATGATGAAACAGTAAAAATGGTGCAAACCTACGATAACATTATGTACATCAGCTGTAACCCAGATACGCTACAGGCCAATATGCAGGTATTTAATGAAACACATGAAGTGAAACGTTTTGCCCTTTTTGACCAATTTCCATATACCCACCACACAGAAGCGGGTGTATTTTTAGTAAGACGTTAATATATTAAACGGGTAAGACTAAAAAACGACAAGCCCTGCTTTAATAAAAGTAGGGCTTTTTTATTGCAAGAGGTTCGGGGCGATAAAATAGAGAGGTACAGCTCACTTTTCAATCTATCGGTTAGAGACAAATTACGCACATAGCTTTATTATCATCTAAAAATTAACTAAACAAAAAGGCAAGCAGTGTGAATGACTTTCTTTTAGATAAGATAATAGCAGCGCAACATGCATTTCTATCCTGTCATGATACAAAAAGCCTGATTACTACCACTTCACATTTTTTATCACAGAGCCTACAACCTGACGATATTCTTTTTTGTATTGAAGGTGATCAGTTTCGATGTTTAGCACAACACAAAGCTGGTAAACCTATTCATCATTTGGATTGCTCCAAAACTAATTTAGATTCTGCTAGCAATAACGATATCAGCAGCGAAAAGTTATGGTCACTTGCAAAACAAGAGAAGCAACTATCACCCTACCTACCAATTACGTATTTACAGATTAATGATGCTGATAATAAAAAACAGGATTGGTATTGTTTAAAATTACAGATGAAGAATAAAAAAGGGATATTCATTTTTTTACGATCCCCATCGAATGAAATAATAGAATTTTGGAAAAATGATCCTTTACCGAGTGCATTGATGATGCAATTTTTTCATTTATTTCAAAAACTAAGACTAAATTCATACTGTAATGTACAACTCACAAATCGAGATAAAAAAGAGGCATTATATCTACAAAAAATTCAACAACAGCAGGAATTCTCATCTAAAATTTTGAAATTACAAGAGATTACTCAAGAGCTAATTTCCAGCTCAAGTTTAGACAACCTTTATAAAAATTCAGTTGAAGCATTGCGCACTATTCTTGGTTTTGATCGCACTGGATTGATTTTAGTAGACCAGAATCAACAATTAATATACTTCACTTACGGCACTGATATTGAAGGTAAAACCATAGATGAAAGTACACTGATTTATGATATTGAAGCATTACCTGAACAGGTACAGCATGCAGTATTACATACTGAAAAACGTATTGAAGTTATTAACAACACCGCGCTTTATGACGTCGATAAGGTCGTTGGGATTGGCTGGAATGCAATTGTTATCCTGCGTGATGGAGACAACTTAATAGGCTGGATCTCAATTGATAATTTATTAAACCATCGGCCATTGCTTAGTTATGAAAAAGAGTTATTAACACTCTACAGCAGCATGCTTAGCACCGCGATCATACAGAAAAGAGAAGAGAGTAATATTAAACTATTACATAGCTCCGCTTTACAGTTATCACATCAAGTAACGGAACTTGATATCTGTAAAACAGCTGTCGAAATTACGCGTAAAAAATTGAGGATTGATAGAGCTGCCATATTTTTAAGTTATGATAATGGGAAAACTATATTTGGTACCTTTGGCACCGATGCAAGTGGACAACTAACCGATGAAAGTAAATTTCATGAACCTTTGTCAAAGCATTCACTACTCACTTTAGCCAAATCTATGCCTCATCAACTTACTTTTGAAGCCTCTGCACCACTCTATGAAAATGGAAAGGTTGTTGGTCATGGCTGGAATGCAGCCCTGTTATTACACACTCAAGAACAAGTTATAGGTTTTTTGGTAATAGATAACCTAATCAACAAACGCTCTCTCACAAGCCAAACAGAAGATCTATTAACACTATTTGTTTCAAATCTAGCCGAAATCATTACCCGAAAACGTGCCGAAGAATCGGTTTATAGGTTCAATAATGAATTAGAAAATTTAGTAGAAAAGCGCACATCAGAGCTCGCTAGGGTAAATGATAAATTAGAGGAGAGTAATAGGAAGCTTGAGCAACTCTCCCTAGTGGATTCATTAACAGGCATTGCCAATCGACGCCACTTCGATAAAAACTATAAAAAAGAATGGGCTAAAGCATGCCGTAATAACCAAAATTTATCAGCAGTTATGCTTGATATTGATTACTTTAAAGCCTACAACGATCATTATGGCCACCAGCTGGGAGATCAGTGCCTTAAAGATGTCGCTAATATCGTCCAACAACATTTTCGACGAGCTGATGAGTTAGTCGCTCGATATGGCGGTGAAGAGTTTATTATTTTATTGACTCACTCAACACCAGAGCAAGTAAAGAAACGCGTTCAGGGTGCGATAGATGAGCTTTATACTATCAATATAAATCACAGGGAATCACCTTTACAAAGAGTGACGCTATCCGCCGGCATTGCCACTCTCAATATCCATAAAAGAATGTTACCAGCAACACTGATAAAGTGGGCTGATGAAGCACTTTATCAAGCTAAATCAGAGGGCAGAAATAAAGTCGTACACAAAGGGTACGAACATATTAATTCGCTTTAATGTAAGACCCAATCACTGTGACGGGATATTCAGCATTTATCTGCTCAAGGGAGGCGTGAATATTTTCATCTAGTTGGTGACCATCAATATCAATAAAGAAATGATATTTACCAAACTGTGACTTGGTTGGGCGAGACATAATCGATGTTAAATTAACTTTCTTACTCGCGAAAGCATTAACGATATTTCCCAATACCCCTGGACAATCATTTTCATTTTTAACCACTAAAGTCGTTTTATAGCGCGCACCTTTTAAACGTGGCTGAGCTTGTTTAGTTAACACTAGAAAGCGAGTCTGATTATTTTCATAATTAGTGACATTTTTATTAATTAAATAATCACTTTTCACCTGTGCAAGTGCATGATGAGGAATAATAGCCCCCGCACCAATGCCTTTATTTTCTGCCAGCAATAACGACTCAATATTACTCTGCGTATTATGTATGCGTACACCGCTTAGCTGATTTATAAATTCAGAACACTGCCCATGTGCGACAAACTGCACATAAAGATCAGTTAACTGTGAATGGTTTTTACAATTAGCGACAAAAGAGAATTGAATATCAAGTAATAGCTCTGAAACAACAATTAAGTCGGTACTGAGCAGGTGCTCTAAGACAACTTGAACATAACCTTCAGACAGATTCTCAATGGGTAATACACCATATTCGCATTCACTACCTATCGCGTTAAAGGTTTCTGATAAGGAGCTGAAATAGGTGATATTAAAAGGCTGAGATTGTGAGTTGATATATTGCTGTGTTGCTAAATCAGAAAAGGTTTCTTTAGGGCCAAGTGTTGCAATATTAAGCATAAACTACCATGTATAATTTAAAGACAGGATCAAAAAAGGTGAGTTAAACTCACCTTTTATTTTACGCAAAATCCATATTACTTTGCAGTTTTTTTATGGCATTCGCTTCTAGTTGTCGAATACGTTCAGCAGAGATGTTATATCGAGCAGCTAAGTCATGCAATGTTGCTTTGGGCTCACTCAACCAACGCGAGCTAACAATGTCTTGGCTACGTGAATCAAGTGTTGAAAGTGCCGAGTAAAGTTTGTTTTTCATGGTTAACTGATTATTGTCAGCCTCAAACTGTATGGCAACATCTGCGGTTTTATCTTCAAGATACTGTACCGGTGCAAAACTACTTTCATCGTCATCATCACCACTAAGATCAAAAGACTGATCTTGCCCATTAAGGCGAGACTCCATCTCTAATACATCTTTAGTCGTAACATTTAGGTTTGTTGCTACGTTTTCAACCTCTTCTTGACTAAACCAACCAAGGCGTTTCTTTGCTTTGCGTAGGTTAAAGAAAAGTTTGCGCTGTGCTTTAGTGGTTGCAATTTTAACCATACGCCAGTTGCGAATAACATATTCATGTATTTCCGCTTTAATCCAGTGCACAGCAAAAGAGACTAGACGAACACCAACAGAAGGGTCAAAACGCTTTACCGCTTTCATTAACCCAACATTACCCTCTTGGATTAAATCTGCTTGTGGTAAACCATAACCCGCATAGCTTTTTGCAACATATGCAACAAAACGCAGATGTGACATCACTAATTTTTTAGCGGCTTCTAAATCTCCATCATTAAATAGGCGTGTTGCTAACTCTTTCTCCTCATCTGCACTGAGCATAGGAAAATGATTTACTGATTGAACATAGGCTTCAATACTTCCCTGAGGAACTAAACTCATTGAATTTATTGTACTGCTCATGTCTACCCCTTTTAAAATTATGATGGTATAAAATATTTAGACGCTGATTATATAATACAAGTTCAAAAAAAAAACAAACTTTTTTAACTGGCGAGTAAAAATTGGTTGTAGCGACTATTTTTAAGCTGGCGTTTTACTAAACGTGATAACCAATACTCACCAAGTGAGTGATCTTTCACAATACTTCTAAAATAAAGAGAATTTAACGATAACTCATCAGTCCCAGTTAGCTCTAATAAAGCATAACCAATCACAGTATTGTCTTGACGAATAATGAGTAAATCACTGCTCTTGTCAAGTAGTTTATGTGTAGATTCATCTAATTGATTTTGTAAACTTTCATGTATTAGCGTTTGGCAAATTGGAGAAAAAACAGAGGTTAACTTTATATCAATTACTTTATGCATATAGGCTCACAATTTATCGAACAAAAAAACAACTTTCGTGACTTACCTCACATAGTACAGATTAAAAAAGAGAGGTCAACTAAAAACCTCTCCTTTACATAAACACTATCTCACTAAATGCATCTGATTTATTTAGATTATTTAGGTTATTTAGGTTCAATTTTTACTAAATACTGTTTCACTGATATGTATGAAGCAACAAAACCGAGTGCCGTAGCAATTCCCAATAAAGTAGCGACCTCTTTAAAATTAAGGAGAGATATTTCAAATTGAAGCTGATACAGCCCCATTAAGCTCATTACACCTGACTGTAACCAGATTACCATTGCAACGGTTAATAACCATGCAATTGTACCGCCTAATAACCCATACCAAGCGCCTGCATATAAGTAAGGTCGTTGGATAAAGCTATTGGTGGCCCCGACTAATTTTAGTACTTCAATCTCATCGCGATGATTAAGTATATTGAGTCGAATTGTATTACTCACAATCAATAGCACAGAAATTAACAACAAAGCAGCTATCGCAATTACGATATCAACCAACAGCTCTAATATCGCCTGTAATTTTTCTATCCAATCCAAGTCAACACGTACCAGGTCAATTCCCTGTTCACGCTGCAACTTAGCAACCAGTAACTTACTACCCGCTGAGGTCATTGCATCTTTAGTTGGTACAACCACTAAGACTGCAGGTAATGGATTTTCATCAAGATAATTAAGCGCTTTAGAGAAAGATGACATCTCTTTAAACTCTTCTAACGCTTGATGGCGAGAGATATAGGTTACAGAGTCAATATCGTTATACAGTGCTAATTTGTTGATCAACACTTGAACACGTGGCTCTGAGATATCTTTATTTAAGAAAAGACTTATTTCAGAAGCGCCATCCCACTGCCCTGTCACACGCTCTGCATTTTTATAGAGTACATTGAAAACGCTTGGTAACGACAGTGCTAAGCCCAATACAAAAACAGTCATCAAGGTAGCAATGGGTGTTTTCCATAACTCAGAAAAACTCGTAAACACTTGTTGAAAATGTTGACTGATAACGGCAGAAACACGCCCCAAAAATGAAACTTTTTTGATGCGAGGTGAGCCTGACAATACTTTTCTATCTTCCATTTTATTAGCCATTACGTTCTCTCATTAGTCCATCATTGATCATCTCACCATCTTTTAACGTTAATGTTCGATAACGCATTTTGGCAATCAGTCCGAGATCATGTGTTGCAATTAACACAGACATTCCATATTCATTTAATGATTCAAATAAACTTAGAATTTCTAATGACAATTTAGGATCAAGATTACCCGTTGGTTCATCTGCTAAAAGCAGAGGAGGTTGATTGATGATGGCACGTGCAATACCAACACGCTGTTGTTCACCACCAGAAAGATTAATCGGAGCAAAATCCTCTTTGCCCATCAACCCTACTTTTTCAAGTGCCGCTAAACTGCGACGCTTAATTTCATAACGACTGTAACCTTCAATAAGCAACGGTAAGCCAACATTTTCTAATACACTACGGTGCATCAATAAACGATGGTCTTGAAAAATCATACCTATATGGCGACGCAAGTAAGGAATGTCGTCACCTTTAATATTACTTATATCGTTACCATTGAGTACCATACGTCCGGTTGTAGGGCGTTCCATCAAGCTAATAAGCTTTAATAGTGTACTTTTACCTGAGCCGGAGTGACCGGTTAAAAAAGCCATCTCCCCTTGCTTTAAGTGGAAGTCCACCTGCTTTAGCGCAGCATGTTCACCTGCATAAATCTTACTGACCTCTTCAAATAAAATCATGGTTAATTTTCATCCTTTAAATCATCCTCTTTTGAGAAAAGTGCATCGATAAACTCTTTCGCATTAAACTCTCGCAGATCATCAATCCCTTCGCCCGTCCCTATGTAGCGAATCGGTAACTTAAATTTATCTGCAATCGAAAAAATTATTCCACCTTTTGCCGTACCATCTAATTTAGTTAATGTAATTCCAGTTAACCCAACAGCTTGATTAAACAAGTTAACTTGGCTAATCGCATTTTGCCCGGTTCCTGCATCGATGGTCAACATTATTTCATGCGGTGCAGTCGCGTCTTTTTTACGCATAATACGTACCACTTTGGTAAGCTCATCCATCAAGTGATCTTTATTTTGTAAACGCCCAGCGGTATCTGCAATCAATATATCTGCACCACGCGCTTTAGCTGCATCCATCGCATCAAACAAAACAGAAGCACTATCGGATCCCGTTTGTTGTGCGATAACCGGGATATTATTTCTCTCGCCCCAGACTTGCAATTGCTCAACAGCAGCAGCACGGAAAGTATCGCCCGCTGCTAACATCACTGACTTACCTTGTTGTTGGTACTGTTTAGCTAGTTTACCAATGGTCGTTGTCTTACCAACACCATTTACACCGACCATTAAAATAACATAGGGTGATTTAGTTTCATCAATCACCAATGGTTTTTCAACTTCTTCTAAAATACTAGAAAGTTCTTCTTTTAATAGACCATATAACGCATCTGCATCTTTAAGTTGCTTTCTGTCCGCTTGCTCAGTCAGGCTATCTATTATTTTTAGTGTGGTATCAACACCAATATCGGCTACAATTAACTGCTCTTCTAACTCTTCAAAAAGATCATCATCAATCTTCTTGCCTTTAAACATAGAAAACAGACCACTACCAATGCTTAAACGGGTCTTGGTTAAACTTTGTTTGAATCGAGCAAAAAAACCTAACGGTTTTTCTTTTTTCTTCTCAACTGGCTTTTCTGTTTCTAAACGCTCTGCCTCTAAACGTTCAGCCTCTAAACGCTCAGCTTCTAAACGCTCAGCTTCTAAACGCTCAGCTTCTAAACGCTCAGCTTCTAAACGCTCAGCTTCTAAACGTTCAGCCTCTAAACGCTCAGCCTCTAAACGTTCATCTTCTATGCGCTTAACCTCTGCACGTTCCTCTTTTAGACGAGCAGCTTCTGCGCGTGAAGCTTCAAAACGAGCAAAAAGCCCAAGTTTTTTCTCTGATTTTTTTTCTGCTTCTGCTTTCTCTACAGCTAGTTTCTCAGCTTCTAGTTTTTCTGCCTCTAAACGTTCTGCTTCAGCTTTCTCCGCAGCTAGTTTCTCAGT
>NZ_BSPQ01000019.1:184685-233619 GCF_030161115.1 Psychromonas marina
CTTCTAATTTTTCTGCTTCTAAACGTTCAGCTTCCGCTTTCTCCGCAGCTAGTTTCTCAGCCTCTAATTTTTCTGCCTCTAAACGTTCAGCTTCCGCTTTCTCCGCAGCTAGTTTCTCAGCTTCTAACTTTTCTGCTTCTAAACGTTCAACTTCTGCTCTCTCTGCAGCTAGTTTCTCAGCCTCTAATTTTTCTGCTTCTAAACGTTCAGCTTCTGCTTTCTCTGCAGCTAGTTTCTCAGCTTCTAATTTTTCTGCTTCTAAACGTTCAACTTCTACTTTCTCTGCAGCTAGTTTCTCAGCTTCTAATTTTTCTGCTTCTAAACGTTCAGCTTCCGCTTTCTCTACAGCTAGCTTTTCAGCTTCTATTCGTTCTGCTTCTAACCTTTCAATTTCTAGCTTTTCATTAGCTAGTTTTTCTGTCTCTAAATTCTGAGCCGCTAGCTTTTCAGACTCAACGGTTTCCTCTGTCTTTTCTGCAACTGATTTTTTTCCAAACCAGGAAAAGAAGCCTTTTTTCTTTGTCATTAATTAAAAACCTTACTCACGACTACCTGACCTGCTAAAATAGCAAACCTTAAAATTGTTCACTATATTAACATCATATCCTCGGACTAAAAATTATATGAGTCGAAATCAGCACACTAAATCTAATGAAAAAAGCAGAAAATCGATCAAAGGCGGATTTATTCGACTGATCTCAGGAAAATGGCGCGGAAAAAAACTACCCGTCAAAGATATTGAGGGATTACGCCCAACGACAGATCGTACTAAAGAGACACTTTTTAACTGGTTAATGCATGATATTAATGATGCATCTTGTTTGGACTGCTTTAGTGGCAGCGGTAGTTTAGCATTCGAAGCTTTATCGCGTTTTGCACAAAAAGTGACGTTACTTGAAATGGATAAAACCGTTGTTAAACAATTACGGGAAAATATTACTGCTTTAAATGCGGATAATGCGAGCATTATTGAGGGAGACTCCCTTCGCTATCTCAGCCAAGTAGCAACAGAGCAATTCAATATTGTCTTTATTGATCCTCCTTTTAACAAAGGGTTAGTTCAACCTTGTTGCGATGCGTTACAAGCAAATAGTTATCTTGCACCTGATGCGCTGATTTATATTGAATGTGAAGTTGAATTAAAGGACTTAAACCTTCCAACCTCTTGGCAGCTTTTAAAACAGAAAAGTACTGGTCAAGTAACGTACCAATTGTATCGCCAAGGATAAACATGAACTACTTTATTACTTTTGCGAAAGCATTAATGATTGTTATATGGGCACTATTACTGAGTAATCTGTTTTTTCCTTTTCCAGGTAAAGCAGAAATAGTATTTTATCTATTGCTCGGATTTGTTATTTTTATGCATTTAATTCAGCTGCTAATGATCTATGGAGCTTTTTCAGAAAAGTTAAAATTGACTAAGTTAGAAGCGGGTCAGATTTTTATTTTTGGCGTATTTAAGCTGTGGCAGATAAAAGGACGATTGCTGTAATAATAGATGTGTAACGGCTTAAACCGTTGCACATAGATATAAATAGAGGTGCTTAGCAGAGATGCTCTTCTGGCATACTAACGCCCTCTTCAGACTCAACAAATTTTCCCTTCGACGATAAGAACTCAATAAGGTCGTCAGCAGTTAAATCACTACCCATACAAGTATGAAAACGAGCATCTTCGCCGAATTTAGTTGCGATCTCCGCTTTCAGTGCAAGCTTAGTGTACGTTTTTTCTGATGTAGCCATCATTTCCATCACTTGATGACCGTGAATTGATTCACTCATTTTATACCTCTCTATTGTTAATTAGCCTCACTATAACCTAGTGAAATAGTAGGGTATTGACTTAAAACAAATAATGCCCTTGTGTAATAATATTCTGGTGGCGTTTATTGATAATACCAAGTCCATTAATTTAGTGTTCAAATATTGCGCCGGAAAAAGACGTTAGTTCAAGGCGCAAGTTGCGGCTAATGGTTATTCCCTTGGCAAAACTTGTAACGTAGAAATAACGTCTTTTAACCAGCAAGATTGACCAGATAATTAATGGATTTGGTATAACCAATGATTAAGGAAAAACCATGATAAAACAGAAAATAATGCGGATTGATAATGCAGTTTGTTATAAACAATATAAATGAAAAAAGGCGAAAACCGTTAGGTATTCGCCTTTTTATTAGTCTTAATATTCATTCCCTTGAGAGTATCCACGCCCTTGTGGTTCCTTGACAATTGCTAATCTAAGCAGTTTCCCATTTCTTGTTCCCTGAGAGTGTCCTTGATCCCTATTAACAATCCTATTGCAGCCGCTTCTACCTTGAAGGTGTCCCTAATCTAATCCTTTAGATTGTCCATTCATCTCTATCAGCAATATTCTATTGCATCTTTCTTACCGTCAATGGTTGAGAAAGTATCCTTGATTATTGCTCCAAGCATTTCCTAACCCATTCCTTCTGGGCTTCCTTAATCCGTTGTGTAATTGAATCTATTACACTGCTTTTATCCTAAAGCATCCCTAAAACAGCTCCGAGCTTCAACCCCTTTACCAATCCCTCTGGTATTCCTGCTATCCATAATACAATCTCTATTGTATTCCCTCTTCTGAGGAGATCCTTAATGCGCTTATCCTAAACCCGTTAACGCTGGCTTCCATTTAATTCTAAAGCGCTTTATCCCTTAACTTGTGAACAATTATATAGGGCGATTACAGAAGCAGAGGCTATATATTGAATTCACTATTTGAGAAGTGTAAATATTATAGGAAGGAAGATATTTTAAATAAATAAAATCAAATAGATAAGAGTTTATTATTTTTCTTTGTTAGTGATAACAAACAATATAAAAAGGGAAAGTCTTACTGGAAAATAGTCAATCTCTTACAAATAGCACTATTTTTTGTATGGATAAATGAGAATGTAATAAAAGAGTGCCCAATGACACTCCTTTATTGTGATTATATTTGAAAAAATAACAGGTTATTTAACTACCCATTGCCCTGAAGCGTTTTGAATATATTGCCCTGCCGCGGTTTTTTTAATGGTCTTTTCACCAGCAAGCAATGAAACTTGATCTAGGGTCATGCCATTTTTTTCTGCTATCTGTGAGTATTTAGCAAGACGACGCAGATTTATCTCTTTCACTAACGTTTCTACTTCTACAGAGCTTTCAACGACACCTAATAAACCATTCGTTTGTTCACCAATTAATCCCAGCTCTTTGGCATCTGGTAACTCAATTGCAACACTGGAAAAACTTAATATTAGGGTAAATAAGATTAATAATTTTTTCATTTCTAGATCTCTCTTTTATCTTTATGTAATTTGTAGAATTTACCTACCGAGCATATTTATCGCTAACGACAAATTTATAACCTTTAAAATAATCCACTCTCGTCATCAAATAGATCATCTAACTCTTTATCTACTTTGACACGTATTTCATGATCTATTTTTACATTTAGGTTAATTGTAATGGGCTCACTGGGCATTGCTAATTCGACACGAGGGGTACATGCAGATAACAAGAATAACCCTGTTAATATCGACATTGTTGATAAATAAGTTTTTCTTTTAACTGGCACTAATATCTCTCCTTTATATCGCGCACTAACTGCTCATTAAAACGTAAGCTTTGTAATAGTTTTAGAATATTCTCTTTGTGTGAGTAGTTAAAGTTGACCGGCTGGGTTCCGCTGACTGTTGGACTTATGCCTTTAATCTCAATATCTAAATCACTCTCACCATCATCAGTATAACCGATTCTTCCTTGCATGGTATCAAACTGAAAATTTGATAATAACTGCATGGTAAATGAAAAGGCAGGGTTACCACGCCCCATCGCTTTAATTACGGTATTTTCAGGTACCTTAATATATCCACCTGGTGCACGGGCAAAAATTATTCCATCATTAATTTCAATACCGGCTTCCGTTAACTTTAATGGCAACATTCCATCAACTATCGCCTTGCTTTCTATTTCAGGATAAGCGCTGTATTTGATCACTTCAGGCAGACTAATACCGGATAGATTTAGTATTGTTTGGCTAGGAGCAATAAGCTTAAAATCATCTAGATCTAAACGCCCGCCTAGTAACCGTGCTTTAAAATGATGCACTATTGGCTGTCCAGCATTCAATTGAGCATCAACCGTTAATGCTTGAATAGGGATGCCAACAAACAAGTTATTAATATCAAGCCGTTGTGTATCTTCAATAATAGTGACTTTATGAGATGCATCTATACGATAGTGTAAATGGCTATTCAGCTTGACTCCATCAAATAAAAGTAGCTCTTTTTTTCCTGAGATATCATCAGAAATTAATCGGCTTTCGACAGATAGCAGCGCATGTCGCCTATTATACTGAGCAGATAAATCAATTATCACCTCTCCGGTCTCAATTTCTACTAATGCTAAAGCATCTAGGTAGTTCTTTGACGCATCAGATAATTGCTTTAGGTTAATACTATTTTTTGTAATTTGTAAGTTAGCGACCGCTTCACTTAACAGCAAGCTTCCACGCAGTTTCTGGCTTAACAGCGTGATAACCCAATCTACTTGTAAATTACTGCCGTCGTTCTCTGCATCTAATTGCATTAACAGAGGGGGCAATTTTTGTTTGTCGATGCGTATTCGTTTACTTTTACCACGTTCAACACTAGTCAAAATATGGCTACTGCCAATGCGAATATCTACCGGTAAAGATACAACTTCCGAAGTAGAATAATCAAACATTATAGGGCCACTATTTTTCAGTTTAATATAACCAACCTTCCAGACTTTCTTGTCAGAAATAGGTAATGCAACTTGCTGTGCATTCAACGCCAAATTTGAGAGTGTTAATTGGGTGTTTGCTAGGTCAAGATCACCATCTATGGATAATGAAGTTGTCTCTGATAAATCTTGAGCTAGCCCTTTCCATTCAAGATTAAACTGACCTTTTTGCCACTGTTTAAGCGAACTTTGATAGTGCACTATCAATTTCCCACTTAAGTGACGACTTTGAGTAGCGCTGAACTGGATATAGTAAGGTAGTTTTGAAACATTAACCGTTGCGTCTAAAGTGAGTACTTTACTTTTAAAATCAAACTTTAATTCACCACTAAACAGATCACTATTAACTATTACAGAGAGGTTTGAGTCATTATTTTTAATCGCCAATGAGGCTGAAAACATTGATTTAAGATGTTTTGAAAATAGCCTAATGCTATCGAGTTGCAATTCAAAATTGGGGAGCATTGAAAATTGCTTTAGCAACTGTGTTAGCTGTTTATCTGTCTCCTTCGGATTAGTTGGAGCAGACGCTTTACTCACTTCCCCCGATGTACAATCTAAGTCCCAATTAAGCAATCCAATTCGGCTGTTTATTAAATTGCCTGCTTTGCTCACCTGCAGGTCATTAATTTTATTTTGAGGGCAGCCTTTGTCTGGCTGTAAGCTTTTCATATTCGCCGATAACAACGGCAACCAAGCCAAGCTTTGGATCGAACCAGTATTACTATTTGACTGTACAGAATAGCTTGATAGCAACACCACTAAAAAAACAATAAAAAAGGCAACTCCTTTGCCTGTATTAATCATTTGAGGTTATTGTCCCCACTCAATAATACCGTCAATCTGTTTGCCATCGTCACTGACGATCAACCATTTGATATGCTTTTCACGCATCAACTCTTCCGCTTCTGATAGGCGTGTATGAGAAGAGATAAAGCAAGGGTTTTTATTCATCAAGTCACTCGCAAGTGTATCATTGATCGTTTGTCCCGATATCAAGAAGCGACGTAGGTCACCATCGGTTACAACGCCCTGTAATACGCCATTATCCATCACTAAAGCAAGTCCCGTGCGTGTTTCGGTCATCACGAGTAACGCATCCGTTAAAGAGGTATCAGTATTAACGAAGGGTAAATTTTCGCTACGCATCTCATTTTTCACGAAAGTCAGCAGACGTCGCCCTAAACTACCGCCAGGGTGAAAGCGTGCAAACTCCATCGGTGTAAAGCCTTTCTCTACCGTCGATACAGATGCAAGAGCATCACCGATCACTAAAGTTAGCGTAGTCGAAGTAGTAGGTGCTAAGTTATTAGGGCAGGTCTCTTTTTCAACACTCGCATCTAACACTACATCCGAATTTTTTGCTAATGAGGAATTAACCCCACCCGTAATAGAGATAATTTTATTACCAAAACTTTGCAGTGAAGGGATGATTTTCAACAACTCATCGGTTTCACCACTGTATGAGATAAGCACCATCAAATCTTGCGGTGTCACCATGCCTAAATCACCATGAAATGCTTCACCGGGGTGTAAGAAAAAAGAGGGAGTCCCTAATGATGCTAAGCTCGCTGATATTTTTTTACCAATATGCCCTGATTTTCCCATACCGCAAATAATCACTCGCCCTGTGCAGTTTTTAATCAACGCCAATGCTTGAAGGTATTCATCACCTAACGCTTTACTATGTGCCGAGATAGCAGCGCTTTGCACATCAAATACAGTGCGAACTTCAGCCAATAATTGTTCATTCGAAAGAGAGAATTGAGTCATAAAAATTCCTTAAAGTCAGTACACCTAAGTTTACTGATCTTTATTTTTTTGAAAAGAGATAAAGGGGATTTTATAGAAATAGGTAGGCAATAGGTAATTAATTGCTCGTGATAAGGGTAATAGTTAATATTACCCTTTGGCATAAGTTTCTGATCTATCTTGTTAGTTACAATAGTAGATAGCGATGATCTATTCAAAAAGAAATAATTAGGAAGAATAAACTCCCTAATATCAATAAATTCAATGACTTTTAGACTTGCGGTGCAACAATAACAAACTGATTTGTATTCGCGATTGGTGCGTACCAATCTCCGTTATAAACATAGTAAGTTGTACCTGCAATCACTACTGTTTGTGCATTCTGAGGCACAGCATTCACGACAGAGCCCTGATTAGCCCCCACCTGATTTGTAACAACAATAGGTGGTTGTACATAATCATAAGTATCATTATTACGCTTGTAGTATACATTGTCTATCAACGCATAACTTATGCCAGCAATCATCATAAGTTTTGCAGCTTTAGGAAGGCGATGGCGGTTATATGAATGGTGTGAAGGCTTATGCACTATAACAACTGGCTTATGGTTAGGCCTGTGAGATGGTTTATGAATCACAGTGGCTGGCCTGTGGTTAGGCTTGTGAGATGGTTTATGGATCACAGTGGGAGGCCTATGGTTAGGCTTGTGAGATGGTTTACTAGACGGCCTATGTCCTGATTGGTGCTGACTTGCATACGTAGGCGCAGATAGTGTAATGAATAAGGCGAAGCTTACTGCATATTGTAATTTTTTTGTAAGTGTTTTTTTTGTAAGTGTTTTGTTTTTAAATAACATGCTTTCAATCCAATTGCGCAGGAATAAAAACAACATTACCCAACCAGTCTAGATCGTATAATTAGCTTTACTCCTACTTTAATTTAATAAAATCAAAGAAAGCCCTAACAATACTCTTCCTATAAGTTCAACTGGCTGACCGCGTCATTTTACTACACATATTGTATTATTAATAGTCAGATTAATATCACGTTTTTGAGTGAAAATATAAAATAATAAAACGCAAGAAGGCGAAAATAAAAAGTATGCTAAATACTAGAAAGGTTGAAAGTAAAAATAAAGGTTTTAACTGAAGACTGATAGCTAACCGCTGACAGCTTAAAAAGAGATGGTCTGTATGACAGAATTTAAACCTAGTGAATAGCCCCAGGGTTCTTAAAATAGACGCTACATTAGCGCTTGTAGAAAAAAGGAAATGTGGTCGGTATGACAGGATTCGAACCTAGTAAATAGCCCCAGGGTTCTTAAAATAGACGCTACATTAGCGCTTGTAGAAAAAGAAAATGTGGTCGGTATGACAGGATTCGAACCTGTGACCCCTGCTCCCCCAGAGCAGTGCGCTACCAAGCTGCGCTACATACCGATTTGATAGCTATTTTAATAACTTATAAAAAGGATGCAACAAAAATAATGCCTTTAACATCACTTTATTGCACCTTAATCCGTTATTTTTCAATTAACTGCGTTCGATATTTAAGCAATTCTTGATTTAACCAATCAGCGCTAAACTGTGGAGCTTCATCGCCGCAAATAATGGTGTATCTTTTTCCACTCATCATGCTTTTGGTTGCTGAGTATTTAATAAAATCTTCGGCACTTTTTATCTTGTTATCATAATAATCATATTTATTCTGAATATGATCTCGTGCATCGACACCATTGTAAGCCGTGCCATTACGATGATAACTACAATCTGTTGTTTCTACAAAATTAAGAAGGTGGTTGATCTCTTGTACTGTATTCGCAAATACCGCTGTACTTGAAAACAGCAGTACTAATGAAAGTAAAAGCTTATTCATTCCTGACAATCACTTACAGAGTAACCTGAACCATTTTCGGTTTTCAATGTAGCCACATCTTCAAAACCTAAAGCCTGTGCATAAGCCACTTTATCGGTTGGAATCGCATGCACATTAATATCTACCGTTGCACCACCACATACAGAAGCAACACCAACATCAGTTAGTTGCCCACACTGTGTTTTACTCACATCAATATTATTATCAGTGAGTAATCTTGCCGTTTGTACACCTGTTTGCCCTTCTAATTCACACTGAATAGCACCAGTGTTAATGTATACCATTGATTCTGGTTGTTTCTCTGTTGTCGTTGAGCAAGCTGAAATTAATAGTGCGCTTGATGCTAATAATAATATTTTTTTCATTGTTTTTTCCTTTCGAAATATAAAGTAAACCCAATCGATTAATAGATAGAGTTAGTTCTAATAGTTTGGTCATTTATTATTTTACTACTGATAAATGAATATTATAGTGTGCATCCTGCACTTAGTTTTTTAGTTTAGTGCCTTAGAAACAAAAATACCCACGTAAGCGCAGGTATTTTTTAGGTTTAATTCAAGCGTAATCTAAACGCTTAAACAATCAAACTCAACTAATGTATCTACATCCGCTTCATAATCAACACCGTCGATACCAAAACCGAACAGTTGTAAAAACTCATCTTTGTAATCTTGATAATCAGTTAATTCAAATAGGTTTTCTGTTGTGATTGTTGGCCACAATTCTGTACATGCTTGTTGAACTTCATCACGAAGTTCCCAATCATCAAGACGTAAACGGCGAGCTTCATCTGTTGTTGCAACGCTGCCATCTTCTTTATAAAGTTGCGTAGTAAATAGACGGTGAATCTGTTCCATACAACCTTCATGTAAGCCTTTCTCTTTCATAATTCTAAATACCATAGAAAGATATAAAGGCATGACTGGAATAGCCGAACTTGCTTGTGTTACAACACTCTTTTGAACTGAAACGTAAGCTTCACCATTTAATGGAGCAAGTTGTGCTTGAATTGCTGTAGATGCACGATCTAAATCTAATTTTGCTTTACCTAGCGCACCATCCCAGTAGATAGGCCATGTAAGTTCAGTACCAATGTATGAGTAAGCAACCGTTTTAACACCTTCCGCTAATACACCCGCTTCACCTAAGGCACTTAGCCAAATTTCCCAATCTTGACCACCCATAACAGTAACCGTATTTGCGATCTCTTCATCACTAGCAGGTTCAACTGACGCTTCAATAATGACATCTTTATTAGTATCGATAGCCGTTGATACATAGGTGTTACCAATTGGTTTTAGTGCAGAACGAATCACTTCACCTGTATCTGGCATTTTACGTACTGGTGCCGCAACTGAATATATAATCGCATCAATTTGACCTAAGTCTTCTTTGATTAACTCAATCACTTTTGCTTTGGTTTCGTGTGAGAATGCATCAGCGTTAATACTTTTTGCATAAAGGCCATCAGCTTTTGCTTGTTTTTCAAAAGCAGCACTGTTGTACCAACCCGCAGAACCAGGTTTACGCTCTGTAGCAGGCTTTTCAAAGAAGATACCAATTGTTGAAGCATCCGAACCGTATGCAGCTGCGATACGTGAAGACATACCGTAACCAGCAGAAGAACCAATTACTAATACACGTTTAGGACCATTGTTGATTTTGCCCTGCTGTTTAGTGTATTCAATTTGCGCTTGTATGTTTTTTTCACAGCCAACAGGATGTGTAGTTGTACAGATAAAGCCACGAATCTTTGGTTTAATGATCATAATTTAATCTCTTCTTTTTGAATAATTTTTATAAGGCACGTATATAAGTGCGTGTAATATACACTGTTTTATTAATGGTTCAAAATAGCAGGTAACTCACCGCTTAATCCCATCGCCTGTTTGATAAACTGTTTTTTCAGTGGGCTAATATTATCGGCAAATAATAGTGCTAAATCACGTACGGTTTTTTGTACTGGATTATCGCCATGAAAGAGCTGTTTTAATAGTTCCATTGAGGCAACCATCTGAGCAGCTTCTGTTTTACGCCAACGCTCAAATTGACGCAGGTTTGTATATAAACCGATATCTTTCTCTGCAGCACGATTTTCCATAATAGATTGCGCCAAACTTACTGCATCTAATAACCCAAGGTTGACCCCCTGTCCCGCAAGAGGGTGGATGGTATGAGCGGCATCACCAATTAGTGCAATGCGATGTTTGGCAAAGTCGCGCGCATAACGCATGGTCAATGGAAAGCTATGACGCTCGCTCTGTAATTCACAAAAACCTAAGCGATTATCAAAAGTGCGAGTCAGCTGTTTATTAAATTCACTTTCCGATAATGCCTTTAATAATGTCGCCTTTTCCGGAGAAACTGACCAAACAATTGAGCAAAGGTTTTCTTCAAACAGTGGCAAAAATGCTAATGGTCCATCGGGGGTAAATACTTGTCGCGCACAGTGTTCATGGGCTAAATCGGTTTTGATGGTTGCCACCAGCGCATGATGGTTATAATCCCAATGGGTAAGTGGAATATCTACTTTATTACGCAACCATGAGTTGGCACCATCAGCACCAACCACTAGTTTAGTAGTGATATTTTTGCCGCTGTCTAATGTCAGCCAAGCTTCTCCATCGCCCATTGCAACATTAGTTAACTTATCAGGTGCATAAAAAGTCACGTTATGTTGTGCTTTGACAACATTTAATAACGCGTGCTGGATCTGCTCATTTTCAATAATGTAACCCAACTCAGTTGCATCAACCTGTTGTGCATCGAATTCAATTTTACCAAAACTGTCTTTTTCCCAGACATACATGCTGCTGTAAGGGGTAATACGTTTAGCATTGATATGTGGCCACGCCCCATTTTGTTCAAAAATAGTTTTACTCGCAGCACTAATCGCACTAACACGAGATGCAGGTAATTCGCTTAATTCCGATGCTTCACTATTTTCAATAATGGCAATATTAACATCACTTTTAGCGAGCGAGGCAGCAAGCGTAAGCCCAACCATTCCACCACCAATAATGGTTAGATCATAGGATAACATCATGATTTTTTGTTCTCACTTATAAATAGGTTAAATTGCCCTTTCGCTTGTTTGACGATCGGAGTGCCAAGGCTCGGGAATAGAGAGATAGCTTGCAGTGCAATCGTGCGCCCTAATACTAAAGGCCAATCATTATTACTAAAGATACGTACAATACTGTCGGTCATAGTAATGGTTGTATTATGGTCGCGCTGACGAGCAAGCCAATAACGATCTAACATAGAAAATTCGCCAAGCTGTTTGATATCATCTAATTGTGCAATCACCCCCGCTAATACACTTAAATCGCGCATACCAAGGTTAAAACCTTGCCCCATCACGGGATGTAAACAGTGTGCAGCATTACCAATAGCAACACCACGATGGGTAATCGGCCTATCTGCTTTACTGAGTTTTAATGGATAACTATCACGTCTGCCCGCTTTCATGAATATACCAGCACGAAAACCAAACGCCTGCTGAAGCTTATCCAGAAAACCTTGTTCATCGAGTTCAAGCAACGCATTAAGGTCACTGTTTTTTATCGACCAGACTAATGAGTAACGGTTATCAGAAAGCGGTAATAGTGCTAAAGGCCCCGCTTCGGTAAAACGTTCATAGGCGCGGTTTTGATGAGTCTTATTAACGCTAATATTAGCGATAACAGCTGAACAGCCATAATCCGATTGTGTACTATGAATCGAAAGTAACTGATTGGTGTGACTATTTGCGCCATCTGCTGCAATACATAGTTTCGTTTTTATATATTGTTGCGTAGATCGATCACCTGATAATTCACAAACAATATGATCTACCTGCTTCGTGGTATTAATGAGCGCACTATTATAGAAACGTTTAATTTGTGGATACAAGGCTAACTGTTGTTGCAGCGCCATGCCGACGTTTTGTAACTCAACTACATACCCAAAGGGTTGCCCCGATTGTGGCGGCTCAAGATCAACAATACCCAAGCGGTGTCGATCAGAAATATGAATATCGTCGATAGGTTGTGCACTTTGGGCAATAGCAGACCACAAACCAAGTTGTTCTAATAATTGACAACTGCCAGCACTTAGCGCAATGCTGCGCGCATCAAACCCTGGGTGAGCCCCCTTTTGTAGTTGCTCCGGATTATTATCGATTAATATGATCTCTATTGTTGGCGACTTTTTAGCAATCGCTAACGCTTGTAAGCAACCCGCCATGCCAGCGCCTACAATAATGATATCCGTCTCAAGATATTGCTCAGTCGTTTTAGACATGTTGTTTTGCACCCGCCATTAATGCCTCAATCTCATCAATTGTTTTAGGTACATCTGCACTTAATACATCCGCACCATGTTCAGTGACAATTAAATCATCCTCGATTCGAATACCAATGCCTTTCCAGCAATCATCTACATCAGCATCTTGGCTAATATACACACCCGGCTCAATCGTGATTGCCATGCCAGGTACTAACAAACGCGGTGATTGTAGCGAACCATATTCGCCAACATCATGCACATCAAGACCTAAATAGTGGCCAATGCCATGCATATAGAATGCCTTATAACTTTCATCTGCAATGAGGGTTTCACGCTCACCGGCTAATATTCTCAACTCCAATAACCCATCTACTAACTGTTCAACCACTTTTTTATTGATATCACTCATCGCAACACCAGGTTTGACTTGGTTGATCGCAGAGATCTGTATGTCTAATATTAACTGATAAAGCTGCGCTTGTTGCTCACTAAACTTGCCATTAACAGGAAATGTTCGGGTAATATCTCCCGCATAACCTTGATATTCGGCCCCCGCATCAATCAACACTAAATCACCATCCCGAAGCTGTTGGTCATTCTCTGTATAATGCAAAATACAGGCATTATCCCCCCCGGCAACGATACTGTTATAAGCCACTTCTCGTGTGCCTTGAAGTGCAAACTCATGCCTAAGCTCAGCTTCTAATTGATATTCCCACATACCTGGGTAACAACACTGCATCGCACGGCTATGTCCCGCAGCAGATATCTCGGCTGCATCCGCTAATAATTGTGCTTCAGCCTCTGATTTGATTAAACGCATCTCATGCAATATAGGCAAGCAATCGACATAACATTTAGGCGCTTTTAATCCTCGTCGTTCACCTGTTCGTAATTTATTGATCACGGTTTTTAGGCTTTTTTCTAATGGTTCAGAATTAAACATAGGGTAATAAAGCGTATCGATACCATTAAGCAGTTCACCGAGGTGATGCTCAAACTGATCGATGATATAAGCTTCATCCATGCCTAACTTAGCAACGGCTCCACTTTGCCCTAAGCGATAGCCATGCCAAATTTCTGCATTTTTATCTTTTTCACGGTTAAATAAGATAGCTAATTCAACATTGGCTTTTTTAATTAACACTAACAACGCATCGGGCTCATTGAAACCGGTAAGATAAAGAAAATCACTGTTTTGTCGAAAAGGGAATTCACAATCATTGTTACGGATAAGATCGTGGGAAGCAGCAAAAATAGCGAGACTATTATCCTGCATTTTTTCGATAAATTGTGTTCTTCGTAACTGGAATTGGCTGATCATAAATATACGTCTAATTTAGTGAATAGTTTTAGAGGTAGGCGTACTCGGCTTACGTGAAAATTGATTGAAACAAAGCATTGCACCGATACGTAAATACTCCACAATCTCAGCATACGCAATTTCAAACTCTTCATCTTCTTGTTCGAAATCAAGACTGACTTGCGATATATCACGAATATCTTTAATTAACTCTTTTATCTCTTCCGTTGATTGGTCTAATGCCTGTTGAACCATACCAAAACCAACCAAAAACCCTTGTGACCATTGCGACATAGCATCACAGCGATCATCAAGTGGTTTATCATCATCGGGTAGTAATAGTGAAAAACCTAACCCATCATCAGTGACCTGATTGACTACTTGCGCATGAATCGCTTTAGCAACGTTTTTTGCTTTAGGTGGTAACCCCATCCCTTCATTGATCACATCATTTAAATGGGTAAGCCAACTTTTGGAGTCAAGCTCAATACCACCACAGATAAAACCAGATAATATACCGTGAAGTTCTGAAGCGCTGGTAAACAGCTCTGCTTCTTCTAAAATTTCAGTTATTTGGGAAAAACTTGGCAAAGGCTCGATACTCATCAGCATTACTCTATAATTGTTAATAATGAACAGAATACTACTATTCCGCGGCTATTGTCGCTAGTAATTACTTGAAAGTTGCTAGCTAGCTAGCTATATTAGTCTCTATTTTTTAAGACTTATTTTCTTATACGGGTTGGTTATGACACATCTTGATATTTCTATTTTAGGACAACAATACAAAATGGGTTGTCCTGATGGTGAAGAGGAGAACTTAGAAAGATCTGTTTTACAGTTTAATGACAAACTGAAAAGCATGAAACAGGCTGCACCAAGCCGTCGTAATGAACAATTAATAGTCATGGCTGCACTAAACTACTGCCATGAGTTGAACGTTGAAAAAATGAAAAATGCGCAGTACACCCGAGAATTAAATGAGCGTATCCAACTATTGCAAGAGACCATTGAACAAGCTTTACTGCCAATTACAACGAATAAAGAGTAAATTTAATACACTAAAATTATTTTAGTAAAACTCTTCTCAACGTCAAATCAACACCTGTGTAAAATAACAAAAAAGACTTTTCAAAGCAGAAAAATAAGCGTAAAGTTATTTCAACCCTCGGGTATACGCTGATCTTGACTAAGTCCCTGAGCCGATAAGCAATACCCCGGTGACTCGGCATGAATGCTATTGAGCAAGCTCGGCTTGTATCGAGAAGCCTACGGCAAACACTGAGACACCACCCTTGACCTTCGGGTTCAAGGTCCAAGTCAATAACGATACCCTTGGGTTACTCTACACATAAGCTATTAGCGGTCAGCTAGTAGTTATCAGTTAAAAGCAAATACTTCTCCCTCAACTATTTATATAAAACTTCATATTCGCGTCGTCAAACTATTCATTCGTTTATATTGTTCGTGTTACTCTTTTATTTTGTATTCGCAAATAAGCATTAAGATGAATAATACTTTTAATCGTGATCAAATTCGCCAACAGGTTCGTGCTGCAAGGCGGGCATTGTCTGTTCAACAACAAATGATGGAGGCTGAAAAATTATTAGTGCGTTTGATTAAATTAGAAAAAGTGCAGCGTGCGAGTAGCATAGCAATCTCATTAGCTTTTGATGGTGAAATCGATACACGCCCATTTATAAACTGGTGCTGGGAAAACAATAAACAGGTTTATCTGCCCGTCGTTGATCCTTTTAATAAAGGCCATCTGCTATTTTTGCATTACACAGTAAATACTGAGATGGTGTCTAATAAATATGGTATTTCAGAGCCTAAATTAAACCAGTTGCAAATTTGCCCTATTTCTCAGCTAGATATCATTTTCACACCATTAGTTGCCTTTGATAAACAAGGCAACCGGATTGGTATGGGTGGAGGTTATTACGATCGCATGCTTGCACCTTGGTTTGACAATAAAACCGGGCCCTACCCAATTGGATTAGCACACGACTGCCAATTAATAGACGCACTTCCGATCGAACCTTGGGATGTACCACTTCCGGAAATAATAACACCGTCAAATAAGCACCTTTTCATTACAAAAAATTAACATAATTATTGTGCGGGTTGAATCTTTCCGCGTTATAATATTGCCACTTTTAGCTCCCACTTCAGGATTCAAACCATGACGCAAGATGATAAGAAAAAAGCAGCTGCTTATGCCGCATTAGAGTATGTAGAAAAAGACAGTATTGTTGGTGTTGGCACGGGCTCAACGGTTAATCATTTTATTGATGCACTTGCGACAATGAAAAATGAGATTGAAGGTGCGGTTTCAAGCTCAGAAGCTTCGACTCAAAAACTAAAAGAATACGGTATTGAAGTTTTTGATCTTAACTCTGTTTCTGAACTTAGCGTGTATGTTGATGGTGCCGATGAAATTAATCCGTACAACCATATGATCAAAGGTGGTGGTGCTGCACTAACACGTGAAAAGATCGTTTCTGCCGTTGCTGATAAATTTATCTGTATTGTTGATGATACAAAGAATGTAGATATTCTTGGCGACTTCCCACTGCCTGTTGAAGTGATTCCAATGGCGCGTAGTTACGTCGCTCGTGAATTAGTAAAACTGGGCGGTGACCCTGTTTACCGTGAAGGTGTGGTGACAGATAACGGCAATATCATCCTAGACGTACATAACATGAAAATTGCAGAGCCAATTAAACTTGAAACACAAATCAATGCGATTGTTGGTGTAGTAACAAACGGTCTATTCGCTAGTCGTGCTGCTGATGTGGTTTTAGTTGGTAGTGCTGATGGTGTAAAAACACTTAAATAACCGTGTTTATTTAATCAAAAAAGCCTTAGCAAACGAAGTATTGTTAGGGCTTTAAATATTGCTACGTTATTTATTCGACAAGCAATATTTCCTCTTATTAATGATCTGACTTTGCGATACTTGTATAAAATCATCTCCAACAGAAAAACGCCCTCTATAAAGAAAGCATTTCATATCAATTCAAATACTTAGCAATGAAACAGTTTAAATAGTTACTATTTTTTTATATTGCATAGTAAAAAGTATAAGTTGTACCAATTTTTTCTATGTGAATGAGCTCACATAAGTTTCCAATTGCGACTAATTTTGCTATTTTAAGCCTACAAAAATTTTTCACCCTACTTTTACATTATTGTTTGTCTATTTACTCTGTTTTTTTACAGGGATCAAGGAACTAGAAATGACTCAATTTTCACTCAACAAAGATAAAATCAAAATCCTTCTTTTAGAAGGCTTACACCAAAGCTCAGTTGATACTTTCACGCAAGCGGGTTACACCAATATCGAAAGCATCAAAACATCCCTAAGCGAAGAAGATCTAATTGAGAAAATTAAAGATGTTCATTTTGTTGGTATCCGTAGTCGTTCTAATTTAAACGCAAAAGTAATAGCAGCAGCTGAAAAATTAGTGGGTATTGGTTGTTTCTGTATTGGGACTAACCAAGTAGATCTAGATGCAGCACAAGCAAAAGGTGTTGCAGTATTCAACGCGCCTTTCTCAAATACACGTAGTGTTGCAGAGTTAGTATTAGGCCAAGCACTGTTATTATTACGTGGCGTGCCAGAGCGTAACGCTAAAGCACACCGTGGTGAGTGGGATAAATCAGCAAATGGTTCATACGAAGCACGTGGCAAGAACCTAGGTATTATCGGTTACGGTCATATCGGCACACAGTTTGGCATTTTGGCTGAAAACTTAGGTTTCCGCGTATCTTTCTACGATATCGAAAATAAACTAACACTCGGTAATGCAACACAAATTGCATCAATGGAAGAGTTATTAGCACAGTCAGATGTCGTTAGCTTACACGTACCTGAGCTTGCTTCTACTAAAAACATGATGGGTGCAAAAGAGTTCGCGCAAATGAAAGATGGTGCCATCTTTATGAATGCTGCTCGCGGAACCGTTGTTGATATTCCAGCACTTTGTGAAGCCCTTGAAAGTAAAAAACTTTCTGGTGCGGCGGTTGATGTATTCCCAACTGAGCCGAAATCAAACAATGAAGAGTTTGAATCACCACTGCGTAAATTTGATAATGTAATTTTAACCCCGCATGTCGGTGGTAGCACGCAAGAAGCACAAGAAAACATCGGTTACGAAGTTGCAGGTAAACTGGTTAAGTATTCTGATAATGGTTCAACATTATCATCTAAAAACTTCCCAGAAGTTTCACTACCAGGCCATGCAAACGCAAGTCGTTTATTGCATATCCATCAAAACCAACCAGGTATCTTAACTAAGATTAACTTGGCATTTGCAGAAGCAAACATCAACATTGCAGCACAATACCTACAGACAAATGAAAATATCGGTTATGTTGTTATTGATGTAACCAGTGAAGATGCAGATTCTGCACTGCTTAAATTAAAAGCGATTGAAGGTACTATTCGAGCACGTTTACTTAACTAAGGATCTACTTCAAAACGACTTGAACTTTTGTTTTCAAAATAACCAGTCGGTTAAGTTTTTTGGGAAATAATTTAGAACAAGTTATTCTGTAACGATTCCTAAGCATTAATGCTTAAAATAAAAGGGGTAAATAGTTAATCTATTTACCCCTTTTTTGTCTTTACTTGTTATTAAAAATAGATGGAAAATTATGATCGATATCGGCATCAACCTCACTAATCAGCGCTTCCATGAAGATCTTGAACTGGTGATTGAAAATGCAAAATTAAGTGGCGTCAATGCATTAATGGTAACTGGCACATCAATCGAAGAGAGCCAGCAAGCGCTAGCGCTTTGCTTACAGCACCCTGATTATCTTTATTGCACAGCGGGTATCCATCCTCATGATGCAAAAACCTTTGATGATAAAAGCCTGGAGTCCTTGCGTAAGCTAGCAGTAAATAAACAGGTTAAAGCGATTGGCGAGTGTGGTTTGGACTTTAATCGTAATTTTTCTACACCTGCAGAGCAAGAATTTTCATTTGTGCAACAACTTGAGCTCGCTGTTGAACTGCAATTACCGGTATTTATGCATGAACGTGATGCTAATGAGCGCTTCATTGAATTGTTAAAACCTTATATCAAGCAACTTCCTAATGCAGTATTGCACTGTTTTACAGGTTCACAAGCAGACTTAGAACGCTGTTTAGCCTTAGACCTGCATATTGGTATAACCGGTTGGATTTGCGATGAACGTCGTGGTGGCGAACTTATTGACCTGGTTAAATTAATTCCACAAGATCGCTTAATGATTGAAACCGATGGGCCTTATCTATTACCAAGATCTATGCGCCCTAAACCTAAATCTAGTCGTAATGAACCAAAATATCTGCCTTATATCGCGCAAGCTGTTGCAAATGCGCGAGGCGAATCACTGAAACAATTAGTGCAACAAACAGAGCAAAACAGTAAACTATTTTTTAAACTTTAATCTTTGATTTAAAAACAATAAAGGATCAGCCATGAGCACTCCGAAAGGTTCACAAAGCTTTCCAGCACGTCGCTTACGTCGTTTACGTAAACATCATTTCTCACGCCGCTTAGTTGCTGAAAACCAGTTATCAGTAAATGATTTAATCTACCCAATGTTTGTTTTAGAAGGTAAAAATCGCCGTGAAGCGATTCCTTCAATGCCAGGTATTGAGCGTCTTTCATTGGATTTATTAGTAACAGAGTGTATCGAACTTGAAGCATTAGGTATCCCCGCTGTAGCTTTATTCCCAGTAACGCCAGATGAGATAAAAACTGAGATGGCAGAAGAAGCTTACAATGCAGATGGACTTGCCCAACGTGCGGTAATGCGCATTAAAGAAGCTTGCCCTGAATTAGGCGTGATCACCGATGTTGCACTCGACCCTTTTACCACACATGGTCAAGATGGGATTATTGACGCAGAGGGTTACGTATTAAATGATATAACCACGGAAATACTCGTCAAACAAGCCCTCTCACACGCGCAGGCAGGGGCAGACATAGTCGCACCATCAGACATGATGGATGGACGTATTGGCGCGATACGCGAAGCCTTAGAGAATGCAGGTTATATCAATACGCAAATCATGGCCTACAGTGCAAAATACGCTTCTAATTATTACGGTCCTTTCCGTGATGCCGTCGGCAGTGCAAGTAATCTGAAGGGAGGTAATAAATCGACCTATCAAATGGATCCTGCCAACAGTGATGAAGCGATTCATGAAGTCGCACTTGATATTGAAGAGGGTGCAGATATGGTGATGGTAAAACCAGGCATGCCCTACCTTGATATTGTTCGCCGTGTAAAAACTGAACTACAAGTGCCAACATTTGCATATCAAGTAAGTGGTGAGTATGCGATGCATAAAGCAGCCATTGATAATGGTTGGCTGAAAGAGAAAGAGTGTGTAATGGAGTCATTACTTTGCTTTAAACGCGCAGGTGCAAATGGTGTTTTAACCTACTTTGCTAAGCAAGTCGCAATTTGGCTAAAAGAAGAACAACGATAATTTTTATTGAACTAATTTATTTAATTCACTTTCCCTGCAAATAAAAAACCCGCAAAATTGCGGGTTTTTCAAACTACCAATATCAATAACAGACTATTTTAATTCTCTTTTTTAGTTAAAAAGTAGTGTACAAGCGCAATAAAAATAGACAGCATACCCGCGAGTAAAGTGGCTAAAATAACAATCAAAGCACGTTTAGGCTCTGCGCGAGAAAACGGTGGCTCGACAACCTCTAAATAACGAAAAGGTACAAATGACTGGTTATCGATAAGCTTTAGGTTATTTAACGCATCTAAAGTAATCTGCTTTTGTAAAATACTCGGGTCTAAAATACTAAAATCAGTAAGAGATTTTAGTACAGTTACTTTGGCTTTTAACGCTTTTTCACCTAAATTAATCTCGAATAACTCCGCATCAGGATTACGGCTTGTTTGGTATTCAGATAGATCTGCCTGTGATGCAATTTGATAAGCATACTCAGTTTTTTTCAGCATAACCGCAAGCTCTTGCTCAACACGTTTTTTAGTAATTTCGAGAGAAACAGAGAGCTCCTGCTTTGCTGAATTAACAAACAACACAAATTTTTCAGATTGATTCAATTTCACCTTTTCACTAACAAAATCTATATATTGGTTTAATAATAAAGCAGATGAGTCTTTTCTATCCGTTCGAAAAGAGAGCGATACCTCGCCATTTTTGGGGTCATGTGATGCTTTTATCTGAGACATCCAATTGTTGAGTTCTTTTCTGAAAGACTCTCGTATTAATTCGTTTTCTGCTGTTAATTCAGCACTTGGGATCTTTATGCCTTGGTTAGTTAAATATTGCTGAAAGAAACTATTATTTTCCAGAAATAGTTTTTTATTTAATGATGAATTAAATGAAATGATAAAAGTGTTAAATAATGTATTGGGTTCAAAAAGGCCCATTAATTCCCGCACATCACTTTTATCGGCCGTTGCATTAGACGCATTTATAATTGCACCTACGTTCTTACTCTGAGAGTAAAGTACTCCAACATCATTTAATTGAGGCTTTACCACTTTCCCCTTAGCAACCCACCACTCTTGTGCATTCAAAGCATAAAAAACAGAGCCTGCAATTGCGACCGCACACATTGCAACGGTTAACCATTTATAATTCCATATAACTTTAACTAACTCACGGAGGTCTATTTCATCGTCTTGATAAGCCTCAAAGTCATTTACATTGATTTGATTTTTAGTGTTTTTTTTGTCAAGTGTCATTATTCAAACTCTTTAAAAGTAAAAGCAAAAAGTGACACTTATTATATCAATTTTTTAGGTTGAAGTACTAACTAAAGTTTCCAATGGCCAACGTGGTTTTGCTTTAATCGCTAATGGCTCAAACTGCCCCGCTTTTAGACGTTGCATACCCGCATAAGCGATCATGGCACCGTTATCGGTACAGAATTCATTACGCGGATAAAACGCTTCCCCACCATTGTTTTTCATTAAAATAGCAAGCTGCTCACGTAATGATGTATTAGCACTCACGCCACCGGCAACAACAAGACGTTTTAAACCCGTCTGCTTGAGTGCACGCTTGCATTTTATTGCGATTGTATCAATCACAGCATCTTGAAAAGCACGTGCGATATCAGCTTGCGTTTGCGCATCATCACCTTCTTTAGCAATCGTAATCGCAGCCGCGGTTTTTAAGCCACTAAAACTAAAGTCAAGACCGGGTTTATTGGTCATCGGGCGAGGAAATACAAAACGCCCCTCTACGCCATTCTCAGCCATTTTAGCCAATCGTGGCCCACCAGGGTAATCAAGCCCTAAAAGCTTCGCAGTTTTATCGAATGCTTCTCCTGCTGCATCATCTATGCTTTCACCTAACACTGTGTACTCGCCGATATTATCAACTTGCACCATCAACGTATGTCCACCAGAAACAAGCAACGCTAAAAATGGAAATTCAGGTTTATTTTCTTCCAACATTGGCGCAAGAAGATGCCCTTCCATATGGTGTACTGCAATCGCAGGTTTATCCCACGCAAAAGCTAAACTACGCCCTATGCAAGACCCCACGAGCAATGCACCAACAAGCCCAGGGCCCGCAGTAAACGCGATCGCATCAATATCATCCTTAGTGCAATTAGCTGCCGCTAATGCCTCTTTTATTAAAGGAATAGTTTTACGCACATGGTCACGAGAAGCCAGTTCTGGCACAACACCACCATAGTCTGCATGCACCGCAACTTGGCTGTAAAGTTGGTGTGAAAGCAAGCCTAATTGATCATCATAAATCGCGATGCCGGTTTCATCACAAGATGTTTCAATGCCTAAAATTCGCATAGCGGGCGTATCCCTAGTATTATTTATAAAAAGACGCGTAGTTTACCTGTTTTTTTGGATCAATTAAGGGTTTACAATAACTTTTATTCTATTTGTGTAAATTAAGTTCGGTAATCCTTTACTTTTCACCCTAAATAGGATTAAAATCTCGCACCATTTTAAATGCATTGGTCGCTTTACGACCGTAACTATAAAGGTAATAGGCACATGCCAGTAATTAAACTTCGTGAAAACGAACCATTTGACGTAGCACTTCGTCGTTTTAAACGTTCTTGTGAAAAAGCAGGTATCTTGGCTGAGACTCGTAAACGTGAGTACTTTGAGAAACCGACTACAGTACGTAAACGCGCTAAAGCAGCAGCAGTTAAACGTCACCTGAAAAAACTTTCTCGTGAAAACGCACGCCGCGTTCGCCTTTACTAATCAACTGATTTATAAAGGTTAATTATGTCTTTGAAAGTAAGATTAAAAGAGCAACAAATACTCGCTATGCGAGCGAAGGATAAGACCCGTTTGGGAACTATCCGTATGTTGTTTGCCGCGATCAAACAAATTGAAATTGATGAACGCATTGAACTAGATGATGACGCAGTGACGGCTGTTGTGATCAAATCGGTGAAGCAGCGTAAAGATTCAATTTCTCAGTTTGAAAAAGCAGATCGAGCTGATCTTGCTGATATAGAGAAGACAGAACTTGCTATATTGCAAGAGTTTCTGCCCCAACCACTGACCTCTGAAGAAGTGAAAGCTTTAATCGAGCAGGCTATCGCGTCAACAGGAGCAAGTGGCATGCAAGACATGGGTAAAGTTATGGGCGTGCTCAAAAAAGATATTTCAGGAAAAGCGGATATGGGAGAAGTAAGTGCACTCGTAAGAGCGGGCTTAGTTTAAACCGACGTTATCTTGAATAAAAAAAGCCTCATACTTAGCAATAAGTTTGAGGCTTTTTTGTTTATAATGACCATACTAATTTAATATTACCATTACGTATAATATTGTATTCAGAGCTTGTTGAAGAAAATGAATGATAAGCAAAACGCATTCAATTATTTTAACCAACAAAATATGATACAAATTGGTATAAGACACCTCACTTCCCCTAGATACTAAGTATTAATTTTTAAGGTTTTTTCATGGCTGGACGTATTCCAAGACACTTTATTGATGAATTAATTGCACGTACCGATATCGTTGACTTTATTGATAGCCGCGTAAAACTGAAGAAAAAAGGTGGAGGGTATCGCGCACGTTGTCCTTTCCATAATGGTAATAATGACAGCAGTTTCTCTGTAAATGATAAGCAACAGTTTTACCACTGCTTTAATTGCGGTGCGAGTGGCAATGTACTTACTTTTGCAATGGAATATGAAGGGCTAGAGTTTGTTGATGCCGTTGATACCCTCTCCTCTCAATTAGGTCTTGAAGTTCCTCGAGAAGAGTCGACACACACAGGCGGACAACCAACTCCTTACGTTGATCGCAAAGATATGTATATCCTGATGGGGGATATTGCAAAATATTATCAGCAGCAACTTTCTCAACATAAAAACAGTGAAAAAGTGATCAATTATGTGAAAGGTCGCGGCCTTTCTGGTCAAACAGTTAAGCACTTTCAAATCGGTTACGCCCCAGAAGGCTGGGATAATGTTTACAAGCGTTTTTCTAACTCCGCTGAAATAGAAAAACAACTGCTTGAAGCAGGTATGATAAAAAACCGTGAAACGGGTGGTAGTTACGACTTCTTTAATGATCGTTTAATGTTCCCTATTTTAGATCGACGTGGTCGTGTTGTTGGTTTTGGCGGACGTGTTTTTGACAACCAAGAACCCAAATACCTTAACTCTCCTGAAACACCGCTTTTCCACAAAGGAAAAGAGCTTTACGGTTTATACCAAGTCAAACAAGCCCATAAAGATATTAAGCGTATTTTAGTCGTTGAAGGTTATATGGATGTCGTTGCTTTAGCACAGTACGGTATCGACTATGCGGTTGCTTCACTTGGTACAGCGACAACACCGGATCACATCCACACACTTTTCCGTAATACTAGCGAAATTGTGTGCTGCTTTGATGGTGATAAAGCGGGTCGAGCAGCTGCTTGGCGTGCGTTAGAAAACGCCCTCCCGTATATTCAAGATGGTCGCACACTTCGCTTTATGTTTTTAGCTGATGGTGAAGATCCTGATAGCTTTGTGCAAAAAGAGGGTAAAGATAATTTTGAATCTTTAATCAGCCAATCATTGCCCCTATCAGACTTTTTATTTCAGCAACTGTTAGCCCAAGTTGATATGACCAGTAGTGACAGCAAATCAAAACTGGCACAACTCGCGATCCCACTGATTGGTCGACTCAATGAGTCTATCTTTAGACAGATGATGGAAGAGCGTTTAACTAAATTACTAGGCATTGAATTAGAAGGCTTACAAAAGCTGCTGCCTAAAGAAGAAAACCAGCAGAAAAAAACGGTTAAAAATAAAACTACTCCAATGCGTTTGGCGATCTCTATTTTATTACAGCACCCAAATATCGCTTATGGATTACCCGAATTCCCTGAATTTAAAGAAATTCAACTACCAGGGTTAAATTTATTAAACTCACTCCTTGATATTTGCAGAGTGAGTCCCAATATAACTACAGGTCAGTTGCTTGAACATTGGCGTGAAACGCCACAAAGCAAACAATTGAACCAATTAGCCGTTTGGCAAAACAATATAAAAGAAGATAAATATGAAGATCAGTTTCTAGATACATTAGAAAAATTTCTTAATCTTCATCTAAATAATAAAATTGAATATTTAAAACAAAAAGCGCGCTCAAGTGAAGCATTAACAACAGAAGAAACACAACAACTTGCAATACTGTTGAGCGAACAAAAACAAAATTAATCAAACTGGAAAAAATTACTTTTAAGGCGTATAATCTGTCGCTTGCAATTTTTCTATTACATCTCTCTATTTTGGACGGTATCTATGGCTCAAACACCTCAGTCACAGCTCAAAGAGCTTATAATTAAAGGTAAAGAAAAAGGATTTTTAACCTACGCCGAAGTTAACGATCACTTACCACAAGACATTTTTGAGCCTGAACAAATTGAAGATATCATCCAGATGATCGGAGATATGGGCATTAAGGTTTATGAGACTGTTCCTGACGCTGACGAAATTAGTCTAGGCGAAGAAAGTAGTGATACTGCCGATGAAGATGCAGTTGAAGCGGCGGCACAAGTTTTAGCAACGGTAGAATCAGAAATTGGTCGTACAACCGATCCAGTACGTATGTATATGCGTGAAATGGGTACCGTAGAACTGCTTACACGTGAAGGCGAAATTGTTATCGCTAAACGTATCGAAGAAGGGATTAAAGAGGTACAAAATTCAGTATCTGAATACCCTGCAACGATCACTGGCTTATTAGATAACTGGGATAGCTACGAAGCTGAAGAGATGAAACTAACTGATATGATCAGTGGTTTTGTTGATCCTAACGATGAGATGACGCAAGCAGTTAGTGCAACACATATCGGTTCAGAGCTTACTGATACCCAACTTAAAGAAGAAGATCAAGTTGATGGCGTAGTCGCTGAAGCAGAAGAAGAGGAAGAGGGTCCTAAGGGTCCTTGTCCTGAAGAGTCTGCAGAAAAATTTGCTGAACTACGTAAATTAAATACTGTCGTTGAAGCCTCAATTGCTAAAAATGGCCGTGGTCATGCTGAAACGCGTAAAGCGATCAATGAGCAAGCAGAGTTCTTCCAACAGTTTAAATTAATACCAAAACAGTTTGACCGTATGGTTAAATCAATTCGTACTTCAATGAACACTGTACGTACTCAAGAACGTTTAGTATTAAAAATCTGTGTTGAACAGAATAAAATGCCTAAAAAAGCATTCATCAGCCTATTCAAAGGCAACGAAACAAATGATGCTTGGTTAAATGCAATTTATGCGATTGAGTCTGACTATGCGGTACGCATTAAAGAATTCGATGAAGATCTACGCCGTTGTATTCGTAAAATGCTGCAAGTAGAAGCGGAAACTGCGTTAACAATTGCTAACTTGAAAGAAATTTCTCGTAATATGAGCATCGGCGAAGCAAAAGCACGTCGCGCTAAAAAAGAGATGGTAGAAGCTAATTTACGTCTGGTTATCTCTATTGCTAAAAAATACACTAACCGTGGTTTACAGTTCTTAGATCTTATCCAAGAGGGTAATATCGGTCTAATGAAAGCGGTAGATAAATTTGAATACCGTCGTGGGTACAAGTTCTCTACTTACGCAACGTGGTGGATCCGTCAAGCAATTACTCGTTCAATCGCTGACCAAGCACGTACTATCCGTATTCCTGTACACATGATTGAAACGATTAATAAACTTAACCGTATCTCTCGTCAAATGTTACAAGAGATGGGTCGTGAGCCACAACCAGAAGAACTTGCTGAACGCATGATGATGCCTGAAGATAAAATTCGTAAGGTATTAAAAATTGCTAAAGAGCCAATCTCAATGGAAACACCAATCGGTGATGATGAAGATTCTCACTTAGGTGACTTTATCGAAGATACTACGATTGCGCTTCCGGTTGATTGTGCAACAAGCGAAAGCTTGAAAAATGCGACAAACGACGTATTAGAAGGCTTAACAGCACGTGAAGCGAAAGTACTTCGTATGCGTTTTGGTATCGATATGAACACTGACCACACGTTAGAAGAAGTGGGTAAGCAGTTCGACGTGACGCGTGAACGTATTCGTCAAATCGAAGCTAAAGCACTACGTAAACTTCGTCACCCAAGCCGTAGTGAGCAACTACGTAGCTTCCTAGACGAGTAACCTCTCGGTTATTTATCTAGTTAAAAATCCTGCTACGGCAGGATTTTTTGTTTCTGGAATATAATAGACATCAGCAGATAACAGTTCGAACTAGACCTAATGCCCCACGGGAACGACTCCGTCAAATCGAAGCTAAAGCGCTACGTAGCTTCTTAGACGAGTAATATTTTCAAAAGTATTTTTTGTTTCTAGGCTATTGCAACTTATTCACAATAAACATCAAAAGATAACAATTTTACCTATACCCCACCTCCCCCTTTCAGCGAATTACCCATAAAAAAAATAACGACTGCAATGTTTTTTGTTTTTAATGACTTATTTTGCGAACTATGCTGAATAAACAAGCAAACAGCAAGCCATACACTAGACAGAAAAATTACTACCTTATATAATCGCCATACTTATTAGGCCCCTTAGCTCAGTTGGTTAGAGCATACGACTCATAATCGTCAGGTCCCCCGTTCAAGTCGGGGAGGGGCCACCACATTCTAGAAGCCGTAATAGATTAATTTCTATTACGGCTTTTTTATGCCTGCCTATTTCTGGTCTGAACCGGAACTCAAACTAGCCTTACTTTTTATTAAACCTATCAAAAATTAATTATTTGTTGTAACACTTTTCTATTCAACCGCTAGTTAAGCCATATTGACTTAATTCACTCATACTATTTTATTTACACTAAAGGAAATAACCACATCAGTTAATGACTCCTTAGCATTAACTCTTAAAAATAAATCAGAGCGTAGATTTTAGTGGACAGTGGTGACATCGGATAACCTCTCCTACACTAACAAGTTAATACTCACTGGAGAGCAAAATGAAAATAGCCGTTACCGCTGCAAGTGGAGAGTTAGGCGCAAAAATCGTTCACGCGCTACTCAAGGTCTGCAATAAAGAAGATATTATCGCACTAGCCAGAACAGAGAAAAAAGCACAATCATTAGGCGTAAAGGTACGTTCAGGTGATTATGATGCACCTGAGAAACTACAGGACTCACTACAAGGCATTGATACGTTGCTTTTGGTATCTGGTAAAGAAGCACCCGAATTACGCATACAGCAGCATAGGAACGTATTGCAAGCAGCTAAAATTGCAGGTGTAAGTAAAATCGTTTATACCAGTATTCAAGGAGCGGATGAAGGTACCGCTTTTTCACCCGTTGTACAAAGTAATCGTCAGACAGAAGAAGATGTAAAAACATCTGGTATGCAATGGGTGATTGGTCGTAACGGTATCTATATTGAGCCCGATGTTGAATATATCGAGACCTACAAAAAGGCTGGTTTTATTTCAAACTGCGCAGGGGATGGAAAATGTGGTTACGTAACCCGCAATGAGCTAGCTTATGCTTACGCACGTATGCTGCTAGAAGAGAAGCATAACGGGCAAACCTACAATCTGCATGGCCAATCCATCACACAACAACAACTGACTGACCATCTCAGTCGTACTTTTTCGACAAACCTACGTTATACACCGTTAAGTGTTGCAGCATATCGCCAAGATCGAATCGATGAGTTGGGGGAGTTTATGGGCATCATTATCGCCGGTATTTACCAAGGCATATATGAAGGTAAATCAGATAATGAGAGTCAATTTCACCTTGCCGCGGGAAGAGAGCACCAGTCTTGGACTGATTATTTTGATAGCCTAATAACAACAAGCAACTAAAATGTCTTTCTACTACCTCAATGGTTATTTTTATGAAGAAATAATCACTGATTGAATTGACGCGGCTTATCTTTTACCCGATAGCAATGACCCCCCTATCAGCCTTTTTTGTGCATTATCGGCGCTCACCTCAGAAATTGAGGCACAAATAGATAACTTCCCTCCTGCGTAAGCACATTACATATGGTTGATTTTCTTTTACAATGTGTTTCTTTTACTTAAGTAAAGATCAATTATGCCAATCAAAATTGCTATTAATGGTTACGGCCGTATCGGACGCAGTATGCTGCGCGCATTGTATGAGAGTAACCGTCAAGGTGAGATCCAAATCGTTGTGATTAACGAGCTTGCGGATCCACAATCAATTGCACATTTAACCCAATATGATTCTACACATGGACGTTTTCCATTTTCGGTACAGCTAACTGATAATAGTTTAAAAATTGAAGATGATTGCATTGATTTAGTACGTCATCAAAAAATAGAAGATTTACCCTGGGCGCAATACGACATTGATATCGTATTCGATTGCACTGGGATATACGGAAGTAAAAGTGATGCACAAGCACATATTCAAGCAGGGGCGAAAAAAGTAATTTTCTCTCATCCTGCCGATAATGATGTTGATGCGACGGTTGTTTATGGTGTTAATCACCAACAGTTAAGCGGTGATGAAACGTTCATCTCTGGTGCTTCTTGTACCACTAATTGTATCGTCCCCGTAATCGATGCTCTAGATAGCGCATTTACAATAAAATGTGGCACCATCACGACTATCCATTCAGCAATGAATGACCAACCCGTTATTGACTCTTACCATGCCGATTTACGACGCACACGCGCAGCAAGCCAATCTATTATTCCAGTTGATACAAAGCTAGCAGCAGGTATTGGCCGAATTTTACCTAAGTTTGCGAATAAGTTTGAAGCGATTGCAGTACGTGTTCCCACTATTAACGTCACCGCAATGGATCTTAGCATTACGGTTAATCGCTACGTCACCATTGAAGATATTAATCATTGTTTGAAAATGGCTTCAGAGGGCAAGTTACAAGGAATTCTGGGTTATACCGAAGCACCACTGGTGTCGATAGACTTTAACCACGATCCACGCTCTTGCATTATTGATGGCACACAAACACGTGTCAGCGATGGTCACTTAGTTAAAATGTTAGTGTGGTGTGATAATGAATGGGGCTTTGCTAATCGTTTATTAGATATTAGCCAACACTTAGCGAGTTTGACTAAATAAAGGCGGTAGAGTGTTAACGTGAGTTAGTCTTTGTTTAAGTAACTTATGTAGGGCTAACATCACCGTAAACATCAATAGTGATGTCCTCTTTTTTTACTGTAGGTAATACAAAGCACGAATATCTCCGTGCTTTAATTAACTAAAAGAGTGATAACGATGCAAGTCAGCGATACAAAAAATGAGTACCAAATCACCTTAAAATCCACCGTGCTGCTAGCGGATATTTTAGCTAACAATAATACTCACCTTTTTAATTAATTGGTCATTAACGAGCTGCAATTAAGCGTTGATATAAGGAATCTTTTAAAGATGCTCTATCAAGTTTCATTTGATGTAATGGATCATCTTCAATCGGGGCATTTTTTAGCTCAAGTTTGCGAATTTCAGTATCTAACTGATGATAACTTTTGGCATCTACCGCAAATGATTTATCACTTGTATTTAACGAGATGATTTTTTCTTTATGATTAGGAAATTCATTTAACAGAGAGTGGTCTTCACCTAGCATAATAACTCCTTAATATATTAATCAAAGCCGAATAAGGGCTAACTATTTATTAACAATTATCTTAGCTAACTAGCACTATTCCCCTGCCTAATCGAGAGCAGATTTGCATAAGTTAGCTTGTTTAAGATAATAAACCTTTAGTGTAGATTAAAAAGTGACCAAGGACTTATATCGTTGCTGCTAAAATAGAAAATAGCATCCAAGGCGCCTTTCTTATAGCTTGGCTAAAATTATTATTAAGAAGTCAAACAAGGGAGAAAATATTTTGACAGGGGACATGAAGCGCTAAAGCAAACAAAATGAGCTCACTTTAACGCTTATATTACAGGCGCTGTTAGGCCAAATTAACCAAAAAAGGGTCACGAGTAAGTTTATGGCTATGCTCAGGGTTATACCAAGCTAATTTGTCCGCTAAACTCACTACCTCACCAATAATCATCAACGTAGGGCCTTTTAAACCACCACCCAATTGAGTTAGTTCAGAGAGTTTACCAATCACAACATGTTGGTCAGAGGTCGTGCCTTTATTAATCAGTGCAACAGGCGTATCTTCACCACGACCATACTGTAGTAACTGTGCTTGTATCTCTTCTGCCTGTATGAGTCCCATATAAACGACTAAAGTCTGATTTTTACTCGCTAATGCCTGCCAGTTAAGCTCTTTACCATCCTGTTTTCGATGCCCTGTTACAAAGGTCACTGATTGCGCATAATCACGATGTGTTAACGGAATACCTGCATAAGCACTACAACCTGATGCCGCCGTAATACCCGGTACCACTTGAAAATCCACATTCGATTCAACCAACTCTTCCAGCTCTTCACCACCACGACCAAAGATAAACGAATCACCACCTTTTAAACGCACCACTTTTTTGCCTTGCTGTGCAAATTCCACCAGCATTTGGTTGGTACGCGACTGCGCAACTTCATGATTGCCTGCCTCTTTACCGACGGAAATAAGGTCAGCATCGCGACGTACAAGGTCTAAAATTTCAGAGGAAACTAGGCGATCATATAACACTACATCTGCCTGTTGCATAAGTTGTAGTGCTTTTAATGTTAATAATGAAGGGTCACCAGGGCCTGCGCCCACTAGAGCTACATCACCTTTCGTTACCTCTTCAGTCAAACTACGTTCCATTAAAGCAATCGCATCTTGTGTCTGACCTTTTTGTAACAGTCGTCCTAGCTGCCCATTACCAAAAAGTTTTTCCCAATAACGACGGCGCAAAGAGACACTTTTAATCGCTTTTTTTACATGGTGACGAAACTCACCAGAGATTGTTGCTAAACGACCAATATGCATTGGTAATAATGCTTCTAACCTTTCACGAATTAAACGCGCTAAAACAGGTGCTTTACCACCACTTGAGATGGCAACGATAATAGGAGAGCGATCCACGATAGAGGGCATAATAAAGCTTGAAAGCGTTGGGTCATCCACCACATTTACCATCTGTTGGCGGCTATTTGCACTTTCAGCAACTTGCTTGTTGACGTCTTTTTGGTTTGTTGCAGCAATCACTAACCACTTATCGTCTAATAATGACTCGCTAAAGCTACCTTGTATTATTTTGATCTGTCCTACATCAGCTTTTTCCTGCAGCTTGGCATGGAATGCCAGTGAACAAACCGTGACATTTGCACCCGCTTTTAATAAAAGATGCACTTTACGAAGCGCAATCTCTCCACCACCAATAACAAGACAAGGGCGGTTTTCTAGTTTGGTAAAAATAGGTAAATAATCCATATTGACGCCTAATTAATATTGAGAGCGGACACTATAAAGAAATATGGAAAGGAGTTAAAACACTAAAATTTATTTTCTGTTAATTTTTTTTCGCCATATCACCTAATTATTTATAACAATCTACTCATAAAATATAGACCTAAAAAAACCAGCCTAAGCTGGTTTTTAAATGGAGGGTAAAATTATTGACTAGTTGTTGGCTACAAAATCAATACCTAGCTGTATATCATTATGTAAAACCTCTAACATTTCCTCTTTTTTCTTCTCTTCGAATTCACTCAATTCACCAAAAGGTAAGACACGTTCAATACCATTTATCCCCAATAAAAGAGGCTGAGTGAAGAAAGGTGAACATGAGTTACCGCCATCTACATAAGCATTTTGTATAATGCCTTGTTTACCTAATAATGCTTGTACTAAACGAACACCAAAAACTGACGCAGCACGAGCCATTGAGAGTGTTGCTGATCCTCCACCGGCTTTTGCGTTTACTACTTCAGTACCTGCATTTTGAATACGTTCAGTAAGGTCAATCACCTCTTGATCAGTAAATGCAACACCCTGGACCTGTGAAAGAACAGGAAGAATCGTTGTCCCACTATGACCACCGATTACATTTACGCGAACATGCTCTGCAGGTAACCCTTTCAGGTCAGCAATAAACTCTTCAGCGCGAATAACATCAAGTGTCGTAATACCAAACAGTTTATTTTTGTTGTAAACACCGGCAGCTTTTAACACTTCCGCTGCAATTGCAACAGTGGTATTGACCGGGTTAGTAATAATACCAATACAAGCTTCTGGCGCTACTTTTGCAACAACCCCAACTAAGTTCTTGATGATGCCAGCATTAATATTGAAAAGATCACTACGGTCCATACCTGGTTTACGAGCCACACCAGCAGAAATTAGTACCACATCGGCACCTTCAAGTGCAGGTGTTGCATCATCACCACCGAAGCCAGTTACTTTAACGCTCGTTGGAATGTGACTAAGATCTTTTGCGACACCCGGCGTAACAGGTGCTACGTCATATAGTGATAACTCTGAGTTTTCAGGAAGATCTAATTTTAATAATAGAGCTAGGGCTTGACCAATACCACCAGCGGCACCAAGAACTGCAACTTTCATAACACACTCCGAAATAGTTATTTAACATGACAATAAGACAACATGAAAATATCTTAATCTAAATTAAAAACATGTGTAAAAAATGTTAAATAAATGTGATCGATGTTGAGGGTGCTAATAAATTAGTATGAGTAAGATCGACTTGTATCGTGTGCTATCATTTTGTGTATGCTGCTAGGGGATTAATCACTAAAATATTGGCTAAATATTTGTTGATAGGTCCCCTCTTTATGTATCGTTTCTAAACCATAATTAAGACGCTCTAATAATGCAGTATTACCTTTTTTAACTGCAATACCATACCCCTCAGAAAAAGCGTCTAAAAATACAGTTTCAGTTTGTTTCACTGAAAATTTAAAGCTGTTTTTTTCCTGCAATAAAAAATCCTCAACCACAGCTTGGTCCGCAAATACAACATCTATTTTCCCATGACTTAAATCTAAAAAGGCTTCAGATGAAGAGGCGTAAGCGATAATAAAGCTATCTATTTTTGCGTGCTTAATTAAATAGTCATGATTTGAAGAGTCTGATTGAACACCAATAAATTTTCCAGAGATAGAAAACTGCTCTTTTGATTTTATTGCACTTAAAAAAACCGGGGGAGATTGATAATAACTGTCCGAAAAATCAACTTTCTCTTTACGCTCAGCAGTGATATCAAGCGCGGCAATCGCCGCATCAAATCGCCCGAACTGCAATGTCAGCAACAGGCTATCGAAACTTTGATTGTGAAATTTACAGGTTAAATTTGCAACACGGCATACTGCATTGGCGACATCAATATCAAAGCCTTGCATCTCACTTGCATCATCTAAATATTCAAAAGGGTAATAATTTGCCTCAGTAACAAAGTTTACCGACATATTTTCACTGGTATCGACAGCAGATGAATGCTGAGAACAAACCAACAATAATGCAATACTGCCACTTCGAAAAAATATCTTCATCTCACTACCTATAGAATAACTATAACGTTGATAATTGACTGACAAAAAAGGTGCTTTATATAAAAATGAATAGTTATGCATTTGTTTTGCAAATTAACCTATTGTAAATAAGATAAGATTAATTATGATAAGCATAATTACTTTACAGAGTTATATTATATGAAACATTCGACTGATTTGATGGATTTTTTTAAAACCTTATTAAAAAAAGAGCGCTTAAGCTCACAAGGTGAAATAGTTGATGCCTTGCAAGAGGCTGGTTTTCATAATATTAACCAATCTAAAGTCTCACGCATGCTAAGTAAATCGGGCGCAGTGAGAACACGTAACGCAAAACGTGAGATGGTTTATTGTTTACCAGCAGAACTAGGTATCCCGACAACAAGTAGCCCGCTTAAAAATCTTGTTGTTGATATCGACTGTAACGATAGCTTAATTGTTATCCGAACGAGTCCAGGTGCAGCGCAGTTAATTGCTCGTATGCTTGACTCAATTGGAAAAACTGAAGGTATTTTAGGTACTATCGCAGGTGATGACACTATTTTTATCACTCCCACCGATTGCCAGCAAATCGATAAAACGTTACAAGTAGTACAGCAACTTTTTAGCTAACCTTCCTGATAACCCGAGACTAATTGCAGATAAACCGCTCGATAAAAACTTGGTGAGATTGGTATAAAAAACTACACTCAAATTAGAATGAGTCTATTAAGGTTTTTTATGAAAAGAACAACTGCTTTTACATTAGTTGAACTGCTCGTTGCCATCGCTATTATCGGAGTGATAAGCAGTATTGCTTACCCATCGTATCAATCTTACATGCTTGATACACGTCGCGCTGAAGCAAAAACAGAACTTATCAAGGCACAGCTAAAACAAACCAGCTTGCATATATTAAACCCAAGCTACTCCAACAGTGAAATTGAGCTTGGGTTTGCTAATAGTGAGTATTATACATTCACTGTTATTTCAGCAGGCACTACCACCTATTCATTACAAGCAGTTGCCAAAGGAAGCCAGCTTAACGATAGTGGCTGCACCACCTTAACAACCGATCAAGACAGCAACTTCACCCCATCCTCTTGCTGGTAACTTAAATAACCTTAATAATGGATAAGCAAAACCCAGAACTAAGGTTAAATAGATAGTTAATAATAAGCCTGTAACTCTTTTTCATTGAAAAATTGCATCGGTTTTTTCAATACATGCTGATAGATAACGTTATAAGCAAGCACATTTTTAACATAGCGTCTGGTTTCTTTATAAGGAATAGCCTCAACCCAGCTATCCATGCTTAGGGCTTTACTAGCACGTCCTTTACCATCCTTTTTCCAACGGTCAACACGATGAGGTCCTGCGTTATAAGCTGCTGTTGCTAAAATACGGTTACCCTCATAACGTTTTAATAACCCATTAAAGTACGCAGTGCCTAACTGTACGTTAATCTCTCCCTCAGTTAGTTGCGCTTTTTCCTTATAATTAACCAAGCCTATCTTATGTGCAGTCTCTTTCGCCGTTGCAGGCATTAATTGCATATACCCCGTAGCACCAACCGGAGAGTTTGCAAATTGATCAAAAGCACTCTCTTGCCTTGTAATAGCATAAATATAACTAGAAGGAAGTTGATACTTAGAAGCGTTTGCCGCAAATAGTTCAGGTTTTACTTCTGGAAAACGAATATTAATTGCACTCCAACTTTTTGAGCGAATACTCGCAAGCACAGAGAAATGAGCCCAGCCCTTATCGTAAGCATACAAACCAATCTGACGTTGCAAATCACGATCACGCCCTTTCAATAACGCTTCCCACTCAGATTTTGCTAAACGTGTATATTGATGAAAATTAAGCTCTTCAATATGATCCAGACGTGTTTGAAGTGACGTTAAACTTGCTGGTTTAGGCATTACAATTTGTGCATTTAATTGGTAAGAAAGGCCTAATTTTTGTGCTGCCAAGAAACTATAATATTTTCGCTCCCCAGATATTTCTTTATATAACTTATTGGCCTCTTTGAATTTTTTATTTTCCTCTAAAACACGTGCTTGCCAATACTGCCAGGTAGTATCTTGAGATACCTCATGCGGTAATTGGGTTATCCAATATTCAATATCAGGCCAATTATTATATTTAATAGCATGGCGGATGCGCTGCTCCATTAACTTAACATCAGATAATTTAAGTAACGCTTTATCAGACCAAGGTAATAACTCCTGCTCATTATTGATTAAAATTCGATATACAAAATATTTTTTAAGTGCGATTTCATCAGCCTTTGAAAAGGCAATTTTTTGATCGTAAAAATCATAGGTTTGTATTGCTAATTGAATATCACGACGCGCTAAACGTTTTAATAATACCGGTAAAAACGAGTAACTTGTCTGTGATCGTGCACTAAATAATTTACTCTGCTCAAGTGATTCAGGCTTTACATTCAAATCATATAATTGCTGCGCAAGTTGCTTTTTATTGTCAGGCATCATATTCATTAAGTATTTCATTAATGGTTTTTTATTGGTCTGATAAGCCAGTTCAAAGCGTTGCCAAATTAATGATTCAGAGATCATCTGTTGATCTAAATAATAATCAAAAACAGCATCACAAGCATTGGGTTGTGAGCGCCCATTTAGCCAAACTTTTTTGACCTCTGGAAAAATAGATTGCTGTTTCCCTTGCGACATTTTTGCTTGAAAATAGAAGCATTTGAGTTTGGTACTGCGAGGCATTTTTGGATAAAAATCGAGAAACTCTTCCCAAGCTTGATCATTCGCGAGGTAGTAGAGGTATTCACGCTGTAGGCTATAACTTGTATTATAGTCTTTATTTTTTTCAATAAAATCATTTACCTGACTCGGATTATATTGCGAAAAATCGGCTCTTATTTTTTGGTACTCAAGTAAATAGTTAAGAGGATAAACCGGGATAGAAGCTAGCTTTTTACTTGCTTCATCCCAAAGTTCCTGACCTTGTAATGATTGCGCTTCACTATAAATCACCCGCTGTTGATTTAAGGATAAGGAAAGGGCTGTTGACGAGAATAAAATGGAGCTTACTATTAAAATAATTTTCTTCATAAAACCAACTTTTAGTCAATATAATGTATAGCAGAAAGTTATAATACGCTATAACAACGCGGAAGATAATAATATTTGTGTATATTCTTGTTGCGCCTTATTAAAGATCTCATCTGTTGTTCCCTGCTCAATTATTTCACCTGATTTCATCACTAATACACGGTGGCTAATCGCACGTACGACGGAGAGATCATGACTAATAAAGAGGTAACTTAGCGAACGTTCTTCCTGTAAAGAGAGCAGTAAAGCTAAAATTTGCTTTTGAATACTTCTATCTAATGCAGATGTAGGTTCATCTAAAACAATAAGCTCTGGATTTAAAATAAGTGCGCGTGCAATCGATATCCTTTGACGCTGTCCACCAGAAAATTGGTGTGGATAACGAGATGCACTGTGTTTATCTAAGCCAACACGTTCTAGCGTTGCCATTACTTTATCTTGTACTTGTTGCGGTGTTAAATCAGGCTGATGTACTTCTATCCCTTCTGCAATAATATCTCCGACACAGAGTCGAGGGCTAAGGCTAGCAAAAGGGTCTTGAAATACAATTTGTAACTTGGCACGTAACTTTTGTAAACGAGCATGATCAATCGCGTCAATCTGTTCACCTAAAAACACCACTTTTCCACGACTTTTAGTGAGCTGCAAAATAGCTTGTGCTAGCGTACTTTTCCCAGAGCCACTTTCGCCAACAATAGCCAATGTTTCACCTTTATGAACCTGTAAGCTAACATTTTTGACGGCATCTAAAGAGTGCGAGACTTTACCAAAAAAATTCTTTCTCAGCGGAAAAGAAACATTAATGTTGCTAGCCGTTAATAATAGCTCAGGTTCCTCAAGTGGCAACATCTCCCCCGTAGGAATAGCATCCAATAGCAGTTTAGTGTAATCCTGCTTAGGGGTATCAAACAAAGCTTGTTTAGCTTGATACTCAACAATCTCTCCATCACGCATGACGAGTACGTCATCAGCAATACTCTTAACGATGTGAAGATCATGTGTGATTAATAAGATGCCCATATTAAGACGTTGCTGTAGTGATTTTAGCAATGCTAAAATCTGTTTTTGAATAGTGACATCTAATGCGGTTGTGGGTTCATCAGCAATTAATAGTTCTGGGTCATTCGCTAGTGCCATCGCAATCATAATGCGTTGACGCTGCCCGCCAGAGAGCTCATGAGGATAAGCTGATAGACGAGTTTCTGGTGAATCAATTCCTACTAACGTTAATAATTCTAAGGTACGCTGCATCGCTTGTTTACCGACCATGCCCTTGTGGATCAATAGTGTTTCTGCAATCTGTTTTTGTACCGTATGTAATGGGTTTAGTGAGGTCATCGGCTCTTGAAAGATCATGCCTACTTTATTGCCACGAATTGCTTCTAGAACAGCATCACCTTTACCAACCAGTGCTTCGCCACCAAGGGTTATTTCACCCGTCGGATGATGCGCATGTGGATAGGGTAATAATTGTAAAATTGATTGTGCTAAGAGGGATTTTCCCGCTCCACTTTCACCAACAATAGCCAACGTTTTACCACGTTCGAGTTGGAAACTAATATTTTTAACAATATGGTTATCTGCAAAACTAATACTTAAATTATCTACCGTTAGTAATGGGATTTCTTTGGTCATGGATTTTTCCTTGGATCAAATGCATCACGCGTCGCTTCACCAATGAAAACGAGTAATACTAAAATGGTAGATAATGAAATAAACGCGGTAATTGCAAGCCAAGGAGCGTGTAAGTTATCTTTCCCTTGAGCAACCATCTCCCCTAGTGATGCAGAGCCGAGGGGTAAACCAAACCCTAAAAAGTCTAATGAAGTTAATGTCGTTAAAGCGCCAGTGAACAGGTATGGCATAAAAGTAAGCGTCGCAATCATCGCATTGGGTAGAATATGCTTAAACATAATTTTACTGTCTTTTACGCCTAACGCATTAGCCGCTTTAACATACTCTAAGTGACGCCCACGTAAGAATTCAGCACGCACTACACTCACTAGACTTGGCCAACTAAATAAGATCATCAACCCTAATAACCAGCTAAAGGTAGGCTCAACAAAACTGGCTAAAATGATCAGCATAAACAGCATCGGCAGCCCTTCCCATATCTCTAAGATGCGTTGTCCGAAAAGATCTATTTTACCGCCGTAATAACCTTGAATAGCGCCAATAATAATGCCAATCACTGAACTCACTAGCGTTAAGGTCAGCGCAAATAAAACCGAAATTCGAAACCCATAAACTAACCGAGCAAGTAAGTCTCTTCCCTGATCATCGGTGCCTAAATAATTAATATGGTTAGGCGGTGATGGTGCAGATTCTGTCAGTTCAAAATTGATACTGTCATAATAAAAAGGCACCAATGGCCAAATGATCCAGCCCTCTTTTTCTATCTGCTTTACCATATAAGGGTCACGATAATCAGTGACAATATCAAAGTCACCACCGAGCCTATCTTCGGTAATATCTTCTACTATTGGAAAATACCAATTTTGCTGATAGGAAACCATAATTGGCTTGTCGTTGATCCACAGTTCCCCTATTAAGCTTAATAAAAATAGAATAGAGAAAATCCAAAGAGACCAATAACCACGTTTATTATTTTTAAATTGCATCCAACGATCTGCATTAACAGGGTTACGGCGCATTCTTTGCCAATTTAACAGTAGTGACATATTAACGCCCCTCGAAAGTAATGCGTGGATCAATCAAGGTATAGGTAACATCACTAATCAGTTTGAGCACTAATCCCACTAAAGTGAAAATATACAATGATGCAAAAATAACAGGGTAATCACGATTTATCACCGACTCAAAACTTAACAACCCCAAACCATCCAATGAAAAAATAACCTCAATCAACATCGAACCGGTAAAGAAGATACCAATCAATGCTGCGGGTAAACCAGCTAACACCAATAACATCGCATTACGAAAGATATGTCCATACAAAATACGGTTTTGAGAACAGCCTTTAGCACGCGCCGTGATCACATACTGCTTGTGAATCTCATCTAAAAAGGAGTTTTTAGTGAGCATGGTCAAGGTAGCAAAGCTAGCTAAAACCGATGCAGAGATAGGTAGTGCTAAATGCCAAAAATAGTCTTTTATTTGTCCCCATAAGCTTAACGAATCAAAATTATCCGAGACTAAACCTCGCAGTGGAAACCAGTCATAATAAGAGCCACCTGCAAACAGTACAATCAGCATAATCGCGATGATAAAAGCGGGAACCGCATAAGCAACTGTGACGATCGTACTCGTCCAGATGTCAAAACGACTGCCATGTGAGGTCGCTTTTTTTATCCCTAGAGGAATCGAAATGAGATAAGCCAATAATGTTGTCCATAAACCCAGTGAAATCGATACCGGCATTTTATCGATGATTAATTGGGTTACTTTTTCATTACGATAAAAGCTATCGCCAAAATCGAATTTAGCATAGCGCCACAACATAGAAAAATAACGCTCAACGATTGGTTTATCAAAGCCATATAATTTTTCAAGGGCGGCAATATATTCAGGATCCACGCCCTGAGCACCACGGTATTGACTATCACCGCTGGTACTTTTAATTTCACTATTGGTACCCGATGCAATACGACTGCTGTTTCCGCCTTCAATGCCTTGATATTGAGCAATCGCTTGCTCAACGGGTCCACCCGGCGCTATCTGAACAATAAAAAAATTGATGGTCATAATCCCTAACAAAGTTGGAATAATGAGTAACAAACGCTTTAATATATAACTATTCATAACGCTTGCTCCGCTTCAGTTGACCACCACGTTGATAACCCTAACTCATAAACAGGTGATATCTCTGGTCGTGAGTATTTATCCCAATAAGCGATACGATAAGCAGGCAGATACCACTGAGGTATCACCATAAACTCATTAAGTAATACTCTATCAATCGCTTTAGTTGTATTAACGAGCTGCTCACGTGAGTGGCTGGTTATTAACTGCTGTACAAGCTGATCGAGAACCGGAGAACAGATCCCTGACCAATTTGATGTACCCGGCTCCATCGCACTGTCACACCCCCAGAAACTAAGCTGCTCATTACCAGGCGAGATAGACTGCCCTTTACGTAAAGAAACTAAGTCAAAATCAAAATTATTAAGACGATTAACAAACTGAGAAACGTCAACCAGACGAATTGAAGTTTTAATTCCAATACGCTTTAAATTTTGCCTAAACGGGTGGACGACACGCTCAAAGTCTTTACTGTAAAGTAAAAACTCAAACTCAAACTGTTCACCATTTTTATCCTGCATTTTGCTGTCTTTTAACTGGTAGCCAGCTTGTTCGAATAGCTTTACCGCTTGGCGCATCTGATCGCGCACATCACCATCAGCATTGGTCACAGGGAAAGAAACTGGCTCAAACACACTTGCAGATAGTTGTGATTGATAAGGTAATAACAATGCCTTTTCCGCTTGAGTAATCACCCTACCCGTTGCTAATTCAGAACCTGAATAGAAACTATTAATGCGTGTATATGCACCATAGAATAGTGTCTTGTTAGCCCATTCAAAATCAAATAACAGACTAATCGCCTCCCTTACATGTTTATCTTTAAATTTATCTTTACGCAGGTTAAACCAGAAGCCTTGCATCCCCTGCGGGTTTTGATCAGCGATTTTTTCAGTAATAACTTTACCTGAATTAAATAGATCACCTTGGTAACCGGTCGCCCAACGTTTAGAGGAACTCTCTAAACGATAATCAAAAGCGCCAGACTTGAAAGCTTCAAAGCAACCCCATCATCGCGGTAATAATCGAAAATCATCTTTTCAAAATTATAAAGGCCTTTGTTAACGGGCAGATCTTTTGCCCAGTAATCACTTACAAGCTCATAGGTAATGCGTTTCCCCGCTTTGAAAGATTGAATACGATATGCACCCGATCCCGTTGGAATAATTAAATCTGTTTTAGAGAAATCCTTATCGGACCAAAAGTGCTCAGGGAGAATTGGCAACTGTCCGATAATTAACGGCAGTTCGCGGTTACCTATTTCGGTAAAATGAAAAGTAACTTGAGATGAACTATCAATAACCACCTCTTTCACACCAGCATAATAAGATCGAAAATGTGGGGCTCCTTTTTCAATAAGCAGATCGAAACTAAATTTCACATCACTTGCTTCGATTTTAACTCCATCATGAAAGATTGCTTGAGGATTAATATTAAAACTGACCGATGAAAAATCATCAGCGACTTTCACTGAAGAAGCAATTAATCCATAACCTGTAAAAGGTTCATCACTAGATTGTTTAAGCAACGAATCATAAATCATACCAATACCTGTAGCAGCATTTCCTTTTACAATAAATGGGTTAAGAGAATCAAAGCTGCCAATGGTTGCTTGTTTAAAAGTCCCCCCTTTAGGTGCATTAGGGTTCGCATACTGAAAATGAGTAAAATCTTTAGTGTATTTAAAGTCACCATACATACTTAATGCATGCGACCAAGAAGATGCAACACTGGAAATACTGAAGGATGTAAAGGTGCAAAACAATAAAACGGGTATAAACTTAACAGTGTATTCAAAACGCATGAGTCAATCACTATCTATAAAGAGGAGTTGTAACGATAACAAAACAGAGAGTGAAAAAAAGTAGTTTAACAAAAAAAAGAGATATAACGAGGGAACTTATCCATTCAAGAATGGACTAATTATTTAGATTGAACAAGCAATCTTTTTTTTAATTTTACAAAAATAGTCTTAGGTCATAAATAATTTTACCAAGTGATCAACCGAAAGAAAGTGTGATCTAGATCACTTTAAAATTAACCGAAAAAGCCTAATCTATTTATGAACACAATAAGTGTATAACCTAAAGGTGTCTTATATGAGAATTGAAATTACTAGCAAACAAATTACTATCACTGACACAATGCGCACCAAAGTAGAGGAACGTTTTCAAAAGCTTGAAAAGCTACAAATCCCACTGATTAAGCCACACTGCATCATCACTAAAGAGCCTAAAGGCGTTAAGATTGAAGCAACAATCGGTGTACCGAATGGCAAGGTATTCGCTCATGCAGAACATGATGATCTTTATATCGCCATTGGTCAATTATTCCAGAAAATCGAACGCCAATTAAATAAACATTTACACAAATCTGAAGCGAGTCGCGCTAAAAATCACGGTAAAGATATGTGTCGTAACGGCGAAATCTCAGGACAACCTATCGAAGAGCCAGAAGTAGAAGTTTTATCTGATGCTGAAATTAAAATGAACAAAGAGTTCGTAGCATAATAACTCAATATATGAGGACATAAAAAAGGAGCTATTTAGCTCCTTTTTGGTTTTTAGTGATTTAAAAAAGTAATGGCATATAGCCACTACTCTTAATACACCTATTTATCTTCATAATGACGTTTATCGTGCGCTTGTTGCAGCATCACACGGCTTTCATCTAAAAATAACTGCGAGTAATCACCCATCCAATCTGTAACAGACTCAAAGCGCTTAATAAACTCATCACGGTCAGCATTTTCTAACATCTCAATCGCATCAGCAAAATGTTGATGGTAGCGCTTAATCATCTCTAAGTTGCCTTTTTGTGATAAGATAATATCAGCATATAAAGCAGGCTCCTGTGCAAACAAGCGGCCTACCATTGCTAGCTCTAAACGATAAATTGGTGAACTCAAATCAAGAAGCTGCTCCAAATCAGCATCTACACCTTGTAGATGCACGCCATATACAAAACTAGTAAAGTGGCGTAATGCTTGAATCAAGGTCATCGACTCATCATGTGTTGGTGCTTGCACATTATAAAGATGTGAACCCCAAATTTTCATCTGTTCAATTAACCAAACATATTTATCTTCACCACGACCATCACAGTAAACAATAACTTGCTTAGCAAAGCTAGAAATATCAGGACCAAACATCGGGTGTAATCCAACAACAGGACCTTTATGAGCCATTAACATCGCTTGTAATGGACCATCTTTAACACTGGTAATATCAGCTAAAATACAATCTTCAGGCAAGTAGGTCAGTTGGCTAATAATATCCTCGGTCACATCAATTGGAGAACCAACAATGACTAGACCCGCTTTACTACAAATCTGTTCAGCTTGATCCCAATTTGCACGACCTAAAATATCTACTTGATAACCAGAAAGCTCAAACATTTCAACAAAACGCTTACCTAATAACCCGTTACCACCAATGATAACAATTCGTTTCATCTCCGGATTAATCGTTTTAAAGCCTGTTTCGTTTTCACTTGCGTAAGACTCACGCATAGTACGACGCAAAATATCTTCAATCAAATCAGCAGGAACACCTTTTGATTCAGCTTCAGCACGGCGTTTAGCAAGCATAGCCGCTTCACGCTCGGGTACATAAATAGGTAACCCGTGCTCAGTTTTAACTTCACCCACTTCACCGACTAACTTTAAACGCTCTGCTAGCAGGTCAATTATTTGCTGATCTACTGCATCAATTTTGTCGCGCAATTTACTTAATGGCATAAAATCCTTCTTATCTCTTTTGTAAGCTAACAGCTAATGATTCAACGGCATCAGCAAGTAATGTCTCTGTTGTAGCCCAATCGATGCAAGCATCTGTCACTGATACACCATACTTAAGATCAGCAGCAGGAAGATCAGCAGATTGATTACCCGCATTAATGTTACTTTCTAACATAATACCTACAATTGAGGTATTACCTTCAACAACTTGGTGGAATACATCTTTAGCCACAAGAGGTTGTAGTTCATGATTTTTATTAGAATTTTCATGGCTGCAATCGACAATTAAAATTTCTTCAATCTTAGCTTTTTGTAAAGCTTGCTGAGCAAGTGAAACATTCAATGAATCATAGTTCGGTTTACCGCCGCCACCACGTAAAATCACGTGGCCATCTTTGTTACCGTTTGTTTGTAACAAAGCACTTTGACCTTTTTGATTAATACCCATAAAACGATGTGGATGAGATGCAGACTGCATCGCATTTACTGCCGTTGATAAACTACCATCAGTACCATTCTTAAAACCAACAGGCATTGAAAGACCACTCGCCATTTCACGATGGGTTTGAGATTCAGTCGTACGCGCACCAATAGCAGCCCAGCTAAACAGATCACCGATATATTGTGGGCTGATTGGGTCTAATGCTTCAGTTGCAATAGGTAGACCTAATTCAGAGATAAATAGTAATAATTCACGTGCACGTTTCAGACCCGTTTCAATATCAAAAGAATCATCCATATGCGGGTCATTGATTAAACCTTTCCAACCAACGGTTGTACGTGGCTTTTCAAAATAAACACGCATAACAATAAATAATGTATCTTTATATTGATCGTGTAATGCTTTTAATTTATATGCATACTCTTTCGCTGCTTCGATATCATGGATAGAACAAGGACCACAAATCACTAAAAAGCGAGGATCTTTTTTATGCACAATATTGGAAACAATTTCACGAGACTCATTAATAAATCGATACACATTATCAGACGCAGGTAGTTGCTTTTTAAGTTCTTCAGGAGTAATTAGAACAGTTTCTGATTGAATGTGGATATTTTCATTTTGTAGCGTAGTCATAATAGTCTCGTTAAATGTTAATAGTGAATCTATCATACCATAGCGAATTAATAGGGGAATTGTTAACAGGATGATATTGAGATAATTTAGTGATATTGAATAGTAGTTAATAGATGAATTAGGATAGATGAAATAAAGATCAGCATTTATAAAAATGAGAGTAGCTCAATTCAACTTTAGCAAAGCTTAAAAATACAACGGTGAGTTGTTTTTTAGGACATCAATTGGATAAAGTACGATATCAACTTTCTCTTTAGGGGGGATTGATACGCTGAAGTGCTTGGCGATGGATGGACATTGCTCATAAACTATCGCTTCAAAGTCCCAAAAGAAAAAGGTGCAACTGCGGTTCGGTCTTTAGGCCGACAATTTGGCGAAGCCCAATATGTATTTTATCTTCAGGAGATTTATTGATACGCAGAGGCGCTTGGCGATGGGTGAACATTGCTCATGAACCTTTGCTGTCGCACAATTAGCACCATACGTATTGGCCAGTCGAAACGTTGAAGTATCTCAGAATGATGATTAATCATTTCTTGCTGCCCCATATAGTGGGCCAATGTCGTCTAAGCGGGTAAAACGCAAAAATAAGGTACCGCTGTAGGTCGGTCTTTAGGCCGTCAATTGTGCGAAGCGCGATATGAACTTTATTTTTAGGAGATTTATTGATACGCAGAGGCGATGGGTGAACATTGTTCGTAAACCTTGCCTGTCGGTAAACTCGCTATACGCATTGGCCACTCGTCACCTTGAATATCTCATACCAATTCCATTAATTAATTGGTCAGATTAGTCCACGATCTTGAACATAATGAAATAACTCTATTGATGTCACTTCTGAAATGATTCCAAGCATTAGCGCATTTTTCTACAATATCGTCATAATCTCTGAAAACTCGATTAGCAATTTCATTTTGTCGCATCCATGACCAGACTTGCTCAATTGGATTTAATTCTGGAGAGTATGGCGGGATGTGGATAATACTTAAATTGGGGAATGCGTCGCCTAAGTATTCTTGATGCCAGCTAGCACCATCCATTATCACTACAGCATGTCGGCCAACCTCAGTTGCGTTTGCAATGAGTGCTAGATGTTCTTTCATTATTTCCATATTACTAAACGGTGCAATAATGGCTTCTGTTTTACCATTGGTCGGGCAAACAGCACCAAACAGGTAGGCATAAGTGTATTGTTGTTGCTGAACGACACGTGGTCTCGTGCCTTTTTCAGCCCATATTTTAGTGTTTGTATTCTGTTGCCCGAACCGAGCCTCATCTTGAAACCAGATATCCACACGATCTAAAGCCACATGACCAGGGATCTTAAGGATCGTTTTTATTTGGAATTTTTTTAAAACTTTCCTGTGCGTCAATTGATTGTTTAGGATGCTTTGAGCGCGTCGTGATCCAACTAAGATTTAGTTCGTGTAGCAGGTTGTAAATATTGGATTTTTTATACTCTATGCCAAACTCTGTCAAAACATAACACTGGACATCTTTCCCTTGTAGCCTGCCACCATCAGCCTTTACAGCTGATGAAACAACAAATTCTTTTAGTTGAGAGAGCTGTTCTACGCTTAACCCCTTTGGACGACCTGTATGCTTTTTCTCTTTTAGCCCTGAATCCCCCTGTATTAAATAGGTTTGTATCCAGCTATTAACACTCGTTCGGCTTACTTTTAAGTATTCAGATATTTGAGTTCTATTTTTACCATCGAGGAAGTGAGAAACCGCTAATAAGCGAAGCTTTAGTCTCGCATCTGATGTTGAGCTAATGATTTTAGATAATTCTTGAGTCATATTCAGCACCTTTAAATTGTACCTTATTAGATCACAAAATTAATGGAATTGGTATAAACAATCAGGTACAGCTGTAGGTCGGTCTTTAGGCCGACAATTGGGCGAAGCCCGATATGAACTTTCTATTTAGGAGATTTATTGATACGCAGAGGCGATGGGTGAACATTGCTCGTTACCCTTGCCTGTCGACAAACTCGACCTACCCTCGAATAGGTCAACATAAATCAACACAATTAAAAAAGCCCCACCGGAACTAACCAGTGAAGTGACCCCGTAAAGTTGGCTATTTTAAATTAGGTACTTGGCGATGGATGGACATTGCTCATGAACCAGTGTTGTCGCACAATTCGCCCTACTATCCCATGATTTGATACTGCCTATGGCAGGCTATTAACCTTCCCCATGCGAGAGTAGGCCTCATTTATCAAGTGGCTAAAACGAAAAAATCCCTGCTGACGTGAGTCAACAGGGATGTTTCGTATTAGGCGCTTGGCGATGGGTGAACATTGCTCGTTACCCTTGCCTGTCGGCAAACTCGCCCTACTATCGAGTAGGTCAACATAAATCAACACAATTAAAAAGCCCCACTGGAACTAACCAGTGGGGCTATTTTAAA
>NZ_BSPQ01000020.1 GCF_030161115.1 Psychromonas marina
TTCATTCATTTCGAAGCTAACGTCTGGTGCAACCGCGGCATCGTTGATTGGGTTAACCGTAAGGTCAACATCCGCTGCTACAGTCGTTGTGCCATCTGAGACATCAAAGCTTAAATCGAGATCGCCATTGAAGTCTGCATCTGGAGTAACCGTGAATGAACCATCTGGATTTTGAACAACACTTGCATTGTCACCTACCGATAGGTTTTCAGCTGTTAATGTATCGCCATCTACATCTGTCGCATTCGCTAATAACTGCTCTTGCGATAAAGTAATTGTTCCATCTTCATCAACGCTGTAAGCGACATTGCCATCAACCACTGGCGCATCGTTCACTGCGATGGCAGAAATGCCCGCAGTGGTTTCAGCGGTTGCGCCATCATCATCAATAACCACAACATCCAGGCTTATTTCACCGCTGAAGTTTTCGTTTGGTGAGAACGTCACCGAGCCATCTTGATTCGTTGTTAAGACACCATCACTGCCTGAGTAGCTGACGCTATCCAGTGATACGTCGCCATCTACATCACTTGCGTTCGCAAGCAATTGTTCAGGACTAATGGTAATTTGGCCATCTTCGTTGACCGTGTAACTTGTGCTGCCCGCAACCGGTGCATCATTCACATCGGCAACTGCAATATCAATATTTGCTGGTGTTGTCACCGTGCCATCGCTGACACCAAAGTCGAGTTGTACATCACCGTTGAAGTTTTCATTTGGTGCGAAGCTGTGTGTGCCATCACCGTTATCCGTTAACACACCGTCTGTGCCGCTGTAGCTTACGCCATCAACGCTTAATTCATCATTATCAATGTCCGTTGCATTCGCAAGTAGTTGCTCATCCGTGATAACAATAATGCCATCTTCATTCATTTCGAAGCTAACGTCTGGTGCAACCGCGGCATCGTTGATTGGGTTAACCGTAAGGTCAACGCCTGCTGCTACGGTCGTTGTACCATCTGATACATCGAAGCTTAAATCGAGATCGCCATTGAAATCAGCTTCTGGGGTAACCGTGAATGAACCATCTGGATTTTGAACAACACTTGCGTTATCACCTACCGATAAGTTTTCAGCAGTTAATGTGTCACCATCTACATCCGTTGCGTTGGCAAGTAGTTGCTCTTGGCTTAGGGTAATTGTACCGTCTTCAGCAACACTGTAAGCGATGTTGCCATCTACGACTGGCGCATCGTTCACTGCTAGTGCTGTGATACCAGCTGTTGTTTCAGCGGTTGCACCACTGTCATCAACAACGACTACATCTAGGCTAATTTCCCCATTGAAGTTCTCGTTTGGTGAGAATGTCACAGAGCCATCTTCATTAGTGATTAACACACCATCAGAGCCAGAGTAAGAAACACTATCCAGACTCACTGTGCCATCAACATCGCTTGAGTTAGCTAATAACTGCTCTGGGCTAATTGTGATTTGGCCATCTTCGTTAACTTGGTATGAAGTTGAACCCGCTATTGGTGCATCATTTTGCGGAATAACAGTAATATCGATATCAGCAGTAGTTATGCTTGTACCATCACTAACTGAATAAGTTAAATCTACATTACCGTTAAAGTTTTCGTTTGGTGTGAATGTATATGTACCATCACCATTATCGGCAAATACACCATCATTACCAGTAAACTCAACCGACTCTACCGTTAATAGATCCCCATCAATATCTGTTGCACCTGATAATAAATCAGCATCAGAAATAGTAATGGTGCCATCTTCATTCATCGAGAAGTTTTGGTCAGCAATAATACTGTCATCATTAGCCGCTGTGACTGTGACATCAATTTGAGCTGGTGCAGTTCCACCATTGCCATCATCAACGAGGTAATTAATGGAAAAATCACCATTAAAGTTTTCATCTGGCGTAATGGTATAAGTTCCATCACCGTTATCTGTCACAACCCCATTAGGTATTGAAATATCAGCAATTGATGGCTGACTATCAGTCCCATCTGTATTTTCTTCGGTTACTTCATCAGTAATACCGGCAACTACATCCTCAATATTAATTGCATCTGTATTTGCGGCAACCTCATCGCTAGTTGGTAAACTAAACTCTGATTCACGACCAGCTGATTGAACCGGAACAAGCACCCCATCAACAATATCGAAAACATGCCAATGCGAACCTGTTTCGCCATCAGGAATATCTGGAGTAAATGTTTCAACTAAAGTATCACCTACATAAACCTCAACTTTAACTTCATCAACGCCATCAACATCCCATGAGTTTGTGCTGTAATTGTGGACAGAGTAATGCATGTTAGCATCTGAATAATTTGGAACAGAGATAGTCTCTGGCCCATTACCATTGGTATCATCCACATCTTGCTGGACCGTACCGTCACCTAGGTCATGGGACATATCACGGTAATAGATATGGTCTAATTCATCACCAGACTCTGTATCATATAACCATAAGTGATTATCTAAATCTGTCGTTTCTCTTGAATCTCCCCAAGTAACGACAATACGCATATCGGTCACTTCCATGACTTCAGATAGTGCCGTTGTACCAAGATTAACATCAGCTCCTTCAATGATTTCAGTTGAGCTTGTGACTGAACCATCTTGCGTAACGGTTACCGTACCTGCCGTTGAAATCGGTCCTGTGACGTTATAACTACCGTTCTCATCTGTAAGTACAGTCGTTGTATTGCCTAAATCATCGCTTAGGGTTACCTCTGCACCAACAACTGCTTCACCTGTTTGTGAATCAACTACTGTACCGGATGCTGTTGTCTCAGTACCTTGATCACCAATTGAAGCATTCAGTTCCTCATCCGTATTATCGATGTCTGATGCAAATTGAAGTAGCTCTGCTTGAGTAATGGTATAAGAACCATCTTCTTCAATAGTGATAGGAATATCGGCAGAAACCACTGGAGCATCATTAACAGGATCAACCGTTAAGCCTAAGTTAGCGGCAATCGGAACTGAGCCATCGCTGATATCATAGGAAATATCGATATGACCATTGAAGTCTGCATCTGGCGTTACGGTATAGGTACCGTCGCCATTATCCAGTATTACTGCATTTTCAGCAGATAAGTTTGATGCACTTAATAGGTCACCATCAATATCGGCTGCATTCGCTAATAATTGCGCTTGGGTAATAAGAATTGATGAATCTTCTAACGTGCTAGCACTGGTATCCGAAGTAGTCGCAGCATCGTTCACTGGATTAACCGTTAGATCAACACCTGCTGAAACTGTCTCAATACCATCTGACACATCAAAGCTTAAATCTAAGTCTCCATTAAAGTTTGCATCTGGTGTAATGGTGAATGAACCATCTGGGTTTTGAACAACCGTTGCATTGTCGCCAACGGATAAGTTTTCTGCCGTTAGGTTATCACCATCTACATCCGATGCATTCGCTAATAGTTGCTCTTGCGATAGTGTAATAGTGCCATCTTCATCAACAGAGTAAGCGATGTCACCATCAACAACGGGTGCATCATTAACCGCAAGTGTTGTAATGCCTGCTGTTGTTTGTGCTGTTGCACCATCATCATCAATAACCGTTACATCTAGGCTAATTTCGCCATTGAAGTTCTCGTTTGGTGAGAAAGTAACCGAGCCATCTTGATTAGTTGTTAATACACCATCTGTACCTGAGTAGCTCACGCTATCGAGGCTCACAATCCCATCAACATCGCTACTGTTCGCTAGTAACTGCTCAGGACTAATGGTGATTTGACCATCTTCGTTAACCGTGTAACTTGTGCTGCCCGCAACCGGTGCATCGTTCACATCGGCAACCGCGATATCAATGTTTGCTGGTGTCGTGACCGTGCCATCGCTAACACCAAAGTCGAGTTGTACATCTCCGTTGAAGTTTTCATTTGGTGCGAAGTCGTAGGTACCATTACCGTTATCAGTTAATACACCGTCTGCGCCTGTGTAAGTAACACCATCAACGCTGAGATCATCACCGTCAACATCTGTTGCATTCGCAAGTAGTTGCTCATCGGTAATGGTGATCACACCATCTTCATTCATTTCAAAGCTAACGTCTGGTGCAACCGCGGCATCGTTGATTGGGTTAACCGTAAGATCAACACCTGCAGCTACGGTCGTTGTGCCATCTGATACATCAAAGCTTAAATCGAGATCACCATTGAAGTCGGCATCTGGGGTGATTGTAAATGAACCATCATCGTTCGCCACAACCGTTGCATTACCGCCAACTGAGAGGTCAACCGCAGTGAGATCATCGCCATCAACATCAGTTGCATTCGCAAGCAGTTGTTCTTGGCTTAAGGTAATGGTGCCATCTTCATCAACTGAGTAAGCCACATTGCCATCAACCACAGGTGCATCGTTAACAGCTAGTGCCGTGATACCTGCAGTCGTTTCAGCAGTTGCTCCGTCGTCATCGATAACTACAACATCCAGGCTGATTTCGCCATTGAAGTTTTCATTAGGCGAGAATGTTACTGAGCCATCTTCGTTAGTGATTAACACACCATCAGAGCCTGAGTAGCTGACGCTATCCAGTGATACTTCGCCATCTACATCACTTGAGTTCGCAAGTAATTGATCTGGGCTGATGGTAATTTGGCCATCTTCGTTGACCGTGTAACTTGTGCTGCCCGCAACCGGTGCATCGTTGACATCGGCAACTGCAATATCAATGTTTGCTGGTGTCGTCACCGTCCCATCGCTGACACCAAAGTCGAGTTGTACATCACCGTTGAAGTTTTCATTCGGTGCGAAGCTGTGTGTGCCATCACCGTTATCGCTTAATACACCATCTGTGCCAGTGTAAGTAACACCATCAACGCTGAGGTCATCACCATCAATATCCGTTGCATTAGCAAGTAGTTGCTCATCGGTAATGGTGATCACACCATCTTCATTCATTTCGAATGCGACATCAGGTGCAACCGCGGCATCGTTGACTGGGTTAACCGTAAGGTCAACACCTGCAGCCACTGTCGTTGTACCATCTGAGACATCGAAGCTTAGGTCTAAATCGCCATTGAAGTCTGCATCAGGGGTGATAGTAAATGAACCATCGTCATTGGCCACAACCGTTGTATTACCGCCAGCAGAAAGGTCAACCGCCGTTAACTCATCGCCATCTACATCAGTCGCATTCGCTAATAACTGCTCTTGCGATAAGGTAATTGCGCCATCTTCGTCAACCGAGTAAGCGATATTGCCATCAACCACTGGTGCATCGTTCACTGCAATGGCAGAA
>NZ_BSPQ01000021.1 GCF_030161115.1 Psychromonas marina
CCGCCACTGATAAAGATGGCGATAACAGCGATGGCGCAATGAATATTACCATCACCGATGGCACCAATGCCGCTGGTGATGATCAAGGCACAGTTACACTGACCGAAGGGGATTTAGACACGGCAGGTGATGGCGTTAATATTGGTGATACTGACACCAGTTACCCAGCGATAAAATCAGGCACCTTTGTGATTGCGGCAGGTGAAGACCGCCTTGTACCAGACTCGGTTAAAATTGATCCTAGCTTACAAGCTGATTTAATCACTGAACTACAAAATGAACTCACTTCTGGCGGTCAACCGCTGACCTTTAGTGTTAATACTAATGGTGATTTAATCGGTGAACTTGCTGACGGCACGGTTGCAGTAACCGTTGCCTTATCTGGTGCGCAGCAAGGTCAAGATATCAACGTCACAGTCGAGATTACGCAACAGCTGCCACTTGATCATAACGACACAGACACCGCAGGTTACGTGACCTTTGATGGTGATGACTTGCATATTAATGTGCCAGTACAAGCAACCGATACCGATGATGATGATTTAGATAAGCCTGCAAATATTGAAATCATTATCAGCGATGGTGCTGATGTGTACTTTGGTTTTGATAACGGTGTCATCATTAATGAATCAGCTCAAAACAACGTTATTACTGGAAATATTCCATTAAATGTTGGCTCTGATGAAATTGACTCAATTGTATTCCATTCCGTTCAACCAGAGCTAGAGGGCATTACCAGTAACGGTTTAGCAACAACCTATATTGTACAAGGTAGTATTGTTACTGTTTATGACATCACTAATACCCCAGTGTTAACAGTTACTGTCGCGACAGATGGTTCATACGAAGTGACGGTCATGGGTCCTGTGGATCAAACTGCATCAACTGATAGTATCAATATTGATTTGGCTGTCACCGCCACTGATAAAGATGGTGATGTTGCTCAAGGATCAATGGATATCACTATTATTGATGGTGATGATGCAGTTGGTGGTAACACAAATATTACTGAGTCTATGACCTTAACGGAAGGTGATCTTGATGTTGATGGAACAGGTAGCAGTTATCCTGTTAGCCAATCTGGCGAATTTGAGTTTATTGCAGGTGTAGATCGTTTACAGCCTAACTCGCTTCAAGTTGACCCTTTGCAAGTTGATGCATTGATATCAGAATTGGCTTCTGAACTTACCTCTGCTGGTCAAGCATTAAACTTTTCGTTAAATGCAGACGGTAATATTGTTGGTCGATTAAATGGAGAAGTCGCGTTAACGGTCGAACTGTCTGCATTGCAAAATGGACAAGACCTTACTGTGACGGTTGTAATCACGCAAAATCTTCCGTTAGACCATAAAAACAGCGGTGATATTGTTGGGTATATTACCTCTGACAATGATCAAATCGGCATTAAAGTACCACTTCAGGCAACCGATAGTGATGGAGATTTTCTGTTAACTCCGACTGATATCAGTATCCTTATCAATGATGGTGCTAACCCGTCATTTGCTGTTGATTCCGACGATGGTACGCTTGTTAATGAATCATCAGATTCTAGCATCGCTATACAGGGGCAATTAAATCTAGATATTGGTTCTGATACGATTAAAAGCATGTTGTTTGCTGAAACGCAACAATCCCTTGAAAACCTAACCAGTAATGGAAACGACACACGCTACGATGTGGATGGTAAGACCATCACATTATTTAATAGCGATGATCAACCGATCATGGTAATCACTGTTGAAACAGATGGAAAATATACGGTAACAGTCAGTGGTCCGATTGATCAGCAAGATAGCTTATCAACAGATTTGAACTTAGCGGTTACTGTGACTGATCAAGATGATGATAGCGCATCAGGTACAATGAAGATTAGCATTACCGACGGAATTAATGCCGCCGGTGGTGAAACTGCGAACGTTGAAATAACCGAACCGCTGTTAAGTCCAAACGATTACCCAATGTCGGCTGATACTAATATCACGCTGTCTGCAGGATCTGATCGCCTTGATGTTGATACAGTAGGCATTGATTTAACACAGAAAGATGCATTAATTGATGAGTTAAAAGCAGAGCTAACTTCAGGCGGTGAAGCGCTGATATTTACGTTAGAAAGTGGAGCGCTAGTTGGCAAACTTGCAACTGGAGAGACTGCTGTTAGCATAATCGTAACGTCAGTCCAAGATGGTCAAAATGTTACTAGCACAATAAAAATCGAACAGTTTTTACCACTGGATCATAATCCATCTGGTAATAGCGCGGGATTTGTCAGCGAAAATGGCGATAGCATTGCAATCAATATTCCTCTGCAAGGTAAAGATACCGATGGTGATAGCTTAGATAATCCTGCTGTTATAACGGTTACTATTAAAGATGGTCAAGTACCATCATTTGGAGATGACTCTGGTATTTCACTTAATGAACAAGGTGATGAAAATAGTATATTGTCAGGCTCTATTATTGTTAATACTGGTAGTGATGCCATTGAATCAATCCTCTTTGATGCTGCTGATACACAATCTGCTTTTAATGGTGTTACCAGCAATGGTAACCCAACAACTGTTCATGTTGATGGTGATCAGTTACTGTTGAAAGATAGTGGTGGCAACACGGTACTTGAAGTTAACATCAATATTGATGGCACTTACACTGCGAAAATCACCGGAGAGTTAGATCAGAGTGTAGGTAACAAACTCAACTTGCCTATCAATGTGACCGTCACAGATGATGATGGCGATAGCGCTAAAAGCAGTATCAATATTGAAGTCATTGATGGCCTTGATGCTACTGGCGGTCAACGTCTCGATATAACGGCAATTGAAGGAGATCTTGAAACGGTAAGTGGTGGCTCGACCTACATAAAAACCACCTCTGGATCCTTTGAAATAGCCGCAGGTGAAGATCGTCTTGACCCCACTACAGTAAGTCTAGATTCAACACAAACATCCACACTTATTGCAGAGCTAGAATCGACTTTAACCTCTGCGGGTGAAAATTTACAATTCATCCTGAGTAATGATGGTACTACTTTAGTGGGTACTACTCGAGTTGGCGGTGATATTGCCGTAACCATTACATTAACAAGTATGCAAAATGGCGATGGAATTGATGTCAACGTTGAGTTCAAGCAACACTTGCCATTGGATCATAATAAAGTAACTGATAGTTTTGGCTTGGTGAAAAGCAATGGTGATGACATTACCATTAGCTTGCCAGTACAAGCACAAGATACCGATGGAGATAACTTAGTAACTTCTGCTAACGTAGATATTACCATTCAAGATGGTGATGATCCTGCTTTTGCAGTTGATGACGTTAAAGTGATTACTGAAACTGAAGGCAGTCAAACTATCACTTCAGAGATTGGACTTGATGTCGGTAGTGATGTCATTGCTAAGGTTGAATTTGATACTGTGCAGGCGTCGCTTGATGGTTTAATCACTAACGGTCAATCAACAAGTTATAAAGTCGAAGGGAACGTGATCACCGTTAGTATTAAAGACGGCGTAAATGATGGCGATCCCGTACTTACGATCACCATCAATAAAGATGGGACCTATACAGTTAAACAAGATGAACCACTTGAGCAAGATAATAATGCACAAGATGAGATTGCTCTGAGCTTGGGAGTGTTAGCAACCGATAATGATGACGATGTAAGTAATCAAGGTAAAGTACTGATTACCATCAAAGATGGTTTGGATGCGACTGGTGAAAATATATCTGCAAATCTAACTGTTATAGAGGGACAGGCTGTACTACCAGATGTTGGCGTGAGTTTTCCAACGACAGGCACTGCAGAGTTTACTGTAGAAGCCGTTAACGAGAATTTAGTTGCTGATACGATGCGTGTTGAGGACAGCGTGCGTGATGCACTTTTAATCGAATTAAATAACCTAACATCAGACGGTGAAGCGCTAACATTTACGTTTAGCACTGATACTGATGGCATGATTACCATTGTAGGCTCAACTGCAACCACACCAAGTGGTAGTACTGAAATATTACTCGTTACACTAACACCAGAGCAAAAAATTAACGGACATGTTGAAGTCAGTATGTCCATTAAGCAAAGTGGGGCACTTGACCATAACAATAACTCGGGTACTTACGTAAAACTAAGTGATGATAAAATCACTGTTGATATTCCTGTGCAAATGCGTGATTCAGACGATGATCCGCTTATTCAACCTGTCAATGTAAAAGTCACTATCAGTGATGGGGCGAATGCAAGTGGTAATGAAACGGCTAAGGTGGAAATCACCGAACCGGGATTAAGTCCAAATAATTACCCTGTCTCTGCAGACACTGATATAACATTATCTGCCGGTGCAGATCGTCTGCTTGCCAGCACAGTTGGCATTGATCCACTACAGAAAGATGCTTTAATTAATGAGTTAAAAGCAGAGCTTACTTCTGGTGGTGAAGCACTGATATTTACACTCGATAATGGCGTGTTAGTGGGTAAACTTTCTGGTGGAGAGATTGCGGTCAGCATTAGGGTGACCTCAATACAAAATGGCCAAGATGTTACTAGCACAATAGAAGTCGAACAGTTTTTACCGCTGGATCAAAATACCTCTGGTAATAGTCTTGGATTTGTCAGCGAAAATGGCGATAGTATTGCAATCAAAGTTCCCCTACAAGGTCAAGATCGTGATGGTGATAGCTTAGATAATCCCGCCGTTGTAACGGTAACAATCAATGATGGTCAAGCGCCATCATTTGGCCTTGATTCGGGTATTTTACTGAATGAAGAAAGCAATGAAAATGATCTGTTATCAAGCAGTATTGTGGTTAATACCGGCAGTGACGAAGTCAAATCAATTACCTTTGATGCAGCCAATATGCAATCTGGGTTTGATGGAATTACTAGTAATGGTAATCAAACAGAGGTTTATGTTGATGGTGATCAGTTACTGCTAAAAGATAGCAATGGCAACACCGTGCTGGAAATTAATATTGATGTTAATGGCAATTACACTGCGAAAATTACTGGTGAATTAGATCAGGTTGTTAATAACGAACTTAACTTTCCGATCAAGGTGATCGTAACCGATTCTGATGATGATAGCGCGAACGGTATCATCAATATAAAAGTAACTGATGGCGATGATGCAATAGGTGGTCAGAACCTTGTTATGACTGTTGTTGAAGGAGATCTTGAAACTTCAAATGGTGGTTCTAGCTATCCTAAAAACAGCGCGGCTTCCTTTGATATCGGTGCTGGGGAAGATCGTCTCGACCCAAGTAAGGTTAGCCTAGATTCGACACAACTAGATGCGTTGATTGATGAGTTAGAGTTAACCTTAACCACAGCGGGTGAAAGCTTAGAGTTCATACCGAGTTTAGATGGTAAGTCATTAGTCGGAACCACAACACCTGGCGGTCAGGTTGCAGTGACCATTACCCTGTCTGGCACTCAGCTTGCTGACGGTGATGGTATAAAAGTGAATGTTGATTTTCAACAAAGCTTGCCATTGGATCATAACAATGCATTCGATAACAGTGGTTTTGTTCAAACTGTTGGTGACGACATTACCATTAGTGTACCTGTGCAAGCATTAGATACAGATGGGGATGATTTAGTCACAGCGGCTAAAGTAGATATCACTATCAAAGATGGTGATGATCCAGTTTTTGCTATTGATGACATTAAAATAATAACAGAGACAGAAGGTAGTCAGACTATCAGTTCAGATATTGGACTGGATGTCGGTAGTGATGCTATCGCTAATATTGACTTTAATGCAGTGCAGGCTTCACTTGTTGGTTTAACCACTAACGGACAAGCAACAAGTTATAAAGTCGACGGGAACGTGATCACTGTTAGTATTAAAGACGGCGTAAATGATGGCGACCCCGTACTTACGATCACTATCAATACAGATGGTACTTATACAGTTAAACAAGATGAACCACTTGAGCAAGATAATAATGCACAAGATGAGATTGCTCTGAGCTTGGGCGTGTTAGCAACCGATAATGATGACGATGTTAGTAATCAAGGGCAAGTGCTTATTACTATCAAAGATGGTTTAGATGCGACTGGTGAAGGTGTAACGGCGAGAGTAAGAGTAGTAGAAGGAGATATCGAAAATCCTTCCAATAACCGCGGTTACCCATCAACAGGTACTGCTAACTTTACCGTTGAAGCCCTGAACGATAATTTAGTTGCTGATACAACGCGTATACAACCTGCTGTACAAGCAGCATTGTTAGCAGAATTGAACGATTTAACATCTAATGGCGAAGATCTGGCATTTACTTTTAGTACAGATATTAATGGCTTGATAACTATTACTGGCTCGACGGCAACCATACCGAGCACTGAAATTTTACAGATAACACTAACACCTGAACAACAAATTAACGGTGATGTAAAAGTAAATATGCTCATTGAGCAAAGTGGACCTCTGGATCATAACAATGATTCGGGTCGCTTCGTGAAACTAAACAGTGATAAAATCACTGTTAGGATTCCTGTGCAGATGAGTGATTCAGATGGAGACGCACTTGATAAACCAGTTAATGTAATAGCGGTTATCAAAGATGGCGATGATCCTAAATTTGGTGCTGACAGCACTATTAACTTAAATGAAGGAAATAATGGCATCGTTTCTGGCTCTGGACAAATTGATGTTGACACCGGAAGTGATCAAGTTGTTAAGGTGTACTTTGATGAGACCCAATCTTCGTTAAATAACTTAACCAGTAATGGTCAAGCAACTGCCTTTACAGTGAGTGCTGATGGTAAAACGTTACTGGTCACATTAGCTGCAAATACTAGTGTAGAAGTGATGAAAATCACGGTTGATATCAACGGAAATTACCAAGTTGAGCAAACACAACCGATCGACCAAGTTGATGATCCAACGAATGATCAAGAAACCATCATTATTGATGTATTCGCAGATGATGTAGATGGTGATTCCAGTTTACCTGGACATATCAATATTGTGGTTAATGACGGTATGAATGCCATCGGTGGTCAAACGGGTTCGATTATCATCTCTGAAGGTGATTTAACCCCTGCAGGAATCGATGGCTACCCTGTAACTGGTACTACTCAGATTAGTGTTATAGCGGGTGTAGATCGCCTTGACCCTGATACTGTCGAAATCGACAGCGATACTGTTAATGCATTAATTATTGAACTACAAAATGAATTAACAGCAGGTGGTGTTGCTATTACCTTTACCTACAGTAACGGTATATTAACAGGTGTTACAGGTAATGTTGAAGTGATGAGCATTGCGGTAACAGCAGCTCAAAATACTACTAACGATAAAGATGTAGAGGTGACTCTTAGCATTACACAAAACCAACCACTGGATCATCAAGGTGGAAATAGCGATGGCATGGTATCAACGGATGGAGATCAGATTAAGATCACTGTACCTGTGCAAATAAAAGATACTGACGGAGATAAATTAGATTCCGCTATTTCCGTTGGAATCACTATTAATGATGGTGATGATCCGTTAGTTACTGCTTTTGAGCCGATTGTTGTTGATGAAAGTGCATTAAATAATGAAGGTTCTAATCCATCAAGCAATGATGAAAAAGCAAATGGGAAAATTACGGTTGATAGTGGTAGTGATGAAGTGACTGATTTTATTATTGACGTTGCTACTTTTAATCAACAAAATACAGGTGCTCTGCTGTCAAATGGCCAGCAAATAACGCTATCTTATAACACTAGTGCTGATCAGTATGAAGGTAAGGTTGGCAATAGCACTATTTTTGTCGTCACGCTCAGTAACAGTGGTGAATATGAGTTTACCCTAAAAGACAATATTGACCATAAAGAGGGCACTGCAACAGATCTTCAACAAGTTATCACCTTACCGATACAAGCTGTTGATCAAGATGGTGATAAGAGTATTACGGTTAATGTACCTATTACTATTAAAGATGATCAGCCAAGTGGTACAGATGTGACCTTAAGTACTGTTGAAGGTCAGTGGACTGGCACTGCTGATGTACTTGCGGATAGCAATGTAGGTGCTGACGGCGCTAAAGTGACCTCGGTTATTATTGATGGTGTTGAACGTAACCTTATCGGAATAGAAGATAATACTTTCATAGTGCTTGACGATTCTTCACCTCAAGTAGAGCTAGGTACGCTTTACATTAATGCCAATGGCGATGTTAAATTCCAGTCAAATCCCAATTTACCACATGATATAGAAGAAATTACTGAGACGATTACTGTCAATATCACAGATGGTGATGGTGACACTGACAGCAGTATTATTACCTTAAAAATTAGTGATCAGGATGCCACATTAAGCACTAGTAATAGTAGCGGTTTTGAAGACAACAGCAGCCCATCTGACAGTATTGATGCTAATTATCAAGGCATTGTTATCAATATGGAAATTAATGCTGGTGATATTGACCGTGGTGAATCTGTGGATACGGTTACCATTACACCAGTGGGTGATATGCACGGTGACTTTATCTTTAATGGTGCAGTAATTATTCCAAATGTTGATGGTTCAATTACCCTTGGGGAAGATGCCTTCGTCGTTAATGGGAATATATTCACATTAACCGGCGTGACCTTTATGCCTGACGAAGACTTCTCAACCATTAATGGTGATTTGAACTTCGATGTAAGTGCTGAAATTATCAATACAGATGGTAGTAAACATCCCGGTATGACAGGTAGCTTTACCATACATGTCGACGGAGTCGCTGATATTCCAACATGGGATGATGCAAATACCACCTACCACTATACCGTTACGGAAGACACCGATAGCGTTGACTTAAATTTAACGGCAATACTTGAAGATGACGATGGTGCTAATACCAGTTCAGAAGATCTGTATTACTTCATTACCATCAAACAGGGTGAAGGTACTTTAGTTGGTGATAACTTAGATGAAACCGCTATTGGTTCGAACATCTATAAAGTGCCTGCTGAAGATATAGGATCTGTTCAAGTGACCCCTGCTGAGAACTTCAGTGGCGACATTAAACTCGATGTGTACGCGCAGAGTGAAGAGCGTGATAACAGTGATACGGCTGATTCAGTAGTGAAAGAGATCATCATTAACGTCATCCCAGATGCTGATCAAGTTACCATCAAAGTGAAACGTATTGAATCCGATGAAGATCAGTTGATTGACTTAAAAGATCACATTTTCTTAACGCCTGAAAGTGATAATGATGATGGTTCAGAGCAAGCCTTTGTACGCATAGATGGCCTACCTACAGACGCTATCTTGTTGTTTGATGGACAAGCATTAGTTGCCGATGTTGATGGGAAATATGAAGTTTCTTACGATGATATTGATAAACTACAGCTAAAACCAATTCCCGAGAGTAATGTTGATTTTACTATAAAAGTGGAAGGCGTAATCAAAGATACAGCGACAATCACAAACCCTGATGGTACAACCACAACAACGGTAGTCAATGAATATGTTACGGCAGAGCAAACCGTTGAAGTTGACTTAACCGGTGTTGCTGATGATCCGAACTTTGATTTTACCAATACAGCATGGACTGCACTAACCGATGGTCGTACTGGACTCGAAACGACCATTGATCAAGATAACTCTGCCGTTTTTGACTTCACTGTCATGTCAAGTGAACACGTATTAGCGCCTACTGACAATTCAGAAACACTGAGCTTGGTTATTTCTAATCTTCCTGAGGGTGTAACTGTTTTTGATGCCAACGGCAATGAACAATCGCTGGTTTATGTCGGTACTGATGCCAATGGTCATCCTAAATATGAAGTGAATCTTGATACTATAAATGGCATTACGATAACGCCACCATTAATGAGTACCGCTGATATCGATCTTGATGTGCGATTGGTGGTGACAGAAAACGACGGTGATAGTAAATCCTTTGATGGTCACTTGGTTATCCATGTTGAACCGATGGTTGATGCAACAGATTACAGCAAAAACTCAAATGGTAATGAAGATAACTTTGTTAATTTAAATTGGCAACCTGAGCTGATTGATAGTAAGGAAGTGATTACCGGCTTGGTGATTAAAGATCTACCTGCAGATTATGAATTGTACATAGGTAATACCTTAATCGCTTCTGGCGGTGGTGAGATCACCTTAACAGCAGCACAAGTTGTTCAGATCACAACCGATGGACAATCACTGCGTGTTATAGCCCCCGAAGATTCAGATGTTGATATTACATTGAAAACACAAGTGACAATCACAGAAGTAGATGTCGATTCAACAGTGACGGATGTGAAAAACATTGAAGGCACACTTAACGTTAATATAAATGCAGTTGTTGAAAACGATGGCATCTTAGCGATGGTCGATAATAATAGTGATGTGACAAATATAATTAACAGTGATGCAAATGGTGTTATCGACATCAATATTAATACAACAGGCGATCAAGCATTTACTAATGGGTTAAGTTTCATTGAAGATGATCTGAGCAGTGCTGAAGTGATTGAGAAAGTAATTATTACCTTAGTCGATAGCAATGGTAATACCATCACAGATCAAAACACCCTAGATCAATTTTTAGTGACAGGCGGGATTAATGACGGTGATGGTAGCTGGACGGTTCCACAATCTGAACTGGATAATCTACAAATTATTGCAACCGTTGCTCAGACATCGCCTGTCTATGTGCGTATATCGGCTGAAATTCGTGACCTAGGTGATAATAATGAAGGCGATTCCAGTAGTGCTGTCATAAAAGAAGTTGATAGCGTTATTGAGCTTGATTTCCAAGGCGTATCAGGTGGTAGCGAGTTAGCTGGAAATATTGATATTGATAATGATGTCATCATTATTGGTAGTGAAGATAAATTACTTGATTTTGGTGATCAATTAAATGCATTTATCTCTATCAGCACGGATCTTTCAGAGCAAAGTAATGATGTATTTACGCTTGTCATTAGTGGTTCAGCGCTTCCTAGTAATGCATCTATTACAGGTGCCGAATATAACTATGAAACAGATGAGTATGTACTTAACGTAGATGTGGATTCAACAGGTGCAGTTGATTTCTCTGCATTGGGTATTCAATTACCTCAAGACTTTTCCGGTGATTTTGAACTCGATGTTAAATATGTCAATACTGATAATGTCAGTGGTGATGTGCAAGAGGTCTTTGGCACAATTCCTGTTAAGGTTAACCCTGTTGTGGATATCCCTAGTAATTCACAAATCGGAGAGAGCACACCAGAAATTGAGATTAATGTTGTTAAGACAGATGGACTAGATAGCGATAAACAACCAATAACAGATGGCAGTGCGGATGTTGATTATACGGATGTTGCCTATGAAGATGGTGTGATTACGCTTGATTTAAGTGTCGCCCTTGCTGATAACAGCAGCACTTTGAACCAAGGGTTGGAAACCGTGACTTCAGTAACGCTCACTGTTGATGCTACAAACGGTTTCTTTGTTGAATCCGATGGTTCATTAGTTTCTGAAATTACGCTACTTGAAGCAGAATTGAATAATATTCAATTCAAACCAGAAGAGGACTTCAGTGGATCTGTCAGTGTTGCTGTGAAAGTTGATATTACAGATACAGTAAACTTCGACCAAATCGGCGGTTCAGCATCTGATAGTGGTTCTTACTCTACTAATGTAAGTTTTGACGTTGTCGCTGTTAATGATGCAGTAACTTGGACAGGACCTGATAAAATTATCGGTCAAGAAGACGCTGGCGGTATCTCACTGACCGGTGTTGGTGGTTCGATTGTTGATGTTGATGACTCAGAACAAATCCTGTCTATAAAACTGACAGGGGTACCTGATGACTTCATTATTGAGGGGGCTGCTAATAACAGTAATGGAGAATGGAGTATTTCGGTACCAGCGAATGCAACCACGTTCAATTTAGATAATATCAAAGTAATTCCACCTGAAGACTTCAGTGGTGAAATTGAATTAAATGTGGTTGTTTACAGTAAAGAAGACTCATTAGATGAAGTTGCAGAAAATACAACCCCTCTTATTATTGATGTACAACCAGTGGCTGACCGCGTTGACACTGATATAGAAACAGAGGTAACGGGAACAGAAAATGATATTGCAGGTATTGAGTTAATCTTAAATATTGAAGCTTTTGATGATGCCAATAGTTACCTAGGAAGCGGGTCAAATGTGATAGAGAAAGGCCCAGAAAGCCTACAAATTACCTTGAATAATATCCCCGATTCTAGTTCGATTATTTTGCCAAGTGGTGTAATAGGCACGGTAACCAATAATGGCGGTGGTAGTTGGTTAGTGACGGTTGAATCTTCAGACCTTGATAAATTAATTTTCCACCCAGGTGATGCCAATAACGTTAACTGGGACGGTAATATTGATGTTGATATCCGTGCAGTCGATAACGGTGTTGTAGCGGATGATAGTATCGCGATAGATGAAACAATCCATGTAGAGATTGAAGCTGATAATGATGCCCCAGAAAATGTCATTCCAACTAATTTAATAGCTGATGAAGATGTTCCTTTATTAATTAACAGCTTAAAAGTGGTTGATGTAGACGCTGAAGAAACGCCAGATAGTGACATCACAGTGACCCTGAATGTTGGTGATGGCACGTTGAATGTTCCTGATAGTTTCGATTGGGATGCATTAGGTTTAACCGTGACAGGTGAAAGCTCAGAGACATTAGTTATTATGGGCAGCCTTGCAGATATCAATGCGTTATTAGCAAGTGGTGTTGAATATACCGGTGATGCTAATTTCAATGGTGACGATACTCTGACCATGACAACCAATGATCAGGCTAATTCAGGTATTGGCCCGGTAGATGGATTGACTGACAGCGACAGTATCACTATAACCGTTAATCCGGTGAATGATGCACCTGTCAATACAGTACCTGATGCTGTCATTGCGGAAGAAGATGGCAGTACTGTTATAACAGGCATGCAAATTAGTGATGTCGATTTTATCGAATCAGGAACGACGGGCGCTATGTCTGTTACCTTGAGTGTGGCTAACGGTAATCTAAGTGTTGATGTACCTGTTGGAAGTAGCGTTGTGGTGACAGATCAGGGAACTGACTTGGTGGTAATCTCAGGTTCAATAGACGAGATAAATGCAGTACTCACTAATGGAGTCACTTATCAAGGTGATGCGAACTTTAGCGGTGCAGATGAACTGACAATGACGACCCATGATGGGGGGAATGTCGGATCAGGGAGTGACGATACTGCGATCAGCAAAGTAGCGGTTACTGTAACACCGAAAGTTGATATACCGACCTTATCGCTGAACAACAGTTTTATTCAAACTTCAGCAATACGTGCTTCAAGCAACACGATGATTCCATTATTAGGATTGATTGCAATCGCAACCGATGCCTCAGAAATTTTGACAATTGAGGTGCGTAATTTAGGCTCTGGACAGTTAGTAGATAGTAATGGTCAAGCGGTTGGTAGCGACTTAGGAGGTGGTGTCTGGCTGGTATTAGAGGCTGAACTCGCTGACTTACATGTGATCGGTTTGAGTGAAGGCGATGTTAACCTTGAGGTGGTGGCAGTGTCAGAAGAAACTGATGGCACTAAAGCAGAATCGGTACCTCTCGAACTCAATGTTTTCGTCGATAATCTTGCTAATACCAATAATCAAATCGGTGCTACAGCAAGCGCTGATGCAGCAAACTTGGTGATTGATAGTAGTGCTGAAGCTACCTTGCTAGGTGGAGATGGTGCGGACATATTAATTGGTGGTACGGCATCGGATATTCTTATTGGTGGTGCTGGTGACGATATACTTTGGGGCGGGGATCAATTCGGTACAGGTGATGCTGTCAAAGATAGCTTTGTATGGCAAAGCGGTGACTTTGGGGTTGTTGGCAGTGCTGCGACAGATACCATTATGGACTTTGAAGTCGGTGTAGATAGCATTGATTTAACAGATGCATTCACCTCATTTGACTCAATGTCTCTGAGCGAGTTGAGTAACATTATTAAGTTGACCGGTAATGGTGTCGATTCAACGCTTGAAATTTACGATGACCAAGGTGGTTTGATTCAAAATATTGTCCTTAATGGGGTAACAGAATCGGCACTATTAGGTAGTGATCCCGCAAGCATGTCTGATGAAGATAAGTTAGGTGCTTTACTTAACAGTGGGCAACTTGATGTTGCGGAGAACTTTGGTAATAAAGACAGTGATATTTTGAATGCAGATAATAGTGGTGAAAGTCTATATGGTTTTGATGGCAGCGATACACTTATGGGGGGAACTGGTGAGGATATGCTATTTGGCGGAGAGGGGGCTGATATCCTTTCTGGTGGAGAAGGTAACGATATATTAGCGGGTGGTAACGATAATGACCTGTTTACCTGGGAAAATAATGCTTCTGGTATTGATACCATTACTGATTTCAAACTCGATGAAGATCAGCTTGATTTATCACAAATATTATCCGATGGCGACTATGATAAATTCACCTTGGATGATCTGTTACTACACAGTAATTCCGGTGATTTGACTGCAAGTTATGACGCTGAGGGTAACGTCAACCTGACGGTTAAAACTGAAGATCAAAAAGAACAGGTTATTGTGCTTGATAATATTGATGCTTCAAGTCTTGGCGGCGCTAGTAGTGCTGATATTCTGAATCAATTATTCAGCCATGATGCTTTTAAGGTTGATCCGAATACATAATAGTAAAGGAGTTAACAAGGTGAACATTATACCTAACTGCGTTGTGGGTTTTATAATGAACTATTTTGAGTGATAAAACTGACCCAGTTAAGGCAAAATTGTCTTAACTGGGTATTATAAATTTCAAGAGAAAATCAATTTCAGGTTAGGCTTGATAGAGTTTTTTATTGTATTTTGTCATGCTAATTGATTAAATTATTGGTCGTGTTAGCAGCAAATAGTACTTTGCGTTGTTTGTTACGTAGTTGTTCTTGTTCAATGATATTCTTTGCGTCTATATCACTCAAAGGCAATTCAATTTCACGTGAAAGCGCACCATCAGCAATTAACGATAAATAGCGTGAGCAGCATACACGTAAAAATGAAGTGAAGTTTCCAATGTCGTGATCAGCGTCAAGCGCTTCGAGGTATAGTTTAGAGATAGCCTGATTGACGGTCATTTTGTCTCTAAATGACAACTCTTCCAATGTATTCCAAAAGAACACTTCTAAACGAATTGATGTAACCACGCCTTGAATACGCAATGATTTGGTTTTGCTAACCCACAATTCGCTATCTGCATGGATAAAAAGATGACACATATATACCTCTCAATTGATTGTATCTATAGCAGTGCTACAAATTGCATCAACATGGCGGGATGAGCTGGCCAAGCAGGTGCGGTGACTAATTGTCCATCTGTTATTGCTGCATCCATAGGTAATTCGACATATTCGGCGCCAGACATCTCTATTTCTGGCTGACAAGCTGGATAAGCAGATACTTTTTTACCTTTTATTACACCTGCTGCAGTCAGTAATTGTGGTCCGTGACAGATCGATGCAATGGGTTTATCACTGTTCGAAAAGTGTTGAATTATCTCAATGACTTTTGCATTTAAACGTAAATATTCTGGTGCACGACCACCCGGTAAATACAAGCCATCGTAATCACTCACATTAATGTCGTCGAAACATGCATTAAGTGCAAAGTTGTGACCGCGTTTTTCAGAATAGGTCTGATCGCCTTCAAAATCATGGATTGATGTGGCAATCAGTTCACCTGTTTTTTTCCCGGGGCATACGGCATCAACGTCATGCCCCATCGCCAGCAGGGCTTGAAAGGGAACCATATTTTCATAATCTTCAACAAAATCACCGGTAATAATAAGTACTTTAGCCATTATTTATTCCTCAATGCATTTAACGAAAAGAGCTGAGTTAATAGACCTATAAATCTATAAAGCTCAACCTAAACTTCGCTGATGATTACACCATGTATGAATAACGCTAAGGTAATATGTTAATACTACATTGCAACGATATCGATGGAAGCCCCATTATCTGTATCGTTAACTTTCAATTGCAAGAGCATGGTCACATAAAATTAACGTTTCATTAACAATTTTCTGGTGTTCGTCAATCTGCATAATTGTCATGCAAATCTTTTGAAAATTTCAATATGTTACATTAAATGTGTCAAAGTGTGTCTAAGCGCTATATTGACACAAACTGTTGCAACATAATCTCTTTCAGACAAACATCAGACAATCATAACTGCTTAAATATAAACTGAAAATTGATAGTCTATGTCGCGTATTTAACGTTTATAAATAAGTTGATTGTACGCATTACAATGCCATTATAAATGGAAGTTATTCTTATGAAGAAAATGATGATTGCACTTATTTTATCGGGCAGTACATTGCTCAATATAGCCAGTGCACAGGAGCAACTCACGGCAACAATAATCGGCTCTGGCTCGCCTGTTTTTAACGAAAATAGAGCTAGTGCAGGGGTGTTAGTTTCAGTTGGCGATACTAAAATATTAGTGGATATGGGTAATGGAACTCAAGCGAATCTGAATAAGTTAGGCATTAGAATTCGTGATTTATCTGGTTTGTTTTTTACTCATCATCATCTTGATCATAATGAAGAATTTGTGCCTATATTTATCCAATCTTTGATGGGCGGAAATAAGTTTACGGTTGTCGGTCCACCAAACACTGTAAAACTTTCAGAGACAAACTTGGTTCTTTATGAAGAGGATATCGCATATCGCTTAGGTAAAACCAAAAGAACGATTGAGGGAACGCGAACGTTTTTTGATGCTAGAGACTTAACTGGTGGGGAATCATTTACGGTTGGAGATATCAATATCAGCACATTAGAGGTGCCGCATGCTATCCATACTGTTGCTTACCGATTTGATTATGATGATCAATCAGTGGTTATCACCGGTGATCTCACTTATTCGGAAGCGTTACCTGCATTTGCTAAAAATGCTGATTATATGATCATCGACTCAGGTGGCATGATCATGAAGGATGCACGTAATAGAAAGAAAAACAGTAAAAATTCACCACAAAATGGACAAAAAAAGAGTAAAAATCCACGTACACCTGCACATTTGAATTTGGATGATTCAAGTAGTATCGCTCAACAAGCCAAGGTTAAAAATTTGATTTACACACATTTCAATTCAACCTTGGTTGATACTGAAGCGAGTTTAGAGGAGATCCGTAAAATCTACAGCGGTAATGTCGTATTTGCTGAAGATTTAATGGTTATCAATAATGCGCACATTTCTGCATCACGCCCACAAAGCCAGTTTAGTTATCAAATTGTTGATACGGGACAAAAGAAATTTTATGGCAATGATGATGTCATCTCACTACCACGAGAAGGCGATGCCTTTTACGGACAAGATGCAACCTATACCATCAATGACCCATCTTATAGCGATAATAACGATGGCACCATTACAGATAATGTGACTGGCTTAATGTGGCAAAAAGAACTTGGAGAAAAAATAACTTTCGAGCAAGCACAGCAAAAAATTGAAAGTTATCAACTAGCTGGTTTTAACGATTGGCGCATTGCGACTTTAAAAGAGGCTTATTCATTAATTCAGTTTACTGGCACAGTAAAAGGCGAAACGGCATTAACCCCGTTCATTGATACACAATATTTTGAGCAACCACTTGGTGGTGCAAATCCTGGTGAGCGAGAGATTGATGCGCAGATTTGGACCAGTACAGAGTATGTCGGTAAAACCATGAATAATGATGAGACAGTATTTGGCGTGAACTTTGTTGATGGGCGAATTAAAGGTTATCCAAAATACAATCCACGTACTAAACAAGCCAATAAGATGTATTTCAGATTTGTTCGCGGCAATGAAGATTATGGAAACAACAGTTTTGTTGATAATGGCGATGCAACTATCACAGATCAAGCAACAGGGCTAATGTGGCAACAAGCAGACAGCGGCAAAGGGTTAAATTGGCAACAGTCGTTAGCGTATGCTGAAAACCTTACATTAGCAGGACATGATGATTGGCGTTTACCTAATGCTAAAGAGTTACAAAGTATCGTTGATTATACTCGTTCTCCAGAAACATCTAACTCAGCGGCTATTGATCCAATTTTCGAGATCTCTTCTATAAAAAATGAAGGGGGAGAAATAGACTATCCCTATTATTGGAGTTCAACAACTCACTTAGACGGACCTGTACCTGAAAGTGGTGCAGTCTATGTTGCATTTGGTAAAGCCTTGGGGGAGATGCATGGTGTTACCATGGATGTACATGGTGCTGGCTCTCAACGAAGTGATCCTAAAACAGGTGAGCCAATGTCAAGAGGTCCGCAGGGTGACATGATTCGTGTAGATAACTATGTGCGTGTAGTAAGAGGTGGTGACGTTAATATTCCCATGTCTGTTGTCACGGAAAAGGTGAGTCAATATTCACAGAGTGAACAGAAAGGACAGACTAGCAAACAACAGAAGAGTAATAAACCACAGCGTAAAATAGGGGGGACTAATAATAAATTTATTACTCGTTTAGATAAGAATGGTGATGGCAAAGTATCAAAATCTGAATTTAAAGGTAATGCTGCTAGGTTCAAGCAGTTTGATAAAAACAATGATGGTTACATTACTGCTGACGAAGCTCCAACAGGTCCTCCATCAGGTGAGCGTAAAAAAAATATGCAGTAATTGGTATAAAACCAAGTTGTAAGGAATATCCCACTATGGTGATTTTAGAGTGGGATAAACATATTTTTAAAAGTACAAAAGGAATTAACATGAAAAAAACAATGACCATAATGGCAATCGTTGTAAGTTTGAGTGCTTGTACTAGTGATGATCATGATCACGGGCAGGGCAGTAACCACACACATGAAACCGAAACAAGCGTAAAAGATATCACTAATCTTATATTTACCAGTACTGCTAGCAATTGTGCAGAATACGCTAATGAATATAAGTCTATCTCTAAAGACATCAATGAAAACAGCGTCTATTCAGGTAGTTTGAAAATAAGCTTAGAGGGGGATAAGTGTATTTTTACCACCAATGCGATTCCTAATCATGACTTCAATGATGCTGACAAAAGCTTCCATAATAAAGTCTCTGAGCAAGATATCACTTACACAATCCCTCAATCCCCCGTTGTAAGTAGTAAAGTAACCAAGCTTGGCTTGCGTACCGATAACGCCATTTTCTTAAATGGCGTTAAATTAGATGTAATGGCAGCGGGTTGTTTTGGGATTGGCCGCGGTTTTATTGGTTGCGGAGATGATGGACAGCCCTTTAGATATGACCCAATGTCAAAGTTAAACAGTTTTGGCGTCGATTCCCATAACGCACATACTCAACCAGATGGTACATATCACTATCACGGAAACCCTTTAGCGATGTTTTCAGAAAATAGCACGGTTGCTTCTCCTTTAATCGGCTTTGCAGCAGATGGTTTCCCGATATACGGTAGTTATTTTGATGAAAATGGCACCATTAGAAAAGCAAAATCGAGCTATGTATTTAAAGATAATGGTGGGCCAAGAGTGGATATTACTTATAAAGGGAAAACCTATTCGCCAGGTGGTGTTTATGATGGTAAATATATCGATGACTTTGTCTATAGCGCATCCTCTGGTGGAGACTTAGATCAATGTAATGGTATGACGGTTAATGGTAAGTATGCTTATTATGTAACAGATACTTATCCTTGGGTTCTAAATTGTTTTACTGGTACACCCGATAGTAGCTTTAATAAAAAAAGACGCCGTTAATCTTTGAAACGATTGGTTTAGGAAATAATTATCATGATTCATTACAACATGTTAATGAATCTTACGCTTTGAGAGTTGTACTGCCTTTTTATTAAATATTACGGCATTGTTGATATTGACCGTTAATATTTAATACAATTTCTTCCTGCTGCTTTTGCTTTATACAATAATTCATCCGCTCTATGTATTAGTTTGTCTAGCGATTCATCATTTGCTAACTCGACTATGCCTGCACTTACTGTAACGGAGGGGATTTTACAAGGGGGTGCAATGGCGTTAATTTTTTCATTGATACGTTCCATGATAACAACCGTATTCTGTAAGGATGTATGTGGGGAACAGATAACGAATTCTTCACCGCCGTATCGAAATGCAATGTCCGCATCTCTTAGTGTAGCAAGTACAATATCTGCAATGCTCACTAGCACTTTATCACCACACTCATGACCGTAGTTGTCATTGACCACTTTGAAATGGTCTATATCAAACATGATTAATGACAAGGGGGAATGATAACGGTTAGCCTGAGTTAATGCTTGAGTGCTTAGGTCATATCCGTGTCGACGAGTAAACATTGACGTTAAACCATCTTGATTGGCTAATGTGAGTAGTTTTTGTTGCGTTTCTTCGAGCTGTTTTTTTAATAATAACTCCTCAGTAATGTCTCTTGATATACCAAACAGGCCAACTATATCTCCTTGTGTATCACGAATAGCAAATTTACGGGTATCTACCCAACCTTCATTACCATTTTCATCGAGAAAAGGTTCAATCTGTTTAATATCATTCTTTTTCCCGCTCAAAATCTCGTTCTCTAATCGATAATAGATATCAGCGTGCTCTTTAGGAAAAATATCGTAATCGGTAAGACCGATATGTTGTTCACCAGAGCTGAATCCTGTGATGTTAGCCATCGCTTGACTGCTTCCAGTGAAAATATGATTTAAGTTTTTAAAATAGACAAAATCTTGAGCACTGGAAAGAATGGATAAATAGTTATTCGAGGCGGCTTTGTCTAACACCTGTTTATTTAGATTCTCTCTGGGATTTATCATTTTTACTTTATACGCGATAGTCTTTTGCTTAGTGTTGCAGTAAACCTCCTCTAATTCTATCCACACGACGATCACTGACTTATCTGATTTGATTATTCTGAGGTTAAATGCAGTTTGTATTGCTTGTCGGCCTGATAAGTAAGTGTACTGACATAAATAATGATCTTCTTCATGAATGAAATCATTCAATTCAACTATTTTTTGCTCTAAAGTACTAACACCTATTAACTGACAGATATCTGTCACTTCAACGAAAAAAACAACTAATTCATTATCTTCACTAGAAAACAAGACAGCATACTCATCCATTGAGCCTTGATCCTCAAAGGAATTGAGTATATTCATAAATTTTTTAAAATCGGGTTTGTTTTTCATTGTTTTCTCTTATAACAAACATTATTGAACTCTTCGTAATCGAGTCCAGCGTAAAGCTAATAAGCGATAAAATATTTACTTGCAAAAGCGGCTTATGCCATTTAACTAGTGAATGGAATGTTGATTTAATGGCTTAAATTGAGTATTGGTGCCCTCATTAAACATTGCAAATGTAAATCCGTACTCACAGCACAAAAATTGATTTACTTTCGAAACATTTGCTTAAAAGACGTTGTTATTAGGCAGTGGGTTTATGAAAGGAGTAATAGCCTGGATTTTCGATTATACGAAGATGACTTCTGTATTTGTAACGGCTAATTGTTCAAATTAAATTAACCGTTACTTTAATGTTTAGCAGTCTGTTACAACAACCAATTAAATAGCTTTAGTCGCATCTATTAACCAATCTAAGTCTGAACCTGTCAGTAGTGGGGCGATTTGTTCATTAACCTGTGCGTGGTAGTGATTGATCCAGTTACGTTCAACTTCTGTCAGCATTGATTTTTCAATCAAGCGACGGTCAAAGGGGACTAAGGTGAGAGTTTCAAATTCATAGAATGTTTTACCATCGTGACCATTCCCTTTTTCAACTACATATATAAGGTTTTCACAGCGAATACCGTACTCGTCTTGCTTGTAATAGCCAGGTTCATTTGACACAACCATACCTAGTTCTAGCGGCACAGAATTTGAATTTTTTGCAATACGATGTGGGCCTTCATGAACATTAAGAAAGCAACCAACACCATGGCCGGTACCATGATCGTAATCATAACCCTGTTGCCATAAAAATTGACGCGCTAATGCATCTAGTTGTCCGCCACTTGTACCTTCAGGAAATTTCATTTGTGCAAGTGCGATATGACCTTTCAATACTAAGGTGAACATTTTTTTATGTTCTTCAGATGGGGTACCGATGGCAACGGTTCGAGTGATATCCGTAGTGCCATCAAGGTATTGCGCACCAGAATCAACTAAATAGATACTATCCATCGGCAGCATAGCAGGTGTGTCGTTCATGTGGTTGTAATGACACATGGCAGCATTTGCGCCCGCTGCAGATATGGTATCAAAGCTGAGTTCAATGTAGTTTTCACCCGTTGCACGAAAATCAGTTAGTGCATCAGATAATTGAGCTTCATCGTAAAGGTTGCCTTTCGCTACTTCTGCTTCTAACCAAGAAAGAAATCGAATTTCAGCTGCAGCATCACGCATATGTGCCTGTTGCATACCCTTGAGTTCAATGCTGTTTTTACAGGCTTTAGGTAATGCCACCGGATCACTACCAGACAGTAACATTGCGCCTGCTTGTTGTGCTGTTAATTGACTAAATGCATTGGTTGTTTCTGGATCTGCTAGTATCGTTAAGCCTTGTTGACCAAGTGCTTGATAAGAGGCTGTTGATTGTGATTCTTCAACAATGGTGACGCCTTCACCAACGTGTTCAGCAAAGCCCATTGGAATTTTGTCTGGATCGGTAAAAAATGTCATGCTGCCATCTTTAGCTAATATTGCGCTACCTAAGATAACGCAGAAACAGTGAATATCTTTCCCACGAATATTTAATAACCAAGCAATAGAGTCTAATGCACTGATTATGACGACATCAGCACCCTGTGCTGCAATGCAAGCACCTATCTGTTGACGTTTCTCTAAGCTCGATAAACCAGTATATTTTTGCGCCAGTAATAAACCTTTGTTTTTTGTTGGAACAGGGCGGTCTGACCAGCTTAAATCGATTGGGTTTTGTTCAACGGCAACAAGGTTGATATTTTTTTCTGTCAATGTGGCTAGACTGTCATGATACCAATTCAGATTATGTACTTTTGCATCAAAACCAATGTTTGCACCAGCACTTACCTGTTCACTCACCCACTGCATGTGTGGTGTATCAATAAGATGATAGAACTCAAAATGTTGTGCGTTGACTTGTTGTTTAACTTGGATGGTATAACGACCATCGGTAAAGATAGCGCATCTATCTTTTAAAATGATAACGGTACCGGCACTGCCAGTGAAATCACTGCACCAAAGTAAGCGTTGGTTATGTTCTGGTACATATTCACCTAAGTACTCATCGGCGCGAGGAACAACGAAAGCATCTAAATTAGCTGCGGTCATGTGCTCTCGAATGGCTATTAATTTTTGTTCGATAGTCTGAGTCATTGAGTATTCCATATGGAGATAACATTAAGAGTCAGCGAAGTGACTCGGTAGTTGATGAATAAATTTAAAAGATAAGAAACATTAACCTGTTACCATTAGGTTTGGCAATAGTAACCAGTAATTCAATGCCAAGGGCTTACTGTTTGAATAAAAAAAAGACACTTTAATCTAATTTAGAGAAATATTTTAGAGCATATTTCTAGACTCTTAGTCACGGTAGGATAAACTGCAGGCAATTCATCAAGGCATCCGATAATGTGGTGTTACAAAATAGGTACATTCAATGAGCTCACCGTTACAAGAACAACAAGCAACTATTTTACAACAGTTAGATATTACGCATTATATCGATCAAAACGCACCAGAAGCTGCGGAAAAGCGCCAAGCTAAATATCAGATTGGTAAAGCATGCAATAAAGTAAGAGAAATTTTGTGTAGTGATGAAGCTTTTCTTGATTGGGTATGGGCAAATATAATTGATGAGTGCTCAACTGATATCGAAGAAGTGACACCGAATACCTTAATTGCTTGGCGTAAATTGCCTAAATTTGGCACCTTAGCACAATGTGAAATAGTTGGTTTTACGCACGTTGCTAAATTATTGCTTCCTAAAAATGAAGCGCTTAAAGCACAAGTGTTAGATATTATTGCTAAAAATGATTCAGAAACCGCTAAGAAATTAATTCAAACGTTACTGCTTAAACCTGTCGTTGATTTCACACCAATCGTTGCTGATAGTAAGCAGCTCGCAGCGACTGTAGAAAACGTTAATAAGTTATCTAAAGATGCGCTTGTTGCGTTAGTAAAAGCGATGCATCAGCAGATGAATAAAGCATAAGCAGCTATGTGTTCTGAACCGATACTCGCATGTTCAGATCAGGCCAAGGAATGGCTAACCTTCTACTCCTAACATTTCAATATGTTAGCGTGCTAATTATGATAATGTTGGTATTTTAAAGTTTACTTTTGAGATGTGATTAACGTGCCTTATACAGAACTATTATCCCCAATAAAATCTTTCCTGCATTGTGAAACTCCTGACAGTTGGGTTGAAAAAGCAATTCAACCAGAAAATTTTTCAATGTTGTTATTAGACCATTTAGTGTGCGAATTAAAAGCGTCGCAGTCGGCGATGTACCTTATCCGTAAATACGCGGTTGATAAACAGAGTGGTGATGCGTTATTAGCGTGGTTACAACCTTTTGAATTATTTGTTTATAAAAGAAAAGGGCAGTGGCGTGACCTTGCGGCTAAAAACAAATTAACTAAATCGGTTATTCCAAAGTCTCATTCTCCCTATGGACAGGATCTGATTGATAAAATGATTCTATTGATCAAAGAGGAGCTTCACCATTTCTATCAAGTGCTAGAGATGATGGATCACTATGATGTGGCATACCAAAGTATTACACCGTCACGTTACGCTAAAGGTATGTTTAAACATGTCACAACCCATGAGCCAGACACCTTAATTGATAAGCTTATTTGTGGCGCGTACATCGAAGCTCGCTCTTGTGAACGATTCGCAAAATTAGCCCCACACGTAGATAAACATTTGGGTGATTTTTATGTCTCTCTATTACGCTCAGAAGCGCGTCATTATCAAGACTACTTAGCGTTAGCACAATCGATTTCTGCAGTTGATATTAGCGATAAAGTTGCCCATTTTGGCAAAGTAGAGGCACAATTAATTTTGATGCCTGATGACGACTTTAAATTTCATAGTGGTGTGCCACTGTAACGCTATTAAGTAGATTAGAAACCATTATGACTAAGATTTTTATTATTGGCTTGCCCCGTACTGGCACGACTAGTATTAGTGTCGCGTTATTAGAGCAGGGCTTTAAGGTTGCACATACCGCATTTACAAAACAAGCATTTGAATTGGCTGATGCCATCTCAGACTCCCCCTGTTTTTCAGACTATCAACAGTTAGATTTGCTATTTCCTGAGTCAAAATTTGTTTATTTAAAACGAGATTTGTGTAAATGGCTCCCATCCATAAAACGTTTACTCTACAAAATGGGCCCGCATTTAATGCCTAAAACGGGACATTTTAACCCAGTATTAAAACGAAGTTTTGAGCAAATATTTGATCTCAATAATGAACTGTTGTTATCAGATGCACATCTGTCGCATTGTTACTTAAAACATGAACAGCAAGTTGAGTCCTATTTTCAAGGTCGAGATGATCTCTTGTCGATTGATATAAGCCATGTCGGAAGTTTAACTGCGTTATTGAAGTTTTTAGATCATGAATGTGATAGTGCACAACAGTTCCCGCATCTTAATAAAGGCACTCAGGTCGCTAACTGGAAAGAGTATAAACATGCCAATAAAATAAATAGTTTAAGCGCGGGAAGAGACCATCGAAAATTTTTCGATTATCACTATTAAGTTCTAATGTCCCTTTATTGAATGGCGGTTCTAAAACTAGCTGTATTTGTTACGAGTTAGTTTTAGAGCCTTATATTTGCTTTTGATCTTTAGTTATCTTCTGTATCTAAATAGGTACCTTAGGGACTAATTCTAAAACGGGTCTACACGCTTAAGCTAATAGCGTTTACTTCTCTGCATTCAATGTTAAATATTTATCTGTTATTGCACCGTGGTTTGCGCCTGTTGTTAGTAATTCAGAAGTAAACGCTGCAACTTCTTCATCTGAAAGGTTTTTAAATATATTTCGTAGTTTACTGTATTGGCGGTCATAAGCTGATTGTGCTTTTATTTGACCTTTAACGGAAGCACTGACCTTTTTTACTTGTGCTAACAGTGATTGATATTGTTCAATGGGCAACTTTTTATTCTTTTTTAAGTCATTTGCTAACACTTCAACTGCAGAGCGAAGCTGCTGGTGGGCTGTTTGTTGTGCTGACTCATGAGAATTGAGCTTAGTGATTAAACAATAGTGTTTGCCATTTTTTCCATCTGCATGCTCACGTAAGTCGACTTTGACCACACCATTATGTACTAATTTATTGAGTTGTTTACTTATGTTGGATTGGGTTAATCCTGAAAATTGAGCTAATGAACTTTGATTATGCCAGTAATGGCCTAACTCAGTAGGGGTGTGTAATACATCTTGTAGTAATTGATACGCATTCATTATTAACAGCTCTCACGATGGAATGTTGGAATAATTATTACAGTAATATGGAAGTTGTTCTGTGACATTATTCATATAAAGTTATTTACTTTATTAATTACATCATTATGTACTGACTCACCTTTGATAGTGATCGTTGCTGTTTCAGTTGCTCGTTTAATAATTGATAAAAAAATTGAGTCAGTTATATTTTTCCTGTTAAATTATCTTTGTAAAATTTCACACGGTTGTATCGTCAACTTTAAATGCGTTTATCCCTGAAAGTGGGCACTGCTATTAATCAATAATAGCAAGCGGATGGCTTAATTTTCTACGTGTTTTAAGTTTTAAAACATAAATGTTAGCCACAACAATCATTACAAACACTCATATTTATAGCGCTTAAGGCGGAATAGTGGAATATATATTCGTTGCTTCTCTTAAGTATTTCTTGGTTAATACAATACATGTTGTTGGGAGGTCTTAGGATGAATTCAAGTCTATCGTTCAGTTTGTTTCAGCGGTAAAGCAGTGAGCATCATCATTGCTCACCGCATATTTATTTCTGTTTTTATAAAGTTTGGTTGTGGATTTCCCTTATTTGATCAAATAGATCATGGGCACTCATATCTTGATCTTCGGCAATCTCTTTTATCTTAGTGGACTCATCCAGTTTAATACCTTTAGCTTTAAGTACGGCGATTATTTTTTGGCTATCCGCATTATACTGTTCTTTAAGATCCACTAGTGTTAATCGACCCACACCTGATAAATCTTCAGGTATTTTTAACATAGCGTTTGAATTACTTACAGGAAATTTAGGATCAGGCGTGAGTGGAAATAGTAATTGTTGTGGTGACACATTATTTTGAGTGGCAATCTGTTTGATTTGTAATTCACTGCTTTCTACTGAATACCCTGCAGCTTTTATTTTCTTAATAGTTTCTTCCAGATTAAGGCCCATCTTTTTACAATATGAGTTGAGTGTTGACTGCTCAGCATGACCGTAGGGTGGTTCTCCGTAAGTGAGGGCTGTTGATTCTTTAAAAGCTTCACTTAACGAAAGCATGCTGGAAAATGGAGGAATCTTCATATAGGTTCCCACAACACAAGCGATGGTGATTAACAGTGCGATATTAAAATCAATAGTGAAAATTTTGAATTTTCTATCACGGGTTTTAAGGTAAGTTTTTATCGCTTTGAAATTCAGGTACAGATGGAAGCTCAGTGCAAGCAGAAACACAATACCAGTATTGATATGAATATCAGCCCATTGTTCTTTAGAAAGCTCACCTAGTGTCCAATTTGCCCAATATGCGACACGTCCTTGTGGCGCAATATATAAGACGATGCTGCTAAACAACATAATAAAAAACGTTAAAAATGCAGTTAGTGCGGTAATACGACGTGATTTCATTTAATACCCCTATTAACCTTTATTAACTTAGGGTTTATTGTTACATAGTTTTAGCTTAATAAATATGCTCTGTTACGACTAAAAATGTGCACTAAATCAATTCGTTTTGTGTAAAGATTGTACTTAGTTCTCGTTTTTACATTTAACTATTTTTCACCATATAACTTAATCACTTTATTTATTACTTGTTCCATTTTTCTTGAACCGCAATGAGGCTGTAGCTTTAGTGGGGATTAACATTTTTTATGCCATAAAAAGACGGGTAATGTTACTGAGATATTAATCATTGCTGAGGAGTTTGTATTTTAAACACGGCTTGACTTTCACTGCCGAATCTATAAAGTGCACGTCAGCAAAAACAAAGGATTTGTTTATATTCTTTATCTGCCTACTTTTATTATTAAGGTAATATGATTAAGTTTATAATTTGAGTTTGTTTTAAGCTATTGAGGCCTATGTAAGGCAATCAACATTAAAATTTCAGGATAATATTATGTCTAAAGTTCAAGGTACAGTTAAGTGGTTCAACGAAGCTAAAGGTTTTGGTTTCATCGAGCAAGAAAATGGTCCAGACGTATTTGCTCACTTCAGTGCAATTTCAAGCGAAGGTTTCAAAACTCTTGCTGAAGGCCAAAAAGTTGAATTTACTGTAAGCCAAGGTCAAAAAGGCCCGAACGCAGAAAACATCGTAGCGCTTTAATTCGTTATGTTGTTTTAGCTCATTAATGAGCTAAATAGATATTTAAAAAAATGGTAAACCTTTATGGGTTCACCATTTTTTTTGCTTTTCAAAAATGATAAAGATGTTTTTTTAGACATAAATAGCTCATAGATGATCTTAATACGATTCGTAAATCAATATTTATCCTCTAATTGAGATTAACTATATTGTTGCTCAATGATTTCAGCTTTAAAAAACGCAGGGTGAGTAGCCAGTTGAGTGGCATAACGCTCAATATTTTTATATTTTGATAATTGGCCATTATTCGTGACTATTTCAACAATAAACGACATCATGATGTCTGCGCCTGTTAACGAATCTCCCACTAAATAACGTTTATTTTCAAGTGACTGGTCGAAGTAACTAATAACGTTATCAATCTCAGTATTTGCATATTGGCTGACAAAATTAGTTTCGCAGCCGTCTTTATCAATAAACATCTTTAATAACAGCGGTAACATTGCAGAACTTTCGGCAAAGTGTAACCACTGTAAATATGCTACGTATTCATTGCTTTCAGGATCTGGTGCTAAACCTGTTGCATTAACAGTTTGCCCATATTTATCAATTAAATATTCAGTGATCGCACCAGACTCACTAATAATCAAATCATTGTCTTGTATAACAGGAGATTTGCCTAAAGGGTGAATATTTTTTAACTCAGGTGGTGCTAAAAAAGTGGCGGCATCTCTTTGATATGGGACTATTTGATAATCTAGTCCGAGTTCTTCAAGTAACCAAATTATGCGCTTAGATCGAGATTTATTAAGATGGTGAAGCTTTATCATAAATTTCCTTATTTACTAAAATCGCTATCTAATAGGCATTAGATAGCGATTAATTTACTTGCTGATTGTGCTACTGAGGGAGCTTATTTGTTTAATTGTACCAACATTGCACTAGCAACCGCTTCAGAAGAAGCAGGGTTTTGCCCAGTAATTAAGTTGCCATCAACTTCGATGTAACTTACCCAATCATCACCTTTATGATACAGGCCGCCATTAGCACTTAAATTATCTTCTACTAAAAAAGGTACAACAGAAGTAAGTTGTACTGCCTCTTCTTCACTATTACTAAAGCCAGTAACGCGTTTTCCGCTAACTAATGATGAACCATCTGTGTTAGTTGTATGACGCAAAGCAGCGACTGCATGGCAAACAAGACCAACAGGTTTACCGGCATTGTATTGGCTTTCAATAATTGATTTTGATTTAGCATCTTCACTTAAATCCCATAATGGACCATGTCCACCCGGGTAAAATACGGCGTCATAATCATCACTGTTAACCGTTTCCAATTTAACCGTTGTTGCAAGGTGTTGTTGCGCTTCTTTATCATCTGCAAAACGACGTGTTGCGTCTGTTTGAAAATCTTCTCCATCACTGGTTGGATCAAGAGGTGGCTGACCACCTTTCGGTGATGCTAATGTAATTTGTGCCCCTTGGTCCTTAAATACGTAATAAGGTGCAGCAAATTCTTCTAGCCAAAAACCCGTTTTCATTCCGGTTTCACCAAGTTGGTCGTGTGATGTTAATACTAATAATATTTTCATGATCTATTCCCTGTAATCGATTTAATTAATGTTTGTTGTTTGTTTAAGTTGTTTGGGTTATTTACTGTTTTCTTCACCGACACGTACTACCAATTTACCGAAATTCTCACCTTTTAATAAACCGATAAACGCCTCTGGTGCCTTTTCTAACCCTTCGATGCGGTGCTCTTTATATTTAATCTGACCACTCAATAGCCATTCACTCATTTGAGTCATAAATTCATTATAGCGATGTCCGTAATCATCAAATACGATAAACCCTTGCATACGGATCCGCTTAACTAATAATTTACCCATTAATAGTGACAATCTGTCGGGTCCTTCAGGTAACTCGGTTGCGTTATATTGTGAAATTAAGCCACATAAAGGGATACGTGCACAGGTGTTAAGCAAAGGTAATACGGCGTCAAAAACAGCGCCACCGACATTTTCAAAGTAGACATCAATGCCGTTATCACAAACGTTTGCTAACTGTTGTGCAAAATCTGCTGCTTTATGATCGATGCAAGCATCAAAGCCTAACTCATCAACAACGTACTGACATTTTTCTGCTCCACCAGCAATACCAATGACTTTACAGCCTTTAATTTTGCCAATTTGCCCAACTAAACTGCCTACAGCGCCACTCGCTGCAGCAACGACTAATGTTTCACCTGCTTTTGGCTGACCAATATCAAGTAGCCCCATATAAGCGGTTAATCCAGGCATGCCTAATACACCTAATGCGTAAGATTTATTAGGCAGTTGATCGCTTAGTTTTATCAAACCTACACCATTAGAAATAACAAAATCTTGCCATCCACCAAAGGCCACAACCCAATCACCGACTTGGTAATCGTCATTATTTGATTGCTCAACAATACATACTGATCCAGCTACCATAACAGCATTGATAGCAACAGGATCTGCATAGGATTCAGCATCACTCATTCGACCACGCATATATGGGTCAAGTGACATGTACACCGTACGTAATAGCACTTCATCTTGTTGTGGAATAGGGCGCTCAACTTTATTTAATGAAAAATTAGCGGCTATCGGTGCACCAGTTGGTCTTGAAGCTAAAACGATTTGGCGGTTTATAGTAGATACTTGCGTCATATTAATTCCTATAATTAATCTATTAAGCAATGCAATGCTTAAATAGACCGGTCGACTAGTAAAATGTCCAATAAAAACCCCAGCATGCTATGTCGTAGGTTTATTACGCCTATGCCGGGATATTATACCGATTACATTAATTATGTGATCTAAATTTTGCGCAGGAAAAATAGCTTAATTCAAGGCGTAAGTTGACGCAAATGGTTGTTCCCTTTGCGAAACTTACAACGCAGAAGTAAGTTATTTTAACCAGTAAAATAGATCAGCTATTTACTGTAATTGGTATCAGCTATTTATTAATGTTCAATAATTGTAGCAGTTGATAAGAGACGTCTAGTTTGAATTAGCGTCTGTTGTAAAATTGTTTGATCACGATGTAATTTACTTAATAAACTCGCGCCTAACCACATGCTATAGAGTGTATTCGCAGTTTCAGTTGGGTTTTGTTGATAGATAGAATTATCTTTAATACCCGCTTTGATACATGCTTCTATATGTTTAATGACCTGCTCAGAGCCATTTCGCAGTGCAAGGCGCATCGCATCAGAAAGATCGGCCACCTCTGCACTTAATTTTACGACTAGGCATCTGTTTTGATCACAACCATTATTGGTATCGCTAAGCCATAGTTGCCAATAACTCATTAGTTGCTCAAGTGCAGTTTGGGTTGGATCAAAAGCGAAAAGGGTCGCTAATCGTTTAAGATAGCTGTCAAAATAATCTTCAATAATCGCTTCACCAAAAAGTTCTTTTGATTTGAAGTAATGGTAAAAAGAACCCTTGGGTACATCAGCGGTTTTTAATATTTCAGCTAAGCCTACACGGGTAAAGCCCTGCGCAGAGAAGAGCTGGTAACCGGTGCTTATGATGTGTTGTCTTGTTGAGTTTTGTTCTGTTTTCATCAGCATACAATACAAGCTAATAGACCAGTCGTCTAGTGGTATTTTAATTAACATAAAATTTGTACATAAGATTCACTTTGTGGATAAGAACATATTTTATATTTGCCTTATTTTTCAAATTCATACTATTTAATATTCTTTCATGATGCATCAATGCTATTATGTCGAAATTAGTCGGGGAACCAGTAGGTTGAGATCGCAATAGCGAACCCGTTGAACCTGATTCAGTTAATACTGACGTAGGGAACTAATGGTCCGCTTGAGATACGCTTTATGAGGTAACTATTCATAAATCCGCGTACATGGTTTCATACTCTGTCGGCTATTTTTCCTGATCGTTGGTTAGGAAAAGAGTATGACTTCGTTAAACATTGCTAAAACCTTATCTTCTGTAACCCCAATCGTGTTAACTATTGCAGGCTCCGACAGCGGCGGTGGCGCAGGTATCCAAGCCGATATTAAAGCGATTTCTGCAACTGGCGGATATGCATGCTCTGTCATCACTGCACTAACCGCACAAAACACTCAAGGTGTGAGCGGTATTTATCCCATTAGTAGTGAGTTTGTTGAGCAACAGCTGGATGCTGTTTTTTCTGATTTAAATATTGTCGCAGTGAAAATCGGTATGTTGAGTGATGTCGATATTATCAATTCAGTGGCTAAAAAAATCAGACAATATTCACCACAATCTATCGTGGTTGATCCTGTCATGGTGACGCGTAATGGAGATCTACTATTACAAGCTTCTGCTATTGAAAGTCTTAAGTCTCAATTATTTCCCCTTGCTGATGTGATCACGCCAAACCTTCCGGAAGCTGCTGCATTACTTAATGTAGCAATACCCCAAAATGAAGCGCAAATGATGACTATTGTTGATCAGTTACGCTTGCTCGGTGCAAAGTCAGTATTACTTAAAGGTGGATTTTTAAAGGAGGATATCAACAGCACAGACTTACTGATTTTATCGGATGATGTGCAACGTTTATCAACACCGCGCATTAAAACCCGTAATACGCATGGCACGGGCTGTAGTTTATCGTCGGCGATCGCTTCCTATTTAGCACAGGGTCATCAATTAACTGACGCAGTAAGATTAGCTAAACACTATATTACCCAAGCACTTAATTATGCTGATGTGATGACTATTGGACAAGGACACGGTCCCGTTAATCACTTTTTCTCATTAAATAGAGAAAATTAAGGATGCCAAAGCAAAAAGTCGGCATCTCCATTTGCAATGCCTCGCTACAATACCAAGACAGCAACCAAGCTATTATTGAACACTTTAATCTGCGTATGCCATTAGGGAAATGGACGGCGATATTGGGTAAAAGCGGCTGTGGTAAAACTTCACTATTACGTTATTTAGCCGGGTTATTAAACGAAAATGTGTTGTGGTCTGGTGATATAACATTGCATGGTATAGAAACGTTGCAGGACAATATCGCTTACATGGCCCAGCAAGACCTATTGATGCCCTGGTTAAATGTGATTGATAATGTTTGTTTTGCGTTTAAATTTTCTGATCGCCGCTTATCAGATACAGATAATAAACGCGCATTTCAGTTGATCGACTTAGTGGGGTTAGGTGGACAAGCGCTAACTATGCCAGCGCAACTATCGGGAGGAATGCGTCAACGTGTAGCACTGGCTAGAACACTCATGCAAGATAAACCCGTTGTATTAATGGATGAGCCTTTTTCTGCATTAGATGCGGTCACTCGTCATCGTTTACAGGGACTCGCCGCACAGGTATTGGCTGATAAAACAGTATTACTGATAACCCATGATCCACAAGAAGCACTCAGACTCAGCGATGCGCTATATATCATGCAGGGCTCTCCCGCAGGTGCTATTTCACTGACCTTACCCAATACAGCTATTCCACGCGTGTTTGATGCGCAGCTTGCAAAGCTTCAGCAACAAATCATAGATAGCTTAGAGGTTGATTATGTCTAAATTAATCTCTGAAAATAAAACTTTATCTAAGCAAATTAACTTTATTCCTAAGGCCATCCCTCAAAGTATGAAATCGCTTTTACGAATATTTATAAGCGCAGTAACGCTAATTGTTTTATGGCAGTCAATTGTACTCTTCTTTGCATTACCAAGTTTCATTCTACCCAGTCCAGCTGCGGTATTTAATAAGCTACTTGAACGCTACGATATCCTTTTTTATCACTCATGGATAACTGCTCAAGAGATCATTCTAGGTTTAGTGTTAGGGCTTTCAATGGGCTTATTATTTGCGTTGCAAATGCTGTTGTTTGACCCATTAAGACGATGGCTTTTACCCATTTTAATTGCTAGTCAAGCAATCCCCGTTTTTGCGATTGCACCTATTTTAATGCTTTGGTTAGGTTATGGCATCGCTTCGAAAGTAGTCATGGCGGCGCTAATTATTTTCTTTCCTGTGACGACATGTTGCTACGACGGATTACGTAATACACCGAGTGGTTATCTCGACTTAGCGAAAACCATGGGTGCATCAAAATGGCAACTGTTAAAACATGTGCGCTTACCTGCTGCATTGCCCGCACTTGCGTCTGGTATTCGTGTCGCAGTTGTTGTTGCGCCGATTGGTGCAGTCGTCGGGGAATGGGTGGGCTCTTCCGAAGGACTTGGTTATTTAATGTTACAAGCAAATGCACGCATGATGATTGATGAAATGTTTGCAGCATTATTTATTCTCGCCGCATTATCAGTCAGCCTATATTTTTTAGCAGATCTGTTAATCAACAAACTTATACCGTGGCAACACGACTAATAAACCATAAAACTAACCCTAAATTACAAAAGGATTTAAAAATGAAAAACAGATTCATCAAAGGTGCAATAGCGCTACTGATATCGAGTTACTCGCTGATGGCTAGTGCACAAGATAAAGCGATGACATTAATGCTTGATTGGTTTGTAAACCCGAATCATGGGCCAATTATAATTGCTGAACAAAAAGGATATTTCAAAGAGCAGGGGTTAAACATCAAGATTCAAGAGCCTGCAGACCCAAGCATGCCAGCAAAATTGGTTGCTGCTAATAATGTTGATTTAGCTATTTCATACCAAACAAGCTTAACCATCGATGTCGCAGCTGGTTTGCCATTGATTCGCTCAGCAACGTTGATTGCGACACCACTTAATACCTTAATGGTGTTGGACGATGGTAAAATTGATAGCTTGGCTGATTTGAAAGGTAAAACCATTGGTATCGCCATTGCAGGTAACGAAGAAGCAACCGTCGGTACGATGTTAAACAGTGTTGGCGTTGATTTTTCTGAGGTGAAAATTATCAATATAGGTTGGGCGTTATCATCATCATTAGCCTCGGGTAAAGTGGATGCGATATGGGGTGGGTTACGTAATTTTGAAACGAATCAATTAGCATTAGAGGGGTATAAAGCAAAATCGTTCTTCCCAGAAGAGCACGGCGTACCCTCGTATGATGAATTGGTTTTTGTCGCTAACGCCAATACATACGATGCTGATACATTAAAGAAATTTAATCGTGCTATCGAAAAAGCGACACAATTTATTGTTAACCACCCACAGGCATCTTGGGACACTTTTGTTGCTTACAAGCCCGATACATTAAACAACGAATTAAACAAACGCGCTTGGCGTGACACACTAACACGTTTTGCATTGCGTCCTGCTGCGGTTGATTTACAGCGTTACGATCGTTTTTCTGCATTTATGTTCGAGCACAAGATCATTAAAACACAACCTAAAGCGAAAGATTTCGTTCCTGTTTTATAACATTATTTGTTTAGAGAAAAATATGAATCATCAAGATTTAATTCAAGCATGTCAACATGATTGGAATGACTATACAGAGCATAGTTTTGTTCAACAATTAGCACTTGGCGAGTTAGCGCATTCGTCGTTTTTACATTATCTGAAACAAGATTTTTTATTTTTGAAGCAATATACTCGTGCCTATGCGTTGGCGATATATAAAGCGCGTAGTTTAGCTGAAATGCGCATGGCGCTGCCTAGCGTGCAAGCTTTATTAGAATCAGAAATTGCGCATCATGTTAACTATTGTGGTGAGTGGGGGATTTCTGAAATTGAGATGGAGGCTGAGCCTGAAGCTGTAGGTACTGTTGCTTATACTCGATTTGTTTTAGACACCGGTATGTCTGGAGATGTTATTGATTTGTATGCAGCATTAGCGCCTTGTTCAATTGGGTATGCCGTCATTGGTGCACAGTTGTCAGCAGCTAAGTCGACTAAATTCGTAAATAACCCTTATGCTAACTGGATTAATATGTACGCCGGAGAAGAGTTTCAGCTAGGCGTTGAAAAAAGTATTAAAAATTTAGATACATTACTGGAAGATATTGAGCTTAGTAGTCAACGTGGACAACGTTTGTGTCAAATATTCAAGACGGCAACCCGTATGGAAGTTGCGTTTTGGCAGCAAGGGTTAGATCAAACTAAAAATTAATTAACATTAAATAACTGTTCGACTTAGAAACTTATAGAGTAAAAAGAGTGCATATAATGCGCTCTTTTTTATTGGTAAGCAGTACACACTTTCTGTCAGTAATTTTTAACAACAGGAACGAGTAGCTTAACGAACAGTTAATAATTTGTGCACAGATTATTATGTTTTGAGATTGATAAAAAAGCGTCAATGCTATCACTATATGTGATGACTTTATGGTGTTGAGTTATACTCGTGCTAGTCAATTTTGATTCGGAGTAACAATGTACAGTTTAGAGCAGCTAAAAATATTTGTAGCGGTATGTGAAACAGGCTCTTTCTCTGCTGCGGCGCGTAAACTTAAACGTGCACAATCTGGAGTAAGTCAATCTATTGCTAATTTGGAAATTAGTATCAACCAAGAATTATTTGATCGTAGCCTCAATAAACCCACCTTAACGGTTGAAGGGATAGCGTTACTGCCCCTTGCACAATCTATTTTAAATCAAACAGTCAATTTTGAACAAAAAATTGAATCGTTAGATAAACAGCACGAACATTCCTTAGTATTCGCAATCGAAGAAAGTTTTATAGATAATTCATTATTAATTGCACTCAGCCAGTTAGCGGATGAGTTTCCGAGCACAATCATCGAAATCGTCGCAACTTCGACATTTGATGTTGAGCGAATGGTCAGTGAGGGTAAAGCACAAATCGGGATTATATATGCAGATGGAAAAATGCAAAATACCATGGATTTTTTTAATCTCGGACACAACCGATTTGCAACCGTGGTATCACCTACACACCCATTAACATTGTTAGCAAGTGTTAAAGAGTCTGATTTACGCAGTCATCGACAAGTTGCAATGCGTTCTTCCGAAGGTAAACAGTTATGGTTTAGTTATGCAATTAGTACCAAAGTTTGGTACGCCAATAATCATAAAACAATTGCAGGCTTGGTTGAGCAAGGGGTAGGTTGGGCAATGATTCCTGAACAACTAGCGAATGATTATATCAATGCAGGACAATTAGTTTCGTTAAACCTTGAATTTGAACCCAATGGTTGGATAACAACGATCGATTGTATCACTTCTCGCAGTCATGCTGCTGGTCCTGTATTAAATGCTGCTTTAACAAAAATAAGGCAGCATATGCTCAATCCAAGTAAACGGATTTTGGTATAGCATTTCATAGCAAATGGTTATTTAATGAAGAGGCGCTTAATGTTCAATCACCTCTTAATTATGATAGGTAACGCTTAGTTATATTGTGTTTCTAACCCTGCAATTTGATGCCAGAAACCATTACACTCTTTACTTTCAAGTTTAATCGCAGCTATCTCTTTTGTTAGTGCATTACGATACTGACTTAAAATCGGAAATGCTTGTTCAGACGATGGACTAATACGAGCGATATCTACCAAACCTTGCATAGAGGGTAGGTCATTTATCAGGTTATAACAGTAACCCGATTGTGTTTGAATACCATTCAATACAAATACCTGTTGATCTTCTTGTGTGGTGGTTGCTCGCCCTTGAGGATATTTGATACAGCATAATTCACAGTCATCTTTTGCTTTATTTTCAGATCGAGCAGTAAAACAGCGTGCAGAATAGGCCAATGGCATAAATCCGTGGGAAAATACTTCTATTTCAAATTGAGAACGAATACCTAAATCTTCACAATCTGAAACAGTTTTAGCTAACCAGTCTCGAGATAGTTCAACCGGCATCACCCAGCGTTGCATTCCCTTGTTAACGAACATTTTTAACACCGATGCGTTGTAACAGTTTATTGCAGGTCCACAGACGAAGGGCACTTTTTGTTCGCTTAGTAGTTGAATTGCGCCGACATCGTTGGCTTCCACACTTAACTCGCCATTATCACAAAGTTGTCTGAGGATCTTCAACTCAGATGGCGCTTCAAGCAATGCCATACTCGATAAGACGATCTCTTTACCTTGGCCGTTTAATTCTTTGGCTAAGTTAATCCAATCTCTGGTTTTTAATTCGCGACGTTTGCTACAAACGGTTTCGCCTAAATAGATAACATCTGCTTCACTGCTTAATGCTTGCTGATAAAAATCTTCCACATTTTGTTTTGGCCAATAGTATAAAAGTGGGCCTAATGATAATTTCATATTGCATCCTATAAATGACTGGTGGCGTTTATTGCCATTCACGATGATAAGCGCCTAACGTGGTTTGACTGCCTTCTGAGACATTCGCTAACACCGCGTTCCATTCGTCTTTAACATTGTATTGTTCTGGGTTCGCTTTGTAGCTATCGATAGCTGCACGCCATACCTTAGTAATTTGTTCTACATAAGCAGGGCTTCGTTGACGACCTTCAATTTTGACAGAACAAATATTAGCTTTCATCAGTTCTGGCACCATTGACAGTGTGTTCAAACTGGTTGGCTCTTCAAGGGCATGATAAAGATGGTTATCAACGTTAAATTTACCTTTACACAGGGTCGGGTAACCCGCTTTTTCATCTTTTTTATAGCGGTCAATCAGAATGTCATTGAGGCGAGACTCTAAACCTTGGTCGGTTTCACTATAACGTACAAATTTGGCAGGAGAACATGCGCCTACAGTATTTGGCGATTCACCTGTAAAATAAGATGACAAGTAACACCTTCCTTCGGCCATGATACACAAGCTACCAAAAGCAAAAACTTCAAGTGGCATATCGGTATTACGTGCTAACTGCTTAACCTGATGAATTGATAAAACACGTGGTAAAACAACACGTTTTACGTTGAAGTTTTGTTTGTAGAAATCAATTGCAGCGGTATTGGTTGCAGAAGCTTGAACACTTAAGTGTAATTCCAACTCAGGGTATTTATTAGCTGCATAATCTAATGTCGCAATATCAGCAATGATCGCTGCATTTGCGCCTAGATCGACACACTTATCCACCGCATTTTGCCAACGTTTTTCACCACCTGGATGAGCGAATGTATTAATCGCAACATGCAGATGTTTGTTATGATCTCGTACATATTGCGCGCCTTTTGCTAATTTTTTATCATTAAAATTTAATCCGGCAAAATGACGTGCATTGGTATCATCCTTAAGGCCGATATAAACGGCATCAGCACCACAATCGATTGCGGTTTTTAAAGCAGGTAAGCTACCTGCAGGGCAAAGAAGTTCCATAATTGTTCCAATGCGTATAAAAGATCATAATTGTAAAAAGATCAGCAAAACATTTATTGATATAGGGCAGGGTTGTAGTAATCTATTGCCTTTATACTTCTATTTTTTTCAGAGAAATCTTATGTTTAAACCATTATTGAAAAATTTTCATCATCAGCTGGTTAAAACAGCACCAAATGTTTTAGCACTACCAACGAGCTTTATGCCGTTTTTTATTCAGAAAAAATTATTATCTGAATTTTTACCTCGATTGTTTAAAGAAGCGATTGAAGATGGTGATCTAGAATTTTTAGAAGATAAATGGTTAAAAGTAGAAGTGACTGATCTCAAACTAACTTGGTTTTTAAGTTTCGCTGATGACAAGTTGGTGATTGCAGAAAAATCTGATCAAGTTGATGTTACATTTTCGGGTGATGTGAATGAGTTGATTCTAATTGCGGGACGTAAAGAAGATCCTGATACCCTGTTTTTCCAACGTCGTTTATCAATTCAAGGCGACACCGAACTTGGCTTGGAAGTGAAAAACTTACTCGATAATATCGATTTTGATAGTTTACCTGATCTTGCTCAACAAGGTATCCAACGATTTTCTACCTTTATACAACAGGGAATGAATGCACCACAAAATACGGTGTCTATATAATTACCAATAATAAATACTAAGGTTATAGTTACGTCATTGCTTTGACTCTGTTGATTTTTTTCAGACACAATTAACAGAGGCATTCACTTCTAAGTAAAAAATTAACTACAGAGTGAAAGATGCTCAGAATTTCTCTTATAATTTTTACCCTATTGTTTTTGTCACAACTTCACATCAATCAGCAAATTTCACTCAACCTCTGCTATTACTACCTTATTATCAATATGGTCACTTTATTTGTTTATATCTTTGATAAGTCGGCAGCTATAAAGGGACATTGGCGCATTAAAGAGCTACATTTACATCTTTTATCACTCTTTGGTGGTTGGTGTGGCGCATTAATTGCGCAACAATTCATTCGTCATAAATCGATAAAAAAGCCATTTTTAATGGTGTTTAGTTGTACCATGCTAATGAATGTAATAGTGTTAATAACGTTTATCAATAGATAGTTAGGCTACCTCTAAAGGAGTTAGAGATGAAAGTATATGCGGATATAAAGTCAGGTAATTGTTATAAAGTTGCATTGATATGCTCATTATTAGAAATATCACATCAATGGGTTCATGTAGATATCTTAAAAGCTGAAACACAAGCAACGTCTTTTTTAGCTAAAAATAGTAATGGTAAAATTCCCTTATTAGAAACAGAAAATGGTCAATATTTAGCTGAATCTAACGCTATTTTAAATTATTTAGCAGACGATACAGCACTTTTACCAACTGACCCGATGCAACGCGCTTTAGTATTACAATGGCAATTTTTTGAGCAATATAGTCATGAGCCTTTTATTGCTGTTGCTCGTTTCATTAATCTTTATCTGGGGCTACCTGAATCTCGTGCTCAGGAATACCAAGATTTACAAGTTGGCGGCCATAAAGCGTTGCGTGTGATGGAGGATCAACTTAGTCAATCAGACTATTTAGTGGGGTCCTCAATCACTATCGCTGATATCTCATTATATGCTTATACACATGTTGCCTTTGAAGGTGGGTTTAATTTGTCCTCTTACCCAGGTATTTTATCCTGGTTGTCACGTATACGACAACTCCCTGGCTATAAATCAATGGATGACTTTAATCTAAATAAAGAGAATGGTTAGATGCAAGTTAAGCAGGTAGATATTACTTTTTTACATACCGATCAAGTGCATGTGAATACTTTTACTGAGTTACTTAACAAGTATGACGAATCTGTAACCGTTGCACATATTGTTAAACCACAACTACTCGACGATGCAATACAAAATGGTATCACGACAAGAGTGACCGAACACGTGGTTGATATCTTACAGCAAGCAGATAAACACAGTAAATTAGTGGTGTGTAGTTGTTCGACACTGGGCAGTATTGCAGAAAGTACACTATTAGAAAGTGGCCAATATGCCCTACGTATTGATAGGGCAATGGCAAATATCGCCGTTAATGAGGGGCCGCGGATATTAGTCTTAGCAGCGTTAAAAAGTACTTTACCTGCTACGACACGATTAATGAACAAATCACAACTGATACAAAAAAGTAAAAATAGGATCGACTATTTTGTTATTGAAAATAGTTGGCAATACTTTTTAAATTCGCAATATAGTCTGTATTATCAAGCTATAGCTGAGGTTATTAAGCGTAAACAAATCGACTACGACTGTGTGGTTTTAGCGCAAGCATCGATGGCAGGTGTTTGTGAATTAATGATACAAAAAAGGCCACTTATAATAAGCAGCCCAGAGATAGGTGTGAAAGATTTATTACAGCGACTAATACAGTAAGCTATACAATTTACGTCGATATTCACTCACTAATTTAGGATCATCAATCGTTGCTAAAATATCAAGTAATGTTTTTTTAGCTTCACCCTCTTCATAGTTCATATCCGCAAGTAGAATATTATAAAGTAATGCTAATGCTTCACTGTTTCTGTTTGCTTGGTTATATTGTAAGGCTAGTTGATATTCAATCTGAGTTTTCTCAACACAGTCATTAGGTGTGTTTTCAAGAGATTGTTCTAACGCTGTAATCTCAGGTGTTTGAGAAGATTGTTTCGCTAATTCCAATTGCGACATCAAACTATGGTAGATCATGTTTTGAGCTGCCATAGGAATCTTTTCTAAAATCGGTGTCGCTCTTTCAAAATCGCCCAACGCTAAATAGATTTGCGCCAGTGCAAGTTTGATATCGTTGTAGTTTACATTATCGGCAGCACAACTTTGTAATGCTTGTAAGATAATTGTTTTCGCATTTTCTATTTCGCCTTGAGCAAAAAGTGTTTGCCCTTGTTGTAATAAAAGCAGCGATTGATCCGGTGTATGCTTTTTAATGAAGGTACGAATAAACTCTTCTGTTTGCTCTCCAGCAAAACCATCTGCACCTTGCCCATCAATAAACATAAACACACTTGGGACACTTTGCACACCAAAGTGGTTTACAATTTGCTGTTCAACATCACAGTTAATACGAGCAATAACAAACGCTTGATCATCTTCGGCATGAATTTTATCTAGTAGGGGTAATAACTCACAACAGACGGGACACTGTTGTGACCAAAAAACAACCAACACAGGTTTCTCTTTAGAGCCTTCTAATATAATTTGTGGGAAAGTAGAAACGCTAACATCATGATTATTAACTGACATGCAAACCTCAATAAAGTAAAAATAGTTCAATTGAGGCTAGATTATCTTCTTATTCGTTGAACGCAAGCAACAATGTGTAAATTTTATCGTTACAGGCTCGATCTATGTGCTTTATTGCTTGTTTTTAGTTGCGCGCAAAAGTAACATTAAGTGATTATAAATAGGAGATTTTAATATGTTAACAGGTAGTATTGTCGCACTCGTGACTCCAATGGATAAAACTGGCGAAATAGATTTTAAGTCACTTGAAGCGTTAGTTGAATTCCATATCAAGTCTGGCACTTCTGCTATTGTTGCAGTTGGCACAACGGGGGAGTCTGCAACACTTAATGTTGATGATCACGTCAAAGTAGCATTAAAAACGGTTGAATATGCAGCGGGCAGAATCCCTGTTATTGCCGGTAATGGAGCAAACTCGACGTCTGAAGCGATTACTTTTAGTAAATTATTTGCTAATAGTGGCATTGCAGCAGGACTTAATGTGACACCATATTATAATAAGCCAACGCAAGAAGGTTTATATCAGCATTTTAAAGCGATCGCTGAATCTTCAGATTTACCACAAATATTATATAATGTACCAGGTCGTACAGCTGTGGATATGCTACCTGAAACCGTTGCACGCTTAGCCGAAATTAAAAATATCATCGGTATCAAAGAAGCAACAGGTGACCTTAATCGACTTACCGAAATTAAAGCATTAGTAGCTGATGATTTCTTACTCTTCAGTGGCGATGATGAAACTGGTTGTGAATTTATGCTACAAGGTGGTGATGGCGTTATTTCTGTTACTAATAATGTTGCGCCTGCTGAAATGGCAAAAATGTGTCGCTTAGCACTTGATGGAAATCGTGACGAAGCACAAATAATAAACCAACAATTAATGCCTGTTCATAAAAACTTATTCGTTGAGTCTAACCCAATCCCGGTTAAATGGGCATGTGCTGAACTTGGTTTAATTCCAACTGCTGGTTGCCGTTTACCATTGACAATTTTAGCGCCAAAGTTTCATAATATTGTGCGCGAAGCCCTAACAGAAGCAAAACTATTTTCATGAATATAAATTTTAAACATTACCGCAGTGCAACCGCAATTATTGTTGCTTTATCACTTTCTGCTTGTGTACGTTTCGATACGCGCATGCAAGCAAATGGCTCATTTGATTATCAAAAATCAGAGTTAATTACGCCGTACCAAACAGGTGATTTTAGTAATGATGAGATGCGTAATAATTTTGACCTGCCCCCGTTATCCGATGGCCAAATAGCCGTTGGATTCCACGGCGAAGATGTTGACATACGTCCTCCAACACAATTTATGGCGATCATTGATGGTGTTTTATTAGAGTCGACGCCAGATGATAAAATTAAAGTTTTGTTTAATTCGTTTAACCAAGACGAAGATATGCAAAACAAAGTTTGGTTTCTCATTAACTCTTATTTATCAGAGAATAATGTAGAAGTGGTTGAAAAAGATGACACGCATATTCAAACCGGCATATTTGTTGATACGACAACCTACGGTAGTTTTGTTAATAAAAACACGGTTGAAAAAAAGTCTAGCTATAACTTAACGGTACAAAAAGAACAAAATGGACATACCGTTGCAGTTACTGTTGATGCATTAACTTATGCAGAAAAGAATGAGTCCGCCGACTTAAAGATTAATTTAGTAGGTAGTACGAAACAGGAAATTGAACTTCGTTTTGTAAATAATTTATTAAGACATGCCTATTTCGTAAAAGCATCTGAACAACTTGCTTCTGCTAATACGCAGCCATTAACAATAAAACTGGGCTTTGATGATAACCATCAAAGTGCTTGGATTGTTGAAGATGAATTTATTGAAACTTGGCGTAAATTACCTGCTTTATTTACCTTACTTAACTTTGAGTTAGTTGATGCAGATAAAAATCTCGGTTACTTTCTGTTAAATTACAGCAAACCAAGTGACAGTTACTGGGACGAAAATGATTTACAACCTTTTGAACTGGATAATGGTGAATATTTTGTTCAGCTTGGTGAAGTGACGGGTGGAACTACATCAATTGTTTGGTTAGATGAAGATAAAAAACCTTTAACTGATCAAAAGGTATCGGAAATTTATATCAGTATTACCGAACATGTTCGTGGTGCTTTGTTAGAAAATGATAAACAAACCAAAGAGTTTTAATCGCTTAATCTGAAAATAAAAATAAAAGCCAACCGATTAATCATCCGTTGGCTTTTTTGTTTCTTGTTTTTTTTTAGCTAATGCTTCAGCTTGCTTTTTTTCTTCAATAGATTTTAAAACACTATCTGGTAATTTCATTTTTGCACTGTGTTTTAACAAAAGAATATTGCTAACAATAATCCCTAGAACAAATGCAATAACTAAAAATAACATCCAGCCGTTCATAAATATTTCCTTTGTTTTTTAAATTTGAAATTTATTTTTAACTCATTAATTTTTAATAAAGTTATTTCTTAATAAGAGGGGGCCTTTTTATAAAAGTGTTTCTTACATTTCTATTAAATGAAAACTTAGTAAGGCAACAAGTGCTGTTGAGTGTAAGTTAAAGTTAAAAATTTTTATAAAAATGTATCAATAAGAATTTTAGTTACAAAACTGAGAACGAAATTAAATATAAAATATGCTTAAATATTTAAAGCTTGTAGAAAAAAGCAGAAAATTAATTCTGCTTTTATGTAGATAAGTTTTGAGAAGAAAATCAGTTAAAAAACTTAATCAATCAAACCATACTGTTCACGTAGTATTGTTACTATTTCAGCTTTAGGGTTTTCACTAAGTACAATTTCTTTACCAATTATTTTTTCTGCAATACCAATATAGGTTTCAGAAATTTTCATTAATACATCTTCTGGCAATGCATTATTTTTTGCTAACGCAAAGCGTTCTGCCATGCGATCTTTATTTAATAAAATATCAGGATCAGGGAAGTGCTTTAATAAAAGTTGACGGAAATCTTCTTTAGAATTTTCAACAATCTTTCCGTCCCTAAATGCAGCGCCATCCCAAATTCGAGAAGAGTCTGGTGTACCCACCTCATCCATGTAAATTAACTTTTCATTACCTGCTTTATCATTCACGTAACCAAATTCAAATTTTGTATCTACAAATATCTGATCAAGCTTTTCAAGTTCAGTACTAATGACTGCAAACGCATCTTTTAATAGTTTCTCATAGAAATTAATATCTGATGGTTTGGTAAAGTTAAACGCTTCAAAATTATCTTCGATATTTTGACGTGTAATATTTACGTCATCAACTGCTTGGACACCCGGGATACCTTCTAAAATACCTTTGGTAGAAGGAGTGATAAGTAGCTCAGGTAATTTCTGATTATTCGATAAACCTTCCGCGATATTGATCCCACAAAATTCACGTTCACCCTTTTCATAAGCGCGCCACATAGATCCAGTAATATATTGACGAGCAATCGCTTCTATCATGACAGGTTTTGCTTTTTGTACGATCCAAACAAATGGGTGTGGGATATCAAGAATATGGCTATCTGCTAAACCTTGTTCTTTAAACAGTTTGAACCAATGATTGGAAATGGCATTAAGTGCAGCGCCTTTTCCTGGCACACCATTCATGCCACCTTCACCATGCCAAATACAATCGAATGCAGAAATTCGATCGCTAATTACCATAATAGCTAGTGGTGCATCAGCAGGAACATCGTAACCTTTTTCTTCAATTAGACGTTTGCTGTCCGCTTCAGTTAACCAGTAAACGGAACGTACTTTACCACTATGTACAGGTTTATGAGTACGGATTGGGAGATCGTTATTCACGGCTAACACTTTATTGGCAAGACTCATAAAAAATATCCTTGTTTTACGTCAAATACAGTTATTAAAAATTTGAGACGCAAGTTTAGCAGATAAATAATCAGTTATCCTGTCAATATTAATGCTAATTTACTTAACGTAACTCGTTATAATTGCTCTAATTCATTTTGAATTTGTGCAAGTTTAAGTTGTATTTTTTGTAAGTTATCTGGTCCCATTCTAAGCATTAATTTTTGCGTATCTGGCAATGTTTCTAAATTTTCATCTGCGTATTTGTAAATAACTGAAGGGGAGTTAAGTTCTATGTTGTAACGAATGATCGGCGTATCCAACACTTCCGTTATCGCTTTATTAAAGGTATCTTGAAAACTACCTTTCTCGTAACCAATATCTTGGTATGCTTGATCAATCAATGGTGTTAGTTGAGAGTATAAGGAAATAAAATTTTCGACATCAATATTATCGACAAGTTGAGCATAATTATCGTAACGTTGATAACTTTTACTGTCCATAATCAGTATGTTTTTCACTTCTTTGATAGAAAATGGTTCGCTCGGTGTTAACAACGGACTGAAACTAGTAACTAATTCACCTCTTGAAAAATTATCGATAAAGACAACAACATTACTAATAATATCATTCTGAACAATCAGTGATGTATCACCTACAACCTTTATATTTTGCAACACAAACGGATCTGATTCATGTAAAGCGGGTAGTGGTTCAGCATTTTCTGTAGTTGTATTTGTTTGCGGGGTAGGTGGCTTTATTGTTACGACTTGTGCTAATTTTTGGGGTTGTTGGTCCACATTTGATATTGCTGATATTTCATCTGAATGAGACACTTGTTTATTATCTTCGACAACATCAGCCTCTGAAAAATGATCGATCAGATAAGGACCAAGCCCACCTCCAATCAACACCACACCAACTGAAACGATAATGACCTTAAGTAATTTATTGTCACTTCTTTTTTCTATTGTCATTAGTTAACACCTAAATAATTAATTTAAAATATTGTGTCAAAAAGCTAACCTAAAAGCTAATGGATACTGCATAAAGTGTTATCTTAACCTGCTTTATATTCACGTAAGTGCAAGGTAAGTATAGGTTTTTTCCTAATCACACAACTGACAGCGTATGTATTTTAAACACAAGAGTCTTACAGCCAGTGAACATGGTACTGTGAGGTGTATATGAATAAAATGAATGATTTAATTGTTGGTCAAATATCGCACCAAAATATACTTAAATACAAGCGAAGTGTGTAGTTATTGTTCGCAGGTGATGTTTGTTTATCAACCTTTTAATAGAAATGTTTCATTGGGAATACTTGTTTTGAATAAAAATAAAACGATATAATCTTCTAATTCAATAGATTAAGATGATATTATTTAATTTTAATCTATTCAAAAAGACGGAACTAATGAAAGAAACATTAAAATCACTATCAGATATTATTGCCCAATCCAATGATCTTTTTTATGAAAAAAACAGTAAGTTAGATACTGTTATTGGCATCATGGATAAAACTCTTCGCAAGCAAGGAATGAAAGCAGATGCGATTAGTGTTGATTGTATTCCTTTAAATAAAAAGATAGTTTTTTTAGTCTATGATGAAAAGCCACAACAAATCGACATTGCATTTGGCAATAAAGCGGGTGACATTAGCTCAACGGCACAAATACCGATAGATGAACTAACCATTGAGAAATGTATTGAGTTTATGGTCGAATACTTTAAATAATAATTACATTATTAATTTAACCTAACACGCAAAATTTAAGGCTATTAATCGGTAATATCATCTTCGGTTTTCATATTTAGTTAATTAAAAAGGATAGTTATGCAATTAGAATCATTAGCGTTACATCATGGATACGAGTCAGAAGCAACGACTAAAGCGGCCGCAGTACCTATATATCAAACAACCTCTTATACGTTTGATGATACGCAGCATGGCGCAGATCTTTTTGACCTGAAAGTACCAGGTAATATCTATACACGTATTATGAACCCAACAACCGATGTACTAGAGAAACGGGTTGCAGCGATGGAAGGTGGAATAGCAGCGCTTGCAGTTGCATCCGGCATGTCTGCAATTACTTATGCCATCCAGTGTATTTGTGAAGTGGGCACAAATATTGTGAGTACGAGTCAACTTTATGGTGGTACTTATAATCTTTTTGCACACTCGTTACCAAAACAAGGTATTGAATGCCGAATGGTTTCCTTTGATGATTATCAAGGGTTTGAAGATGCTATTGATGATAATACGCGTGCCATTTTTTGTGAATCTATCGGTAATCCTGCCGGAAATATTGTGGATTTAGAGAAACTAGCCAACATCGCGCACAAGCATGGTCTACCACTGATTGTAGATAATACAGTTGCGTCGCCGGTTTTATGTCGCCCATTTGAATTTGGTGCAGACATTGTCGTACATTCATTAACGAAATATATCGGCGGACATGGTACATCCATCGGTGGAATCATTGTTGATTCTGGCAAGTTTGATTGGGTTGCAAATAAAAAACGCTTTGCCGTACTTAATGAACCAGATCCTTCTTATCACGATGTCATTTATACAGAAGCGCTAGGCGCTGCTGCTTATATTGGTCGTTGTCGTGTCGTACCTTTACGTAATACCGGTGCAGCTATTTCTCCAATGAACTCATTTCAGATCATGCAAGGTTTAGAAACCTTATGTTTACGCATGGAACGTCATTGTGAAAATGCAGAAAAATTGGCAGCCTATTTATCCGCTCATGAAAAAGTAGAATGGGTAAATTACGCAGCACTTGAAAATAGCCAATACTACGAAACATGCCAAAAAATTTGTGCCGGAAAGGCTTCTGGAGTTTTAAGTTTTGGTATTAAAGGTGGAGCCGAAGGAGGCGCTAAATTCATTGATGCGTTAAACATGATATTACGCTTAGTTAACATAGGAGATGCTAAATCTCTTGCATGTCATCCTGCTTCTACAACACATCGTCAACTAAATAATGACGAGTTAAAAGCGGCGGGTGTAAGTGAAGAATTGATCCGAATCTCAGTCGGTATTGAAAATATAGCTGATATTATTGCAGACGTCGAACAGGCGTTAGGAAAGGTTTAACCTTTTAAAGTAGCATCAAACAATAGATGCTACTTATTTTAAAATCAATGGCTAACAATTACAAATTTGATTGCTACAATTATTAAATATAGTTTTAATCACTCTTAATTATAGGGAAGTACAATGAATCAACTAATCAATATTATTATCTGTTTTTTATTACCACCTGTTGCAGTTTTTTTAAAACATGGTGTAGGCAAAGATTTAATTATTAATATTATATTAACAATTTTCTTTTTTGTACCCGGCATTATTCACGCTTTATGGTTAACAACAAGATAACTTTTAATGGTGATCTGTATAAAACCTCGACATATTATTGCAATGTAATATACAAATAAATCAGATATAATTTCTACTTATCGCCGCATTAAAGTTACGTCGTTATGCTGAAAATTAATTTGACTACTTATTCATTAAGTAGTCATGTTTAATCTATCTAAAGGATGTTAGTTTGATTAAAAGTCGTGGTTTTACACTCATTGAATTAGTTATTGTGATTATTATATTGGGGATATTAGGGGCAGTTGCTGCGCCAAAATTTTTAAATTTAAGGGATGATGCAGAAAAAGCTACCTTTGCAGGTATTGCAGCCGCATTCGAATCGGGTGTAAGACAAATACATTATGCATGGTTAATACGTGGCAATAACCAAGCGGTGCAAGACTTTATTCAAGTATCAGACGTCGAGTATTTAACTGTTAATGAATTTGGTTATCCTGCTGATACACGAGGTGTTAGTAAAACATTAAACTCACAAGCTGATTGTGTCGATGTCTGGCGAGCGGTAATGCTCTCATCGGGAGCAGAAACAGAAGATACACGCGATTTAACAGACTCAACTGAGTTCACTACCGTATACAACCGTAATTTTGACTGTACTTATACCTATAATGCACAACCCGATTTGAATGTTTATTATAATTCTAATAATGGTGAAGTTATCGTTTCTAAATAGTAACTATTTAAGTATATGAGGAACATATTCGAGCAGATTAGCCTCATAAAATGAGGTTGTTGTCTGAGGCTAATTTGATTAAGTCGTTACAAATTGATTTAAATATTAATGACCATTTAATAAACCACCATCTATTGCGATACTCTGCCCTGTGATATAAGCACCTTTTTCCGACGCGAGGAAAGTCGCTAAATCAGCTAATTCAGATGGTTCAGCTAATCTGCCTGCAGGTATCATTGCTTTAATTGTTTGATCTGAAAGATTTAAAGATTTTAGTCTTTGAGTGCTCGTGTAACCGGGTAACAGACAATTGATCGTAATCCCAAAAGCTGAAAACTCGTTCGCAATTGATCGCGCTAAACCGGGTAAACCCGCTCTTAATCCATTTGAGGTTGTTAAACCGGCGATCGGTTCTTTTGCTGCAACCGAAGTCACTAAAATTATTCGTCCATAATTGTTTGATTTCATGATTGGAAGTATTGTTTTAATTGACTCAACAGGGCTCATCCAAAGGGATTGAAAATCCTGTTGCCATTGCTGATCCGATACTTCAAGAAAACTGCCTTTTTCAGGACCACCTGTATTGGTCACAAGTATGTCAATTTGGCCAATTCTTTTTATTAATTTATCAATTAACTGCTTTGATGCAAGCGGTACTGACAGATCACAAACTTCATATCCAGCGGCACCAATTTCGTCACAGCAGGCTTTTAGTTTTAACTCAGAACGAGAGCAAATATATACTTCGACACCCTCATTAACCAGTGACAAAGCGATCGCTTTTCCGATGCCTGTACTGCCACCCATTACCAACGCTTTTTTATTATTAAGGTTTAAATTCATGATATCTCCAGTTGTAAATTAATAGCCAGTATAGGAATAATTTAATTTTGTCGACAATAAAAGACGAATAAAATGAATGTTATATATTATTTTGTGATGTTCATTGGTTAAATTTTCGAGGTACGGCAGGTCAGTTTTTATAAGGTAAGTATCACATAAATGCTCGATAGGTAGCCAATATTATTTAGATAGAACATATATCATGTTTAAATTGTGCGCACTTGTTGTATTAATACTAAGCTAGTAAGCGGTGTAAATGTAGGCAGTTATGATAATTAGGATTATTTAAAAGAATTAATTCTAATTATTTTAACTTTTATTTGTCAGTTTTTATTTGTTATTTAGGTGTGGTTATTACTCCATTGGTTTAATAATGCTTATGGGGTAACCCTATGCTCTAGCCAAGTCAGAGCAAGTTTTAGCAAGTTTTTCTGCAATTTAATAAATAATTTGAATGACCTCAAGTTCACCTACTCTCGAACAGCAAAATTCCCCTGTACTGTGATTACAAGGTTGTTTGCTGTAACCTATATAATTGCTTGTTATGTAAAAGATAAATAATTAGCCCTAAATTTAAATTAATAAGGATATTAATATGCGTAAATTTCTCTCTAGTTCTGTATTGCTTGCATGTGCATCATTGTCTATGAATGCCAATGCTAATGAATGTGGAAAAGTCACTATTGCTGATATGAACTGGAACTCTGCAACTCTTATTGCGAACATCGATAGATTTATACTTGAACATGGTTTTGATTGTGATGCTGAATTAGTACCTGGTGATACTATGCCTACTGGTGCATCTATGATTGAAAAAGGCCAACCTGATATCGCTCCTGAATTTTGGAGTAATTCCATGAAAGAAGCCTTAGATAAAGGGGTACAAGAAGGGCGTATTCGTTATGCCGGTACAACGCTTTCAGATGGTGGTGAAGAAGGATTTTGGGTTCCTGCTTATATGGTAGAAAAAGACCCATCGCTTGCAACTATTGCTGGTGTTAAAGCCAATGCAAAACTATTTAAACATCCTGAAGATCCAAGTAAATCTGGATTTATGGGCTGTCCTGCAGGTTGGAATTGTCAAATATCTTCTAGCCAACTATTTACTGCATTAGGGCTTGAAGATGCTGGGTTTGAACTATTAGATCCAGGTTCAGGTGCTGGTCTTTCTGGTTCAATTGCAAAAGCATATGAACGCCAAGAAGCATGGTTTGGTTATTACTGGGCGCCAACATCGGTTCTGGGTAAGTATAAAATGGTTAAGGTTGATTTTGGTTCAGACGTTGACAGCAAACATTTTAAAGAGTGTATTACTCAAAATGATTGTTTAACACCAAAACCTACCATGTACCCACCTTCAAAAGTTGATTCAGTTGTCACTGAAGCGTTTGCAAAGAGAGCGCCTGAAGCAATGTCATATCTTGCAGCGCGTTCGTTTAGTAACGCACAAATGAACATTTTGTTAGCTTGGATGGAAGATCAACAAGCTGATGGTGAGTATACGGTTGAACATTTTTTAACTAATTATGAAGATACTTGGTCAAAATGGGTTGATACGGAAACGGCACAGAAAATTAAAAAAGCATTGTCAGAACTTTAATTAAGTCATCTCTATAAGCCCAGATTATCTGGGCTTTTTTTTATAAGGAAATAAATAAAATGTCAGACAAGTCATGGCTGTCGGAAATCCCGCAACTTGATCGTCACCAATTATTAGATATCAGAAAAACACTAGACGGTGCTTACCGTAGCTTCTCACGTGAATATGGTGATAATATCGAAGCTTTCTTCGATCCTCTTCTTAGCTTTCTTATTTGGTTTGAAAAATTATTGTTAAATAGTCCTTGGTGGTTAGTGATCGCTGCATTAGCTATTTTTGCTTATCTAGCAAGTCGTTCATGGAAATTAACACTGGGTGTTGTTGTCGCTTTTTTCATGATAGGTTTTTTAGGAATGTGGGAAAATACGATGCGTACCATGAGTATTATTACCGTATCTACTTTACTCGCAATTATACTCGGCGTGCCAATAGGCGTCGCGATGGCGCGTTCTAACAGGGTTCAGTCAATTGTTACACCTATCCTTGATATAATGCAAACCATGCCAGCATTTGTATACTTGATTCCTGTCGTTATGTTGTTAGGAATAGGTAAAATTCCGGGTGTTATTGCGGTTATTATTTATGCGATACCACCTGTTATACGTTTGACAAATCTTGGTATTAGACTGGTAGATAAAGAAGTATTAGAAGCTGCTACTGCTTATGGTGCTAATTCTATGCAACGCTTATTTGGTGTTCAGATCCCCTTAGCGATGCCTAATATCATGGCAGGTATCAACCAAACAATTATGATGGCGCTTTCTATGGTTGTTATTGCGTCGATGATTGGTGTTAAAGGACTAGGGCAACCGGTGTTAAAATCGATTACTAATCAATATTTCACATTAGGCTTGCTGAATGGATTGGCGATTGTCGCAATTGCGATCATTTTTGACCGACTATCTCAAAGTTATGCAAAGCGTACACTGCAAAATTTTGGAGGTAATGAATAATGAGCGACAATGAAAATAAAGTACCATTGATGCGTATTAAAAACTTGTACAAAATATTTGGGAAAAATGAGAAAAAGGTACTTGAGCAAGTTAAAGCGGGTAAAAGCAAAGAGCAAATTTTAGAAGAAACAGGTCATACTGTAGGCTTATCAAATATCAACTTAGATATTTATCCTGGTGAAATATTCGTGATTATGGGGCTTTCAGGCTCAGGTAAATCGACATTAATCCGTCATTTTAATCGCTTAATAGAACCAACTGCGGGTGAAATTGAAATTGCAGGTAGTGATGTCATGAAGCTTGATGAAAAAGAGCTCCAAGGTTTTCGCCGAAATAAAATGTCAATGGTATTTCAACGTTTTGGTTTGTTACCTCACCGTACTGTACTACAAAATATTGGTTACGGGTTACAGGTTCAAGGTATTGCAAAAGATGTTCGTGAAGATAAAGCAACTGAATGGTTAAATACTGTTGGACTGAATGGTTATGCAAATCAGTATCCGGCGCAATTATCTGGTGGACAACAGCAACGTGTAGGTCTTGCTCGTGCCTTATGTACTGATGCGGATATCTTATTAATGGATGAAGCCTTTTCTGCACTTGATCCGTTAATACGGAGTGAGATGCAGGATCAACTCATCGAGTTGCAAGATAAATTACATAAAACAATTGTATTTATTACCCATGATCTCGATGAAGCGTTACGTATTGGCGATAAAATTGCAATTTTGCGCGATGGTATATTAGTCCAACAGGGGGAGCCTGTAGATATTTTACTTAACCCTGTTGATGACTATGTAGAAGCATTCGTAAAAGATGTCAATCGTGCTCGCGCCTTAACCGTAGAAACGGTAATGCAACCGCAAATATGCCGTATCTCTTCCGAAACAATTGGTGAAGCAGTGTTACAAATGCGTAAATCAAAACAAGATTATGGCTACGTTGTTAATGATGACGGCTATCGTGGATTAATTACTCAAGAGACACTAGAGAATGTAGAAAAGGGTGAATACGATAATGTCATCGATGCCTCATTACTTGAAGATGTTCCTTCTGTTCAAAGTGATGCTTTGCTTGAAAGTGTTATTCCAGACATGATTGATAATGAGCATCCATTACCCGTATTAAATGCTGAGGGTGAAGTAGAAGGGCATTTATGTCGCACAACACTTGCTGAAGTGTTAAGTGATCAGCCAAGTGTTGATAATGATGTGAAGAAGTGACAAACCTTTTAACTTGATAGGTTATATATTAGCTAGGTGTTGATAACGATTAATTTCAATGCTTGGCTAATGTTCATGCAAAATAAAGCCTTGGAGCTTCAGGTATTTTAGAAAGTGTTAAAACATTTTAATAATAATTAATAATAATCAATCTAAAGCTTCATTAAATTTAACCGCCTTAAAAGTCATTTTCTGACAATTGACACATTTATATTTTTCTTCATTTCTATGGGTAAATAACCGTTCTTTTAGTGAGCGATGATGCTTTAAAATAGGCAACGGCTCCCCACAATATTTACACGTATGCATAATACTCTCCCTGTAATAGCCAACATTAATATAATATCAATCAATGTTTTAACCATCTTAATCACCCATAAATAAAAGTCAATTAAAAACAAAATAAAGATCCCGCCTGCCAGTGTGGTTTTGTTTTATTAACAATGCGCTACCTAGTTAACTTAAAATTTAGCACATGCTTAGCATTTACATTTTATATTTACACTTATTATTAATATATCTGTTACGACATTTTAGATTATCTACTATTAATGTTAGCTCAATTAATCAGCCACATTTTCTACATTCAACATAAAGTGACCGCCGTCAAATTTAATATACTAACTGGGTCTATGTCAAAAAACAGAGTATAAACGATGAAAAATCAATCGATTAATTTGCTAGTTGGTAACAATTGATTAACATCATAGTGACTTATTGTAATAGGTTAATTTTATAAATTATTAACATGTCGTTATGTGGCATCGCTACTATCAAGGAGAACAGAATGCAGTTAAAAAAGTTAGTCAAACATTTAGCAATAGGTTTGTCTATTGCAGGAACACTTTTTACCCCGTTTGTAGCCAATGCTGCAAAAGCGGAGCATAAATGGAAAATGGTGACCACTTGGCCAAAAAACTTTCCTGGTTTAGGTACTGGGGCAAATGAGTTAGCAGCATTAATTAATGAAATGAGTGCCGGCCGTATTCAAGTCAAAGTATATGGGGCAAAAGAACTTGTAGGGGCGTTAGAAACGTTTGATGCAGTCTCTCGTGGTACAGCAGAATTAGGCCACGGTGCAGGCTATTACTGGAAAGGTAAAGTGCCTGCAGGGCAGTTCTTCACTGCGGTGCCTTTTGGGTTAACCGCTCAAGAGATGAATGGTTGGATATACAATGGTGGTGGATTAGCGTTATGGCATGAAGCTTACGAACCCTTTGGTATTGTTCCAATGCCTGCAGGTAATACTGGTGTGCAAATGGGGGGCTGGTTTAATAAGCGTATTGATAGTCTCGCAGACCTTAAAGGTTTGAAGATGCGTATTCCCGGTTTAGGTGGTGAAGTGTTAAAACGAGCAGGCGGTACGCCGGTCTTATTACCAGGTAGTGAAATTTTTCCTGCATTACAATCAGGTACCATCGATGCAACAGAGTGGGTAGGTCCTTATAACGATCTTGCATTTGGCCTTAATAAAGCCGCAAAATACTATTATTATCCAGGATGGCATGAGCCAGGTTCAACAATGGAAGTGCTAATTAATAAGAAAGCATTAGAAGCGCTACCAAAAGATTTACAATCAATTGTGTTAAATGCAACTAAAGTTGCCAATGCTAACATGCTGGCAGATTACACTACGCGAAACAATGCTGCTCTTGAGCAATTGGTTAATAAAGGAGGGGTAGAGCTATTACCGTTCCCGAAAGATGTCATAACACAGTTAAAGGCACTATCAGCTGAAGTTGTTATGGAAGAAGCACAAAAAGATGAAATGAGTAAAAAGGTTTATGCTTCTTATAAAGCCTATCGTGACCAAGTGATTAAATGGCACGCTATCTCAGAGCAATCCTACTTGAATGCAAGAAACCCTGAGTAGTTCCGATAAATCAGCTAATCCAATCACCTAATGGATTAGCTGTTCTTTTTTATAGGGCTATTTAAGACATAGTCCCATTTTTTGTAAATAGAGAAATGTGTATGGATACACCATCCCCTGTAGTCATCAACCTAATCAAAAACATCAATCGTTTTAGTGACTGGACTGGCCGTTTTGTTTCTTGGTTTGTACTCGCGATTGTATTAGTTACATTCATTGTCGTTGTCATGCGTTATCTTTTTAATACCGGTTCTGTCTTTTTGCAGGAATCGATCACTTATTTTCACAACTACGTCATTATGCTCGGTGCAGGTTATACGTTGTTAAAAGGTGGGCATGTACGTGTTGACATTTTTTATCGACCTGCAAGTGCTAAAAAGCAAGCATGGGTTAATTTATTCGGTTTTCTTTTCTTATTACTCCCGACCTGTTTGTTTATCTTTTTTATTGCTTGGGAATATGTAGCCGCTTCATGGCGTGTATTAGAAGGTTCACAAGAAGCGGGAGGAATTGATGCGCGTTACTTGTTTAAATCTACCATTTTATTAATGCCAGCATTAATGATCATTCAAGGTATTGCTGAAACGTTAAAAGCAATATTGGTCATCAAAGGTTATGAAAAGCAAGTTGAAGCATTAGACACACATCAAGAGGAGCATGGATTATGATTGAATTGCTACCACTATTATTATTCGCCTTTGCTTTTATCATATTATTAGTCGGTTATCCTGTCGCTTTTGCTTTAGCAGGATCAGGTCTCCTATTTGCCTTAATAGGTTATATGACTGGCACGTTCGATAGCGTATTCCTTGAAGCTATCCCAAATCGTATTCAGGGTATTCTTTCCAATGAACTCTTAATTGCTATCCCCCTATTTGTATTTATGGGCGTGATGCTAGAAAAGTCTAAAATAGCAGAAGAGTTACTCGATACAATGGGGCAAGTCTTTGGCGGTAAACCCGGTGGCTTAGGTTTGTCGGTGTTGATTGTTGGTATGTTATTAGCCGCGAGTACAGGCATTGTTGGTGCGACGGTTGTTACAATGGGCTTGTTAGCGTTACCTACCATGTTAAAGCGTGGTTATTCACCACAAGTCGCTACTGGCGTTATCTGTGCATCGGGCACCTTAGGGCAAATAATCCCCCCATCAATTGTATTAGTGTTATTGGGTGATGTAATCTCATCTGCCTATCAACAAGCTCAATTAGACCAAGGCATTTTCGCTCCTGAAAGTGTCACGGTAGGTGATCTGTTTTTAGGAGCATTGATTCCAGGCATATTGTTAGTTGGTCTGTATGCATTGTATATCATCATAATCGCACTAGTGGCACCTAACAAAGTACCGCCAATTCCAGAGGATGAGCGTAAAGTAAGTCGTGAATTATGGATGCAAGTACTAACCGTATTAATCCCACCTATTGGTTTGATTGTATTGGTACTGGGTTCAATTCTAGGGGGGATTGCAACACCTACAGAAGCTGCATCTGTCGGCTCGGTTGGCGCTATTGTTTTAGCAAAATTTAAGAAAACGTTAAATTTTTCAGTATTACAGCAAGTATTGCGTAGCACTACCGAAGTAACTGCAATGGTGTTCATGATTTTAATCGGCGCTTCAATTTTCTCTCTTGTATTTCGTGGCTTCGGCGGGGATGATCTTGTACGTGATTTTTTGACTAATTTACCCGGGGGTATGTTTTCTGCGCTATTTTTAGTCATGTTAGTGATGTTTTTACTTGGATTCTTTCTCGACTTTATTGAAATAACGTTTGTTGTTATACCTATTGTTGCACCAATCCTTTTGAGTATGGGGATCGATCCTATTTGGTTAGGTATTATGATTGCCTTAAACCTACAAACCTCATTTTTGACACCTCCCTTTGGGTTCTCACTGTTTTATCTGCGTGGGGTTGCCCCAGACTCGGTTTCAACGCCACAGATTTACCGCGGCGTTATTCCATTTATTGCCATACAAATAGTCGTAATTGGTTTACTGGCTTATTACCCAAGCTTAGCCACTTGGTTACCTAATTTAGTATATGGTTAATTTTATTGGTTAGCCGCAAGCATTAATTTAACTCTGTTCATCTCAACATCAACGGTGAGATGAACAGAGCAATTCACTCATCTATTTACATTAATTTATAATACTGCGTTTGTTTCTGCGATTTTACTCCTCTTTTACAATATTATTATATCTTTAAGTTAAACATTTACCTCACCAAGACATTTAATGTCGAAATTTATATCCTATTGATCTATAGCAGTTAAATCTCTTATGGGCGTAGTAACTTAGACCATTAGGGGCGTAGAAAATAATGATAAAGGCGTAGATTTAATTGTTTTATATCAGCATGTTACGTAACTTATGTCACGTTTTTGTCATATTTGGTTGTTACTTTACTGGCTCTTTAATAACGCAAGTGAGAATAACGGATGTTTAAAACTAAAAACCTTTTTTTTTCAGTGTCGACAATAAGCCTGTTGGTATTAGCAGGTTGTAATAGTAATGATAAAGAGTATATCGATCGTGAAGTAGATCGAGAAATTGCAGATAGTATTGATACAGGTCCTTATGCTTGTAGCAGTGAAGAAATAGATGACAACCCTGGAAAAGACTGTCGCTTGTATATTAAAGGTTCGATGAATAGTTGGTCAGCCCGTCCTGATGCGCAACTTCATTATCAGGGAGAGGGTGCCCACATTGCATTATTTAGTATGGAATCCGGCTCTTATTCTTTTAAAATTTCCGATCCACAATGGAGTGACCAACGTGATCTAGCGATTGCTCAAAGTGCGGATAACAGTGTCTCGGTAGATACCATTTACGAGTTACAGCGTAAATACGATGAATTTGAAAACCAAAATATGGATATTGTTGTAAATGGGCAGGAACAAGTATTTCGATTTACACTAGATGCCAGTGTAAGTACTGATAACCCAACGCTCTACATAGAGAATATTACTGAACAAGACGTCGACAATCTATCTACACCAATGTACTTAGTTGGTAGTTTCACTGATTGGGAGCAACATGATGATTATGTTTTTAAATATATTGGTGCTGGTAATTATCAAGTCAAAGTTTCATTTGCCCAACAGACTGACATACAATTTAATATTACACAGGAATTAGATGATAAGTTATTAACCTATGGTTCACTAAAAAATCAACTTGTAGACCTAAAAGAAGGGGCATCTGCACTGACAACTTACCCTGGTGGTTTGATTCATGCCAGCGTTGAAGCAGGAAGTTACATAGTAGGTATATCTGTATTGGGTGATGGTCAGATTGGTGTACCCGTTTCTATTGCTAAGGTTAATGCGGTGTCTGGTTACAATAAATTAACAACCATTGATAACCCCATAAGTATTGGTGCTGATGGTAGTACCTTTGCCCAAAGTTATGAATGGGAAACTTCCTCTGACGATGCGGTTAACGTATCACTAGAAGATGATGACAAACAATTGGATTCTACTTCAAGACAAATTGCAACAGCAGATGAGCAAGGTAACTATAAAGTCACATTAACAATCAATAAAGAACTCGACTCTCAATCAACAGATAGCCATGATGTAGATGTTGTCAGTATGGAAAAAACTAAAAACGTAATTTTAATGATTGGTGATGGTATGGGATACGGCCAAATTAATGTAACACGTGCTTACAAAGGTGAAACATTATTTCTTGAATCAGGAATTCATCAAGGCCAGATAAATACAGCTAGTGCTGATACATTGGGACATGAGCATCTAGCTGGCTTAGGTGAACACTATTATACTGATTCTGCAGCAGCTGCGTCTGCTATGGCAACAGGTTATAAGGTAAACTCTGGTGTTATATCGCAAGCTATCCCTGGTGATGGTTCTGATCTTAAAACTATTCTTGAATCAGCCCAAAAAATGGGTAAATCAGTGGGGGTTGTTGCCACTTCTCATTGCGTGCATGCAACTCCTGCTGCGTTTACTGCACATGGTCAAAACAGAAATGATTTTACGCAGCTTTCTCAAAGCATGTTTTATGATGTTCAACCTAATGTAGCATTATGTGGTAGCAAACAAGTGGACAATATCGATGTGATAAGTCGTGATGCTGCAGCGAACAACTACATTGTTGTTCGCAACCATACTGACTTGATGACTAAAATGGATGATCTGCCAATTAATGATCCAAATGCGGAGATTAAGTTTGCAGGTATTTTTGGAATCGATGAAATCCCTTATGTCGTGCCAAGTGATTCACAAGAAGCGAATGATTGGAGTTATGAAAGCTTAGACATCCCGCAGATTGAAAGGATGACAGAGATTGCAATAGATATTCTGTCACGTAACCCTAATGGCTTTTTCTTAATGGTAGAAGGCTCACAAATTGATTTTGCGGCACATATAAATGATGAAAAACGTATGATTCATGAAACACTTAAATTTGATGACTCAGTTAAACATGCTGTTGATTGGTCCGTACAACGTGATGATACGATGGTTATTGTCACTGCCGATCATGAAACTGGCGGTTTAGCGCTTATTAAAACAAATGGTGCTGGTAATATCCCGGATGTTAGTTGGAAATGGGGTAGTCATACGAATGTACCTGTACCAATGATGGCTTGGGGGTTGAACAGCGATGTTGTGCATGCACGCTCAATTGATAATACATCCATCCACAGTATTATGTTCGGTGCAATGACTGCTGCACAGTAAAAGTGTAATCAGTTTTGATATTATTAACTATGTAATATTATTTTGAATAATCATGCTTGTCTTATCACAGTGCTGGTGGACTGTGATAAGACAAGTATTTTATAAAGGATATGGTAGAACCTGCTCGACTTTAGATACTTATTTGCACTTTTTTACTCGTAATATTGAAAGATAAAATACATTGTTGATAATGTTTATCATCAATACTCATTATCATTCGGCTCAGCTTCTCATTATTCGTTAATAATCCCCACCTTGAGTACACAGATAGACATAGCGTGATCTGCCTATCGCGACAGCTGCAATTAATTCATTATAGTATTTACTCATTGATGACGATTTAAACGCTGATTTACGCTCTTTAATCTAACTTCTTAGCAACAAACTTATTCAATATAAATGCCTTTGTCATTTATTTGAAAAGTTACTCTGCAATAATAGTTTTTTATTTGTATTTACTAATGAAACCCTATTCTTGTTTCCCTTTGAAAAATTCCTCTCAGGAGATTTATATGCACCATAGTACCGACCGTCACATTAGTAATTTAACCAAAGATACCTATGCATTAGTTTTAGCTGGTGGCCGTGGTAGCCGTTTATATGAACTAACTGACTCTCGAGCAAAACCCGCTGTTTATTTTGGTGGTAAGTTCCGTATTATTGATTTCCCTTTATCAAACTGTATAAATTCTGGCATTAACCGCGTAGGCATAGCAACACAATATAAATCTCACTCTTTAATTCGTCATATAAGCCGTGGTTGGGGCAGCTTTAAGGCAAAAGAGTTTGTTGAAGTTTTACCAGCATCACAGCAAAATGGTGAAGATTGGTATGTGGGTACAGCTGATGCTGTTTATCAGAACATGGATATCATTCAATCACACAATCCCAAATACGTATTAGTGTTATCTGGCGATCATGTTTATCGCATGGATTATGGTACTTTGATAGCTGAGCATGTCGCTAACAATGCCGATATGACCGTTTGCTGTCTTGAAGCGGCAACAGAGGAAGCTGCGGGTAGCTTTGGTGTGTTGACTGTTAATGCAAAAAATAAAGTGATGGCCTTTGATGAAAAACCTGAACAACCAAATGAAGTGCCAGGTAAACCAGGTACTTGTTTAGCCTCTATGGGTAATTATCTCTTTAATGCAGATTTTCTATTCAATCAATTGTTAAAAGACGATGGGACAGAAGGTTCTACGCATGATTTTGGTCATGATATTATCCCTTCAATTATCAAGGAAAATGACGTCTATGCTTATGCATTCAAAGACCCTGATAGTGAAAATCAACCTTATTGGCGTGATGTGGGTACATTAGATTCTTTTTGGGAAGCTAATATGGAACTTGTCTCTCCTGAGCCTCAGCTTGACCTTTACGATAAAGCATGGCCGATTTGGACTTATCAAGAGCAGCTACCCCCTGCAAAGTTCATTTTTGATAATGACGAACGCCGTGGTATGGCATTAGATTCAACCGTATCAGGTGGCTGTATCATCTCTGGTTCCACCATACGTAAATCGTTATTGTATTCGAGTGTACATGTACACTCATATAGCCTTATCGAAGAGTCGGTATTACTGCATGAAAGTGATGTAGGCGAAAATTGTAAATTAAAACGCGTTATTCTTGACAGTAAATGTAATGTGCCAGCAGGTTTGACGATTGGCCATGATAAAGAGCAGGATATTGCAAATGGTTTTCGTGTCACTGATAAAGGCGTTACCTTAGTCACGAGGAGTATGCTCAAAGCATTAGAGAAAAAAAGTAACTAGTCTTTAATTGTTATGTAAATAAAAAGAGCAACCTTGGTTGCTCTTTTTATTTAATACCAATTACATTCAGTATGTGATCTAAATTTTGCCTAGGAAAAACAACTTAATTCAAGGCGTAAGTTGACCAATAATATCATCTCTATTAATCATCTAATCTCGAATATAAACGCCTGATAAGGCTTAAGCGTTAAATCTTCTAAGCAAGTTGGTACATTGGCATAATTCCCTAAGATAAACTCTTTAATTTCTCCAGCATAATTACGTTGCAAAGTATGATCACTAAAGTTACAAATAATTAAGAGTGTGTACTCGTGGTAACAACGTCGATAGGCGAATACTTCAGCATCGTTTACATCAAGCGCTTGATAATCACCATAGGTAATCACTTCACCATATTTGTTAGATTTTCTAAGTGTAATGAGCCGCTGATAATAATTGAAGATAGAATCTTTGTTGTTTATTTCTGCCTGTACATTCACTGTCGCAAAATTGTTGTTGAGTGCTAGCCATGGCTTGCCTGTAGTAAACCCTCCATTAGCCGTGTTATCCCATTGCATCGGAAGACGGGCATGATCCCGTGAGAAGTAGTTTAAGAAATCGATAGCCTGTTTTTCGCTACGACCACTAGCGAGTATTTTCTGATAATGAAACTTAGCCATCAGATCATTAAATTGCTCAATATCGGTGAATACTTTATTGGTCATGCCAAGTTCTTCACCCTGGTATACATAAGGTGTGCCACTCATCATATGTGTAATCGTCCCCAACATTTTTGCACTAATGGTACGATACTGCTCGTTATCACAGCCAAAACGCGATACTGTTCGCGGTTGGTCATGATTACTCCAATACAGGCTATTCCATCCCTTTTGATAAAGGTCTTTTTGCCAGCGACTCATGATCTCTTTATATTCTCTAAGATCAAAAGGTTTCCTGACCGCGTTATGTTCCTCTCTGTCGATACTCATGTGCTCAAAATGAAAGATCATACTCACTTCGTTACGAGCAGGGTGCGAATAATAACGACCATCTAATGTACTGGTAAACGGTGTTTCAGCCACTGTCATTACATCGTAATGAGATAATACTTTATCGTTTATCTCACGCAGGTATTGATGACATAATAGGTTGTTTGCCCAATGTTCCCAGCCAGATACACCTTCATCAAAAATAGTCGCATCGGGAAAATCGTCAGGTTTACCAATCATATTTATGACATCCATTCGAAAGCCGCCAATCCCTTTTTTAAGCCAAAAGTGTAAAACAGCGTGGATGGCTTCACGTACTTCAGGATTTGCCCAATTTAAATCGGGTTGTTTTTTACTAAACAGATGTAAATAAAATTGCTGAGTTAAATCATCAAACTCCCAGGCTTTAGGTGTAAAGAATGACTCCCAGTTGTTGGGTTCACTACCATCTGGTTTAGGCTCTTTCCATATATACCAATCACGTTTAGGGTTATTTACACTACTTTTTGATTCGATAAACCAAGGGTGTTCATCTGAGGTATGATTAATAACAAGATCCATTAAAATTTTAATATTGCGTTTATTTGATTCTGTAATCAATAACTCCATATCATCCATACTGCCGAATTCAGGTGCAATGTTATAATAATCAGAAATATCATAGCCGTTATCATCCATTGGTGACTGATTAACGGGACTTAACCAAATTACATTTACCCCCAGCGATTGAATATAATCTAGTTTACTAATAATCCCTTGGATATCGCCTATACCATCGCCGTTACTATCCTTAAAACTACGTGGATAGATTTGATAGACAACACAGTTGTGCCACCACTTTTTCGTGATTGTTTCTGCCATCTTTATTCCTTATGTATAAGCTTTTTTAAATGACTTATAACGCGATGATCGTTGATATATAAATTGAAGAACTCACTACAGTCTAAATCTAATTGATAAATAATTAACCTAACTCACTAAATATTCACAAAACAAGTGATTAATATCACCAACCGAATACATAGTTCACCTCAAAAAGCGTTATTGCGCTCAATATTTGTACAGCAATAAAACCTTATCGCCGTTGTTGACTATTATTACGTCTTATATTTTTGAAATATAACATGCTAAATCAGATGTTTCTTTTTATTAAAATGGAGTGACAGGAAGATGAATAAAACCATACTCAATGGCGCAATTTTACTCGCTATTTTTAGCAGCTCTTCAGTTTTTGCTACGGACCTAAAGTACCAACCCGGTGAAGATAAAACCTTTAATTGGGCAAGTTATGATCAGTTTAAAAAACAAATTGATCTTAAGGGTGAAAAAATAACCATTAAAGGTCCATGGTTAGGTGCAGATAAGAAACTGGTTGAAAGTGTGATCGCTTATTTTGAAGCAGCAACGGGTGCCACAGTTGAGTATGCAGGCTCAGATTCCTTCGAACAGCAAATTGTTATTGATGTACAAGCAGGTAGTGCCCCTAATATTGCTATATTTCCTCAACCGGGTCTAGCGGCAGACCTTGCATCAAAAGGTTTTTTATCGCCACTTAATACTGAAACAGAGAAATGGGTTAAAGATAATTATGCAGCAGGTTCTTCTTGGGTGGATTTAGGCACCTTTGCAGATAAAAAAGGCGACCAACACCTATTTGGTTTCTTCTATAAAGTAGATTTAAAATCGTTGGTTTGGTTTGTACCCGAGAATTTCGAAGATTCAGGTTATGAAGTACCACAAACCATGGAAGCATTAAAAACATTAACGAAACAGATTGTTACAGATGGCGGAACACCTTGGTGTATTGGTTTAGGCAGTGGTGGGGCAACAGGCTGGCCTGCTACGGATTGGGTTGAAGACTTAATGTTAAGAACGCAGACACCTGAAGATTATGATCGCTGGGTAAGCAATGATCTTAAGTTTAATGATCCCAAAGTGCTGCAGGCTATTGATGAATTTGGTTGGTTTGCTGGCAATGATAAATTTGTTGAGGGTGGTGCGCGCGCGGTAGCAACGTCTGATTTCCGAGAAAGCCCACGTGGTTTATTCAGTTCTCCTGCAAAATGTTATATGCACAGACAAGCATCATTTATTCCTAGTTTCTTTCCTGAAGGTACGCAGTTAGGAGAAGACGCAGACTTCTTTTATTTCCCTGCTTATGCTTCTAAAGATCTCGGTAAACCGGTACTTGGTGCAGGTACTATGTGGGGAATTACTGATGACTCAAAAGCAACACAAGCCTTTATTGCTTTCTTACAAACCCCAATAGCGCATGAAATTTGGATGGCACAATCAGGCTTCTTAACACCCTATAAGGGGGTAAATGTTAATGCTTACGCCAATGAGACACTCAAAAAGCAAGGTCAAATTCTACTTGACGCCACGACCTTTCGTTTTGATGGTTCAGATCTAATGCCGGGTAAGATTGGTGCTGGTGCCTTTTGGACTGGAATGGTTGATTACACGGGGGGGAAATCCGCTAAAGAAGTCGGCGATTATATCCAAGCTACGTGGGATGCACTTAAATAGTACCTACGAATAAGCCGTAATTTTACGGCTTATTATTGATTTATATTGCAGTGTGAGGTTTATATGGAACAATTATTTTACTCCTTGCTAGTAATGCTACTCGGTGTGTTGAGTTGTGTTTTTTATTTTGTTGGTAGTAATTGGTTGTTACTCTTAATCTACCCGGTTAAGCATGTTTCTAATGTCAAAATGGCACAAAATATTCGTCGTGCTGCTGCTATTAGACCTTGGTTATTTTTGGGGCCTGCACTATTTTTCCTCATTTTATACCTCGTTTATCCCGTTTTTGATTCAGTGTATCTCTCTTTACATGGACGTAATGGCGAGGAATTTGTTGGTTTGGCAAATTACGAATGGTTATTTCAGGATAATGAATTCCTTGAAAGTTTAACCAACAATATTCTATGGCTACTGATTGTGCCGGCTCTATCGACTTTCTTTGGCCTTATTATTGCCGCACTGACTGATCGCATCAGATGGGGTGATTTTGCTAAAAGTCTTATATTTATGCCGATGGCGATATCCTTCATTGGCGCATCTATCATCTGGAAATTTGTTTACGATTACCGAGCAGAAGGATCTGATCAAATTGGTTTGTTAAATGCGCTTGTCGAATACTTTGGAGGTACACCACAAGCCTGGATAACCCTACCTTTTTGGAATGATATCTTCTTAATGGTTATTTTGATTTGGATTCAAACAGGTTTTGCAATGGTTATTTTATCTGCGGCATTACGTGGTATTCCTGAAGAAACCGTAGAAGCCGCAGTATTAGATGGTGCTAATGGGTTTCAAATTTTCTTTAAGATTCTGATTCCACAGATTTGGACGTCGATTGCAGTGGTATGGACAACGATTACTATTTTAGTGCTTAAAGTATTTGATATCGTTTTAGCGATGACCAATGGGCAATGGGATACACAAGTACTCGCCAATATGATGTTTGACTGGATGTTCAGGGGAGGTGGTGATTTCGGACGTGGTGCTGCAATCGCTGTCATTATCATGATTGCGGTTATCCCGGTTATGATTTGGAATGTTAGGCAGGCAAATGCACAGATGGAAGGACGTTAATCATGGCAAATAACAAATTCTCATCAGGATTGATGCTTAGTTTACGTCAACTTCGTCGCTCCCCCTTAATGATTGTTGTGCATCTAAGCGTACTGTTTCTGGTTATCTTGTGGACGTTTCCAACGGCTGGGTTATTAATTTCCTCTTTCCGCGATAAAGATCAACTTGCCGTCAGTGGCTGGTGGCAATCTCTGTCCTCATCGGAACAGAACATAATTGGAAGAACAAGTGCGCCAGACCAACAAGTATTGCTAGATGGTAAGTATGTTTTATCTGGCACTATTGAAGGTTTTGCCTTACAAGACACTATTTTACGTTTTGGTTGGACGTCAAAACAACCAGAAGCTTATCAGGTAAATACAATCGCCTCTATGAAGAATGCTGGTACGTTAACTGTTAGTAGTGATGGACAGTATACAATGACGTCGTTAGTGCCATTCACAGGAAGTCGCGGAAAACGTGTCTTTTATACTCAACTCACATCCCCTAAATTCACACTTGATAATTATGTAGAAGTCTTAAACTCAGAGGGAATAGGGCAGTCATTTATTAACTCTTTGACAGTAACTATTCCTGCTACCATCATCCCTATTCTAATTGCAGCTTTTGCTGCGTATGCGTTATCTTGGATGCGTTTACCTGGTAGAGGTTTACTCATTGCCCTCGTTGTCGGCTTATTAGTTGTACCGCTGCAAATGTCACTCATTCCTCTATTACAGTTATATAATACGATAGGTAGTTATTTTGGTGTCAGCGCAAAAACCTATTTCGGTATCTGGCTTGCACATACTGGATTTGGACTTCCGTTAGCAATCTACCTATTAAGAAATTACATTGCAGGGCTTCCCAAAGAGATTATTGAATCGGCGCGTGTTGATGGTGCAAATGACTTTGAAATATTTGTGAAAATTATTCTCCCACTTTCGTTTCCAGCGCTTGCTTCCTTTGCTATTTTTCAGTTTCTTTGGGTTTGGAATGACCTATTAGTGGCGACCGTATTCCTGGGTAATGGTGAACATGAATTAGTGTTAACAGGTCGTTTAAGAGAGTTACTGGGCTCAAGAGGTGGTAACTGGGAAATTCTAACTGCATCTGCATTTGTTTCAATTGCAGTACCACTGACGGTATTTTTCACCTTACAACGATACCTTGTTCGAGGTTTACTTTCTGGCTCTGTTAAATAATCAATTTAAGGATGAATTATGGTTAGCTCGACCGGATTAACATTAAAAAACATTAAAAAATCCTATGGTAAAACAGACGTATTACATGGTATTGATCTTGAAATTGCATTAGGAGAATTTATTGTTTTTGTTGGCCCTTCTGGCTGTGGTAAATCAACGCTTTTACGGATGATTGCAGGCCTTGAAGAGATTACTAGTGGGGACCTGTTTATAGAAGGTGCCCATGTTAATGATTTACCTGCTGCAATGCGTGGTATTGCCATGGTTTTTCAATCCTATGCCTTATATCCACATATGACGGTATACGACAACATGGCTTTTGCCATGCGTATTGCCAAAGAAGATAAAGCCACTATCGATCAACGCGTCAACAGTGCCGCAGAGATGTTACAATTAACAGATTATCTTTATCGTTTACCTAAAGCACTTTCGGGAGGCCAACGTCAACGCGTGGCAATCGGTCGTGCAATTGTACGTAATCCAAAAGTGTTTCTATTTGATGAACCTCTGTCTAACTTAGATGCTTCATTGCGTGTACAAACGCGCATTGAAATTGCTAATTTAAAAGAAACCATGAAACAAACGACAATGATTTATGTGACCCATGATCAAGTTGAAGCAATGACCCTCGCTGATCGTATTGTTGTACTTTCAGCGGGTAATATTGAACAAGTCGGTACCCCCCTTGAATTATACAGTAAACCTGCAAATCTATTTGTTGCACAGTTTATAGGGTCTCCAGCAATGAACATCTTTACGGTTAAGGTATTACAGACAGGTAAAGTAACGCGTATTAAAACGCAAAATAAGAATGTGTTTGATATTCCTATTTCAAGTGCTGCACAAATAAAAGAACAAACAATCACAATAGGCGTTCGCCCAGAAGATTTCTGTTTAGCTGATAAAGAGAGTTGCATGTTATCTGGTGAAATAGTTTTTATCGAATCATTGGGAGAAGTCACCTTACTGCATCTAAACAGTAGTGAGTCCACTGATCCGCTGGTGGTTAAATTACCGGGGATTATTAATAAACAAAAAGGTGAGATGATTTGTCTTAAAACCGAACTAGATAAAACCCACCTATTTGATGAACAGGGAATTTCATTACTTTACCAAGTCTAACGGTCATGTTGTCTAAGGGCTGTGTTTCAGTTGTGTAGGTAAACTTAAAGCAGCTTATTTTGTTAAGAAAAAGCCCATTTACCGATTAGGATAAATGGGCTTTTCTATTTTAGTGCTCTGTTTCATAGGATAAAGTTAAGCATTAACGTATAGATGTTGGCATCGGTGTCACTACCCGGAGCGAAGGTTTCTGTAAATTGTCCACTTGTTGACGGGAAATAATTCTCAGTAAAGGCTTTTTGATATTCTAAATTCATAGAAATATTAGGGGTAAAGTCATAACGTAACCCCGCAGTAATCGCTCGACTGCTGTTTTCTCTGCCTGAACCAACACTGTGCATCTGCCCATAATTCGCGTAAGGCGATAATTTATTAAATCGGTAGCTGAGTTGTGCATACCAATCAAAGTGGCTGTCTTGCGCATAATAAGCTTCTGCTCTCATGGTTAATTGATCCCATAAGTATTCTCCGCCGAAGCTATAAGTATTGATAGCCTGATCTTTAAGATGTAACGTGTATCTAGGCACTGCGAGTTGCAGTTCTAAGTCATATTCAGTGCGTAATGCATTCATGTAAAATCGATAATCATAACTACTTAATTCAACTTTGACACCAAGCATACTATGAATATCAAAGATGTATTTCTGAGGCCCTTTAGTTGCTTTACCTTCACCAAAAAAACTTGCATAGGGCTCTACGGATAAAGCAATATCATCGGTTAATTCACCTTGCCATTTCAACGTAAGTCCATCGTATGACGTTACCCCTAATTGACTATCGTAAACTTCATTAGAAGGGCGTGCTGTTGTATAAGCGTGACCCACATAATAATATTCGGAGTCTAAAAAGGTTGGCGTACGTAAACGGCCTATTTTAATATCGAATTGACTGAAACTGTAACCTAAGTGTAGCCATTCTAAGGCAGGCTCAGACCAATTGTCTTGAGGGCGTTTTACAACCTGAATAGAGGTAGTGAAGTTATTTAAGAATTGATAATCAAGTTGTAGCCCTAATGTTGTATCACAATCGAAACACGTTTCATCGTTAATTTCACGATTAATATAGATTGGAGTTTCATTATCCGTGGTAGTGATTGATGTCGAGCCAAAAGCACTAAATAGTAGGTCATCAGTTAATTCAATGGTAGCCAATGCATTCGATGAAATGAGAAAAACAAAGGGGATCGTCACTAAATAATAATTATTTTTCATCGTTGCTCTCCGTTTGAAGAATAAATAAAAGATTAAATTCATCTGATATTAGCGAAGCAGGGGCATATCCAATACTGTTTGGGTGTGCGAGTAGGAATTTTTGTAGTGATTCAAAGTTGTTTTTATCCATCTCTTTTGGGGGGAACCCCCTCCCTGAAAAAATTAATTTAGCACGCGTAGCATTAATTTGAGATTCTGATTGCTCTAATAGGTCATTATAAAATTGTATTTTTATATCAGAACCGGCAGGCCAATCGACTAGAGAATATTTTTGGTTATTTAGCCGCTTAACCTTCCCCTTAAACAACATTTTCGCCTTTCCCGCTGACAATTTTTTAAAATCATCATTAGCGCTAAAAATTGCGAGTGACTCTGCACTAAGGTAGTTAGAGGTAAAAATAGCGGACAAAAAAATCAACAACTTGATATATTTACATCTAAGTAAAACTGTTTTCATTTGTAATTATCCATATTTTTATTGTAAGTTGGCAACCTATGATTTTATATTTTAATGTCAATGGGCGCTGAGTCAACATTAAGTCACAACAATTAACTCATTATTTTTCATTGTGTTAAAAATGTTCTACATTCAATATAGTTTGTGATTTTATATTATACCAATTTACAGTAGGTGAAATAATGGGTTTTCTGAACAACTTCTCAATTAAAAGTAAGCTACTGCTTATTATCTTTTTTCCTTTATTAATATTGATCTTCGCTTCATTTAGAGAAGTGGATTTATTAAATAAGGATATTGCTAATCTTTCTTCTATTGAAACAAACTTAAGCGTGGGTAATAGGGTCATGACTAACCTATTGATCGTTGATAAATTACGCCTAAACATATTAATGCAACAAAATAGCCATGATAACTTAGGGTTACTTAAAAAAGCTGAAGTAAATGGTGAACGGGTAATAGAGCTATCAAATTCGCTTGTTGCTAAACACCAAGAATTAACAAAAAATATTGCCTTACAAAGCTTTACTTCAAATTTTAATGATATGAATGATGCACTTAATGATGTCAGTAGCTTTGATGCAAGTGATATTGAAGAGTGGTCTGCTTGGGTAATTGAAGATATCGTTTTTGAATTATTTAATTCATTAGAAAAGCTGAATGTATATACAAGCATTGACGATGTTAATCAAAAGATGAATGTCATCAATCAATTGCGCTGGATTATGTATTATGCATTACAAGAAAACTGGCTTATTGACGTTATGTTAGAAAAGCAATCCTTTGAGTTGCTAGAAGAACTAAGAACTATTTCAGTTAAAGAGGAAATATTTATTGGCCGTTTTCTCTCGTTAAATGCTAATAAAGAGCAAGTAGACTTGTTGCTTAATACCTTTCAGAAGGAGGGGTTTCAAAAAAGTTTATTATATAAAGAAAATGCAATAGCTCGAAATTTTGCTTTTTTTGCCCAGATTGATAAAAGCGATATTGAATCAGTATTAAATGCACGCTTAGCATTGATGATGGAAATGTCACAAAGCATTATTTCAACAACGATTGAAGAAATTAAAGTGAGTAGTGAACATGTTACTCAACGTATCTATTTACTGATGACTCTAATTGTTTTAGTTATTTTGTTTATTATTTTCTTAAGTTTCAATTTAATCCAACGTATATTTTCTTATCTTAAATCGACCCTAATACAATTAGAAACGATTGAAAGTAATAACGACTATACAATTCTAATCTCAGAAGCAGGTAATGATGAATTTTCTCACTTTTCCTCTAAGTTAAACAAACTGATTGCAGAGCGTAAAATCAATGTTGATAAAATGATTCAATCTAAAGAGGAGGCTGAGCGAGCTAATAAAGCCAAAAGCTATTTTCTCGCTAATATGTCTCACGAAATTCGCACGCCATTAAACGGTATATTGGGGATGTATCAAATATTGGAAGCAACTGAACTTAGTCATAGTCAAAAAAACCACTTAGAAACAATCAATCAATCTTCTAAAACGTTGTTAATGTTGATTAACGATATATTGGATATTTCTAAAATAGAGTCGGGTAAGTTAACTATCTCGACAACTAATACTAATTTTAGAGAGGCATTATATGAAACCATCTCAATGGTGAGCTCTAAAGCAGTTGAGAAAAAACTTAAATTATCACTTGATGTGGATGCTAACTTACCGGAAGAATTAATGTTAGATGAGCATCGTTTACGCCAAATCATGATGAACATACTTTCAAATGCATTAAAATTTACAATGCAGGGCTTTGTAAAGGTTATTGTATCCGGGGTTCAAAATGAACAGCGTTGTATATTAAGCATTCAAGTTAAAGACACCGGTATTGGTATTGCCGAATCGAGTCAAGAGACAATATTTCAACCCTTTGTTCAAGAAGATGGCTCTATAACCCGCGAATTTGGTGGGACTGGACTTGGGCTTGCTATCAGTTCGCAACTTGTCAATTTAATGGGGGGCAGTATCCGATGTGATTCTGTTAAAGGGCAAGGAAGTACTTTCTCTTTTGATTTAGATATTCCGCTTATGACACAACCTCAAGGTATTCAACCAACCTTATCAGAAGCGGCGCCAACTCAGGTTAAACAACAGGTGATTATCATCGATGCACTTGGTCATAAAGCTACATTATTAAATAGAGAGTTAACCTATCTTGGTGTGGACGTATTACAAACTGTTGTTTCGGTTGAGGCTATTCCCGAAAAACTGAATCCCTCAACCATATTACTATATTGTCAATCTGAAGCTTCAAGTACCCAAAGCGAGTTAAAAATATTGCTTTCAGACTTTACCGTTAACCCAATTGTACTCGCCCAAGAAACCGATGATGACGGATTTGACTTTAGGGATCAGATTGACGGTCAGCTTATGATTCCATTACTTGGTAAACGATGTTTAAAAATACTTAATCAAGCGGTTGAAAATAAAATTAAAACGAGTATTAGCCATGATTCGGCTTCCATTATAAAGACAACTAAAAACCTACCTGTTTTGCTTGTTGAAGATAATCTAGTTAATCAAAAAGTAGCTTCTTTCTTTCTAAAATCTTTTGGCTATGATTTTGAGATCGCAGAGAATGGGTTAGAGGCCGTTAATGCAATTAAAAGAGGCGGAATTTTTAGTACTGTTTTAATGGATTGCATGATGCCCATCATGGATGGCTTTACAGCAACCAAAGAAATTCGCCTTTATGAAGAACAACAGGGATTAAATAAAGTCCCGATTATTGCGCTAACAGCAAGCATTTTTGATGAAGATATTAAGCAGTGTTATATCGCGGGTATGGATGATTACCTTGCTAAGCCTATCGATAAAGCCTTGTTTCAAGATAAAATGAATACCTATACTAATAAAGACAATATCGCTCACTAAAAGTGTTAATAGCTTTATTAATTAAACGAACTTAATGGTGTTGTAGCTTTATATCGGCCCATTAGCTGGTGGCTATAAAGAGAATAATTAGCCATTATTGTAATCTAATCACTGAAAGTTATCTCCAAAATAGCTTCTGATATAGAGTGATGGGCTCAATACTCGCTGAGTACTTTAGGGTTAGTATTAAATGGTTACCAACTATATTTAAACTCAGCGTTTTAAACAATAAACTGTTAAACTAGCTGCACGAAAGACCCAATCAATCAAATTAAAACCTCGCAATAGGAATATAAATGCTAGTAGTAGATTACCAGAGTAAAAGTTACCATCGATTTTTAGAAGATATGACTCAAATCGCAAAGCATAAAACACGTTTTTTAGTGACATTTAATGGTCCAAATCCAAATGAGTTAACGATGGCAGAGGAAGATTTCTTATCTGCGACCAAAAACAAAATCCAACACTCAACAGTGGTAAGTGATAAAGGTTCTGAAACACTTGTTTCTGAATTGTTTAGTGCTGCACGTATTAACCGTGATATGTTACTTTTTGAAAATACAGACCTGCTGTTTGACAAAAAAACAGAAGTAAAAAAATCACATGAACGTGATAGTGGTTTTGATATTAACCACTTATTTAAAAGTATTGCTAAACACAATGGCGTTGTCATTTTAGCAACACAAAACAAACAAACGCTTAGCTCAACAATGTCCACAAAAGTTGATGTCTTAGTTCGCTTTCCTAGCGCATAAATTTCATTATTTGCTATGATTTAAAGGTTAATCATTATTAAACTGATTAACCTTGTACTTATCTATCGCTGCCTAAATACAAATATCAAATTACCCGCATTCTACATTATGAGAATGAGCTTAACGTTACTGCAACTCAGGCACTTACTTAAAGATCTCATTAAGCGATTGAATATAAATAGATAAATTGATTTTCAATCATGAATGAAATATTGTAATTGGCAGGTTAATATATTAGATTTTATCCTATAACTCGCTAATGTAGTACGTGACATCTATTTTGCTATGTATGTACAAGGATTACCGTTAGTATCTTTTTAATTCACTCTTGCATTAAGAATATTGTGATAAGGGAGTAGATCAATGCCTGTATTATTATTTCTTTTGTTGTTATTTATATCTACCTTTTCAGTGAACGCTGAACAAATCAAAGTTGTTACAGAATCCGCATTTCCATTAAGTTATCAAAAAGATGGAAAAATCACAGGGGCTGCTACTGATGTTGTCAAAGCAACGCTGGACAGTGTAGGTTTGGATTACCAAATTGAGATATATCCCTGGGCTAGAGCCTATAAAAAAGCGTTGATGGATGAGAATACGTTGATTTATTCTATGGCTAGAACGTCTTCTCGAGAGAATCAGTTCAAGTGGGTTGGACAAATCGTTCCGATTAAATACCACTTTATGAAGTTGAAGAGTAGATCGGATATCGAAGTCACCTCCTTAGATCAAGCTAAAAAATATAAAATAGGCGTCGTAATCGAAGACGTTAGACATCAATACCTAAGAGGGGAAAATTTTACTGAGCTACAGGTGGTCAGCAGTAATGAACAAAATTTAGCAAAATTATTTAAAAAAAGAATCGACATGTTTCCAATTAGTCAATTGGGCCTTGCTACGCTCTGTAATAACGCCAACTTCGATTGTTCAAACTTAGATAAAGTCTATGAATTAAGTGATTTATCTAATGGATTGTATATGGCATACAGTAAATCCACATCAGATGAGATTGTTAACAAAACAAAAAATTCACTTATACAGTTAAAAGAGCAGGGTATTTACAATCATTTTATGGATGAGTTTTTAAAATAAACTGACACGGCACAAATATTTAAGCCATAAATATAGAAACATTGCAAATCACGTAAAGATTTAATCAACTTGATTAAGTACCTTATTATGACTTCGTAAATAAGTTTCGTTTATACAAGCGGAATGACACATCAATCGAAGAAAGGTCACCATCATGAAAAACTTAATTAAAACGACTATTATTGCATCTCTTTTCACTATTGCCGGCGTACAAGCACAAAGCTTCTGTGAAGGTTCAAGTGCATGTCTAGGCCAAAACGAAGTACCGCATGTTGCGGCAAAACATGTAACAGTTAAAACCAACTCTCATCAACAAATCTGCTCTGGCGCAGCAGCATGTAAATATATCGTTTTATAATGTAGATATTAAGACATAAGCTATTATCTTGCTAAAGCGCTAATAGCTTTTTTTTATTTGTTAGTTTTTACATTATTGAATTTATTACATATAAATTCGATTAATAATTTTAACCGAATAGGTTGATACCGATTACGGTGATAAAGTAAATACAGTGGTACATCAGGTGAATGCCATTGCTCTTCTATCTCATTCGTAATAATAGCGGGTACTAATGTTCTATTATTAATCTCATCCTCACAATACAATACCGGTAAACGTACGATCCCATTACTATTTTTTGCAGCATTGATTAATGCACGACCACTTTTGCAACTAAAATTTCCTTGCACGTTTACTTCTAAATCCTCTTGCTGCATATCAGTTTTTAATTTTATGTTTTGCTGAAAACGCCATCGCTTTATGCTACCCGTTAAACAATTATGCGACACCAATTGCTTAGGATGATGAATAGTAGGGTGTCTAGCCAAATAGTCAGGGCTAGCTAATACCTGTACCTTAATATCGGTTAATTTTCTTGCTACTAAACCAGAATCTTGTAGCTCTCCCATGCGCACAACAAGGTCAAAAGACTCTGCAATAAGGTCAACACGCTGGCTACTTAAATCTAACTCTAAAGTGATATCAGGATGTAGTAAGTTAAACTCCGCAAGCAAGTCAGCCACTATATCTTCACCAATGATGCCGCCAACACAGTTAATATTAATATTACCGTGTAAAGATTCGGTATCATCTTTTGCCGTTATCACCGCTTGTTCGATCGCTTGTAGAGAAGCGAGGCATTGCTGAAAAAACAGTTCACCCGTTGGTGTTAATCGTTGAGCACGTGTCGTCCGAATAATGAGTTGAACGCCGAGTTGCTTTTCTAATTGGGTAAGTTGACGAGATACATGTGCGCGTGATGACTGTAATATAGCGGCTGCTTTGGTAAAGCTACCTTGCTCAGCGATAGTGACAAAGGTACGTATATCAACAAGGGAAGTATTGCTCTGCATGAATAGAGTTCACCTAGAATAATTAACATTCACCACATTGTAGCTCAAAATGTAACAGTCATGTACTTTCGTATATATATATCACCAATACTAGTTTCTATATAATCTCGATCATCAACTCAGAGCTGACTATTCTCATCTTTGAGTATTAATCGTCTTAACAGAGAAAATATATTATGAAAAAATTAGTCGTTATTACTGGTTCAAGTTCTGGTATTGGTGAAGCTACAGCAAAACGTTTAAGTGCAGCAGGGCATCCATTATTATTAGTTGCTCGTCGAGTAGAAAAATTGCAGGCATTAAATTTACCAAACTGCTTGTGTGAAAAAGTAGACTTAACGGTACATGCAGAACTTCATGCAGCACTAAGTAAAGCAGAAGCATTATATGGTCCTACTGATCTGCTCATTAACAATGCAGGTATGATGCTATTAGGGCAAGTTGAAACACAGGATATTTCAGAGTTTAAAACCATGTTTGATATTAATGTCATTGCATTGTTAAACGGTATGCAGGCAGTACTCGCACCAATGAAAGAAAGAAACACAGGAACAATCATTAATATAAGCTCAATTGCTGGTCGTAAAACATTCGGTGGTCATGCTGCTTATTGTGGGACTAAGTTTGCTGTACATGCTATTACAGAAAATGTCCGCGAAGAGGTGGCTTGTTCAGATGTGCGCGTAATTACAATTGCACCAGGTGCTGTAGAAACTGAATTGCTATCTCATACAACGTCAGATGAAATTAAAGCGGGTTACGAGGAGTGGAAAGAGTCGATGGGTAACGTACTAGCACCTGATGATGTAGCACGCTCAATCGAATTTGCTTATTCACAACCACAAGATGTTTGTATTCGTGAAATTGTTATAGCAAGTACACGTCAACAGCCATAATTACGTATACCAATCATTAAGCACAGATCTGACTTACAGTGAATACTGTGCTTAATAGACTTTACAACTATTACAAAAACCAAATTAACCATTTAAATCAAACTCTTATACGATTAAGTTGATTGGTAGATTAATGTAGATAGGGCACTTGTATTAAATTTAACTTTGAAAATACAAATCTAGGTTAATTTATCCCCATGCAACCTAGCTGTATAAAACACAGTTAAGTTATTTCACCTAATTATCACTTATATGAATAGTTCGATGCCTAAAATGATGTTAAAAACATGGTAATAATCAATGAATCGGAGTAAATATTTTAAAGCTTATTAACTTCATTGTTGAGTGAATACCAATAAATGCGAACAACAGTCATATAAGATAAATAAGTATTTCTTAAATATGAAATGAACATTAAGAAACTGTAATTTTCAATCCACTATATGATGCCACTTAATGGGTTAATAATTGATGTAAAGTCACAGACACGATTTTAGAAAACAGCGCTAGAAAGAACTAAGTTATCAAATATAAAAAATGAGTACGGTCAAACATAATACATTCGTAGTATTAAAACCTGATAACGTGTTCAAGCTAATTGTTGAAGTAAAAATATTAGCACCATCATTTAAAGTTGAAGCTATATAAATTATTAAAGTTAAGGGTTGAAAATTAAAGCAATGAGAAGGCAAATTTTAATATATGTATAGAGTAAGTAATTAAGATCAGGTTAGCTAAATGCTAGCGTAACAATTTGATTTCAACGTTAACAGTAGATGAAGTATTCATAGATAATCATTAATATTATTAAATCGACAATATGAATCTGTTTAAACTTAGTAAAAGCTAAAGTGGATATTTAGTAGTTAATCTGTATTTAATCTGGTTAATGCCCCAGAATACAAACACACTAACAACTGCGCATAATGTATATTATGTTAAATAGAGTTTATTATATTGTATATTGATACCATCTTGAGGCTATCAATAACCCCAATTTAATATCCTATTGAACATAATTGTATTTAACATAAAATGTATAACATACTGTTATCCTATATGCGCGGTTTACTAAAATACAGATTTATCATATTCATATTAAATGCGTTTTTTAATCTAATTCTGGTTATTGTCGTGTTACTTAATATCTCTTTAAGCTATAAATTCGTGATTAGCCATATTTTACAACTAATTACAGTCATTCATTTTCTACTTAATCTGGCTGAAATCCACATCAGATAAGGCTTTGTAATACTTTATGCCATATATTTAAGCGCTCTGTGCTGCAATCTATTAATAAACTCGGGTCTTTCTCCTAATCGCTGCAAGCTAGAAACGATAAACTGATGGAATAACTTTCTCTAATATAATTTCCTTAAGTTATTAATTAAAAATTTCATCTACCTTGTTTAATTATTCGTGCTTGTTGTGTCATATCCTAATAACTGTCTGTAAAGGAAAATTAATGTTTTTAATCATTGCCAATGATCGTTTACTTTTATAAATAAAATGAAGCCCCCTTTTTTATATGTAAATTTTACTCGAATAAAGTTTGGAGTTTTCTAAATATAAATTTATTGGTAACAACTACTGTATGACAAAGTAACAATCCCTTTAGATCAACTTAAATCATTCTCTACTGGTTTTTAGGATTTGTTAATTTCGAAGTCTACAAGCTAGTTTGTATGATTATTTTTGCCAACAGGCAGTACGGAGTTTTAAGAATTGACTCATGTTAACTGACCTAACACAATTATGCTTTTCTCAGTTGAAGATCAGAAAATATAGCAGAATATCTAACGTGTAATATTAAAAATGGTGTTGATGAAAAAGACTATTTAATAAAATCAAATAGTCACTTAATGGTATTAATTGGTAGCCTACCTGCTAATTAAGGTCTACAGCATATTTCTTTAGCAGTTCCATCGGCACGATATCTAATGCTTTGATATGTGTTCTTGTCAGATGAATACGTGGTGCCATGTTATCCTTTTCAGCTTCTAACCACCTTGACGCACACAAACACCAACTATTACCAGGTTTTAAACCTTTGAATTGATATTCAGGGACTGGTGTTGATAAATCATTACCTTTCGACGTTGAATACTCTAAAAATTCTTTAGTTACTTTAATACATACGGTGTGTGAACCGACATCAAGTTTACTTGTATTACACTTACCGTCTCGGTAAGCCCCTGTTATTGGGTCATTACAACAGAGCTCTAATGTTTCACCGAATACATTTAACGATTTATCCATTTCCATGCGTTATTCCTTTAATATCGTTCATTCATTATTAATGATAGCGTTTGGCTAGTGACCAAGAATAAGCTTTTTTTAATAAATGTTCTCTATTTTTTGCGGCTTCTTTGACCTTTTTAAAAATTTAATTATCTCGTTGTTACTTACTTTTACCTAAATAATTTAATCATAGCCTCTTATTTTTTAAAGAAAATAACAGTTAACTTCTAAAAACAGATCAATAAACCGCTATTCCAGTTAATAGTTTCACTGAAAGTTAACTTTACACCAACTGTACCGTACGGTACAGTTTGCAATATGCAGTACACTTAGGAACCCTTTAATGAAAAAACCATTTATCGCAGTAACACTAATTTTGACCGCTTTATTAGTCGTCACCTTTTCTATCTATCAACCGAATACGATTACGACCGATAATGCTTATGTGCAATCGGACGTTACCTCAATATCACCAGAAGTAAGTGGACAGGTAAATAAGGTATATGTAAAAGATAACCAATGGATAAATAAGGGAGCCCCGCTTTTTTCAATTGATGATAAGGACTTTGTTGCCAATAAAAAGATCGCTATCTCTTTACTTGATGTTGCTAATGCAGCATTAAGCGCAAACCAAACGCAGATTGAGATGCAAGAGATCAAAATTGCACAGGCAGGTCAAACGATTCACAGTTCTGAAGCTAATGCGGTTTACCAACGTGCTGAATTACAGCGTTACACTAGCCTGCTTAACAAGCAATCTGTCAGTACCAATCAGTTTGAAGCACAAAGAAGTACATCCATTGACTCTGAGAGCCTGTTGGCAAGCGCAAAGTTGGGGTTAACAGCCGAACAAAAACAATATCAAGCGTTACTAGCGCAACGACTACAATTATCTGCGCAGTTAGAGCAAGCTCAGGCCAACTTACGCTTAGTTAACATTGCACTGGAACGCACGATTATTAAGGCCCCTCTTGATGGGTTTATAACTAATAGACAAGTGCAAGTGGGTAAGTACGTGACTCCAGGTATGGGGCTAATCACAATGGTACCTAACTACATTTGGGTTGAAGCCAATTTCAAAGAAACTCAGCTTGAAACATTGAAAAAAGGTCAAACTGTTGAAGTGGTACTGGACATGTTCTCAGATAGAAAGCTCACTGGTCACGTAACATCCATCACCCCTGCTACAGGATCACAATTTAGCCTGTTGCCCGCACAAAATGCGACGGGTAACTTTGTAAAAGTTGTTCAACGTGTACCCGTCCGTATTCAATTAGATATTCCAGATGACTTAAAACAGCGTATTTATCCAGGGCTTTCAGCAACCGTTGCGATTTCAACGTTAACTTCTGAAACAACAGTGATTAATTAGAAGGATTAACCGCTATGCAGAAACGAATTCCTCTATTGATTTTAGCGCTGTTTACGATGACAGCCTATGGATTAAGTTCAGTTATTTTTACCGACGTGACTCATGAAATGGCAATTTCAATCGGTTTCTCACTTGATGAAATGACGCAAGTTAAAGTGGCTTTTACTATCTTTCAGGTATTAGGTTTACTGTTCTCCCCGCTTATCATTCGTTTTTGGTGTAGCTCCCGAGTTCTTATTGTATCCCTTGCAGCTGGATTAATTGCCAGTTTGTCACTGTATTTTTTACCAACTAATGCGCTAATCTTTGTTTATGCTTGGTTGGTTATTGGCTTTGTACTGAGTATATTATTGGCACTAACTAATCTTCTGGTACTAGACACGTTTGAAGCTAAATTAGTGCCCGTTGTCATTGCTGGCATGCTTATCTTTTCAACATTATTACCTCTCGGGGCTTATGCTTGGATTGTTGCGGAAATATTAGAAGTATTCGATTGGTCATCATTAAGTGCAGCGTTTGCTTGGTTATTCTTTTCTGGGTTTATCATTGTCAGTTTATATCCAACAGTCCCTTTACGTATGCAACATCAACCGAAATCAGGTTTGCTTGTTTACCTAGTGATTGCTAGCACAATGAGTTTGTTTGTATTTTTATTAATGCGCGGCGATTACTATAATTGGTTCGACTCTGTATTTTTCTCTAAACTAACAACCGGTGCAGCGATAATATCATTATTGTCAGTGTATCTATTAGTAAGACAAGACAAAACCTTTACTAGTGCTTCAACAAAGCTGCATAAAAAATTTAAAACCAATGTTTTCATGTACAACGCATTTATCGCAGGATTTGCCGTTGCAGCAAGTAGTATATTATTCTCGAGTTTTTTAGTGCAAGCACTTAATTACAATAGTTTAAACGCAGGATATTCCTATCTACCTTCTTTTTATGCCATGTTTGCGGCCATGATCGTCAGTGTATTGATATTCTGTTTCCGTCGTCCACTCAGTGATGCCGCAGTTCCGATTGGTGTGGTCATGATTTTGTTGTCTATCTACGCATTCAGTCAATTACCGAGTAACGTTGATCCAGATTCACTAATGGTGCCGATGTTATTGCGTGGGTTTGGTATTGGTTTGCTCAATGTTTCGGTGACTATTTCTGTATTTACTTATTTTAACGCAGGGCAACGAATTGAAGGTGTTTGTAATTTCTATCTGTTTAGAACCGTGGGTAGCTTAATCGGTAGTGCTTTCTTTTCGCGAGTGATTCAGACGCACAGCGCGCAGGCATCAGCGGAGTTAAGTAGAAGTGTCGATGGTACAAGTGGTGGTTATGCCTTTTATCAACATGCACTGAGCAATATGATCTTAACTAATGGTCACTTATCCTCTTTATCTATCGAAATGAGTCAAATAAGCAATTTGGTGAGTCATCAAGTCACGACATTGGCCCTTAATAACGCATTGATCGTCTTCATTTTATCGATATTTACATTAGCACCGATATTAATCATCGGTAAAAAAATTGCATCTAAATAATCTCCCTCTTTAAGTCGTCACCATCGTGGCGACTCATCGATAACTTCTTATTTCTGATAACCCTTCAAAAAAGTAGCCACTGCTTTTTTAACATGTTTTGCCAATTGTTCATCATCAGGTAAAGCTAACCCCAATAAGGCCATGCTGTAATAGTCTAGTTTGATCAGGGATAATAGTTGTGCGCAGGCAAGTTCAGCATCTTCAATGTGCAATGAATGAGTAACGCGTTCACTTTTTAGAAAAGCGATCATGCTTTGATGAATGCGTAATGGGCCAGTTTCCCAAAACGACTGAGGAATAGTGCTGTGTTTATTAAAGTCAGCACAAATTATCCGAAATAGGCCTACTAACGGATTTGCACACATCTTTTTCAGATAATTTAATGCAAAGGTTTCTAAGGTTAACTGTAAAGATTCATTTTGAATTTCAGCCAACTGAAAGACAGGATCAAAGCTGTTTTTAATATTGTATTCCAATACTTCTATGAACAACCCTTCTTTATTAGAAAAGTATCGATATAGGGTTTGTTTCGAACCACCACAAATTGCAACGATCTGATCTAGGGAAGTATCTTTGTAACCCTGATCAATAAATAGTTCAGTAGCGACCTCGATAATCCGCGTTCTTTTTTCCTGAGTTGAAGCTCTCATTTGTGTGACCTATCAGTAACAAAGTGTACTGTATAGTATCATTTTAAATTATTGGAATAAATTGGTTTTAACCACAATGATGGCAGTATATTAACTGTATTTTGTATAACAATGAGACTGCGTTTTGGGACAAAGTAAAGCTAAGGTTCTGACCTACTAAGTTGTTACTACCTCACCCCAAACAACGCATATTTTAATGATTAGTTATACCCACGTACATATTGGTTGGTAACCACATCTTTAAATGGTGTTTCGTATAATGGATTAATCTTATGGCTTTGACGATCAGTCGTTGTTTTGCTTGTTACCGCTTGTGTTGGACAATGTTTCGGATTGCTGTTTAGTGTGTTTGATTTTGTCTCAGTATGTAAAGTCATTTGGATTTCCTCTTAGCTTTAAATAGTTAATGTTTAATCTGAGTAACAGTTAGCGCCTAACTGTCTGATATTTATAATATTGCATATTCAATGCCAACTTAATCAACAAACTCAAAAACATATTTATTACCTTATAAAATAGGCTATTACCGCAACATGACTCTCTGTTTAATGGCGATTAAAAAAATTCTTCACTTATAATTTTCTCTTTTTTTACTGAAATGGTGCAACAAGTCGCGTCCTATTGGTGCGTAGGGCTTTCTATTTTTGGTAAGCAGTGGTGACCTTTTTTACTGCAGCCCATGCTCTCACTGGGCGAAGCTTAGGTTTTATAAAAAATGGAGGTATTTATTTAAGCGGTGTATTGTGCATTTAACATTTGCAAGTTGAGAGGCAAAATGCACATTTAAGATTTAGTTTGATTTTTTGCTGCCATGTTATTTTGAACATGACTTATAAATCCTATGTTACATGTGCCCTACTTTTAGCCTTGTTGGTAATACTATAGCGGCCTTACTTTTGTTCGTTTTATATCACTGCTTAAATAATTTATGAAATGCGCAGTGCTTGTAACGTTGCATAGCTATCAGTGCGATTAATGTCAGGGGTAATGATTAACTCAATGAGGTTAACCTTATCAAGGTTGATGATATGATTTTCAACTTGCTTGGTAGACCCCATTGGGCTGAAGTTCCATTGTTGCCTAACAATTTCATGAATTATCCCACTTTCATCTGTACAACTGAGACGATACTCCTGAGTTCTTTCCAACTTTAACTCTTCAAATTTAAGCATTATTGATTGTAATGCTTGGCTCTGTTTAAAGCGTAATCGTACTGTTTGTTCACCTGCTCTGCCAGCTCGCCACCCTTGGTTATCACCGATTAATAACGCAGACTCAATCGGATATTCTTTAGCTTCTGATGTGATTTCAACATCTACCAAAGTCTCTATATTTAACCAATCTTCGTTACTGTCGTCATCATTTTTTTGCTTTACAGCGTTACCCATTATTGTTTTTTTCATCTGTTCTCCCTGTTGAAAATCAATAATATATCCACGATAGTACGGTAATTAAGGATCATCGTTCATCTTTAGTGGAGCTGTTGTAACCACGCTTTTTTTGCCTGTCTATTATAGGATTTCCAATCTCCTTTTAACCAACGTTGTCTGCCTGCTTCTGAATAAAAAAGAAATAACTGATCATCGAAGAATGCCCAAACACTACCATCGGTCTTGATTAAACCTTCCCCTAGGCTCAACGCATTTGCGCAAAAACCATTGTAGTTAGGTTGATAACGAGCGGGATCTGCTGCAAATTTTTCAGCAGATTGCTGTGAAACAAAGTACCAATTAGCTCCTTTCCACTCTACGCTGTAACGACTGTTTCCCATCATCGCTTGATTATCTTTCTTACCTTTTAATTGATGATAAGCAATAGTATCTACACCACTGATAGCGACTGAACCAAAATAACTTTTGCTAACAGGTTCATCTGCAAAAGCAACACTACTAATGAGTAACATCAGTGTCATCAATATTTTTTTCATAAATCCCCCACACAACATAATCTTATAATAGTTAAATTGTTCAACACGTTAATCTTATCTTCTAGTGTAGTCGTAAAACCTGTCCTGCTTGAAAAACAGTTTTTAAAGTTAGTCATTGATGATACGACCTCTTCTCTTGTACGTGATAATCAAAAGTGAATCGATTAAGGAGTCCACCAGCAGTTATGAGTTATTTAGGCAGAATATGTACAGTGATAGCGATGACAACATAGTAAACCAAAACATGAGAAATAACGGTCGTCATTGCTACTATAATGATGGGCCGAATATCAGCCCTTGTTTAATCTCTTATCTACTTTCTACTTTTTTACAATATTCTCTACACTGCCCACATTATCAATGCTCACAGAAACATGATCGCCATTTTTCAGGGCTTTTGTACGTCCAGGTGTGCCCATAAAAATAAGATCTCCCGGCATTAAGGTGAAATATTGACTTAAATAGCTGATTACCTTGGCTGGTTTGTGGATCATAAATTTAGTATTTTCTTGCTGTACAACTTTCCCGTTAAGTCTGGTAGTGAGCAGTACATTATTATAATCAATCCCAGAAGTAATGAATGAACCCACCGGACCAAAATCATCACTTGCTTTCGATCGCATCCACTGTAGATCACTGCTTTGCCAATTTCGTTCTGTTAAGTCATTGCCCACCGTAACACCAAAAATGTATGAGTCGGCTTCAGACTCAGTAATATTTTTGCCTTGCTTGCCTATTATTAATACTAGCTCGCCCTCAAAATGGACATTATTTGCGTCAGTAGGCAGTTGAATTATTTCACCAGAAGCAATGAGTGAACTTGGTAGCTTAAGGAATAATGGAGGCGGCGCATCAGAGGGAGATGATATGTGGCTAGCAAAATTCATCCCCACTGCAAATACTTTTTGCGGTTCCGTTGGCAGCAATAGCTTTATATCTTTTAGTGCAATAACACTCCCTTTTGGAACTAACTGTCCAAACAACTCTCCAGAAAGAGGTTGAACGCCTTGCCCAACTATCTCGCCATAACTTATTCGTTGCTCATATTCAAAACGCACAAGCTGTCTAACATTTTCATTATCACGGCTATGTACCACTGATGATATTAATATGCTCAAACTTAAGATGATCCATTTCATTAATTGACTCCCCACTTTCAGAAATTTTATTTAAAGTTTTTGTACAACCATCAAAAACAATGGATAAGCCACTTTATTACCTGCAAAGTTTTCTTTCCATATATCGTAATAGTGTTCAACTTTCTCTACTTTAAAACCACTACGTTCAACAAGTATCGTTAGTTCACTAATATTAAAACCATCATGACCAGAGAAAGCGACATTATGCTTATGAAATGAACCATCCTCTTCATAGAGGTCGGCAATCATTAATTTACCTTTTGGTGCTAATCGCTCGTATGCTTCTACAAAAAACGATTCGATATTAACGATATGATGCAATACCAACATCATGACAATTGCTGAATGTTGCTCGGAAAATACACAAAGTGAATTGGCACAATGTGTTTCAACGTTGTTTATTCGACCATTATCAATTTTATGACGAGCTACACTTAACATTTCATTTGAAGCATCCACAAGGTGTATATTGGCAAAGGTATCAATCAATTGCAGGCCTAGCAGCCCCGTACCACTTCCAAAGTCAATACAACTATTTGTACAATGAAAGCTTATCGTTTTAATTTTATCTGCCGTTACCTTTGCTCGTTCAACTTTAAGCGCACTTTTATCCCATTCTTTCGCTACACTATCAAAGTAACTGGTCATTAAATTTCCCCTTAAATGCTTCCGACGTTCCACAACTAAAAAATAATCATTAATTATAAACTACATATCAAAATATACGATTTCAGTTGGTTACAACTCTAATAATGATCTTTATACTCATAAGTTAGTATTTTATAACCTATACACAGTTGCTTAATAAAAAGGATTTTTAATGCGCAATAGAAAATTACGCTTCGTTGCATTATTGGCGATTTTATTAACCTCTGGTTTTCTTTTTACTAGCTTTGTGAGTTATTTTACTGCCCATGAGTCAATCAGTTCTCAGGTTGCGCAAACGACATTGCCATTAACTAGCGACAATATTTATTCAGAGATCCAAAGAGATCTTTTACGACCTATTTTTATCTCATCGATGATGGCAAAAGATACCTTTGTACGTGATTGGGTAATAAATGGTGAAAATGAACCGCAAGCAATTGTTAAATACTTAAAAGAGATTCAAATACATTATGGTACGGTGACCAGTTTTTTTGTTTCTGAAAAAACACGCCAGTATTACCATCCTACGGGTATTCTTAAACCCATTAATCAGATAGATAAAATCGATGCATGGTATTTTCGCGTTCAGAAAATGCAGCAAGACTACGAAATTAATGTCGACACAGATACTGCTGACCGGACATCATTAACGGTTTTCATTAATCACCGCGTTTATGATTATGCAGGAAACTATATCGGGGCGATTGGTGTCGGACTTGCCGTTGATGCCGTGCAGCGTTTAATAGAAAATTACAAACATCGCTATGGCAGAGAGGTTTATTTTATTGATAAAAACGGCACGCTAATGTTGCGCGGCTTATCTGGGCATGAAAATGACAATATACATAACATAAATGGTCTCTCTAGCTTTGCAACCAAAATACTGACCTCACCAAGTAGCTCTATTAGTTATGATAACGAAGGCAAAAAGCATTATCTTAATAGTCGTTTTGTGCCCGAATTTAATTGGTACCTCATTGTTTCACAGCAAGAGGATGAAGCAGAACAACGTATCCATAATGCATTATTACTTAATTTAGGTGTCAGCTTCATCATTTCAATTATTATTATTATTTTTGTTCACCTCATAATTGCTAGCTACCAGAAAAAATTAGAGACCATGGCCACCACTGATAAATTAACCGGTTGCGCCAACCGTCAAGTGTTTGATGTACTTTTCAAGCAAGCACAAAGTCAATCAAAACGCAGTAAAACACCGTTGTCAGCAATGATGTTTGATATCGATTATTTCAAACAAGTCAATGATACCTACGGGCATCCAACGGGAGACGTGGTCTTAAAAACATTGATACAAACGATTAAAGCCTCTATTCGAGAGTCAGATCTTATCTTTCGTTGGGGAGGTGAAGAATTTTTAATCATCTTACCTGAGAGTGATTTACAGACAGCCAGTGACATAGCAGAGATGATTAGAACAAAAGTTGAAAGTTTGGTGATCACTTTCGCCGGAAAAACCGTGTCAGTAACGGTTAGTGTTGGCGTTAGTCGTTTATCTGAATTAGATACGCGAGATACGTTGATCGCGCATATAGATGAAGCACTTTACCGTGCTAAAGATAATGGCAGAAATAGTGTTGCGACATACAAGGGTTAACTTAATGGTGTTGATGACCATGCGCTTATATCCACCAGCAATTTTGAGATTAATTTATAATAATAGTGCTCCCAATACCGGCATAATTAAAAATGCAGCGAGTGTTTGCATAGTAATAATTGAAGCCATCGTGTCGGTATCTCCCCCTAATTGACGTGCAAGAATATAAGCAGAGGGAGCAGTGGGTGTCATAAACGCAATAATCAACACAGCAGCTGCGATGCCAGTTAGGCCGGTATAAGCAATCAAAGAAATTGTGATTATCGGTTTGATGATAAACTGTGTCATTGAGGCGATCATAATTGCACTAACATGACCTCGTATACTCTCCAACTTGAGCGCAGCCCCCACCGCGAGCAATCCCAAAGGTAACGCAGCTCGCGCCACTACTGCTAAGGTATTTTCAGCAAGCAATGGTAAACCAATACCACTAATACTTAAAAACCAACCAATGGCACAACCGATTATTAATGGATTAGCAATAATTGCTTTTATAAATTGCCCTGCTCCTTGAAATGCCGTTTTTCCCCATATTGCAAAGACCGTAATACAACACAGGTTAATAAGTACAATCATAAAGCCTGCCACAACAGATCCCATTGCTAAGCCAACTGCACCATATAAACTTTGCGAGATAGCAAGCATGATATAGGTATTAAAGCGTAGTCCTCCCTGAAAAATGGAGGTAAAGGTCGCATCACTCTTGGTCAGTTTTTTTCGGAAAATGATTAGCACGAATGTACACGCTAGTAATGTGAAAAACACAACAAACAGCATTGATAACCACGGCACACCGCTTAGAGACTGTTGAGCAAGCGTTTTGATCAGCAGTGCAGGAAAAAGAATATAATAGGTCAGCTTTTCTATTCCTGCCCATGTATTCTCGGGTAAAAATCGACTGCGCTTGAGTATAAATCCAAGCACAATCAACATCATGATCGGGATCAGTGCGCTAATAAAAGTCATTATGATGTTGCCTATCGATTCGAGAGATGAATAAAATAAAAAATTAACCGCTATCTTTCATGTTTGACGATCAATTTGGCGATCATTACGTTTTATTGGCTTGCCTTAACAATGACTCACAACATGGTATTGTTAACCATCTACAGGATTAAGTGGTGTTGGCAGTATTAGTTGATAAAAGCCAAGGTCGAGCCAATGTCCAAATTTAAATGCAGCGTGTTTAATCGTCCCAGAGTGACTAAAGCCTAAGCGCTCATGTAAAATGATACTACCTTGATTCTGTATATCAATGGCACCGATCATGGTGTGATATTGCTGCTCTGTCGCGGCAATAATTAATTTTTCTAACAAAATCCGCCCAAGTCCCCTGCCTCTATAAAGCTGATTGATATAAACAGAGTGTTCAACCGTATATTTGTAAGCGGGATGCGGACGAAATGCACCATAACTCGCAAACCCTAATAAGTGACCATCTTCATCTACGGCCCCAATCACCGGGAAATTATTTTTCTGTTTCACTTTAAACCACTCAACCATACTTTCAATTTTTCGAGGTTGATAATCATAAAGTGCGGTTGAATTCATTATCGCATCATTGAAAATATCTAAAATAGCGCTTGCATGCTGCTCATGGGTACATTGAATAAATTGCATTATTTATCTCCAGATAATGATATCGATAATATAGTGGTTTAATTTCTACTTGTATCTACTCAATTTCAACCGGGGGGCGAAACGTGAGTTCATGGACAATGACATCCTTCGGATTAGATAATAATTGACTAATCATTGTCGCGACGCTTTCAGGGCTCATATATTGTGGGCGCGCTTGCTCTCGAAAATTGGTATTAGTGCCGCCGGGATATACTGCGGTGACTTTGATCCCATTGGGTTGCGCCTCCTTCATCAGTACATTATTCAAGCCCGCAAATCCTTGCTTCATTGCCGTATATATACCCATTGTTTCATTACTGCGTTTAGCCACGGTACTGATCACATTAATAATGTATCCGGACTGTCGAGGTAACATCTCCTGCATCGCTTCACGACACAACAAATAGGGTGCACGAAGGTTAATTGCATATTGTTGCTCAAACTCTTCCAAGCTTGTCTCCGCTAATGCACACTTACGTGTATTGATACCCGCATTATTAATCAGCACATCAATACGTCCTAAATTCTGTTTCGCATTTTGAAAAAGTTCGATAACCACGTCAGCGTTACTTAAATCACCGCTTTGTCCAAAACAGCCCGTTTCTTCCATTAATTGCTGTAATAATGTCTCATCTCTTCCCGTTGCAAAAACCTGATAGCCCTTATTGCACAGTTCAACGACTAAAGCTCGTCCGATACCTCTCGTGGCACCAGTGATAAAAACACCTTGGTTCATAATGTGTATCCTATAAATATCTAAGTCGCATGAATCGTTATTTCATCGTATCAATGTTTTTTTAAAAATACAGCCTTAACATTTAGTTATATCACCTCAATAAGTAATTACTCATAATATTACGCAGGAAAATTCGCCTAGAGCAAAGCGTAATGTAGTTAACCAGTGCGTCGAATGAGAACATTGAGATGCCACTTCCCAAGGAATGTAACAGGTTAAATTATTTAGTTTGCTCTTAATCTGATCCATTTTACATAAGCCTTCGTAAATATCAGGGACGCTCAAAACAATAAATGTAATTTACTAAGGAGAGAACAATGTCTAATCAATTTACTGCAAAATTCATTAAAACCGTTAACGAGGAAAAAATTATGTTCAAAAAATTATCAGCAATGTTATTTGTGATCGCAGCGATTTTAACTTTTAGCCCACTCGTTTCAGCAGATCAACATGGTATGAAAAAAGACATCGTAGATGTTGCTGCAGAAAATGGCTCATTCACCACCCTTGTTGCGGCAGTAAAAGCGGCAGGCTTAGTTGATACGTTAAAGAGTAAAGGCCCATTCACTGTATTCGCACCAACCGACGCAGCCTTTGCAAAACTCCCCGCTGGTACGGTAGACATGCTTTTAAAGCCTGAGAACAAAGACAAACTGGTTGCTATCCTCACTTACCATGTGGTCGCAGCAAAAGTGATGGCGGCAGATGTTGTAAAATTAGACAGTGCTGACACGGTTCAAGGTGGCAAAGTGATGATCATGGTTAAAGATGGTAAAGTGATGATCAATAATGCACAGGTCGTTACCGCTGATGTGAAAGCGAGCAATGGCGTTATTCATGTGATCGATACCGTGCTTATGCCAAAGTAAGGTAATAAGATAATTCTATAGCGATTATAAACAGGGGCAGTTTTTAACTGCCCCTGTTTTTCTTTTACATAACCGCCTTGATAGATAAAGACGCTTCCCGGTACAGACTCAATTTCTTCTCAATCATTTTTAGCATTAATACATCAGATTAAATATTCAATAACGCAGTTAACACAAGATAGGAGGAATATGTTGCCAGTTGGTTGTATATTGCGGTGTTAGCAGTTCACGGCGCATTCCCCATACTTGATTAATCCCTTGCGCCGCAAAAAAAGCACAGTCACTACCATAACGTTGGTTTATTTGATCAAGCACTGACATTAGTGGCGTATTTTCTTGTGGAGGGACAAACAGATCCCACTGCTGATTTTTTTCACTACTTAGGTTTAATAATCCAACGCCTACCTTGTAATAGGCAACACCAGGTTTAAATAGCTGATTAATATTGTCTTTGATTGCCTTAAGTAGTTGTGTGGTATTATTTGTAGGAGGATTAAAGTGGCATAATATTTTATAGCTACAGGGTGTTTCATCAAAGGGACTATTCGCTGCAAATACCATTAATGTCGCACACAGTGATTGTTGCTGTCTTGCTTTCACGGCTGCAATGCTGGCATGCTTCGCTAAGGCTTGATTAAGATGTTCACGATGTCTAATTCGCTTTCCCATACTACGTGTTGAAAATATCTGTAACTTATCGGCCCTGACGGTATCCCATGTTTTACACACTTCACCATTTAACTCTTTAATCGTGCGCTGCAGTTCAACGTTAAACCCTGCAGGCAGCTGATTGATGGTTAACGTACTCAGTTGGTAGACACTACAGATACTGTTTTGCTGCAATTTTTTAGCCGTTTTTCTACCGATTCCCCAAACATCCGCGGGCGATAATTGAGTAAACAGTTGCTTGGTTAATGATTCATCATCAAGTACGCATACCCCATTAAACCCCGGCCATTTTTTAGCAATATGATTTGCGACCTTCGCGAGCGTTAATGTTTTACCGAACCCCACACAAACCGGTAAACGGGTCTCTTTCCATACTGCGCGTCGTATATTCTGAGCATGCGCAGCTAAATCAGGGATTGCTTGTGTGCAATGCTTAAAACTTAAGAATGATTCATCAATAGAATAGATATGTTGCTCAGGTGCAAAACGCGCGATGACTTGCATCATTTTATGGGAGAGATCCGCATACAACTCATAATTAGAGGAGCAGGCAATGATTCCCGACTTTTCGCATAGCTGCTTGGCTTTAAAATAGGGCTGAAATTTCTTAATACCTAATGCAATCGCCTGCTTGTTCGCCGCAACAATACAACCATCATTGTTGGAAAGTACAATCATCGGCTTGCCACGCCAGTGTGGCCTAAACACTTGTTCCGCGCTGCAGTAAAATGAGTTTGCATCAACTAAAGCAAACATTAAATATTCACCGCTAATAACTGCGATGCACGATGACAGCGAATAGAGCGAATAACGACCCCCTCAATAGTGAACTGATCCTCTTCGTTAATTGCAATATCTTTATATTTAACATTGGCAGAGGCTAATAAACGCTGTGCGATATGCAATATTTTACAAATGAACTCACCATTGAGGTTAGCGACAATTACATCCCCCTCTTTAACTGTCACATGACGATCTACAATCAAGATATCACCACTAAAAATACCGACACCTTGCATCGAATGACCATCGGCTTTGCCAATAAAGGTTGCACTTGGGTGCTCCACTAATAAGGCGTCAAGACTCAAAGGCAATTGTAAATAATCGCTGGCAGGACTTTCAAAACCGGTAATACCTGCGCTTGCTGTAATTGGAATAAATTTCATAGCTATTTTATGGACACCTTACAATAAACTGTATAAAAACACAGTATCATTATAATTTAGATTCCAACAAGCACAAGTAATTCCTATTTATGTCTAAATAACCAACAATAACGCTTATATTGGCTAAAAATAACCCTGTCACGATGATTTCACTTTAATAGCGTGAAAATTAAGAGGCTTACAACTTAAAGTTAAACTGTACATACATACAGTCACGCTGAAATTGGCAGTTTATTCTTATAAAGAGGCATTAGATGATAACGTGTATAAACATCTTTCTTTTCGAGATATTCGTTTGCTTATGATGTTTGCTTATGACAATACAGTGTAGTTTCCGCTAAACTATGATTTATCAGAGGGTTAAATGACGGCACAGCTGTTTCCCCGACTACCACCATAAAATAAGAGAGGTAATGAGACATGGAATTCTTAATCAACTACCAACATATTCTTCGCCCCTCACTGTTTATTGTGTTGTTTGCTTTATTTGCCTACGCTGAGTTTTATTCTCCACTGAGTCGTCGTAGAACCTCTCGTCCACAGCAATGGTCAACAAACTTGGGGCTTGCCGTTATTAATAGCCTCTTCATAAAATTGATTATTCCATTGCTCGCGGTTGGGGTCGCTTTGTATACCCATGAACATCAATTGGGTCTGTTTAATTATATCGACGCTAATTACGTGTCACTTCCTTATGCCCTGGTTTTTCTTATCTCACTGCTGATATTAGATCTGATTATTTACTGCCAGCATGTGCTATTTCATAACGTGCCGCTACTATGGCGATTACATCGTGTACATCACACTGAAATAGGGTTGGATGTGAGCTCCGCACTTCGCTTTCATCCGGTCGAAATACTGCTTTCAATGCTCATTAAAATGTCCTTTGTTTTTTTATTGGGTGTCCCCGTAGCGGCAGTGATCGTATTTGAAATGCTATTAAACGCATTGGCGTTGTTTAATCACAGCAATCTTAAATTGCCAAAGGAAGTAGATAAACAACTGCGCAAGGTGATTGTAACGCCAGAGGTGCATTGGATACATCATTCTCCAATTGTTAAAGAGACCAACAGTAATTATGGTTTCAACCTGATTATTTGGGATAAACTATTCTCCACTTATATCAGCACCCCTAGAACAGAGTATCAAAATATGTCGCAGGGCTTATATCAATTTGGCTTGCAAAAAAGCCTGTCGTTTAAAGAGCTGTTAATTTTGCCTTTCAAAAAAAGATAAATTGCTGTTTTAAAATAAAGTTTACAAGTTATGGAAATTTAATTGTTACTACACGGGTCTAGTTGTTATATCCGTATATTTACAAAGGAAGTGTGATGAAGCAAGGAACAATCATGAAACCAATATTGACCAGTTTATTACTATTAATTAGCAGCTTTACCTTTGCTAATCAATCCGATTGGCAAACAGTTACCGATAAAGCCAGAGGCCAAACCGTCTACTTTTTTGCATGGGCGGGCAGTAACGAAATTAATAATTATTTACGCTGGGCGAACAAATCATTACAAGCACAATATGGCGTGACTTTAAAACATGTCAAAGTATCAGATGTTTCAGAATCGATTAGCCAATTAGTCACTGAAAAAATAGCCAATAAAAACACCGATGGCCGTGTTGATATGCTTTGGGTTAATGGTGAAAACTTTAAATCAATGAAGCAGCATCAACTTTTAGGTGCAGCTTTTGTTGAGCAACTGCCTAACTGGGAATTCGTTGATAAAACCCTACCCATTGATAATGACTTTGCAGAGCCAACGTTAGGATTAGAAGCACCTTGGGGTGTAGGACAACTGGTCTTTATCTACGATAAACAAACGATTAAACAGCCACCGACAAGTTTTGTCGATCTGCTAGCCTATGCACAACAGCACCCAGGAAAAATTAGCTACCCGAAACCGCCTGCATTTCATGGCACGAGTTTTCTAAAGGCGGCGTTATTGGAACTCAGTAATAATGATCCATTGTTATACCAAGCGGTAGATAGCAAAAATTTTGAAGCAATCAGCGCACCGTTATGGGAGTATTTAGATAAACTGCACCCATTAGCTTGGCAAAAAGGCGATCAGTTTCCCGCTAACGGTGGTGCAACATTGCAGATGTTAGACGATAAACAGTTAGATATTGCGATCTCATTTAACCCTAATGAAGTAATCAGCGCACAAGTCAATGGCACTTTAGCGACAACAACCGCAGCCTATGCAATGCAAGCAGGCGCCCTTTCTAATATACATTTTCTTGCTATCCCTTGGAATGCCAGTGCACGTGAAGGCGCATTAGTTGCGATTAACTTTTTGTTAAGCCCAGAAGCACAGTCTAGAAAAGGTGATTTAGCTATTTGGGGCGACCCAACGGTATTAGAGAAACAACATATTACTGGCTCCGCGAAAGAAACGACGCTGTTTAAATCAATTCCTGAACCACATCCTAGTTGGCAAGCCGCATTAGAGCAGGAATGGCAAAAGCGTTACGGGCATTAATACACATATTATGATCACTAACTGGTGAACATTACTCGCGGTTGCTTAGGTAACCACTTATCTATTATCAAGAGAACGCTACGCCTGTTTTATGTTGCTTGGCACCATAAACAGGCGAATACCTATTATGTATAAGTCATCATCCCCAGCCAGTATTAGCTTTAAATTATTAGTATTAGTGGCTATTTTCATCTGTTTCGTTCCGCTTTTTCCTGCACTACTGGGGTTATTCTCATCAGCTTTTGCTTATCTGCCCGCACTCGGATTAAAGCAGTTTTCACTGCTCGGCTTTGAACAACTAATACAATGGCCTGGCCTATTCGAATCTATTTTATTAACCTTACTGATCACCTTTTCGAGTACCTTTTTAGCGGCATTATTAAGCTTTGCGATTATCCAATCGATGTGGCAAAGCAAACGCTGGAAATGGATTGAAACCCTGCTCGCCCCTATTTTAGGACTACCGCATGTGACCTTTGCGATAGGTTTTGTCTTCCTGTTTAGCCCAAGTGGTTTGTTCAGTCGTGTGGTTGCACTACTAACCGGTGATAGCAGCAATGCAACGTGGAGTTTAATTCACGACCAATATGGGTTGGGTTTAATTATGTTGTTAACCTTAAAAGAGATCCCGTTTATCTTATTAATGAGCCTTGCACTGCTCAAACAATTGAACTTAAAACAAACGTTTCAAACGGCGCATAGCTTAGGTTATTCAACAAAACAGGCATGGCAAAAATTAATATTGCCACAGTGGTTAGTTAAAATTCGTTTTAGCTTGTTTGCGGTTGCGGCTTATAGCTTGTCGGTTGTTGATATTGCCCTGATCATTGGGCCAACAAAACCCTATCCGTTAGCCGTATTAGTATGGCAATGGTTTAATCACGCAGATATTAACCATTACACAACCGCAAGTGCCGGCGCACTATTATTGATGCTGCTCGCTATTTTTACGTTAACAATGATAAGAGTATTTGAATGGCTAGTGGTGACTAAATGGCGTCATTGGTTAACTAACGGTCGTTATAGTTTACCCTTGCCAGGGGCGTTATCGGTTTATATTTGTTACGGCTTATCACTGCTTATATTACCTATTCTTTTACTTTGGTCTGTCGCTTTTCGTTGGTCATTTCCTGCATTACTGCCAACAAATTGGTCCTTTAGTTATTGGATAGATGAATTAGGTTATGCAAGTGAGACGATTAATAACAGCGTGGTGATTGCATTAATCAGTGCATCAATCGCTTTATTGTTTGCGATTGTGATACATGAATTCAATGTCCGCCGCTCACGACGTAAACATAGCGTTTATATACCTGATATATTAATTGCGTTGCCGATGCTCGCACCACAAATCTCGCTACTTTTTGGTTTGCAGATAACCGCGCTATTAGTCCCACAACCGCACTATTACCTGTGGGTGTTATGGGCACATATTATTTTTACATTTCCTTATATCTACTTAGCATTAAATGGCGCTTATAAAAGTTACGATAAACGCCTCGATAACGTCGCATTAAGCTTAGGGTTACATCCGCTTAAAGTGTGGTGGAAAATAAAACGTCCGCAACTGATGCCGGCAATACTGCTTGCTTGGGCCGTCGGTATGAGCGTCAGTTTGGCGCAATATTTACCAACTTTGATGCTCGGTGCTGGTCGAATCGCAACGATCACAACGGAAGCAGTCGCACTAGCAAGTGGTCAGCAAAGACGACTCAGTGCAATCTATGCGTTATTACAAACCCTACTCCCGTTTATATTTTTTCTGTTAGCAGTTGGCTTAAGTCGCTATTATACAAATAAAAATAATCAACAACATAGTGCAAGGACCAACTAAGAATGAGTTTAACAATCAGTCATTTATCGGTTTTCAATAACCATAGTGAAAATGATAACAATATTTTGATCGATGATTTTAGTGTCAGTGTCGATAAGGGCACGGTATTAACCTTGATGGGGCCAAGTGGCAGTGGAAAATCAACACTGCTGAGCATTATTGCAGGATTTGTCAGCCCAGACTTTCATTACACCGGCGAGATACTGTTAAACCAAAAGCGAATCGGGTCAGAAAAACCTGAAAATAGAAATATCGGTATATTATTTCAAGATGATCTGCTTTTTCCACATTTGAGCGTATGTGAAAATTTAATGGTTGCTCTACCAAACAGCATAAAAGGAAAGCTGCGACGTGAGATTGCCTTGCAGACACTGCAACAAATTAACTTACAACACTTAGCGGATAGATCTACATTACAAATATCGGGTGGTCAAAAAGCAAGAGTCAGTGTTATGCGCTTATTACTTGCAGAGCCCCACGCTGTATTACTCGATGAACCCTTTAGTAAATTAGATAAATCACTGCGCAGTGAGTTTCGCGATTGGTTATTTACTGAATTAAAAAAACGTAACTTACCCACTATTTTAGTCACCCACGACAACGAAGACTGCCCAATAGGTCAAACAACATTACATTGGCCTTGGCATAAAGAGGAAACATTAGATGCTTGATCGCTATGCTATTCAAATTATAAAATCGCCACTACAACAGATAGCTATATTATTTGACCAGCGTGGCATGCGTGCAGACCAAGTCACTGTGCTTGGTTTTTTGCTAGGGTTATTAGCACTACCCAGTATTGCTTTTGAGTATTATTACCTTGGTTTATTGTTTATTATCATCAACCGAATATTTGATGGCATAGATGGCGCCGTTGCACGTATTCAAGGCATTACCGATAGTGGTGGATTTTTAGATATTAGTTTAGATTTTCTCTTCTATTCACTCATTCCCTTTGCGTTTGTATTAGCAGATCCAAGCACTAATGCCGTCGCAGGCGCATTTTTGATTTTTTCGTTCATTGGTACTGGCAGTAGCTTTTTAGCCTTTGCAGTGATGGCCGGCAAGCAAGGAATAGAAAACCCTGTTTATCAGCACAAGTCACTTTATTATATCAGTGGCTTAACGGAAGGTACTGAAACTATTTTTTGTTTAATACTGTTCTGCCTCTTTCCTCAATACTTCGCAGCTATCGCTTATCTCTTTGCTAGCTTATGTTGGATAACGACATTTACAAGGATATGGAGTGGTTACAATACACTTAAAACAGTAGCTACTAAGGCAAAAGAATAGATACATTATAATAGACTCGTTTATTTGCTTATAAGATGGAAAAGTAGATTTATCGTTCCTATACTTTTTTGCAAACTAATCGCAATGAAACTAATGTATTGCTTAAATGATAAAGTGAAAATCATAATATCAGGGATAAGAGTTAAGATAGATCAGCAAGGATGCTTACGTTAGTTCTGTGCCTACTTCAAATAAGGAAAAAAGCATGAGCATCCTATTTATCTTTGCACTTATTACCACCATTACCTACATCATTTTTAAATTTGCCCAGCAAGAAGCGGTTGAAGAACAATATCAAGAAGCAATTTTGGATATTGAATCCCTACAGGATTGGGCAATTAGTCGTCCAACGTGTCCATTTGGAATGAAATCTCAAATTGACACCTCTAACAAACTGTTACATCAAGCCAAAGATTTACGCAACGAGAGCGAATATCAGCAAGCTTATCGAGTTGCACTGCAATCATTACACGCCATCGATAAAGCCCAACGCATCTATATTTCAGCATGTAAAAAGAATGCTCATTAATAACGGTACAAAAACTATTGCGAGCGTGAATCTAGATGGTAAATAATCATTTAACCATCTAGGTTCAATTTCAAAAACTTACTTCTTCAAGACAAACTTCATTAAATATTCAAGTGCCGCGTTGATAACCGCGACTTGCGCATTAATGCAGTTTTCACCATCAACTCGCGGACTATCAGGATAAACTTCTGTCGTTGTTACATAAGCGGCATCGGTTAATCCCATACATAAACCTAACTCACGAGCGGCATAATTGATCACACCAAACTGAGTGATAGGAGAGCCGATTATCTCTTGGTTTTCGTCGGCAGGTGCAATATGAGTAACCTGTTGTACCTTTTCAATGATCGCTTTTTGAAAAGCATCCTGAGGTTTAGTGCTGTCACCGACTAAATAAAAGCCATCCGGAATATCAGTATATTTATCCTGTATTGCATCGCGAGCTAACAGCGCAGGTCTAAACTCACTGTTATCAGTATCAGTCGTTTCATGTAGATCAATGTGTGCAATGAATTCAAGATCTAAAGAACTGATAACCGCCATCAGCGCAGTAGATTCTTCGGCAGTACTCCCCTCGTAAAATGAACGATTCGGATCCATCGCATTGGGGTTCCAGCGATTGATCGTTTCATAACCCCAGGGACTCACGCAGGGTGCGATGATAAAGTTAAACTGACTTAATAAGTTAGCTTCAACCGTTTTTGCAAAGCGAATTGCACCATGAACACCGCTCGTTTCATAGCCATGCACACCACCTGTGACGAGCACTGTCGGCCGTTCTTCTTGCCATAATTTAGATTTAAAGAGAAATAACGGATAGTCATTTGGCGCATAGGATAAAGCACCGTATTGGATTAACTCAAAATGTTCAGCAACAGTATCGAATTCACTATGTACTTCATCTTTATAGCTACGTTTTATCTGCTGCTGTGCACGCCATGCAACCTTTTCTGCAGCCCCCCACTTTTTACCGGGAGTACCAATTGGGTAGTCTAGTAATTTTTTCATATCATGACCTTAGAAATATAATAACTTACAGAGTAAGCTGATGTTAAGTAGAGGTTAAATTAGCATAAAATTAACGCTTATAACTATTGTTTTTATTAAGAGATTTAGCTTTATTATGACTATCGACAGTGTGTTGAGATAACTCTCTCTACAACGAATAAAAGGGGTAGTTAGATAAGGATAGGCTTTAAATAATAATATTATGTCCTGGAAACAGACATAAAAAAGACGCCCTTGGGCGCCTTCTATGGTTCATTATATTAGATCAAAAATCAATATAATGAACTACTTTCTACACGAGGTAGAAGGTAACGTTTGAATTACTTCTCTAATTTAGTGAAGTAGTCAAAGATTACAGGTACGTCGTTTTGACCAAGACCAGCGTCAACACCAGCTTGAAGTGCTTTAGAAGTACCTTCAGCGATTGGAGATTCAGTACCTAGGTCAGAAACCATTTGTAGGAAGTAACCAAGATCTTTGTTTGCGTTAGCAACAGAGAAACCTAATTTTTCTTCGTTGTCTACAGCGTAGAACTTAGTGAACTGCATGAATGGTGAGTTAGATGGACCAGCAGACATGATGTCGAATAATTGCTGACCGTCAACGCCTGCAGCTTTTGCAACAGCAAATGCTTGAGACATAGCAGTAACAGTAGTCATACCAATGAAGTTATTGATTAACTTAGTTGTGTGACCAGCACCTAATTTACCTAGGTGGAATACGTTTTCGCCTTGCTCTTCAAGAACAACTTTAACTTTGTTGAAAGTTTCAACATCGCCAGCAGCCATGATGTTTAATAAACCATCTTTAGCGTGTGCAGGAGTACGACCAAGAGGTGCATCGATCATGCCACAGCCTTTCTCAGCTAGTGCTGCGCCGATTTTGATAGTAGAAGCAGGGATAGAAGTACCGAAGTCAACTAATGTAGCGCCTTCTTTCATACCAGCTAGAACACCGTTTTCGCCGTATACAATCATTTCTACAACAGCAGAAGTTGTTAGACAGAATTCAACGATATCAGAAGCAGCAGCTAACTCTTTACCAGAAGTAAATTGAGTCGCGTTACCACGAGCAAGAACAGCATCAACTGCTTCTTGGTTAAGATCCATAACGTTAACTTGGTAGCCACGTTTTTGTAGGTTTTCAACCATGTTGCCGCCCATAAGGCCAAGACCGATGAAACCGATTACTGGTTTAGTCATTTTAAACTCCTAAATATGTATATAGTGTATGTTTATCAAAATTTGAAGGATAACAATATACGACTATGTGTATGTGTGTAACCCTATAAGTCATACAATACTATAATTAATCATATTTTCAATCTATTTCACTCAAGAAATGCAGAAACTGAGTCAAAAAACATAATATAGTGTTCATTGTCACGACTATGTATAGAAAACGACCCACTAAAAATAATAATTAGCTATAAAACATACAGGACGTTAAAGGTCTAACAGACTCAATCGACTTTTTGTAACTGCCTATTAAAAATAGTAGATTTTATACGTTATTCAAATACAAACCTTATTAGCATTAAACTGTGCAATAAATGTATTGGATAATTTACAAACATTAGGAAGTAAATATAAACAGTGCATAAGGTGCTAATAAGGAATAATGGAATATATACATTTAAGAATATATGTCTGTCTTCCATTATATATCCATACTGAGATAGTTAACTAAAAAACATACGCCGTTTAACAGTTAACCTAGCCTAATAACGCTGCCCTTCCCTAACCAAGTGACTTATCGAGACCTTAAATAAAGCCATGAAAAGGAATATTGGCATAAATAAGGCAGTTAATGGTTAGATCATGGATTACCGACTCTAACCGTCCTTATTTTTATGATTCAATTTGCTTACGGAAAAATTGCAGCATCTCGTTACGCGTATTTAAATGCTTAAGATGAAATATATCCATCGGAAAAAGAAGTTCAATCACACCAGTATCAAACATACGTTTCACTTCATACTCATTATGTGCAACATCTTGCTGGTATATATAATTTAACCAAGAACGATTAGTGTGAATAATAAACTCAACACGCATACCACCTAAACGAGCGAAAAACTTCATCATCGCAGTTTTATCACTAGAGCCAACCGCACGCCCACGATAATGAGTCTGCTCATTTAAGGTATCTGAGATATCTTCTAATACCATCAATGAATCTGCCTTGGCAGCACTACGTGTCAGGTGCTGCTGGAACGCTTTAACATCACTAACAGAATCGAGTACTGCCATCAGCCCTAACTCATCATCCACCGCTACCGCTGGATTCTTCTCATTTTTTCTTAGCAGTTTTAAAACTTTCGCTTCTGGCGGCTTTTTTCTGATCGCAACATAAATCGGGGTGTTTTTGACGCCCACTGTAAAGCTTCGACGTTTAATAAGGGTTAGTTTCTCCCCTTTTGCAGGCTTAATTGACTCAGCCTGTTGCGGGCTTAAAACAGTAACATCGACACATCTATAATCTTCTTTACGGTGTGTTGAATGCAAGTAGACAGGATCTAACTCACCAATTTTTAGATTGGGGCTCCAAACATAACCATTTAAGAATGCGAGAAAAGAAGAGAACTTATTTTCTATATCCGTTTCTCGCTCACGTTGGTCGATACTACCGGCAAGTGTCATTAAAATCAGTTTACGACGCGCCTCAAAGCGCGCTTTTTTATGGTAACCATCATTGAACATAATTAATAACAGCTCAACCGGATTATTCGTCACTTCAATTTCATTGGTGGCTTCGATGTGTGATGCATAGGGGGCAAGAATTTTACCGATAATCGAGTGAATGACAGCATCTGCCGTGCGCGCATAGTCATCTACCCTACTTTTGATTTCATTGAGGTTACCATTAATACCAAACATATTACCTAATAAGCACAGTGCACGCTCTGTACGTTTTTCACGTAAGGTTTTATCTTCAACCAGTAATTTTATCTGCTCAAAACTGTCCACCTCTAAGAACTCAAAAAGTTGGCTTCGCAAAGCACGATATTTAGTAATGTTGTTAGGATCTTGTTGTAATTGTTTAACCCATTCGCGTGTTTGAACAGAAAAAATGCCTGCCGTCATTGACTGGCTAGTAACGGCAAAAGGTCCATGCTGTTGAAGAGAAGTAAACACACTATTTGGAGAGAGTACCGACATAGATCCACCTGAAATATTAAAATAATAACAGTAAGTTAAAAGAGAGAAAGATACATTAATAGAATCTAGTGAGAATAGCAAAAGCGTGTTTTTATCATCACGAGGGTATTTAGGTAAAGAATAACCTTAACCAGCAGCGATTAAAACGAGTCGATTCCATAACACCAGCCTAGATTTAAAGCCTATTAATCTCGTGACACAGCTCCCAAAATGATGTTTTTTAAAGAATAATCAGATGTTTTTAAAAATCCGATATATCCTTATAACTACAAAGCGATATTCATTTCGTTAGAGGGCTTTTATGCCAGACAGTACGCAGCAATTTGATAAAATTTTTTTTGAAGAGATGACTGAACATCTAGAAGAGATGGAGTCGTTGCTGCTTAACATGCAAGTGAAAGATGAAAACCAGGATGCTTTTGATGCTATTTTCAGGGCTGCCCACTCAATTAAAGGAGGTGCAGGCATTTTCGGCTTTGACGATATCTCCTCGGTTACCCACATTTTAGAAAGTCTGCTAGATAAACTCAGATGTGATGAGCTCACACTCACTAAATCCATGATTGAGACTTTTCTCGAAGCAAATGATCTATTAACGTCATTAAAAGAGAGTCATCAATTTAACGATACAGATTTAGTGTCTGTTTCTCGTGTTAATAAAGTATGCGAACAACTTAAAACAACCGCTGGTGGTTTAACCATTACGGACCACGTCGTTGTCACTAGTACACCACAACAAACAGTAGAAACCACAGCTGATGAGCAGACTGAACTAACACAACAAGAAAAAGAAAATACTAAAATTTTGCTTGTTGAAGATACAAAAGTCAACCAGATGGTTGCTACCTTCACCCTGAAGAAATTGGGATTTAGCACATTAGAGGTAGCAGAAGATGGACAACAAGCATTAGACAAATTGAATGAAGCTACCGATATCCCTTTTAATCTCATTTTATTAGATTGCCAGATGCCGATAATGGATGGTTATCAAGCCACACGAGCAATACGTAAAGGTGAAGCGAGTGAAGTAAACCGTCACGTTATTATCATTGCCATGACCGCCATGGCCGGTGAAAAGGAGAAACAACAGTGCCTTACCGCAGGTATGGATGATTATTTAATTAAACCCATTGATGCAAAGCGTGTGGACGAAAAAATACAATATTGGATTAATAAAAGAAAAAACACAAAGAAGGCGATTGAAACTGATCAAGCCTCTTCTGATAACAACAGACTTCAGCAACAAGACGTAACAGAAGCCAAAATTCAAACACAGCCAAATACTGTGCAGAAATCACCCAAAAAAACTACAAACAATAAAAATCAGCACGAAACATATTCTATCCGCGTCGAAACAGCCAAGGTAGACCAATTGATTAATCAAGTTGGAGAGCTGATCATTACCCAGTCGATGTTACAAAAGCTGAGTGTCGATCTTGGGCTTAATGATAATGAGCTATTAGCAACTCGGCTTAGCCAATTAGAGAATAATACGCGTGACTTACAAGCATCTGTGATGTCTGTCCGCATGATGCCGATCAACACAGTATTTGGACGTTTCCCACGTATCATTAGAGATTTATCCACAAAATTAGATAAAGATATCAAACTCCTTATTGAGGGTGGGCAGACAGAACTCGATAAGAGTTTACTGGAAATGATAGTCGACCCATTAACCCATCTGATAAGAAACAGTATTGATCACGGTATCGAATCACCCGAGGTGCGATTAAAAAACAATAAGCAGGAGCAAGGCACTATTACGTTGTCTGCTTTTTACCGTGGTGGTGATGTGATTGTTAATGTAGATGATGACGGTGCGGGTATTGATGCAGTAAAAATAGAACAAAAAGCGCGAAAAAATGGCATGAAATTAGCGGATAAAATGACAGACAATGAGATATTCCAATTGATTTTTACCGCTGGGTTTTCAATGGCGGATAAAGTGACCGATGTATCTGGCCGTGGAGTCGGCATGGACGTAGTAAAACGTAATATAACTAGCATGGGTGGTCGCGTAGAAATTAGCTCTGTATTAGGAAAAGGCTCAAAAATATCAATCCACTTGCCCCTTACCCTAGCAATCATAGAGGGTATGTCAATTGCGGTCGGTGAACATATTTATATCATTCCACTCAGCTTTATTGTTGAGTCATTACAGCCCCGAGCTGAGGAAGTACAGGTGCTCAATGGCGGGCAAGTAATGGTATTGGTTCATGGGCATTACATTCCAGTACTTGCTTTGCACCAGTTCTTTAATATAGAGACAACAATCACTCAACTTCACCAAGGTATCGTCATTTTATTGGAGCACGATAGCAAAATGATTGCGCTATTTGTCGATGCTCTCGTTGGTCAACAGCAGGTTGTTTTAAAGAATTTAGAAAACAATTTTCGTAAAGTCCCCTCTATTTCAGGGGCAACTATTATGGGTGATGGCAAGGTTGCATTAATACTTGATGTAGCTGATTTAGTTCAACAGTGCTGAACACTTGAATAAGAATAAGGGAAAAATGTGAATAATAACAATCAAAGCCAAACCAAAGAATATCTCACCTTTTGGTTAGGTAAAGAGTATTACGCTATCGACATTTTAACCGTACAAGAGATTCGAACTTATGATCAAGTGACTACCGTCGTAAATATGCCTTCGTTTATCAAAGGCGTCATGAATTTGCGTGGAGTGGTGATCCCGATTGTAGATATGCGTATTAAATTTAACCTAACGCATATTACCTACAATGAAACGACGGTAGTGATCATTTTGAACATTGATGATCGTATCGTAGGTATTGTCGTGGATACTGTTGCTGATGTGATTTTACTGCAAGAACAACAGATCCAACCTCCCCCAAATTTTGCCAGTGCACTTGATACCAAATTTATCAAAGGACTGGCTGCACAAGACCAAGATATGCTTGTACTAATCAATATTAAAAAGTTAATGAATAGCAAAGAGATGGCATTGTTTGAACAGATTAGCGCCGACGGTACAACGCAACAAACAGAAGTATAAAAGGAACTTATAATGAGCAATGATAATAAAGAGTATCTTTTAAATGAAAATGATTTACTTGTTTCATCGACTGACTTAGAAGGCAATATAACCTTTGCGGATGATGACTTTATTCGTATCAGTGGTTACGCTGAAGAAGAACTGATTGGTAATCCACATAATATTGTTCGTCACCCCGATATGCCCAAAGAGGCCTTTGCCGATCTGTGGCAAAGTATCACGGAAGAAAAATGTTGGTCTGGTATTATCAAAAACAGGCAAAAAAATGGCGGCTATTATTGGGTAAAAGCAGATGTGATACCACTTTACAAAGAAGGCGTACATATCGGTTTTATGTCCGTACGCTCTGCACCTAATAAAGTCGATTTAGAACGAGTAAAAAACCTATACCTAAAATTTAAATCGGGAGACCAAGGTAAGCTTATCTTCAAAAATGGTCGAATAATTAAAAAAGCAGCTCCCACCTTTGCCTCTCTTTTCACCATAAAACAACGCCTACTGGGATTAGTGATTTTTGCCACTATTTCAATATTAGCGGTACTTGGCATGGGGGTATACAGTACTTATACCGAAAAAGAATCTGTCCAACATATCTATCACGCCAATATAAAAGTATATGGTCAATTGAAAGAGATAAGTAGTCTCTGGCAAGAAAACCGATACTTATTAAACACTCCCCTACTCACTGATAATTATCAAGAAAACTTAAATGTCAGCCAAAAACTTAAACAAAACAGCCTTGGTTTAGAGCTGCTTATTTCACAATTAATGAATACTAATCAGCAATATGTTGATGCTGCCGGTGTTGAGCTATATGAACGAGTGGCGGCTGAAAATAATTTATTAGCAACGACATCGATACAACCGATTTATAATAATCTGATCAGTAATAATCAAACATCAATGGAGCGAGAACAATTAACGGCACTCATAGAGAATACGATTACTGAAATAGAAACCTACCGAGCCGAAATACAAACGCACATCAACAGTATCGAAGAAGAAACCGAAGCAATATATCAATTTAGCCTAGAGGCCTTCCTTAATGAAGTGATCATCTCAGTCGCATTGACAATAATGTGCGTTATCACCCTACTAATCATCACTTTCTTTTTTAATCGTGATATTCAATTCCGATTACAAGCAATCAAACATTACTTTAATAAATTGGTCATTCAAGATTACCTGTTTGAAGTGAAGGTGGATAACCATGATGAAGTCGATCAAGTACTGCAATCATTAAAAATAATGAAAGTACAGTTAGCTTTTAACATGGAGAAAATGAAACAAAAAGCGATCACCGCAACACGTATTAAAATAGCCCTCGATAATGTCAGTACAAATGTACTGATTGCCGATAATGATAGAAATATCATTTATGCAAACCCAGCTGTTATTAAGATGTTTAAAAACTCCGAACAGCAATTAAAAGCGGTACTGCCTAACTTCAATGCCGACCATATAGTCGGATCTAATATTGACCAATTTCATGAGAAACCATCACACCAAGCCCAATTGTTACAGACATTTACTTCAGAGCACCGTGCACAAGTGGAAGTTAATGGCTGTATATTCCAAATAATCACTAACCCTGTGATTGACGACGAGGAACAACGTATCGGTAGTGTTGCCGAATGGTCAGATCGCACATTAGAGATCGCCATTGAAAGAGACATTGAAAGTGTCATCCAGGCTGCTGTCAAAGGAGATTTTACGCAGAGAATGGATCTCGATGGTAAAAATGCCTTTTTTACCACACTCTGTGAAAGTATTAATCGCTTACTCGAAATAAGCGAAGTAAGTTTAGCTGATATAGTTCGAGTCTTATCTTCACTTGCTCAGGGTGATCTGACTGCAAAAATAGAGGCCGACTATTCTGGCGCCTTTGGTGAATTAAAAGAAAGCTCCAACTTGACTGTATCTAAACTAAAAGAGATGATTTTACAAATTAAAATATCAGCCGATACGATTAACACCGCAGCAAAAGAGTTCGCCAGTGGTAATGTAGATTTATCACAACGTACCGAAAAACAAGCATCAAGCCTTGAAGTAACAGCATCGAGCATGGAAGAACTAACCGTCACCGTTAAACAAAACTCTGAACATGCCAAACAAGCGAACCATTTAGCCAAAGAGACCTCTACCAATGCACTTGAAGGCGGTGATATAGTCAAAAAAGTCGTTGATAATATGAGTGAAATTAATACCAGCTCGCAGAAAATAATGAATATTATTTCAGTGATCGACAGTATTGCCTTTCAAACAAATATACTCGCGCTTAATGCCGCTGTAGAAGCCGCAAGAGCCGGCGAACAAGGTAGAGGTTTTGCCGTAGTGGCCACAGAGGTACGAAACCTAGCACAACGCTCAGCGACGGCAGCAAAAGAGGTTAAAGCACTCATCAGTTCGTCAGTACAAAAAATTGAAACCGGTACAACACTTGCCGATCAAGCAGGAAAATCTATCACTGATGTGGTTATCTCGATACAAGAGGTCGCGAAACTGATTGAAGGTATTACGATAGCATCAGTGGAACAAAGTGTCGGTATCGATCAAGTGAGCCGTGCTATTTTGCAAATTGATGATGTGACACAACAAAATTCAGCATTGGTGGAAGAAGGCTCGGCAGCAGCAAGTTCATTAGAAGAGCAAGTAGCGAATTTAGCTATTTATGTGGCGGCATTCGATACAGGTGAAGGAGCATTTCACCATGAGATGAAGCGAGTCAGCAGTACGAAACATAAACATAGCCCACACTTAGGCGATATCGATGATGATAACGATTGGTCAGAATTCTGATGAATACATTTGATGAAACCTTCGAACTGACACAAAATGACTTTCAAGCGATTGCTTTTTTGCTTTATAACAACGTCGGAATATCTCTATCCGAAAGCAAAAAACACCTCGTATACAATCGCTTAATTCACCGGATAAGATCAAAAAAGTTATCAAGTTTCAAACAATATATCCATTTATTAGATGATAAGAATGCACCGGAATGGAATTATTTTCTTAACGCATTAACCACCAACCTGACCTCTTTTTATCGAGAGCCTTATCATTTTGAATTATTGGCAGAGTATGCCAGTAAGCACCTGATCCATAAAAGCCAAACACAGCCAATCAAAGTTTGGTGTTCAGCCTGCTCAACTGGAGAAGAGGCCTATAGTATTGCAATGACTTTAATCGATACTTTTGGTTGCATTGACCCGCCCGTAAAAATATTAGCCACAGATTTAAATACTGATGTTTTACAACGTGCTAAAAAAGGGATTTACAGTGTTAAAGAGTTAGAAAATTTAACAGACCAACAGAAAAAGAAATTTTTTAATTGCGATAGTAAAAAACAATACTTTCAAGTAAAAAAAGAAGTGAAAGCATTGATCAGTTTTAAAAGATTAAACTTAATTAGCAAACAATGGCCAATGGCGAAACAATTCGATGTGATATTTTGCAGAAATGTCATGATCTATTTTGATAAACAAACGCAGCAACAATTACTACGAAAACTAGCCCATTATCTACCAATAGATGCACGACTCTTTATTGGCCACTCAGAAAGTATCTCAACCACACAAACAGCATTTAAATTGATGGGTCAAACCATGTATAAGAGGGTGTAGATATGACCATTAACGTGTTAATCACTGATACCTCTGCTGATGTTTGCAAAGAGCTTGAACGCATTATTAGCCAACAAAATGATATGCAAGTGATCGGTATTGCCAATGATGCTTTTCAAGCAAGAAAAATGATAAAAACATTACAGCCCGATGTGTTAACCCTCTCTATCGAGTTCCCAAGAATGAATGGGTTACATTTTCTAGATAAGCTAATGAGCCTTCGTCCAATGCCCGTTGTCATTATATCGAAATTAGCAGAAGAAAAATCGCTCATTACCGAACAAGCATTAAAAATAGGCGCAACAGCCTGTATCTATAAACCCCAAATAGAGCATTTCGACTATATCGCGTTAGAGGTTGTAAAACAGATTCGAGAAGCTACACAGATATATGAAAAAAGAGTTTTAAATCAACTCCATGAAAATAAAAAAGAAAAGCTAGACCAAGGTAAATACCTGATTGCCATTGGCGCATCAACTGGTGGTACTGAAGCAATAACAAAGATATTAACTGAAATGCCAGCAAGTTGCCCAGGCATTGTCATTGCACAACATATGCCGAAGGGTTTTACCGCTTCTTTTGCAACACGCCTTACAGGTCTTTGTAATATTGACGTTTGTGAAGCCAAACATAACCAGCTAATAAGACCCGGTCACGCGTATATTGCGCCTGGAGATTTCCACCTATTAGTTCAAAAGCGTGCGGGGTGTTATTACACGATACTCTGCGATAAAGACCCCGTTAATTTACATAAGCCATCTATCGACGTATTGTTTACATCCGTAGCAGATAATATTAAGACATGCGCAATAGGCATTATATTAACGGGTATGGGTAAAGATGGCGCTCAAGGATTGTTAAAGATGCATCACTCAGGAGCTGAAACATTCGCTCAGAATGAAGCGAGCTGTGTCGTTTATGGTATGCCCAAAGAAGCAAAAAGAATCGGAGCAGTGAAACATCAACTTCCGTTAGAGAATATTGCCAATGCGATACTAAATTATGTTAAAGGTCCTAGCCCCCAAAAAAAATAAAGTGGCTACATTAAAACGGTAACCACATTTCTAGCTATAAAACATACTGATTTTTTATAACGTTAAAAAGTAGTTATAAAAACCAACCTCTTTTTCATAACCCAGAGACTCATAAAGTGCCTGAGCATTTACATTGTCTTCTGCTGTCTCAAGTGCAATACCTTTTGCATTACTTTCAATGGCAAATAACTTAGCTGTATCCATCAACTTTTTCCCTACGCCTAATCGCCTAGCAGAAGGTGTAACATAGAGATCATTTAAGACCCAACTCGACGCCGCGGAAAGTGAAGAAAACGTAGGGTACAATTGTGTAAAACCTAGTGCATTATCGTTTTCATCATAAGCATAAAATATCACAGAGTCTTTATTCTTTAAGCGCTCAGCAATAAAACTAACCGCTAACTCTAAATCGTCATCTTGTTTGTAAAAAACACGGTAATCATTAAATAACTCACTAACTTCATTAAGGTTTTCTGATGTTGCTCGTTTTATATTAATATACATTTTTGTCTCCAGAAGGTAACGCTAACTAAAAGTTTACGATACATAGTAAAGCACAAAAGTGTACCGACTCATATTGTGTGATTAAAAATTATTGAATTACTTGGAATATTTAATTACGTCTTATGAAACACCGTCAATTTCAATAAATACAGCGGAGTCCATCACTAATTGAAATTAGTTATATTATTTCTCAGCTGCGTTTTAATTCCGTTTAGCGATGCTTGTACTGAGTTGGGCAATAACCTCTCGATACATCAGAGTGACGAAGTTTAAGATGCTTTGTTGATCGTCCGGAAACTCGGGAACGCCAAAGTTTAAAACTGCCAAACTTTAGACGACTGCGCATGAAGCGAATGACTTCAGACTCATTCAAACCAAATTGTATCTCAATCACCTCAAATGAAGTTCTATCTTCCCACGCCATTTCAATAATACGGGATTCACTTTCTTTGCATAATTTCATTGAATTCTCTTTGACTATAAACATAGTAAGCATACGTTTATACTACATTTTCAGATCAAATAATCGGCACTTTAAACGTCATTCCAACGCCTTGTTAGTCCTGCGATAAGAATGACTCATGATATACAACAGTGCCTTTCGGGTAAGAACCTTTAAGTAGTGCGACTTGAAAATATTCTGGAGGAACATCAGGAAGTACTAGGCCATCTATTGATGCAAAGCCAAATCGACGATAATAATTAGGATCACCAAGTATTACACAGCCATTAGCATTAAGGTTTTTTAATTCGATAAGAGCTGCATGCATTAGCTTAGAGCCAATTCCTTTATTTTGTTCAGTTGGGACTACAGAAATGGGCCCCAAACCATACCAATCAGTTGAACCGTTCGAGATAGTAACAGGCGACAATGCGACATGCCCGACTATTTTAGATGAGTCTTCAGCAACAATTGAAACAGACAGCATTCCCGAATCTCTCAATGCATCCACAATAAATTGTTCCGTGTGATCTGTATGCGGAGCATCAAGAAATGCTGAGATTGTAGTTTTATGAATTTCTTGAATATCACTAGTTTTTTCTAGTCGAATAATAATAGACATTTAAACATCTCCAAATAGGGCTAACGACGCACTAAGCCGACAAAAATAGTTGGTTATAATGTGTAGTGTAGCGAAGTGAAACGTAACCAACTCTTTTTTTGTTCCGTTTAAGTGCCTTATAGCTCTGCAATGTGCGTGAGAGTTTCTGGGTGACGCTGTACTAATTTCAAAAGCGTAACTGCTTGCCCATTAGGAGCGCTGCGTCCTTGTTCCCAATTCTCTAACGTACGGGAAGATGTATGAAGTAAACTAGCAAATACACCACGAGACATATTAAACCTCTCTCGAATATGTACTATTTCATTAGGCGAAATATCAAGTTCATTAACATTGTTTACATGATGTGTTTTAAGAGTAAGTTTACCCTCAGAATGCTCTTTTGCTTCAACAAGAGCTGAACTTAATTCTGTAAATAAATCACGATTGCTCATTACGCCATACCTCCATAAAAGACTTTAACTGTTTCTTTTGATCTGCGGTTAAATCCGACATTTCACTCTTTCCATAAATAGTTAGTAAATAGCAACGTCGTTTTTCAGAAAGAAAGTAATAAATTACACGTGAACCTCCACGCTTTCCTTTACCCTTACTTGCAACTCGAACCTTCCGCAAACCACCGGTACCTTGAATTACATCACCCTTCTTCGGGTTTAACATTAACTCAGCTTGAAACTGTCTAAATTCTTCATCACTGAGGTGATCATTTCGGTATTTCTAAAATATTGTTGATTCTACAAATATACATTTCATAAGGGAAATATACGCAAGTAGCGTATAGATAACAAGGTGGATATGATTTGAGCTATAACGAGGCTGTAGAATTTCTCGTTTCAACCTGATTATATTAAATAAAAACCACAATAATTCACATTCAATTGTGATTCAATACAATCTTATGATTTAAATAACTGACTGATTAAATTGAGAAATATGTCGATGAATTAGCTTAATTAGCCTGGGTTATGGGGTGTTAGGGCTTTGCCCTTGACTCAATGAGCAGTGTTAGAGCTTGTTTAGATAACGCAGTTGTAGAACGATTTTTTGGTAGTTTAAAGAATGAATGGTTATTAAATGTTGTTCACTTAGCACGTGATGCAATGATGATGGATACTGAAGAATATATCCGTTATTACAACCACGAACGGCTTCATACAACACTCGGCGACTTAACGCCGATTAACTATGAAAATTTACAAAGTCAGGTGTCCGGTTGGGCTTGACCAGAATACTTTCAGGTATCCTGCAAAACGGACATATTGCCTACCCGCTGTTTCAATTTGTTTTACACTCAACCATAATTCTTTACCTGCTGGACAACGGCACGTCAGCGAATTTTTATTAAAGTAAAAATCCTTACTGCTAAAGAGTCTCACTCTACCTTTACTACGTTTTAATCGCCGTTTTTCCTGCTCACTATGATAGGTCTTACTTGTCTGAAAGAGTGGATTACGACTTCTAAATGCGGTGTCTGCTATATAAGTATCTAACCCTGTTGTTGCCATGAACTCAAGGCTCACTTAATAACTATTAGATCACAGCAGAACAGTGCATGCAAGTACGTTTTTCATACAACACAGGTTAAATGAAAAAGAACGTAAAAACGTTCTTTTGGGAGAAATTCTACAGCCTCAACGCCTCGTTAAGCGGATAAAAATGGTTGGCTATAATCGCGAAGCGAAGTCCAGCACGAAGTGCAAAGGTGCTGCGCCTTGTTATGTGCCTGTTAGCCATTAGTTTTGCCTACTTTTTTTATAATTTCTATGATGATTGCAATACAGATTAATATCACCCCTATAATTAAAGAAAAAGCACAAATTGGTAGAAATAGGCTTTCATGAAGATGTTTGTTTTCATCGATATATTGATAATGTGTATTTTCTACAATTAGGCTAATAACCCCGATTAGTATAAAAACATCCCTGAAATTCCTAATTTCGCTTTCAAATTATACTCATCCTTTTTGATAAATAACGCCTCAATAATGGGCCGCAACGCAGACGCAAAGCGCCGGAGTGGCGGTCCACCCGTGAGGCGTCATTGATTGACTTGTTATGAAAAATACGGAATTAGGGGCAGATAACGTTCCATCTCTGATCAGTGCTACTAGCATGGATACACTCACTCTTAGAAGTTCCGCAGTAGTGTTCCCAATGATTAATCGTATCTGAATGATAGAACTTATGACAAGTATATATGTCGACGCCTGGTTCATAACCGGCTTTAGCATAAGTTGCGATGCAATCTGGGTCGGTGTCACAACTATTGAAGCATGCTTTGTTAGTAAGTTCATCTATGGTCGAGATGATAGATTTATGTGCAATAAAGCCACCTTCCAACACCCATTTATAATCGTTGCCTTCTGGCTTGATGCTTAGTATGCCGTTGTAAGGTGAGTTGTTACAACTGGCTACGCCGCCAGTACCATCGTCAAAAAATGAAATTCCGCTCTCCAATTCAGTAAGTGTACCAGTAGGAATATTGTGAGTAGCTGAAGGACACCCTGAAGGATATTGACCGAGATTTGCAAATGCTTCACAAAAATCCTGATGATTAAATACTACATCGGGGTTTTGAGCTGGGGCTAATTTCGCGGAACAATCAACCGTGTTCCATAATCCGTCACCACTTACATCTTCATTAGCGTCATTGATACCATCCTCATTTAAGTCCCAGCAATTAATGCCGCCAATACCAATATTCCCATCGTCCCCTTCAAGTGGGCAGCCAGTTAGTAGCATGAATAGAGCGCCGGTTAAAAGTAATCTTATTGTATTCATCATAAGTCCTTCCTTAGTTAATGTTTATAGATATTATATCTTCATGTTCTAATAAATTTCGTAATTCAAATAGTTCTTTTAAGAATGACGATCGTATAATTCCATAATCTTGATATTTTTCTAATGTTTGCTTCTTACTCCTAATATTTGGAAGAGAGCTAAAATCATACTCTTTAGCAATAGTTTTGATTCTACTATTCACAGCTCTTTTTAACGATGTAATACAATCAATTATTTCAAACTCATTGGGATTACCATCCAGACGGCTCTTTGCATGACGCCAAATCTCATGGCCCCGATTGAACTTATCGAAGTCAACACCTGTTGCCTCATGCTCTCCATACGGCCAATCTAAAAATTCAATACTTAGATACATGTAACCTCTCGAATGCCTAACGCCCACATTAAGCGGACTAAAATAGGGCGACATTTTTGCGCCCTTTGTTTTTTGCAAAAATGCCGAACTGTTTTAGTTCCGACTTAAATTTCTTGTTATAAGGTCAGCCGATTAAACACACAATTTGTAACCACAAATCGATGAAACCGCCCTTTCAATTTAAGATAAATTCTCAACGAAACGTATTGACGAACGAAGTTGAAAACACATTTTAAATCGAAACCAAATATTGGTTTTGAACACCCAAACACGCTACCGCACTTGAAGTGAATTTCACAGCAAGTGACGACGTTTAGGCTTTGCAAAAGAGCCTATATTATACGAAATTCACAATAAATTTAGTGATACAAACATCCCCAAAATACTACTGGTTGAGGATTCACAAAACTAAATTCATAAGCCTAAATGAACAACCTTATAACGCCCTTGTTAACTTGCAAAATGCAGTGGGCTAAAATTTAGCGGAGCTAAATAGCCCGCTGTTTTTTGTCCAGTTGAACAGCTTGTTATGTTGAATTAGCTGGCATTGTTAAATATATAAATTAAATAAGCACAGAGATTAATAGAAAGTAGCGGTGCTATTAAATATCCTTTCGCTGTTATTAGTAATGTTCGTAATTGATTGGGTCTTTTATCTACCCATGAATACTCCGGGTTGGAAGGGGAGTAATACACTTTGACCGCTTTTCCTCTCGGATATTTTTTTACTAAACTTTCTGCTCTAACGAAATACTTTCGAGGGATAGTATTATTAAAGTTTTGATCTCCTACTGAATAAGAGTAGCTAATTAAACATCCATTAGATTCCATATCTACATTTGACCAGCGCCCATATTCAGACCAAGTAATTACTCCATTGACACTAAATTCGCCTGAAGCACCCTTCCTAATAATTGATAGTTTTTTTAATGAAAAAGGAATAAAGATTAATAAGCCAATGACATTAATTACAATTCCGACTGTACTAGATAAATAATTTTCCATCATAATTAAACTTCCCTAAATAACCGTCCATTTGTAATTTAGTGTAAGCCGAGCAAACTATTCGTAAGCAACATAACGCCCACATTAAGCGGACAAAAAATGTTTGCCAAACTTGTTGAGGAACGAAACATGGCAAACTGTTTTTGTTCCGACTTAAATTGCTTGTTATAAAGTCAACGCTTGAACCCTACAATGGAAAAGTAACATTACGATATAACTGCCCTTTTAAATTTAAGATTAATTTTCAGCAAAGCGCGTTGACGAACGAAGTTAAAAAGCAATTTTAAATCGCTTGCTGAAAGTCGGTTTTGGGATCTCAAACAGGCTACCGCACTTGAAGTGAAAAGCACAGCAAGTGACGACGCTTAGGCTTTGAAAAACCAGCCAATTTGAACAATCTTGAAACAAAGTTAGTGATGCCAACTTCGCCAAAAACTTTGCTGATTTTTGGACTTACAAAACCAACCTCAACACACTAAATGAACACTTTATAGACATAATGACTCCCACTAAGGTGCTAGCCTCTACCGTGGGTTAGTTTTTCAACCAGAGCCATAATA
>NZ_BSPQ01000022.1 GCF_030161115.1 Psychromonas marina
ACCCGTGAGGCTTAACCATACAAACTCTAAGAGTTTTGTAGTGTTTACCAAGACTTGTCAAAGAAGACATTAAAATATATGCGCTTGCGTAACGTATTTTACTAATACAAGCCTGATTGAACGAACGAATTCAAAGAACAATAACAGCTTTTCTAATTAACTTTTTAGCTTGGCGACAATAGCGCTGTGGTCCCACCTGATCCCTTTCCGAACTCAGTAGTGAAACGCAGTTGCGCCGATGGTAGTGTGGGGTCTCCCCATGTGAGAGTAGGTCATCGCCAAGCGCCTAATACGAACAATCCCTGTTGACTCACGTCAGCAGGGATTTTTTCGTTTTAGCCACTTGATAAATGGGGCCTACTCTCGCATGGGGAAGGTGGACAGTCTGCCGTAGGTAGTATCAAATCATGGGATAGTAGGGCGAATTGTGCGACAGCACAGGTTTATGAGCAATGTTCACCCATCGCCAAGCATCTCTGCGTATCAATAAATTCCCAAAGAGAAAATACATATCGGGCTTCGCCCAATTGACGGCCTAAAGACCGACCTACAGCTGTACCTGATTGTTTATACCAATTCCATTAATTTTGTGATCTAATAAGGTACAATTTAAAGGTGCTGAATATGACTCAAGAATTATCTAAAATCATTAGCTCAACATCAGATGCGAGACTAAAGCTTCGCTTATTAGCGGTTTCTCACTTCCTCGATGGTAAAAATAGAACTCAAATATCTGAATACTTAAAAGTAAGCCGAACGAGTGTTAATAGCTGGATACAAACCTATTTAATACACGGGATTTCAGGGCTAAAAGAGAAAAAGCATACAGATCGTCCAAAGGGGTTAAGCGTAGAACAGCTCTCTCAACTAAAAGAATTTGTTGTTTCATCAGCTGTAAAGGCTGATGGTGGCAGGCTACAAGGGAAAGATGTCCAGTGTTATGTTTTGACAGAGTTTGGCATAGAGTATAAAAAATCCAATATTTACAACCTGCTACACGAACTAAATCTTAGTTGGATCACGATGCGCTCAAAGCATCCTAAACAATCAATTGACGCACAGGAAAGTTTTAAAAAAATTCCAAATAAAAACGATCCTTAAGATCCCTGGTCATGTGGCTTTAGATCGTGTGGATATCTGGTTTCAAGATGAGGCTCGGTTCGGGCAACAGAATACAACCACTAAAATATGGGCTGAAAAAGGCACGAGACCACGTGTCGTTCAGCAACAACAATACACTTATGCCTACCTGTTTGGTGCTGTTTGCCCGACCAATGGTAAAACAGAAGCCATTATTGCACCGTTTAGTAATATGGAAATAATGAAAGAACATCTAGCACTCATTGCAAACGCAACTGAGGCTGGCCGGCATGCTGTAGTGATAATGGATGGTGCGAGCTGGCATCAAGAATACTTAGGCGACGCATTCCCCAATTTAAGTATTATCCACATCCCGCCATACTCTCCAGAATTAAATCCAATTGAACAAGTCTGGTCATGGATGCGACAAAATGAAATTGCTAATCGCGTTTTCAGAGATTATGACGATATTGTAGAAAAATGCGCTAATGCTTGGAATCATTTCAGAAGTGACATCAATAGAGTTATTTCATTATGTTCAAGATCGTGGACTAATCTGACCAATTAATTAATGGAATTGGTATAAATTGAACAAAAAAATGATTAATAATCATTTTTGAAATGCATTTCGATTAAAAGTAACCATTGCGTATAGCGAAGATCACGAAGCGATGGTTTACGAACACTGTCCAGCCATCTGCTAGCGCCTCCGTGTATCAATAATATTCCTAAATAGAAAATTCATATAAGATTTCGCCCAATTGACGGCCTAAAGACCTACCCCCAGTTGTATCTCATTTTTTCGTTTTTCGTGTATATCTTTATAAAACTAGATATTTACCGCAAAGATAAGTTTTAAATTGCTTTTGGGGTGGAAATTACACGTTTTTATCGTACTTTATAAAGGCTCTCTTAATACAGTATTTAATTATATTTCTATTTTTAATTCTTTTTTAATGCATTCCTAATATTTCCTGCCTGACAGATGTTGTTTTATAAATTGTTTGAGGACGAATATGACTAAATTTATAGCATTAGACACACTTCAAGAATCATTTATTAATCGTCCTCTAGCCGAACTTTGGTCATTTATATCTCCACTATATATGGTCAATGAGGATTATTGGTTGAAACAGTTATTACCTTTGGCCTCTGCATCGAACAAAGAAAATACAATAATTAGCAATAATGCTTCTGAGCTTATTAATAGAGTGCGAGCAGATAAGCAGGCTATTCAAATGATAGATGCACTTTTACTTGAATATAGCTTAGACACTAAAGAGGGGATTCTTTTAATGTGTCTTGCTGAGGCATTGATGCGTATTCCTGATAAAGAGACTGCAGATGCATTAATTCGCGATAAGTTAAGTGTTGCAGACTGGCAATCTCATCTAAAAAATTCAGATTCAACTTTTGTTAATGCATCTACATGGGGATTATTACTTACTGGTAAAGTGATCAATATTGATAGTGTTAAAAAACAAAAATCATCGAGTGTTATCAACCGACTAGTTAATAAGCTTAGCGAGCCCATAATTCGAAAAGCAATGCATCAAGCAATGAAAATAATGGGCCATCAATTTGTCTTAGGACGTAATATCTTTGAAGCTCAAAAAAATGGTAAATCTTTCACTAATCAGGGTTATGGTTATTCCTATGACATGCTTGGAGAATCGGCGTTAACCAGTGCAGATGCAAAAAAATACTTTGAATCATATATGTCTGCTATTGAATCTGTTGGTGCAGCTCAGAATATAAGCAATAAAATTAAAATGGCAGCAAGTGTTTCTATTAAATTATCTGCATTACACCCTCGTTATGAAGTGTCCAATCAGGATCGCGTATTATCCGAAATGTACGATTCGTTTTTAACGTTAATTAAACGCGCAAGAGAGTTAGAGGTTAGTTTGACGATAGATGCTGAAGAGAGCGATCGTTTAGAACTTTCACTTCTTTTATTTGAAAAGCTTTATTGCAGTGATATTAACCGTGGCTGGGGGAAATTAGGTATTGTTGTCCAAGCATACTCTAAACGTGCACTATCGGTGCTGACTTGGCTAGCTGCTTTAGCAAAGAATCAAGGAGATTGTATTCCATTACGGTTAGTGAAGGGCGCTTATTGGGATAGTGAAATAAAGTTGTCACAACAAAATGGTTATGCTGCTTACCCTGTTTTTACTCGTAAAGAGGGAACAGATGTTTCCTATCTAGCTTGTGTGCGTTTTCTATTACAACCTCATATTAAAGGTATTATTTACCCGCAATTTGCTAGCCATAATGCGCATACTATCGCGTCAATTGCTGCTATGGCGACACATCAAAGTTACGAATTCCAGCGCTTGCATGGCATGGGAGATGCTTTATATAAACATGCCGTTGACCTATTTTCTAGTAATGTACGTATCTATGCTCCCGTGGGTAGCCATAAGGATTTATTACCCTATTTAGTACGTCGTTTATTAGAAAATGGTGCTAATAGCTCCTTTGTACATCGTCTGGTTGATGCAAATTGTCCACTGGCAACACTCGTCGAACATCCCGTTGAAACGCTTCTGAGTAGGCCTAGTTTACATAATGGTTTAATTTCTCTGCCCCCTGCTATTTTTTCAGAACGAAAAAATTCTTATAGCGTAAATATAGATATAAAAAGTGAAGCAATACCGCTTCAAGCATCTATTGATAAATATATGGGGATCATTTGGAAAGGTGGCGCGATTGTTAATGGGGTGAAGATCTATGGAGATGATGTTATAGATGACAAAAACAGATACAAAATGACAGCCCCTTATGATCGTAATATAGAGATAGGTTCGGTGTTATTTTGTAATAAAAAACAGATTGAAGCTGCAACGGCTAGTGCTTATGAATATCAGCCTACATGGTCAGATAAAACAGTTTTAGAGCGTGCAACATATTTAAATAAACTAGCTGACCTTCTAGAGCAAAATATGCCTGAGCTAATTGCTTTATGCCATAAAGAAGCAGGTAAAACAATTCATGACAGTATTGATGAAGTGCGCGAAGCGGTGGACTTCTGTCGATACTATGCAAGTCAGGCGCAAGAAATATTTAAACCTGGACAGGCTACCACTGGTTTCGATGATATTACTCGACAGATTAAACGTCAGGGAAAGGGGGTTTTTGTTTGCATTAGCCCATGGAACTTTCCACTAGCAATATTTTTAGGTCAAATATCAGCAGCTTTAGTTAGTGGCAATACAGTATTAGCTAAGCCTGCAGAGCAAACATCATTAATTGCTTCGCGTGCAATGGAATTAATACTTGAATCAGGTATTCCTGTTCAAGCAATCCATCTATTACCGGGTACGGGAGTTGACGTTGGTAGTATTTTAACAACTGATATACGCATTACAGGCGTTGTTTTTACTGGTTCAACAGAAACAGCGCAATCCATTAATCGCTCATTAGCGCAAAGAGATTGTAAACCTGCAACGCTTATTGCAGAAACTGGTGGGCAAAATGCCATGATTGTTGATAGTACTGCTTTACCTGAGCAGGTAGTGCGTGATGTTTTACGTTCTGCATTTGCTTCAGCTGGACAGCGTTGTTCTGCGCTGCGGGTATTGTTTGTTCAGCAAGATATTGCTGATAGAGTCATTGAACTGATCAAGGGGGCAATGCAAGAACTACGAATTGGTTTGCCCTATCTACATAGTACGGATGTTGGTCCTGTTATTGATAAAAAAGCTAAATATAAGTTATCGGCACATATCGATGAAATGATTAAAAAGAACAAACTAATTGCACAGTTACCTTTAGATGATAGTTGTGAGTTTGGTGATTTTGTTCCACCAACAGCTATTGAGATAAGTAATTTGTCACAATTAAAAAATGAACAGTTCGGGCCAATTTTGCATGTAATTCGCTATAAAGCAGGAAAAATAGATGATGTTGTCGCACAAATTAATAATACTGGTTTTGGTCTAACGATGGGGATCCATAGTCGGAATGAAGCAGTGTACAGTGAAATTGAAAAATGTAGCCGTGTAGGTAATTGTTATATAAATCGTGATCAAGTTGGCGCTGTTGTAGGCGTCCAGCCTTTTGGTGGACAAGGATTGTCAGGTACAGGGCCGAAAGCAGGTGGACCGCATTACCTAATACATTTTAGTAAACAAGTTTTTGTTAACCCTTCTTCCGCTTGCTAATTATTGATTAGGAGATAACTGATGAGTGAACAAGTCGATAATATTATTGCGCATGCACACACAAACTGGAACAGTTGGAATAAGGTAAGTTGCAGTGCACGTACAGAGGTATTGCTTAATTGGGCGGATGATATTGAACAATTGTCTACGTTAGGACCAGCAGCAAGCAAGTTGGTTAAATATCAAATAAAAAATGGCTTAGCGTTAATTGAAAATGAAAAAGTAATGCCAGGTCCAACAGGCGAGAGTAATGAGTTATATACATCTGGCCGTGGTGTTTTTGTTATTCATTGTAGCGAAGATGCTCCGCTTAGTGCGATAGCCGCAATAGCATCTACTTCATTGTTGGCAGGTAATTGCATTATTCTAACCTTACCAAATGGAAAGTGTGAAAATGCTAATCAAATTAAGTCCACTCTTATTAATGCCGGTATACCAGAAAGTGTCGTACAAGTATCACCGATTGAAATAAAAAATACCTTGATCAGTGATCCGTCGATAGCGGGGCTTGTTTATGTAGGTCAACTTAGTGAATCTATACAATTAAATAGGCTACTAGCAGAGAAGAAAGGATTGCTGACACAGCTAATTTTAGAAACAGAGCTCAATTCATTAAATAGCATAATAGATAAGTATTTCATTTTACGTTTTATCACAGAGAAAACTCGTACAATTAATATCACTGCAGTAGGCGGAAATGCAGCACTATTAGAACTAGGTTGTGGTGATATTTAATCATACTGGAACTTTTCTACTCATTAACTTTTTGATTATGGGTAATCACTTAATCTTTTGATCCTTTTTAAAGAGGACAAATCACTAACTAAACTCGAAATTGGGTTATAAATAGAAGTTAAATCGCCTTTATAGGAGATAAAAACATCTTTTTGTTTGTTTAGTGAGCGAACGAATTTTTATAGTCAATAAACCCTTGCGAATATGATTGAACTCCCTATAATACGCCGCACAGACAAGGACTGAGGCGCAAGCCACTAACCTAGTCGGAACCAACAAGCTCCTAGAGTTTGAGTCGAAAATCTTAGTTAAAATAAGGTATTGACAAGGTTCACAGGTAGCGTATTATACGCACCTCGCCGAAAGGCACGCTCTTTAACAATTTAATCAA
>NZ_BSPQ01000023.1 GCF_030161115.1 Psychromonas marina
AACTTGCTGACGGTACGGTTGCAGTAACCGTTGCCTTATCTGGTGCACAGCAAGGTCAAGATATCAACGTCACAGTCGTGATTACCCAACAGCTGCCACTTGATCATAACGACACAGACACCGCAGGTTACGTGACCTTTGATGGTGATGATTTACACATTAATGTGCCTGTACAAGCAACCGATACCGACGGTGATGATTTAGATAAACCGGCGAATGTCGATATCATTATTACCGATGGCGCAGACGCTGTGTTTGGTGAAGATATAACGGGCGTTACCATTAACGAATCGGCTGTCATTAACGTGGTGAGTGGACAAATTCCATTAGATGTTGGCGCCGATGAAATCGCGACGATTGACTTCCAAACAGTACAACCAGGCTTAACCGGGATCACCAGTAATGGTGCAGCGACGACCTTTACGGTAGCAGGCGATACCTTGACCGTACTCGACAGTGCGGGCGCAACTGTGATGACGGTGGTTATCGCAACCGATGGTTCATACGAACTGACGATCACAGGGCCTGTTGATCAAAGCGATAGTCAATCAACCCAATTCAACTTAAATGTCACCGCTACTGATAAAGATGGCGATAACAGCGATGGCGCAATGAATATTACCATCACCGATGGCAGCAATGCTGCCGGTGATGATCAAGGTACAGTAGTACTGACCGAAGGGGATTTAGACACGGCAGGTGATGGCGTTAATATTGGTGATACTGACACCAGTTACCCAGCGATAAAATCTGGCGCCTTTGTGATTGCGGCAGGTGAAGACCGCCTTGTACCTGATTCGGTTAAAATTGATCCCGATTTACAAGCGGATTTAATCACTGAACTACAAAATGAACTCAGTTCTGGCGGACAACCACTGACCTTTAGTGTTAATACTAATGGTGATTTAATCGGTGAACTTGCTGACGGCACGGTTGCAGTAACCGTTGCATTATCTGGTGCGCAGCAAGGTCAAGATATCAACGTCACAGTCGTGATTACGCAACAGCTGCCACTTGATCATAACGACACAGACACCGCAGGTTACGTGACCTTTGATGGCGATGACTTACACATTAATGTCCCAGTTCAAGCAACCGATACCGACGGTGATGATTTAGATAAACCGGCTAACGTGGATATCATTATTACCGATGGCGCTGACGCTGTGTTTGGTGAAGACATAACGGGCGTTAGCATTAACGAATCGGCTGTCATTAACGTGGTGAGTGGACAAATTCCATTAGATGTTGGCGCTGATGAAATCG
>NZ_BSPQ01000024.1:0-1049 GCF_030161115.1 Psychromonas marina
CACTGACCGAAGGGGATTTAGACACGGCAGGTGATGGCGTTAATATTGGTGATACTGACACCAGTTACCCTGCGATAAAATCTGGCGCCTTTGTGATTGCGGCAGGTGAAGACCGCCTTGTACCCGATTCGGTTAAAATTGATCCCGATTTACAAGCGGATTTAATCACTGAACTACAAAATGAACTCAGTTCTGGCGGACAACCACTGACCTTTAGTGTTGATACTAATGGTGATTTAATCGGTGAACTTGCTGACGGTACGGTTGCAGTAACCGTTGCCTTATCTGGTGCACAGCAAGGTCAAGATATCAACGTGACTGTAACCATTACGCAGAATGTCCCGTTAGATCATAATGGGTCAAGTGATGGTGGTTATGTCACCTTTGATGGTGATGATCTGCATATTAATGTGCCTGTACAAGCAACCGATACCGATGGTGATGATCTAGATAAACCGGCGAATGTCGATATCATTATCACCGATGGCGCAGACGCTGTGTTTGGTGAAGATATAACGGGCGTTACCATTAACGAATCTGCTGTCATTAACGTGGTGAGTGGACAAATTCCATTAGATGTTGGCGCCGATGAAATCGCGACGATTGCGTTCCAAACAGCACAACCAGGCTTAACAGGTATTACCAGTAATGGTGCAGCGACGACCTTTACAGTGGCAGGCGATACCCTAACCGTACTCGACAGCGCGGGCGCAACTGTGATGACGGTGGTTATCGCAACCGATGGTTCATACGAACTGACGATCACAGGGCCTGTTGATCAAGCTGACAGTGAATCAACCCAATTCAACTTAAATGTCACCGCCACTGATAAAGATGGCGATAACAGCGATGGCGGAATGAATATTACCATCACCGATGGCACCAATGCCGCAGGTGATGATCAAGGCACAGTCACACTGACCGAAGGGGATTTAGACACGGCAGGTGATGGCGTTAATGTTGGTGACAGTGATACCAGTTACCCAGCGATAAAATCTGGCGCCTTTGTGATTGCGGCAGGTGAAGACCGCCTTGTACCCGATTCGGTT
>NZ_BSPQ01000024.1:1086-1385 GCF_030161115.1 Psychromonas marina
TGATCCTAGCTTACAAGCTGATTTAATCACTGAACTGCAAAACGATCTCAGTTCTGGCGGACAACCATTGACCTTTAGTGTTAATACTAACGGTGATTTAATCGGTGAACTTGCTGACGGTACGGTTGCAGTAACCGTTGCCTTATCTGGTGCACAGCAAGGTCAAGATATCAACGTCACAGTCGTGATTACGCAACAGCTGCCACTTGATCATAACGACACAGACACCGCAGGTTACGTGACCTTTGATGGTGATGATTTACACATTAATGTGCCTGTACAAGCAACCGATACCGACG
>NZ_BSPQ01000025.1 GCF_030161115.1 Psychromonas marina
TGCGTATAATACGCTACCTGTGAACCTTGTCAACACCTTATTTTAACTAAGATTTTCGACTCAAACTCTAGGAGTTTGTTGGTTCCGACTAGGTTAGTGGCTTGCGCCTCAGTCCTTGTCTGTGCGGCGTATTATAGGGATTGAAACAACATTGGCAAGTCTTTATTGGTGATTATTTCAATAAAATGTTTAAGTGCTCAAATAGGCAACACAATGTATAAATTTCACTCTTTTTATAGCCTTTTCAGTTAAAAAACAGGTAAAAGTTCAAGCAATAGAAGCGCTATTCGTGAGCTGCACTTCTTTAATAACGTTATATCTATTAATAATTGTTACGCAATGGGCAATAAACTACTTAAATATACTCAATCTAACTAAGTTAATTAGTTAGATTGAGTATAAATTCTTTACATCGTAATATTTATTAAATCTCTGCCAATTTAAATAGTAATTTCTAACTATATTCACTTTATTATATGTATTTCAATTATTCCGTTCAGCCAAACGCTAGACTCCTTAACATTTTTTTAAACCGTAATGCTGAAACAAACTATTACCTTTCGCTGCCTAATATTAGAATACTGGATAAAAATCATTTAACTAAGGTAATTCATTCGCTGCTGATCTGCTCAATTGTAATTTTCTAGATCATAACTTCAGCTTCTAAAAGAGATAAGGCGTGTAGTGAACGGAGTTGTACAGCCCAGCATTTAAAAATTTGAAGCATAAAAAAAGCCCTAACAACTTTCGTTGTTAGGGCTTTAAAAGAATTAACTAGCTAATTAAGAAAAATTATTTCTTAGCAGCTGCTTTTTCTTCTTTAACTTTCTCGATCACTGCATCAGCAACTGATGAAGGACAAGGCATTTATTTTTTGAACTCCATAGAGAACTGACCACGGCCTGAAGTCATTGTACGTAGTGAACTGAATTTAATGCCCAAACATTTTTTGTTTCAGGCACAAAAAAGCCCTAACAACTTTCGTTGTTAGGGCTTTAAAAGAATTGACTAGCTAGTTAAGAAAAATTATTTCTTAGCAGCTGCTTTTTCTTCTTTAACTTTCTCGATCACTGCATCAGCAACTGATGAAGGACAAGGCATGTAGTTTTTGAACTCCATAGAGAACTGACCACGGCCTGAAGTCATTGTACGTAGTGAACCGATGTAACCAAACATTTCTGAAAGTGGAACGTCAGCTTTAATACGAACACCAGAAGCACCAGGCTCTTGACCAGCGATCATGCCACGACGACGACTAAGGTCACCGATTACATCACCAACGTGATCATCAGGCGTAAATACGTCTACAGCCATCATAGGCTCAAGAAGTTGTGCGCCTGCTTTAGGGATAGACTGACGGAATGCACCACGTGCTGCTAATTCAAATGCTACTGCAGATGAATCCACGGCGTGGAAGCCACCATCATAAAGTTCGATTTCAACGTCAAGTACAGGGAAACCAGCAAGTACACCAGTATCCATCATGCCTTTAAAGCCTTTCTCGATAGCTGGGAAGAACTCTTTTGGTACATTACCACCAACAACGATAGAGTTGAAAGTGAAGCCTGAACCAGGTTCGCCAGGCTTGATACGGTAATCGATTTTACCGAATTGACCAGAACCACCAGATTGTTTCTTATGCGTGTAAGAATCTTCAACTTCTGCCGTGATAGTTTCACGGTAAGCAACTTGAGGTTCACCAACTACTAGGTCAACGCCGTAAGTACGCTTAAGAATGTCTACTTTAATGTCTAAGTGAAGCTCACCCATACCAGACAGGATTGTTTCGCCTGAATCTTGGTCAGTTTCAACTTTAAACGTAGGATCTTCTGCAACCATTTTACCGATAGCAATACCCATTTTCTCAGTAGAACCTTTATCTTTTGGTGTAACAGAGATAGAGATTACTGGGTTAGGGAAAACCATTGCTTCTAGAATGATCGGGTCTTTTGGATCACATAGTGTGTGACCAGTTTGAACGTTAGTCTTCATACCAACGATAGCGATGATATCACCCGCTTGTGCAGATTGAAGTTCGTTACGATCATCAGCTTGCATTTCACACATACGACCAACACGCTCAGTTTTACCTGTAGCAGCGTTCATGATGGTATCGCCTTTCTTAAGCGTACCAGAGTAGATACGTACGAAAGTTAATGAACCAAAACGGTCATCTGTAATTTTAAATGCTAGTGCTTTAAATGTTTCTGAAGCGTCAACAAGTGCGAATTTACCGTTAGGCTCGCCTTCTTCATCTGTAAGAGGTTGTGGATCAACATCTGTAGGACAAGGTAGGTAATCAACAACAGCATCAAGAATGTTTTGAACACCCTTGTTTTTGAATGCAGAACCACAGTAAGTCGGGAAGAAGTCCATTGTACGAGTACCAGCACGGATACAACGCTTAATGTCAGCTAAAGATGGCTCTTCGCCTTCAAGGTAAGCTTCAAGTAGCTCATCATCTTGACCTAAAGCTTCTTCAAGTAACATTTCACGGTATTCTTCTACTTTGTCAACCATGTCCGCAGGAACATCTTCAACTGTGTAGTTTTCTGGAAGACCAGTGTCATCCCAAATAAATGCTTTACGAGTAAGTAGATCAACAACACCAACGAAATCGTCTTCGATACCGATTGGTAGAACCATTACTAGTGGGTTAGCACCTAGTACGTCTTGAGTTTGCTTAACAACGCGGTAGAAATCAGCACCCATACGGTCTAATTTGTTTACGAAGATAATACGTGCAACTTCTGAGTCATTCGCATAACGCCAGTTAGTTTCTGATTGTGGTTCAACACCACCAGAACCACAGAATACACCGATGCCGCCATCAAGTACTTTAAGAGAACGATATACTTCAACTGTGAAGTCAACGTGTCCAGGAGTATCGATAACGTTAAAACGGTGATTGTCCCAGAAACAAGTTACAGCAGCAGACTGGATAGTAATACCGCGCTCAGCTTCCTGTTCCATGAAGTCAGTTGTAGATTCGCCGTCATGTACTTCACCAGTTTTGTGGATCTGGCCAGTAAGTTTTAGGATACGTTCTGTAGTCGTGGTTTTACCCGCATCAACGTGCGCGAAAATACCAATATTTCTGTATTTTGATAAATCTGTCATTTTTTATACTCTGTTTAGTAAAAAATCGTTGTCAATATTCCGCGCGCATTATACCTAAGCTTGTTGTTAAACAGAACACAGAATTTGCAAAAAACCGAAAATATGTTGTTTTTTTCACCGCTAATTTGCTTAAATTTAGCAAAAACGACAAATTTTCAGGGCGAAGCAGTAAAGATTAGTCCTGTTATGAATGAAGGACAATTTTTATTACGCAATTAAAACCAATGTAAATAACATCGCAAATACGAAGGTGCTAATCGCAGTATTTTTCAACTGCTCATTAAATACATCACCCGATTGCAGGTTTTCATCAATCGCAGCTTTGAGCGCCAAAGTACTTTTTATTAATGGGCTCATCGCTAATAAGAAAACATATTGCCATGTCTCGGAGCCTTCTAAACTAGCCAAATAAAAACTCGCAAACAAGGCTGCACAAGTAATTAGTGCGACATGATATTTAAATGCCACATCGCGACCGAAGATGACGACTAATGTCGTCTTATTATATTTAGTATCATTTTCCACATCGCGTATATTATTAATATTTAATACAGAAGCAGATAACATGCCAATACTAGAAGCAGGTAACAGCAAAGACCAGTTCGCGCTTAGCCCATATAAATAGAAACTACCGATCACCCCTAGTAAGCCAAAAAAAACAAAGACAGCAAGATCTCCCATCGCACGGTAGCCATAGGGGACTTTACCCATGGTATAAGTAATGGCAGCAATAATCGCTATTGCACCTAACCCTAAGAAAAGTATCCAGCTAAAAAGATCCCCCTCGAGTGCAACCGTTAACAACCCAATACCGCTACACAACGTCAATAGTGTGATAAATATAATGGCAAACTTCATTTCTTTTTGTGTAATCGCACCGGTTTGCATTGCACGCAAAGGTCCGATCCTATTTTCATCATCGGCACCTGTCATGGCATCGCCATAATCATTCGCCAAGTTAGAAAGAATCTGTAATAACAACGCTGTTATTAACGATAATAAAAAAATTTTGACGTTAAAAATTTGCTCATGGGTAGCGATACCTGCAGCGACAATAATCGAAGCAGTTGCAAGCGGTAACGTACGTAAACGTAAGGCAGTTAACCAAACGGAAAGGTTCTTCATCGAATTATCCAACATCTATATTGTGGCAGGGTTAATTTCAGGCTACATTAACAAAATCGAAACTATATAAATAGCCAAGAGCGATTTTAATGCAATGATTGAAAAAATCTGCAAAGAATTACAACAATTTAAAAATGTACAGGGAGAAACCCCTGACAACAATCTAACTATCTCACTTGATAAATTTCCATTACTAACCCTAGTAAAAGCACAAACAGCGATTTTTCCCGCTATCTACTGGCAAGATAAAGAGCAACAGCAAACCATTGCTTGCTTGGGGGCTATTGAAGATATTAACACTATTCCAGAAGCTGTCGGTGAAGCCCGATATTATGGTGGACTAGCTTTCCAACAACAGGGAGAGCAGTGGCCTAACTTTCCTGAAATACGTTTTATCCGACCAGCATTAGAGTTTATTGAAGAGAACAATCAACTCACATTAACCTGCCACTTTAACGGCCAATTCAGCATCGATGAAACGATTGAAATAGTCACAAAACTGCACTATCCACTCGCACTAGAAAGATTATCCGTCAATACATTAACCCGCACAGATCTACCCGATAAAAAACAATGGGCGGAATTAGTCGACTTATCAATAGAGTATAAAGCGCTCTTGCCAAAGGTAGTGCTCTCACGCCAAACGGAATTATGCTGTGAAGAAAGCGTTAATCATTGTGACCTGCTAGGGCAATGGCAACTTGCTAACCCAAGTAGTTTTCATTTTAGCTTTCAATTTTGCAAAGAGACTGCTTTTATAGGCTGCTCGCCAGAACGATTATTTAGCCGTGAAGAGAATAGGCTTCAAACGGAAGCGCTAGCTGGCACCGTCAATCGCGGCAGAAATGAGCGTGAAGATAAACTATTATTACAAAGTTTATTAACTGATAAAAAAATTGATAGAGAAAACTATTTAGTTCAAGAGTTTATTATCGCCAATTTAAAACGTTTAAAAGCGCAAGTATCCTGCTCTGAACCGCATGTAATGCAACTTCACAATGTGCAGCACTTATGCGTACCTATTCAAGCACAACTAAATGCCCAAACCAGCGATGCCGAACTACTTTATAAGTTACACCCAACCCCCGCAGTGGGTGGCAGTCCTAAATTACCCGCATTACAATTTATCAATGACAATGAGCCCTACTTGCGAGGATGGTATGCCGGTGCAGTCGGTTATATTAGTGAACAAAAGAGTGATTTCAGTGTCGCTATTCGTAGCGCTTTAATTGAGAGTAATCGAATAAAGTTATTTGCTGGTGCGGGGATTGTGACCGGCTCTATTGCTGAACAAGAATGGCAAGAATTAGACAATAAAATACACACCATTTTGAATATTATTACGCCACAGGCTGCTCTGTAATGAAAAATCAAACAATATTCCCATCCACCCATAGCAATATTAATCAGCTATGGGCTTCAATTTTCATTGAAGAGTTAATACGCCATGGAATTACAGAGTTCTGCATTGCACCCGGTTCTCGCTCAACGCCATTAACACTAGCGATAGCCAATCACGCCGAAGCAAACACTCACATACATTTTGATGAGCGCGGGTTAGGTTTTTTAGCTATAGGGTTAAGCCAAGCGAGTCAAAAACCAGTGGTCATTGTTACTACCTCGGGCACTGCGGTTGCTAACCTATATCCAGCAGTGATTGAAGCAAGGCAGAGCAGTATTCCTTTAATTATCATCTCCGCCGATAGACCCGCCGAACTACTTAACTGTGGAGCAAATCAAGCGATTGAACAACATCGTATTTTTGCTAACTACCCGGTTTTTTTCACCCAGATAGTACAACCAACGACAGAGATTAAAGCGAACTACCTGTTAACGACGATTGATCATGGTTTAAACCAACAACATAACCAACCAGGCCCTATTCATTTTAATATCGCCTTCGCTGAACCACTCTACCCTAATGGTGAGACTCTAGATTATTTTGACTATTTAAGTGGCTTGCAAAATTGGCGAGAGAATAATATTACCTTTACCCAATATATTAACAGCCAAGGTTATACAGTTCCTGAGTGTAGCAATCTAAGTGGTAAAAAGATCCTTGTTGTTATCGCTAAAATGCAGAGTATTGATCAGGCTCGAGCGATTACCCTATTTTGTAAAAACAATAACATCGCCCTACTCACGGATATCCAATCCTCCCAAAGCGGTGTGAGTAATAATCTCAGCTATTATGACCTGCTGTTGATTAATGATGATTTTAAAAAACTATTACAACAAGCTGATATCATTATTCAATTTGGTGAGCAGATAATCAGTAAGCGTTTAGCAACATTTATCGCCAACTTTGAGGGTGAATCACACTTGGTCAACCAAGGTACAACACGTATCGACCCCGACCATCAGCTTGATAAACGTTTTATCTGCACAGCAACACAGTGGATAACCGCGCAACAGGTTATGCCAACAAAAGCCAATGAAAATTGGCATAGCTCATTACAACAAGCTCATGATCATTTATCCAAACAGATAATTAAGCCGTTTATTAACAACCAACCTTATAGTGAAATGAGTGTCATTAAGCAACTTGATACACTATTAATAAAAAATGCTCCGCTGTTTATTGGTAATAGTATGCCAATTCGTTTTGCCGATATGCTAATGAGCGAATGCCAATCTCCAATCTTTACTAATCGAGGGGCAAGTGGGATAGACGGTTTGCTGGCAAGTGCTATTGGCGTTGCCAAAAAAAGCAGTAAAGTAACCACACTATTAATTGGTGACAGCTCTTTTTTATATGATTTAAATTCACTCTCTTTACTAAAACAGCTTGCAACCCCATTTATCATTGTGCTGATTAATAATGATGGTGGTGCTATTTTTAATTTGCTACCCGTGCCAGAAGAACAGAAAAAAAACTTTTATCAGTTGCCACACGGTCTAAACTTTAAAGCAAGCTGCGAGCAGTTTGGCATTGATTATTACAACCCAAATCAAGAAGTTGATTTTAAAGATATTTATACTAAATGCTTACAAGGCAAGCACTCCCTAATCGAAATAACGCTGCCCAACCAACAAAGCGCCACTCAACTTGAGCAATTAAAGGAGCAGATTCAAGATGCCACTTTATAAACAACAACAAGGCTGTGCCAAGAAACCTACCCTGGTTTTTTTACATGGTTTTTTAGGCAGCAGTAACGATTGGAATGAAACCATCGCTTTACTCAAGGAAGATTTTCATTGCATCGCAATTGACTTGCCCGGACACGGAGGCTCTGTTGCCATTGAAGGGTCGCTAACCGATGGATTTAATCACTTCCATCGATTGCTGCAAAATATGCTTAATGAGCTTAATGTAACGCAATACGTAATCGTCGGTTACTCTCTCGGAGGTCGACTTGCTCTTGATTATGCTCGTTCACAAAGCGATCCTCGCTTAACTGCCTTAATATTAGAATCAAGCCATATTGGATTAGCAGATCAATACGCTAAAGAACGTCGTTTGATGGATGACCATAGCTGGGCAAAAACTTTTGCAACAGAGGGAGTTATAGAAGCCCTATCTGAATGGTATGAACAAGAGATATTTAGCGATCTCAGCGACAGAAAGAAAGAGATGTTCATTAACAAACGCGCACATAATTATGGTGTGCCATTAGCAAACATGTTGTTATCCACAAGCTTAGGTAAGCAGATATATGCAATGCCTTATTTACAACAAACGACATTACCCATCTCTTACTGCGTTGGTGCTAAAGATAAAAAATTCAGAGGCGTTGCAGATCAGCTCTGTGGCTTAAAAAATATTAATGTTACCGAATTTGAAAAAGCAGGACATAATATTCACCAAGAAAATGTGCAACAGTTTGCACAATTTATTCGCCAACAGTTAAAATAACACCAGTAATATCTTGTATCTATACGCGGTGCAATAACTTAAACAACACAATAGAGTCCTTTATTTATGACAGATTTTTACGCTCCTATCACATGGTTAAACAGCGAGTTAACATTCAGTGACATCAACTATGTAAAAGCGGATGGTATTGCCAAAATCACCATCAATCGCCCACAAGTTCGAAATGCATTTCGTCCACAAACAGTCAATGAGATGATGCAGGCGATGAGTGACGCACGCTATGACGACTCTATTGGCGTGATTATTTTAACCGGTGAAGGCGATCTTGCCTTTTGCTCTGGTGGTGACCAAAGTATTCGTGGTGACTCAGGCTATAAGGATGAAATTGGTGGCGGGCATCATCTCAATGTATTAGATTTTCAACGTCAAATACGTACTTGCCCAAAGCCAGTGATCGCGATGGTAGCAGGTTATGCGGTTGGCGGTGGTCATGTTTTACATATGATGTGTGATTTAACTATTGCGGCCGATAATGCAAAATTTGGTCAAACAGGGCCTAAAGTGGGTTCTTTTGACGGAGGTTGGGGTGCTAGCTATATGGCGCGCATTGTTGGTCAAAAGAAAGCACGTGAAATCTGGTTCCTATGTCGCATGTATGATGCGCAAGAAGCTATTGATATGGGATTAGTTAACACCGTCGTACCTCTTGCTGATTTAGAAAAAGAGACAGTAAAATGGTGTCGTGAAATTTTACAAAATAGTCCAATGGCACTGCGCTGCTTAAAAGCGGCATTAAATGCGGATTGTGATGGACAAGCAGGCCTACAAGAATTAGCGGGTAATGCAACAATGTTATTTTACATGAGTGAAGAGGGTCAAGAAGGCCGTAACGCTTATAATGAAAAGCGCAAGCCAGACTTCTCTAAATTTGGCCGTAACCCATAACCACAATTTAAGAAGAGCTAACACATAAAGGGGCATTATTAATTACCTCTTTATGAATACCAACAAAACCCATAGGCAACGACTATCAATGCAATTGAAATAAACAATTCGATTATTGCTATCATTTCCTGCATTGTTGTTACTTAATGGGGTTGTTTACCCTGCATAATATTGATTGTTAACATTTTATCTAATAAAAAAGGAAATTCTCATGGTATTAGTAACAAAACAAGCACCTGATTTTACTTCTGCAGCAGTACTGGGCAATGGCGAAATCGTAGATAACTTTAACTTTGCTGAATTTACTAAAGGTAAAGAAGCGGTTATCTTTTTCTACCCGCTTGATTTCACCTTTGTATGCCCTTCTGAATTAATCGCATTCGACAAACGTTTTGGTGAATTCCAAGCACGTGGCGTTGAAGTAATTGGCATCTCAATTGACTCTCAATTTTCTCATAACGCATGGCGTAATACAGCAATCAACGATGGCGGCATCGGTGCAGTTCAATACCCACTAATTGCTGATGTTAAACATGAAATTTGTAAAGCATACGGCGTTGAATTTGAAGAAGCTGGCGTTGCACTACGTGGTTCTTTCTTAATTGATAAAAATGGTGTTGTACGTCATCAAGTCGTTAATGATCTTCCATTAGGTCGTAACGTTGATGAAATGTTACGTATGGTTGATGCACTACAGTTCCATGAAGAACACGGTGAAGTTTGTCCTGCACAATGGGCAAAAGATAAAGCAGGCATGGATGCGTCACCAGCGGGTGTTGCAAAATACCTTGCAGCTAATGCAGACGACCTATAATAAATAATAGTAATTAGCAGTTAGAAGCTAGTTTACTAGGCATATAAAAAGAGGTGAATATAAGAATATTCACCTCTTTTTTTGTACTCACAGAAAGCGATTGAAAACCGAAAAATTTATAGCCAGTTTTTAATATTATTTCATTTCTGAGTAGTAAGCGGCCAAATCTGCCATATCTGCATCAGAAAGGGTCATAGCCTGTGGCACCATAATTGCTGACATGCCTCCTTTGCGCTGTCCTGATTTATAAGCCTTTAAAGAACTGACTAAATAAGGGGCTTTTTGTCCTTTTAAGTTAGGATAGATAGGTGCAATAGCAATCCCCTCAGCTCCATGACAGGTTGCACAAATGGTCGATTTAGCTTTACCAGCGGCGGCATCACCGGCAGCAAATGCAAAACTTGGCAGAGCAATAATTAATGATGCGATTAATAGCTTTTTCATAGAAATTCCCTTTTAAAAATTAAATATAAGTCAGTTTTAATTGTAACCCCTTCTATATTAATAAACACCAAGCAGTTCAAAATATGAACCTTTATATAAACAAAAAAAGGTAACTTAACAAACGACAAAGATAAGAGCACGACTAACGAATATGATACACCTCGTTAATACTGTCTAAATTATCAAAACTAATTTTTAGGTCTTTTAATAAACCATCTTTCACTGAATAGATCAAACCATGCACAGTCAATGCTTGGCCTCTCGCCCACGCTTCTTGAACACTAGTGGTATGACACACATTTTTTGCCTGTTCAATTACATTTAACTCGGTCAAATAATTCAACCGCTGCTGCTCGCTCATCTGCTTAGTAAAATGAGCACTGTACTGAACATAGATATCTTTAATATTACGTAACCAACCATCAATCTGACCAAAGGACTGTTTTAGCATTGCAGCTTTGATACCACCACAATCGTAATGCCCTGTGACAATGATATGTTTCACCTTTAACACATCAACGGCATATTTTATGGCCGACATGCAGTTGAGATCAGTATGAATAACAAGGTTAGCAATATTACGATGTACAAATACATCACCGGGAAGAAGACCTAATAATTGATTAGCAGGTACGCGACTATCAGAACAACCAATCCACAAATACTCGGGAGACTGCTGATTAGCTAAGCGCGTAAAAAAACCTGGGTCTTCTTTATTAATTTGAATTGCCCATTGCACATTGTTTTTTAATAAATCATCTAATAGACTCATATTTTTTCCTACTTAAGTTGTCAATAAATGCTTATTCCATACCAGTCTCTTGATAGTGAAACGCTATACAGTTTAATAGAATCTTTTATCCTACGTGAAGGGACAGATTACGGAGAGGCAGAAATATCACTTGAGAGTAAAAGCCAAAAAGTCCTAGAACAGGTCAAGGCGGGCAATGTACTTATCCTATATTCCGAGCATACAGAAAGTGTAACACTGATCAACAAACAACAATTTGATGCACAAACACAGGGGTAATTGCTTGTAATCCAAACCAATCGGTGAAATTTAATTTATAAAATATAATATATTTAGATTAAAACAATCATTTCACCTTTTAAATTTTCTTGCTTTTTGACAAAGGTCTAATTTCTCAGTGAACATCGCCGGATAAATGTTATCGACGGCACGTAAAAAGAGATACAATCAATGTACTTATTTAATGACAGTACTGTCATTTTGCTCCTGTTGAAAGAATAACAACGAGAGATAGCCATTTAGCTATTCAATATATTAAGGAAGTAACATGATCATCACTAAGCCACAAACCGATCCGACATTAGAATGGTTTTTATCACATTGTCATACTCATAAATACCCAGCAAAAAGCATGCTAATCCATGCTGGTGAAAAAGCTGATACTTTATACTTCATTGTGAAAGGTTCTGTCGCGGTTGTTATCAAGGATGAAGAAGGCAAGGAGATGATTTTATCTTACCTAAATCAAGGTGATTTCTTAGGTGAGCTAGGTCTATTTGACAAATCAGAAGACCCGATACGTAGTGCTTCTGTTAAAGCGAAATCACCATGTGAAGTCGCTGAAATTTCATATAAAAAATTCCAACAGTTAATCACTGTAAACCCTGAAATTTTAATGCGCCTATCAAACCAGATGGCAAATCGCTTGCAAATCACAAGTCAAAAAGTGGGTAACTTAGCATTTTTAGACGTAACAGGCCGCATTGCAAACACGCTACTTGATCTTGCTAAGCAACCAGATGCGATGACGCACCCTGATGGTATGCAAATCAAAATCACACGCCAAGAGATTGGTCAAATTGTGGGCTGTTCACGCGAAACGGTTGGCCGAATCCTTAAGATGCTTGAAGAACAAGGTCTTATATCTGCACACGGTAAAACAATTGTGGTCTTTGGCACTCGCTAAATCACAATAAACAACTTAAATTTACTCATAAACCGCACTTGTGCGGTTTTTTTTCATTTATAGGACTAGAATAAAACAACACAAAACAATGTAAAATAAAAGTCACCATAAAGGAGTAGTCATGCGGTCTTCCTCCAAAAAGAAATTTAGTTTACAGCTTCATATTATCTCACTCTTCACCATCTTAATTACAATCTCAGGTATTTCACTTGGTTGGTATAGTTATTCTCAGCTCAGCAAAAACATGATAAATTCCGGAAAAGTATTACTTAGCAACTCCAGTAAGGAGGTTGTAAATAAAATTCACAAAGAAAGTGAACATATTTATACCATGCTAGAAATTGTTAACGCCTCAAATTTAACAGAACAAACGAGTAAAGAAGGGAAGATAGCGTCATTACCGGTATTATCTGAAATGCTAATCGGTACGCCAAGTTTATCAGCACTCTTTGTCGCCTATCCAAATGATGATTTTTTTCTTTACCGTAAACTTAATTCAACAGTCATTTTAAAAAAATATAATGCCCCTCTCACTAGCTACTTTATGATGACATTACGCCAGTCAGAGCAAACTACCCATCAGTTTTATAATTCCGAAGGTTATTTACTAAAGGTGGTTGAAGACCCTAAATATAACTTACAAATTAAGCAACGCCCTTGGTATAGCAATGCTAAAAACAGTAATACCTACACCATTACTGAAGCCTATCTATTCCATGCAAGTCAGGAATTTGGGGTAACATTAGCCATAGAAGATAAAAGTACCGGTGCAGTTATTGGGGCAGATTATACACTTGATACATTATCAAAATTACTTCAGGAGTTTCGTGCTTACCCGAGTAGCCAGCGTATTGTTGTTGACCAACAAGAAAAAGTGATCGCTTATCAAAATACTGATCTACTACTATCAAAGCAGGGGAAATTTGATACCTTCAAGTCTCTTTCAGATATCCACCTTCCGGAATTAAATTATGTTTTTGAGCATTACCAAGGGCAACAAGAAAGCATCCTGTTCTCTTTCAATGGCGAAGACTGGTTAGCTAAAATAGACAACATCTCCTCCTATAATAATTTAATGCTATTACAACTAGTTAAAACAAAAGAATTATTATCCGATGCTTATAGCTTACGCTTTCAAAGCGTATTGATCACACTGCTTATTATTTTAGCGACATTGCCCATCGCTTGGTATTTTGCACGATTATTAACGGCGCCAATTAGTGGCTTAACAAAAGATCTTCAAAAAATTAAAAACTTTGATTTTACTGAAAAGATAACAACAAAAACGCCGATCAAGGAGATTGCCGATCTTATCTCTGTTACCAATAGTATGAAAGATACTATATCTCACTTTCAAAATTTGTCTGCATCACTGGTGAGTAAACAAAGCACCAAACAGTTGCTTAGTAAAATTAGCAATGAGTGCAATAATATCCCTAATTGTCAGGGCACTATTATTATCCTGAACCAAAAAGAACAGTGCCAAATACAACATTGTTCTTTAAATAATCTTAATGATTCAGAAAATATGCAACTTAAAAAGCAACTTGAGACACTTTCGCTATCCTGCGAAAAATTACAAAAGGATGCGCAAACTCATATTATTCCTGATGAAATTACCCAGATACTTAATGGTTGGATAGATCAAACACTTTCACTTGGCTGGCAATTAGTCACAATGAAAAATAGATCCGGCACCAATATAGGCTTGATCGCGGTATTAGAATCACAAATAAAGCCATTGAACAAAGGAAAGTTAAAATATGCACAGGCTATTGCAAGTTTTTCAGCTTTATCCATTCAGAGTCAACAACTACTTGCAGATCAAAAACAGCTATTAGAAAGTTTTATTCTGCTTATCGCTGGTGCAATCGATAGTAAATCACCTTATACCGGTGGGCATTGTGCACGCGTCCCCGAGCTAACTAAGATGCTATCTCGCGCGGCTTGTGAAGATCAAGGTGCCTATCACTCATTTAACTTAAATGAAGAGCAATGGGAAGAGTTACATATCGCTGCTTGGTTACATGATTGTGGCAAAATCATTACACCTGAATATGTAGTGGATAAAGCGACTAAATTGGAAACAATTTATGATCGTCTCAATGAAATAAGAATGCGCTTTGAACTATTAAAGAGTGAAGCACAAAAAACCTACTGGAAAGGTTTGGCTGAAAATGGCAATAAAGAACAACTGCTAGCACAACGAGACAAACGACTTGCTCTGCTTGATGAAGAGTTTGAATTTGTTGCACAGTGTAATCTTGGCAGTGAATTTATGTCTACGGATAAAGTGGTACGATTACAAACTATCGCTAACCGCACTTGGACAAGAACACTCAACAACAAAATAGGACTAGCACCTCATCAAGTTGAAAAAATAGCGGAGAGTACACTGCCTGCTCAAGAATACCTATTATCCGATAAAAGTGAACACCTCGTTAAAAGTGATAATGCAGAGCTGACGGAACCAGGTAATAAATGGGGCTTTAGAATGGACACACCAGAATATCGCTTCAATCGTGGTGAGCTTTATAACCTATCGATAAAACGTGGCACATTAACGCCCGAGGACCGATTCATTATTAATGGTCATATGGTGCATACCATTGTTATGTTATCGCAACTTCCATTTCCAGAGCACCTGCAAGACATTCCCACTATTGCGGGCGGTCATCACGAAAAAATGGATGGTACCGGTTATCCGCGTAAAATAGTAGCTTCAGAGCTTCCTTTGACAGCAAGAATGATGGTGATAGCCGATATATTTGAGGCGCTTACTGCTTCTGATCGACCTTATAAAGAGCAAAAGACACTAAGCCAAGCAATTACCATCATGAGCTTTATGGTAAAAGAAGATCACATCGATCCTGAACTGTTTAAACTATTTTTAACCTCTGGGGTGTACTTGGATTATGCAAAACAGTATTTATCTGCGGAGCAAATAGATGAGGTTGATTTAGGTTTATATTTGTAGTGAAGTGTTTTAGGTTTATATCTATATAGGCTAATAATCAGAAACAAAAAAGGCGTGATTTAATCACGCCTTTTACTGCTCATCGCTAAAAGTGTTTCTTATAGCTCTTCAGCAACTTCATCTTCTTTAGCTAATGCTTTTTCAACATCTTCTGGCTTCGCTAGTAAGATTTCACGCAGCTTCTTATCTAATTCTGCAGCTTGTTCTGGGTGCTCAGCAAAATGCTTACATGCATTGCTCTTACCTTGGCCAATTTTAGCACCGTTGTATGAGTACCAAGAACCGGCTTTTTCAACAAGTTCATTTTTCACACCAAGGTCGATTAACTCGCCATGGTTATTGATACCTTCACCATATAAAATTTGGAATTCAGCTTGTTTGAATGGTGGTGAAACTTTGTTTTTAACCACTTTCACACGTGTTTCATTACCAACAATCTCATCACCATTTTTCACCGCGCCAATACGACGAATATCTAAACGTACTGATGCATAGAATTTAAGTGCATTACCGCCAGTCGTGGTTTCTGGATTACCAAACATCACACCAATCTTCATACGAATTTGGTTAATGAAGATACACATCGTGTTTGTTTGCTTAATGTTACCCGTTAACTTACGCAGTGCTTGCGACATTAAACGAGCTTGAAGCCCCATATGTGAGTCTCCCATGTCACCTTCAATTTCAGCTTTTGGTGTTAATGCTGCAACTGAATCGACAATCACAACACCTACCGCACCAGAGCGAACTAACATGTCACAAATCTCTAACGCTTGCTCACCGGTATCCGGCTGAGAAATAAGGAGTTCTTCAATATTAACGCCGAGCTTCTTCGCATAGATAGGATCAAGTGCATGCTCTGCATCGATGAATGCACAGGTTTTACCCTGTTTTTGTGCTTGAGCAATAACTTGTAATGTTAACGTTGTTTTACCTGAACTTTCAGGACCATAGATCTCAACAACACGACCATATGGTAAACCACCTATGCCGAGCGCCACATCTAAGCCTAATGAGCCAGTAGAAACAGCATCAATCTCAAGTGAAGCCGCACCATCACCTAAACGCATAATAGAACCTTTACCAAACTGTTTCTCAATTTGACCAAGTGCTGCTGCTAATGCTTTATCTTTGTTTTTATCCTGACTCATATTATCTCCAGATAATGTATTTTCTATTTAACTGTTTATGCAACCAGTATACTGCTGATTTATACAGTATCAAGTTATATTTAAATATTATTCAATAATTGTCACCTGAGCGACAGCGAAACATCACACCCTATAAATACCTCTCATAGGGTGGTGTATAAATACTAAATGATGTCGATTAAACCACTTAATGCTAAGCGAATTGCTTGTGTACGCACTTCACTCCGATCACCAACAAATAAGTAGGTTTCTGTTTTTTCACCACCATGTGCGTTGTACCATGAGAAGCAAACGGTACCAACAGGTTTCTCTTCGCTACCGCCACCTGGACCAGCAATGCCGCTAATCGCAACGCAAATATCTGCTTCAGAGAGTTTGACCGCATTAATTGCCATCTCTTTGACAACTTGCTCCGATACCGCACCGTGTTTATCAATGAGTACCTTATCTACCTCTAACATTTGCATTTTTGCATCATTACTATAGGTAATAAAGCTGCGGTCGAACCACAGTGAACTTCCAGAAATTTCCGTAATAGCGTATGCTACTCCTCCGCCAGTACAAGATTCTGCAGTGGCAGCGACTAAGCCGGCTTGAGTGAGTTTATCACCTAATAGTTGTGCTAATTCTTGTACGGTTTTTTCAGTAAACATAAGTTTTCTCCCATAGGTTCATCGATTAGAGCCAACAGTTATTAAGTGTATTTATATGAAACCAACTGCGCAACAACTAAAACAACATACGCCGATGATGCAACAGTACCTAACTATCAAAAGCGAGATCCCCGACACATTAATGTTTTATCGGATGGGCGATTTTTATGAGCTGTTTTTTGATGATGCACGAAAAGCATCACAACTGCTTGGTATTTCGCTCACCCAGCGAGGCAAAACGGGTGGTAATGCCATACCAATGGCGGGTGTGCCATATCATAGTGTAGAAGGGTATTTAGCAAAGCTAATCAACCTAGGTGAGTCAGTTGCAATTGTTGAACAAATTGGTGACCCAGCGACCAGTAAAGGACCAGTTGAACGTAAAATCGTACGTATTATTACACCTGGTACGATTACCGATGAGGCATTGCTTGATGATAGGCATGACAATCTATTATGCGCAGTTTATCAGGCGCAGAATAGCTTTGGCATCGCATCACTTGATATCGGTAGTGGCCGTTTTATTGTTAATCAATTTCAACATACTGAAACACTGCAAGCAGAGCTACAACGTTTAAACCCTGCTGAGTTACTTTACCCAGATAACTTCGAATATGTTGAACTGATCGAACACCTGCAAACGATTCGCCGCCGCCCTGAATGGGAGTTTGAACTAAGTACTGCACGTAAGACTCTCAACCAACAATTTGGCACTAAAGATTTAATTGGTTTTGGCGTAGAGCAAGCTGAAATTGCACTTTGTGCTGCTGGGGCACTGCTGCAATATATTAAAGATACACAGCGTACCAACCTGCCACATCTGCAATCGATTAAGTTAGAGCAGAATATCGATAGCGTTATTTTAGATGCAGCAACACGTAAAAATTTAGAGTTAACACAGAACCTAGCAGGTGGCTTCGATAATACCTTAGCAGAAGTCTTAGATCACACTGTCACCCCAATGGGTAGTCGTTTATTAAAGCGTTGGATCCACCAACCTATTCGCAATGTGAATATTCTTAATTATCGCCAAACGATGATTCAAACGTTAATAGACTTGGATCTTAATGCCCCGCTTTCTGAACCTTTGAAGCAAATTGGCGATATTGAACGTGTTATTGCACGTTTGGCACTGCGCTCAGCACGCCCACGTGATTTAACGCGACTTCGCACCGCTTTCTCATTGCTACCTGAATTACAACACCTGATTACAGAGTTACCAAAAGAACTGGTTAGCAATCTCAGTAAAGAGATGGGTAATTATCCTGAATTATTGGCACTGCTTGAAAAAGCGGTAATCGATAATCCACCGGTCATTATTCGTGATGGTGGTGTCATCAAAGAAGGTTACAACGCAGAGTTGGATCAATGGCGTAACCTTGCCAAAGGGGCAACGGATTACCTTGAAAAATTAGAGCTACGAGAACGCGAAACAACAGGCATTACAACACTGAAAGTGGGTTATAACCGTGTACATGGTTATTATATCGAAACCAGTCGTAATGTCGCCGACCAAGTTCCTGCACATTATGTACGCCGTCAAACCTTGAAGAATACTGAACGTTATATTATTGCTGAATTAAAAGAGCATGAAGATAAAGTGCTTTCAAGCCAAGGCAAAGCGCTTGCTCTTGAGAAAAAACTGTATGAGGGCTTGATTGAGCAATTAATGCCTTACCTGCAGCAGTTACAATTTACCGCACAATCATTAGCGGAACTGGATGTATTAAACACACTAGCAGAGCGTGCATTAACGCTTAATTATGTGCGTCCTGAATTACAGAGTGAGCGTGGCATCTATATTGAGGAAGGCCGTCACCCTGTCGTTGAACAAGTGAATAAAACCCCCTTTATTGCTAATCCAGTAGCGCTCAATGATCAACGCCGAATGCTGATTATTACCGGCCCTAACATGGGTGGTAAATCAACCTATATGCGTCAAGTTGCGTTGATGGTATTAATGGCACATATCGGTAGTTTTATCCCAGCACAAAGTGCCAAAATAGGTCCTGTGGATAGAATTTTCACTCGTATCGGTGCATCAGATGATCTTGCGAGTGGTCGTTCAACGTTCATGGTTGAGATGACTGAAACGGCTAATATTTTACACAACGCAACACAAAATAGCCTAGTGTTGATGGATGAGATTGGCCGTGGTACCAGTACCTTTGATGGTTTATCTCTAGCATGGGCTTGTGCAGAACAACTGGCTGAGAAAATTCAAGCTTACACCCTATTTGCGACGCACTACTTTGAGTTAACATCATTACCAGAAACTATCCCGGAGTTAGTGAATGTTCACCTTGATGCTGTTGAACATGGTGACAGTATTGCTTTTTTACATGCGGTTCAAGAAGGCGCTGCTAATAAGAGTTATGGTTTGCAGGTGGCGTCATTGGCGGGTGTGCCAAGTGAAGTGGTTAAGAATGCGAAATATAAATTGCAGCAGTTAGAGCTTGGTTCACAACAAAAGGTCACTCAGCAGGCACAACAACTCAGCTTACCGATGGTTGAGGTTGAAACAAACCCAGCCCTGACATTGCTAGCAAGCATTGATCCCGATGATTTATCACCGAAACAAGCACTGGCGTTGTTATATCAACTAAAAGAGACAAGTATTTAACGCTTACTTCCCCAAGGTTAAACACCTTGGGGATTCACTCTACACAAGCGGAGTCAAATCAGCAGGACGATAATAAACTGATTTTAATACTTTACCTTGGCGTACAATTTTACCTTGCATCTGTACATCTTTAGCGCATTTTGCGATGACGAACTCACCTTTTACGCTATCAATTAACTCGACACCTTGTTTAGCATAAAAAGCTTGTGTCTCTTTATACTCTGCTTGGTTACGACATACTTTACTCATATTACTCGCATGAACTTCATCCCAGCAAGGTAAGAAATTAATATCACGCTGCCTAGCAACATTTAAAAACAGATCAATCAGATAACTGATAGCGAGATTGTCAGAGACCTTATTATCACCAAGGTGCACTAAGCGCCCCATTAATACATAGACACTATCAACAATCGCATCAGCTTGCTCAATTTTACAGTCCGCTTCAGCCAACTCAGTAAGTTCTTCGATAATCAATGAGCTATGTAATTGGTCCGCTTTTTCATCAAGTGAGCCAGGATCATTACAAGGCAGATCAAATGTTTCACGGAATTGAGTAATATTGTCATAAAGATGATCAAAAATAGCGGGGGTAAGTTGTGAAAGTTGCATTTAATGCCTTTATAAAAGAGGAAAATAAAGGCGTTAAGTTAGCAAATTTTCAAGAAAAAAAACACTTGGTTTTTTTACACGCAAAAACAACCAGTTAATTATATACTAAACAAAAAGGAGGGACTCTTGCGTAAAATTAAGGTTAAACAACAGGAAAAGTTATCAATAAAATTAACCCATCAGATAAAACATGGCGAATCTCGACGTATTGACCTGTATATCTCTTTGCCTAAAGAGATGGGCATCAATAAAAGCACCCTCTCTGAAACCGAATACTTCAATGCGGGCATTAAAGGTCGACGCGCTTATTTCACCGAAGGTTTGCACCTTCCTCTATTACATACCCGTTTTGCCAATCGCATGAAGCGCTCACCAGAGGAGTATAAAAGTAACCTTAACCTTTTTGCGTACCAATATATCGTTGCCTTAGATACCGATACAGATGAGACATTAAGTATTGATGACAGTGAAGGTTTACGTGATTTTTACCATCAAGCAATTGATGTCACTGAACAATGCTTAGCGATTTTAAAAAAACACCGCCTGCATACCCCTAGCGATCCTAAATTGCTGTCGATATTTGAAAATGTGGATAACTATCTCTCTTGGTATACTGAGCAGTCCATTTTGCATATGCTTGCGAAAAAACCACGTCACTCAGAATTTTCAGAAACACGTCTTGCACTGCTCGCTATCTGTGATGAAGAAAACATTTACCGTAAAAAGAAAGCCTACAATACGGCAGCGACATTAAGTGACCCCAACCGAATATCAAATAAGATGCGCTTATTACGTCGTTTAATCGAATACGGGGTGATCTTCAAAAGTGAAACCCATGAACTCGGTAAAATCATTCGCAAAGTGGTCACAGGTGTAGCGACGGCACTAATAATGAGTGTAGTACTGGTATTAATCATTAAAACACAAGGTGCATTCAGTACATTAAGTGCGTTAATGATATTCATTCTAGCGGTCATTTATGGCATTCGAGAGGTATTTAAAGATGACTTTAAGAATATGCTGTGGCGCTGGATACGGAGAGGTAAGCCTAAATGGGCGCGTACTTTAAAAGATTCCACGAGCAAAAATGAGATAGCAACACAACGTGTATGGCTTGATTATATTAATGCTAAAAAATTACCGACTCAAACGGTCGACTTACTTGCACGGCGACACAGTCAAAATAAACAGAGTGCTGAATATCTACATTACCGTGTTGAAACTAAAGTCAGCAAAGATGGCTTTCAAGCAGGTTATAACAGTTTAGAAGAAACCATTTTATTTAGCTTACGCCCTTTTGCACGTTATCTTGAACGTGGTACCGGTAAAGTTTATGAACAAAATGCGCCCGATGCGAATAAAGAAAAAATTCAAAGTACCTCTATTGAACGTCGTTATCAGATAAATATTGTTGTCGCACTTGATCAAGGACTGTATACGGAAGAGTTTGAACGCTATAAAATCACACTTAATCGCTCTGGGATTATTGATATAGTAAAATCTGGAGAAGCGTCTAAAAAAGATAAAAGTAAATATGGTCGCTACACTAAATTAAAAGCATTATTAAATTTTAAAAAGCCACGCTTTAAAAGCAGACGGGAAAAGAAAAAGACTAATGACAAATAAAAAAGCCACCTATGCGTTTTCCATTAAACGTTACTTAATTAGCTTATTGTATCTGGCGCTGTTAGTCGCGAGTATTGCAATGTTTGTTGATGATATTGCTCAACAAACATTAATACAATTATTTTTCTTTATGGCAATGTTAACGCTGGTTGTGCAATCTATTATTGGTTTAATCGCTAATAGATTGCATCGCAACAAAAAAAAGTAGCAACAACTCAACAGACGCTAGTAGGGAGTTACTCCCCTACTAGCGTCTCAATGCGGTAAAAGCCTTTATCTTCTTTCGCAAGATTTTTAGCAAGAAACGGTAATGATGCTTGCATCTCTTTCTTCAGCGTCCATGGTGGATTAATGACAATCATACCGCTAGAGGTCATGCCTTTTTCGCCAGAATCTGCTTCAATACCTAATTCAAATAATTGAATATTTTTAATACCAGAAGCGATTAAATCACGTTCCATTTTTTTAATGGTAATACGGTTAACAACGGGATACCACAATGCATAGGTACCTGTTGCAAAACGCTTCACTGATTCAATTAACGTATCAACAACTTCTTCATACTCTGTTTTAATTTCGTAAGATGGGTCAATCAAAATGTAACCGCGACGCTCTTTCGGTGGCATATTCGCAACCAGTCCTTGTAAGCCATCACTTTTAGCCATTTTTATCTGTCTATCACCCGAGAAGTTTTCACGCATATTAGTAAACTCGTTTGGGTGTAACTCAAACAAAAACATGCGATCGTCTTCACGTAACATTTGACGTGCGATACTTGGAGAGCCTGGGTAATGCTTTAAATCTTTCAAGGCATTAAATTCAGCAACCTGTTCCATATAGTTACTAACTGGCAGGGGTAAATCTTTGCGTCCCCATAAACGCATAATACCGTTATTAAACTCTTTGGTTTTTAATGCTTGTTCTGAGCTAAGCGAATAAGCGCCGCAACCCGAATGAGTATCCAAATAGCAGAAAGGTTTATCTTTCTTAAGCATGTGGTTCAGTATAGAAACCGAAACTGTGTGTTTTAACACATCGGCAAAATTACCTGCATGAAAAGAGTGGCGATAGCTGAGCATAGGATTTCCCAAAAAACAAAAAAGTAGAACCTCCAGTATAATGATTTTTTCGTAATAGCGCTAAATATCCTCATGATACTTCAAGATGCGACGTCGGTAGGATAAAGCTTTTTTGAGCAGACACAGGGATATGCTATTATCGTCGCCCCAATTATTTTGCTGAAATGGAATATTTATGCAAACCGATGCGCTTAATCCACTGGAAAAACGCACTGCAATATCACTGTCATTAGTGTTTGCGCTACGTATGCTTGGTCTGTTTATGATCATGCCAGTATTTGCCATTTATGGACAAGATCTCGTTGGTTATTCACCAATGTGGGTTGGCCTTGCAATTGGTGCCTATGGATTAACACAAGCCTTACTTCAGATTCCTGCTGGAATGTTGTCCGACAAGTTTGGTCGTCGCCCTATCATCTATATCGGTCTGCTTATTTTCGCCTTAGGAAGTTTAGTTGCCGCCTTTTCTGAATCGGTTTATGGCGTGACATTTGGTCGCGCACTGCAAGGCGCAGGTGCCATTGCCAGTGCGGTATTAGCCTTAGCGGCCGATGTAACACGTGAAGAGCAGCGCCCGAAAGCGATGGGTATGATTGGGGTAAGCATTGGTATTGCCTTTGCAATCTCAATGGTAGCAGGCCCGCTATTAGCTCCTTTGATTGGCTTAAAAGGGCTATTTATGATCACCGCTTGTGGCGCGTTAACCGGCATTGCGATTGTGCATTTTATGGTGCCACATATTGTTAGCAAAGCACCACGTGGGGAAACCGTTGCTATTCCTGCACTGCTTGGTAAATTGGCTAAAGACCCACAACTATTACGTTTAAATTTAGGCATTTTTACCCTACATATGACCCTCACTGCAATGTTTATCGCTTTACCACTGCAGTTACAAACGATGCAACTTGCAGCACAAAACCATTGGCATTTATATCTTCCTGCATTGTTGCTGTCTTTTTTATTCATGATTCCAATGTTAATTGTGGCAGCCAAGAAAGAGAAAAATCGCCAGTTTTACCTGTTTGCTATCCTATTAATGGCGACTAGCTTGCTGTTAATGGCCTTTGCTGAGCACTCCTTAGCAATGATGTTCTTGTGTATCTTATTGTACTTTACGGCTTTTAATTTTTTAGAGGCTTCATTGCCTGCATTTATCTCAATGCTTTCACCTGCGGGAGCAAAAGGCAGTGCGATGGGGATCTATAGCACGTATCAGTTTTTAGGCGCATTTTTTGGTGGTATTTTAGGGGGTGTTTCCTATAAACTACTCGGTAATAGTGGCCTATTTCTATTTTTAGCCAGCTTAATGTTGATATGGTTTTTTATTTCATGGGGTATGCATAACCCAAGTAAAATTCGTACACACACATTAACTGCAAGTATTAAAGATGAGCATCATGCAACGCAATTAACTGAACGGTTGATTGAGCTTGAAGGTGTGTTAGAAGTCGTGATTATCATTGAAGAGCAGACTGTTTATATCAAAGTAAATAATAAAATATTTACCTTGCAAACAGCCAAACAAATATTAGTTAAAGCGGAGCAAAAATATGTTTAACCGTAGTGTAAACAAAGTTGTATTAGTTGGTAACCTAGGTAAAGATCCTGAGATGCGTTACATGCCAAATGGCAATGCGGTAGCAAACTTTTCAATCGCAACAACTGAAAGCTGGAAAAATAAGCAAACAGGCGAATACGAAAACCAAACTGAATGGCATAACCTAACAGTATTTGGAAAATTCGGCGAGATGTGTGGCCAGTACCTTAAGAAAGGTGCAAAGGTTTATGTTGAAGGAAAAATTAAAACAGAAAAATGGCAGGATAAAACATCTGGCCAAGATCGTTTTTCAACTAAAATCATTGTTTCTGAATTACAGATGATGGATTCAAATAACAGCGGTCAAGGTGGTCAACAGTTCCAAGGCAACCAAAACCAACAATTCCAAGGTGGTCAGCAACAAGCGCCTCAACAAGCTCAACAGTCTTGGGGTAATGCTCCGCAACAAGCGCCACAGCAACAAGCTGCACCGCAAATGGCACCAGCTTACCAGCCAGCTCCGCAACAGGCTCCTGCACCACAACAGCAAGCACCTGCTCCTCAGCAACAAGCTGCACCGCAAGCGCCAGCTCAATACAATGAGCCATCAATGGATTTTGATGACGATATCCCGTTCTAGGCTCTGTTTATCTTGAAAAAGAAAACAATTTGAACAACATAAAAACCAGCGTAATTGCTGGTTTTTTTATACGTGTAAAAAATAAAACCTAACACCCAAGCTTGAAACATCCTCACTTCCACAACGGAAATGATAGTGAGCAACAAAACACTTTACGACTATTTATACCAATGACAGTAAATAGCCGATCTATTTTACTGGTTAAAAAAATCACTTCTACGTTACAACTTTAGCAAATGGAACAAACACTTACATCAACTTACGCCTTGAATTAAGCTGTTTTTCCTACGCTAAATTTAGATCACAGACTTAATGTAATTAGTATTAGGCTATATTTTCTACTATCAATATGATTCCAACTACATTAATAAAGGATAAAAAGCATGAAGAGACTCACTCGGCGCTGTGCTCGTAATGGAGTACTTATTGCGACCTGCTTTGCATTATCACCAATAGCAGATGCCTGTACACGTATGTTCTGGAACACCATTGATGGCATTAAAATTGTCGGTCGCAATGAAGATTATGTTACCGCTTCACATCCTACTTTAGTAGCAACACCCCGTGGTGTTGAACGTCACGGCACAGCTGATAAATCAAAGCGTGCAAATAGCCTTTCTTGGATCGTTAAATATGGCAATATTGCCACTTATGCCAATAATCGTTTCCCTAATGATGGCATGAACGAGATGGGATTGACCGCACGAACACTATTTTATGTTGATGGCGATCCAAACCAAATCGCTGCTCCGGATAGTAAAAATAAACAACTCGATGAAGATCACTGGGTAAGCTACGTGCTAGATAACTTCTCCTCTGTTGCAGAAGCTGTTGCAGCCTTTAAAGAAGGTATTTATCTAGTCTCCGTAACAGGGAGTAAAGGATCAGGATTTAGTTATGCTACGCCCAAACATCTCGCGATGGCAGACTCAACAGGCGATTCAGCGATCTTAGAGATTCAAAATGGTAAATTGAAGATATTTCATGGCGAACAATACCGTATTTTAACTAACCCACCTTCATATCAAGAAGAGTTAGATGATGTGATAAAATTCCAGAATGTAGCCCAAGAGCAATTACCGGTGAGTTGGTCAGGAGCAGATCGCTTTGTTCGTGCAGATTATTTTCTTCGCCACTTACCAAAGCCTATCAATAACGACGCACAAACGGCTTACGGCTTTATGTACTCAGCATTAGCAACAACGGTGATGCCTGCAGGTTTACCATCACCTGCTGAAGATATTGAAATTATAGACAAATTAGTGGCTACGCTTACGGATCCCAATGAGACATATGGCGGTGCTGCAACCTACTTTCAGTCAATTTCAGATTTAACCAATAAACACTATCGCTTTAAATCCCTGATGGCACCTTCTGATGTATTCTTTAACTTTAAAGGCTACGACTTTTCGAAAGGGCAGCCTGTTAAAGTTATTAAACGCATTGATCAATATGCACAACAAGGCTGGAGTGGAAATGTAACACCTCACCTAGTCAATATTACAGGTGATATCTACTCGCAATCGATAGAGTAGTTTGACGATATAAAGCCGTTAATAGTAAGTAAATAAGTAAGCGAATTTAGCCCTCGCTTACTGTTATTCCCTGCCACTTAGTATCCTGTATTGATATTTTCTGCGACTTGAATCATTCCTTTATACTTATCTTTCGACTAATTTAATTCCATTGGTACAAACAATATACCTGCGCGGATAGCTGTTTTTTTGAATGAGGATTCAGCCTAAATTTAATCGCTATTTATTTGCTAAATCATAACGCTGCGCATAATCATTCGGGTTATTACAGGGTATAGGGAAGTCTTCGATAGCAATCCCTTGATGGTAAAATGCCCAACCTAACTTACCTAGTTTCATCTTACCTTCAGCTGCTTTCTCTTTATCCCATTCACAGATTGTTGTTTCTATAACGCCTTGAACAGAGTCAAACGGTAGCACATCCATTTTCCCTAACTCTTTAGTTGTTTTACCGCTATCGCCAAGTGGGTGATCATCGCTTAAATCAACCATATAATTAGTAATATTTAACACCGTTTGTGCATACTCAGTGATACCTTCATTGCCAGTAATAGTAAAACTTGGACGAACCTCTTCTGCCCAATAATATTCTAGAAATGGAATCGAAGCAGCTTCGCCTTTATCCCAGCCGATATCACGGGTGTAATAGGTAACCGCTCTAAATTCATCGTTGCCCATTCCCTGTAAATTATCCGGCCCTTTAGCGCCTAGATTTTTAGGAAGGTCTGCATAGTTAATCGTTTGACCATTATCCAATAAATAAACGTTCTTATTGCTGTTCATAAATGCCCAAAACTGCTCCATGCTTTCTAGCTCAGATAAGTTTTTAACCACTCTAACTAATACAGGTAAATGCTTTCCACCGCCCTGCATATCATAAAATCGGCTATTGGTATGATGTCCATCGGTTATATAAAGCTCGCCATTTGGCGCGACATAAACAGGAGTGATCGCATCCATCGCACGTAGTTGACCTGTTGCATCTTTTGTTAACTGCCCCTCTTTATTTCTTGGCTGTTTACACTGAAAAGAGTCTGGATCCTGTGCATTTGCTGTCGCGTCATTAAAATCAACAACACTGCCACGCATACCATAAGTTTCGCACAGCTCTTCAAACATTTTCTTAGGCTCTTTTTCCCAGCGCCCAAGCTTATAAGCATTTTGTTTTAAACCAATATTCATTTGCGTTGGCGCTAAGTTACCAAGTGCGACCCACTCTAAATCGCCCTCTTCAAAGCTTTTAAATACCTCTTGCCCCTTAGTAGCCTCAAAGGTTGCAAGCTCTTGGTTTGAATTTGTCGACTGACAAGCGACAAGTTGCGATACGATAAGAACAGATAAAATGGTTTTCAGTGGTGCCTTGAACATTATTAAGCCTCTAGTAATGAAAAATATGATGAGCAAAAAGATGCGGATTAATATAGCTCTGGCAAGTTACATATTTATTAAACAGCTGATAAATAATAATTTTAATTTATCAGCATCATGCGAGGTAATATAAAGATAAGTGTATTAACCAGCACTGCTTTGATGAATATGATTACGTCGATTAGCAGTGATTGCCCCGAATAAAGACAGTAACGCACAGCTAAACATGATAATTATCATCGGCCATAGTGAATGCTGGCTAAGCAACGCAGCAACGGCACTGATTGATGCACCAACAAAAAATTGCGTTGCCCCTAAAGCCGCTGATGCAGTCCCTGCATTTTTGCCAAAATGACGCATGAAACTCGCATTAGCATTGGCCATAATGCCCCCATTAGCTGCAATACTGAGAACAAAACCACAGACTGCAAACCATAAACTCTCGGGAGCGAATAGCTGAGAAGCAATTAAAACAGAGGTACCAATTAGCTGTAATTTAATAAAGTTAGGCAATAACCTTTCAGGATCAAAGCGATTAAGTAGGTAAGAGTTAAGGCGATTTATAGCGATAAGGCCTGTTATATTAGCAATAAATAAGCTTGAAAATAGCGTTGTAGAAACACCGTAGTTAATCAGATAAACAAAGGGAGCATTAGTGATAAAGGTAATTAAAACAGAATAGCTAAATGCGACTGATGCTAAATACCCAAGTGCCTGTTTATGTTGAAATACACCTTTAAATCCGATCGATTTTGGTTTGTGAGTCTTTTTTAATTGTGGCGGCATAATTAATACCGCCGCTACTGCAACTGCAAGCGCTAACATGCCCGATAGGCTAAAAATCCAATGCCAACTAAGCGTATTTAAAATCAGCGTGCCAATAGAGGGGGCAAGTGAGGGAGCCGCCATCATAATCAATGCGATTAAGGAGAATAGTTTTGCTGCTTGCTGCCCCTCAGCCACATCACGAATAGTCGCTGAAACACCAACAACGGCAATACCACCACCTATTGATTGCAATACTCGCCACAGCCAAAATAACTCAACACTCTTTGTTGCAGAAAGCATCAAACTAAAAACAGCAAAAATCACTAGGCCAGCAACCATTATTTTTTTACGCCCAACTTTATCTGAAAGAGGCCCACCTATTAACTGCCCAATCGCCATGCCAAAAATATAGATACTGACGGTGATAGAGATTGTTGATGTATTAACACCCATATCAGTGGCAATTAAAGGGACAGCAGGTAGATAACTATTAATCGCAAAAGGGGTCATCGCGAATACTGCGGCAAGTAATAATATTAATTTAATCGGGATAGTTGTTTGCATGGTGAGCTTGATTTTCCTTCAAAACGATACGCTCACCGATACCTACATTTGAATAACAACAGCATAGTGAGCGAGTTTATTTTATAGAGGGAATATTTGAAATTAGCATTCGACGCTATTTTTCAGCATTTTTTTCTCGTTGCTCTATCACTAAAGAAAGATCAAAGCCTGCCGCTTGCAATGCATCAAAATGCTTACCTTTAACACGCTCAAGAATCATTGGTTGAACGCCAGTAATCACAGTAAAAAGTGTACCGAAAACAGTCAATAAAAAAGCACTCACCGTCCACCCTTCGGTAAAGAGTTGAGTCAGCCCAAGAGCTGCACCAAGAAGCCCTATCGCAGACATTGCTTTAAGTGCTTTCATGCCCTTAATATTTTCCATCGATACGTCTTCTAAAATAGTCGCTTGTTGGTCACCCATTTTAAAACCAACCAGAGTGGATATTTTTTTAGATTTTGCAAATACAAACTCCCCCGTCATCTCTTCAGTTAATAACAGATTGATATTCTCGCTAACTAAGACACGATTAGTGCTCATCGTTTCAGTTTTGTTATTCTCTTGTAACTCAATAAATGAGTAACTCACTGAGCTGTTATTGTTTTCAAGCGTACCCAGTTTTAAAATTGTGCCTGTTACTGTAATGTAATCCATATCGCCTCTTTCAATCTATATTTAGTTCGTGTCATTCATTTTAGGTATTTGCAACCTTGGCAAATTCACATAATACCATTCTACTCTTTTAAATCCGCTAACGTCATTTTACACATCCTAAAATAAGACAAATAAATAAAAATTTTATTGGCTAACCTAACAAAGCACTAATAACTAACATGAAGTAACGTCTGATTTTTTTGTGTTAATCGCTAAGCACTAAGATCAAATAAGCGATAAAAATTTGAAGCAACGCGCTGTATTACCAAGCAAAAAAGCGTGACTTTGTTATTATGATAAAATTAATTTAAATGGTACTAAGCAAGGAAATCTGTAACGCTTAGACCTATGTGAGGTATTCTCTGAGTATCTGTCTGTACCACTGGAGCACAGAAGTATGCTAACAATTTCAGCGTTAATCTTTTATATTCTACTTATCGGTGCAGGTGGCTTTGCATGGTACTGTTCAAGGCTATCCCTGAAAAAATCATTAGCACACCTGCTACAAAAACAACATTTTTCTGCCTTCACTTTTTATGCTCTACATCTTATCGCAGCTGTGATGGCAACCGTCGTCATCAGCGCAACAGTTGGCGAATTCTTGTTAGTACTGACAGGAACGCCTTTAGCGCCAGCAACTTATACTATGATTATGATTGTCGTTATTACAGTTACCATAATAGGCACGGTAATGAGTGCCCATAAACCAGTAATGGGTGCTTTAAAAGCAAAAAATCAATCGCACTAATAAGCGACTAAAGTGATCATTGAAGATTAAAATGCTTTCAAGTTAGCCGAAATCATCAAAGCCGTACTTTTGAATGAAGCTAACTGTTCTGCTGGAATATTTTCCTGCATCTTTTCATAAATTTGCAGTTCGGTAACACGAATCAGTTCAGCAAGTTCTTTACCCTGTTCAGTTAATTGTAATAGCTGGCTTCTTTTATCTTCAGGGTTCGCTGTTTTAGTTAACCAGCCATTCGTTATCATCTCTTTAATTAAACGTGCTATCTGTGCTTTGTCCCTGTTAAAGAAAATAACGATATCATTGGCAGTACAATTCTGGCTTTTACTAATAAAAGTTAAACACTTCACGTTCATTCCATTCAACCCCGCCTCATGATCCTTAAGCGTCGAGCGCATCGCCATTTTATATGAATGCAGAATATTAAAAACAATATCGGTCACTGAGTCGTTATGCATGAGATTAACCTTCTAGTTATTAGTCATCAATTATTAATTAGGCATTAGAAGTTAGTTGACAAAGTCAACACACTTAAACTATAGTAGACCTTATCAACTTAATCGATATTATTCAAGTTAATGAGGAAAAACAATGAGACCTAGAAAACCAAATGTACGCATGACACATGTTTCACAAATCATCGAACTTTCTTCTCACCTTCGCCGCATTATCGTCACAGGTGATAGCTTGAATGATTTTCCAATTAGCCTTGAGGGCGGTTATGTAAAAGTTGTACTACCACAACAGGGCGATGACCCCAAAAAGATGCGGTCTTATACGATTCGCGCTTTTGATCCTATAACAAAAAAACTAGAGCTCGACTTTGTAATTAATCGTCACGATGGGCCAGCAACACGATGGGCACGTGATGCCAAAGTCGGTGACAGCATTGGTATTGCTGGTCCAGGACCGATGAAACTGACACATTATGATCATCATAGCTACCTGTTAATTGGCGATCTCACTTCTATGAATGCACTCAACGGTTACATTCCAAGATTTAAAAAAGAGGCAGATGTAAGAGCGATTATCGTCGTGCCAACACGCTCGGACATTATCGCTATGGATTATGATGAGAGTGATAATACAACATGGTTTGTAGAAGATGAGACAGAGCAAACATTGGCGCAAAAAGTAATTGAAGTCGCTGCTGATATGTCTAAAGATAGTCACCTTTTCTTAGGGCTTGAAGCAGGCGAAATTCGTACCCTCCGTCCACTTCTTCAAGAAGAGATAGGATTTGACCGTGTTAACATTTCCACCGTTGGTTACTGGAAAAAAGGCGTTGATGCAGATCGCTTCGGAGCGCAAAAGAAAGCAAAGCCGCTATAAAATGATGAGATATACCTCATCAACAAAAGCCTGTATATATTCAGTCACAGCTTTTAGTGCTGTGCATAGGTTTTTATATAATTGTCGCTACAGCCTATTTTAATTAGTCGATTGGTCACCAACAGATGTTTCTCTTCTCAGTTACTTTGACAATTAATAGACATTTTTCACTATTACGATTACTCTAATTCCTTTGATATATCAAAGGGAATACCATGAATAACGGACTAAGAAAAATCACCTCTATTGTCATATTTATCAACTTGCTATCTATCTTACTATTCACTCATGTAGCACATGCAGCTAATACTACATTTGAACGCATTAATAAAAGTGGTGTGCTCGTGGTGGGTATGTCAGGTGAACAACCTCCTTTTAACTTCGTCTCAAATCAAGAGACGGTCATCGGTTATGATGTTGATTTAGCGACAGCACTTGGAAAATCACTCGATGTAAAAGTACGTATTGAATTGATGCCTTTTGCTGAATTAGTGAAAGCACTGCAGAAACATGAGATAGACGTTATCATTTCAGGGTTTGCTTTTACTAAAGCGCGTAGTGAGGAACTTATCTTTGTTGGACCTTATGCCCTCTCAGGAAAGTCATTAATCATTAATAAAAATAGATTAAAAGAGATCCAAGCCTCTACCGGTCTTAACCATCAATCCGTGCATCTCATGGCGCTAGAAAACTCAACCAGCAAAACACTGGCAGAAGAGCGCCTTGGCAAAGCAAAACTGACCACGATTAAACATTATGAAGATGCAATACTTGCTTTACGTGCAGGGAAAGCTGATGGTTTAGTTGCCGATTTAGCCGTCTGTGAATTGGCCGTTATCCGCGATACCGAAAAACAATTAACAACATTAAAAAAACCATTAGCCGTAGAAGATATCAGTATTGCAATGAACAAAAATGAACCCTTTTTAGAGAGTAGTTTATCGGAAAAATTGTACACCTTAGGGGAATCAGGTGAACTCACTACTCTGCATAAAAAGTGGTTTAACGATCCAGGTTGGTTGGCACTCTTACCTTAGGTTTTACATAGCGTCATCTACAAGTAATCACAGTGCCATTATTGTTCGGCCCTGTGATTAACTCAATTCACCACGTAGATCGGTCTGAAATAGTTCAATTAACTGCGCATGGGGTAAAGACTGACTGAGTAAGTAATATAACTTCGCAATCACCGTTTCAGTGGTCATATCACCACCACTAATAACCCCAGCTTCACTTAACGCATGGCCCGTTGCATAACCTTGCATATTAACCGCACCTTTTAAACACTGACTACAATTAACAATAATAATCCCGCGCTCGCTTGCACGCTTTAATGTCTCTAATAATTGTGCATCTTGTTGTGCATTACCTACGCCGTAAGTTAATAAAACCAACGCCTGTAATGGGCTTTTTAAGAGGTTATCTAAGACTTCCCAGTTAAGTCCCGGAAACATATGCAGAATAGCGATAGATTGTACTTCAATCGAACGCACTTCTAATTTTTCAGTAGGTGCAACAGTTGGCAATTTACTGAATTTTTTAATTTCAATGCCTGCTTCTACTAATGGTGCAACGTTAGGCGATACAAAAGCATCAAAACCATCAGCATACTGTTTAGTCGTACGATTACCGCGGAATAATTGGTTATTAAAAAACAGACAAACTTCATTAATTGGATAATGCGCTGCGATATACAAAGAATTTAATAAATTAATACGTCCATCGGTACGTAGTTGAGACAGTGGGATTTGCGAGCCCGTAATAATGATCGGTTTACTCAAATTTTCAAACATAAATGACAATGCTGATGCAGTATATGACATGGTGTCTGTTCCATGTAATACAATAAAACCATCAAAGTCGTCATAACGCGCTTGTATATCTTGAGCAATGAATTGCCAAACTTCTGGCGAAACATTAGCGGAATCAATCAGAGGGCTATATTCATTAATTTCAAATTCAGGCATATCGTCATGGAAAAAATCAGGCATATTAGCAATCGTTTCTGTTAAATATCCATCAACAGGCACAAATCCTGATGCTGAAGGTTTCATACCAATTGTGCCGCCCGTATAAGCGATATAAATACGTTTTTTCATGCTTAATTACCCGTAAATGATGTAGATTGAGATTATGAACTAGATCACGCTTTATAGACCAACAAAATAAACATATTTTCATCATTTTATTATTCATAAGCGGTAAAAGCTGCCAGCAAAAAATGTAACTTTATATTTTAAGCTTTTGCTGACAGCTGATAGCTAACAACTAACAGCTAACAGCTAACAGCTAACAGCTTCATTACTCTTCACCCACTGCAGCACTTCTGCAAACCGATAACGCTCAAACATGGCAAAACCTGATACCTGACGAACTTTTAGACGGGTAAAAATGGGCGTGGTTAGTCCACATAAAAAACGAGCAATAAGTGTATGGCTCGCATGCTTACCGAGTTTTTCTTTGATCACTGCAGTTAGTTGTACACAATCGTATTCACCCAGAGGCCGTAAAAGAGCGGGTTGTGGTAACACCGTTTGTTGTCCTGCACACACGCTACAATGACCACAAGGAGCTTGTAAATTAGTATCAGAAAAGTAATGCGCTAACTGCCAATTAAGGCACTTACGGCTAGCAAAAAAATCTAATAAAAAATGGATCCGCGTGATTTCACTTTGCTCTTTATCAGCAAAACGCTGGGCAAGCTTAGATGTCAAATCAGGCGTTATTGCTTCACTGAAAACCTTATAAACGTTGGTCATCTGCTTTGTTTGCAATTCAACTAACCCCTGCTGATCCAGATAGTCCAATGCAGTAATCACCCGGCTACGTTCACTCGGATAATAATTTTGTAGCTTTTCAAAATTCATCGTCGACCAAGTACGCGCTTTGTCAGCACTTTCTAGAATAGCCTGTACAAAGTGATGACGTTCATCTTTAAAACGCGCTAAAAGCTCATTTTGAGGCACGAGAAGCTTATATTTGTATTCGGCGTAATAACTATATGCGGGTTGTAATACATTCTCTAACTCTAAATAAACTAATAGGGTTTTTAATGCTAATAAGCGAATATTAGATTGGCTAGATAGGCTATTCATCAATACTTCCCATTGGCCATTATTATTAACTATCTCGTTAATAATATATTCGATAGCACTTGGTTCAGGCGTATCGCTGTAGACAAAGTTCTCTAGCACGTTGAGGTTATCTTTATTGGCAAGCACTAAACAATCGGAAGATGATCCATCGCGCCCCGCACGACCTATCTCCTGAGCATAATTCTCAATCGACTTCGGTAGGTCATAATGCACAACAAAACGAATATCACTCTTATCAATGCCCATGCCAAAAGCAATGGTAGCAACAATCAAGGGTAACTCACCGGACATAAAGCGCTGCTGGATATGCGTTCTCTGCTCGCTATTCATTCCTGCATGATAGGCTTGTGCTTCAATACCTGCACTTGAGAGCGCACTAGCGACTCTCTCAGCCGTTTGCTGCAAGGTGACATAAATGATACCTGCACTTTGCGAACGTTGCTTGAGCCAAGGTACAAGGTGATTAAGCTTATCAACTTCAGTGGTACCAATAACAGCAAGATTAAGATTACTACGATAAGACCCCGTGACAGTGATATTGTGTTTATCGATAGCAAACTTCGCAGACATATCCTCAATCACCTGTGTCGTTGCTGTAGCTGTTAATAACAACACTTGTTGAATATTGAACTCTTGTCGATAGTGGGCGAGTTTGAGGTAATCGGGACGGAAATTATGCCCCCACTCAGAGATACAATGCGCTTCGTCTACCACGAGCAATGAAATTGGAATTTGCTTTAAAAATTGGCGAAAACGTTCACTATTTAAACGCTCTACCGAGATAAACAATATTTTAACCTCGCCCTCTGCTACCGCTTTATAAACTGCGGAAGATTCGGCGGCCGTTTGCATCGATTGAATACTGGCAGCAGATATCCCTTTACGATGTAGAAATTCTAACTGATCCTGTATCAACGCCAGTAATGGTGAAACGACCAAGGTCAAATGGGGAAGCTTTAATGCGGGCAGTTGGTAACAGAGGCTTTTACCTGAGCCCGTGGGAAAAATAGCAGCAGCACTTTTTCCATTTAACAGTGCCTCAATGACCGGCTTTTGTCCTGCTCGAAACGTATTGAAACCAAAATATTGCTGTAATAAATCTTCCATTACTTTACCCTGTGTGAAAAACACTATTGAAGAAATACATTATATGCGAATTCATGCACTGCATAAACTTTACGAACAACGGCTAAGCCAATCAACGCGTCCTTTTTTAGCCCGCGGAGGACGAATAACACGCTGTGTACACTGCATGCTGCTGCCCTATTTATGTATCTGCCGATTTAAAAAAACAGTGCAAACTAACAGCGCATTTCTGTTATTGATGTATGACGATGAAATTCTTAAGCCCAGTAATACGGGTCGTTTAATTGCAGATATCGTACCCGATACCTTCGCATATATTTGGTCTCGCACCGAACCTAATAAAGAGATGTTAGCTTTGTTGCAAGACCCGCAATGGCAACCTGTGGTTATATTTCCCGAAGAGTATAGCCAACCTGAACGGGTTATCTGTGCAGAAAACAATAGTATCGCAAATAAAAAACCTCTGTTCATACTGCTAGATGGTAGTTGGGCACAAGCAAAGAAGATGTTTCGTAAAAGCCCTTACCTGGATAACTTGCCGGTTCTTTCATTTTCACCAGAAAATATTTCACGCTATTTAGTACGTAAAGCCGTCAAAGATAATCAACTCGCTACCGCTGAAGTTGCCGCACTCGCATTAGATTATATAGGCGAGCAAGGTAATGCTGCGCAATTAGAGTTGCTGTTTGAGGTTTTCAAAGAGAACTACCTGTTAGGAAAAGAGCGCAAACAGCTACCAAAGGGTGCTGCATTTTATAAACTTAAAACAGGCAATGATTAGTGGTTAGTGGTTAGAGGTTAGTGGTTAGAACTTAGTAACTAACTAATGACTAATGACTGACAACTAATAACTTTCTTACACCCATAAAAAAAGAGCGCCTTAGCGCTCTTTCATAGTGTTTCTAAATTACGAATATATTGCTCGATGATTTTAGATGCTAGCACCTACGTCTTACCGATACAGTGCCACCTTCACTTTTTACAAAGCAAAAAAAAGAGCGCCTAAGCTCTTCCATAGTGTTTCTAAATTACGAATATATTATTAGATGATTCTACGATACTAGCACCTACGTCTTATTGATACAGAGCCACATTCATACTTTTCTGAAGACATAAAAAAAGAGAGCCTAAGCTCTCTTTTTTGGAAGTTCTAAATTAAAGAGTAATTATTACTCGATGATTTTAGATGCTAGCACCTACGTCTTACCGATACAGTGCCACCTTCACTTTTTACAAAGCAAAAAAAGAGCGCCTTAGCGCTCTTTCATAAGTGTTTCTAAATTACGAATATATTATTCGATGATTTTAGATACAACACCAGCACCTACAGTACGGCCACCTTCACGGATAGCAAAACGTAGACCTTCATCCATTGCGATTGGACCAATTAGGTCAACAACGAATTTAAGGTTATCACCAGGCATAACCATTTCTACGCCTTCAGGTAACTCTACAGCACCAGTGATGTCAGTTGTACGGAAGTAGAACTGTGGACGGTAACCTTTAAAGAAAGGAGTGTGACGACCACCCTCATCTTTACTTAGGATGTACACTTCACCTTCAAATTTAGTATGAGGAGTGATTGAACCAGGCTTAGCAAGTACTTGACCACGTTCGATCTCATCACGCTTAGTACCACGTAGAAGAACACCAACGTTCTCACCAGCACGACCTTCGTCAAGAAGTTTACGGAACATCTCAACACCAGTACATGTAGTTTTAGTAGTTTCTTTAAGACCGATGATTTCAATCTCTTCACCAACTTTGATGATACCACGTTCAACACGACCAGTAACAACAGTACCACGACCTGAAATTGAGAATACATCTTCAATTGGTAGGATGAATGGCTTATCGATGTCACGCTCTGGAAGCGGGATGTATGCATCTAGTGCAGCAGCTAGTTCAAGAATTTTCTCTTCCCATTCAGCTTCACCTTCAAGTGCTTTAAGAGCAGAACCTTGAATTACTGGTAAATCATCACCTGGGAAATCGTATTCAGAAAGAAGTTCACGAACTTCCATTTCTACTAGCTCAAGTAGCTCTTCATCATCAACCATGTCACATTTGTTCATGAATACTACTAAGTGAGGAACACCAACTTGACGAGAAAGTAGGATGTGCTCACGAGTTTGAGGCATAGGACCGTCAGTTGCAGCAACAACAAGGATACCACCATCCATTTGTGCAGCACCAGTGATCATGTTTTTAACGTAATCGGCATGTCCTGGGCAATCTACGTGTGCGTAGTGACGAGTGTCAGTATCGTACTCAACGTGAGAAGTTGAGATTGTGATACCACGTTCACGTTCTTCAGGAGCGTTATCGATAGATGCGAAGTCTTTTGCTTCACCGCCGTTTGCTTTAGCAAGTACGTTAGTGATAGCAGCAGTTAGAGTTGTTTTACCGTGATCGACGTGGCCAATTGTACCAACGTTTACATGCGGTTTATTACGTTCAAATTTTTCTTTAGACACAGTGTGTACCTTCTTATTCAGTTAATACCTCTCCACGTGCCATCACATGGAAAGGCGATAGTTTAGTTTATTTTTTATTTCGCTTCAATAATTGCGTTAGCTATTTTTTTAGGCGCATCACCATATTCTAGAAATTCCATAGAATATGAAGCACGACCCTGTGTTGCTGAGCGTAGTGAGGTTGCATAACCAAACATCTCTGCAAGCGGTGCTTTAGCATGAACGATTTTAACGCCACCAGGGCCATCATCCATACCTTCAATCATACCGCGACGACGATTAATGTCGCCCACAACATCACCCATCCAGTTATCTGGAGTAGTAATCTCAACTTTCATCATTGGTTCAAGTATTGTTGCATCAGCTTTTAATGCACCATCTCTGAATCCCATCATCGCTGCAACTTTAAATGCCATCTCGTTTGAATCTGTTTCGTGGAATGAACCACCAATCAGTGTCGCACGAACATCAAGCATTGGATAACCAGCTAACACACCTTGGTTCATTTGCTCTTCGCAGCCTTTGTTAATAGCAGGGAAGTACTCTTTTGGAATCACTTTCTCTGTTATCTCATTAACAAATTCAAAACCTGATCCCGCTTCAAGCGGTTCAAGTTTTAACACGACGTGGCCATATTGGCTCGGTCCTTCGCCTTGACGAATAAATTTACCTTCAATCTCAACCGTTTTACGGATGGTCTCACGGTATGCAACCTGTGGATTACCCACGTTACAGTTAACACTAAACTCACGGCGCATACGATCTACGATAATATCTAGGTGAAGTTCACCCATGCCTGAGAGTAGTATCTGTCCCGATTCTTCATTTGTTTCAACACGAAATGAAGGATCTTCTGCGGCTAATTTCTCAAGTGCAATAGTCAGCTTGTCTTGATCGACCTTCGTTCGAGGTTCAACCGCAATCTGAATTACTGGCTCAGGAAATTCCATACGCTCAAGGATCACTTTATGATTAGCATCACATAACGTATCACCCGTAGTAACATCTTTAAGGCCGATTGCAGCAGCGATATCGCCAGCGCGCACCTCTTTGATCTCTTTACGGTCATTGGCATGCATCTGTACGATACGACCAAAACGTTCACGTTTCTGTTTTACTGAGTTATAAACATGATCACCTGAATTAACAACACCTGAATAAACGCGCATAAATGTTAACGTGCCCACGAATGGGTCCGTTGCAATTTTAAATGCAAGCGCTGCAAAAGGTGCGCTATCGTCAGCAGGACATGCGACTTCGTTCTCTTTTTCGTCGATGCCTTTAATAGCTTCAACTTCAGTCGGAGATGGCAAGAAATCAATCACTGCATCAAGTACCGCTTGTACACCTTTATTTTTAAAGGCACTGCCACAAGTAGCTAATACAATTTCATTGTTTAACGTACGAATACGTAAACCCTGTTTGATCTCTTCGACAGAAAGTTCACCTTCTTCAAGGTATTTTTCCATCAATTCATCGTTAGCTTCTGCCGCTGTATCAACAAGCTCTTCGTGTAACTCTTCTGCACGTTCAAGTAATTCAGCAGGAATATCGTGATATTCAAACGTCATACCTTGATCAGCGTCAGTCCAGTTAATTAACTTCATCTTGATGAGGTCAATCACGCCGCTAAAGTCTTCTTCTGTACCTACATTCAAATGAATCGGTACACAAGTTGCCCCTAAGCGCTCACGAATCTGCTCTACAACTGCTTCAAAATCAGCACCCGTACGGTCCATCTTGTTCACAAATACGATACGCGGAACGTGGTATTTGTTCGCTTGACGCCAAACAGTTTCTGATTGAGGCTCTACACCCGATGAACCACAAAATACAACCACTGCGCCATCAAGTACACGCAAAGAACGTTCAACTTCAATAGTGAAATCTACGTGCCCTGGTGTATCGATAATATTAATTCGATGCTTGTCAAACTGACTTTCCATACCTGACCAGAATGTTGTAGTCGCGGCAGAGGTGATAGTGATACCACGCTCCTGCTCCTGTTCCATCCAATCCATTGTTGCTGCACCATCGTGTACTTCACCAATTCGGTGAGATATACCTGTGTAGAACAAGATACGTTCAGTCGTTGTTGTTTTCCCCGCATCGACATGCGCAACAATCCCGATATTTCGGTACTGTTCAATAGCTGTTGTACGTGCCAATCTAATGTCCTTTAAATACTAACTATAATTTTTTTAAAGCAAAAAACGCAAGCAAAAGCCTGCGTTAAGATTCTACCAACGGTAATGAGCGAATGCTTTGTTAGCATCTGCCATGCGGTGAACGTCTTCACGTTTCTTAACCGCTGAACCTTTATTATCTGCTGCATCAACTAGCTCACCAGCTAGACGTAATGCCATTGATTTTTCACCACGCTTACGAGAAGCTTCAACTAACCAACGCATTGCTAAAGCATTACGACGAGAAGGGCGAACTTCTACAGGAACTTGGTATGTTGAACCACCAACGCGACGAGATTTAACCTCTACGCTTGGGCGGATGTTTTCTAGTGCCACTTCAAAAATATCTAATGCTTCTTTCTCAGCTTTTGTAGAAGCTGAATCTAGTGCACCGTATACGATTTTTTCTGCGACTGATTTCTTACCGTCAACCATTACAACGTTAACGAATTTTGCAAGAATTTCCGATCCGAACTTAGGATCTGGAAGTACTTTACGAGTAGCTATGACGCGTCTTCTTGGCATCTTATTATCTCCGTGCGCTTCAGGATTTTACCCAAAACATATTAAATTAAAATAGTGTTTGTTTGGCCTTACTTACGGAATAACTTAAGACTTAGGTCTCTTAGTACCGTACTTAGAACGACCTTTACGACGATCCGCAACACCTGAAGTATCAAGTGCACCACGAACTGTATGGTAACGAACACCCGGTAAATCTTTTACACGACCGCCACGGATCAAGATTACACTATGTTCTTGCAAGTTATGGCCTTCACCACCGATGTACGAAGTAACTTCGAAACCGTTAGTAAGACGTACACGAGCAACTTTACGCATTGCCGAGTTAGGTTTTTTTGGAGTAGTTGTATATACACGAGTACATACACCACGTTTTTGAGGACACGCTTCCAGCGCAGGAACATTAGTTTTTTGAACTTTGTCCTTACGCGGTTTGCGTACCAGTTGTGAAATTGTTGCCATTATTAAATAGCTCCTAGTTGTGTAATGAAAAATCAAACCCTAATATTTAGGGTGGCGAGAGTTTACGCTTATTACAAATAGGAGTCAATAATTAAGCAATTGGGTTTTTGATCACAAAATGAGGACAAGTTGTTAAAGGCAGCAGTTAGCCGTCAACTATTAGTAAAAGATCGTTCTCTGGGACTAGATTCGCCGCACTTCCTGCTAAATAACAATATAAAATCAACAAATGTAAGCACATTGATTTATACGAAAATAAATATATCAGCGCGACTGGTTTGAACTGTTTCAATGCTGCAATTAAAAACGAGGCGCTTCGAACTACGAACTAAGAGCCGCGAACTTCGAGACTCGTCACTCGCAGCGCGAGAGAATGAATTTACTAACCACTGATAGCTAAAAACTGACAGCTATCACTACCAAGCCATCTGACTTTTGTGTTTTGCGACTAATTCAACAAAACCAATGTAACTGCATGCTTGGCCAATAACATTTTTGATCCCACGCGCTTCAAGATCTGGTGTTAACACCATTAATCTACCTTGCCCGGCTAGCTCAGTTAACTGCTTGAACAAAGTGTGTTTTGCTTGAGCCGCGATAACTGCATCTTCAATTAATAACAGATCATCCTGTTCGCTCATTAATGCTAAACATTGTTGCAACGCATGAGTCTGAAAAGGTGAACGGTTAATGGTGTGTAATATCGACATATTAAAAGCTCAATAGTTGGTCTTGCACAGCAAGTTTGGTTTTTAATCGTTGTTGATCGACCAAGGTAACATCGATTAACAGATCAGATTGCGCGATAGCACGCTGCATTAATGACTTTTCACAAACATAAATATTTTCTACGTCGTAAAGTTCCAGCATTTTAAACAAAGGCTGGTAATGCTTTTGCAAACTTTCACTCGGATTATGTCCATCGAGTAGCTGATAAATACCATCGCCAATGAAAAACAGTGATAACGACTCATTAAATGCGGACATCGCAAGGGTTAAGTCTAATGACTCACGCCCGAATGCAGTACCGTGCGGTAAAGTGCGATTGATAATGCCTATTTTCTTTTCGATCATAAAAATTGTACCAACTTATCCGCACCGGCACTTAATTCAGCAAGTTGCCCTAACCCGCTTAATACGAAGGGTGCTTTAAGATTAAATTGATTCAAAGAAAGTTGCTGAGCTTCTGTTTCATTGACGATACCACGACGCAGTGAAGCAGACACACAGACCTCTAGTGGAAACTGATACTGTATTGCCAGTTTTGCCCAAAAGTCCGGTAAGTTAACTTCATCAGTCGCAGGGCTCACTAACTGGCTCGCATTTAGCACCCCTTCCTGATAAAAGAAGACACCTACTATTTTATGCCCGGCTTGAACGGCAGAGGCGCAAAATTGATAGGCACTACTTGCCCCCTGTGAACCATAAGGCGCACTCGATACAAGTACTGCAATTTTCATTGAATCAATAGCCATTACTATTTTTCTTCACTTACTACGCTAGTCGCGATTGCTTCAACTTCAACTAATACATCTTTTGGTAAACGGGCTACTTCAACGCATGAACGCGCCGGTGCGTTTTCTGGGAAGTATTTTGCGTAGACTTCATTAAATGCCACAAAGTCATTCATATCTTTAATGAAACAAGTCGTTTTAATTACTGTTGATGCTGATGCATTGGCCGCTTCTAAAACAGCCATTAAGTTTTGCATAACCTGTTCTGTTTGCTCACTAATACCACCACGCACTACTTCCATGGAAGTTGGTTCCAATGGAATTTGACCTGAAGTGAAAACTAAATTACCGATTTGATTTGCTTGCGAGTAAGGGCCAATTGCAGATGGTGCCGATGCAGTAGAGATGATTTTTTTAGCGCTCATAGATGAACCTCAAATTAAATTAATAAAGATTAACAGGGATTGTTGATGGTAGGAGCAAGAATAGCTTTTTAACAAAAAATATACAGCTACTACCTTAAATTTTAGGCAAAAAAAAGATGCCGAAGCATCTTTTTTAAAACGTCAATTTGATTACGTTGGGAATCGTTACAAAATAACTTTCGCTAAGTTGTTTTCAAAAAACCTTAAAGACTAGTTATTTTGAAAACACAAGTTCAAGTAATTTTGAAGCCGATTCTTATTCACCAAAATCAACTGCGTTTAGTAGATCTGCTAAGTTTTGCTCAGCAGCATCAACGTCTACAACTGTTTCTTCAACCATAGGCTCAAGTGCTTTCGCTTTTTCAGCAGCACGTGCTCTATGATGTGCGAAACCAGTACCAGCAGGAATCAAGCGACCAACGATAACGTTCTCTTTAAGACCGTGTAGTTTGTCACACTTACCAGCAACAGCAGCTTCCGTAAGAACACGTGTTGTTTCTTGGAAAGATGCAGCTGAAATAAATGATTCAGTAGCAAGTGATGCTTTGGTAATACCCAACAATTGGTAATCAAATGTTGCAGGTGCTTTACCAGCAGCTTCTAAGCGACGGTTTTCAATGATAACACGTACCACTTCAGCCTGTTCGCCCACTAGGAAGTTAGAGTCACCAGCATCAGTGATCATACCTTTACGTAGCATTTGGTTAACGATAACTTCGATGTGCTTATCATTAATTTTTACGCCTTGTAAGCGGTAAACTTCTTGTACTTCGTTAGTGATGTAGTTAGCAACTGGGCTAATACCACGTAAACGCAAGATATCGTGTGGAGACTCAGGACCATCCGAGATAACCTCACCCTTCTCAATCTTCTCACCTTCGAAGATGTTCAGGTGACGCCATTTAGGAATCATCTCTTCATACGTATTACCATCAGCTTGCGTAATTACTAGGCGTATTTTACCTTTGGTTTCTTTACCAAATGCAAGTGTACCTGATACTTCAGCAAGGATTGCAGCATCTTTAGGAATACGAGCTTCAAACAGATCGGCTACTCGAGGTAGACCACCGGTAATATCACGCGTTTTCGAGCTTTCCTGTGGAATACGAGCAACCGCATCACCAACCTGTACTAATGCACCATCTTCTAGACTAACGATCGCGTTAGCAGGAAGTGTGTATTGTGCAGTAACGGTTGTACCAGGGATAAATAGATCGTTACCATCAGCATCAACAAGTTTCGCTGTTGGACGCATCTCTTTACCAGCACTTGGACGCTGTGCAGGGTCGATAATAACAATACTTGATAAACCAGTAAGTTCATCAGTTTGTTTATCGATTGTAATACCTTCAACAAAGTCAAGGAACTCAATCTTACCCGCTACCTCAGTGATAATTGGATGTGTATGCGGGTCCCAGTTAGCGATAATTTCGCCAGCAGTGATCTCAGCACCATCTTGCTTATCAAGAACCGAACCGTAAGGTAATTTATGGTTCTCTTTCGTACGACCTAGTTCATCGATAACTGTTAATTCAGTAGAACGAGAAGTAACAACAACTTTGTTGTCAGAGTTAAGTACAAACTTAGCGTTATGTAATTTAACTTTACCCGTGTTCTTAACTTGAATACTGTTCTCAGAAGCAGCACGCGATGCAGCACCACCGATATGGAACGTACGCATTGTTAACTGTGTACCAGGTTCACCGATTGACTGTGCAGCCATAACACCGATTGCTTCACCTTGGCCAACAACATGACCACGAGCCAAGTCACGACCGTAACAGGCAGCACAAGCACCAAAGTCAGTCTTACAAGTAATTACAGAACGAACCCAAATTTGGTCAACTGAACATTCTTCGATAAGATCACACAGTTTTTCGTCAAGTAATGTATTACGTGCGAGCAATACTTCATCTTTAGTACCCGGTTTAATTACATCAACTGCAACAACACGACCAAGTACACGCTCACGAAGCGGCTCAACAATATCACCACCTTGAATAAGCGGTTTAACTAATAGACCTTCTTCACTACCACAATCTTCTTCTGTGATAACTAAATCTTGTGCGATATCAACAAGACGACGAGTTAGGTAACCCGAGTTTGCTGTTTTAAGTGCTGTATCGGCTAGACCTTTACGTGCACCATGCGTTGAGATGAAGTACTGAAGTACGTTTAGACCTTCACGGAAGTTCGCTACGATTGGCGTTTCAATGATAGAACCATCTGGTTTTGCCATTAGACCACGCATACCAGCAAGCTGACGAATCTGCGCTGGGCTACCACGTGCGCCTGAATCGGCCATCATGTAAACACTGTTGAATGATTTCTGTTCAACAAATTCGCCTTGCGCATTTTCAACTGTATCGTTAGATAAGTTGTCCATCATCGCTTTTGCAACTTGATCATTGGTACTTGCCCAAATATCGATCACTTTGTTGTAGCGCTCACCAGCTGTAACAAGACCTGCTTGGAACTGCTCGTAGATTTCAGAAACTTGTTCTTCAGCTTCTTCAACTAATGCTTTCTTCGCGTCAGGAATAACCATATCGTCGATACCTACAGAGGCACCTGACAATGTTGCGTATTCAAAACCGGTGTACATCAATTGGTCAGCGAAAACTACGGTATCTTTAATACCCAGTAGACGGTAACAAGCATTCAGTACATTAGAGATTGCTTTTTTACCCATGTCTAAATCAACATGTTTAAACGGTAAACCAGTTGGTTGAATCAAAGAAAGAATTGCACGACCTACAGTCGTTTCAACAATTTCAGTTGTTTCAGTACGAGATTTATCTTCAGCAATATGAACTTGTTTCATACGTACTTTAACGATTGCTTGTAGATCAACAACACCCGCACGGTAAGCTTTTTCAGCTTCCTTCGCGTCTTGGAACCACATGCCTTCACCCTTCGCGTTAATCTTAGTACGCGTCATGTAGTAAAGACCTAATACAACGTCTTGTGATGGTACGATAATCGGTTCACCATTTGCAGGCGAAAGGATGTTATTCGTAGACATCATCAGAGTACGAGCTTCAAGCTGTGCTTCGATTGTTAACGGTACGTGTACCGCCATTTGGTCACCATCGAAATCGGCGTTGTATGCCGCACATACTAGCGGGTGAAGCTGAATCGCTTTACCTTCGATTAGTACTGGTTCGAATGCTTGGATACCCAATCTGTGAAGTGTTGGTGCACGGTTAAGTAGCACTGGATGTTCGCGGATTACACCTTCTAAGATGTCCCAAACTTCCCCGCCTTCACGGTCAACTAATTTCTTAGCAGCTTTAATTGTTGTCGCAAGACCTAATGCTTCTAATTTTCCGTAAACAAATGGTTTGAATAACTCAAGTGCCATTTTCTTAGGAAGACCACATTGGTGTAAGCGTAACGTCGGACCAACCGTGATTACAGAACGGCCAGAGTAATCTACACGTTTACCTAGTAGATTTTGACGGAAACGACCTTGCTTACCTTTGATCATATCTGCAAGCGATTTAAGAGGACGCTTGTTTGATCCAGTAATAGCACGACCACGACGACCATTATCTAGTAATGCATCAACAGACTCTTGTAACATACGTTTTTCGTTACGTACGATAATGTCTGGAGCAGCTAAGTCTAGAAGACGTTTTAGACGGTTATTACGGTTAATAACACGACGGTATAAGTCATTTAGGTCAGAAGTAGCAAAACGTCCGCCATCTAGTGGTACTAGTGGGCGTAAATCAGGCGGTAGAACAGGTAATACAGTTAAGATCATCCATTCTGGCTTGTTTGAAGACTGGTTAAAAGAATCAACCAATTTCAGACGTTTAGTTAGCTTTTTACGTTTAGTTTCAGAGTTAGTAGTGCCTAGCTCTTCACGCATTTCAGCAATTTCATGGTCAAGATCAAGTTGCTTAAGAAGTGCGAATACTGCTTCTGCACCCATTAATGCTTCAAACTCATCGCCCCACTGCTCAAGCATGTCTAAGTATTCTTCTTCAAGAAGAATCTGACGGCGCTCAAGATCTGTCATGCCTGGTTCAACAACCACGAAAGATTCAAAGTAAAGGATACGTTCGATATCACGTAACGTCATATCAAGCATTAAGCCGATACGTGACGGAAGTGATTTAAGGAACCAAATATGCGCAACTGGAGATGCTAATTCGATGTGGCCCATACGGTCACGACGAACTTTAGATTGTGTAACTTCAACGCCACACTTCTCACAGATAACACCACGGTGTTTTAAACGCTTGTATTTACCACAAAGACATTCGTAATCTTTGATAGGTCCAAAAATACGCGCACAGAAAAGACCTTCACGTTCAGGTTTAAATGTACGGTAGTTGATAGTTTCAGGTTTCTTAACTTCACCAAATGACCACGAACGGATCTGCTCTGGAGATGCCAAACCAATTTTAATACCATCAAACTCTTTGGTTTTATTTTGTTGCTTTAAAAACTTAAGTAAGTCTTTCACGCTATTCTCCCATAGGAGTTGAAACTAGGCGCCTTAATAAAACAAGGCGCCACATATTTTTAAACTAAAGCGACTCTTAGTTAGATTCGTCTAGTTCGATGTTAATGCTTAATGAACGGATCTCTTTCAACAATACGTTGAATGATTCAGGCATGCCTGGTTCCATTCTATGATCGCCATCTACGATGTTTTTATACATCTTAGTACGACCGTTAACATCATCTGACTTAACAGTAAGCATCTCTTGAAGCGTGTAAGCCGCACCAAATGCTTGTAGTGCCCATACTTCCATCTCACCGAAACGCTGGCCACCGAACTGAGCTTTACCACCAAGTGGTTGCTGAGTTACTAGGCTGTACGAACCAGTAGAACGCGCATGCATTTTGTCATCAACTAAGTGATTCAGTTTCAGCATGTACATGTAACCAACAGTTACTGGGCGTTCAAATTGAATACCAGTACGGCCATCAGTTAGTTGTAATTGACCTGATTCAGGTAAATCAGCCATTTTCAGTAGTTCACGAATCTCAGACTCGTAAGCACCATCAAACGCTGGCGTTGCAACTGGTAAACCTTTGTATAGGTTTTTAGCTAAACGCATTACTGCTTCATCATCAAATTCGTTTAAGTCAACATGACAAGGTGCATCACCAAATGCGTACATTTTTTGGATGAACTCACGAACTTTAGTCATTTCAACGTCACGTTGGTTTTTAATCATACGCTCAAGTTTTTCACCAACACCTTTACAAGCAAGGCCTAAGTGAGTCTCAAGAATCTGACCGATGTTCATACGTGATGGTACACCCAGTGGGTTAAGTACGATATCAACTGGAACACCAAACTCATCGTGAGGCATATCTTCAACAGGTACGATGTTTGAAATAACACCTTTGTTACCGTGACGACCCGCCATTTTATCACCTGGTTGTAGGCGACGACGTACCGCAAGGTAAACCTTAACAATCTTCTGAACACCCGGTGCTAAATCATCACCTTGAGTGATCTTACGACGTTTGATATCAAACTCTTTGTCGTAATCCGCTTTAACTTCTTCATATTGTGCAATGATTTGGTCTAAATGCGTTTGTTTTTCTTCATCATCAATAACAACTTCTAACCACTGTGCACGAGGCATTTGTAGTAAACGTTGCTCATCTTGGCCTGAACCAATTAAGATGCTTAATGCTTTTTCAAAGATAGCGTTTTCTAAGATTTTGAATTTCTCATTCAAATCTTTCTTCGCTGCTTTAAGTTGCATCTCTTCGATTTCTAATGCACGTTTATCTTTTTCAACACCGTCACGCGTAAAGACTTGAACGTCGATTACTGTTGCGTAAGTAGAGTTAGATACACGTAGTGAGCTGTCTTTAACGTCAGACGCTTTCTCACCGAAGATTGCACGTAATAGTTTTTCTTCTGGTGTAAGCTGTGTTTCACCTTTAGGTGTCACTTTACCTACTAAGATATCGCCAGGTTTAACTTCAGCACCAACGTAAACAATACCAGACTCATCTAGTTTGCTTAGCGCTGCTTCACCAACGTTAGGGATATCAGCAGAAATTTCTTCGCTACCCAATTTAGTTTCACGTGCGACACATGAGAACTCTTGGATGTGGATCGTAGTGAAACGATCTTCTTGCGAAACACGCTCAGAAATAAGGATTGAATCCTCAAAGTTGTAACCATTCCAAGGCATGAAGGCAATCTTCATGTTTTGACCTAATGCTAAATCGCCCATATCTGTTGATGGACCATCAGCTAACACATCACCTTTAACGATTGGCTCGCCTGGCTTACATGTAGGTTTTTGGTTAATACAAGTGTTCTGATTTGAACGTGTGTATTTAGTTAGGTTGTAGATGTCGATACCAGCTTCACCAGGAAGTAGTTCAGCATCATCAACTTTAACAACGATACGTGATGCATCAACATAGTCGATTGTACCACCGCGTTTCGCGATAACTGTTACACCAGAATCGATTGCCAAACGACGTTCGATACCTGTACCTACTAATGGTTTATCAGCACGTAAAGTAGGAACCGCTTGACGTTGCATGTTTGCACCCATTAAGGCACGGTTAGCATCATCATGTTCTAGGAATGGAATCAGTGACGCAGCAACAGAGATGATCTGTTGTGGTGACACATCCATATAATCAATATCAGCAGGCGACATAAAGGTAGTTTCACCTTGATGACGACATGGAATTGATTCTTCATTTAACTGGCCATTCTCATCAATACTTGCAGATGCCTGTGCGATAACGAATGAACCTTCTTCGATCGCAGATAGGTATTCAACCTGATCAGATGGTTTACCATCAACTACTTTACGGTAAGGTGTTTCTAAGAAACCGTAATCGTTAGTACGAGAGAAAGTTGCCAATGAGTTAATTAGACCAATGTTTGGTCCCTCTGGCGTTTCGATTGGACATAAACGACCGTAATGCGTTGGATGTACGTCACGTACTTCAAAGCCCGCACGTTCACGTGTAAGACCACCAGGGCCTAACGCTGAGATACGACGTTTGTGTGTTACTTCTGATAACGGGTTATTTTGATCCATAAACTGAGACAGTTGTGATGAACCAAAGAACTCTTTGACAGCAGCAGAAATAGGTTTAGCGTTAATCAGGTCTTGAGGCATAGTTGCATCAAGATCGCCTAAAGATAGACGTTCTTTAACAGCACGTTCAACACGTACTAAACCAACACGGAATTGGTTTTCAGCCATTTCACCAACACAACGAATACGACGGTTACCAAGGTGATCGATATCATCGACAACACCGTTACCGTTACGAATATCGATCAGTGTTTTCATTACACTTAGGATATCTTCGTTTGATAATGTACCAACACCTTCATCACCATCAATGCCAACACGACGGTTGAACTTCATACGACCCACTTTAGAAAGATCGTAACGCTCTTCAGCGAAGAATAGGTTTTGGAATAAGCCTTCAGCTGCATCTTTTGTTGGTGGCTCACCAGGACGCATCATACGGTAGATTTCAACAAGCGCTTCTAGGCGGTTAGTTGAAGAATCAACACGTAGTGTATCAGAGATGAATGAACCACAATCTAACTCGTTTGAGTAGATTGTTTCAAATGCTTTAATACCAGATTGTGCAAGTTCAGCAAGTAGCTCAAGCGTAAAGATATCATTTGCGTTAACAATGATTTCGCCTGTTTCAGTGCTGATGTAATCTTTAGCAGAAACTTTGCCTTCTAAATACTCAAGTGGTATTTCGATGCTATCTACGCCATCTTTTTGTAGTTGGCGGATATGACGTGCTGTAACACGTTTTCCTGTTTCCACGTATACTTTGCCACCGCTTGCGATGTCAAAAGTAAACTGTTCACCACGTAGGCGATCAGCGATAAGTTCCATTGCGATAATACCATCTTTGATTTCAAAGCTAGTTGTATCGAAGAACATATCTAAAATTTGTTCAGTTGTGTACTCAAGCGCACGCAACATGATTGTCGCAGGTAGTTTACGGCGACGGTCAATACGTACAAATAAGTTATCTTTAGGATCGAATTCGAAATCTAACCATGAACCACGGTAAGGAATTACACGTGCGTTATAAAGAACTTTACCTGAACTGTGCGTTTTACCTTTATCGTGGTCGAAGAATACACCAGGAGAACGGTGTAATTGCGATACGATAACACGCTCAGTACCATTGATTACAAAGGTACCATTTTCAGTCATGAGTGGCATTTCACCCATGTAAACTTCTTGTTCACGAATATCTTTAACTGTACCAGCTGGCGCATCACGATCGTAAATTACAAGGCGTAATTTAACGCGTAACGAAGCTGAATAAGTAACACCACGGATTTGACATTCTTTAACATCAAATACTGGCTCACCTAAGCGGTAGCTTACATATTGCAGCTCTGACGTACCAGAGTAACTAGCAATAGGGAAAATACTGTTAAAAGCGGCTTCTAAGCCTACTTCACCAGTTAAATCGACTTCAATGAATCGTTTGAATGAATCTAGTTGAATCTCCAACAAGTATGGTTTTTCCATAACTTGTGGGCGCTTCCCAAAATCCTTACGAATACGTTTTTTCTCAGTATAAGAGTAACCCATGTGGTTCCTTTGCTCGCTGATAAGTGATCATAGCTGTCCGACCTAGTCTTTTTAGGCACTAATTTGTTCGACAACGGCGCACACTGTTTTGTGTTAATGATGTGTTATATAACATCACCTTTAATGTCCGATGACCGTAAAAAACAATGAAAAATTACGGTATCCTATAGCGCAAAAAGGCCGGTGATTAAAAAATCACCAGCCATTGCCATTTACATGGCTAAACAATTTAGAAGACTAAATTATTTAAGTTCAACAGTTGCGCCGATTGCTTCTAGTTCAGCTTTAAGAGCTTCTGCTTCTTCTTTAGATGCAGCTTCTTTGATTACTGTTGGGCAAGCTTCAACTGCAGCTTTAGCTTCTTTCAGGCCAAGACCTGTAGCGCCACGTACTGCTTTGATTGCTTTAACTTTGTTGTCACCGAATGCAGTCATTACAACGTCAAATTCAGTTTGCTCTTCTTCAGCAGCAGCTGGACCAGCTACGCCAGCTACAGCAGCAGCTGCAGATACGCCGAATTTTTCTTCCATTGCTTCGATTAATTCAACAACTTCCATTACTGATAATTCAGCAACTGCTTCAATGATTTGGTCTTTAGTTAGAGACATGAGTCAATTCCTACTTTTAAAAAATTAATAAATGACAGCTTAAATTAAGCTGCAGATTCTTCTTTCTGGTCGCGGATAGCAGCCAGAGTACGTACAAGTTTGCCAGCTGAAGCTTCTTTCATAGTAGCCATCAGTTTCGCAATTGCTTCATCGTATGTCGGTAGTGTCGCTAGACGGTCAATTTGAGCTGGTTCAATGAACTCACCTTCAAATGCCAATCCTTTAACTTCAAACGATTCATTTGCTTTAGCAAAGTCTTTTAAAAGACGTGCTGCTGCACCTGGATGTTCGTTTGAAAATGCAAGGATTGTAGGACCAGTAAACGTATCTGCTAGACATGCAAAGTCTGTATCTTTCACTGCTAGGCGTGCTAATGTGTTACGAACTACACGTAGGTAAACATTGTTTTCACGCGCTTTTGCACGAAGTTCAGTCATTGCACCAACTGTTACGCCACGTGAATCGGCAACAACAGCAGACAGAGCAGCTTGCGCTACTACATTAACTTCAGCGACAATAGCTTGCTTGTCTTCGAGTCTTAATGTCATTTGGTTTTTACTCCTGGATTCCACTGGTTATTACACCAGTAAACACCCCCATCATAAATAATGGGGCACTATTTCGGTTATCGGATCCAGTAGAATAATTCTTTCTGGGGTCCGGCACCATCTACGTAGGAAATTAAGCAAGATAATGTAAAACATCATGTCACACCTACGGTCTCAGAAGGGACCTAAGGCCCTCCAAAGTAAGGCGACAAATTATACAGACAATTTATCGACTTGTATAGCAACAGTTTCACAATCAAATTGTGAACTGTCGCTATAAAAAATTACGCTACTACAGTATTTAAAGACGCTTGATCAACTTTGATACCAGCACCCATAGTTGTAGATAGAGAAACTTTTTTCAAGAATACGCCTTTAGCGCCTGATGGTTTTGCTTTTTTAAGCGCAACTAAAAGTGCTTCAAGGTTTTCTTGGATTTGTTCAGCAGTGAACGATGCTTTACCGATTGTAGAATGGATAATACCATTCTTGTCGTTACGGTAACGTACTTGACCAGCTTTTGCGTTTTTAACAGCAGTTGCTACGTCAGGTGTTACAGTACCTACTTTCGGGTTAGGCATTAGGCCACGTGGACCTAAGATTTGACCTAATTGACCAACAACACGCATAGCGTCTGGTGATGCAATTACAACGTCAAAGTTCATTTCGCCAGCTTTAACTTGAGCAGCAAGATCGTCCATACCTACGATATCCGCACCAGCTTCTTTTGCTTTTTCAGCATTAGCGCCTTGTGTGAATACAGCAACACGAACTTCACGACCAGTACCGTGTGGTAATACAGTCGCACCACGTACGTTTTGATCACTACGACGAGAATCAACACCTAGGTTAACTGAAACATCAACACTTTCGTTGAATTTAGCAGTTGCTAGTTTTTGAAGAAGCGCAACCGCTTCATTGATTTCGTATTCTTTAGTAGCGTCTACAGTGTCACGTACCGCTTTCATGCGTTTAGATAATTTAGCCATGGTATTAACCCTCTACTTCCAAGCCCATTGAACGAGCAGAACCCGCTATACAACGTACCATCGCATCAAGATCGGCACCAGTTAGATCAACTTCTTTAGTTTTAGCGATCTCTTCAAGTTGAGCAACAGTAACTGTACCCACTTTGTCTTTATTTGGAACGCCAGAACCAGATTTGATACCAGCAGCTTTCTTAAGTAAGTAAGAAGCAGGTGGAGTCTTAGTTTCGAAAGTGAAAGAACGATCAGAATATACTGTAATTACTACAGGTACTGGAGCGCCTTTTTCAACTGAATCTGTTTTTGCATTGAATGCTTTACAGAATTCCATGATGTTAACACCGTGTTGACCTAGTGCTGGACCAACTGGTGGTGACGGGTTAGCCATACCAGCTGAAACTTGCAGCTTGATATATGCTTGTACTTTTTTAGCCATGATAATACTACCTATGTTTGGGTGTAACGCTGAATTTTAAGGTCAGCTTCCCGTTTCGAATTTAATGCTCACTTCTAATTCACTGATAACTCAGCAAATAAAAAAGGCGGCAAATTATCCTATAATTCGCCGCCTTTCACAAGTTTTTTTGTTGTTTTTTTGAACTACAGACATAAGCCGTTAGCTGTTAGCTGTTAGTTGTCAGTTTACAACCAGCTGTTGAACGCTTTTTAGTGGCCATAAAACAAAAAAGGGTGAAAGTCCTATTCTCTTTAAAGAGAAGCAGATCTTTCACCCTATTAGCACCCGTGAATATCACGAGGTGCTATTTGACTGATAACTGACAGCTAACCGCTGAAAGCTAATATCCTAGTCTTTCTCTACTTGAGAGAACTCTAAATCAACTGGCGTAGCACGCCCGAAGATAGAAACAGATACTTTTAAACGACTCTTGTCGTAATCTACTTCTTCTACAGTACCGTTGAAGTCAGCAAATGGCCCATCAACAACACGTACAATTTGACCCGCTTCAAACAATGTACGAGGACGCGGAGAATCAACAGATTCTTTCAAGCGATTCATAATGTTCTCAACTTCTTTCGGTGAAATCGGAGCTGGACGCTCTTTTGTTCCGCCAATGAAGCCCATCACACGGTCAGTGTTTTTAACTAAATGCCAACTTGCGTCGTTCATAGCCATTTCAACTAACACATAACCAGGGAAGAATTTACGTGAACTTGCTCGTTTTTGACCAGCACGCATTTCAACAACTTCTTCAGTTGGCACTAAAATTTCGCCGAAATGTTCTTCCATTTCGTTTAATTTAATATGCTCGATTAACGTTTTTTGCACACGACCTTCAAACCCTGAGAAAGCTTGTACTACGTACCATCTTTTCTTTTGTACTTCTTCTGACATATTAAACCCTTAAACTTAAATAGCGGTGGTGATAAACGCAACAACACGTACGAAGATACCGTCAAGGCCCCACAGTACTAAACCAACAATCGTTGATACTGCTAGAATAATCAGTGTTGTTTGCACTGTTTCTTGGCGTGTTGGCCAAACCACTTTACGTACTTCTAAACGTGAATCTTTTGCGAATTCAATAAATGTTTTACCTTTTTCTGTCAACGCTGCTGAAAATACAGCAAGCGCAGCCATAACAAGTAGCACTAGAACACGAGCAACAACATGCACCGATTCTCCGTACATGTAATTACCAACGATAATAGCGATTAATAATATAATGGTTACAGCCCATTTTAGTCCATCCATTGAACTGCTGCTGCTTTCGGTATTTGTTGCGTTCATAACTCATCTATCCAGTGTTAAATATTAATAATACCCATCAACAAGATTGCCAATAAGTACGGTATAAACTAAAAAAGGTCATACCTAAAAATAAAGCACGTCAGTATAAGGACTTTTAGTCATTTTGTAACGCGCTAATCTTGGGTTTTTATTAAAAAATGTTCTTTTATAATACCATCTCCTCTACAAGCAATACAGTGCAGGGGATGTAGTAAAACTAAGCAATCTAGTTATTATGCCTAAAATGTGTTCAATGTCGTTGATTACAAACAAAAAGTACTTACTAAGTAACTTTAAAGGCAATTGATAGTAACCGATTGAGTAAACATTTCACCAAATTTACTATCCCCCTGTGCGTCTATTGGAAGTGATGAAACATAAGCAATTTGCTCACTGGTCGTTTGTGCTTCAACCAGTTTTAGTTGGCAATCTGCATGAAAAGACTCACTCAGCTGCAGGTCATCTTTTTGTAACCAAAGAAAGTCAACATAGTAAGTATCTTCATATATTTTTAGTGTTAAATCGGTCAAAGGTAGTGCTAGCGGTTGCTCTAGTTCAAGAAAGAATTGTAACGTAAGTTTGTAATCTTCAAGCGTCAACGTAGCTTGATCAGGCTCTTTAAAATGAAGCCCACCACCCTGATTTTCTAAATGGGTGTAATAACCTTCATTTTTAATGTTACTTAACATCTCTGCCGCTAATGCTTGTAATACCAACGGTTGATTGTCTGCACTTAAATCTTCTCCCGCTAACGCGTCCGACGTTGTTATAAGATCAAAAGTCCAGTACATTCTCAAACCAGAAAGTTGACGACTATCACCCTCTAACTCTGTTAATACTGAAACCCATGAGTGTGGGTGTGCTTTTGCTTCGCTAATATGAGAAAGAATAATGAGGAAAAGCAACCATAAAATAGGCTGAAAGATAGTTGGATGAACACGAAAATACGAAGGTTTCATAAATAACAGCCTGAATAAATAAGAGGTCTAACAAGACCTCTTATTGTAACTCATTTTATTTAATTAAATTGGTACGAGTACGCAAAGCCAAATACAGTATCTGTACCAAAACTGTTATCCATATGCGCAGTATAGGTGCTGATAGAATGATGTTTGCTCAGCGTATAACCTAACCCTGTTCCTACACCATAACCACGATAGTCATTCGACCCCATCGATCCTAGGCCAAACATAATCCATGTTAAATCTGGCATCAGAGGTTTAAGTGCAAAAGCACCAACATACCCACTGTGAGCTTCACTTGATACAAACATGAAATCAGGATTTAACGGATCATCTCTTCCTGCAGAACAGTCTTCAATTTCTTTTTCGCACATCACTTCACCATCATTATAGGTATAACCAGCCATTGGGAATATTTGCATCCCAAACGGTTCAATACCAAAAGAACTAAGTGGTACAAATGTGCCAACGCTATAACTATTTTGTTTAGCACCCGTCGTGAATTCTTTTTGTCCAAAACTAAAGTTAACAATACCAATATCAAATAACCACGATCCACCGATTCGCCAATCAGAACCATCTTCATTTACACTGGCGTTGATTTTACGGATTGGATCCAGCGCTAAAGAGCCAGAAAAAGTCATACGGCTATTATCTAAATCATAATTATTCTTATAGCTAACACCTATCTTTGTTGTTACTTTAGTTGGGTCTTCCGACAACTTATCTTGCGCATTTTTTTTATCTACTTCAGCAAAAGCTAAAGCAGGAAGTAACAGCAAACTAACGGATAGTTTTTGTTTCATATTTCTCTCTAATGTATACGCTAATAACGTAATAATTTTGATTCAGAATAGTGATGCGAGAGAAAAGATTATACTTACAAAGAGATAGATAAAGAGAGGTCGTTCAGCAAAGATTAATAAAAAAAAAAGCTTCAGTAGTGAAGCTTTTTATCTAAGTAACAACTATAAAACATCGTTACTTTTTAAGTTAACTCAAAAGGTTATTCACCTTTCTTATCACGTGATAATAAAGCAATAGCAGCCTCTTTTACCGCTTTATGTTCATAAAGCACATAATAGATTTGCTCACAGATCGGCATTTCAATATCAAAACGCTTAGCAAGGTTATACACCTCTTCAGTATTTCGATAACCTTCAACTACTTGCCCAATTTCAACCTGGGCTTGATCAATCCCTTTACCTTGCCCAAGCGCTAGACCAAAACGGCGATTACGAGATTGATTATCGGTACAAGTTAAGACTAAATCACCTAAACCCGCCATTCCCATAAATGAAGCTTCTTTAGCACCAAGTGCAGCGCCTAAGCGCGTTAACTCAGCTAAACCACGCGTGATCAATGCTGTACGTGCATTCGCACCAAAACCAAGGCCATCAGCCAGTCCAGCACCAATCGCGATAACATTCTTAACCGCCCCACCTAACTGAACAGCAGTAAAATCATCGGATATATAGGTTCTAAAGTTACTTTTATTATGGAAGAAATCAGCAATATCCTGGGTAAATCCAGCGTTATTACCTGCAACTGCAACCGCTGTTGGCAAACCTTTCGCAACTTCCATTGCAAAAGTAGGCCCGGAGATAACGGCTAGGGGATAACTATCTCCCAATATTTCTAAAGCAACTTCTTGCAATAAACGCCCCGTTTTCGCCTCTAAACCTTTAGTCGCCCAAGCGATGCGATGCTGTGGCGTTAGCAAAGGTTTAATCTGCTCGAGTACTAACCCAAAAACATGGCTAGGCACAACTAATAATAACGTATTCGTTGCCGCGATACAGGTTGCTAAATCCGCTTCTGCAGTGAGTAGCTCAGGAAAACAAACACCCGGTAAAAACTCTTTATTTTCACCGTCTTTTTGTAAGCGATCGATATGATCAGCTTCATGTCCCCAAATCAATGTTGGGTGACCATTGCGCGCCAAAGATACAGCAAGGGCGGAGCCATATGACCCCGCCCCTAAGACTGTAATGGCTTTGTCTAGCTTATCAGTAGCCATTCAAACCCCTAATTTAATTTGTGCTTAGATCGTTTAAGAATCTAATTTTGCACTTTCTGCAGCTTGTTCTGCTTCAGCTTGCTTTTGCATCATTGCATTTTGAAAAAGTGCATCAAAGTTAACAGGTGCAAGGTTAAGCTGTGGGAAAGTACCACGTGTTACTAAGCTTGAAACTGTTTCGCGTGCGTATGGGAATAAAATATTAGGGCAGAAAGCGTTTAGGCAATGCGCCATTTGTGCACCTTCGATTTGACCTACAGAGAAAATACCTGCTTGCTGTACTTCACATAGGAAAGCGATATCTTCACCTACTTTTGCAGTTGTAGTCAGCGTTAAAACCACTTCAAAAACACCATCTTCTAATTTCTGGCTTTTAGTATCGATGTCCATAGATACTTCTGGCGCCCACTCTTTTTTAAAGATAAGTGGTGAATTTGGACATTCGAAAGAGATATCTTTTACAAAGATACGTTGAATGTTGAATTCGATTTGTGGTGCTTGTTCTTGTTGTTCTGCCATGTTATTCCCTTTTTAAATATTGATATTTATAGTTATTAGCGCAACATTCCTGTCGCATTTATTAGACGCAAAATCCATTGCGAAACTTATTTTAAATCAATTAGCCAATAGCTTATCAAGTTCGCCACTACGCTCTAGTCCATAAAGCTCATCACAACCACCTGTTGCTTGGCCATTAATCACAAGTTGTGGAACTGTTGTTCCGCCAGTAAGTTTGGTCATATTCGTACGAGCATCGGGTTCTGAAACATTAACCTCGCTATACTCAACCTCTTTATTATCGAGTAATTGTTTAGCACGGGTACAATATGGGCACCAAGCCGTTGTATAAATAGTTACTGAACTCATAAATTACTTCTTCGTTGTTGGTAAATTAGCAGATTTCCACCCACCCATACCTGAAAATAGACTAGTTACCTGCGTAAATTCCGCTTTTACTAGTTTCGCAGCAGCACTTGAAGATCGCGTACCTGATTCACAGACAACTATAATGGGGGTCTGCTTATTATTTTCAATAGCTGAAAAAGTTCCTTTCTCAATTTGTGACAGAGTTATATTTTTTGCATTAACAATGTGACCCTTTTTAAACTCTTCTTCTGAGCGAACATCAACAACAATTGCATCTTGCTTGTTTATTAATAATGTTGCTTCTTGTGCTGTAATGGTTTTAACACCACTGATTTTATCTTTTACTAAGCTATGAATTAGCATTGCAGCGATAGCAACCCAAGCAACTGACAACATCGGATTGTTTGAGAAAAAGTCTATATATTCTTGCATTATTTTGCTCTTTTTAAAGTTAGAAGGAAAAAGTCTGCGCTGATTATAACAAGCTAAATCTATTTTCTTTACTATTAAAGCTAAATAAATTGCGTAAATTTCAGCTTCAATTGATCCACGCAGTGACAAGTATCTCAAATGTAGTAAAATCACATTATTCTATTTTTATTATTAACCTTAAGGGAATCACAATGACTACCGCTAAAAAACCGCTTGTATTACTTATTATGGATGGCTGGGGCTACCGCCCAGATATGCCAGATAACGCAGTTTCAAATGCAAACACACCAGTACTTGATCAACTTTGTAAAGACTACGCAAATGATCTTATCTCAGCTTCTGGTATGGACGTAGGTTTACCAGATGGTCAAATGGGCAACTCAGAAGTTGGTCATACAAACATCGGTGCAGGTCGTACTGTTTACCAAAACTTAACAAAAGTAACTAAGTCTATCCTAGACGGTGACTTTTTTGAAAACGCTACCTTTGTCGAAGCAATTGATAAAGCGGTTAAAGCGGATAAAGCGGTTCATATTATGGGCCTTGCTTCTCCTGGTGGCGTTCACAGCCACGATGACCACATCGTTGCAGCTATTGAACTTGCGGCACAGCGAGGTGCAAAAAAAGTATACGTGCACGCATTCCTAGATGGTCGTGATACACCACCACGTAGTGCAGCTGATTCACTAGCTAAATTCGAAGATACCTACAAAAAAGTAGGTGCAGGTCGTACAGCTTCTTTAGTCGGTCGTTACTACTCTCTAGATCGTGATAATCGTTGGGATCGTGTTGAAGAGGCTTACAACTTGCTTACAGAAGCAAAATCAGCCTTTACTGCTGAGGGTGCATTAGTTGGTTTAGAAGACGCTTACGCACGTGATGAAAATGATGAGTTTGTTAAAGCAACCGTCATTGGTGAAAAAGCAGCGATTGAAGATGGCGACACGTTGTTGTTCCTTAACTTCCGTGCTGACCGTGCGCGTGAAATTACTTATGCCTTCTCTGATGCTAACTTCAAAGGTTTTGAACGCAACGTAACGCCAAACATTAACTTTGCGACACTAACTGAATACGCAGCAGATATTAAAGTACCAGCGGCATACCCAAGTGAGTCTCTTACTAATACGTTAGGCGAATGGTTATCTGATCACGATAAAACACAGTTACGTATTTCTGAAACAGAAAAATATGCACACGTTACATTCTTCTTCAATGGCGGTATGGAAGAAGAGTTTAAAGGTGAAAACCGTACCTTAATCAACTCTCCAGCAGTTGCAACTTACGACATGCAACCAGAGATGAGCTCTGTTGAGCTAACTGAGAAACTAACGGCAGCAATTCGCAGTCAAGAGTACGATGTGATTATCTGTAACTACCCGAACGGCGACATGGTTGGTCATACGGGTATTTACGATGCAGCAGTTAAAGCATGTGAAGCTGTTGATAGCTGTGTTGGCGAAGTTGTTGCTGCACTTAAAGAAGTTGGCGGAGAATGTTTGATCACTGCTGACCACGGTAACGCAGAGCAAATGATCGACCCTGTAACAGGTGGTGTTCATACTGCACATACTAACTTACCAGTGCCATTCATCTACGTAGGTCGCCCTGCAACAATGCAGACTGGTGGACGTTTATGTGATATCGCACCAACAATGCTTAAATTAATGGATATGGAAATCCCTGCAGAGATGACAGGTACACCACTTATTTCATTAAAATAGACACATAGCGCAGTATTTAGTTATTTTACTCAACTTTTTTTACTAAAGTGGGTAAGATTTCTAAATACTGCATTCTAAAAAGTAGAAGATTTAATGAAGAGTAAAATGTTTAACCAAAAAAATCGTAAAAAAAACAATTTATCCACTATCTTACTGAATAGTATATTCTTAATTTCTTTTACTTTTCTCCCAGTGAGCGAAGCATTGGCAGAAAAAAACCTATCTACGCTACAAAAGCAGATTAAACAAAGTAAAAATAACAAACAAACACAAAGCAAGTTACAAGCACAACTAGAAAATCAGGTGGCAACCTCTGAGCAACAAACCGCAGCCGCAAGCCTAAAATTACAGCAAACTGAAGAAGCGATTAATGTTGAATCTAAACGCCTTAGTGATCTTAAAAAAGAAACTGAGCAGTTAAGCATCGACAAAGTTAAACAGCAAAAATTACTTGAACAGCAATTAATAAGTGCTTACATGTCAGGTCAAAATGACCTCGTAAAACTACTACTCAATCAAGAAGACCTCAGTAAAATTATCCGTGCCAATAGCTATTACCACTACTTGAATAAAGCACGACTTGAAAGTATTGAGCAGCTAGAAGCGACTCAATTGAACATTGAAAAGAACCAAAGCGATCAAGCAAGTTCATTGTTAAGCCTACAAAAAATGCGTGATCAGCAAGTCGCTAATACAAATAAATTAAGTGAACAACGAGATAAACGTACCAAAGCACTAAATGAGTTAAAACAAGATCTTAATTATCAAAATGCACGCTTAGCTGAACTTGGTGATGCAGAAAAGAAACTCAAAAAACAACTTAAAAAGCAACGAGCAGCACGAGCAGAGAAAGAGTTAGCCGCTGCAAAAGCAAAAGCAACAAAACAGATGAAGCCTAAGAGTGAAGAGAAAAGTCACTCAAAAATCGCAACGCTGAAAGGTAAACTGAAGTGGCCAATCAGAGGTAAAGTACTGTCTCGCTTTGGCAGTAAGCGTAGCGACCAAGTTACTTGGAAAGGTATTTCTATTGCGGCTAACGAAGGTGAAAAAGTACGTGCTGTAGCAACAGGACGCGTTCTATTTGCAGGTTACTTTAAAGGTTATGGTATGGTGATCGCACTCGACCATGGTGACGATTACATCACCCTCTATGGTTACAACCAAACACTCCTACAAAAAACCGGTGATATTGTTTTCCAAGGTGATGCAATTGCATTAGCCGGACACAGTGGCGGACAAGACAAAAACAGTCTCTATTTTGAATTAAGCCATAAAGGTAAAGCGCAAAACCCACTTCCATGGCTTGAACCAAGTCGTCGTTAGTGCGAGTTATTAACTAATGAAAATAGGATTATCCAGTTTTTTAGTGGGTTTTATTATCTTTTTGCAAGCGAGTGATAGCGATGCAAAACAGCCAATTAAGCTCGCTATTGTACTGGATGATATTGGTTACAAACACTCAGACCTGCAAGCATTAACACTTCCTGCCGCAATTACACTCTCTATCCTTCCCTATACACCCTATGCAAAAAAAATTGCAACAGTTGCACTGCAACAGCAACGAGAAATATTACTGCACGTACCGATGCAAGCTAAACAACATAATGAAAAATTAGGTAAAGGAGCATTGCTACTTGATATGCAAGAAGCGGATTTTAAGGCAGAGCTCAATAGTGCATTAAATTACCTGCCAGCAGCAACGGGTATCAACAATCATATGGGCAGCGCCCTTACCGAACATGTAAAAGAGATGCAGTGGACCATGGAAGTACTCGGTAGTCATGGCTTATATTTTCTAGACAGCCGTACCACGGCAAAAACCATTGCAGAAAACACCGCTAAACTAGCAAACATCCCTGCACTTCATCGCCATGTTTTTTTGGATAATATCAAAACTAATGAGGCGATGGAAAAGCAATTTTTAGCCGCACTAACCTTAGGCAAAAAGGGTAATGGAGTGGTCATTATTGCTCACCCTTATCCAGAAACACTGCAATTTTTAGCCTCTAAATTCAAACAACCAAACAGACAGATAGAATTAGTCGCACTGAAAATGTTATTCTCAACAAGCGAACGGTTAGCAATGACAAAAAAACGTAACCAATTACGCCAAGTTAACAACACCATAGGCAGTGATGCTGTTAACGTTCAAAACAAACAATTACAATAAAAGAAGAATTTATTATGCGTTTATCTGTATTTACACCTGAAAGCTCTGCGCAGCTATTCATTGATCTTCAAAAGTTATATCAAGGTTATTTAAACGAAGAAGAGTTAACTGTGGAGGCTTTAGGAGAATTAATCAATCTGCCAAACAAGCTGTTTTTTGTCACCCTCTTTAATGCTCGACACCTTGGTGCGCTACAAGCATCAATAGAGGAGAATACAGCGCAACTTAATTTATTATGTGTACGAGATATTACACGCCGACGCGGTGTAGGGAAAAATCTATTACGTGAAGTAGAAAAGCGATTGAAAGAGAAAGGTATACAAGAGCTAAAGTTACTTCTTTCTGAAATAACCGAGAGTGAACAACAAACAATGACCTTATTTATGCAGGCTTGTGGTTATCAACTCAATGAACAAACACTAAGCAAAACACTATAAATAAAAAAACCACGCAGGCGTGGTTTTTTTCCATTCAAATAATAATTATTGACCAGCTTGGGGAAATCCCCCCATCATCATATCCAGCACTGCCTGCATATGTTCAGTACTTTCATCTCTGCGATCATTTTCAAAGTCGACAAAACCTTGCATTGCAGAGCGCCAATAAATAAATTCCGCCCTATTATCTAGAACGGCCACTAAAAAAGTGCCCTTTTCATAACGCTTACCGGTTATATCACTATTATTAATACCAGGTAACAAACCAAATCTATCTTGGATTTGTTGGTCGGCTAAATCATCTTCTAAAGCGAAAAGAAAGCCAATAACAACATCAGCCTGAATAGGATCAGGTTGATAAACATAACCTTTTGTTTTTAAATAACGAATGATTTCAGCTCTAATGTGCTCTTTAACCTCAATTTTACTTTGCTGGTTAACTGCCGATAACACACGATTATAATCCTCATTCCAGGTAAAAGTTTTGAATGCAGGTAAAACCTTGTCAGGTTTACCACTGCTCACCACCGTCATGCGATTCGCCTTTTTCACCTGATCTGATGGCTCCACTGTCACTGTAGTACAACCCGACATTATAAAAACAGATGCTATCAAACTCAGTACTAATACCTTTATTCTCATCGTTATCTCCTATCTTAATCTTCAGTAACAAAGGAAGCAGCTTTTTGCATTGTTTCAATGCCCGCTCCTGGAATATGTCCATTTTCACTCAAATGACGTCGCCAAGCACGCGCACCAGGCAACCCTTGGAATAAGCCTAACATATGTCTGCCAATATGATTTAAATATGATCCATCCTTAAGTTGTTGCTCAATATAGGGATACATTTCTTCCAAGACTTCAAATCGAGTTAACACTTTCTCTTGAGAGTTAAATAAACGCTGGTCAACCGTACTCAATAGATAAGGATTAGAATAGATTTCACGCCCAAGCATCACCCCATCGAGATGTTCAAGGTGAGTTTCACACTCATCTAATGTTTTGATTCCGCCATTAATCGCAATCGTTAGGTGTGGAAAATCTTTTTTAAGCTGGTAAACACGATCATAATCAAGTGGTGGCACATCACGATTTTGTTTGGGACTAAGACCACTGAGCCATGCTTTACGGGCATGTACGATAAAGGTATCACAACCTTTATTATGTACTTTATCGATGAAATCACATAGAAACTCATAAGAATCTAAGTCATCAATACCAATACGAGTCTTAACCGAAATAGGCAAATCAGTCGCATCCTGCATCGCTTTTACCGCATCACCAACTAAATCCCCTTCCGCCATTAAACATGCGCCGAAACGACCATTTTGTACGCGGTCTGAAGGGCAACCGACATTTAAGTTGATTTCATCGTAGCCACGTTCTTTGCCCGCTATTGCTGATTGTGCTAGGTCTGCTGTTGCAAAACCGCCTAACTGTAGACATACAGGGTGTTCTGCATCACCCTTTTGTAGGTAATCACCCTTACCATATAAGATAGCGCCGGTTGTTACCATCTCTGTATAGAGTAGCGTTTCTTTACTCATCACACGGTGAAAGTGACGACAATGTCTATCAGTCCAATCAAGCATTGGAGCGATGGAAAAACGGTTTGATGGATAGTTAGTTTCTTTTTTCATATTATTCGTATCTTATTTTTCATGTACGCAGCATAAGGCAATTTTCATTTAATTATACTGGTTTACGTTGTTAAATTTTTATCTTAAAGACACAACAATAGTGTATTTTTGAGTCTTTAATTAATTATCATCAATATTACCATAATGGCTACTATGATGATTGAAAAAAGAACAGCTACAGCAGTGATAATTAAACCACTACAGAGTTAATAAAAAAGCCCTCTTAAAAATTATCCAAGAGGGCCATTAATATTGGTTATCAGTAAATCAGCGTACTATTGCCACACTCCCCACTCGCCTGTAGTACCAGGCTCTTCACCCTGCGTCCACCACTGTGCAGTCCAATTTCGACCATTATGTTTTACAGTATCATTACCTTGATAAACATTCGCCGCGTTCCAATCATTTCCTCCTGGATTTTCACCTGGGTTCTCAACATCTGAACCAGTCACTTCAAAGCTATAGAGGTTACTTGCAGTACCTTGGGAATTAGAAATAGTTAATTTGAAAGTGAGTTCATGGTCTATGTCTGATTGCAATTGTTCCGTGTTAATAATCAGTTCATTGTATAAACCATTTTCAGTGCTGATACTTTGACCACTGAGTTGAGTCCATTCTACATGGTTAAAATCACCTTCAGATTGATTCGGATGCAAAACAACTGTTACACCATGCTCTACATTTGCCACATTTATTTCTTGCAATACTTGCGGCGTAATCACCGCGGTTAAATCTGAATTTTCATCTTTCGGAATGATTGTAAACTGCCCCGAAACACCTTCATCTTTTGAGTTCAAATAGTTTGCATGAAGGTCATTACGGAAATACATATAATGCACCATCTCTTCATGCCAAGCACCAATAAATAGATCACCACCATGGTTTGTTTCGTAATACCCAGTCACTTGAGAAGCTAACAAACGATCCCAGTCAGATTGGTTTTCTTCAGTGATAGTCAAACTAAACGACGCATGTAATCCACCACCTGATTTAAACAGTTCATATTTAACAGCTTCATCAATACTAGGTGTGCTTAAGTGCACATCACTTGGGATGAATTGCTCACCTTGATGTAAATATGGGCCTTCAGGATCAACAGGATCAGTGCCCTCACCTGTGATAGTAATATCGCTGCAGTTATAGAACCCCTCTCCCACTGTATCATCACGCTGCCAGCGTGTATAAAGAATGGCATCTCCAGAGCGTTCAGCTGGAATAGTGATATTCATGCGATATTTTTTATCAGCATCAACGACTACATTGCCATACTCTTGAATAAGATCTAAATCATCCCATTTTAGAGGTTGAGAAAGATCAGCATTTGCTTTTGTTAGATAAAACTCCCAATAAGATGGGTTATGAGGTGCAGTTGCATTAAATACAAATTCAAAAGTACCTGCAGAAACCTCTGTTTTTGTCCACTCAGAATGTGCAATACCTAACCCACGTTTTTGTGAGTCATTGGCATAACATAGAGTACCGTCTGGGATAGCAGCTTTAACTTTATTTATGTCCCAGTAATGGGGAGCAGCAATATTAATCGCGACTTCATTACGCTGAATAAATTGATAAGTACCCGATTCGTTTAGCGCAGCCGCACATGCAGCGTTCGGAGGATTACCTGTCCATAAGCCACCTTGCTCATAACAGATAGATTGACGCGCCTCTGGATATTCCACCCAACCATGGGCAAATACAGAGGTAGGTAATACAAAATACATTGCACCAACAAGAGATGAGATTTTGAAAACTTGATTTTTCACTAATAGAATTCCATTTGTTAAAATTATAATTATTATTATTTATTGTCATTCGCTATTAGCAGGTATGGATAGTAAAGAAACAGCCCGATCACTGCTAAATAATACACACGATGAAAACATGGCTAATATAAATGATGTTACTCACAAGTAAACCACAGGGCGTAAAGCTTAAAGAAAATTTTACCTTTGCAACATCTATATTACATGATAAAAATAAGGTAACTGACACAACCAAAGAGGTAAAATAAATAGCTTCTAATCCATTGAATAAAAAAAAGAAAAAACATATTAAGCTCATACAAAAAACAACAGGATTTAAATAAATTTAAGATTATAAATTGTATTCATTTCAAGTTGTTTGAAGATATATTTTAAAATAAAACTCACTATTGCATATATGCTAAGATGCAACCTCATTGTTAATACGAGTCCTTTCCATGCATAACGCTTTATTACAACGCGCAATAACTATTTGCTCGCAGAAAAAATTGCGATTCACCGCTATTCGTCAACGTGTATTTTTACTCATGCTTGAGCAAAAAGGCGCTGTCAGTGCATATGATTTACTAGAGCAGTTACAAAAGCATGATAGTGGTGCTAAGCCACCAACGATTTATCGTGCATTAGAGTTTCTGTTAGAACATCATTTCATCCACCGCATTGAGTCCTTAAACGCCTACTTAAAGTGCGAACACTTCGGATGCGAGCACCCCATGCAATTACTTATTTGTGAACAATGCAAACAGGTAATTGAATTAAGTGATCCTGTGATAGACAACGCATTTTCTGAGCAAGCTGAGCAGTCGGGCTTTAAAATAACTAATAAAATATTAGAAGCACATGGCATTTGTCATAACTGCCTATATAATGAACCACCTCTATAAAATCAATAATATAAGCGTAAAATTATGAATGCAGAATTTGTAAATCCTTTTTTATCTTCTTTTATTAATGTGCTACAAACGATGGCGCAGATAGAAGTTAAACCAGGTAGACCAAGCCTAAAAAAAGACGCCGTTGCTCGCGGAGATGTTTCAGGCTTGATTGGCATGGTTGGACCGACTGCGAAAGGTTCATTCTCTATCAGCTTTGATAAGAAGCTTGCTCTTAATGTTTTCAAACTGATGGTAGGCGAAGAGGTTAAAGAGATGTCTGATGATATTACTGATATGGTCGGTGAAATCACCAACATGGTATCAGGCGGAGCTAAGAGACAACTCGGAGAGAAAGGCTTTGAGTTTAGTATGGCCACTCCTATCGTTGTAACGGGCCCATCGCATACTATAAAACATCAAGTAGATGGCGCAAAAGTTTTGATGCCATTTAGATCTGAATACGGTAATGCTTTTATTGAAATATGTTTTAATCAATAAATTTATGTGGAGAGTAAAGCTAAGCATTAAATTTTAGACAAAAAAAACCTCCGGATAAAATACATATGCGGAGGAAAACTAAGGAAGAAACTATAAAATTAACTAGTTCATAAGGTTAGTCATTAAGCATTAAGAAAAGTTCATTATGAAATTGTAATAGTTTCGCTATAATTATAAAAATAAAGATATTCAATTAAAATTCAATAACTTAAGATTTAAATTAAATTTCCCCTTCCTCCCATATCAAATTAACATTTAAAATTAAAAAATCGAAAAGCCAAGTTAACGAACTCACAATCACTATAATCTGCAAATGAATAGACACTTCGATAGCTTGCAAAAAAAACACCGTATAAAATACCTAATTAGATGAATCTATATTTATCTAATACCGCCATTAAAATATTGTTATATAGCTAGAACACACTTATACCCACATCTCACAAATGATGATTAAACATTTTTGCTGTACCAATATAAGATTTTTATTTTCATGTTAAGTCATTCTTGCTTCAAAGCGCTAAAACCAAAAAATAAGGTACAACTGTGGGTCGGTCTTTAGGCCGACAATTGGGCGAAGCCCGATATGTATTTTCTTTGTAGGATATATATTGGTATGCAGAGACGCTTGGCGGTGGGTGGACACTGCTCATAAAGCATCACCTCAAATTTCTAAACGAAAAAAGAAGGTACAACTGTAGGTCGGTCTTTAGGCCGTCAATTGGGCGAAGCCCGATATGCATTTTCTCTTTAGGTGATTTATTGATACGCAGAGGCGCTTGGCGATGGGTGGACATTGCTCGTTACCCTTACCTGTCGTAAAACTCGCTATACGCATTGGCCGCTCATCACCCTTGAATATCTCAGAAATGATTATCAATCATTTCTTTCTGTCCCAATAGAAGATTTTTATTTCTATATTCAAGTCATCATTACTTCAAAGCACTAAAACGAAAAAAAGGTACAGCTGTAGGTCGGTATTTAGGCCGACAATTGGGCGAAGCCCGATATGTATTTTCTCTTTGGGAATTTATTGATACGCAGAAGCGCTTGGCGATGGGTGAACATTGCTCATAAACCTGTGCTGTCGCACAATTCGCCCTACTATCACATGAT
>NZ_BSPQ01000026.1 GCF_030161115.1 Psychromonas marina
ATGTACTGTTGTTATTCTGAATTAATGAATTAATTCGTGTGTCATTGATATTGATTCTTTTTGTCCTCGAAAGGACTATTTTGAAATCTACTATCAATGCTCACACAGATTGTTTGATTAAATTGTTAAAGAGCGTGCCTTTCGGCGAGGTGCGTATAATACGCTAACCTTGAAGCTTGTCAACATCTTATTTTCAAAGATTTTTGACTCAAACTCAGTGAGTTTGTTGCTTCGGACTTAGTTAGTAACTTGCGTCACAGTCCTTGTCTGTGCGGCGTATTATAGGGAGTTAGATCACATTGGCAAGCCTTTGTTAGCAATTAAATTACACTTTATTAAAACGTTGATATTTACGTACAATAAACAATCAATTATTAGCATTCGATGATATTAACGCCCTATTCACACCACCTTTTACTAATTTTATGTTCTATTTTTAGGTGATCTAATAAACGCGCAACCATGAAAGCTTGTAAATCATCGATAGATTGTGGTTGATGATAAAACCCAGGCGCTAATGGCATGATAGTTACGCCTAGTTCTGAGAGCGTTAACATATTACGTAAATGTAAGGTGGAAAAAGGAGTTTCCCTGGGGGTGATAATTAACAACCCGCGCTCTTTTAAAATAACATCAGCGGCGCGTTCAATTAAGTTATTCGATAATCCATTTGCAATAGAAGCTAAGGTTCCGCAACTACACGGGCAAATAATCATTTTTTTCGGAGCAGATGATCCTGATGCCACTGGCGAAAACCAATCTTTACTGCCTAGTGCGATAATTTGATTTTGTTTAGCATTAAAACGTTTTTGTAAAAAAACATTCAAACCATCTAGACCCTCAGGCCAATCTTCATTAACTTCAGTTTTTAATACTATTTTTGCAGCATCCGATAAAAGCAGATAAACCTGACAATTGTTATCAACCAATGCTTGTAACAGATGTAAGAAGTAACCACTGCCAGATGCACCTGTCACCCCTAGGGTGATTTTTTCGCCAAACATATTATTCCCTTATAACTTATCAAGTAACTTTTGATGAATACCCGCAAAACCACCATTACTCATAATTAGAATATGATCATTCGTTTTAGCGGCATTCACTAACTTATTACACAACTGATCAATATCATTAGAGATATCAACTTTCTTACCTTGCTCATCAAACATCTCTTGCATCGACCAACTGATATCAGCACTCTCAAAACAATAAACATGATCAGCTTCTTTTAATGCACTTACTATCGCTTCTTTATGGATACCTAACTTCATGGTATTTGAGCGAGGCTCTAATACGGCAATAATTCGCTCATTACCCACTTTAGCGCGTAACCCTGCAAGGGTTGTTTTAATTGCAGTTGGATGATGAGCAAAATCATCATAAACAGTAATATTATTAATTTTACCTTTTACTTCCATACGACGTTTAATACTTTTAAATTCAGCTAACGCTTCAATCGCAATTTCAGGTGTTACCCCTACATGTCTAGCTGCAGCGATGGCACCTAATGCATTAGCAACATTATGATCCCCCATTAACGGCCAATTCACCTGCCCTTGCTTTTCGTTATTTAAGAAAACTTCAAACTGCGTACCATCTAACTTCACCTTTTCTGTCGACCAGTTACTACCAAGGTCTGTATCTAAGTATTCAACCTCACTCCAGCACCCCATATGTTTTACCGCCATTAAGGCTTGATCATGATTAGGCAGAATAATACGACCGCTACTGGGTACAGTACGAAGTAAATGGTGAAATTGTTTTTTAATAGCGTTTAAATCTTCAAAAATATCGGCATGGTCAAATTCAAGATTATTAAGCACAAGCGTTCGCGGATGATAATGTACAAACTTAGAGCGTTTATCAAAGAAAGCACTATCGTATTCATCAGCCTCGATAACAAAGAAAGGTGTTTCACCTAATCGCGCTGAAAGGCCAAAATTTTCTGGTACACCACCAATCAAGAAACCCGGTTTCATGTGAGCATATTCTAATATCCAAGCAAGCATGCTTGAAGTCGAGGTTTTACCATGTGTTCCTGCGACAGCAAGTACCCACTTATCCTTTAATACATGCTCCAACAACCATTGTGGACCTGAAACATAAGGGATCTGTTTATCAAGCACCGCTTCAACACAAGCGTTACCGCGACTCATTGCGTTACCAATAACCACTAAATCAGGTTTGCTATCAAGTTGGCTTGGGTCAAAGCCTTGAATCAACTCAATACCTTGATCTTCAAGTTGGGTGCTCATGGGAGGGTAAACATTTGCATCGGATCCGGTTACTTTATAACCTAATGATTTAGCGAGAATAGCAACACCACCCATAAAGGTGCCACAGATACCAAGAATATGAATATGCATATAAACCTCAAACTGAAATTAGAACTTAAAACAATGGATTGAGAGTAACTTAAACGCCTGTAATAAAAAAGGGCGAACACCTATTGGTGTTCGCCCTTTCAGGTTTTTAAAGCGTCGTTTGATTAACCTTCAAACGCAGCCTGTAAAAACGGAATAATCTGTTTCTTACGGCTTACAACACCAGGCAACTCAAATGCGTGGTCAGCAACCGTGCTGTTTAATGCTTTTGCCACTTTATCAGCATCTTTAGAGATGATGATCGCAGTTGTATCTAACTTATTAATATCAGTTAGTAGCACAATTGTTGAATGGTAACCTTTGTCTGCTTGTAACTGTCCCATCTCAACTAGCATCTCTTCTTTTTTACTGAATGCAGTTTCTAATGATGTTAATTCAAGCTGACCAATCGCTAATTTTTCACCCGCCATTTCAAATACTTTTTGGTCGCGTAAAATAAGCTCAGAAGCAGGCACATGTTTAATGTCTGACTTAGCTTCGAACTGTGCGTGAGCAAAAGCACCTAAATCAGCAACACCAGCGATTTCAGCTAGCTCTTTAGCAGCAACTTTATCAATATCAGTTGTTGTAGGACCTTGAAAGTTAACCGTATCAGAGATGATTGCACCCATCATTAATTTCGCAACATCAGCTTCTGGTTTTTGATTATGGAACTTGTACATGTTGTAAACAATTGTTGCGCTACAACCTACAGGCCAGATCCAACACTCTAGTGGCTCATTTGTTGTGATATCACCTAGTTTATGATGATCAACAATACCGCGTACTTTTGCTTGTTTCATATCTGCAGTGCCTTGGCCCCAATCAGAGTAATCCACAATAAAAATTTCTTCACCAGCAACAGAAGTACGAATTTCAGGTGTTTCAAAACCAGCTTGCTCAAGAAGGTATTGTGCTTCAGGATTTGGTTCACCTTGTAAAATAGGTGTTGCAGGGCGGCCGATTTTATTAAAAAGAGCGGCAAGGCCGATAGCACTACATAAGCTATCGCAATCAGGGTTTTGGTGTCCAAGTACTAGCATCTATATCTTCCTACATTGTTGTAACCAATCAGTCACCGCTTAATAACAAGCAAATAACTGGATAGTTTTTTAATTCGTTGTCCGCAGAATAACCGATCTAAGATAAAATTTTAACTATTAATGTTTTTCTGCGTGTATTTTTTTTACTTCGGCCGTCGATAGTTCACGATATTGTCGCTTATTAGTCGTTTTTTCATCTTTGTAATAGCGACCATTTACTGCACAATAATAGATAAGTTGATTATTCTTAAGCAAGCCACAGCTAGGGTCTATCTGTGTTATCCAATATTCATTACTCGTATTACGTTCTCTTTCATCTTGCTTATACTGCTCTGCTCGTGTTCTTTTTTGATCAAATAACTCATTACGGATTAATGAATCATTTTTTTCAATGGTTATCTCGCCTGCGTATAACGAGAAGCTGACAACTATATTTAATAAAGCGATTATTTTTTTGCTCATAGACTTCCAAAAAATGATTGATATTAACTTATCTGACTACTCGCTTTTGCTTTAATAGCAACGCCCCTGCCCAGATAAAACTGAGCAACATGATACAACAGCCAATAGTAAAACTGCTTTGTGCGATAAAATCTGTGTTGTGGAGGTTGTTGGTCATGCGCAATAAATTACCCCAATCATGAGACTCTTTCCCAAGTCCTGATATAAGTGGTAATGAACGGCTTTGTGCATCTGCAATATAGGGACTGACGTCAATAAAACTCTGCCCACACCACCACAGCATAATAGCCGCACCAAAGTTATCTCGTTGCTGAATTGAAAATGCTAACATCACAACCAACGGTAACAGCACTTGGAATAAACTGCCGCCTAAAATCATCCAAAAATCACCAAAGGGCATAAATAAAACATGCCCAAACTCATGAAAAGCGAGATTAACATTGTGCAAAAATGAGCTACCAATATTTTGCCAATCTATTCCACCAAACATAAAATAACAGCCCCAGATGATAATCACCAAATAGGCAAAGACTCTTCCCTTGAATACCATGCCATCAACCTGATGAGGCACACTTAAAAAGCAATCTTTTAGTGATTCATATAATGACATTGTTAGCTGCACTTCAACTTCATCAATATCAGGTTTAACCGTCTGCCTTTTAGCCTTCCATCTATCATAAATAATACCGCAAGCTGGACACATCATTGCATTCATCAATTTATCTGATTCATCGCGTTGATACTGACAATTCGGGCATTTGGGGTAGTTATTAAACATGCACAGCCTATTAAAAATTATTCACTAAAAATATTATAGGATTAAAAGTAGGCAGAGTGCCTGAATGAGTAGTGCACTATATGGGAGTTAAGCTAATATCGCCAATAGTAGGTTATGCTTATCGTTGTAACTAATCTCTGCTTTCAGCGAAAAAATAATAAATTACTCAATAAAATTAGCTACTCTTTATGGCCGGTATCGCCTGTTTCACATACACATCAAAACGATTTTTCTTAGTTTTAATGCTCATCGATGGTTTTTTATCATTTAAGAACGGTGCGTAATCTGGACGTTTTACTACAACACGATATTTTGCAGCGGCCAATGCGACTTCTAATAGATCATCGGCATCGAGATCAGCACCCACAACGCCTTGGAATACACGCATCTCTTTTTTCACTAATGCAGATTTCTTTTTATGTGGAAACATCGGATCTAAATAAACCACATCGGTTTGATTATTTTTAAGGTACTCAACACCAGAGCCAAAATGAAGTTGCATACGTTGTTGCATCCAGTCGCCAATCTCAAGGTTCATATAAGCGCGTTGTAAACCATCATCCAGCAATGCAGCTGCAACCGGTGAGCGTTCAACGAGGGTTACATTGCAACCTAATGATGCAAGTACAAAAGCATCACGACCAAGCCCTGCGGTAGCGTCAATCACATCTATTTGCACACCCGATTTTAAACCAACCGCTTTAGCAATCGCTTGCCCTTTACCGCCACCAAATTTTCTGCGATGCGCAGTTGCACCAGAAACAAAATCAACAAACACTAAGCCTTGTTTAGGATCGTCCAGCTGCTCCAATGCAAGATGTTCGGGTAAAAGGTGTAGGCGAAAGTCATCACTTTGCTGATTAACAAAGCCCCACTTTTCACGCAGCTTTTTAGCCGTTGAATTTAGCGCGCTATCATTACAAATTAGTGCAATATCCATTAATTTTTTATTCACTCATGCAGTTGGAGAAGCGTGCCATCTTTTTATTGGCACGGGTTAATAGAGATAATACCTTGCAGCGAGATCTACGCCAATCTCTTTTTAAAAGGCATAAAAAAAGCCAGTCATCTGACTGGCTTTTTTGCTACTCAATAACGCTTAATAAAAACTATAGCGGCGTTATGATGTACAGCAGGTCACCACTTGATACCTGTTGACCATTAGCATTAATGATACGCTCAACACGGAACTTAGTTTTTGCATCATATAACACAGCATCTTGGCGGTTAAAGCTAGACAGTGATAACGGTGAGAACATCTTCATCGCTTCCATTAGGCCTAATGTCTGCTCAACAGTGACGATATCACCTTCATGAACAAAATCAGGTTCAGCTGGCGATGAACCACGGTAGAAAATACCCGCACTTGTCGCTAATACTTTCAGCTCATTACTACCATCAACGGTAATTGAAACATCGCTCACACCCGTTGATGCAGATGCTTCCATCTCATCAATCATCACTTGCTGATCGAGTTCAGCCATGAATTTTGGTAGGTAAGTAGTATCGTAGACACCCTTTAAGAAGGTTTCATCTTTAAGGATACGTTGTAATAATGGGATATTCGTTGCGATACCTTTAATCACTACCTTGTCTAAGAACTCAAGCAGTTTCTTAACTGTGTCGTTACGGTCTTTACCAGTACAGATAAACTGTGCAACTAAGCTATCGTAGTAAGGAGAAACCTCTTTACCTTCCGCAATCATTGAAATAACTTCAATGTTATCTTGCTCAGGTACAAAGTACTCAACAACTTTACCCGGATGCGGTAATAGTTGCATTACGCCTTCAGAATCCAGTGCCGCTTTTTCAGCAGTGACACGTACTTCGATTGCATAACCTTTATTAGCAGGTTCCATATCAGCAATGCTAGCACCAGACGCGATGTTATATTGCGCACTTACAATATCGATACAAGAAGTAGCTTCAGTTACCGGATGCTCTACTTGCAGACGTGTATTCATCTCCATGAAGTAGATTGCATTTTGGTCAAGGTCGTAAATAAATTCAACCGTACCCGCACCTAAATAATCTACCGCGTCAGCTAATGCTGCAGTATGTTTTAGCGCTTCAGCTTGTAAGTTAGCAGGCAACATTGTTGATGCAGACTCTTCCACTACTTTTTGATTATTACGCTGTACAGAACAGTCACGAATACCAAGTACTTTCGTATTACAATGTTTATCACGTAATAGCTGTACTTCGATATGACGTAATGAAGTGATATATTTCTCTAGGTACAAGTCACCGTTACCAAATGCGCCACGCGCTTCAGCTGATACTTGTGCAAAACCAGTGAACATATCTTCAGATTTCTCAATCACCAAGATACCTTTACCACCACCACCATTTACCGCTTTAAGTAGTACTGGATAGCCCATGCCGTTTGCGATATCAAGTGCTTGTTCTGCACCCGTTAAGATACCGTGAGAACCAGGTACAACGGGTACACCGTTATCTTGCGCTGTTTTAATTGCGTTTGACTTGTTACCCATGGTTAACATACTAGTCATGCTTGGACCAACAAAGTTAATGTTATGGCTTACACATAAATCAGCAAACTGTGGGCTTTCTGATAAGAAACCGATACCAGGATGAAGCGCATCTACCTCTTCATACTCTGCGACTTTCAATACAGAACCTGCATTCAAGTAACTTTCGTCTGAAGTATTACCACCTAGACAAACTAGTTTATCGCCTTCACCTAGCATATCAGCAGGAACAGAAGTCATATCAGGGTCAGATGCCACTAATACTACTTTGATGCCGTTATCTTGTGCTTTACGCACTAATTTAACCGCAGTACAACCACGTGCATGAACGAGAACTTTCTTAACTGGGTGCATTAACGCACGCGGATCAGCTTGTGAGAAAGCATCATCATCGATATTACAAACTGGTACAAATCCCGTTAACGCACGTTCAATAGTTTCTTGAATCGTGATGGTTGGCATTGGCATGTTTTCATCGATTTCAAGTAACTTATCGTTAAGATCATCAGAGAATGGGTTGATAACTAAACCATCCATTGCACCCGCTGCACGAGAAAGATAGTTCGACAGTGTTGATGTAGATGGTAAGTAAGCAGGAACAACCATTTGTCCAGCAAACGGCATGTTAGTACCTGATAGGTAATAAGTTTGTACTAACGGATGGGTTACAAAACTTGCTTGTGCACCACCGGTACAGTCACCGTAACCAAACATAACAACAGGCAGGTCATTATCACGAATAAAACGCGTAATACGGTCGTTTACAACAGCCATAGAGAATAGTGCAGCTGCACCCTCTTTGGTCTGCATACCACCAGAACTGATAAATGCGACGACTGGTAAATGCTGTTTTGCACATTTAACTAACAGTGCACAGAATTTCTCAGCACTGGCCATATCAAAAGCACCGGCTTGGAAAGAAAGGTTAGAAACAGCAATACCAACACGCTGTGTTTCGCCGCTTGCTAATGTAAACTCACCAATACCAGAAACTAAACCACATGGCTTAATGTTTTTATCTAATGCATCTTCAACCGATAAACGGAAACCAGGGAACTCTAATAAGTTCGCTGTCATTAAATCTGCACGAGACTCTCTAAAGTTAGTGAAAAACTTATCTAGAATTGCATTATGCGAGTTGTTTTTCTTGTTCTTTTCAGCACGTAACACCGCTTGAATTAATAGATCTTGGTAACCCATTGTTAAACGATTCCAGAAGTCTTTACGACGACCAATACGCACAGGGTTGATCACACCATTATATTCCGATGCATCTTCACGGCTTGCATAATAAGAAGGCAGAATTTTCTCGAAGAAATAAGTGATGATTACAAACAAACTTGCGTTCATTTGTGGCGCACCAATACTTTTCCATTCTTCAACTTTTGCTAACGTCTCACCACGATCACTCTGATCAGTAAAGTTTTGAATCCAAGCGTTGAAGCTCAATTTCAGTTCTTCGTAATCATCATCGCTGACTTTATTTAAAGCGCCTTTTAATGAACTGCGAACCAGTGATGAAACCGATTCACGTGATAACTCTTTAGTTGCCATCGCTTCTTTTGCAATTGACGCCAAGTTACCCATGGTATTGTCATATAAAGCATTAAATACCAACATGTGACGACAATGAGTAATAAAACATTCACGCGTTTCTGGGTGGCTAACAACATCAATCGTTGTTAACTCAGAAAGCTCAGGCCAGCTATCGGTCATTGGTAATGTTTTTTCATCTTCAAGGTACGCAATAAGAGCACGGAAGTTATCTTCTGCACTGCTCTTCCAACGGTTATATAAAGACCAAGTCAGATTTATTAACAGTGTGCTACGCGCATTGTCGTAGTTAGCAACAGGTTCACCAAGGATTAATTTAGTAAATGCGTTACGCTCAACACTTTTATCTTCACGCTTAGAAAGGAAGGTTTTCCAGTTTTTATTTAACTTATCATCGTAGATAAGTTTATCTGGATTAGTTAACCAACTTACAAATACCTTTTTACGATCTTCTTCAATACGCGCTTTTAGGTCACCTTCAGGAATGGTCATTTTTGATAAACGACCATATTCATTCTTCTGAATCGTTTTGATACGAGAGCGAAGTGTCAGATAACGCATGTAACGGTAAGTCGTACCAAAGGCATTGTTATGCACGGTTGGATTTTTCGCGATTAAGCGTGCATTTTCAGAAGCATTTTCAACAGCAACTAATTTGCTAGATGGCTCTAAATAACGCGTTAAGCTGCGATTGTAGTGTTCTAAAATATCAGGGTATTTACGTACAAAATCAACAGAGGTCGATTCGATAGATAAGATACTAGAGATAATCGCTTTTTGTAGATTATGCTGGCGTTCATCTTGGTCAACCGGTGAGTAATCAACAATACCGTCGATACAACCGTTGCTGTATAGCTCTTCTGGAGAAACACCAACAGATTGTGCACATTCCTGCCAAGAAAGGTTGTACTTACGTGCGATGCTTTGTAAGCCTTTTGGTTGGATTGTATTAAAAATACCATCACGAACAGAAAGTAGAATATTAGCTGTTGCGAGTGGAATAGCACCACCCGAGTAACCAACACCAACAACAATACCAACAGTAGGTACATCAACGTTGGCACTTTCAGTAATCATTTGCGAGATACTGTGTGCTTGGTTTTGACTATTTGCTTCTTCGCCGGCATCGGCTCCAGGAGTATCGATTAAGTAAACAATAGGTAGCGCTAAATCAGCAAATTTACGAATCGCTTTACTTGCAGCCAAGTGATGCTCAGGCATCCACGCGCCATTGTTTGAGCTACGCTCCTGACCAATGATACCGATACGACGGGTATAACCACCGAAATCAAGTTCCATTTCCGCGCTATAAAATGCACCATTTAATTGCTCAGTAACAATTTTACCGTTGAAACCTTCAACAATTGTTTTTACGCCAGGGCGTTTATTGTCTTCTGCTGGCTGAACCGTACGTGCTATATAAGCATCAACGCCCAGTTTTTTGATTGCGGTTAAATTTGATTCGATGCGTTTACGCTCAATCAAACCTTCTACATTTTCAGTGTTTGATGGTAAAGAGTTATCCGGAAATAACGAAAAGTCTTTTGCGATATGCTCTGCATGAATAAACAACGGATCTGCAATGTTGTTTGTTTCAAACTGAGAAGAGGAAGGTTTTCCTGACATACAGTACCCTTACAAATATAGTAATAGAGAGTTAAAAAATTAGATCTGCATAATTTACAACTTATTAACAGAGGATGCTAGTGCTGATTTTATAATGCAGGCAAAAGGATAGGCATTAATCTATTTCTGTGCAATAAATAACAGAAAACTCATTAATTATGAATAATCAATGAGTTTTCTAGTTTTAAAGCGACATTTGTGAGTGACTAATTAAGCCATATAATCATCAGCAAGCTCAATTTGAGCAACGCCCGTTGCCACTGCTGCACGTGCTACTGCACCCGCTACTTTTTTCAATAAACGTGGGTCCATTGGTTTAGGGATAATATACCCCTTGCCAAACTCAAGTGATGTTGCACCACTCGCTTTTAATACTGCTTCTGGCACTGGCTCTTTAGCAATTGCGCGGATTGCATTAACCGCCGCCACTTTCATCTCTTCATTGATCTCTGATGCACGCGCATCCAATGCACCACGGAAGATAAATGGAAAACATAACACGTTGTTTACTTGGTTAGGGTAATCACTGCGCCCTGTTGCCATAATTAGATCATCACGCACCGCATGCGCAACTTCTGGTTTTATTTCAGGATCAGGGTTTGAACAAGCAAAAATAACTGGGTTTGGCGCCATCAATTTCACATCCTCAGCAGACAAAACATCTGGGCCAGAAACACCAACAAACACATCAGCACCGTTGATTACATCTTGTAGCGTACGTTGGTCTGTGTTGTTCGCAAAACGTTGTTTGTATTCATTGATATCATCACGACGAGTATGAATCACACCCTTACGATCTAACATATAGATTTTTTCACGCAGTGCGCCACACTGTATTAATAGTTCCATACAGGCAATTGCTGCTGCACCTGCGCCCATGCAGACAATTTTGACTTCTTCGATTTTTTTGCCTTGAATGTCTAGTGCATTAAGCATACCTGCAGCGGTTACAATCGCAGTACCGTGCTGATCATCATGAAATACAGGGATACTACAACGGTGTTTTAACTCTTTTTCGATAACAAAACACTCTGGCGCTTTAATATCTTCAAGGTTAATACCACCAAAGGTATCAGCAATATTAGCCACAGTATTAATAAACTCTTCTGGCGTGCGATGTTTTACTTCAATATCGATCGAATCAAGGTTAGCAAAACGTTTAAATAATAAAGCTTTACCTTCCATTACTGGTTTCGATGCTAACGGTCCTAAATTGCCTAGACCTAAAATCGCACTACCATTAGTAATAACCGCGACTAAGTTACCTTTAGCAGTATATTTATAAACATCATCAGGATTTGCAGCGATTTCACGTACCGGCTCGGCAACCCCTGGGCTGTATGCGAGAGATAGGTCATCGGCAGTTTCAGCAGAAGTGGTAATTTCAACACTAATTTTCCCAGGTTTTGGGAGTGCGTGGTAATCGAGGGCTTGTTGGCGCAAATCAGACATGTGTAAGTTCCATTAATCGTATGAAGAGGTTAAACCATAAAGAAAGTGTGATAATAGTCAAGTTTTGACCAAAATTACAGTTTTAATTCATATTAGGGTAATATTTGTGCAGGGTGATAGAGGATTATTTTGGGCTTATTACGCGAAAAAAACAACTTTCCATTAATCAATAATTTGCTGTGTAATGACAAGTCGATATCACTATCCGAGAACTGTTTTACATTAGATTTACGAATAAAAACGCTTAAAGAGCGATCAAGTATCAAGGTTAAGCCTTTATTAGTTTGCTGCTTATCGCTGATTCTGCCACTAATATAGGTATAACCTTTATCGCTTTTTTGTAAGCGTTTGGCTGACAAAGGTTTAAAATCTGACCAGAGTGCTCTTTTACGTAACTTGGCTTGCTGTTGCGCATCTTGGAAGCAACGCCAAAACTTATCATTTTTTCCAATCACCCAGTGCTGCGCAAAACCCGCTTTAAGCTGCAACAGCCCTAAGTTTCTTCCTGTTTTACTATAGACGTAGGCGAGTTTTCGCCCATATTTATCCTGTTTAGTTTTATCATACACAAGGTGTAATTTATCGCCCGGACGAATATATCTTTCGAGCAGCCCTTTTGCTTCAAGGGCATAGGGGTCCGATTGACTGAGTTCGCGATGATTAATCTCCGGTGTATTGATACCAATAAAACGTATTCGACGGTCATTATCTAATGTCACCGTATCACCATCATTGATTGTTTTTAAGATAACCGTTTCATCCCACTCAACGGGCGGGCAATCAGCAAAGCTAAAAGAAGTACTCAGCAACAGATAAAATAGACAAACGAAACGCACAATTACTCTCCTTTTTAGACTTAACCTTTATTGACTATATAAGAAAATCGTCAAAAATCACTTTAAAAGGGGCGTAGTGATACTCCTTTTAATAAATAGTGCCCAACATGCACAATACTTTGTCCTACTTGTTACAAAACCCCTCATTTTTGTAATTTCAAAGATGTAAACAGGCCTTAGGTAAACCACCACATAAAAAACAAATCATTAAAAATCAACTAGATAACGCACAAAAATAATTTGGTACGTGTAATGCAATTAGATAACTGTAACGACAACTTATTCATTTATCTTTTTTAAACAATACACAGGAGTATCAAATCATGGCTATTCGTCAATGTGCAATTTACGGTAAAGGCGGTATCGGTAAATCAACAACTACACAGAATTTAGTAGCAGCCCTTGCTGAACAGAAACAGAAAGTGATGATTATCGGTTGTGACCCTAAAGCCGATTCAACACGTCTAATCCTGCATACAAAAATGCAAAATACCATCATGGAGATGGCAGCTGAAGCCGGTACCGTTGAAGATATCGAGTTAGAAGATGTATTGCTAACAGGCTACGGTGATGTGAAGTGTGTTGAATCTGGTGGTCCTGAGCCAGGTGTTGGTTGTGCTGGTCGTGGTGTAATCACAGCGATCAACTTCCTAGAAGAGGAAGGTGCTTATGAAGAAGATTTAGACTTTGTATTCTATGACGTACTGGGTGACGTGGTATGTGGCGGTTTCGCAATGCCTATCCGTGAAAACAAAGCGCAAGAGATCTACATCGTTTGTTCTGGTGAAATGATGGCGATGTACGCAGCGAACAATATCTCTAAAGGTATCTGTAAATACGCTAAATCAGGTAGCGTACGTTTAGCAGGTCTTATCTGTAACTCACGTAATACCGCTCGTGAAGATGAATTAATCATGGAACTGGCTTCTCAACTAGGTACACAAATGATCCACTTTGTACCCCGCGACAATATCGTACAACGTGCTGAAATCCGCCGTATGACCGTTATCGAGTATGACCCAACGTGTCAACAAGCTGATGAATACCGAATGCTAGCGAAGAAAATCATGGATAACAAAATGTTCGTCATACCAACACCTATCACCATGGATGATCTAGAAGATCTATTGATGAACTTTGGTTTAATGGATGAAGAAGATGAAGCCATTATCGGTAAAACTGCAGCAGAACTTGCTGACGAAGCCGCAGCAGCTGCTGCAGCGTAAATAAAAGGGGCCTTTTATGACTAGCATTAAAGAGCAACATGAAAAAATGATCGAAGAGGTGCTTGAGGTTTACCCCGCGGCAGCCAAAGCTGACCGCGCGAAACATTTAGGCACTAGTGATAGCAGTTGCACAAGTAGCTGTATAACCTCTAACCGTAAATCTCAACCCGGCGTAATGACAGCACGTGGCTGTGCTTATGCTGGCTCTAAGGGTGTTGTTTTTGGCCCAATCAAAGACATGATCCATGTTAGCCACGGCCCTGTTGGTTGTGGTCAGTATTCACGCGCTGGACGACGCAACTATTACACCGGTAAAACGGGGGTAAACACCTTTGGTACGATGAATTTTACTTCTGACTTCCAAGAGAAAGATATCGTCTTTGGTGGGGATAAGAAACTCGCTATCCTAATGGATGAATTAGAAACCCTGTTCCCACTCTCAAAAGGGATCTCAATTCAGTCGGAATGTCCGGTTGGTTTGATTGGTGATGATATCGAAGCCGTAGCGAAAGAGACACAAGCGAAAACAGGCAAGGTCGTTGTGCCGGTACGCTGTGAGGGTTTCCGCGGTGTTTCTCAATCCCTTGGTCACCATATCGCCAATGATGCGGTACGTGACAAAATTATTGATAACCGTGAACAGGAGGTCTTTGAAGGCACCCCTTATGATGTGGCCTTAATCGGTGATTACAATATCGGTGGTGATGCTTGGTCAACGCGACTATTGCTAGAAGAGATTGGTCTTCGTGTTATCTCACAATGGTCTGGTGACGGTACGCTTTCAGAGATGGAGCTCAACTCAAAAGCAAAACTTAACCTCGTACATTGTTACCGAAGCGTCAATTACATCGCACGTCACATGGAAGAGAAATACCAAATTCCATGGATGGAGTTCAACTTCTTTGGTCCAACTAAAATTGCAGCATCACTGACTGAGATCGCTTCTAAGTTTGATGCAACGATTCAGGAAAAAGCGAAACAAGTGATTGCCGGTTACGAAGCGCAATGGGCAGCGGTTGTTGCTAAGTACAAACCGCGTTTACAGGGCAAAAAAGTGATGCTTTACGTCGGTGGTCTACGTCCTCGCCATGTAATTGGTGCTTATGAAGATCTGGGTATGGAAGTGGTCGGTACTGGTTATGAATTTGGTCATAACGATGATTACGACCGTACACAACCTGATGTGAAAGATGCAACCCTGATCTATGACGATGTCACCGGTTATGAGTTTGAAGAGTTTGTTAAGAAGATCCAACCTGATCTAATTGGCTCTGGTGTGAAAGAGAAATACATATTCCAAAAAATGGGTATTCCGTTCCGCCAAATGCACAGCTGGGATTATTCAGGCCCTTACCATGGTTATGATGGCTTTGATATCTTCGCCCGCGATATGGATATGACACTGAATAACCCATGCTGGGACAAAATGACTGCACCTTGGCTTGTTGAAAAAGATGAGTTAAAGAAAACAGCTTAGCCAAATAACCTAACCACAGTTCATGTATATGCAGCAGTAGCAACAAAGATTGCTACTGCGCCCCTATTAAGACCTGGCTGTTCTTCGAGAACGGAAGCAGGAGGAGAATAAATTATGAGTCAAACAATAGATGAAATAAAACCTGGGTATCCGTTATTTAAACAACCGGAATACCAAGATTTAATCGCCCGCAAACGTGCTTTATCGGAAGAAGCGCATAGCGATCAAAAAATCGAAGAGGTTTTTCAATGGACAACGACACAAGCGTACCAAGATTTAAACTTTGAACGTAAAGCATTAACGGTTAACCCTGCAAAAGCGTGTCAGCCTTTAGGATCGGTACTGTGTTCTCTCGGTTTTGAAAAAACCTTACCCTATGTACATGGTTCGCAAGGTTGTGTTGCTTACTTCCGTAGTTACTTCAACCGCCACTTTAAAGAGCCGATTGCTTGTGTTTCTGATTCCATGACCGAGGATGCAGCGGTATTTGGTGGCAACAAAAATATGGATGCCGGTTTAGCAAATGCATACGCACTCTACAAACCTGAAATAATTGCCGTTTCAACTACCTGTATGGCGGAAGTAATCGGTGATGATCTTAATGCATTTGTGGGTAACGCTAAAAATGACGGTCATTTACCAAAAGATATTCCAACACCACTTGCTAATACCCCCAGTTTTGTGGGTAGTCATATTACCGGTTGGGATGCGATGTTTGATGGCTTCTGTAAGAACTTTACCAGTAAATCAATGGAGGACAAAGAGGTTGGTAGTAACAACAAAATCAACCTTGTCACAGGTTTTGAAACCTACCTCGGTAACTACCGAGTACTGCACCGCATGATGCAAGAGATGGATATTCCATACAGTCTGCTTTCAGACCCATCTGAAGTGTTAGACACACCAGCAGATGGCCAATACCGTATGTACTCTGGTGGTACAACCGCTGATGAGATGAAAGATGCACCGAATGCAATCGACACGTTACTATTGCAACCTTGGGCGCTTATTAAAACCAAAAAGACCGTTAAAAATGTTTGGAAGCAGCCTGCGACACCAATGAGCGTACCGATTGGCTTAGACAATACCGATGCATTTTTAATGACCTTAAGTGAACTAACAGGAAAATCAGTTGCTGATTCATTAACCCTAGAACGTGGTCGTCTGGTTGACATGATGACCGATAGTCATACTTGGTTACACGGTAAAAAATTCGGTATCTACGGCGACCCAGATTACCTACTGGGTATGGTTAAGTTCCTATTAGAGTTAGGCTGTGAACCAACCACTATTCTTTGCCACAATGGTACTAAAAAATGGGGGAAAGCGATGCAAGCAATCCTTGATTCAAGCCCTTACGGCACGGACTGTAAAGTGTTTATCAACAAAGATCTATGGCATTTCCGATCACTGATGTTCACTAATAAACCCGACTTTATGATTGGTAACTCCTACGGTAAGTTTGTTGAGCGCGACACCATGGCGAAAGGTGATGAGTTTGCAGTGCCGCTGATTCGTATCGGCTTCCCAATCTTTGATCGTCACCATATGCATCGCCAAACAACTTGGGGCTATGAAGGTGCAATGCAGATGTTATCGACACTGGTCAATGAGATATTAGCGAAGTTAGATAAAGAAACCAGTGAATATGGCAAGACCGATTTTGGCTACGACTTAGTCAGATAATAGCAGTAAAGTTACCAATACCCGTGCGTAACTTTTTGTCCGAACCCCAACCCCACATGGGGCTCGGCTTCATAAATAGCGAGGAATAGTGATGCCTAACATAATGCTAAGAAAACAAGATGGAATAATGACCGGTTATATTGCCAAAAAGGATCTAGAGGCGGAGGTTATTTCACTGGAGTTTGAGGAGCAAGATAATTGGGGAGGAAAGCTCACATTAAGTAACGGTTCAAGCTTTTATTTCGACCCATTAACAGCACGCCCCACACTACCGATTACTATCAGAATGCGTCGCGCTTGAACGACTAATTACCACAAGGAGAACGACATGACTTTAGAAACACAGCAACTACAAATCGCTTTTGTCTCCACCGATGGTCTCACCGTTGATGGCCACTTTGGTTCCTGTGAGCAGTTTGATATCTACACCGTCGATGCACAAAGCTACCAAAAAATTGGTGTGCGAGAAGCAAAATCCGGGCGGGGCATAGAGAAAAACGCAATTCGAGCAGAGATAATTTCCGATTGTCATCTGATGTTTTGCGCTTCCATTGGTGGGCCAGCAGCAGCACGGGTAATTCGCACGGGTATCCACCCGATGAAATGTAAACCGCTTAATAATGTTTACCCCACTATTGAAGAACAACTGCAGCAACTACAACAGCGTATACACAGTGAATCACTTCCTCCATGGTTAGCCAAGCTCACTGGACAAACTGAAACCTTAAGCAGCCGCTTTGATGCACTCGCATAAAAATGAAAGCTGAGATGGTTCCCCTTTCAGCTTTCGCACATTTAACTTCTAAGTCGTCAGCCATTACCAATAAATGTCGTGTTACAACTCCCCCATTGTCACAAACAGAACAGATTAATAACACAACAAATCAATAAGTTACATAAGGCACAAGCCTTGCAATCAATTATTAGATGTCACTAAAACAATCACAATGGGGTTTACTATGCGCAATTCAGAGATAAAAGAGCTACAAGATGAACCAGCTTGCGAGCATAACAAAAAATCCAAATCTGGCTGTGCACCTGCTACACCGGGTGCTACTGCAGGAGGATGTTGTTTTGACGGCGCACAAATCACCCTATTACCAATCACCGATGTTGCCCATATCGTACATGGTCCGGTTGGTTGTGCAGGCAGTTCATGGGATAAACGCGGTACACAAAGTTCAGGCCCAGAGCTATTTCGCTTAGGTTTTACCACCGACCTTAATGAGCAGGACGTGATCATGGGGCGCGGTGAAAAACGCCTCTATCACTCCATTTTACAGGTCGCCAAAAAACATGCCCCCGAGGCGGTATTTGTTTACAACACCTGTGTACCAGCGATGGAGGGGGATGATATAGAAGCGGTTTGCCGCATGGCAGAGCTAAAGATAAATCTTCCTGTTATCGCCGTAGATGCAGCGGGTTTTTACGGTAATAAAAATCTCGGTAACCGTATCGCGGGTGAATTGATGGTTGATAAAGTGGTCGGTACAGCGAAACCCGCGCCGAAGCCGCTTTCTCCTCACCAAATACACGATATTGCCTTAGTGGGTGAATACAATATTGCGGGCGAACTTTGGCACATCCTGCCGCTACTCGATCAATTAGGCTTACGTGTTTTAGCCAACCTCTCCGGCGATTGCCGTTTCAAAGAGCTGCAAACCATGCATCATGCTAAAGCACTGATGCTGGTCTGTTCACGCGCGCAAATCAACGTTGCCCGTAAACTTGAGCAGCAATACCAGATTCCTTGGTTTGAGGGCAGCTTTTACGGTATTCGTGATATCTGCGATGCACTACGCCAATTTGCCTCACTAATTAATGATCCCGACCTCACTCAACGCACCGAAGAGTTGATTGAAGATCAACTCGTTTGGCTGAATGCTGAGCTAGCCCCCTACCGTGAACAGCTTCAGGGTAAAAAAGCACTGCTCTATACCGGTGGCGTTAAATCTTGGTCGATTGTTTCTGCCCTACAAGACCTAGGTATGCAAGTGGTTGCCAGTGGAACGCGCAAAAGCACCGAAGAGGATAAAGCCAGAATCCGAGAGTTAATGGGCGCAGATGCGATTTTATTAGATGAAACTAGCCCGCGAAACCTACTCGATGTCGCTTACCAATATAAAGCAGACGTGATGATCGCCGGTGGTCGTAATATGTACACCGCCTATAAAGCAAGAATGCCCTTTGTTGAGGTCAATCAAGAACGTGAACACGCCTTTGCTGGGTTTAAAGGCATGGTAACCCTAGCACAGCAGCTGTGTTTAACCTTACAAAGCCCAGTTTGGCAGCAAGCACGCAGCGCGCCACCTTGGCATTAATAGGCACTCTAAATAACCTATTTAAATCGTTTCGCATTCTCCCATAAAGCGAGGAAAACAATATGGCACAGGTAATTCCAAATAAAAAACCACTGGCAGAGCAACCTCTAAAAGTTGGTCAACCACTCGGCGCAGCACTAGCCTTTCTAGGCATGGATAAAGCGATGCCCCTGATGCATGCTGCCCAGGGTTGTAGCGCCTTTGCGAAGGTGTTTTTAATTCAGCACTTTCATGAACCGATTCCGATGCAATCTACCGCAATGGATCCTATCTCCACGGTAATGGGGTCCGATGAAAACTTAAAGCAAGCATTCACCAATATCGCACAAACACACCACCCTAAGTTGATCGGTTTATTAACCTCGGGTTTAACCGAAGCACAAGGGGCAGATATCGAGCAATCGGTACGTTTATTTAAACAGGAAAACAGCAAGTTCAAAAACACCGCGATTGTGCCGGTTAACACCCCCGATTTTTATGGCTCACTGGAGAGTGGTTATGCATCCGCGGTGGAAGCTATGATTTCACATCTAGTACCCAACAAAGCACCGAGTAGCGCACGTCGAAAACGGATCAATATTTTAGTCAGCCATATGCTCACCCCAGGCGATATTGAGCAGCTGAAAAGTTATGTAGAAGCGTTTGGACTGACACCAATTGTGATACCCGATGCCAGTCTGTCACTTGATGGTTACCTAGCTAAACAGGACTTTAATGCGTTATCGCAGGGTGGTGCAACCGTTGAGCAGATCAAAACCGCCGGTCAAGCATTAGCGACCATTGTCATTGGTCGTTCCTTAGAACGAGCCGCTAAGTTATTAATCGAGCGCACTCAAATCCCCACCGAAACCTTTGCACACCTACATACCCTTGAAGAAACAGATCGATTAATAAAATATTTAACTGAACTCAGCGGACGCAAAGTACCAGTCAATATTGAACGCGCTCGCGGTCAATTATGTGATGCGCTAATCGATACCCATACCCAACTGGGTGGAAAAAGTGCCGCATTAGCGATGGAGGCAGATCACCTTACCGCTTTCACCGCCCTATTTGCCTCCATCAATATAAAATTACCGGTATTGATTGCCCCCTGTAACCAACCACAACTTGCTTCACTGCCCGTTGAACAGGTAAAAATAGGCGACCTACAAGACTTACAAGAGTTGGCGATGGAAGCAGATGTAGATCTGTTATTAGGTAACTCCCATGTTAACGCTATTGCCAAAAAGATGAACTTGCCATTACTGCGTATCGGTATCCCTATTCATGATCAGTTTGGCTGTTTTGCAAAAAACAGTATCGGTTATAGCGGCATCCGTAACACCCTGTTTGAACTGTCTAATCTATTACGCCATGAAGTACACAGCATTCCCGTTTATCACTCTCCTCTGAAACAAGATTTAACCCAGATAGAGGCAGGAGTTGAATATGCCTAAACAGCAACAACAGCGTCTCAATATCGCCTTTGCAAGCAGCAATGAAAGCGATCTGGATGAGCATTTTGGTAGTTGTCAGCAACTGTCCATCTACCGCCTATCTCCCGATAGCTGGAAACATATAAAAAGCGTTCAATTTGCAACTGTGCAGGGGCATAACCAGCAAAAAATTGTACAGCGGTTGGCGGTACTCAGCGACTGTTTTGCTGTGTACAGCCTTGCCTGCGGTAACTCCGTTCGCCAACAACTATTAGCACAAGGGACACGCGTAGTGGTTCACCCACAACGTGAAGCTATCGAACAGCTATTAACGCAGATTCAAGCAAACTGGCCAGGGGCGATAGCTCAGCGTCAGAGCAGGCAACGTAACAAAAAGCAGGATGAAAATTATTTTAACCATTTAGCAGAGAGCGAGTGGGAATAGGCTGATTCTGCACAGGAAGCAATTTTAATTAAAAAAGGAGAGAAAAATGGCATTTGTAACAGGATTAACCAAATCAGGACAAAGTTGGACGCCTGAATTTGTAGATAGTTTAGATCAGGCAAACTGTATCGGTTGTGGACGTTGCTACAACGTCTGCACCCGAGATGTATTTGCCCCAGAAGAGATAGAGGTCGATAAGGATGATGAGGGCGATTACGATGATGATGTACGCATGGTGATGGCACTCGCTGATGCAGATAACTGCATCGGTTGTGGCGCCTGCGCAAAAGCCTGCTCCAAGGGTTGTTTTGTGAGTGCCGCACAAAGCTTGTAACGGCAACAATGGGACAACGCGAGTTTTATTATTTAGTTCGCTAATTTAAGCTGCTGATGTCCCTTTCTTTTTTCTTCATCGTAATACTTATTTCCTAAATCATAATTGTTTATTGCTGCTGCTCATAGGAATGACTCCATCGAACTGCAAAACTGTGTTTCGGTTTATCATCATTTACTCTCCAAGAGGCTAAGTATCACTTGCCATAACAAACAATGAATCACTACATAAAATCTATTAACTCATAAATACGTAAACAGATATTACCTTTTGGTTGTGGGTGTTTCGCCTTTGGCGAGTTCATTTTCTTTGAACAGCCAAAGAAAACGGAACCAAAAGAAAGGCTGCCCTAATTATTTTCTGATTTGCACGCCCTGATTGCTTATAACGCACCAGCTCGTACAGCACATCCATGTGCTGACTGAGCTTAGCCGACTGCTCATATCACTATGCTGTCGCATAATTCGCTGCCTACCCTTGCTAAGCAGTCATGCCTTAGCAAGAAAATAAAAAGAGGTCTCTGTTAACCGCAATGGTCACTTTTCGAGGAAGTAGTGTATTTGTTTCGGCTAATGCCTGAGGGAAATTAGCATAAAAGCGTACACACAGAGATTCCGTCACATTTTTCTGATAGAAAGGATCACTTTAGCAAAGGAAATTATGGAGCGAATTGAACGACAGTTCAGATCTATGAGCGGGCTAAGCTCAGCGTCCCCTTTGACTTTCATTAGCGGTTGCATGCACATAGATGTGCATGCAGCCGCGGTGCGTTAAGAAGTGATACTTTTTAGCAGATTAAAAAATGTATCGCAACGGCACTTTTTGGTTACTTTATCTTGCTGTTGAGAAAAAGTGACTCGCCGAGAGGCGAAACCACTGCCTAATAAGCTTAATTACCGACTGGATGAGCGCAGAAGAACAAGGTATTCCGCCCTTGGCACAACAACAAACAAGAGCCTCACTATTTAAAATGTACTCACTAAATACGTAAACAGTTTTTACCTTTTGGTTGTGGGTGTTTCGCCTTTGGCGAGTTCATTTTCTTTGAACAGCCAAAGAAAACGGAACCAAAAGAAAGGCTGCCCCAACCATTTTTTATCTTGCACGTCATGATTACTTATAACGCAACAGCTCGTACAGCACATCCCTGTGCTGAAGCGAGCTTAGCCCCGACCTCCCTGTCGGGGCTTGCTAAGCAATCATGCCTTAACAAGAAAATGGAAGGGGATCCTGTGTACGCATTGTTTTCTATTTTCCCCTACATACCCCCCCCCTCATTTAGAAATAACATAAATGCGTACACATAAGGATTCCGTTTACGTTTTTCTTGATAAATCAATTCCTTTAGCAAGTAACGACATGGATGTCGTTGCTAAGTTCGGCTCCGCACAGGGATGTGCGGTCCGAACTGGTGCGTTATAAAGGGATTTATTTGGCAAGATAAAAAAACGTTTCGGAACGGCATTCTTTGCTTACTTTCTTTTGCTGTTGAAAGAAAGTAATGTCGCCGACAAGGCGAAACCACTGCCTAATAGGTTTAATTACCGACTGGATGAGCGCAGACGAACAAGGTATCACTCTTAATGATTTCATTTTCTTTGCCAATTTCCCTACATTTAGCTTGTTCAAATAACAAACAATGAAGCTAAGCTATTGATCCACTGTTTTAGCGGAGTATTATTAAATCAGTTTTAATAATAAGCTCTATTTCATTATTGCCACAAAATATGGAATAGTTTTACTTATCTATACTGTTATATTTCAGGCGGGGTTATGAAGAATCCAACTAATAAGAATCATTTTAGCCCTACTTTTGCCAATCAAAATTGGACGAGCAAAGAGGAAGGTTGGCATTACAGTTATTATTACTTTTGCGAGAATAGACAATGTGTTGTTGAAGCGCATAAGGATAAAGGTAAAACGGCATGGGGGTTTAAATATAATTTATATTCACAATCTATTGAAGATAAGCTTGATATTGAATTAGAAAATCAAGCCAGCCTACTTTATAAAAAGCTGTTATTGAATGAGTTGTTATCTCCGAATGAAAGAATGAAATGGGGACAGTTTATTATTTCTCAAGCAGTAAGGACTCCAAGTTATTTTAAATATAGGGGAAAGTTAGAAGAATTGAACGGTGGTGATAAATCATATAAAGATGAAATTATTGGTTGCCAGTGGTGTGATGATAACAAGTATATTGCAAATCGAAATTGGATAATTCTTGAAGCTGCTGAGGATGATTACTTTGTGCGAACTGACAACCCTATTTATATGACAGGCTTTCTCAATAATCCAACAACGGCCATATATTACCCTCTGAGTCCAAAAAAATGTTTTGTTGCTTGTTCATTTATTGAAAATATTTATATGCCTAAAGGTATGGAAATACCTCCCCCTAAACAGCAACTCCACAAACTATCAAAAGGTGATGCGGTAAAAATTAACTTTGACATCATAAGGTCAACTTCTAACTCATTAATTGTCGCGAAAAGAAATAACGATTGGGCAACTAATCACATGAATTTACAGTTGCTCGGGGTAGCCCCCCAAATCCCATTTATGTTGTCTACTGCGGATAATGCCATATCGGAATTAGAGCAGATGAATCGAATTATTAATTTAATGAGCATTACTGATAATGTTGAATATTCACAGAACAGAGAATATGAATTAAAACCATTTTATGGTACTGAGTTTTCGATGGGGATTAATCCTTTTTCAGTTTTTGGTGTTACTGATGAGAAATTACGAGAGTTACATCCTGACATTGAAATTTAACAAGCAATTAAAGTTACAACAAAACTTCCAAGCTCAAATGGAGAGTAAGAATGCATAAAAAGATCATCGACTTTTGGTTCAACGAGCTTGAACCAGCTCAGTGGTGGCAAAAAGATCTCGCGCTTGATGCAATGATCCAAAAACGATTTGCTGCATTGCATCAACAAGCAAAAGCTAGCGAGCTTTTTGAGTGGCGTCAAAGCGCATTAGGCAGCCTTGCTGAAGTCATCATTCTCGACCAATTCTCACGTAACATCTATCGCGATAAACCAGAATCTTTCGCCTGCGATCCATTAGGCTTAGCGCTCGCCCAATTTGCAATATCCAAAGGCTTTGACACAGAGTTACCTGCAACACAGCGTAGCTTTTTCTACCTGCCATTTATGCATAGCGAATCTAAATTAATCCATGCTGAAGCCGTCAAACTGTTTGAGTCTTTAGATAACCTACATAACTTAGAATTTGAGCACAAACACAAAGTGATAATCGATCACTTTGGCCGCTATCCACACCGAAATGCTATTTTAGGACGAGTATCAACACCTGAAGAGTGCGAGTTTCTCAAGCAATCAGACTCAAGCTTTTGAGTCATTGAGATAACAGCAACCTAAATCCGTCTTACATGGATATTCATGGTCTGAATGCGGTAAGCGATCTGTCTTGGACTCATGCCTAACAAACGTGCGGCTTTTGCTTGTACCCAGCCCGATTGTTCCAAGGCATTAATCACTCGTTGGCGTTCATCTTCTGCACTCTCACTGATAGAGGCCACCATAGGTTGCGCCACCGCTTGGTTCATTTCAGGCTGTACAGCGCTATTGAGCTGCATACTTGATTGATTGAGCATCACTACATCACGATCAATCAAACCCGATTCACTCATCACTGCCGCACGCTCCAAGCAGTTTTCCAACTCCCTGATATTACCCGGCCAGTTGTGCCCCATTAACAGACGAATGGCACCCTCACTTATTCTTAGGGTGCGACGCTGGCGCTTGGCAATTTTATTTATTAAAAAACGCGCTAAATCGGGTAGGTCGGCCAATTTATCGCGTAGCGCAGGCAGATGGATCGGCATCACATTCAAACGGTAGTAGAGATCTTCACGAAAATCACCACTGCGCACATCCAACTCTAAGGGCCTGTTTGTCGCAGCAACAATACGTACGTCTACCTTAATAGTGGTGTGCCCACCGACTCGCTCAAACTCGCCTTCTTGTAGCACGCGAAGTAGCTTAGCTTGAAAGCTGGCGCTGATCTCCCCAATCTCATCCAGAAATAACGTGCCGCCATCGGCTAACTCAAAGCGTCCTTTGCGCATTTTAACCGCACCAGTAAAGGCGCCTTTTTCATGTCCAAATAGTTCACTTTCCAATAAATTATCAGGCAGCGCAGCACAGTTAAGTTTAATAAAGGGCGCATTAGCACGTGGCGAATTAGCAGCAATTGAGGTGGCAATTAACTCCTTACCCGTACCACTTTCACCTCGGACCAATACCGTGGTATCAAATTTTGCCACCAATTTAACCGCTTCAAATATCTGCTGCATCGCTGCTGTATGTCCGACCATAAAATCGACACCCGGCTGCATATTCGCCTTAGGAGGTTGAGTCGCTTTAAGCTGTAACACCTCATTGTGATTTTGTAGCTCTTGTTTCTCTTGTTGCACGCGTGTTGATAGCTGCAGTGAATTAAGAATTAAATTAGCGACCATCTCTAAAAAGCGCGTACGTGCAGAGAGTTCATTTAAATTACTATTCATTGGCTGAGCAGCAAGCACCCCTTTAGGGTTGGAGCGACTGCCAAGAGGGACACAGATAAGTGGCAGATCATAATCATAGAGACTAAGGCGATCTAAAAAACGCGGATCTTGGGAAACTTTAGCAATCACCTGCGATTCGCCCCGTGCTTGCACATTACCTAAGATACCTTCATTAATGCGGTATCTTATTTTTGAGGCATCACGTATCACCTCAGGATTAGCACCGTGTAACGCTTGTACTAGCATCGCTTGGCGCTCATCATTATAAAGCGTCACCATGCCAAACTGCATTCCCGCCATCTCATGTAAGCAACACAACATCTGCTGAAGTGTCTCTTCCATATTTAATGATTGACTTAAAATAACGCTGATTCGATGCAATGCATTTAACTGACGTTCAGCGTTAAAAACCTGTTGTGAAGTATCAATTGACTCTTCCATACAAAGTCCTATTAATCCATTAATAGAGGATTGGTGAGTTTAAAAATATATGAGAGCGTAAGTTTGCTGTCGTAAAACCCACAATTTGTCTTAACTACATCAGCCGATACGCTCAAGGATGACCACACTATTAATAAGGCAATTAATATACCAAATAAGGGACTACCTACTTCAAATGCCACTTAATTAAATCAACAAATGATCTAAAACAAACAACCATTAGGTTTACATCACCGAATCCCCACCCAACAAAAATTCAACGCGCTGTTTAGGTGCGATTATTTACAAAACTGCCTCATTACTGTGCATTTATTAAGCAACTTTTAATTGGCATATTTATCGCAATAGCTTTATCAGAAATATATTTATCAATCATAAAAAGTATTAGCCATTGATAAATAGGTAAAAGCAAAAAGTTAACCTCAGGTTGTCGTTAAGCCCGGAGTATGAAGGAGAAGAAGATGAGTCAATACCTATTACTACTGCTAACCACCAGCTTGGTAAACAATGTGGTACTCGCACAATTTTTAGGGTTATGCCCTTTTATGGGGGTGTCAAACAAGGTCAGCTCTGCCTTTGGAATGGGTTTAGCGACAACCTTTGTACTTACTCTTTCCTGTGCGGTTGGCTGGATACTAGAGCACTATCTATTAGTTCCTTTAGGGTTAGGTTTTTTACGCTTGCTGAGCTTTATTTTGGTGATCGCGGTATTAGTGCAATTAACCGAAATGATGGTCGCTTACCAAAGCCCCGAACTGCATAAGGTACTCGGTATTTTCCTGCCTTTAATTACCACCAACTGTGCGGTACTCGGTGTTGCGCTACTGACGATTCGTGAACAGTTAGATTTTCTAGAAGCGATACTTTACGGCTTTGGATCCGCACTGGGCTTTACCATTGTGATTGTTATTTTTTCAGGGCTGAGGGAGCGTATGACCCTATGTCGTATTCCCGAGACGATGGAAGGTGCACCGATTGGTTTTATTACCGCAGGCATATTAGCAATGGCGTTTTCTGGCTTTGCCGGATTAGCTTAAAGGAGTTAACCATGGATATTGTAGCGATATTAAGTCTCCCTCTTCTAGCAACAGCGATGGGGTTTGCACTGAGCATAGCAGCGCGTTTTTTTGCGGTAGCGCAAGACCCTATCGTAGATTCAATAAATGAGCTCTTGCCTAATGGTCAGTGTGGTCAATGTGGATTACCCGGTTGTGGACAAGCTGCGATTGCGATGAGTGAGGGAAAATTAGGCCCCGATTGCTGTCCCCCTGGCGGACAAGCACTGGCACAAAAGCTATCGAAACTGCTTAACGTTCCCCTGAGTAATGATGCTGAAACGAAAAGCCTTCCTCAAGTGGTAGAGATTGATCCTGAGCGATGCGATGGCTGCACACGCTGTTTTAAGAAATGCCCCTTTGATGCGATTGTCGGTGCCAATAAACAACTTCATGGTGTATTAAGCGATATCTGTACCGGTTGTGGTATGTGTGTGTCGGTCTGCCCGCAGGATGCCTTTGCCTATAAAACAGATCCTATCTTTAGCAATGGTTGGGCTTGGCCTAAACCAGAATTACATTAATAGGAGGTAGACAGATGCTTTTCTCTAAGAGATTGATTAAGGGCGGTGTTCACCCCAACGGACAAAAAAAGTTAAGCAATAATAATGCAATTGTGAAATTAGCTCCCCCCAAGCGTCTATTTCTTTCACTTAAACAACACTCTGGCGCACCAGCCAAAGCGGTAATACAGGTGGGAGATAAAGTCACTGCAGGGCAGATGATCGCAACAGGTCAAGGTGGTAGTGCGAATATCCACGCGCCATACTCCGGTACAATTGAAAGTATTGCAGAGCATGTTGCGGCGATCCCCGGTGGGGGTAAGCAGACGATGGTGCAACTACTCTGTGATAGCGAGCCTAATAACAATTATATAAAACTTCATCATCACTACCAAAGCCGAGCGGAGTTGATCGATATTATCGCCGATGCGGGCATTGTGGGGATGGGCGGGGCAATATTTCCAGCCGCAACAAAACTGCGCTCTACCCTCAATAAAGAGATTGATACCCTGCTCATTAATGGCTGTGAATGTGAGCCCTACTTAACCTGTGATGACTTAGTTATGCAGGAACAGTGCGTGCAAGTGGTCGGTGGCGTACGCTATCTACTAGAGGCTTGTGCGGCTAAAAAGGCAATTATTGGCGTTGAGGATAATAAGCCACTGGCGCTACAAGCTTTAATCGATGCCACCAGCGAAGATGACAATATCGAGGTACAAACGCTACCCACCCATTACCCAATGGGATCTGCAAAACAGTTTATTCAAGCACTATGCAAGGTAGAGGTTCCCAAGGGCAAACGCTCTACCGATGTTGGTGTATTTGTACAAAATGTAGCGACCTGTGCCGCTATCTATAATGCACTGCGTTTTGGTAATGCGATGACTCAACGCGTGGTGACCTTGAGTGGAGGAGCACTTGAGCAGCCGATGAATATCGAAGCGCCCATCGGCACCTTGATATCAGAACTGGTTGCTACCTGTGGTGGTTTGAAGTTAAGTGCGGCGCGTATTGTTGTTGGTGGTCCGATGATGGGACATACCATCACTAATATGCATAGCCCAATCATGAAAGGCACCAGTGGCATTCTATTTCTTAACGAGGATGAATTACCGCAAACAACCAGTAGCCCCTGCGTGAGTTGCGGACGCTGTGTTGCTGCCTGCCCAATGGGTTTATTACCCAATGCGATGGCGGAATTGATTGCCAATGATGATTTAGAAGCAGCGCAAAAACAGGGATTGAATAGCTGCCTACTTTGCGGTTCCTGTGCCTTTATCTGCCCAGCTTCTCTGCCATTGACCCAATATTTTTCCTACGCAACAACCGAGATCGGACGCCAGAAAAAGATGCAGCAAAAAGCGCAACTCGCACGTCGTTTAAACCAACAACGGACGCGACGACTTGAGCAAGAGGCGATTAAAAAAGCCGCCGAAAAAGCGGCGAAGAAAGCTGCTAGAGCCGCAGGTGGAACGCGACCTCAACGTAGCCCAAGAGTCCCTAAAACCGCTAAGCAGGAGTCCTAATTTATGCCTACATTATTATTAAGCGCCCCCCATGTGCATTCCGGTATGACCGTAAGTCGCCTGATGCGCCAGGTTATTTTAGCCTTGCTTCCAGCATTAGTTTTTGGGTTATACCTGTTTGGTGAGCAAGCATTGATATTAGTAATTGCGTCATTGAGCAGTGGTTTAATTACCGAATGGCTTTGCCAAAAATGTCAGGATAAACCGATCGGTAACTTAATGGATAGCAGCGCTATCGTGACCATCCTGTTACTCGTGATGAGTCTACCACCGCATTTCCCTTGGTATCTCGGTGCGCTAGGTGCTGCGATTGCAGTTATTTTTGGTAAACAGGTTTATGGCGGATTAGGACAAAACCTTTTTAATCCCGCAATGTTAGCGCGTGTAGTACTGCTTATCTCATTTCCCGTTGAGATGACCGACTGGCCATCACCCACCCCAGTATTACCCGCTTTTTCTGGACTCAATGAGCTAATCGACGGTTTTACTGGCGCAACCACCCTAGGTTCAGTGATGGAAACCGGTAGCGCTGTGATTGATATGCAGTTATTTCCACTGCTATTGGGGATTAACCCCGGCAGTTTAGGTGAATCACCTGTTTTATTGTTAATCGGTGGAATATGGATGGCTTACAAAGGGGTGATCGACTGGCGTATCTCGGTTGCTTTATTAGTCGGTTGTTTGCTGCCCTCAACCATCGCATGGGGTTTATCTCCAGAGACGGTGTTAACGCCCATCGCACAACTGGCAAGTGGTGGGCTATTGTTAGCGGCATTGTTTATTGCCACCGATCCAGTTACTAGTCCCACCACGCCAAAGGGACGAATATTGTACGGCTTAGGTTGTGGTGCGTTGATCTTTTTAATCCGTATTTTTGGCGCTTACCCTGAGGGCGCGGCTTTTGCCATCCTACTAATGAACGCAGTGAGTCCTTTGATTGAGAGTGTTACCAAACAGAGAACCTATGGAGAGAGCAAATGAGCATTATCAGCGAGAAAATAAAAAAGACCCATGCTTATCCTGCGTTATTGATGGGCGTAGTTTCACTGCTGGTTTGTAGTCTATTGCTGATCACCCACCAGTTAACAGCGCAACCGATTGCTGATCGACAGCGTGAAGATCTCAGTAAACTACTTAACCAAGTATTACCCGTTGAGGCATACGATAATCAACCTTTAGATCAGCGCTACCAAGAGGAGTTCGAGGGACAAAGCTATCTATTTTACCGTGCACGTATGCAACAAAAGGTCAGTGCAATCATCATATTTACCAGCACATCAGGTTACTCAGGTGAGATCTCTCTGTTAGTGGCGATTAAGGCTGATGGTTCACTGAGTGGCGTACGTGTACTCAGCCATACTGAAACGCCGGGCTTAGGCGATAAAATTGAACTTGCAAAATCAGACTGGATACTCAGCTTTGCAGGTTTATCACTGACCCTTCCCGATTTAACGGGCTGGGCGGTAAAAAAGGATGGAGGCGAGTTTGACGCCTTTACTGGCGCAACCATCACCCCAAGAGCAGTCGTCAAAGGGGTGCACAAAACACTGCAACTGTTTCAGGATAACCGTGCGTTTTTTCTTGAACAGCAAACAGATCCTCAAGCAAGCTCTTCACCTTTAGAAACACAACACAGTGAGCATATTATAAAAGATGCGTTGGTTGATTTAACCGAATACAGAAAACAGAGGAGTTATTATGCAGAGCTATAACTATAAAGAAATTTTTAATAATAACCTGTGGGTTAATAACGTTGTTTTTGCACAGATGCTAGCACTCTGCCCGCTATTAGCTGTAACCAGTGGTGCGACTAATGGCCTAGGCTTAGGGTTAATCACTACCGCGGTGATGATCTTATCTAGCTTACTTATATCGCTGATCCGTCCGTTATTAACGCCACAAGTACGTATTCCTATTTTTATTCTATTGATTGCAGCATTAGTTACTATCGCAGATTTAGCAATGAACGCTTGGTTGCATGAATTGCACAAGGTACTGGGGCTGTTTATTCCGCTGATTGTGACTAACTGTGCCATTTTAGGACGTGCTGAATCCTACGCATCCAAAAACCCCTGGTTTCCCGCCGTCTTTGATGGCTTTACAACTGGCCTTGGTTTCACATTTGCTTTGGTGGTGTTGGGGGGATTTCGTGAAGTTGTAGGTAGCGGAACGCTGTTTGCGAATGCAAGTTTGTTACTCGGTGATAGTTTTTCAATGATTGAGTTAACCCTGATCCCTGATTATCGCGGTATGTTATTGGTTGTCCTGCCCTCAGGTGGATTTATCATGCTCGGTGTTTTGCTAGCGGGGAAACGTCTATTAGATAAAGCTAAGGTGAAAGAGAGCAGTCACTGCAGCGTTGAATAACAACATCGGACTGAATCAACATAATGAAGCATTATAAAAACAGGAGACTAGATGATGAAATTCAGCGTAGCGCATGCCGCAGGCAGTGCCAGTTTTTGGCAAGAGCTTGAGTCAGACAATGAGCTCACAGTAGAGCAAGCGATCCAACAATCGCGCTTATTAAGCGAATTTCCAGCATTGGATATTAATAAATTAAAAATAGGTGTGTTTGGAAAAGCCTGCAAAAAAAGCCAAGCAGTAGAGGAGGGAGATCGCGTTGAGGTTTACCTACCCGCTATTGTCCACGATATTGACAATGACGATGATTAAAGGATTAAAGGTGAAAATATGTTACGCGATATTATAGAGATAGATAAACAACGGTGTAACGGCTGCGGTGATTGTATCCCTGCTTGCCATGAGGGAGCGCTACAAATTATAGATAATAAGGCACACCTTATCAGCGATTTGATGTGTGATGGTCTCGGCGCCTGCTTAGGTGAGTGTCCGACTGGTGCAATGCAGGTGATACAGCGAGAAGCAGTTGCCTATGATGAGCGCCAAGTGATGGTAAATATTATTAAAGGTGGCGATAAAGTGATTCAAGCACACCTTCAACATCTATTAGATCATAATGAACTTGAATATTACATTACTGCAGTCACCCTATTAAATGAGCAAAACATTGCAGTTCCAAAATGCACAGATAAAGAAGATATTAGCAGCGTATCAACAGCACCGTTAACAACAACCAACCAGACTGCGAACGAGCAGGAGAGTGAACTGAGTGGTTGGCCGATACAGTTACACCTAATCAATCCCACCAGCCTCAATTTCAACAAGGCAGATCTACTACTCGCTGCGGACTGCAGTGCATTTGCCGCAGCGAATTTTCACTCAAAATACCTCGCGGGTAAAAAACTAATTATCGCCTGTCCTAAACTCGACAATAATCAGGAGAGTTATCTGGAAAAATTGAACTTATTACTCAAATTTGGACAGATCAATAGTTTGACCATACTCAGAATGGAGGTTCCCTGCTGTGGCGGTTTGGCACAACTAATAGAAAAGGCGCAAAAATCAGCGAAGCGTAAAATGCCATTCAAACAGATCACCATTAATAAAAATGGTGTTGAGCTTTAATTAGTGAATGTGTACAAGCAAGGCCACTTGTACACAGAGCAATTTTTTTAGCGACAAAAACGAGCAACCTTCCCCCTATCAACATTCATTAACCCACCTCCTTTGTGAGATCCTACAAAATGGCCCTTTATTGTTCTGTTTCAAACAATAAAAACAACCGAACAAAGCAACACAACACAATAAAATCAACACCTTAAGTTAATTTCATTTTTATCCTTTCAGGCATGTTTTGTGCAATATGTTTATTACGTTATTAGAGAAACAATTTAGCGATAAAACTAACACTGAAAGGAGCATCAACATGGCTAAAACAGGCATTATTTTCGGTACTGATACCGGTAAAACACGCAAGATAGCAAAACAGATTTATAAGGCACTCGACTGTGATGAAGTAGCGAAACCAATCAATATTAACCGCTGCAGCATCGATGATCTCTTAGCCTTTGATAACCTTATTATTGGTACACCGACATTGGGTGAGGGACAACTACCAGGATTATCCGTTGATTGTGAAAGTGAAAGTTGGGAAGAGATTGCAGACAACCTTGAAAGTGCTGACTTTAGCGGTAAAACCATTGCACTTTATGGGCTAGGCGATCAAGAGGGTTACCCCGATGAGTTTGTTGATGCACTTGGCGAGCTTTACGATATTTTTTCTGCGACTGGCGCAACCTTAGTAGGACGCTGGCCAAACAGTGGTTATGAATTTAATAGCTCAACTGCATTAGACGGTGATGAGTTTGTGGGGCTGGTACTTGATTTAGATAACCAGTCAGCATTAACTGAAGAACGGCTAACGCAATGGTTAGCAATCATCAAGCCTGAATTAGGATTGTGATTGTAACGCTTCCCCCCCATGTCTTTAGCGGTGATGGGGGATAGCAGCTATGGGTATAACAAATTAATTAAACAGTTGAATAATTTTATCTGGATTATTTATGAAAAAGTTAAAAATATTAATGGCTAGTAGCCTATTACTAAGCTGTAGTTTGACTTTTGCCGGAGAGGTTAACATTGCGGTTGCGGGTAATTTTTTTAGACCATTACAGGCCCTTGCTAGAGACTTTGAGTATCAAAGTGGCGATAAAGTTAATATTGCAGTCGGATCAAGCGGCAAACTGTATGCGCAGATTAGTAATGGTGCTCCCTTTGAAATTTTTTTATCAGCAGACCAACAACGCGCTTCAAAGTTGGTTGAAAATAGATTGGCCGTTAAAGGTAGTCAATATACCTACGCTAAGGGTAAATTGGTGCTCTGGTCTAGTGATCCTAACGTAGTTGATAATCAAGGAAAACGGCTTATTTCACCTCATTTAAAACGTTTAGCGATAGCCAATCCTAAAGTCGCCCCCTATGGAGAGGAGGCGCTAAACGTATTAAAAAGCCTTGGCATATATGAACAGTTACAAGAAAAAATAGTGTTTGGTCAGAGTATTGGTCAGGCTTTTCAATATGTCAGTAGTAGCAGCATTAAACAGGGCATTATTGCTCTTTCGCAGGTCACACGAGGCGGTGAGATAAACGAAGGATCCGCTTGGATAATTCCCAGTGATCTCTATCAACCGATTCAACAGGATGTTGTTCTACTAAACAAGGGTAAAAGCAATCCTGTTGCCATTGCATTCTTAACATATTTAAAAACGGCAGATGCCTTAAAAATCATTCACTCATTTGGTTACGAGGTAGATGTTTAATGGCTGATTTATCGGTGATCTGGTTAACCCTCAAGCTAGCACTTATCGTGACGTTCATCCTACTGCTCATCGCTACGCCCCTGGCGTGGTGGTTATCGCAAACAACATCACGATTAAAACCGCTTATCGGCAGTTTATGCACTTTGCCTATGGTCTTACCGCCAACGGTATTAGGTTTTTATCTGTTACTGCTTCTTAGCCCTAATGGTGGCATTGGCCAATTCGCAGAATATATCGGCTTCGGCAGCTTAGCGTTCACCTTTACTGGGGTGGCAATTGCCTGTGCCCTACATACCCTACCCTTTGTTGTGCAACCGTTACAAAATGCTTTTGAAGCGATTGGCAAACGCCCCTTAGAGGTCGCGGCAACACTCCGCGCAGGCCCTATTGCTACTTTCTGGCAGGTGGCATTTCCCCTTGCCAAACCGGGCTTTTTCAGCGCCGCTATTATGGGCTTCTGTCATACCATCGGTGAGTTTGGCGTGGTGCTGATGATTGGCGGTAATATTCCCGGAGAAACGCGCGTCTTGTCGATTGAAATTTATAACCATGTCGAAGCGATGGAGTACCAACAAGCGCATTGGTTAGCGGGCACGATGATGTTGGTTTCATTCATCGGTTTGCTACTTATCTACTGCATCAACTATCAAGCCAGCAGAAACAAAAAAGTAACCAACAACAATAGCGTGACAACAAATAAAGCATTAACAGAGCAATACCTATGAGTAGAATTAATGCTCACTTTCAGGTGGATCACGGCGACTTTAACCTTGATATAAAACTATCACTGCCAGGGCAAGGGGTGAGTGCACTGTTTGGCCCCTCAGGCTCAGGAAAAACCTCCTGCCTACGCGCGATGGCTGGGTTAGAAAAACTACCTAACAGCTATTTTTCTATTGCCGATGAGGTTTGGCAAGATTCAGAAAAGGATATTTTTGTCCCCCCCTATCAACGAGAGATTGGCTATGTTTTTCAGGAGGCGAGTTTATTTAAACACCTTAATGTGCGCGACAACCTGAACTTCGGACGACAACGTATCGCCCCCAATAAACGTAACGTTGATATTGACCATATCTGTGACATCCTTAGCCTCAATGCCCTGTTAGATCGCCCACCAGCATCACTCTCAGGAGGGGAGCGTCAACGCGTTGCAATCGCCCGTGCACTGCTGACCTCGCCAAAGTTGCTGCTAATGGATGAACCTCTGTCAGCACTAGATCACAGCTTAAAAAGCGAAATACTACCCTATTTAGAGAACCTACAACAAGCGCTCTCAATTCCAATGATCTATGTCAGCCACTCTCCCGATGAAGTCGCTCGTTTGGCAGATCACATTGCTATTATCGACAAAGGCCGACTACTAAAAAGTGGCGCATTAGCACAGGTGATGCTCGATGCCGAAGTGGGCACCCGCTTTTATGATGGGCGCAGTAGCATGCTTTTTGCAAAGGTGAATGCGCACCAACCTGAAGATTATTTGACCGAGTTAGCAATCGATAATTTGCGCCTCTCTGTGCCACAAATTGATAAACCGGTTAATAGTAAATTGAGGTGTCGAATTAATGCTAAAGATGTGAGTTTATGCCTCACTCCAGCCCAATATAGTTCCATCGGTAATGTTTTAGCAGGGATTGTGATTAACATTGAAGCTAGTGACACACTGGGAGAGCGCATTATCTGCATCAAAATATCTGCACATCAAACCCTTTTAGCACAGATAACCTATGCCTCAACTAAACGCTTAAATTTACGACAAGGCAGCCCTATTTGGGCACAGATAAAATCAGTGGTTATTTTATAACTGATTGCTTTATAAACAACAGATTCGTGTTTCAAAGTATCAACACTAAAGAGGTTAACTATGAATAACATTTGCGAACAACAACCTGTATCAGCATTCATCAATTATTTTCCAAAAAAGCTAAAACGTAAGCATCAATACACCAGTCTTAACCTTGCTTACTGCAAACAGATAATACGCGCACAATTATCGGGCAACATTGTTTTACCGCACGGATTAGGGCTCAGCCAAGCGCACTATCAAGCATTAAGAAAAGCGATTAACGATGCGGACTTGATGCATAAAGAGATCGAATGGTATAACGAAGATTGGGCATTTATCCGTGAACGTGCTGAATTTTGCACTGAGCTATTTTCATTCAAGGAGCAGGAACGTAATGAATTAATATTGTTACTCTCTGAATATGGTAATAAAAATGATCCCTCTTCAGCGCTGATGGCCATTATTGTCGCGACCGCATGCCTTACTCAATTTCATCTCTGGGAGAGCCTTGGCCTATCCGATCGTGCACAATTAGGGAAGCTTATCCAATATAACTTTCCTGAGTTATATGCACTTAACAGTAACAATATGCGTTGGAAGCGTTTTTTCTATAAACAACTTTGTGAGCAAGGTGGCGATTACCTATGTAAAGCACCCAGTTGTACTGAGTGTCGTTCCTATGCGCAGTGCTTTGCTTAATTAATCAGATAATAAACCAAAAAAGAGAGGAGTAAATAATGGCAGGCAGTGAACAATCAAACAACGATCTCGCAGAGGATCGCTATATTAGCTTTTTAGGTATTGGCTGCGATGGTAATGCAGACCGATTAATAGGTATGCTCGACAAACATCTCAATGCGGCGAATGGAGAAGCTAAGTGGCAGCGCTATTTTGCACAGAAACGTCAACAACAGGTGCAGTTTAAACATGATAATTTAAACTTTATTGGCCACCAAACCAATACGCTGTATGAGTATTTCAACAGTTGTGAAGACCAACAAGCGCTATCACTACTGTATAAAATTGAGCAACAATGTTGTTAACAACAATTTTATTTACCAGTGCTAAGGCTCCTCTCGAGCCTTTGTCCTGTATTACAAAATTGTTATAAACAAGACACTTTATCAGCTTTCCGCTCTGCGCCCCTTACATCACCTCAATACTGCTATAAAAGAGTAAGCAGTTAAATAGCAATCTTCTCCCGCCCTTTCCCTGAAAACACATAACCCACTGTTTTTATGAATTAAAAACATCTATCTCTTTAAAAAACCACATCTTATATTGATTGTATTTTCGCTACTTTATGGCGTATGAATTGCAGTTCATCTAGGAGCAATTTATTTAATTTGAAACGTTAAAATTAATTGCTTTCATTACTATTACTGATTCTAAATATATCAATAGAGAGCTCCATACTAACCACGCTTTCACGGGTGAAAAAGGACTCTCCATTGCTATTTAGTAATCCCCCTCAACATAAGGATATTTGTATGGCTACTGTATATTTTTCATCGCCAATTATGCGTAAGAACAAAAAAGTATCGGCCGTCGCTGGCAAACGCGACGCACTACTTGGACTAGCAAAAGAGAATGAGATTAAAATCCCTCATGAATGTGAAGATGGTCGCTGTGGTTCTTGTTTAGTAGAGGTCACTCACTTAGATGGTGAGCATATTAAAGGAGCGATGCTAACCGACAAAGAGCGAGAAGGGCTTAAAAACATCGGTAAATTAACCAAGCAAGATGCACAGCGTGCCTCTGTTGGAGATATGCCGCCGAAACATCGTTTAGCTTGTCAGATGATTGTGACCGATGAGGATCTGTTAGTTGAATTTACTGGCGAACCAGGTGGTGCATAAGTTACTAAAAACTTAGCGCTTTATAAAAGCCCCTATTCGAACGTTTACAAGTAGGGGCTTATTTTTATTGCAACAATGCTGGAGCTGATGAGAGTAAACTCGATAACCATTTTTTCTCCTGTTTTTTCTGACGAAAAGAATTAAGCTGGCGAGTGATCTCTTTTAATGCTTGCGCCTGTTGCATCTCGCCTGCAGCAGTTACTTCATGGCATAACAGAAGATGAAAGCCTATCTCAGTTTCAATCACTGAACTGATGCAATTGGCTTGCATAGTAAACAACACATTATCTAATTCAGGGTATAACTGCCCACGTGAAACCTCACCAATAAACCCTTTATGAAGCGAAGTTGGGCACTCTGAATGTTGTAGAGCTATATTGGCAAACTCTGCAATGTGTTGCTGTAAATGGTTACCTAACTTCTCAATCTTCGCTAACGCTTTTTGACGTTTATTTTCTGCATATTGATCATTAATAGTGATCAATATATGGCTGACCTTACGTCGTTCAGGTTGTGAAAACCGTTGTTTATTGTCCTGATAATAAGCTAAAGCTTCCGCTTCACTTACCTTTGGGTAACCTTGGCTTTGAGTCGCAAGGGTCTTTTCACAAAGCAAATCCTGATAAATGGCCTGCTGTAATTGAAACTCGGTTAAACCTTGCTGCTGTAGCGATAGCTGAAAACTTTCTCTGCTATCGAACTGTTGCTGAAGCTGTTCAAATAAAAAATGAACCTCCTGATCTTTGACCCGTTCGGTTTTAGCCTCTTCACTCGCTAATACTAACACCATTATTTTTTGTGCAACCTTTGCTTGCTGCTCTACTTTGATTAAAGTTAAGGAATCAAGTGCTTCTGATGTACTCTGGTAGAGACTCCAGGCTAATTTAATTAGCTGATACTTTAGGTTTACCTCACACTTAGGTGTTTTTTCTACTAGCATTGTGTACTCCTTGTGAGCACCTGCCCAGTTAATAGTGGATCACTTTGTGCTAATAATAAAACCGTTTCAGGAATCACCCAAGAGTTAACATCTTCGCTATCTACCTCCTTAAATGAGACACGATAATAAAAAGGTTTTTGATTACTCTCTAACCCTAAAATAGTCCCACGCTGCCCGACACTGACAACCACCTCTCCCGAACTTGATAAGGTTTGTCGTACAACCACACTATCACCACGCTCAAACTTTCTATCTATCCAGGGACTCGATAAATCACTGAGTTCCGTTTCACGACAACCGACAGTACAGCCCTGTTCCATAAAGTGTACTTGGTAGATAACCTGATCTTGCAGAAACTTGCCTACCCCTTTGATGTACCCCTCATTACCACGGCGAATTAATAGCGCACCACGATTGCTGCCCATAAAGGTGCCATCATTCCTTATATTTTTGATGACGCGTACTTTCTCGCCATAATCAAACTTTGCGTCCATAACAAACTTCCTATTATTAGTTAAAATGATCCTAAAACTTGATCACTGAGGCGAAGTAACTCTATATCGGATGGATTACGCTTACGATCAATCGCAAAGGCCTGCACCGCAATTAAAAGCTTATCGGTTTGTATCTTATCTAATGAGATACCTATTCGTGCAAACACCGCTTGCACCGCACCAATCCCCGAATGCTTGCCTAATACCAAGCGATGAGATCGTCCTAACAGCTGTGGGTCCACCCCTTGATAGTTACGAACATCTTTTACTAAACCATCAACATGGATCCCCGATTCATGGGTAAAGACCTGCTCGCCAACTAAACTTTTTTGCTGTGCAACGGGTCGCCCTGCTGCCAGCGATACCGCTTGGCAAAGCGCAGGTAATGCCGTTAAATTAATCCCAGTATCTTGCTGATAACATTGATATAAAGCGATAGCTACTTCCTCTAAAGGCGCATTGCCTGCACGCTCACCCAATCCGATAGCGGTGGTATTTGCATAACTCGCTCCCGCTTTGATGGCGGCTAAGGTATTAGCCGTCGCCAGGCCTAGGTCATCATGACAATGGATCTCAATCGGCAAAGGTTGCTCAGAACTTAGTTGCTTAATCTGCTTATAAACCATAAACGGCTCTAGTAACCCTAAGGTATCCGCATAACGTAAACGCTGCGCACCTGCAAGAGAACCTAATGCACCAATATCAGCTAAAAAGTCGAGTTCTGCGCGCGAAGCATCCTCACAACCGATGCACACCTGCAGCCCTAACGAAACCGCATAACGGATGCAATCCAACATATTGGCTAATAACTTGTCCACGCTCGACTTTAATTTATGCTCAATCATCTGTTTGGAACTAGGAATTGAGATATCCACCCAATCTAGCTGCAACTCGGCGGTTCGTTTAATTTCACTTTTATTAGCACGACACCACGCCATCAATGTCGCCTCAGGAAGGGCTTTACGAATGGCTGCAATGGTTAAACATTCCTCATCTCCCATTGCTGGAATGCCAACTTCAAGGTGGGTAATACCCGCTTGAAAGAGCATCTCTGCTAAGACTACTTTCTCGCGACGGGTAAAAGCGACACCGGGGGTTTGTTCCCCATCTCTGAGGGTTGTATCGTTTATGATCACCATTGCCATCTCCTTTATGCAGCTGGCTCAAAGGCTTCAATATCAAGCGGTTTGCCATCTTTCCAGTAGGGTGAAAAACTGCGTAATTTGTCAATAATTTCAGGGACAACACTAATGACATAATCGATATCTTTCTCTGTGGTATAGCGAGAAAGTGAGAAACGAATGGTGCCATGTGCCGCGGTGAAAGGGATCTGCATCGCTTGCATCACGTGTGAAGGTTCAAGCGAACCAGAGGTACACGCACTGCCACTGGATGCCGCAATACCAAATTGGTTTAGCAGCATCAAAATCGCTTCCCCCTCAACATATTCAAAGGCGATATTAGCGGTATTAGCGACACGATTATCAGGATCTCCGGTGACAAAGGTATGACCTACTTGAGATAAAATGCCCTGCTCCAGTTTGTCACGCAACGCTTTTACTTTTCCGGATAGAGTATCGAGATGCAATTCAGCCTGTTCGGCAGCGACACCAAAGGCCACGATAGCAGCACTATTCTCTGTGCCTGCACGACGGCCACGCTCTTGATGACCACCACGTAACAAGGGGCGATAACGCACTCCACGGCGCACATATAAAGCACCGATCCCTTTTGGGGCATGTAATTTATGACCAGAAAAGGACAGCATATCAATTTCAGTGTCTTGGATATCAAGCGGGATCTTACCGACGGCCTGCACCGCATCAGTATGAAATAAAACTCCTTTTTCACTGGCCATCAATGCCATATCTTCAATAGGAAATAGTGTGCCAGTTTCATTGTTCGCCCACATCACCGTCACTAATGCGGTATTTTCAGATAACACTCCGGCGTATTTTTTTAAATCTAATTGTCCTTTTTTATTCACTTTTAAACGGTGGATAATATACCCCTCACGCTCGAGTTGTTCGCATACATCCAATGTGGCGGGATGCTCAACCGTAGTGGTGATGATCTCCTTTTTGTCTTTATTCACCTTTAAAGCGGAATAGATCGCAGTGGTGGTCGACTCTGTCGCACAGGAGGTGAAGATAATCTCACTGTCGTGCAATGCGCCCACTAAGTCGGCAACCTGTCGGCGTGCCACTTTTAATTTTGCGCCGACTTGATCACCAAAACTATGAATGGATGAAGGGTTACCAAACTGCTTTGTAAACAGCGGCATCATCGCTTCGACGGCCATTGAGTCAACCTTGGTGGTTGCATTGTTGTCTAAGTAGATATTTTTTTTCATCGTTTATACTCCCACTTGGTCTCACGCACCAAGTTAAATTGTTGTACTGTCTGTTACGCTGATTCTGCTACTGGCTCTGGTATATGGTTCACCACAGGAATCGCAAATCCGAGTGCTTCACTAAATTGCTCCTGCAACCAGCCCAGTGTCATATCCGTCATCATGCACCCGGTACAAGCACCTGATAAACTTACTACGATTAGATTCTCACTGGCTTTCACCAAACTTACATCACCACCATCCGCTTGCAGATAGGGTCTGAGATTACTTAATATTTCCAGCACTTTTTGCATTAATGGGTTGGTAGGTGGTAATGAGGAGATCGGTTGTACTCGTGCCGAATCTTCTCCCGCTGTAGCTGATTGTGGCCCTTTCCCTGCAACCACTTCATCGATCACCATCTCAATTTTTTCATGACAACTGGTACATGCTCCACCCGCTTTGGTGTAATTGATAACATCCTCAATGGTGCTTAAACCATGTTTTTGCACCGCGCGGAAAATCTTGCCCTCATCGACAGCAAAACAGCGACAGATCAGTTTTCCCTCTTCATGATCATCATCTACTAGCTCAATTCCACGATAGTTAGCAATCGCCGCTTCCAATGCTTCCTGTCCCATTACTGAACAGTGCATCTTCTCTGCCGGTAATCCACCAAGGTAATCAACAATCTGTTGGTTACTGAGTTGCTCTGCTTCAGTGACCGTTTTACCGATGATTAACTCAGTTAATGCTGAAGAGGAAGCGATGGCACTACCACAGCCAAAGGTTTGAAAACCGGCATCTTCAATCACCTCTGTCTGTTCATTAACCTTTAGCGTAAGGCGTAATGCATCACCACAGCTGATAGAGCCCACGTCACCAACAGCATTAGCATCTTCCAACGCTTTGGCATTTCTAGGATTGAAAAAATGATCTTTAACCGTTTCTGAATAGTTCCACATAAGCACCTCACTTCCTGTTTTATCTTGATTTACACCCTGTAGTAGAGGTTGTTGCAAAACTTAGACCAAACAAAAAATCATTTTATTTCATTTAGTTACAGGTTTATGTCAACTTTTCACCTACATATGTCGCAATAAAATTGTGGGCTTTGTCGGATCTAATACACAGAAATAAAAAAAGCGAGGGAAATAACAACGATGTGAATTTTGCGACAATTGTCTTCTATACCACCAATTGCACCTATTTAAAGTAATCGCCATAAAAAACAATTAGCTAATTATCAATGCGTTACCTGCAAACTTCCATCTGGTATAGAGATTGCAAAACAACGGTATTAATAGTTAAAAGTTAAATAGGCTACTTGTTTTAGACAGGTTATGGATAAGCAACTTAGGTAGGTAATTATGGATAATAATAGCGATACAACAAAAGCAGCAACTCGCCCTAGCTGTAAATCGAAATGTGAAAGCGATACATTAACCTCCAATATAAACTTGAGCAAAGAGCGTCGCGCTGATGCCACTCCAGCAGGCGTCAAACAAAAAGTAATCAATCATCCCTGCTATTCAAATGATGCTCATCATAAATATGCGCGGATGCACCTACCCGTTGCCCCCGCCTGTAATATTCAATGCAATTACTGTAATCGCAAATATGACTGCGCAAACGAATCGCGACCCGGTGTTGTTTCTGAGTTATTAACCCCTAAGCAGGCACTATTAAAAGCACAAGCGGTTGCCAAAGCGATTCCACAACTCTCGGTGATCGGCATTGCCGGCCCAGGCGATCCCTTAGCTAATCCAGTACGTACGATGGAAACATTAGCGTTAATACGTGCAGCGATGCCAGATATAAAACTATGCATCTCCACCAATGGATTAACCCTCGTTGACCATGTCGATGAACTGCTTAAACTCGGTGTGGATCATGTGACCGTGACCATCAACACCCTTGATGAGGTGATTGCAGCACAAATTTATAAGTGGATCTATTTTGAGGGGAGGCGTTACGAAGGAGTTGAAGCGGGCAGGATATTAATTCAGCGCCAGATGGAAGGCATCGCCGCCCTCGCTAAAGAGGGTATATTAACCAAGGTAAACTCAGTGATGATTCCCGGCATCAATGATGGGCACTTACCAGAACTGAGCCGTGAATTAAGACGTAATAAGGTGTTTTTACATAATATTATGCCCCTAATCAGCAAACCTGAACACGGCACATTTTTTGGTTTAGTTGGCCAACGAGAGCCATTAACAACTGAGCTTGATGAGGTACGTGAACTTGCTGGCGGCAATGTCAGCCAGATGAAACACTGCCAACAATGTCGCGCCGATGCGGTGGGCATGCTTGAGGAAGACCGCAGTGCCGAGTTTAGCATTGAAGATATTAACCCTGAGCCTGAAGATTACACACAAACCATGGCCGGACGCTGTCGCTTTCAATCTGCAGTGATCAGTAAAGGGGTATCAGAAACAGAGGCCTCTTTAGTGGTAGCTGTAGCAACCAAAAACAGTGAACAGATAGACCTACACTTTGGACATGCAGACTGCTTTAAACTTTATCTGGTGACTAAAAATCAACACCATTTTATTGGTGAGCGACGCATAACACGTTATTGCAGCGGTGATAATCACGAGCAAAGTATAGAAACGAATGAAACGAATTTACAGACCACCATCAAGGCGTTGCATGGGGTTGATTTAGTACTCTGTTGCCGTATTGGGACACCGCCGAGTGAAGCATTAGCGCAGGAAAATATTCGAGTTGTTATTGATTATGCATACCACGCAATTGATGTAAGTTTAGCGGATATCTATTCTCGCTATGCCCCGTTAGCGCACAGTAAATGGCAAGCGCGTCAAAAGGTAGAGCAGCAAAAAGTAGAGCAAAGAGAGGTGATTTAATTATGGCGCTGAAAATTACCAACAGCTGCTTTTCTTGTTACGCCTGTGAGACGGTCTGTCCTGCAGGGGCAATCAGTATCGAAGTAAATACCTTTATTATCAATCCCACACTTTGTACTGAGTGTGATGATATTGAAAGCCCGAGGTGTATCGCTATCTGCCCGGAGCCAAAAGCAATAACGCGCGTTAAATAGGTGAATAACAGGTATAAAAAAGGCGTTTATAAAAACGCCTTTTTGATCTACTTATACTCTTAATGACACTATCGATTACAAATTTTTATAAAGGATACGTGTAAGAAGCTTGGATACCCAATGGAATACCTAATGCCCAGTAAGCCAATAGGAACAGTGTCCAACCGATTAACATTGCAATTGAGTAAGGCATCATCATTGACGCTAATGTACCAATACCCGTATTTTTAACGTAACGCTGACAATACACAACTACGAGTGGGAAGAAGACCATTAGTGGAGAGACGATATTTGAAACAGAATCACCGACACGGTATGCCGCTTGTGATAACTCAGGAGAGATATTCACCGCCATTAACATCGGTACTAGAATTGGACCAATCAATGCCCATTTAGCAGAAGCTGAACCGACTAATAAGTTAATGAATGCGGTTAATAAGATCATACCAACAATCGTCATCTGACCTGGTAAGTCTAAATACTGTAAGAATTGAGCACCGTACAGCGCCAAGATCACACCAATATTTGATTGGCTAAATGCCACCAAAAATTGGGCACAGAAGAAAGACATTACAATATAACTACCCATGGTGCCCATGGTGTTAGACATCGATTTAATGATATCGTCATTAGTTTTAAACTTACCTACCAAGCGTCCGTAAACAACACCAGGAATGATAAATAAGATAAAAATAAGTGGCACAATAGATTGCATAATTGGCGCATCAAATGCAGTTAATTCACCGGTGCTTGAGCGCAGTGCAGAGCCTTCAGGAATTAATAAACCAACTAAGACAGCAATACCTGCAATCATCGTTAATAAAGCGTATTTAAATGCACGACGTTCATTATCAGTAATCGAACCAAGGTTTTCACCCTCTTCAGCATCGTCATCAATTTTGATTTTGCTTAAACGCGGCTCAATAATTTTCTCAGTAACCGCCCAACCAATCAGCACGATCAAAATTGATGAAAGACCAGTGAAGTAGATGTTTGATAACGGATTAACGATATAAGTAGGATCAAATACTTGTGCTGCTGACTGGGTGAAACCAGCAATTAGCGGATCGATTCCAGATGGTACAAAGTTTGCGGCAAAACCACCAGATACACCAGCGAAAGCAGCTGCGATACCTACTAGAGGATGACGACCTGCAGCATGGAAAAGAATACCACCTAATGGGATAACTAATACGTAACCCGCATCAGCGGCTGTATGAGAAACAATAGCTACTAAAATTAACATCGGCGTTAATAATTTAGCAGGTGTAAAACGTAACATGTTTTTCAGTGCAGTATTAATAAAGCCAGAAGCGTCGGCAACACCAACACCTAACATTGCGACTAATACGATGCCTAGTGGTGCAAAACCGGTGAAGGTTTTTACCATGTTAGCAAGAAAGTTTGCTAATGCATCGCCAGTTAATTGGTTGTTTACCTCTACACTTGCTTGTGTAATTGGATGTACTAATCCAAAAGAAAATTGCGAAAATAGTGCAGATAATCCCCAGACTAATAATAAACCCCAGAAAAAAAGTAACGCTGGATCGGGTACTTTATTACCTGTTCTTTCGATAAAATTTAAAAAACGATCCATTCCTTTGGATGTGTTTTGCACATTGTCTTCTGTTGAAGTTTGTGCATTTCCATTGATCGCTTGCTTACTCATTAAAGCTCCTATTGTTAAGTAGAAAGTTGAATTTTTAAGTTTCCTTTTTAAGGAAATATTATTATGGGTTAAAACTCAACCTCAAAATATGAACCGCACTTATCCCCTCAGATGCTAGATGTGAGTGAGTTAATAAAGCTGCTCCTGCTGCCTTGATACAGTTCTGTAACACACCTTAATTCAAAAATGGGGCGTGTGACATAAAAAGATACATCACCTAAAAGTCTAACAATCACTAAAAAAATACAGTTAAACTTAACGTTCTATCAACAACATCTTAATATCGTCATTCTTGAATTACAGGCATAAAAAAAGGTACCCGAAGATACCTTTTATGACGTGCGTTTTACTTTTCTTATTTAGAAGAAAGTGAACCGAAACGTTTTTTGAACTTATCAATACGACCACCAGTATCAACAACACGTTGAGTACCTGTGTAGAATGGGTGACAAGCACCACAAATGTCTAGAGTAAGATCTTTACAAATTGTTGAGCCAACTTGTACTACGTTGCCACATGAACAAGTTGCTGTAATTTCTTTGTATTCTGGGTGAATTGCGTTTTTCATTTTGGAAAACCTCTATTGGTCCGTGTCGCTGCTCAGCTTGATGAACTATTTCATCAACAAAGTACCACACGTATTTATCATAAAAAATTAAGGCGCAAATTATAAACAAGCTTGTGATTAAATACAACAGCTATTATTTATTGCTTAGCTGTTTTATTGCCAGTGCCAGTAACTGCTCTGGTTGGTAACACTTTTGAACAAGACCTAATTGGCTAGCAGCTGTTGCTCCCCCCTCATCCTCACAATAGTTGTACAACACACGATAAATCTCAGAAAGATCATTGACCACTTGCATACTGTTTATATTTTTATTGAGGTTGTTATTTAAATAACAATGATAACTTTCAATAGCAGTGCCCTTTTTAATTTTAAAAGAAGGCGTTGTTTTATATTTACGCGTTATTGAAGAAAAAGCGCCGATCTCATTACTAAACCAAATATCATTCCACCACCCTAACGGCTGCCCATTTAGTTTTCCTGCATTGGAAAGAAAAGGTAAAAAATAGAAAACATTAGCGGAGCCATTTTTAATAGCAGCATAGGATGACATCAACGCTGCAGATCTTAATGTACTTTCATGCTCTATAAAGTGGTCGTGCCGTTGCACATTATCGGTAAACGCTTTTAACAGCTGAAAATGGGTATAGGCGACCTTATCCGGGTAGATTGCAGATGACCTCCCTAAGGGTTTTACACTGCCAATGAGTAGTTGTTCAAAATGATTACGTTTTAAATTGCTTTGATAACGTGCGAGTAATACTGTTTCAATATTATCCGAGTCAATATTCGCCGCCAGTGTATTTGTTGTTTCTTGGTAAACAGCAGCCTCTGAGATCGCGAGCTTAGTTAAATTGTTACTTTGTAATAAAACATAACCACTCTCTATTTCAACACTAAAAAGATGGTATAAAGCACGTTGGTGATTTAACGACAATAATCGCCCCTCACTATGAATTCCTAAATACTCTCTGTTTAACAACTGCAACTCATTAAGGCGGCTAAAATTAGAGAAAATAAGACTTAATTTATTGAGATAAAAGTAATATAGGCGCGCTGATAAACCACTCTCTTGAATCGCAGCTTTTACCTCTTTTTTTTCTGTCACTGAGTTTAGTACCTGTTTCAACGCATCAATATTTTTGAAATCGGGAAGTGTAAATATCCCTCCGCAATGGGTACACTTTTTGCGTTGCGTCCCCGCAGAGGTAAAACCATGTAGTTTTGAATCAGGCGTCGCCATCATAAAATAATAGGGACTGCATTTTTTACACCCCACTACTTTTTGTCCAAACTGCAACTCGAGCTTTTCCGCAATCAAATTTTTAACTAGGCTATTGCTTATCCAAGGTGGATTACTACCACAAAGCTCACATTCGATGGAGAGATAACCTAAACGCTCACTTTTCTGAATATAGCTATCACTATTACGATTACTGAGACCAAAATTTGCACAGGAAACGGTTTTACAACAGTTAAAGTCTTTAGTGAATTTAAACATCAGTGATTCCTAGTTGATTGAGGCCAATAAATATATCAAAGGGAGTAAGAAAACAATGTTAAATAAAGCGTAAGTCATCTCAATTACGCTTAACTAAGCCAATACCGCAATGAGGCTATGTGAATAAGGTAATCATTCTATTTAAAATACCTACACTGTAAAGGAAAGGCCTATTTAGCAAATTAACCAACTAACTTCACCTTGCCACAGTTAAACGATAAACAACTTGCCCCATAAAATTTATCTGAAATAGCAATCAAACACCTACCCTTTACCCCGTAAAAATAAAATTAATAACAAAATAATAAACATAACCTATTGAGCAATATCATCTAGCTTAATACAAACAAGAAATAAACCACACATTTTGTTAACGACAGTAAATTTAATGAAATAAATATCGTTTATTAGATCTAGATCACTATTCTAGACATGGTAAATATTTAGACTCTGCGCAATTTGAAAATAGCAAAATTTAAAACATCTTAAAGTGAACAAAGGTCACCATTCAATAATTTTTTTGGTGCTTATTATGTAAGCTATTTTCGTTTTTAAACTCATAGCGGGCTTGCTCGCAATTATTGTATCTATATAGGTGCTTTCTCTATCAACGTCTATTAGTGGATATTTTATATAAACGCACTTACGTTTATATCTACTAACAGTAACTAACATAAAGAAAGGGCTAAATAATGGACAATAAACTAGAGCAGTTACGTAACGTCACCATGGTTGTTGCTGATACCGGTGATATTGAAGCGATTAAACGTTACCAGCCACAGGATGCAACGACTAATCCATCGTTGATTTTAAAGGCATCTAAAATAAGTGCTTATGCGCCGTTAATTGATAATGCAATAGCCTATGCAAAAGCACAGAGTGATCAGCAAGCACAGCAAATTGCTGATAGCTGCGATATGTTAGCGGTGAATATCGGTAAAGAGATTTTAAATATTATACCGGGCCGTGTTTCAACAGAGGTAGATGCAAAACTCTCTTATGATACCCGGGCAAGCGTAGATAAAGCACGTAAATTAGTTAGCCTATATAACCAAGCAGGCATTAAAAACGAGCGCATATTAATAAAATTAGCAGCGACTTGGGAAGGCATTCGTGCTGCTGAGATTTTAGAAAAAGAGGGGGTTAACTGTAACCTAACCTTACTTTTTTCTTTTGCACAAGCGCAAGCAAGTGCAGAAGCGGGTGTTTACCTTATCTCTCCTTTTGTTGGTCGCATTATGGATTGGTATAAGCACCAACAAGGACAAGACTTTACACCTGAAAATGACCCAGGCGTTAAGTCAGTAACGAATATTTACAACTACTACAAAACACATGGCTACAAGACCGTAGTGATGGGAGCAAGTTTTAGAAATACAGGTGAAATCCTACAGTTGGCTGGTTGTGATCGTTTAACAATTAGCCCTGAACTTTTAAAAACACTAAGTGAAACAGAAGGGGAAGTCATAACGCACTTAAACGACACAGTAGCATTAACTGATAAACCAGAGGCGTTAACACATGCGCAATTTTTATGGGCACACAACCAAGATGCAATGGCAGTAGAGAAGCTAGCAGAAGGTATCCGTAATTTTGCAATTGACCAGACCACCTTAGAAGAGATGATTAAAAGTCGTCTTTAAAAAATTTCAAACCAAACCATCAATAAAAACGGAGTAGTAAAATGCACATTTTAATGGGCTTAGTAGGGATTATCTCCCTTATTTTAATCGCGGTTATTTTTTCTAATAATCGTAAAGCAATCAACTTAAGGACTGTTGGTGGTGCGTTTGCCATCCAAGTTGCGATTGCGGCATTTGTTATGTTAACCCCTTTCGGCGCAAGTATCCTTGGCTCGTTAACAGCAGGTGTGCAAGTTGTTATTGATAGTGCAAATGCTGGTATCGAATTTGTATTTGGTGGCTTAGTATCAAATACGATGTTTGAAGTATTTGGCGGTGGCGGTTTTGTCTTTGCATTCCGTGTACTACCAATTATCATTTTCTTTGCCGCATTTATGGGCGTACTTTACCATCTACGCATCATGCAATTTGTTATCAAGATTTTTGGTGGCGCATTACAGAAATTACTTGGTACAAGCCGTACTGAATCAATGGCGGCAGCAGCTAACGTTTTTGTTGGTCAGACTGAAGCACCACTTGTGGTTAAACCGTACATTAAAAATATGACTCAATCAGAGCTATTTGCAGTAATGTGTGGTGGTCTAGCATCAGTAGCAGGTTCGGTTTTAGTAGGTTATGCATCACTTGGCGTAAGTCTAGAGTACCTAATCGCAGCATCATTTATGGCTGCACCGGGTGGTCTATTAATGGCTAAAATTCTATACCCAGAAACTGAAGCTGCAAAAGATGAACGTCTTGAAGACGAAGAAGCAGAAGCTGAAGATAAACCAATTAATGTCATTGATGCTGCAGCATCGGGTGCATCATCTGGTCTACAGTTAGCACTTAACGTGGGTGCAATGTTAATCGCTTTCATCGCACTGATTGCTCTGCTTAACGGTATGTTAGCTGCATTTGGTAATGTGTTTGGTTTAGAAGCATTATCATTACAACAAATCCTTGGTTACCTGTTCTCTCCTTTTGCCTTCTTAATGGGTGTGCCATGGTCTGAAGCACAAACAGTAGGTAGCTTACTAGGTCAAAAACTAGTACTAAATGAATTTGTTGCTTACATCGATTTTGTTGGTGTGAAAGAGACACTGAGCGAACATTCACAAGTAATTGTTACTGTTGCGTTATGTGGTTTTGCAAATCTATCTTCACTGGCAATTTTGCTAGGTGGTTTAGGTGTGCTTGCACCATCACGTCGTTCAGATATTGCGAATATGGGTCTTAAAGCAATTCTTGCTGGTACGCTTTCTAACTTCATGAGCGCAACGCTGGTTGGTATTTTCTTCGCACTTAGCGCGACAGCCATCGTTTAATAATCAATATAAGCCACTACTTCAGTAGTGGCTTTTTTATAAACAACTTCGAGCCAAAGAATAGGAGCTAAACAATGCATACACTACAACATGTAGCAAAAGAATCCATTTCATTAATGGATTTAACCACATTAAATGATGACGATACGGATGCAAAAGTTATTCAGTTATGCACGGATGCAAAAACTAAAGCAGGTGATACAGCCGCAGTTTGTATCTACCCACGCTTCATTCCTATTGCTCGCAAAACATTAGCATTGCAAAACAGTGCATCAATCAAAATTGCCACCGTGACTAATTTCCCACACGGTAACGATGATCTTGATATTGCTTTTGCAGAAACACGTGCAGCGGTTGCTTATGGCGCCGATGAAGTTGACGTGGTTTTCCCCTACCGTGCACTTATTGCCGGTAATAGCGAAATTGGCGCACAGATGATTGCAGGTTGTCGTGCAATTTGTGGTGCGAAGGTTTGCTTAAAAGTGATCATTGAAACCGGCGAATTAAAAACCGATGCTCTGATCAAACAAGCCAGCGATATTTGTATCGCAGCAGGCGCAGATTTTATTAAAACATCAACAGGTAAAGTACCTGTTAATGCAACACTTGAAGCAACAAAAGTGATGCTAGAGTCTATTAAAGACTCAGGTAAAGACGTTGGTTTTAAAGCCGCAGGTGGCGTAAAAGACGCACCTACTGCAGCTCAATACCTACAGATGGCACGCGATATTATGGGTGATGACTGGGTAAATACGGATCACTTCCGTTTTGGCGCTTCAAGTTTACTAGTAAGCTTATTAAATGAACTAAACTTAACGGATCAAGTGGCTGCAAAAGGAGCTTACTAATGAAACGTACCGTTATTTTATTATTGGATTCATTTGGTATTGGTGGCGCAGCTGATGCGCACACCTTCAAAGGCACAAATGCCGATGGCAGCACCTTTGATGATACCGGTTCAAATACCCTAGGGCATATTGCTAAAGCCTGCTTTGAGGGAAAAGCTGAAGAGGGTCGTAGTGGCACACTTCATATACCTAACCTTAATAAATTAGGTTTTGGTCAAGCATGTTTTGAAAGCTCTGGTTTATATCCAGCAGGCTGTGATGAGAGCGTGACGCCTATCGCTGCTTACGGTTATGCGAAAGAACTTTCGACGGGGAAAGATACCTCAAGTGGTCACTGGGAAATTGCTGGTGTACCAGTACTGTTTGATTGGGGATATTTCTCTGACAAACAAAACAGCTTTCCACAATCTCTTCTTGATGAGTTGGTAAAACGTGCAGACTTACCGGGTTACTTAGGTAACTGTCACTCATCGGGCACCGTGATTCTTGAACAGTTAGGTGAAGAACATCTAAAAACCGGTAAACCTATCTTTTATACCTCTGCCGATAGTGTTTTCCAGATTGCTTGTCATGAAGAGAGCTTTGGCCTTGAACGCTTATACAAGCTATGTGAATTAGCGCGTGAATTAGTCGATGAATATAATATCGGTCGCGTTATCGCACGCCCTTTCTTAGGAACAGAAGCAAGTAACTTCACTCGTTCAGTTAATCGTCACGATTACTCTGTTACCCCACCTTCAGCAACCCTGCTTGATAATATGAAAGCCAATGGTGGTGAAGTGGTGAGTATCGGCAAAATTGCGGATATTTTTGCAGAACAAGGCATCACTAAAGCGACCAAAGCGTTTGGTGTCGATGGTCTATTTGATGCCAGTTTAGCAGAGCTTAAACTCGCTCAAGATAACACCATTATTTTCACCAACTTTGTTAACTTTGATGCCGACTTTGGCCATCGACGTAACATCTCAGGTTATGCAGCCGCATTAGAGTATTTCGATACTCGACTACCAGAGATGCTGGAATTATTAGGTGAAGACGATCTATTAGTACTGACCGCCGATCATGGTTGTGACCCAACATGGCCGGGTACCGATCATACACGCGAACATATCCCTGCTATTTTCTATGGGAAAAAAGTGCCAGCGGGCTCCGTGGGACTACGTGATACCTTTGCAGATATTGGCCAAACGATTGCTGATTTTCACGCTCTACCAGCGCTGAAATACGGTACAAAGGTCTTTTAAATATACACATTTAGAACAATAGCGTAAGTAAAACTTACGCTATATTAATGCAATCTAAAAACTGTTTTTTGGTTGTTTTCAAACAAAAACTTAATTGCTTAACTTGGAGATTTATATCATGGCTACACCTCATATCAATGCTGAAAATGGTGCATTTGCAGAAACAGTTTTAATGCCTGGTGATCCACTACGCGCTAAATATATTGCTGAAAACTTTTTAGATGATGCGGTAGAAGTAACAAACGTACGCAACATGTTAGGTTTCACTGGTACTTACAAAGGTAAACGCCTTTCTGTTATGGGCAGCGGCATGGGCATCCCTTCTTGCTCGATCTACGCAACAGAGTTATTCCGTGAATACGGCGTACAGAACATCATCCGCGTAGGCAGCTGTGGCGCAGTTAGTCGAGACATTAAAATCCGTGACGTGATCATCGGCATGGGTGCTTCAACAGATTCAAAAGCAAACCGTATCCGTTTTGCAGGCCACGATTTTGCAGCAATCGCAAGCTATGACCTATTAGCAAAAACAGTCAATGCCGCTAAACAACATAACATCGATGTGCATGTTGGTAACATCTTCTCTGCTGATACATTTTACACGCCAGAGCCAGAAGTATTCGACACATTAGAAAAATACAACATTTTAGGTGTAGAGATGGAAGCGGCAGGCCTATACGGCGTTGCAGCAGAAGAAGGCAAAAATGCAATGTGTATCTTAACGGTATCGGATCATATCCGTACTGGTGAGAAAGTAAGTTCTGACGATCGTCAAACGAGCTTTAACGAGATGTTAGTGATTGCCCTTGATGCGGCCATTGCTGAATAAGAATTTCGAAGCGAACGCTTTGAAGTATACATTTCGGAAAAGATTTTCGAAATAATAACGACATATTAACCTATGTCGTTAATGGACAATAAAATTTAAAAACAAGATGCACGAACTATGTAGTTCAAAGTGTACTTACTTAAAAACCATGGAAAACAAAGGAAGAAAAAATGAAAAAATCAATGATTGCAGCGGGTTTACTAGCAGCTGGTACAACCTCTGCATTTGCAGCTGATTATACTGACGGCGAATTGCGTAAAAACGATTACAGTTTCATGCAAGCGAACTTAATGTACGCAGTAGATGAATTACCAGGCGGATCTTCGCATGATTACCTAGAGCTTGAGTTTGGTGGTCGTGCAGGGATTATCGATTACTACGGTTACGCTGATGTATTTAACATCACAGGTAGCGATAGTTCAGATAAATATGAAGAAGAAAAAATCTTTATTAAATTTGCACCACGTATCTCACTTGATGGTCTTTTCCAAACTGATTTATCAGCAGGTCCATTACAAGAGCTATACATTGCAACATTGTTTAACTGGAGCGGTAACAGTGGTGTAAATAACTCATTTTGGGGCCTAGGTTCAGACATCAACATCCCTTGGTTAGGTAAAACAGGTTTAAATGTATACGGTCTTTACGACTTAAATGAGCGTGATTGGAACGGTTACCAAGTTTCAGCTAACTGGTTCAAACCTTTCCACTTCTTTGAAAATGGTAGTTTCTTATCTTACCAAGGTTACATCGATTACCAATTTGGTATGGAAGATAAATATGCAGAAACAAGTAATGGTGGGGCTATGTTTAATGGTCTTTACTGGCATACCGATAACTTTTCTTTAGGTTACGGCTTAAAAGCATATAACAATATATACGGCATTGAAGATAGCAGTGACTTTAAATCTTCAGGATTTGCACACTACTTTTCTGCAACTTACAAGTTCTAAACAGTTCCTAAGTTAATTAATATTGTGGCGACTTAGGAGACGAAAGGCTTTTAAGTCGCCATTTTTTTATAGGGGTTAAAAAGATGACATTACTCGCTCAAGAAGTGATTGCTAAAAAACGTGACGGTAAAGTATTGACCGCACAAGAGATCAATTTTTTTATCAATGGGATCACCGATAATAGTATCACTGAAGGTCAAATTGCCGCCTTTGCGATGGCAACGTACTTTCAAGATATGAATATGGATGAACGTATCCTATTGGTTTCAGCGATGCGTGACTCTGGCCAAGTACTTGATTGGTCAAGCCTTCACCTAGACGGCCCTATTGTGGATAAACATTCCACGGGTGGCGTCGGTGATGTTATCTCTTTAATGCTTGGCCCAATGGTTGCTGCTTGTGGTGGTTATGTACCGATGATCTCTGGTCGAGGACTAGGACACACGGGTGGCACACTGGATAAGCTTGATGCTATTCCGGGCTATCAGACTAATGTATTAACCAGCAAATTTAGAAAAACCATTGAGCAAGTCGGTGTGGCAATCATCGCACAAAGTGGTGATTTAGCACCGGCAGATAAACGTTTTTATGCAACACGTGATATCACTGCGACCGTTGAATCTATTCCACTGATCACCTCTTCTATCTTATCTAAAAAACTAGCCGCAGGACTCGATGCGTTAGTCATGGATGTAAAAACGGGTAGTGGCGCATTTATGCCAACCTATGATGGTGCGATCGATTTAGCAAAAAGCATTGCTGCTGTTGCTAATGGTGCAGGTTGCAAAACCACCGCAATCATCACCAATATGAATCAAATTTTAGCGAGCAGCGCAGGTAACGCAACGGAAGTACAAGAAGCGGTTAACTTTTTAACTGGCAAGTACGTTAATCCGCGCTTACACAAAGTAACCATGGCGTTATGTTGTGAAATGTTACTACTGAGCGGACTTGCTAAAAACGAAGATCAAGCAACGGAAAAACTACAAGCGGTATTAGATAACGGCAAAGCAGCAGAAGTATTCGCAAAAATGGTGGCCACTTTAGGTGGGCCAACTGACTTTGTTGAAAGAAGTGATTTCTACCTACCAAGTGCAGATATTATTCGCCCAGTGTACGCAACGCAAAGTGGCTTTATCAGCGCAATGGATACCCGTGAGATAGGTTTAGGCGTGGTAAAAATGGGCGGTGGGCGCATGAAAGCCTCAGATAAGATTGATTATGCGGTCGGTTATACTGATTTTATTAGCCTCGGTGACGCTGTTGATACAAGTAAACCTATTGCGATGGTGCATGCGCAAAATGAAGCACAATGGCAGGCATCAGAAAAAATAATCCAGCAAGCAATGACTTATAGTGAGCAACATCCAGCACGAGAAACACAGGTCTACCAACATATACGAGCGGACTAAACACTAAAAAATTAGGCATAAAGGATGATTTATGGACGTAAATGGAATTGAATGGTATGGCTACCTTGCATCATTAACGGTTTTCATCTCACTAACAATGACCTCAATTATAAAATTGAGAATATTCAATTTCATTGGCTGCATCATTTTTGCACATTATGGTTTATTGGTCGGTTCATTGCCCGTTGCTATAGCAAACTTTAGCATTGCATTTATCAACCTTTATTTCCTATATCAAATATACCGTACTAAAGAACAGTTTAATTTAGTGGTGGCAGAAGTAAGTTCGGCTTATTACCAACACTTTATCAGCTGTAATCAAAGCGATATTACTAAGCAGGTTGATTTGCAACTGCTACAACAGGTGAACACCTCCTTTTATATGTTACGTGATAATAATATTGCAGGCATTTTAGCGGGTAACCAAGACAGTCATGGCGAGCTAACACTGCTAGTTGATTACGTGATACCCAAGTATCGCGACTATAAATTGGGTGATTACTACTACAATCAACATCCCCATTTCTTAAAAGAAAAAGGGATCAATGTATTAAGAATGGATGCTTCCGATGCTGAGCATCAGAAATACTTACAAAAAATGGGCTTTGTGCCACAGCAAATAAATGGCAAACAGAGCTACAAAAAAATATTATAAAAAGAATTATAAGAGGTTAAAAATGAACTATTTCAAAGAACTAGAAGTATTACTTGATGCATCATGTGCACCCTACTCAGGCTTTAATGTGGCTTCTATTATTGTCTTAAAAGACGGTCGTAGTTTTAAAGGCGTTAATGTTGAGTCAGCAGCTTACTCCCCTACTAACTGTGCAGAGCGTAATGCGATTCAAACCGCAGTTACCGAGGGCGCTAAAATTGGTGACCTACAAGAGGTACATATCCTAGCGCGTAATGCCGCTAAAGAACTCGTACAAGCTTACCCTTGTGGTCCATGCCGCCAAGTGATTGCAGAGCAATCATTAAATGACACCCTTATTTTTTGTTACGCATCAGAAAATGAAGTTAAACAACATACGATCGCAGAATTACTGCCCTTCGGATTCTTAGGTGCAGAGCTTTAATCACAGCAGTGCCTTCTATAGCGCGAAACATAATAGCTAACTTTCGCGCTAATTCCTCCTGCTAACAATACACTTTGTATAAAAATCACTGTGCAAATAGCAACCTAAACTGTTTGGGGCTCATCTGTTTTTTAGCTTTAAATTGGCGATTAAAATTAGATAAATTATTAAAACCAACCAGATCCGCAATCACCGCAATACTCTTTTCACTGTTGACCAAATACTCACAGGCTTTACCTAACCGGTATTCATTCAAATGCACCGAAAATGAGTTTAAAAAATGGCGTTCAAAAATACGTGAAACGGTACTTTTACTGACATGTATTTGTACACACAGATCCTCGAGCTTAATCTCGTTACGGTAATTTTTTTCAATAAAATGAGATATTTTACCCACCAACTTTAGGGCTTTATCACTCTCCTCTATCTTCCTCTGACTGTAACTATTGAGGCGTTTGATCTGTTTCGCTTCACTCAATTTAACAAGCACTTCAATGACATGTGCAACACCAACAGCAGGGCTAAAATCCAGATGATCTTTTAATAACAGAAAAACCTCTTGTCCAAGCTGCTCAGAAAACTCAATACCTTGAATCGATTTATCTAATATGAGCTGTATATTGCTTAATTCAGGCAATGTTTCTATTAACTGCGCAATCCATGCTTGGCTAAACCAGATAATGTAAATATCATTGTCTGCATTGCTAGGATCGTTTTCAAAGGTGGTCGCGTGCGGAAGTTTAGGGCCATAAAGTGACAGGTCATTATGTTCGATAGGTCCAATATAATCACCGACAAACTTTTTAGCTGAAAGATGTCGATGCAAAACAAGCTCATATTCAAAATGATAGTGCCAATCGAAACGAGGCTCACATTGGTGATAAGACTGAATTCGCCATCCAAACTCTGGTTTATTACTGATTTTTTCGATACTCGGTTTCATTTCAGTCCTTTTCTTCGCGCAACAATGACATAATAGTATCATAAAATGGTGTTTTTTTATCACTTCCCAAGTGACAACTTGGTAGTTTAGCGATCTTATTATTAGCATCACAACGTTCAAAAAGAGAAACAGAATGCCAAACAACAGACTATTAAGTCGCCAGCCAATCATCTACCTATTAACCTGTCTATTTAGTGGTTTCAGTTCTGCTTTTATGGGGCCGCTATTAAGCCTTTATCTGATTGATGAGCTAAAGGTTTCACCGATCAGCATGGGCTTTTTAATTAGCATGATGATTTTAAGTGGTGTCCTTGTCTCGCAATATTTTGCAAAAAAATCGGATGCGGGCACTAGTCGCAAAGCGATTATTTTACTTGGACAGTTAGGTTTTTTCTGCTCGACCGTGATCTTGGCACTAACACGTAACTATTATATCGCCCTCGCTGCGGTGATATTTTTCATGTCCTTTAGTGCTTGTTCATTACCACAGATATTTACCATGGGACGAAACTATGCAGATAAATACCTCGCGACAAAAGCGGTGTTATTTATCACGATGATGCGCGCATCAATTGCTGTTGCTTGGGTTATCGGTCCCCCTCTGGCATTTTTAGTGAATGATCAGTTTGGTTTCACACAAACTTTTTTAATTGCAGCAAGTAGTGCAATCTCGGTATTTTTTATTGTATTAATAGGACTACCTAACCTGCATATTGAGATAGAACATAGCGCGGAAAAACCGGTACATTGGCAAAAAATCCCTGGTGTACTGCTATTTCTACTGTGTATGTTTTTTACTTTCAGTGCCAATAGCATGTATATCACCTCGATCAGTTTATACCTGACACAGGAGCTAGATCTACCCTCAAAATGGGCAGGATACTTAATGGGTATCGCCGCCTTTATTGAGATCCCTATTATGCTTAGCGCGGGTTATCTATCACTAAAAATCGGTACTCATCGTCTTATTTTTATCGCTTGTAGCTGTGGTTTAATTTTCCACGGTGGATTATTAATCGCCACACAACCTTGGCAGTTACTCCTACTGCAAGTATTTAACGCACTGTTTATTGGTATTACCGCCTGCCTTGGTATGGTAGTCGCACAAGACATGATGAAAAAGCAGATGGGGCTGGCCTCAACATTGTTTAACAGTAGCCAAATGTTAAGCATGTTATTGAGCAGTTTAATGGTTGGGCTTATTGCGCAGTACTTTAGTTATTACGCCATATTCATCGTTTCAACATTATTTTGTGCCCTCGCGGTGTTATTTCTATATTTAGCAGAGCGGCAAATCCAAGCGGTAAAAAATAACAACGTCTATGCATGAGGTTAAGTAAGTTAGCTGATTCACAATAGACATCTTTAATCGCCTTAACGGATAACTTAAGGCGATGTTATCGATGCAACATTATTAACGTTTTAGCATCAAAAAAGCACAATATAGCACCGACTTCGCAATAGAAAAATGAACGAGTTATATGCATAAAACAAATAATGAGAACTATGACATCAGTAACGATCACTATTTAATAAAAAGAATTTCTTCTGTTTTGTAACCCCCTAATGTTTACATTAACCTATCCTACCTAAACTGACAGATATGCCTATTTAGAACTAGACAGTCCAGACAGACAGATCGGCCTGCCTACTTAAGAATATAATTATAATCAACTTTGCCGGACGTTTTATTGCGGCATAAAAATAACTAAACTATAAGGTTCAATTATGAAATTTAGACTTTTAATCGCAGCGATTGCTGCATTCGCAATTGTCGGCTGTACAACTACTTCTGATGAAGGTGGCGCTGTTGAAGTAAATACTAATATTCCGGGGTTATATACTCCAGGTCCCTCTGAAGCGGTTATTTATTACAAACGAATTGATGGCCAATATGATGATTGGGGATTACACCTTTGGAGCGGTGATATCGTAAGAGAAACTAGCTGGGGATCTGCATTTCCTTTAACAGGTATTTCTGAAACATACGGTGCTTATTACGTAGTACCTTTAAAAGATGCTAATTGGGATACGTTTAACTTTATCGTACACAAAGGTAATACTAAAGACCTAGGTGGTTTGGATCATACTTTTGAGCGTTCTGCATTCGGCGTTGATGTATTCACAACTGAAGGTAGCTCAGATCTAGCCGCTGACCCAGCAATGTAAATGACTGATGGGTTAGGCTTTACTGTTAAGGTGAAAGGAAATACCTAACCCATTAATTAACTTAGCAGCACTGATAGTTGCTAAGTTTAAGCTCATGATACATTGAAAGATCTGTGAGCAACTCATCAAAATGTATTAGCATCACAAACTCCCCCTCTCTGCCTAATAAATTTTCTACGGCTAGTTTTTCCTTTTTCCCTTAACTTATCTCTCTATTTAACGTCTCTTTTGGAAAGAAAAATAGACACCAGTGATATAAAGCAATACGCCTGAGACATGAAAATAACTATCGAGACACTTTCTAGATAAATATCTATTATCGACTTGCTGAAAAACGCTACAATGGCTTTTTCCGTTTTGATGAAAGCCGATGACTAAAGCAATAATTTGTCGTGTCGCATTAGCGATTCCACTGCACAAACAATTTGACTATCTACTACCTAAATACTTATCAGCAGACTTCCTTGGGTCTGAACAACAGTTAGTAGGCTGCCGCGTTCGAGTGCCTTTTGGTGGAAAAAGACAGATGGTAGGTATCATTTGTGAAGTGAACCCAGAGCTTGATTATGATATTGCCAAACTCAAGAAAATAACTCAGTTAATTGATCATTCTGCGCTATTGAGTGAAAAACTGTGGTCACTGCTAAATTGGGCATCTTTCTATTATCAGCACCCCTTTGGTGATGTTTATCAGCAAGCTATCCCAACCGCGTTACGCCAAGGTAAAGAAGCCACTTTTAAAGGCAGCGAACATTGGCAGGTTAGTGAACAATCACTTAACATCGACGACTTTAAGCGTGCTAAAAAACAACATCAAGCATTAACCCTATTAGGTGAGCAATGCTTATCCAGCAGCAGCTTAAAAGAACAAGGTATCACTCGGGTAACGCTCAAGGCATTGCAAGATAAAGGTGTTTTAGAAACCATTGATAAGCAGCCACAGGTTAATCTTAATTGGGTTGATGATTTCGAAGAAAGCACCGAAAAGCCTAACTTAACCAGTGAGCAAGCACTTGCGATCACAGCGGTTAACCAGCAAAACCAAACCTTTAATTGTTTTTTATTAGAGGGGATAACCGGCAGCGGTAAAACCGAGGTTTACCTTAATATTATCAAACCCGTTTTACAGATGGGCAGGCAAGTACTGATCATCGTGCCAGAAATTGGTCTCACGCCACAAACAATACAACGCTTCCAACAACGCTTTAATGTGCCTATCTATCTCAAGCACTCTGCACTTAACTCCCGTGAGCAACTGGATAGTTGGTGTCATGCTAAACAAGGTAGTGCAGCCATTATCATCGGCACACGTAGTGCTATTTTTAGTGACTTTAAAGATTTAGGGCTGATCATCTTAGATGAGGAGCATGATGCTTCCTTCAAACAGCAAGATGGCTTTCGTTACCATGCGCGTGATTTCGCTATCAAACGTGCCCATTTAGAGCAAATTCCCATTTTATTAGGCTCTGCGACCCCTGCTTTTGAAACACTACATAATGCCTTGCAGGGTAAATATCAGCATCTTCACCTCACAGAACGTGCCGGTAACGCCAAACCACCGAGCAGCAGTTTAATTAATTTAGCCGGCTTGCCACTGCAATCAGGGTTATCACCACAACTGGTAGAGTTGATGGGTAAACACCTTGAGAAGAACAACCAAGTGATTCTATTTTTGAATCGCCGTGGTTATGCACCTGTATTGATGTGTCATGAATGTGGTTGGTTAGTCAAATGTGGCCGCTGTGATGCCTTTTATACCTATCATAAATCGGCTAATTATTTGCACTGTCATCATTGTGCTTCAACACTGCCAATCCCGCACCAATGTAACGATTGTGGCTCAACACAACTTATCTCAACCGGTGTAGGTACTGAACAGTTAGAAGAGAGTTTAAATCAGCTCTTTCCTGAATACCCAACGGTGCGCATTGACCGCGATAATACGCGTAAAAAAGAGAGCTTTAATCAGTATTTAACCGATATTAACAACGGTAAATATAAAATACTGTTAGGTACGCAGATGCTCGCTAAAGGGCACCACTTTCCGGATGTTACCTTAGTTGCACTGATTGATGTGGATGGCGCACTGTTTTGTAATGACTACCGCGCCAGTGAACGTTTAGCACAACTCTATACACAAGTTTCGGGGCGTGCTGGTCGTGCAGAAAAACGCGGGCAAGTGATCTTACAAACCCATCATCCAGAGCACGATCTATTACAAGAGTTGGTTAATAGTGGCTACCAAGATTTTTCGCGTCACGCGTTAACCGAACGTCAAATGGCACAATTACCACCCTATTCTTTCCAAGCGTTATTGCGCTGTGAATCTGATAATGCGACACTCGCTGAAAGTTTTTTAGGCTTGTGTAAACAGGTTATCGAACAGATTACGCAGCTTAATAAAATAGAGCGTCGCTTATTTGTATTGGGGCCAATTCCTGCCTCAATGGAGCGCCGTGCTGGGAAATACCGTTTTCAATTACTATTACAGGCAGACCATCGTGCTTTAATCAGTAAAACCTTACATCAAGCGCTACCAACACTAGATAAGTTGCCGGAAGGGCGTAAAGTAAGGTGGTCGATTGATGTAGACCCAATAGACTTCGTATAAGACCTAATGGATTAATTAATCGGTCTACTTTAGACCAACATAAGTGATCGGTTGATTGATGGGTTTGATATCACGACACTTACAACAGCAATACGTTGTTACAGGGATTTACGTATCGTTTTTTGCTACAGGCTTTGCTAGAGGAAAACAATATGCCACGTAAATATGCCCTAGGTCGTGCTTCGATAGTATTGCCGTTTTTAGATATGATGGAACAACATGGCAAAGATCCCAAAAAAATTACCAGCCAACTTGGCCTTGGCAATCAAACCTTTGATGATCTTCTTTTAGGCAATCCACAACTCCACTTACCTTCCTACTCCTTAGGTCATATTCTCGATTCAAGTGCACGAATGACAGAATCAGATGATATCGGTTTTATCTCAGGTAGCTCCGATAAAAAGATGATGGATATACACCCTGAACTTATCGCACTCATTAATAACAAACAATCACTATTAGGCTGCTTGGTAAGTGTGGTGCAATTACAACATTTACAGGGCTCACATTTTCAATGTGAGCTTGCTTATGTCAATAGTGAATTGCGTATTTATCACACCAGTGCATTACTGCCATCACATCGAGGGTTCCAACATTCACACTTGTTTACAACTGCAAGAATCCTAAAATTTATGAAGCAATACAATGGCGCACAGTGGAAACCTGATTATATTGCCCTAAAACCCAATATTGCGGACACCGCTTTACTTGCGAAAAACACCCGACTAGGGAAAGTATTATGTGGGTTGGATAAAAGTTATATCCCTATCAGTTACAACCTTAACGATGCTCAATTATCTATTAATAATGGTAGCTTTGCTTCTTCAACAAAAGCGCTGCAACAAATTAAAATTGTTATCAACGCACTATGGGAACTAAAGGGTTTTAATTTAGATTTACTCGCACACTTATTTGGACTTTCAGAGCGAACGATTCAACGACTGTTTAGTGATGATGGCAGTTCATTTAGAGATTACTTGAACAGTGTCAAAATAAAAAAAGCAAAACAACTTCTGCTACAAGGCGATAGTGTTAATAGCATCGCAATGCAGCTTCATTATACAGAAGCAGCAAATCTCACCCGAGCAATGAAAAAACAGACCGGTTTGACACCTATCCAATACGTTGAGCGCTGTAAGTAAGTTTATTTTTTTATTACTCGCGCCTAATAAATAAACAACCCATCAATTATAAAACTATGTCGTAAAATGATAGGGAGTTAAGCCCCCCTGTACCATAAACTCCTAGCATACAACGTATTTTATCAAGGGGTTACCTATGCTTAAGAAAAGTTTACTTGCAGCAATTGTTGCATTCAGTACAAGTGCAACTGCGATTACAACTGAAGAACGTCAACATTACATGGACGATTTTAGTATGTTAAGTTTTATGGTTCCAAGCAAGCAAGCTTCTTGGTACTGGGAAAACCTTGACCAAGTAATGCCAACTTCATCAGTCAAAAAAGCAGGCATTGCAATGCCACTTGAAAGAGCGCCTATTGATGCACAACAGGTATACAATGCGACTTTCAATGATACAAAATTAGATGACCTAATCAACGGCGAAGATCCATCAGTAAACTCAATGATGATCGTTAAAGATGGCAAAGTTATTTTTGAACATAACAATATTCCAGCAAATACTAAACATGTATGGATGAGTAATGCAAAACCAACTGCTGGACTTATCATCGCGATGCTAGAAGCTGAAGGTAAGATCGACGTAAGCAAACCATTAAAAACCTACATCCCTGATTTAGAAGGTAAAGACTGGGGAGATGTTGCAGTTATTGACGTGCTCAACATGCAATCAGGTATGGATCACGAAGAAAATGATTCAGTTCGATCTAACCCTAAAGCTTGGATCACACAAATGATGTTAGCAGAAGTGGGTCAAGTACCAGATTACTACAACACATTAATCAATATCCCTAAAGCTAAAGCACCTGGTCAAGCGTTTGAATATAGCTCAGCGAATACTCAAATGTTATCGCTACTCGCATCAACAGTTGAAAACAAAACTTTCTCAGAAATATTTGAAGAAAGAGTTTGGGCGAAAGCGGGTATGACAGGTGATTCTTACTTCACATTAACACCAGATGGTTATGAAGTATCACACGGATTGTTCAACTCTAATATCGAAGATATGGCACGTTTTGCAATGTTATTCACAGATTCATGGTCAGCGACAGCTAAACAACAAATCGTTCCAGATTCTATGCTTAAGCATATCCAAGATTCTGTTAAACCTGGTGTTTACAAAGTAAGCCCTGCGCACACAGGATTCGTTGGCATGTTCCCAGACGAGCCAATTGGTGGTAGTTACCAATTTGACGCTGTATTTAAAGATGGCGACCTTTATAAAGGTGGTATGCGTGGCCAAGGCTTGTATATCTCTCCTGATAAAAACACCGTTGCAGTATGGTTCAGTAACCGTATTGAAAAACATAATGTTGCTGGTTATATCCGTGGCTTCGTTAAAGATATGAAATAGGCTCCCAACCTATTTCCAAGGCCAACTAGCGATAACTTCCTGTTGGCCACTATTTTCATACCTGTATTGATTACAACATCTTATCGAACTTCGATAAGTAAAAATTAATGCGGTGTTCAAATTACTAATTTTCATGTAAACATGACTTAACAATACCCCCAGGGATAATATGACATTTAAAAAATTATTTGGTACTGCACTGGCTCTAAGCGTAGTTGCACCGTTTGCACTAGCAGAAAAAGAAGAAGAGATTGATGCTTCAGATATGACGCGCGCAAGCACCACTGCTATTGTTGGTTTAAGCAGTAAAGGCGATGTTAAATTAACCGGTTCATTATCGTACGCTTTTGATAACGGTCAAACAGCAATGACCTTATTAGAAGGGACTATTGATGAAGATGGTGCTTATAAAGATGCACGTCTTCAATACTTCCACGTATTTAGCTTTAATAACGCGACAACACCACGTGCGGCAGCCTCTGTTGATATCATTAATAATGATACTTTTACCAGTGTAGCATTAGGTGGTATCGCTATGATCCGTACTTCATCTGACGCATTTACTATGTTTGCTCGTGGTGCGGTATTAGCCGGTGAATACAATAATGATTCTGCACAGCTTAAAGGTGCAGGTATTCATTTAGACGATACTGGAATTACTGGTGCTTCTGCTGCATTTTATGCGGTATGGAAGACGGGTGAAGACGGTACATTTATTGCTGCATACCCAGAATTAACGTACCTAAATGGTGACCTAGAAATGACAAGCTTGAAATCAACATTAATGGTTTCTACTCCTCTTTCTAGCGATGGTAAAACGTGGGGACAAGTAAAGTTCGATAGAACAAGTACTAATTTTGAACACAAGAATAACAGTCTAGACCTAGCAACTGAAAAATCAGTTTGGTTTAACTATAAAGTATTCTTCTAGAAATAATATTTGAATGAATGACTAAAAAGGGAAGCAATGCTTCCCTTTTTTTATTCATGCCGTGAAATTAATAGTTAAAGGCTTTCCACGTTTTAAAACCACCGGTTAAATTTTTCACCTTATAACCACTGTTTTTCAATAACGTTGATGCAACATGACCACGTAACCCTACCTGACAATAAACTAAAATCTCTTTCTGTTTATCAATGTTACATAGGTTTGCACGTAGGTCATCAACTGGGATATTAATTGCGCCAGGGATCATTCCCATGTTATCCACTTCGTGCTCAGTACGTACGTCAATCAACAGTTGATTATCAGCGAGTTGCTTAATATCCGCGCTGTGGAATACCACTTCATCGCCTTTCATTACGTTGCTTGCTAATAAACCAGCTTGGTTAACCACATCACGTGCAGAGCCAAAGGGTGGTGCGTAACATAACTCTAAATCTTGCAAGTCATACACAGTTAAACCTGCGCGTTGTGCAACAGAAAGTACATCGATGCGTTTATCAACGCCATCTTTACCCACCGCTTGTGCGCCTAATATTTTGCCGTTTTCAGGGTTAAATAGCAGTTTTAAACTCACTGGATGCGCACCAGGGTAATAACTCGCATGACTCATCGCGTGGACGTAAACTTTTTCATAAGGCATTTTTTTACGCAGCAATGTTTTTTCATTCATACCGGTAGAGGCAACCGCAAGGTCAAATACTTTGCAGATAGCGGTACCCTGTGTTTTTTTGTAGGTTTCATCACTACCAAAAATCACATTGGCCGCCAAACGACCTTGGCGATTTGCAGGTCCCGCTAAGGGTGCAAGCATCGCTTCACCGGTAACAAACTCAGCAGTTTCAATCGCATCACCAACCGCAAAAATAGACTCATCACTGGTTTGCATCGCATCATTCACTTTAATGCCACCAAAATCACCGAGTTCAAGACCTGCTTGCACTGCTAATGCGGTTTCCGGTTTTACCCCAACTGCCATAATAAGCAGGTTCGTTTCTAGCGTAGAACCGTCATTTAGTGTTAGCGTCAGAGAGCTATCACTCACTGTTGTTTCAGCAACTGCCTGTAATGCTTTGCCTAATTTAAGGTCTACATTATGCTGCTTCAGCTCTTCATGTAATACGTTAGCAATCTCAATATCAACCGGCGCCATTACCTGTGGAGCAAGCTCAACTAAGGTGACAGCTATATCACGGTGACGCAGGGCTTCAGCCATCTCTAGACCGATAAAACCACCGCCACAGACGGTTGCATGTTGCGGTTTATTAACCTCAATTGAAGTGATGATCGCATCCATGTCTGGCACGTTACGCAGTGTATGCGTTAAGTGGTTACGTACACCAGAAATAGGCGGTACAAAAGGACCCGCTCCCGGGCTTAAGATAAGCGCATCGTATGATTCTGTGTACTCTTTATCTGCAACAATATCACGCACAGTGACGGTTTTAGCCTGTTTATCAATCGCTAAAATTTCATTTTGAACACGAATATCGACATTAAAACGACTATTAAAGCTTTCAGGGGTTTGTAATAGTAGCTTTTCACGCAGCTCAATTTCCCCACCAATGTGATAAGGCAAACCACAGTTGGCAAATGAGATGTGTGGACCACGCTCAAAGACAATAATCTGTGCAGATTCATCAAGACGACGAGCACGTGCAGCGGCTGATGCGCCACCGGCAACGCCACCAATGATTAAGATTTTTTTAGACATAATTTTTCCTGAATAAAAGTTTATAAAGCTTGAAAATAAAAATTGAAAATAATATAAGCGCTATCAATAAATGATAGCGCTGCTCACTTGATACAGGTTATTTATCCGTTTCTGCTTTGCAGCCGAGTATTTTTAAGAAAAATACCGCAGGACAGATACCCGTAAAGGCACTTTGCAAAAGGTTGGCGCCAACAAACACGGTTAACCAGATAAAATTAGGGTGTACAAACTGCGTTAATACTACTGATAGTAATACCATCGAGCCCGCTAGCACTTTAATACCATTTTCAATTGTCATTTTATTCTCCCTATTTTTTGTACGAATTAATCATCAACAGATAAATAATAACCCCCTAAATTAGAAAAGTCTAATTAATATTTATCTAAATTAGCTTGATACAAAACAGTACAAAATGTATTATTTAAAGATATTAATAAAGGACGACATATGGAAAATAAATTAGCACTAATTCATGACAAAGCATCAGAAGTCAGCGAACTATTAAAATTAATGGCACATAAAGACCGTATGGTAGTTTTATGCCTGTTATCGGGTGGTGAGATGGGTGTTTCTGAATTAAGAGAACATACCAAGCTTAGCCAGTCTGCATTTTCACAACACCTTGGCGTACTGCGTAAAAATAACTTGGTTAAAATTCGTAAAGAATCCCAGCAGGTTTTTTACTCAATCGACGATCAGCGCGTTAATGTGTTATTGAGTGCACTACAAAACGCTTTCTGCCCTAGTGAATAACATTTTTAAAATAATATAGTAGGAGTCATTAATGGAAAACTTTACACCTTGGACATCATTAGCTGGGGGAGCTTTACTTGGTCTTTCGGCAGCATTATTGATGCTATTCAGTGGGAAAATCGCAGGGATAAGCGGTGTAATTGGCGGATTATTAAGCCCTAAAAAACATGAATCGAGTTGGCGAGCAGCCTTTTTAACGGGCATGGTTTTAAGCGTATTAATCGTCGCTCCATTAGGTTTTTCACTACCAGATATTAGTGGTGAAAATATTTTATTAGTTTCGTTTGCTGGCTTGTTAGTTGGTTTTGGTACCCGCTTAGGCAATGGCTGTACTAGCGGTCATGGTATTATTGGCATGGGACGTTTCTCTAAACGTTCGATCTATGCAACCATCGCATTTATGGCTTCAGCGATTGTCATGGTGTTTGTTCGCAGTTTATTTGGAGCCGTTTAAGATGTCTAAATCGAAAAAAATAAGAATATTAATTGGCTTTATTTCTGGCGCACTGTTTGGTGCGGGCATGATTATTTCTGGTATGGTTGATCCTACTAAGGTGATCGGTTTCTTAAATGTCACAGGTGATTGGGATCCAAGCTTAATGTTTGTGATGGGGGGCGCGTTAGCGGTATTCACACCTATCTACCACCTTGTTATCAAAAAACGCAAAACAGCAATTAGCGGGGATGCATTTACTTGGACAACCAATACCACCATAGATGGTACGCTTATTTGGGGCGCGATTATTTTTGGTGCAGGTTGGGGGTTGGCAGGTTTCTGTCCGGGCCCGGCAATAGCAAGCATTGGCGGTGGTACCAACATTATACTCGCCTTTGTATTGAGTATGTTGGTCGGCATTGTTCATGCTAACCAATATTTAGCAGGCCGTTTTCCGTTGCCTTTTGTTGGCTACCGTAAACAGTGCGGTAGTTAAAAACAAGCACAAAAAAGGTGAATCACTGATTCACCTTTTTTATTCTTCTCGACTAATCAGTATTATAAACGTCTAACCGCAGTCACATCTTTGAGTTGTTGTAATTTCTTCGCTAATTTAACGATATCTTTACTGTTAAAAACCTCTAAATTAAGATCAATGGTCGCCGATTGATTTTTAATATTGGTCATACTATTAACACCAAGAACATTCACTTTTTCATTAGAAAGTAGTGTCGTAATATCCTTTAACAAGCCGCTTCTATCCATCGCTTCAAGACGCAGTGTTAATGAGTAACCAGATGAGTGAGACTCTCCCCAGCTCGCTTCAATAATGCGTTCAGGATGCACATCACGAAGATCTGCAAGTTGCTCACAAGACTTACGATGTACTGATATACCGCGCCCTTGGGTAATATACCCCTCGATAGGCTCACCAGGTATCGGCTGACAACAACGCGCAATGGTATGCATTAAGTTACCCACACCATCGATAATAATATTATTACCCGTCGGCTTTTGCGTAAAACTCTGTTTTCGCTTCTCTAATGCTTCAAGTGCAGCAAGATCCTGTTGCTCTAATGTTTGTTGGTGATGATGCCCATCTAAAAAGTGCACCAACTGATTTAAACGCAGATCACCATTACCGATGCCAGCAAAAATATCATCGTCACTACTGACATTAAAGCGCTCAATGGCTGGTGACACATCAGTGAGTTTCAGTTTTACCTTTGCTAGCTCAGCCTCTAACAGCTCTCGCCCTGCTTGAATATTTTTATCTCGATCCTGTTTTCTAAACCAAGTCGCTACTTTATGTCGTGCACGTGGTGCATTGAGATAACCAAGATTAGGGTTAAGCCAATCTCTACTCGGGTTAGACTCTTTTTGAGTCAATATTTCAACTTGATCGCCAGTTTTAAGCTTATAAGTGAAAGGTACGATATGGTTCGCTATTTTTGCACCAATACAACGATGTCCAACTTGGCTGTGAATATAATAGGCAAAGTCTAAGGGTGTTGATCCTGCTGGAAGATCTACCACTTCACCTGTTGGTGTAAACACATAAACACGATCATCAAATACCTGACTACGTAATTCATCGACTAAGTTTTCGCTATCTGCAATATCTTCTTGCCATGCGAGTAGTTTACGTAACCATGCAATCTTTTCTTCGTAACCACCGGCAGATTTTCCACCGGCACTCCCCTCTTTATACTTCCAGTGCGCAGCGACGCCTAGCTCTGAGTCTTCATGCATCTGCTGAGTACGAATCTGTACCTCTATCGCTTTGCCTTCATCTCCCAATACAACGGTATGAATAGATTGATAGCCGTTGGGTTTAGGGTTCGCAATATAATCATCAAACTCACTTGGAATATGGTGCCACATGGTGTGAATGGCCCCTAACGCAGCATAACAATCCTGCAGTTTTTCGACCACTACACGGACCGCACGTACATCAAAGAGTTGTTCAAACTGTAACTCTTTTTTCTGCATTTTACGGTAGATACTATAGATATGTTTTGGCCGACCGTAAGCACTGCCGTTGACACTCATCTCTGTTAATGAGTTTTGCACTCTGCCAACAAAGTCTTGAATATAGTTTTCACGATCAATGCGTTTTTCTGCGAGTTGTTTGGCTAATTTTTTGTAAATTTCTGGCTGAAGATAACGAAATGAAAGATCTTCCAATTCCCACTTTAACTGGCCAATACCAAGTCGATTCGCTAAAGGTGCATAGATAGAGGATATTTCACGCGCGACTAATACTTTAGTCTCTTCATCTGCGCCTTTTATCTGCTGTAGATAACAGATACGCTCAGCAAGTTTAATCACTACAGCACGGACATCTTCGACCATTGCTAATAACATATGGCGTAGATTATCAACTTGAGAGGCAGCTATTTTAGTCGAGCCTTGATTTTGTAACGCACGGATGCCTTCCATATCCATTGCGCCCTTCACCAATTTTGCGATGCGCTTAGGCCACATCTCATTGACCTGCTCTTGGGTAAGGATGTTATGATCTAACAGCGGAAATATCAGCGCAGCGTTAAGGGTATCCATATCCATGTTAAGAGTAACGAGGATTTCAACCATCTCTGTGCCCAGCTCTAATAGCGGCAGCTGCTCGGGCTCAGTGCACAGGGTGATTATCTTTTCGTAGTTTTCTAATAGGCTTCTTTGATCATTATTGCTTAACCCTAACGTGGTTACCCACTTGGTTGGATCTTTCTGTGCAGTTTGAAAAAAATGTGTGTCACGAACTGAAACCATTAAAAAACTCCAAATTTAACGTGTTAGGCGTGTAATAATCCGTTACACACCAATTAAAAACTATTTTATAAACAGTGCCATAGATTCCATATGCCCAGTTTGAGGGAACATATCTAATAAACCCAATTTATCTAATTTATAACCTTTTTCCAATAATAACTGACTATCTCTTGCAAGGGTAACCGGATCACAAGAAACATAAACAATATGTGATGGCTTGAGCGATAAGATAAAGGGAATCGACTCAAGTGCACCTGCGCGTGCTGGATCTAACAATACTTTATTGAACGATGAACTTGCCCAAGGTTGTTTACTCAAATGTTCAGCACTTAAATCGGCTTGAAAAAAAGTACTATTATTAATACCGTTTGCTTGTGCATTATCAGTGGCACGATCGACCATTTTTTGCACCCCTTCTACGCCAACAACAGACTCAACTAATGTCGCAATTGGCAGGGTAAAATTACCTAAACCACAAAATAGATCCAATACCTTATCTTGCTTATTTACATCAAGCCAGGTAAGTGCTTGTGCAACCATTTGTTGATTAACCGCTTCATTAACTTGTAAAAAATCAGTGGCATTGAAATTAAGTGTCGAGTTCCATTGAGGTAATTGGTAACTTAATTTATTGTCACCCGTTAAACAAACAAGTTCATTTTTATTTGGTTGGCTATAGAAGTTAACCTGATATTGCTCTGAAAAGGCTGTAATTAATGCCACATCACCTTTTGGTAAAACTTTTAGGTGGCGCAGTAAAACCACCACGCCTTGATCTGACCAAATCATTTCAACATGGCCCAAATCAGCTTTGCTAGTCAAACTATTTAACAGCTCTTTCAGTGGTACGATTAAAAGCTCTAGCGGTGCTTTCAATACCGGACATACTTTTTGATCAATCAGGTCATTGCTCAGTGCACGACGGAACCCCATCTCCACTTTTTTTGATTTTCTATTATATTGCACACCAAAACGTGCGCTACGTCGGTAACCCCATTCATTGGACTTAACAGCTTGTTCAAGTTCAATAGGGGCTTGCTTAGCAAAGCGGGTAAACAGGTCTAATAAACCCGCCTGCTTAATGCTAATTTGATTATCTTGGGTAGTATGTTGCAGATGACAACCACCACATTGCTCATAGTGTGGACAAGCAGCGGGCACGCGTAACTCACTCGCTTGATTAATTTTTATAATGTTTGCTTTGCTATAGCGCTTTTTGCTTTCTGTCACTTGAACATCTAACGTCTCACCAATTAAGGCACCATCAATAAATAAAGGTTTATTTTGGAAAAAAGCGAGCCCTCGACCTTGGTGATCTAATTTTTCTACCAAGACATTTTTCAAAATTCGACTTTTTATACTATTTTTAGGTGCTGCTTTAAAGAACTGAGCCATAAGTAATTCACAGGTAAGATAAGCTATGCCATCATAGCTTTGCAGGCTCCATGATACTTCATCAGCAAGCCAAATTGTAGCAATACAATGTGCATAAATGACGGCTATAAAATTAACCTACTTAGCAGTGCCAGAGAAAGCGTATTGAGGTAATATGGTCTAGCTTGTCAAATACAATAGAAAAAGCATTCATTTCATCGACTAAAAGATTAGAAAGCCACCTATGACAAAATATGGATTGCGCGCTCAGGTTATCACCTACACCATTTTACCGACGATATTGATTGGTGGATTATTAGCGACTTATTTTACGATTAACCGTTATATGCAAGGTAATGAATTTCTAATTAACCGTGCGATTAATATTGCAGAACCATTAGCAATTGCCAGTGAATATGGGATACAAGATGAAACACGTACTGTTTTAAGACGAATTATCGGTGCAACACATCGTAAAAACAGCGCCATGATCAGAAGTATTGCCATCTTTGATGCACAAAATAAACTCTTTGTAACCAGCAACTATCACCGTAATTTTCAGTTATTAAAGATTGACGATGGGCAAGCGATTCCCGAGATGACCCAAGTCGTACATCATCTTGATAGCACCGTCATCCATACCCCCATCATTGATGAATCTAATTTTTTAGAGTACCAACTTACTTTTGACCAACCACGGCGGGTGATTGGTTATATCTCTTTAGAGATTAACCGGTCCCAAGTTGATCTGTTATTTTTCCGTGATGCGGCTTTATCAATCATCGTCGTATTAATGGGGATTATCGGCAGCCTATTCTTCGCATTTAGACAAGCAAACCGCATTACAGGTCCTATTTCAGAGATGGCTTCCGTGGTTGAAAAGATCAGTCTCGGGCGTCTAAACTCACGGGTAGAGGGCAACTATACCGGTGAAATAGAATCACTAAAGGATGGTATTAACCAAATGGGTTTCGCGATGTCGAAACACCATGAGGAGATGCAAGACAATATTGACCAAGCGACCAGTGAACTACGCGAAACACTTGATCTGATGGAAGTACAGAATATCGAACTTGATATTACTCGAAAAGAGGCGCAACAAGCCGCCTCAGTAAAATCAGAGTTCCTTGCTAATATGAGTCACGAGTTACGCACGCCGCTTAATGGTGTAATCGGTTTTGCTAGGCAGCTGCTAAAGACACAAATGACCGCTAATCAAGTAGATTATCTACAGACCATCGAACGCTCTGCAGGTAATTTACTTAATATCATTAACGATATTTTAGACTTTTCAAAACTCGAAGCGGGTAAATCAACACTTGAAAAACTGCCCTTTGACCTGCGTGAATGTATCGATGAAACGATGCACTTATTAGCGCCAAGTGCACATGAAAAAAACTTAGAGCTAAGTTTGATGGTCGATTATGAAGTGCCATCAGATGTACTTGGTGACGCAATGCGCCTACAGCAAATTCTTACTAATCTGATTGGTAATGCGATTAAATTTACCCAAGAGGGTAATATTGAAGTACAGATTCAACGCGTTAAACAAGAAGATGATGTCGATAATACGGTTACCTTGAAGATGATGATAGCTGATACCGGCATTGGTATCTCTGAAAAGCAGCAGCAACAACTATTCAAAGCATTTGGCCAAGCAGATTCAAGCGTTACTAGGGAATATGGCGGGACGGGGCTAGGGTTAGTTATTACCCAGAAACTAGTCGCAGAGATGCAAGGTAACATTGATCTTATTTCAGCACCTGAACAGGGTTCAACGTTCTCATTTACCATAAAAATAGAAAAAAACAGCCATCGACCTTTACAAAACTTGCCACTTCAACAGCTAAAAGAACAATCTATTTTAGTTTTTGAAAGTAATAAATATGCCGCGTTAGCCTGTTCACAACTACTTAATCAATGGCAGACGACACTCACTCTTAGTGAAAAAGAAGTACAATTTGAGCAGAACTTAGATAAGCAATATAGCAGCATTGTGATAGGTCATAGCCAATGTGACAACCTTAAGCCACTTTTAGCGAAGATCAACAAAGCGAAACAATTTACCAAAAACATTATTGTGCTTATCAACTCAAGTGATCCAAGTATTTTTGAGATGATCCAAAAATCAGGTGCTAATTATTGTTTAAGTAAACCGATAAATCACAAAAATTTAGCCAATGCATTAATCACCGGCAACGAGGTAAAACAAGAACTTATCACTCCTGAGAAACCATTAACTATAATACGTAAAGATATTAATGTGATGGCAGTAGACGATAATCCTGCCAATTTAAAACTGATACAAGCGATGCTAAATGATCGGGTTAACCATGTCACCACCTGTGTTAATGGAAAAATAGCAGTCGATCATGCAAAACTGCAGAAATTTGATCTGATCTTTATGGATATCCAGATGCCTGTTTTAGATGGTATTAATGCCTGTCTACAGATTAAAGATGGTTCGACAAATAATACAACGCCCATTATTGCGGTGACTGCGCATGTACTCCCTGGCGAAAAAGAACAGTTTTTACAGCAGGGTATGGACGATTGTTTAGCAAAACCGATCGATGAGCGCGCACTTCAGAAAATTATTAATCGCTGGGCTCCTAATGCAAAATTATTAGATGCACCAATCATACAGCCCCCAAGAAGAACTATTCCAGCGGTGAATAGCAGCACTTCTTTTGACTGGTCATTAGCATTAAAGCAATCTGCAGGTAAAGAAGATCTCGCAAAAGAGATGATAAGCATGCTAATTAACGATTTTACTGAGGTTAAAAGCGCCGCAAATGAAGCAATAAATGGCGAGATAGATAACGTTCAACTCAGCAAGATTATCCATAAGTTTCATGGGGGTTGTAGCTATAGTGGCGTGCCTAAGCTAAAGAAAATTGCGGGTCTGATTGAGCAAGAACTTAAACAAGGACTTAGCCCAGACTTATTAGAGCCTGAGCTATTAGAGTTACTCGATGAGCTTGATAATGTACAACGTGATGCTGCTAATTATTTAGCTTGAAATTCTTCTTTCAAGCTAGTTGTATCTAAATGAAGCTGCCTTGTTGGGAAAGCAAATTGAGCACCATTATCTTTCACAATTTTTGCAATATTGAGCAATATATCCTGCTTAATGCCGTGAAATTTAATCCAGTTAGTGGTTTTTGTGAAGGTGTAGATAAAGAAATCTAATGATGAGTCATTAAACAGATCAAAATTGACGATTAAGGTCTGACGAGTATCTATTTCAGGGTGATTAGCGAGCATCTCCCTGACCTCAAAAATGATTTTTTCTACCTGATTGATATCACGATAACGCAGTCCAAAACTTTCTTTAATACGGCGGTTACTCATACGCGATGCATTCTCCACCACAATTTGAGTAAACAAACTATTAGGGACATACAAGGGTCTTTTGTCAAAGGTACGAATACGGGTCAAACGCCAACCTATACTCTCAACAGTGCCCTCTATCGACTTATCTGGACTACGTATCCAATCTCCAACTTTAAACGGTTTATCCATATAAACCATCAAGGCACCAAACAGGTTGGACAGTAGATCTTTCGCTGCCATCCCCACCACCAAGCCACCCATACCACCAAATGCGAGTACACCTGATACGCTAACACCTAAGGTCTGTAATACAGAAAGTAAGATGATGATCAATACTGACAATTTGGCTAGCTTAGCAACCGCTGTCACCGTGGTTGTGTCTTTACGTTCATCAGCAATGTAAGTCTCTTCGGTGCGTGTCGCCATACGCCAGAAGGACCAGCCCAGAAGCAATAATATCGATATTTTTTGAACCACAGGAAGATAATTTGAGATGGCTAACTCTTCACTTGAAGCAACCACCCTTAATGCCATTGACCCCCCCATCAGCACGATAATCCAATTCATAGGGCGCATTACGGCATATAAAGCAATATCATCCCAGTGATTAGATGTGTGTGAAACAATACGCTGAATTTTGTTAGCAAAGCTACGCCAGACTAATTGTATGAGTAAGGTAATACATAATATCAGTGTAAAATTAACTACCCAGTTACGGATATCTAAAGATGCTAATAACTGTTCTAGATATAACTCGACTTGCTCAATCATATTGATTCCTAAAAGTAAAAAACCTCGCTTTGATAGTATCAAAGCGAGGTTTTATTATGAACAGAAGATGTTAGCCGAGATCTTAATCTCTAACGTAAATCACTTCCATTGTCTCTTCATCTTCATCCCAATCATCGTCTTCATCTTCAGCGCCAACATAATTTTCGTTGACCTCATCCATTGTAGCTTCATGGTAATCATCCCACTGGAACTCAACTTGTTGACGTTCTTCTTCAGCAGTGTACTCTTTTGGCATCTCTTCTAGGTGATCAGCTACGTTTTGACAAACTTGCTGTGTACCCGTTTTTGAGATTGCCGCTACTTTATAAACAGGACCTTCCCATTGAAGACGATCGATAACTGACTTCATTACCTCTTCAGCATCTTCTTCAAGCAGCAAGTCAGTTTTATTAAAGATTAACCAACGTTGTTTCGCCGCTAATTTAGGGCTGTGTTTTGCTAGCTCTTCTAGGATAATAGCTGCATTATCTGCAGGATCTGTGCCGTCTGCAGGCAGTAAATCAACCATATGTAGTAATACACGACAACGTTCTAGATGACGTAGGAAACGCGTCCCTAGACCAGCACCTTCTGAAGCACCTTCGATTAATCCAGGGATATCAGCAATTACGAAGCTACGTCCGTGGCCCATACTTACTACACCTAAGTTTGGAATAAGCGTCGTAAATGGGTAGTCAGCTACTTTTGGTTTTGCTGCTGAAACACTGCGGATAAAGGTCGATTTACCTGCATTTGGTAAACCTAACATACCCACATCGGCAAGCAACAATAGCTCTAATTGTAAGTTACGAACTTCACCTGGTGTACCGTCTGTTTTTTGACGAGGCGCACGGTTAGTACTGGTTTTAAAACGTGCATTACCTAAACCATGGAAGCCACCTTTAGCAACAAGTAGTTTTTGTCCTGCCGATGTTAAATCGCCGATTACTTCGCCAGTATCTTCATCACGAGCACGTGTACCAACAGGTACAGGAATAACTAAATCGTTACCGCGAGAGCCGGTACAATCTCGAGTTTGACCATTTTCACCACGTTCAGCAGCGTAAAAACGCACAAAACGGAAATCAACCAAGGTGTTTAAATTTTCATCAGCTTGTAGGTAAACATCACCACCATCACCACCATCGCCACCATTCGGGCCACCGCGTGGGATATATTTTTCTGTACGGAAGCCGACACAACCATTGCCACCGTCTCCAGCGTCAATTTTTATTTTTGCTTCATCAACAAACTTCATTACAATCTCCAAGAAAAACATGCACAACATTTTTTGTACACTGATTATACCTATTTATATTAAACATAGATCACATTTCTTCTATCAATATAAATAAGTACAAAAATTATATATAAAAAAAAAGCCCCGCATAAGCGAGGCTTTAGAATCTTATTTCGAAACTGAATTACTCAGCAACGATGCTCACGTATGAACGTAGTGGTTTACCTTTCTTTTCGAATTTAACTGTACCAGTTTGTTTCGCAAAAAGAGTGTGATCTTTACCAAGACCAACATTTAGGCCAGCGTGGAATTTAGTACCACGTTGACGTACAAGGATATTACCAGCTAATACAGATTCGCCACCAAAACGTTTAACACCTAAGCGTTTACTTTCTGAATCGCGACCGTTATTAGTACTACCACCAGCTTTTTTATGTGCCATTTTTAATAACTCCTAATTAAGCGTTAATCGCAACGATTTTAACTTCTGTAAACCACTGGCGGTGACCAGCTTGAGTACGAGAATGTTTACGACGGCGGAACTTAACGATTTTAACTTTTTTACCACGACCGTGTGCAACTACTTCAGCAGTTACTTTACTTCCGTCTACGTATGGAACACCAACTTTGATGTCGTCTGCGTTTGCTACTAGAAGAACTTTATCAAATTCTACAGTTGCGCCGGCTTCTACATCTAGTTTTTCCAAACGAAGAGTTTGTTCTACAGCAACACGGTGTTGCTTGCCACCACTCTGGATAACAGCGTACATGTTTATTACTCCGTTCAGGCGTCTCGTGTTATTCATCTAGGAATCAACATCGAGAGCACACTTATTAATCACAATGGTGGCGGAGTCTACGGCAATTACTAACACTTGGCAATATTATTTGGTAAAAATAATGGAATTAATTTAAACATCGATTTGTGGCCAACAATATGAAATATACAAAACAAACAAGCAGCCATTATTTCAATATCTTAGCTAAAAACAGGATCAAAAATACAGAAAGTAAATTAGTTGTAACATTTTCTTATAACAGAGTTGAGATAAGTATCAGAAAGGGCAATAATAACGCTATATATCATCATGCCTAATTCGGAAACACTACTCCATGGATATCAAACAAATTCAGCAATTATCTGCCAATGAGATGTCACAGGTTAATAGCTTAATTCAAGCACAGCTGACCTCTGATGTTGCGCTGATTAATCAATTAGGGTTTTATATTGTAAACAGTGGCGGCAAACGTATTCGTCCATTAATCACGATTTTATCGGCGAAGGCGCTGAGTGTACATGACGATAAAATAACAAAACTAGCTGCGATCATTGAATTTATTCATACTGCAACCCTGTTACATGATGATGTTGTTGATGAATCAGATTTACGTCGTGGTGAGAAAACTGCAAATGCTCTATTTGGTAATGCAGCTAGCGTATTAGTTGGTGACTTTTTGTATACACGCTCATTTCAAATGATGACTGAATTACAAAATTTAAAAGTGATGGATGTACTTTCTAATGCAACCAACGTGATTGCTGAAGGTGAAGTTTTACAATTAATGAATTGTAATGACCCAGATACGACTGAAAAAAGTTATATGGATGTTATCTATTTTAAAACAGCCAAACTTTTTGAAGCGGCAACACAGCTAGTTGCGGTCATCGGAGAACAACCCAAAGCAGTAGAAGCTGCGCTACTTGATTATGGAAAATACCTTGGCACCGCTTTTCAATTAACTGATGACGTGATGGACTACAGCTCAGATGCCGAAGAAATGGGTAAAAACACCGGTGATGACCTTGCTGAAGGCAAACCAACACTGCCATTACTTTACGCAATGCAGCATGGCACAGCAACGCAGGTTGCACTGATTAGAGAAGCGATCGAAAAAGCGAACGGCATGGAAAACTTTGACGCGATTATGCAAGCGTTAAGTGATACTAATGCACTTGAATACACCAAACAGCGTGCTATTGAAGAAGCTGACAAAGCGATTGCTGCACTGTCTATTTTGCCTGCAAGCGAATATAAAGACGCACTAATTAGCCTTGCACATTTAGCAGCTGATCGTAAAAGCTAATACGGCTACAGCTGTTAATAAATAATAGCATTCATAATCGAGCTGTTTAATATAAACAGCTCATTCTGATAGCAGACAACGTAATTCCCTTGAGCCTTAAATCCCCCTCTACTTTGCTCTATATGCAACTTAGCCCGCCTATAAAGCAATTGCACGTTATCTCCCTCAAAAGCGCTTAGAGGATAAATGAGGCACTGTTAACGACAAATATAACTACACTGTGAATATTACCAATGAAATTGGATTATTATTTCGCCTTTTAAGCTCAGTTACGATTTGCAACGACGATATCGGTAGCGCTTAACGCGATAGCCAACTAATACCAAAGGAATTAATAAAGTGATCATTCTTGCTGGTTAAAATTATCCCTAACTGCGTTGTGAGTTTTGAAGTGAGAACAACTATTAAAGAATTAACGTCTTTAATTTAATTCTCCGATAGAGGATTAACGCAGTTAATCTCTCGAAAGGCTGCAACTCACGCCTTATTAGTAATAATTTTTCCTACGCAAACTCTGATCACCTATTAAATTCCATTGGTATAATAAACTAGTTGTCCTAAAAACTTAACGAACAAGCATTCGGTTTCACGTATAAAAAAGCCCCTATCATGTTGCCATGATAGGGGCTTTTTAAAGTGTTCAGTTTAACTTAGCTTCAATTAAGCTTAAGCGAAAGGGTTCACTTGAATCATTGTTTCGTTACGATCTGGACCAGTAGAGATAATATCCATTGGTACACCAGTAATTTCTTCTAAACGCTTGATGTAAGCTTTAGCGTTTTCTGGTAATGCATCGTAAGAAGTCACACCGAATGAAACTTCGTTCCAACCAGGCATTGTTTCGTATACTGGAACAGCAACTTCGTAACCGTCAGCTGCCATTGGTGGTACATCAACAACTTTACCGCCAGGCATTGTGTAACCAGTACAGATTTTGATCTCTTCTAAGCCATCTAATACATCAAGTTTAGTTAGGCAGAAACCAGTAATACTGTTTAGTTGTACGGCACGTTTAATTGCAACAGCATCAAACCAACCTGTACGACGTAAACGACCTGTCGTTGCGCCAAATTCATGACCAACAGTACCTAAATGGTGACCAGCAGGATCTAATTTATCAACGCCATCGTAAAGCTCTGTTGGGAAAGGACCCGAACCAACACGTGTCGTGTACGCTTTAACAATACCAAGCACATAATCAAGATGTGTTGGACCAAAACCACTACCAGTAGCAACGCCACCTGCAGTTGTATTTGAAGATGTTACATATGGGTAAGTACCGTGATCGATATCTAGCAACGTACCTTGTGCGCCTTCAAACAAGATGTTTTCGCCACGTAAACGTGCTTTATCTAGTTCGTCAGTAACATCAATAACCATGCTAATTAGTAGCGGTGCCATTTCAGTCATCTGTGCAAGTACGTCTTCGTAGTTTACAGGCTCTACTTTGTAGTAGTTTTCTAATTGGAAGTTATGGTATTCCATTACTTCTTTTAGTTTCACTGCAAATGTTTCCATGTTGAATAGATCATCAACACGTAAACCACGGCGAGAAACTTTATCTTCGTATGCTGGACCGATACCACGACCTGTTGTACCGATCGCTTTTTTGCCACGAGCTTTTTCACGCGCCATATCTAGTGCAACATGGTATGGAAGAATTAGAGGACAACCTTCACTAATGAATAGGCGCTCTTTTGCAGGAATGCCTTTTTCAGTCAGCATGTTCATCTCTCTGAACAATGCATCAGGAGCAAGTACAACACCATTACCGATAACACATTTTACGTTTTCACGCAGGATGCCTGATGGAATTAGGTGAAGAACTGTCTTCTCTCCATCTATTACAAGTGTATGGCCGGCGTTATGTCCGCCTTGGTAGCGAACTACCCATTGAGCCTTGTCTGTTAGTAGGTCTACAACCTTACCTTTACCTTCGTCACCCCATTGAGTGCCAAGAATTACTACGTTTTTTCCCATCAGAATCACACGTCTCTATCGAATTGAGAAAGGATTTTAGCAAACATTAATTCACTTGATCAATCAATTTATGCGCAAAATCACAGATGTTTAAATTTTAGACGAAAAAAAAGGGCGAAATAATCGCCCTTTTCAGTCAACTTTTAAACACTTAGTCTTTGCTATTCATGAACTTAAAGAACTCAGAGTCAGGGCTTAATACCATCACGTCATCTTTGCTAGAAAAACTTTTTTCGTAAGCTTGCATACTACGTAAAAAGGCAAAAAAGCCTGCATCTTGCGAGTAAGAGTCTGCATAAATCTGTGAAGCTTGTGCATCACCAGCACCACGAGCTTCTAAACCGTTTCTATTTGCTTCAGCGATCATGATCGATACTTTACGGTCGATATTCGCGCGAATCACTTCAGATTTTTCTTGACCTTGAGAACGATGTTCTCTTGCTACAGCTTGACGCTCAGCACGCATACGTTTGTAGATACTACTACTCACTTCATCAGGTAGGTTAATCTTTTTAATACGTACATCAACTACCTTGATACCTAGCTCAGATGAACGAGCCATACGCTTCAGTGCAGTTTCCATCACTTCGCCACGTTTACCAGAAACGATCTCTTTAATGGTATGAGAACCGATTTCATTACGTAAACCATTATTGATTTTACGTTTCAATAGCGCTTCAGCTTGTAGCTTATTACCGCCTGTTGCGAGGTAATAAACAGAAAGGTCTTCAATCTGCCATTTCACGTATGAATCAATAATCAGATCTTTTTTCTCTGAGGTTACAAAGCGATCTGCATTATCATCAAGTGTCTGAATACGTGTATCAAGAATACGTATAGAGTCAATCATAGGCACTTTAAAATGTAAGCCTGGTGGGTAAACAACAGGCAGGCCTTCAGCATCACGCTTTACTTTACTGAATTGCATTACGATAGCGCCTTGCCCTTCAGAAACAACAAATGCACTGCTGATAAACGCTAAAAACAATACAATTGGTAAAATTAAAAATTTATTCATTATTACTCTCTCCCGCTACTACGGCTACTACGAGAAAAACGATCCGCTGCAGAATCTTTCTCTACTTGATCCGCTTTTTCGTCTGCACGTGAACGTGTCTCTATCTCCGATGTATAAGCTGGTTGTACAGTACCTGCACCTTTCGTCATCAGCTTGTCTAGTGGTAAAAACGTTAAATTATTGCCACCTTTATTATCGATTAACACTTTAGAGCTGTTGTTCAAGACATTCTCCATAGTTTCGATATAGATACGTTGGCGAGTAATTTCAGGATTCGCTTTATACTCAGGAAGTAGTTTATTAAAACGTGCAACTTCACCCTGTGAACGTAATACAATACCTTCACTGTAAGCTTGTGCTTGTTGCTCTATACGTTTAACTTGACCACGTGCGATAGGCTCTTTCTCACGCTCATAAGCTTCAGCTTCACGTACAAAACGTTCTTCATCTTCTTGCGCTGCGATAGCATCATCGAATGCTTCTTTAACCTGTTCAGGTGGACGAGTTTGTTGTAAATTCACATCCACAACCTCAATACCTAAATCATAAGGTTCGATAATTTTTTCAAGCATTTCCCAGGTTTCTTGACGAACAACTTCACGACCTGTTGTTAATACATCATCCATACTTGAATGACCGATAACAAAACGCAGTGAGCTATCTAATGCCTGTAATAAACTATTATCAGCATCGGTTACACTAAATAGATATTTTTCAGGTGCAACGATACGGTATTGAACTTCTAAGGCAACCGTGACGATGTTTTCATCTTGCGTCAGCATAAAACCAGTTGTTGGCATAGTACGGAATGCTTCAACATTGATAGGAATAATGCTATCAACGAATTTAGGATTCCAATGCAAGCCCGGTTCAACTTGGCTATTGTAAGCGCCTAAACGCAATACGACACCACGCTCTGATTCTTTGATGGTATACCAACCACTGGCAAACCAAACAACAAATAACAATACAGCAACCGCGATAACAACAAACTTACCGCCACCACTTTTATTGCTACCGCCATTGCCTGAAGATGGTTTTTTACCAAATAAGCCACCAAACAGATTAGACAGCTTTTGAAATACAACATCTAAATCTGGCGGCCCCTGCTCATTCTTCTTACCGTTATTCTGCCACGGGTCTTGATCTTTCTTACCGTCTTTACCCGGTTCGTTCCAAGCCATCCAAGCCATTTTAGCCCTCGATATGTAAGTAATTAAATTTAAAATATAAATGTAGCAATGATCTTAACAAGAATAAAGCTACTATGACATATTATGTTATTATTTATTTGCTACAATACATGCTTCTAGTGCACCATCAAACTGTTTTCGTAAGCGTGAAAGATCAACATTGTTAATACGAATACCTAACAAACAATCCCCTTTCTCATCATAGCTTTCGCTTTCAATGCAGTTTAACGCATAAAAGGCGGCGCGCAGTTTCCCTTGGGCAGGTGGTAACACCAGTTGTAATTCTCTAATTTGTCCCGACAAGTGTGCAGTTAATGCTTCAAATAATAATTCAACACCCTCACCCGTTTGCGCAGATAACCAAACACGGGTTGGTTTTCCTTCATCATCTAAATCAATACGTGGCGAAACATCGTCTAATGCATCAATTTTATTCATGATCGTCAGCTGTGCTACATCACCCGCATCAATATCGGTTAAAACACGTTGTACGGCTTCGATATTACCACGGTAATTTTCATCTGAACAATCAACCACATGCAATAATAGTGTTGCCTCACGCGTTTCTTGTAATGTGGCTTTAAATGCAGCGACTAAATCATGCGGTAGATGACGAACAAAACCCACTGTATCAGCTAAAATACAATTTCCCACGTCCTCTATTTCGATTTGGCGTAGTGTTGGATCAAGTGTTGCAAATAACTGATCTGCGGCATAAACACCAGCATCAGTGATCTGATTAAACAGTGTCGATTTCCCCGCATTGGTGTAACCCACTAATGAAACCGTTGGCACCTCGGCACGTTGGCGAGCACGACGACCTTGGTCACGTTGTTTCGCAACTTTTGCTAAGCGTCCTTTAATCGCTGTAATACGTGCGCTCAATAAACGTCTATCGCTCTCAAGCTGTGTCTCACCCGGACCACGCATACCAACACCACCTTTTTGCTTATCAAGGTGCGACCAACCACGAATAAGGCGTGTTGACATGAAACGCAATTGCGCTAGTTCAACCTGTAACTTACCTTCATAGGTACGTGCTCGTTGTGCAAATATGTCTAAAATAAGTGCCGTTCTATCTAATACTAAGCACTGACAAATCGCTTCTAAGTTACGTTGCTGTGCGGGGGTGAGGGAGTGGTTAAAAATAACCACATTTGCACTTAAGGTTTGCACTGCATCTGCAATTTCTTGCGCTTTACCAGTACCTACAAAGTAACGTGCATGGGGGATTTTTCGAGGTCCTGTAACTTCACCAACGGTTGTAACGCCAGCAGAACTCACTAATAACTTAAGTTCATCTAGGTCCTCTTTTTTTTCATCATCGGAAAAATTGATATGAACTAAGACTGCCTGTTCACCGGCTTCGTAACGATCAAACAAATAAATGCTCCAAATGGAAATATAATGAAGAAGTAACTATTAGGCTGTTTAGTACTTAAAGTAATTAAACAGCGATTTAAGAAATACTTAAAACCCCTTAAATTTTGTTGAAATAGTAAATAGTTACGGAAGAATTATCCTATCATAATAGCTTAAATTTTGGATAAAAAAATGGCCTACAAGAATGTAAGCCAAGAAATATAATTGTGAGCGATTTAATTACTCAACATGTGGGATAGTTGGCACTGAGCGTGCTGGTACTACCGTTGAGATCGCATGTTTATAAACCATCTGACTAACCGTATTTTTCAGTAAAATAACAAATTGATCAAAAGACTCAATTTGCCCCTGAAGTTTAATGCCATTTACTAAATAGATTGAAACAGGAATTCGCTCTTTACGTAATGCATTCAAAAACGGGTCTTGTAATGATTGTCCTTTAGCCATCGTGATTCCCTAATTATTTTTATTATTAAATTTAGTAAAACAAGTATAAACAATGACTAGATAAAAACCGAGCCTAATGTTGAATCTTTGATCAATAGCACTTTCTGAATTAGTGCTTTGTTATATCAGACTAGTTAAGTGCGGCTTTACAGATATCAAAATTATTATCATCGCCACTTTCCAGCCAGGTGATGTCGCTTTTCCAACCGCGCAGCCAAGTCATCTGCCTTTTTGCTAGTTGCCTCGTCGCTACCACGCCACGAAAAATCATCTCTTCATGATCCATCTTTCCATCGAGGTATTCCCACATTTGTCGATAACCAACACAACGCATTGAGGGTAAATCTAAATGTAAGTCACCACGTGCACGTAAACGTTCAACTTCTTGTTCAAATCCTGCATCGAGCATTAATTTAAAGCGGCGCTCAATACGTTCATGTAACACCACTTTTTCTGTTGGTGCAATAGCAAACTGCTTAAAATTAAAAGCGAGTGGCTCACTTTTAGTTTGTGTAAGCTCCGTTAAGCTTTTGCCTGATATACGATAAACTTCAAGAGCACGTGACAAACGTTGCGGATCATTAACATGAATACGCTGTGCTGAAACAGGATCAATTTCCATTAATTGATCATGTAAAAACTGCCAACCCAACTTTTCTGCCTGTTCCTCTATCTCTGCACGAATAATAGGATCTGCACTCGGAAGTGGTGATAGTCCATCAACCAAGGCTTTATAATAAAGCATAGTTCCGCCCACTAATAACGGTGTTTTACCTCGGGCAACAATTTCATCCATTAAACGAATAGCATCATCACGGAAGTCTCCGGCTGAGTATGCTTCAAGCGGATCAATAATATTAACCAATGCATGCGGTGCTTGTTTCAACTCTGCAACTGTTGGCTTAGCCGTACCAATATCCATCTCTTTGTAGATTAATGCTGAATCAACACTAATAATTTCACAATTGCATTCTGTTGCTAAACGAATAGCAAGGTCTGTTTTCCCCGATGCTGTCGGCCCCATTAAAAACAGGACGGTAGGAAAATTATTCATCTGAAAAACCTTGTAATAAAAGTGTGAGATCGGGTTTAATATATAACGTACTCTGCGCTAATAGTGAAGTCGTTGAAAGCTGCCTTAACAGTGGGGCAACTTCAGAGGCGTCAAATAGTTTATCAGCCACTAGCTGCTGCAACATAAAAGTGCAAAAACCCTCCACTTGTTGCTCTGTCATATCTGCATCAGCATCAACTAAAAAATCAAACAACAAAGGTAATATTTTAGCAATCGGCGCTTGTCGAAGCAGCGCGGGTACTTTGCTTATTATAAGCTTGTTAGTTTGTTTTTTAAAACTAAAACCAAGACGTATGAATAGGCTTTCAAAACGTTCACTAATTTGTAAGACAGGTTCAGTCAGTTCAATGCGCACAGGTAGTAATAATGGTTGCGAGATAACTTCACCATTTTGCCACGCATCCATTAACTGCAATTGTTGCAGGTGCAAATAAGTTTTAGGTAGAGAAACCAGTAGTAACTGTTTTTGTTCAACTAACTTAATCAGCACATATTGATTTTTAATCAAACTGATGAGCTCAAAATAATCTTTTGTAACGCTTTCTGTAAAACCTGTTAATGGCGGATGCGCTTCACTAACAAAGTCACAATACGCATTTACTTGCTGATCATCTAATGCATCCGGCTTATAGGCACTTTGATAGTTAGCAGAAGCACCTCCCTGACCACGACTAACATTCGCACCACTGTTATATGGTGTTGTATTACCACCAGTGGGACTCATACCATGAGATGATGCCGGTGAGGCTGCATCTATAGGCTGAGAGAGCGTGGGTGGTTGATAATCATGCTCTGTGCGCTGATGCGAGACATAAGCATCGTCACTACTCAGCGTTGTTGCTAGCGTACTGACGATATAGTCATGCACCCAACGCGCCTGATGAAAACGCACTTCATGTTTTGATGGGTGCACGTTAACGTCGACCTGATCTGCCGGGCAGTTAATGTAGATAACATAACCAGGAAACTGTCCCTCTGGCAATAATCTTGCGTAGGCTTGTTTGATCGCATGATTAACTAATTTATCGCGAATCATACGTCCATTGATATAACAATATTGCACATCACCTAATAGGCGAGGAGATAGTCTGTCTGAGATCCACCCTGATATTTTTAATGGACTCGCCTCGCCATCGCTCTCTTCGCTTTTAAAAGAGAGTGCACTTTTCACAAAACTTTCACTACAAATTGCAGCTAAACGCTTATCAATTTGAGCAGGTGTTTGTGCTGCACGATATTGACGAATAATCTTGCCGTTATGCTTTAATACAAAACCGATTTCAAAGGAGCTTAATGCAATTCGACGGATCAGTTCATCAATATGTTGAAATTCTGTTTTTTCTGTTTTTAAAAAACGACGTCGCGCTGGTGTATTAAAAAACAGGTCTAATACTTCTACGGTTGTCCCTTGTGGGTGCGCTGCAGGTTGGATATTCACTTGCATATCACGCCCCTCTGCAACCGCTTGCCAAGCTTGATCTTGGTCGCTAGGTTTTGAGGTAAAGGTTAAGCGCGACACAGAACTAATACTGGCTAACGCTTCTCCACGAAAACCAAGACTAACAATAGCTTCGAGATCATCAAGGTGGCTAATTTTACTGGTTGCATGGCGACTCAACGCAAGGGTTAGTTGATCTTTAGAAACACCTTTACCGTTGTCTTTGATACGGATGCATTTAGCGCCGCCCTTTTCGATATCAATCTCAATGCGCGTTGCCCCCGCATCTAGGCTATTTTCGATTAACTCTTTTACAACAGAAGCAGGACGTTCTACCACCTCGCCCGCAGCTATTTGGTTAGCAAGACGGGCGGGTAAAATTTTAATTGGCATGTTTTATAGCTTCCAGAAAAATTAAGTCGTAGGAATGGTAAGAAGTTGCCCGATCGAAAGCGAATTAGAGCGCAGTTTATTGATCGATTTAATGACCGAGGCTGTTGTACCATAACGCTGAGCAATCACTGACAATGACTCTCCGCTGCGTACTTTATGCGTTGTTAATCTATTGGCACCCGCTGGTATTTTGATCTTCTGTCCCACCGATAAAGCTGTCGAACGTAAACCATTATACTGTTTCAATACCGATGAATTGGTATTATAACGTGCAGCAATCACTGATAAAGACTCACCACTACGCACGGTATGTACAGTTGCTTTATTAGATGTTGCAGCCTTTACGGTGTAATTTGCATCAGGGATTTTTATTTTTTGTCCAATCGATAATGTTGTTGAACGCAAGTTATTGTAGCTTTTTAACTCATTGGTGCTTTTACTGTAACGCTTAGCAATCACAGAGAGGGAGTCTCCGCTACGAACAGTATGTACAACAGGTTTCGCAGGGGCTTTAACGACTTGCACAGCACCATTAGGAATTTTTAATTTCTGGCCTACGGATAACGAGGTAGAGCGTAACTTATTATAGTTTTTTAGATCATTGGTTGTTTTACCATAACGCTTGGCAATCACTGAGAGTGATTCACCGCTACGCACAGTATGTACAACGGGCTTAACTGGTGCTTTCACGACAACAGTTTGAACTGCACCATTAGGAATTTTTAACTTCTGTCCAATCGCTAATGAAGTTGAACGCAAATTATTATGATTTTTCAGTTCATTACTACTTTTACCATAACGGGTGGCAATCACTGAAAGCGACTCACCGCTGCGCACTGTATGGACGATTGGTTTAGCAGGCACTTTGACCATAGCCGTTTGAGTCGCGCCATTAGGAATTTTTAATTTTTGCCCAATCGCTAATGAGGTTGAACGTAAATTATTATAACTCTTCAGTTCATTACTACTTTTACCATAACGATTAGCAATCACAGAGAGCGATTCACCACGGCTCACGGTATGTACGACCGGTTTACTCGATACTTGTTTAACTGCAGCTTTAGTACTAGCAACTTGAATCGCAGCATTAGGAATCTTTAACTTCTGCCCAACCGCTAATGAGGTTGAACGCAAATTATTATAACTTTTCAGTTCATTGGTACTTTTACCATAACGACTTGCTATAACAGACAGTGATTCACCGCTGCGTACGGTGTGCACCGTAGGTTGTACCTGTACAACATTCTTCGAAGGAATATTAAGCTTTTGCCCCACTGCAAGTGAAGTTGAGCGTAAATTATTATATTGCTTAAGCTCACTCGTCGATGATCCATAACGACTTGCAATCACTGACAATGACTCGCCACTTTTAACCGTATGTATGCTTGGTTGAACAACGGCTAACTTACGGACGGGTGTCGGCTCCGTTTTTACTACTAGTTCATAATTAGGTGGAATTTTTAACACCTGCCCAATACGTAACGAACTTGATTTTAAGCGATTATAAGACTTTAACTCACTTGAAGCGACGCTATAACGCTGACCTAAGCTAGACAATGACTCACCGCTACGTACAGTATGCTGTATCTCTCTTTTCTTTTGGGCAAACAGAGAATCATGCGGAGGTGAGGTATTAAAGTGTTTATAGATTCCTGAGAAAACCGCATTAGCAATTTTATTTTGATGCTCAGCCTGATTTAATAGACGTTCTTCACGGTGATTGGTAATAAAACCCGCTTCAACCAAAATAGAGGGAATATAAGGCGATTTAAGTACGGCAAGGCTTGCACCAACTGGCTTCTTCTTATGTAATTTCGTGATTTGATCGAGTTCTTTAACGACTAAGTTACCTACATCAGCTCCCACTTGCATCGAATTAGACTTAGACATGTCAAAGAAAACTTTGTTCAAGAACGGTACACTACTCGCACTTTCTGATGCTTCTCCTTTACCACCTAAAAGCTCAGAATGTACTTCGTGGCGTTCCATACGACGCCCCATTTCAGAGTTTGCACGACGATCGGAAAGTATCCAAACAGAGGCCCCACTTGGCTGGCTAGAAGTAAATCCGTCAGCATGTAATGAAACTAGAAAATCAGCTTTACCTTTAACGGCAAGCTCAGAGCGCTTATTCAGGTTGATATAATAATCACCCGTACGAATCAAAAAAGCATTCATACCCGGTTGACGGTTAATACGTTTTTGTAAGCGTCTAGCGATCTCTAAGTTTATTTTTTTCTCTTGGCTAAACTTGCCTAAGGCACCGGGATCATCACCACCATGCCCTGCATCGATAGCAATAATAACATCACGCCCTAATGGTTGCTTCTGAACAACATTATTGGGTTTGGAGGGGGCTGTATTTACCTTGGGGGCTTGATGAGGTAGATCGATAACTAAGCGATGACCGTAAGGTTTTGCAGGAGGAAGGGTAAATATTTTAGCTTTGCTAGGTTGCTTGAGATCCACAACTAAACGATAAGTGCCTTTATTATTACTTGCGCTCTCGCGAATGTTTTTAACTAAAGGGCCACCATGCTTTATCGACTTTAGGTTAACCACACTCTGCGCAGATGCTATATCAATAACAAGGCGATCCGGTCGTTTAAGATAATGAATCTCATAGCTAGGCTTAGTGCTAAGATCCAAAACAACACGAGTATTGTCAGGAGATGGCCACGCACGCACACCTTTCAGTTGATTTGCATGCACACTGCTAAAGGCTAATAAAAAAAAGCTGACGACAAGTAGTCGGTTTATAAAGAGAGAGGCACTTAATTTCATAATTTTTGTAATACTTGCTTTCCTATTTCCGTGTTTGCTTGCAAAGCAATAATGCGTTGCTCACCATCATAACGTAGGGTCAAATCGATATCGGCTAAAGGTAAAACACCTTCACCACGCTCAGGCCACTCGACTAAACAGTGACTGTTATCTGAAAAATAGTCTCGAATACCCATAAACTCTAGTTCTTCAGGGTCACCCAGTCGATAAAGATCAAAATGATAAACATTCCAATCCGCTAATTCATAAGGTTCAACTAAGGTATAAGTTGGGCTTTTCACATTACCTTGATGTCCTAACCCTTGGATGAAACCACGGGTTAAGGTGGTTTTCCCTGCGCCTAGATCACCATGTAGATAGATACAAGTCGCTTCGCTGCAAGCACTGCTCAAACGACCGCCAAACGCAACGGTCTGCTCCGCATCACTTAATTTTTCTTTAAATAGATCAACCATTATGGATTAACTAAATTCCTAATATGTGGGAAGAGATCACTGGCTAATAAGCCTCGTTCATCGGATTTAGCCGCTGCATCTGCAGCCAAACCGTGGATAGATACCCCTAATATAGAGGCCTGTAGCGAATCTAATCCCTGTGCTAATAATCCTGCAATGATACCAGAAAGTACATCCCCCATGCCACCACTTGCCATTCCGGGATTACCTACATTGGCAATAAATATCTTTTTCCCGTCACAAATTAGCGTGCCAGCCCCCTTTAACACCACAATACCGCCAAAACTGCGCTGTAAATTACGCACCGCACTAAAACGATCTTGCTCAATATTACTGATTGAGCAACCTAACAGTGTAGCCGCTTCTCCGGGATGCGGCGTCAGAATCCAATTCTCTTTCCATTTAGGTTTATCCACCAGCAAATTAAGCGCATCAGCATCAACCACCATTGGAACTTCACTTGCTATGGCATAATCAACGAGCGTTTGTGCCCACTCATCTTGACCAAGCCCGGGGCCTATCGCAACCACCGTGGCCCACTCTTCAATCTCTTTATTATCTAAACTATTGAGATCTGCGCCTCGCCCCATCAATTCAGGACGGCCCGATAAAATAGTTAATAGGTTTTCAGGTTGTGTTAACACTTTAACCAGACCCGAACCACAACGTAATGCCGCTTCAGAAGCTAAACGAGCGGCCCCCGGCATACCAATGTTGCCGCCAACCACGAGTGTTTTACCAAAAAAACCTTTATGGCTAGTGCGAGTGCGCGGCGTGAGATAACCACAAATATCGTCATAGCTAATACGTGATACGGTATGATGGCATAAATCGCTAAACTGCTGTTCGATACCTAAACCTGAGAAGTATATTTCGCCACAATACTCAGCAGAACGCGCGGTAAATAAACCCTGTTTTAATCCTACAAAACAGATCGTTGCATCCGCATTCACCGCAACATCTGAAATATACCCCGTATCCGCATTCAAACCAGAAGGAATATCAACACTTAAAACAGGCTTATTAGTTTGGTTTATTTTATGGATAAGTCGCTGATATTCAGCGCGTACAGTACCACGTAGACCAATACCGAGTAAGGCATCAACGATCACATCAGCACTTTCAAAATCAGCTTGTTCAATACCGTCAATAATCCCATGTTCAATACGCCAAGCATTTCGAGCTTCAGCCGCATCCCCCGTTAATTGAGCGGCGTCTCCCACTTGGCAAAGCTGTACATTTATCCCCGCATCTTTAGCGATAGCGGCAAACACATACCCATCGCCGCCATTATTTCCCTGCCCGGTTAATACCAGTACTTTTTTAGCCTCTGGAAAATGTGTTGTGAATACTTGATAACAACTCTGACCTGCACGCTTCATTAAACCATATAGTGTGGTGCCTACTTGCTCCGCTGCGAGTCCTTCAAAGTCTTTTATCTGCTGAGCACGATACAAAGAGTGTGGTAAACTAGACTTAACTTTTAACTGGTCAGAAATCATATTTTGGTCCCGTTACACATATTGTAAAAAAGAGAAAATAATGGTTGAGAAAAACACTACTGGCGATCAATTAGCTAATGACCAATTTGATACTAAGCAAATAGATTTAAATCTGTTATCTGAAAATATCAAGCTATGGGGAAAAGCGCTAGGTTTTCAGCAAGTGGGTATCTCAGATATCGATCTCAAGCAACATGAAGAAAAATTACAGCAGTGGCTAGACAACCAATATCACGGTGAAATGGACTATATGGAGAAGCATGGCATGAAACGCGCACGCCCTGCTGAACTGCATCCAGGTACATTACGCGTCATCTCTGTGCGCATGGATTACCTGCCCGATAACGCGCAATTCGCACGTACCTTAAAAAATAAAGATAATGCCTATATCAGCCGCTACGCACTTGGCCGAGATTACCATAAAGTCGTGCGAAAACGCTTAAAGCAGCTTGGCCAGAAGATAGAGCAGCAAGTGGGTAAGCTCGGTTACCGCCCTTTTGTTGATAGCGCACCGGTTTTGGAAAGACCACTCGCTGAAAAAGCAGGGCTAGGTTGGACAGGTAAACACTCACTGCTCATTGATGCAAAAAATGGCTCATGGTTTTTTATTGGCGAACTGATGATTGACCTGCCACTGCCCGTTGATAAACCCGTTGAAGATAAGTGCGGACAATGTGTAGCATGTCTTAAAATATGCCCTACACAGGCGATTGTTGCCCCTTATGTGGTTGATGGACGACGTTGTATCTCCTATTTGACCATTGAATTACAAGGTCCTATCCCTGTCGAGTTTCGTAAAGCGATTGGTAACCGTATTTATGGTTGCGATGATTGTCAGCTTATCTGCCCATGGAATCGCTTTGCAAACACCACCCAAGAGCAAGATTACCAAGCACGCCATCAACTTGAAAAGCAGCCATTATTAGCACTATTTTCATGGAATGAAGCTGAATTCTTGAGTAATACAGAAGGGTCTCCTATTAGGCGTATCGGTTACGAACGCTGGTTACGTAATATCGCCGTAGCATTGGGTAATGCAGCAACGAGCGAAGCAGTTGTAGAGGCGCTCAATAAAAAATTACAGGAGAGTGATTCAGAGTTGTTAAATGAACATATCCGCTGGGCACTCGCTGAGCATGCCCTACAGATTCCAATCAAAACTGATCGATTAAATAATCGATTAATTAAAGCAATTGAAAAAGGCTTACCAAGAGATGCTTAACCCGTTAAAAAACAATTAAAGTCTGTTACTTTTCTTGACAGATAAGCCATTGCCTCCAAAGCTTAAATCAATATTTAATTTGCTTTGGAGAATTTATGATAACGGTACTGTTTCGTTGGGATATCAAACCACAATATGAACAAGCGTTTAAAGAGGGATGGTCTGAGATTATCCATCGTAATGTAGAAAAATACGGTGCATTGGGCTCGCGCTTACATAAAACCCACGATAATCAATGGATCTCCTACAGCCAATGGCTCAGTGAAGAGCACTTCAATAATGCACAAAACTGCCAAGATAAACACGAAGTGGCACGTGTAAAAATGATCACCGCCATTCAACGTACCTATAAGCCCATTATTATGGTGCCGGTATTAGATCATTTACTAGCTGAAGCGACCACACATTCACAATTGTTGCCTTAATCAATAATGAGCGGTAGGCTAGCGGTAACGCCATAACTAGGATCAAAATAATGAGCACAGCACTCACTGAACAACAGATTAAAGATATTCAAAAATTAGATGCACAAAAACGTTATAACTACCTATTAAAGGAAGTGGTTAAAAATAAACAAATTTGGTTATTAGTGGATGAACATGGCTGTGTCATGCTTAATAGTGAAGATGAAGATTGTGTGCCGGTATGGCCTAACGAAGAGTTTGCCTTAGCATGGGCAACCGAAGAGTGGTCACACTGTACCCCTGAAGCGATCTCAATAGAAAAGTGGCACAACCGCTGGACACACGGCCTTGAAGATGACGAGCTCGCGTTAGTTATTTTCCCAGACCAGAATAGTGAAGGACTAATCTTCTTCCCTGATGAGTTTGATTTTGAACTCAAACAGCAGGCAAGAAAATAAGCCATCGCAATCTTTAAGGCGTATCGATCAACAGCAGCTCACAATCACTAACAGCTTCAATAATGATTGTTTTAACTGCCGTTACCTCTGCGCCATCTCCTTTGTTTAACAGCTCATCCTTTACACCATCAGCGACAATAAATTGTCCCTCTGCAGCAAGCAGGTATGCTTGATGATCCAATGGATGTTCCACTCGACTGCCTTTGGTTAATCGCCCAGTAAAAATGCGTGCTTGTTGGTTAATCGATAAAATCTGTTTATTGTATTGATCGGCCTGATAACCAGAAACCAATAATGATAATTTGTTCTGTTGCTCTTTATTAGTAAAGGGCAGTGTTTGCCAACGTGGAGTGACATTATTGACTTCAGTTTCAATCCAGATTTGATACAAGACAAGTGGGTCAAGACTCAAATTATACTCCGAGTGTACAATACCTGAACCTGCACTCATCACCTGTACTTCACCCGCTTTTGTCACCCCTTTGTTACCCTGACTATCTTGATGTGACACCTCACCACTACGCACATAAGTGATGATCTCCATATTGCGATGAGGATGGGCATCAAAACCATACCCCGCTTTAATGAGATCATCATTAATCACGCGTAACTTACCAAATCCCATACGATTAGGATCATAATAATTTGCAAAACTAAAATGAAAACGGCTACTTAACCAACCATGTTCACCACGACCTAACTGTGAATGCTGAATATGCTTTATCATAACGTTTCCCTATTGTGGAGAAAACTGAAATCTAACAACGGTCCAATAGGTACAATACGTGTTGGATTAATCATCTCATGGCTATAATAATAATGGATTTTGATATGCTCAAAATCCACCGTTTGCGCAATACCCTCTACCTGATATAACTCACGTAGATAACCACTAATATGGGTAAAACTCGCCAAGGTTTGACGGTTACATTTAAAATGACCATGATAAACCGCATCAAAACGGATCAGCGTGGTAAATAAGCGCCAATCGGCCTCAGTGATTTTATCCCCCACTAAATAACGCTGTTTCGCTAAGCGCTGTTCTAACCAATCTAAACGATTGAACAATGTTTTGTATGCTGCTTGGTAAACGCTTTGAGTAGTAGCAAATCCCGCCTTATAAACACCATTATTGATATCGTCATAAACCAATTGATTGACACTATCAATTTCTGCCTGCAAATGAGCCGGGTAATAGTCATCCTTATTTCCCGTTAATTCATTAAACGCACTATTAAAGATACGAATGATGTCACTCGATTCATTATTAACGATAGTCGCCGTTTTTTTATCCCAAAGTACCGGTACAGTGACTCGACCTTGATAGTTTTCATCACCTTTTAAATAAATTTCAAACATTTGTTTTAGTTGGTAAAGTTCATCACCATTTTCTGAGAAAGACCAGCCTTTATCTAACATCTCAGGCTCAACCACCGAGACTGAAATAATTGTTTCAAGTCCTTTCAACTGCCTAAATATCAAAGCGCGATGTGCCCAAGGACACGCTAACGAAACATAAAGGTGATAACGCCCAGCCTCTACTTGATATACGTTATCTGATTTATTGTTAATCGTGCCGCGATAAGCACTATCTTGGCGGACAAATTTACCATCACTATTTTTAGTGTCGTACCATTTATCAACCCATTGTCCATTTACAATTAATCCCATCAGAGCCTCCTTTAATTAGTTATAAACCAGTATACAAATTGCTTAAATTTTAATAAGGCATTAAATTAAGCGTATCTATTCAATTTTTTTGAACAATAATGAGAAAATCATGAAAAATCTGCCCATCACTTTGGAAGCGATTACCGTATTGGATGCGATTGAAAAACGTGGCAGTTATGCAGCAGCCGCAGAGCAACTTAACAAAGTTCCCTCCGCCCTTTCTTATATTGTTCAGAAGTTGGAAGAGCAATTACAGGTCACTATCTTTCAGAAACAGGGGAGACGGTCGGTACTGACTCCCGCCGGAAAAAACCTACTCACCGAAGGGCGTCTTATTTTAGACGCAGTGCAACGCCTTGCCGATAAAACCCAAACCATTGCCAATGGCTGGGAGCCTAAACTGAATATTGCTATTAGCTCCATTTTACATTGTGATGCTATTTTTAAGATTTTTAAGCAGTTTTTGGATGAGCACCCAACTATTGAGATGGATATTAGCGAAGAGATCATGAATGGTGCATGGGAGGCGTTAGTGGATGATCGCGTCGATTTGATCATTGGTGCATCGGGTGAGTTACCCAAACAGAAAGGCATACAAACATTACCACTGTGTTGTTTTGATCCTGTTTTTGCGGTCAGCCCAGAGCACCCATTAACAAAAAAGAAGCAACCCATTAGCCATGATATTGTTGCACAATATCGCGCAGTGGTTGCGCACGACACAGCAAGGCAGTGGGTAACCCAAACGAATTCAGTAATCAGTAAAGATAATCACTTCTACGTGCCAAGTTTAGAATATAAGTTACGCGCACAGCTACAAGGTATCGGGTGCGGCTTCCTACCCCGAACACGCATTCAAAAACACCTTGATCGTGGCGAGTTAGTTGAATTGACACTGACCCCAGCCCACCAACCTGTACCGCTCTATTTAGCATGGAAAGTAGTTAATCGAGGTAAGGCATTAACCACGATTCGTGAGATGTTAATCGCTCATAATGGAACGATTGAATGTTAAAAAGGCCTGAAAACAGGCCTTTTTTTATCAACTATGCTATTGCTGCTGAATAATTAGTTAACTTCGAATAATTCCACTTCGAAAATAAGTAATGAACCAGCAGGAATACTACCGACGCCTTTATTGCCATAGGCAAGGTTACTCGGAATGTAAAAACGGTATTTATCACCCGCAACCATTAGCTGTAATCCTTCAGTCCAGCCAGGAATAACTTGATTAAGTTTAAATGAGATAGTTTTATCACGATCAACAGAACTATCAAAAACAGTGCCGTCGATCAACGTGCCATGGTAATGCACAGTCACTTTACTTTTAGCCGTCGGATGAACAGTTCCATCGCCTTTAGTTAACACCTCATATTGCAAACCAGAGTCGGTTGTTTGCATCCCCTCTTTTTGACCATTTTCAGCCAAAAATTCAACACCTATTTGAATATTTTGTGGTGCATTTTTACTAGCAGCGAAATTTTTAAATATAAAAAACAGTACAATTAAGATCAGTGCAATAATAACAATTTTCAATGTGACAACCCTTTAAATAAATGAGGAGACTACTTTACTAAATTTGTTAGTAGAATGGTAATAAACCGCGCTAAAGTAATAGATCATTATTGATCGGGTTAAAAACCGTGCACGAATCTATTAATGATTTAGCCGTCAACTGAGGTACCCCATACGCTTCTGTTTCAGCGCCAAAGGATTGTTTAACTTTATCTAACAAAATAGCAAAATCACCATCTCCGGTGAGTAAAATAACGGTATCGACTTGCTTAGCAACCTCCATCACATCGATAGTGATGCCCACATCCCAATCGCCCTTTGCACTGCCATCACTCCGCTGAATATAAGGTTTTAACTTCACTTCAAAGCCTAAGTGTTTAAGTACATCTTGGAACTTTTTCTGTTGGTTATCACCTTTATCAATCGCATAAGCAAAGGCATGGGTGATCTCACCCTGAGCCTCTATTTTTTTCCAAAGTTTACGGTAATTAAATTGCTTACCGTAAGCTTGACGAGAGGTGTAATAGATATTTTGAACATCGGCAAAGATTGCAATTCTTTTCATTCAATAGTCACATGTGATTGTAGATATTTTCATCATGCCAGAAGCACATAAAAAAAGCCCTCAATAACACTGTTATTGAGGGCTTAATGAGGCATATATTCAGATTAGTGTGTTAGCACTTGATTCTTCTTTATTTAGCCAACAAAATTGTTACGTACGCCACGCTGCTGCTGACGACCACCAGCACCTCGTTGACCATCTGCATGCCCAACTCTTGGTTTTTTAGGTTTCTTAGGTTTTGGTGCATTTGTATCTAAAGAAGATGGAGGCAATGGCGTTCCAGGTTCAAAGCCAGCTACAATTTTTCGTGGGATGATTTTCTTAATCAGTTTTTCAATTTCTTTTAGCAGTTTAAACTCTTCGTTACACACCAATGAAACTGCTTCACCAAAGTTACCGGCACGACCTGTACGACCAATACGGTGGACATAATCTTCGCTTACATGCGGTAAATCGAAGTTAACCACTTGCGGAAGTTGATCAATATCGATACCACGAGCAGCGATATCTGTTGCAACCAATACTGATATTTGCCCTTCTTTAAACGCGGCTAATGCTTTAGTACGTGCTCCTTGGCTTTTATTACCATGGATAGCTGCAGAACGAATTCCACGAGCTTCAAGCTGTTTTGCTAAACGGTTAGCGCCATGTTTAGTTTTTGAGAAAACTAATACTTGCTTCCAATCATTATCTTTTATTAACGTTGTTAATAGTGCAGATTTTTTAGTTTTATCTACTTCATAAATAAACTGTGTCACACTTTCTGCTGTTGTATTGCGTGGACTTACTGAAATTTCAACCGGATTATTTACTAATCCTTTTGCAAGTTTACGAATATCTGGAGAGAAGGTTGCAGAAAAAAGTAAGTTTTGACGCTGTTTTGGTAAGAAACCGATAATACGTTTAATATCGTGAATAAAGCCCATATCTAACATGCGATCTGCTTCATCTAGCACCAATACTTCTAATTGCTTAAAGCGTACCGCATTTTGATTATACAGATCTAACAAACGACCTGGTGTCGCAACTAACACATCAACACCACGACGAAGTAGTTGCATTTGTGGATTAATTTTCACACCACCAAATACCACAGCACTGCGTAACGGTAAGTTTTGCCCGTAATTTTGAACACTTGCATGTATCTGCGCTGCTAACTCACGTGTTGGTGTTAATATTAAAACACGCACTTGGTTTGCTTTAGCTGGTTCACCATCAATTAAATTTGCTAATAAAGGCAACGTGAAACCAGCTGTTTTGCCTGTCCCCGTTTGCGCAGCCGCCATTACATCTTTACCTTCTAAAATAACCGGTATAGCTTGCGCCTGAATCGGTGAAGGCTCGGTATAACCTTGCTCTTTAACCGCTTTAACTAGCGAATCGGGTAAACCTAATGAATCAAAGCTCATAACGGGGTCTCTTATATAAAGGGTAATTAAACGGACAAAATAGGCGCGTAGCTTACAGCAACAAACTGATTTGCGCTATGTCACAATTTTAATTCACCCGTTCTGTTGTTTATAATAGTTTGAGAGAGGATTAATAGCACCATCACAACAGATATAATAGTCCAAGGTACGATAATTAATTTAACCAATTAAAACGTCAAGAGTACTAACAGCTGTCTTTCCAACATTGCTCTGATACCTCAACTTCATTGGGTGAGGCACTTAAATTTGCAAGTGAACCATTAGCGGTATTGTTAGCATCCCAACCACGTGCCCCCGTTGATTTCAAAATAAGTACACCATCCCCCGCCTGAGAGCCAACTGGCTCAGCCCCAATCAGATAACTAGAAGCACCTGCCGAAGCAATTCTCAGGTTGTAATAAATGCTACCGCCATCAATTGGGGAAGTACTTGAGAATATGGCTGGAGCTCCAGTATCAGCACCTCCAGTAGCGGCCCCCGCATAAGTGCCTTGCGTGGTATAATTACGTTCCATTGCTTGCGCTAATCCCTGCAAAGCTCCCTGTGCATCTGCACGACGCCCCCGCTTCATAGAATCTTGATAAGTAGGGTATGCGACTGATACTAAAATCCCAATAATGGCGATCACAATCAATAACTCGATTAAGGTGAACCCTCTTTTTGTTTTCATTTTTGTATCCTAGTCATTAGGTTATTTATTGTTGAATCAACTCTTCCCAAGATAAGCGCCCCTGCTTATCGACCCCTTCAATATTTACTTCCTGTTTAGTTAAGTTGCCATCAACATCGTTGCTGTAAACATTATCACCTAAAATAGCGATCTCACCTGCAACCATTGACCCACCTAGTTTAGTGCCACCAAAACTCACTTTATCATCAGCATCAATCGTGTCATCATCATTACTGTCATAGCTCGAAGTGGTATCTGCATCATCCATTGTGCCATCACTATTGATATCAAAAATAGAATAAACAGGCGCTTTACCAGTATTCAAATTAACTGCCATTAGCCAACTCTCACTATTAGAAACACAGACATCTGTATTAGCGACGTTTGGAATAGCCGTTGTAAAGACCAATATATTATTACGAATCAGCGAACCAGAAATAACACGCTCACCGAGTTCATCAGCACTGCTTGCAGCTGCCGTCGCACGATTAACAAAATCAAAATACCAACCTTCAGTGTTTGTCCAATCAATGTTTGCTCCACTGATGACACGTTTATCAGAGCTGGTGATTAATTTTCTTTCGGTTAAATCTGAACGTGTTTTTTCATCCGATTTATTATCCCAAACAGCGTAATAGCTCATTACATCCGTTGAAGTTTTATCAACCTCTTCAATGTATTTACCAGTACCAAAGAAGACTAAAAGATTAGGTTCATTATTTGTCGCATCAACAGCATTGGTATTTTTAGCGAGGATAGGTGCGGTAGTGATAGGCTGAGCGTTACCGTCACTATCTTTTGCGGTAAACAGAGGGTTCACATTTTGCCCTTGTGTATAGGCGACATCCCATTGTGAATCATTACTCGAGTCAACATCAAAGGCCCACATATTCCCCTGTAGATCACCCGCATAGATTCGGTCGACGATGCTATCACCATCAATATCAACTGCTCGCGGTGTAGAAAGTCCATTTGGTGTCCCAACACTACCAACCTCAGTATCTATTTTCTTATAATCACTTGCCGACCAAGTGCCGTCCATCCCCTGTTCAATATAGAGAATAAATAGCTTCGCTTTACCGTCACCACTATTATTGTAACCATTACCAACAATCACAGCCCATTTACCATTCTCCATCATCGCAATTGTTGGTTTACTATAGCTATAACCAAAATCGGCATCATCCGCGCTACTGAATTCCCATAGAGCGAGTGCTTCAGCGTTAACCGTTGATGAGCCGAATTTAGTTGGGTCTGTTATGTCTAAAGCAAATAAACCTTTCCCACCACTGCGTAATCCACCAATAAGCACCGTTCGCCACGCGCTGTCAACGTAAACATCACTGACCGTTGGTGTTAAATCAACATAAAACTGATGCGTATAATCATTTTGAGCTAAATAATGAAGCCCTTTCTCAGTATCATCTGAGGCGATAATTCCAGGGATATAAGCAAATTTTTCAAGTCCGACATTAGCATCCGCTTTATCTGCATTAAAGCCATGTAACATGCCATCATTTGCACCTACATATAGCATCTCTGTTCTAGTTGATGCACTGCCAACTTTAAATGCAGAGTAACTTTCTGTTGTTGCTCCAAACTTATCGTTAGTTGCATAACTAGGCCAATTTAACTGTGGAGCACCTACATAGACGACCGTCGAATTGGCAATGTCCCCCAATACGCTGGTACGAACACGGTAATCAGTACTACTCGCGCCTTCATTACTTCTATCTCCTTTAAGGTAATTGATCAAACTAGTAACGTCTGCATCACTACTTCCTTTAGGTCCTTGCTGGAGATCGAGCTTTTGCTGATTACTTATCGTACCTATATTAAATTCAATCCCCTTTTTAGTCCCTGTGTTATAGCTAAATATATTACGTGTACTGTAGTCAACTGCATCGAGTTTAGTTGCGGCATCCCAAGAGGCCGTTGAACTAATTTCACCAGTGTCAGATAACTCAAAAGCCTGTAGGCTGCCCGACCATTTAGCACTATTAAAACTAGCGGCATACACTGAGCTATCGGTACTAAGTTGACTGGTATTGAACGCCGCGCCAGAGCCCGCAGCAACTTTGGCAAAGATACTATCTGTGGCACGTTGAAATGCGATAGCAAGTTCACTACTATTTGCCGCGCTGAGAAAGTCTCCACCACCACCCGCTTCCGCCATATCAGCCATCAATGGGTCATTAACTAATGCCTGTTCAGCAAAACCAACCATATAAGTTGTCACGTTGTTTTTTACTGCAACAGAGCCATTACTGAGATCTGGACGGAGATCAATCTCATGCATCGCTAATATCACGTCATCAGCATAATCAGAGCCACTGCTCTGATAGCTGTATCCACCAGTTGTTTTTTTATCATGTGAACCACAAGTCCCACCGACACAGTCCCCATCGTAATCTTGCAAATAACTACTAAAGTTACTTTGATCGTTAGTAGATTGCCCATCAGTCATCGCAACAATAAAGTTTTGCTGGCACCAATTCTCTGTTACTGCACTAGGAGCACTGACTGTAGAATAAGCTGGTGACTGTGTAAAAAAATCACTTACTTTCACACTTGCTTCATTACTTTCATCAGGGTGAATAGTTAAATTACTCGACGCTGAATAACCGAGGGTAAAATAACGCCCTAACTCCTGTAACGCTTCTGCAAGTGGCGTTCCACCGGCCCCGGCATCAACGTCAGCTACTTTTGCCTTTAAAGCTGTTGTATTGGTCTCAACATCAAGCATATTAGCGATAATTTTTGCACCATTGCCACCATCAAACTGTGACAGACCGACATTAATATTCTTTAAACTATCAATTAAACCATTTGTCGCAAAGCGAGCAACCTCTATACGGGTCTGTGTATCATTACGTTGCTGAGCACCAGAACCAAAATTGATAACCCCATTACTGTTATTATTATTATCTGGTGAGAAATACCAATTTAAAAATTTACCTTTATAGACAGCACCGGGATAACCAGTCGTCGTTTTTAGATTGTTATTGCCAGTATTCGCAGCAAATAGCTCTGCATAATATAAAAGATCATTATCAAAACACCTTTGATCTCGGCCTGTTATGCCATTACCACTGCCATCACCAAAATCATAGTTAGTATTGCCATACCTAAAATAAGGCGTCCCATTGGACAGAATGCGAATACGAACACTATTGGAGTTACCGAGTTCATTATTATTACAAGTAAAGCTAAAAGTATTCGCGTCATATGATGGACTATCTTCCACAATATATTCCATCGAACCGGAGCTATCTAGAAATAGCATCATGTTCGGCTGGACGGTTTTACTCGTGATCAATGGAGCATTAGGAAGATCTAATGCATCTGCGTAAGCAGTGGGTAATATTGAGCAAACTGCGATAGCAATCACCACCGCCTCTGCCACTAATGTTTTAGTAAATAATCGATTCATTACCTTACTCCTTAACACTTACACGCATTAAAAACGTTTACCGTAATAACTCACAATAATGCGTTCCGTATTGCTATCTTTTCCGATTGACCGAGCTACAACTTTAAAACCATGAATATCGCCGCCCCCCGTTGTTTCGCCATACCCCGTCATATTGAGTGAACCTAAATCCTCATCAAGTGACATCAGGCCTAAATATTCAACAAAATAACGAGAAACATGCCCTGAGACAGTGGTGGTTGCGGCACTGGTTAAGTTATCAGCCCAAATAGTTTCATCAAAAAGATCCGCAGGACCATCATTTTCACTATATTTCCCACCGGTACCCGCTGCATTAAATCCACTGACACCAGTCAGCGTTTCAATCATTTTTTCTGCATCCCTCACACCAGACTCTGCAATCTCAAGTGAAATATGGGAGTCACGTATTGCTGCGGTCATTTTTTCTTGCATCACGGTTGATTGTGTCCCCGAAAGCACCAATACAGTCAGCATAATTAAGATAATTAAGCTGACGACTAGCACAGCTCCTGATTGTTTTTTTAACATTGCATTAGCACCTATCATAATGTTCTATTACGTATATTTGCGGTGGTATGGTAAGTTCTTTCTAATGGCGTCCCCGATGAACTTTCACCACTTTCAGCAGTGAGACTTGCTCTGATGGAGATAACGTTATCCATGTTAGTCGGAGTGGCAGTGAAGCTATTAGCCGAGCCATTACCACTAGTATCTTCCCCATACATCAACTGTAAATCGTTAATGCCCCTTACTAACTCTCTTGCTACCCCATTATCACTGCGATACAAAGAGTGCGTGCCTGAAGCATTCACACCGATAAAATAAACTTTCGCAAAGGGAACTAATATTTGTGCATCCCCGCCGTAGGTATGCGATAAGTCCTTGGTTATATTTTTTATCCCACCAGCAAGATTACCAATGTTATGCCCAATATTTCCGTTGGTAGGAGTATTCTGTTGAGTATTTGAGAACAGATCAGCTTCTTTGCAATCGCTTATTAATATGATGTCGCCCTTTGCAAGGCTACTACCTGTCGTAATATGGATAACGGCAGCCGTTGTTGGCATGAAAGGGGTAGATACTTTGACGCCAGAGAGGCTACCTGCACCACGCAGTGTTAAAGTATCAGTGGTATCTTTAACTGTTATGCCTGCAATCGTCTGAGAAGTGACATTATTACCACCATCAATCCCAGAGCCAGCAGTAGGGAGTATTGATTCATCGTATCCAGAGCCTGGGCTTGTATCCAAATGATTAGTAATAGCGCCAATATCACCTGCACAGCCCCAGTAATCAGCACCACGAATATCCCGAACTATTAATTCCGTCGCTATACGCCCATTTTCTTGAACTCGAGAGAAGCTATTTTGTAGGTGTACACCTTGAATACTCGCGGTAAAAACTTTCAACACAGCCCCAATGACTAATAACCCGAGGACGAGGGCTATCATTAGCTCTATTATTGAAAATCCCAACTGCTTTTTAGAATAGCCACTTTTTTTACTAAAAAATTTCATAATACCCTCTGCTTCAATCGCTGAGTTTATGGCGCCTTTAGCTTTTATAGCGAAAAGCTTTAAAATCTTTGAACAATATTAAATTTGAATGGTTAAGGTAAAACTAGCATCGCCAATGTCCCCTCCTGAATCGCTTCTTTGTTGCTCTTTCCAAGAGACGGTTATGTTAAATACACTACCAACCTTGGTAACGGTACCTTGCCCTTCTGGTAGCCCCCCTTGATTCACGGCTGACTGTATTAATTCATTCCACTGAAAACCATCAAGCTGAGCCATTTGTGCTGCTGAACAGGTACTACAACTAGGGTCTGCCACGGTAGATAATATATTGTCATAACTCCCTAGCGAGACAGCCTCTTGATTAGAACGCATACGCTCGCCCATATCATAGGCATAGGTTGTTGCTAAGGTGTGAAACTGTGCATTATTAATGTTTTTTAGGCTAAGCATTTGTACTGAGGCAAGACCTAATAAACCTGCAGCAAGAATAAAAACAGCCACTAGTATTTCGATTAACGAACTACCTTTTTGCTCACGCCTACCTACTTCGTTGTTATACACAATTCACCTTCTCAGCAATGATAGCGCCGGAAAACAAGATAGAAATCCGCATCCCCTCTTCTCCAGTGCGATCATCACAAATAGTTAACTGATCATCGTTATTAACCTCACCTGTGGCACTAAAAGAGAAACTAGCGTTAGCATTGGCACTATTTACGGTGCTTGAACTATCAAAACCGGGCCATAAACGTACCTCTTCTCCAGCAGCTCTATTACCATCTCCATCACCATCAACCCAGACAACAATGCCGCTAGTCCAATCGCCTCCCATTTGTCCAATATTGACGTTACTACCACGTTTGATCGCTTCTGCACGGGCATAATTAAATGCACCAATCATACCGTTCGCGTTTGATACCATATTGCTGCTGCTCATAAGGTTCTTAAAGTTGGGAGCAGCAATGGCTAATAATATTGCTAATATAGATAAGGTGATTAACATTTCAATCATCGTAAAACCTGATTTTTTCATAGCATACTCTTAAATTTATTCAGCCCTCAACAAACCAATTCAAATGAAAAATGCGCTTTAATACGGTCAACAATTATTAGATTCACTCCTTAAAGAATAGGTTATATTTTTTTATATCGTGCTGTCTGTCGATACGAATCAGCAATTACAACTAAACGGAGGAAGAAGAGCCTTTGTATGATTTCAAATAAATTCGCTTTATGTTGATGGTTTTACGGACAATGATTTATTTATTTCTAAAAGGAGAGAATCAAATTTAACGTACAGAGAGTAACTTTAATTTGACCTAAATTTGCGTTTACTTATACCTAAGGAAACGCAAATAAAGACAATAAGAATTGGATAGTAGACAATGGACAGCAATGTCTAAAGAGTAGTTAAAGAAGAAATATTATCTACCTGTTCATTTCGAAGTGAACCTATACAAGTTGATAGGAATAGAAAACGCTGCTAGTAAATAACTCTTCTATAAGACCTCTTTTATATAGGTTATATCACTAAAAGCTAGCAACCTTCTTTCCAGCATTGCTCTGAAGGAACAACTTCATTCGGTGAATCACCTAAGCTTGCAAGCAAGCCATTAGCCGAATTGCTAACATTCCAACCACGTGCACCTGTTGACTTTAAAATAAGTACGCCATCACCAGCTTGTGCATCTAAGGGCTCTGCACCAATTAAATAGCTAGCAGCGCCTGCGGATACAATTTTTAAATTATAATAAGCGCTGGCACCATCAATCGGCGATTTGGTAGAGAATATACGAGGTGTACCAGTATCACCTCCCACAGCAGCTCCTTTATAAGTTCCTAGTGTCAAATAATGGTGTTCCATCGCCTGAGCAAATCCCATTAATGCACTTTGTGCATCGGCACGGCGAGAGTCCTTTATAAACGTCATATAAGAAGGGTAGCCAATCATGCTCAAGATACTGATAATAGCAACCACAATCATCAACTCAACTAAAGTAAAACCATTTTTTATTTTCATTAATATTCCTTTATTATTTTGTTATTCACACTGCACCTTTTATTTTTTAATCAACTCTTCCCACGATAAACGCCCTTCTTGTCCATCAGTTTCAATATTTATTTCTATCGTATTTAATTCGCCATCAACATCATTGTTGTAAACGGTCGAGCTTAACAGAGCAATATCACCAGCAATCATTGAACCGTCAAGCTTCATGCCACTAAAGGTGATTCTATTGCCGCTATTATTGGGATCTTGAATACTATTAGTATCATCAAGCGATCCATCACTATTCGCATTAAAAAGAGCATAACGAGGAGCCTTACCCGTGCTCAAATCAAGCCCCATTAACCAGCTTTCACTGTTAGAAACACAATCATCATTATTTTCGATATTGGGAATAATAGTGCCAAAGAGTAAGATGCCGTTTCGAATAAGTGAATTAGATGTCACACGTTCCCCCACTCCAGTGCCATTATCCGTTAAATCGACATACCAACCATGAGAGTTATTCCAGTTCATCTCCTCGCCACTAATTGCTCTTCCATTAATGCTGCTAATTACTTTTCTTGATGTTAAATCGGAGACTGTTTTAGCGCCGGCATTCCCACTATCTAACACACCGTAATAACTCATTATTTGTGTCGTATTTTTATCCTCTTCTTCAAGGTATTTACCGGTACCAAAAAACACTAAAAGTCCAGTATCATTGGTATTACCAGTGCTTTTAGCAACAATAGGTGCGCTCGTTATAGGTTGATCATCTTTAGCAGTAAACAGTGGCTTAGGTGTGCTGCCATATTGATAAGCGACTCCCCATTCAGAATCCTCTTCTGAGCTCACATCAAACGCCCACATATTACCTTGAAGATCGCCCGCGTAAATACGATCAACGACCCCATCACCATTAATATCGACTGCGCGTGGTGTTGCTAAGCCATTAGGAGATAACACACTACCAACACCAGTACTAATATTGAGATAATCATCTCCCAATACCCAACTACCATCACTACCTTCTTCAATGTATAAAATGAATAGATTTGCGGTTCCATTATCACTGTTATAACCATTACCAATAATGACTGCCCATCGACCATTTTCCATCATCGCTATCGTAGGGGGACTATAGCTATAACCAAAATCGGCATCATCTGTATTACTAAATTCCCATAGCGCTAACGCTTGAGCATTACCTGCCGTTGATGTGAAATTATTGGGGTTAGTTATATCTAGCGCAAACAATCCTTTTCCTCCTGCGCGTAAACCACCGACTAATATTGTTCGCCACTCACCATTGATGAAGACATCACTTACTGTTGGTGTAGCATCGACATAAAAACGATGGGCGTAATCAGATTGTGCTAAATAGTGGAGACCTGCATTGTCTTCTGCAGATGCAATACTTGCAGGAATATAGGCAAACTCCTCTTTGCCCGTTTTGGCATTAAAGCCATGTAACATGCCATCATTTGCGCCAACATATAGCATCGGTGTTCTTGGATTAGCGGTAAGGTTATTTTTGAATGCGACATAATCATATTTATCAGATCCAAACTTGTTATTAATATTGTTATTTGGCCAATTTAATTGCGGTGTACCGACATAAACCAAAGTAGAATTAACGATATCCCCCAGAGCACTATCTCGGCCTCGATAATCACTCGTCGATTCGCCCTCATTATCTCTATCTCCTCTAAGGTAATTGATTAAACTATTGATACTTGTCTCGTCATTACCCTTAGGACCTTTTTCAAGATCTTGTTTTTGTTGGCGACTTATATTATCAACTGACTTGAACTCAATGCCTTTCTTGGTATCTGAGTTATAACTAAATATTTTTCTTTCCGTATAATCCATATCGTCTAGCTGCTTCGCAGCATCCCAGCTAGCATGCTTGCTAACACTACCATCTTTTGATAATTCAAATCCCTGTAAACTACCAGACCACTTCAAACTATTAAAAGTAGCTGCATAAATCGAGCTATCGGCACTCAACTGAGCGCTATTAAAACTAACACCAGAGCCCGCGGCGACTTTCGCAAATATACGGTCTGTGGCGCGAGTAAACGCTTCCTCTAACTCCTCACCACTAGAGGCAACCAATAAATTATCTTCACTCGTCGCAGCACCAACCCCATAATTGGCCATGTTCTTGATTAGCTGAGAACCAATGACTTGGGGATCAGAAAAGCCAACCATATACGTTGTAACGTTATTTTTAGCCTCCGAAAAATCTGGTCTAAGGTCGATATCAAACATCCCCTTTACCACATCATCTGCATACTCGCTGGTACCATCATCGCTTGCATAATTTTGTAAATAACTACTGATATTGATATCACGTCCATAGGAGGGAAGGCCATCAGTCATTGCAACAACGAAGCTTTGTTGGCACCAGTTTTCAATCACTTTTGTAGGCTTACTAATACTTTGATATGCAGGCCCATTAATAAAAACTTGCGATGATGATTTACTGATAGGGCTGCTTTCAGGGTGCAATATTAAGTCATGATCTCCATTTTCATTTATTGTGAAATAATGTCCCATATCCATTAAAGACTCACCTAATGGCGTAAAGCCAACAGCATCAATCTCTTTAATTTTATTGATAATGGTATTACGCTGTGCCGCTGTATCACCGGAATCATCGACTTCACCAATATCACCGATATTAACTAATATTTTGGCGCCTGCGCCCTCTTTAGTTCCATCGCTATCCTTTGAATTATCATAGATAGCTAAACCAACTCGTATATTTTCCAATCCAGCAACTAAGTCAATGGCAGCATCTTGTGCCATCTCCATACGACTGCGGGTACCTGCTCTACGGTACTCATCAAAACTTCCTTCCGAAAAATACCAATTTAAGTAATGCCCAGAGTATACGGCAGCTCCATAACTACTTGTTGTCTTAAGGCCTCCAGACGTTATATCGGTATATAAACGTACCTTGTAACTTTTATCATCCTCAAAGCAACTTTCTCCATCATGAGAACCAAAGTAATATTTTTCACTATTAGTATTACCATTACTTTCATTTAGATAAATTGAACCATCTGCTTTAATACGCATAGAGTATTGATAACTATTTAATTTCCGACTAGCGGGACAAGTAAAATATTTTTTAGATGAGTCATAAGCGCTATCGGTTGTCTTCTCTTCGACCACAATACTATACATGGAGCTAGAGCTATCAAGTAACAGCATCATATTGGGTTTCACTGACTTGGTCGTCACTAATGGGGCCGTCGGTAGTTCCAATTTACCTGCCTTTACTGTCGGCAACATGAAACAAACAGTAGTAACCATCATTACAGACATAGCAACCGATGTTTTAGTAAATAATTTATTCATTCTTGTATTCCCTTACCTATTTTATGAACTAAAAGCGCTTACCGTAGTAGCTCACAATAATGCGTTCTGTATTGCCATCTCTGCCGACAGAACGAGCAACAATTTTAAATCCATGAATATCACCACTTCCACTGGTTTTTCCGTAACCAGTGACATTGGTTCCGAGTGGGTTATCTTCAACAGAAAGTAAGCCTAAATACTCAATAAAATAACGCGAAAGGTGTCCTGAGACTTCCGTTGTTGCGACTCTGCTGGTTAAATCACTCCCCCAAATTTCTTCTAAAAAGGGATTACTCGGTCCAGCATTTTCACTGTATTTACCATTAATGCCCTGCGAACTGGTAAATTCACTAAGTCCCGTTAATGCCTCTATCAACTTTTCTGCATCTCTCACGCCTGACTCCGCGATCTGCAGTGAAACATGTGTATCGCGAATTGCTGAGGTCATTTTATTCTGTACCAACGTTGACTGACTTCCACTCACGACTAATAGGGTTAAGATAATTAATGTAATTAAACTAATAATTAATACCGCGCCAGATTGTTTTTTAAACATTAGCTTTTCCCTAATTTAATGTTCGATTACGTATATTGGTTGTAATGTGATAGGTCCTTTCTAGTGGAGAACCCGCCACACCTTCTCCATCTTCTGTAGTCAAACTTACTTTGATAGACCGAACGTTATCCATATTAGTTACCGAGGTTGCGTCCACAAACGTATCTACCGAGTCATTTTGACTAGTATCTTCACCATATAATAACTGTAAATCATTAATTCCCCTGATTAACTCTTCGGCATTACCACCATCACTTCTATAAAGTGAATAATTTAAATCCTCATTCAGGCCAATAAAATATGTTTTAGAGAAAAGGCTGAGTATCTGCGCATTTTTTGTATAGGCTTTAGAAAGGTATGGTGTCGTATTTTCGATCCCATCTACTTTGTCACTTGTTGCATACCTGATACTGCCATCGCTGCTAGTCGCGGCATGCGTATTCATGAAAAGATCAGCCTTATTACAATCACTAATTAATAAAATCTCCCCCTTATCAATTGTATTGTCTGTTGTGACAGAAATATCAGACTGTGTGGTGAGCATTGCAGTCTCTATTTTTACGCCTTCAATACTGCGCGCGCCACGAATGGTTAAGATATCGGTTTCATCTTTAACGCTGATCCCATCAATTTCTATTGAATGAGCATCCCCAATACCTTCAACCCCCGCACCTAAGGATACTGGTGTTATATTTAAACTATTGGCGATCGAAGTAAAATCTCTAGCGCAGCCCCAATAATCTGCACCACGAATATCACGGATGATTAACTCCGCACCTATACGTCCCTTTTCCTGCACTCGAGCAAAAGAGTTTTGTAGATGCACACCTTGCATACTACTGACAAATATTTTAAATATTGTTCCCATGACCATTAAACTGAGGGGGATAGCAATCATCAACTCTATTAATGAAAGGCCAGATTGTGAATGAAAACGGTTATTCTTATTATTAATAAGCGTCATAGTTCCCTCTATGTATACTCTCGGATTGTTAGACAATTTCCCCTTTAATATCAAAGAAAAAATAATGTTTAACCTAGGTTATATTTGTATGTTTAATGTGAAAGCTGCATCACCAACACTGCCACCTGCATCACTCTGCTGCTGTTCCTTCCATTTCACTGTAATATTAAAAACATCACCAACTTTAGTAACTGTCCCGGTTCCATCAGGCAATCCGCCATCAATGACATCTGTACTTATTTGTTGATTCCATTTAAAAGCATCAAGCTTTGCTACCTGCTCAGGAGAGCAAGGGGTACAATTAGGTTCAACTAGGTTGGAAGAAGAGATGTTGTCATAATAACCTGCAGATACAGCCTCTCGATTAGATCGCATACGCTCACCAATATCGTAAGCATACATGGTCGCTAAGGTATGAAACTGAGAGTTGTTAATGTTTTTGAAACTTAATATTTGCATTGACGCAAGGCCAAATAAACCAGCTGCAAGCACAAAAATAGCGACTAAAATCTCAATCAATGAAGCGCCAGCCTGTTTTTTTAGATTGATATAGTTAGGCACATCCCACCTTCTTAGCAATAACAGCACCAGAGATTAAAATGGATATCTGCATCCCTTGCTCGCCGCTGTTATCAATACAAAGCGTTAATTTGTCACTTTTGTCGACTTCACCCGTTGCACGAAAAGCAAATGCACTATTGGTGCTATTTACAGTTCCCTCACCAGCAAAAGAGGGCCACATACGAATTACATCCTTTATTTCGCTATCGTCACGAGAGTCAGCCCAAACGATAATACCACTCTGCCAACCATCTCCCTTGGGTTGTAAATGGACTGTACTACCACGTTTGATCGCTTCAATACGCGCATAATTGAATGCTCCAATCACACCATTAGCATTGGAAACCATATTGCCGTTATCAATAAAACTTTTGAAATTAGGGACGCCAATGGCTAATACTATTGCCAAAATAGACAAGGTAACGAGTAACTCTATTACCGTAAAACCTGATTTTTTCATACGATACTCTTATGTTTATTCATCCTGAAATAACTAAGTGAAATACAAATCACTTGTAGGCACCAACAAAGGCTACCTATAAGTGGTTACTTTAACATTAAATCTTTTATTTATGAACAACTTGCACACACATCATCATCCATAGCAACTTATGCATCACAAATTAACCATAAGTTACAAAAGGTTAATATATTCATTTTCTTTTATATTGATTTTTGTAGTGCAGCTAAACAGATGAATAAGAGAAAAACGTCTCAAACTCATTAAAAAACACAATTGTTCGATAATTCAGCAGTGACGTGACATACGTCACATGCTATATTCCACGTCAAATTTACTATCAGCAATTATTAAAGGTAACGCTAGTGCTACAGACTAATAACATCACCATGCAGTTTGGTGCAAAACCCCTCTTTGAAAACATTTCTGTTAAATTTGGTACAGGTAACCGTTACGGTTTAATCGGTGCTAACGGTTGTGGTAAGTCTACGTTCATGAAAATCTTAACCGGTGATCTTGAACCAAGCGCTGGTAATGTTACAAGAGATCCTAACGAGCGTATTGCTAAGCTACATCAGGACCAGTTTGCTTTTGAAGAGTTCTCAGTATTAGATACAGTACTGATGGGCCACAAAGAGATGTGGGAAGTAATGAATGAACGTAACCGTATCTATTCATTACCAGAAATGACTGAAGCGGAAGGTATGGCTGTTGGCGACCTTGAGAATGAATTTGCAGAGATGGACGGTTACACAGCCGATTCACGTGCTGGAGAAATTCTGTTAAGCGTTGGCATCCCACTTGAACAACACTACGGCTTAATGTCTGAAGTTGCACCGGGCTGGAAACTACGTGTATTACTCGCACAGGTTCTTTTCTCAAATCCAGATATCATGTTACTCGATGAGCCTACCAATAACTTGGATATCGATACTATCCGTTGGTTAGAAACAGAACTGAAGGCACGTCAATGTACGATGGTAATCATCTCGCATGACCGTCACTTCTTAAACTCTGTTTGTACACATATGGCAGACATCGATTACGGTGAACTTCGTCTTTTCCCTGGTAACTACGACGAATACATGACGGCGGCAACGCAAACACGTGAACGTCTACTTAATGAAAACGCTAAGAAAAAAGCACAGCTTTCTGAGCTAGCCGACTTCGTAAGCCGTTTCTCTGCTAACGCATCTAAAGCAAAGCAAGCAACGTCACGTGCTAAGCAAATGGACAAAATTGAATTAGCAGAAGTGAAAGCTTCAAGCCGTGTTAATCCTTACATCGTATTCAAGCAAGAAAAGAAACTTTTCCGTAACGCATTAGAGATGGAAAATGTAACTAAAGGCTTTGATAAACCACTATTTAAAGACTTAAGCTTAATGGTTGAAGTGGGCGAGCGTGTTGCGATTATTGGTCAAAATGGTGTTGGTAAAACAACATTATTACGCACGTTAATGGGTCAACTTGAAGTTGATTCAGGTATGTTTAAATGGTCTGAAAATGCTAACTTAGGTTACTATGCACAGGATCACGCTTATGCCTTCGAGAAAGACCAAACGTTAATGGACTGGATGGCGCAATGGATGAAACAAGGTGACGACGAGCAAGCGGTTCGCGGTACCTTAGGTCGTTTATTGTTTGGTTCAAATGATATCGGTAAGTCAGTGAAAATCATCTCTGGTGGTGAGCAAGGCCGTATGTTGTTTGGTAAGTTAATGATGGATGAGCCAAACATTCTACTAATGGATGAGCCAACCAATCACTTGGATATGGAATCGATTGAATCATTAAACTTAGCACTTGAGAACTACGAAGGTACATTACTGTTTGTTTCTCATGACCGTGAGTTTGTATCGTCACTAGCAACACGTATCATCGAAATTAAGTCTGATAAAGTGGTCGACTTCCACGGCACTTACGCTGAATACCTAGCAAGCCAAGGTATTGTAGAAGGCTAACCCCTTTTGTATCTTGATTAAAAAAGGCGCTTTTTAGCGCCTTTTTTGTCTCTTAAATCACCATGTTTTAAGAGACACTTTTTAACAACCTATCCATGGCACGGTAATTTAACGACTCTAATAGATGATTACGTTCGACAGTCTCACTCTCCGCCAAATCAGCAATGCTGCGTGCAACCTTTAATAAACTGTGCCAAGCACGAATTGAAAGTCCCATTTTATTAATCGCATCCTCAAGGAATAACGCATCTTGCTCGCTTAATTTGCAATAATCAGCTATTTCCTGTGTCGATAAATTATGGTTTAACTTTGCTTGCCGTTGTATCTGGCGATCTCTTGCTTTTAATATCCTACCTCGAATTTGAGCGGTTGTTTCATTGTTATTTTCAGCCCCCATTTGTGAGCAAGCGAGCATCCCTTTAGGTAATAAAGGCACCATAATCGATAGCGAGAAACGATCTAAAAAAGGGCCGGATAAACGTCCTAAATAACGTAACACCTGATCTGGCGTACTACGCCTTAAATCACCACTAATATGACCACAAGGACTCGGGTTCATCGCACCAATCAATTGAAAGTTGGCAGGAAAAGTAACTTGATTGGCAGCCCGAGAAATAGTGACTTCATTGGTTTCTAAGGGTTGCCGTAGGCTGTCTAACACTGCTCTGGGGAATTCAGGTAGCTCATCAAGAAACAATACCCCACGATGTGACAGTGATATTTCACCCGGTTTGGGTTTTCCGCCTCCACCGACTAATGCAACCGAAGAAGCTGAATGATGAGGGGATCGATATGGCGGTTGAAACCAGTCTTCACGCTGTTTACCACAAACCGAATAAATGGCTGCGGTTTGTAATGCATGTTCCTCGCAAAGTGGTGGTAATAACCCCATAAAGCGTTCTGCCAACATGCTTTTTCCGGTACCGGGTGGGCCAACGAGCAGTGTATTATGCCCACCAGCAGCGGCTATTTCTAAAACGCGTTTAGCTTGCTCCTGCCCTAATACATCACACATATCGGGCGGCTTTGTAATCTTTTTCAGATCTGCGGCCTGCGCGCTCGGTAAGGTCTTCACCCCTTGAAAAAAAGCACAAACATCCGTCAAGTTAGACGCAATATAAGAGTCAACACCAGTGAGCGCGGTTTCATGTTGATTTTCAGGGCAGACAATCACCGCTCTAGCTTCTGATTTAGCCGCTAATACACAGGGAATCACACCATCAACAGGGCGTAAATCTCCCGCCAAAGTTAACTCAGCAAAACATTCAATCTGTTTTATTTTACTATCAGAGAGCTGTTCCGATGCAACCAAAATAGCTAATGCAATCGCTAAATCAAAACGACCGCCCTCTTTGGCAAGATTTGCAGGTGCTAGGTTAACGGTGATTTTTTTATTAAAAGGAAACTTGAAGTTACTGTTAGTAATGGCGCTACGTACGCGCTCTTTGGCTTCTTTTACCGACGTTTCAGGCAAGCCCACCAACGAAAAACTAGGTAATCCAGTGCTTAAATGCACCTCAACTAACACCTCAGGGGCATCAACGCCAGAAAGCGCCCGACAATATAGTGAAGCTAATGCCATCAAAAATCCTTATTCGATAATAAATGCAAAGGGATAACCTTAATGGAGTATAGAACCGAACAAAGATTTTAGATCATCAAAAATCAGGTCAATGGATTGTTCAAAAATGTGACATTTGTTGAAAAAGTAAGCCCTTTTTGCTATAAAGGCACACTTTTAAAAAATGAAGACAGCCATTGTAGATATCCGTTACCACTCAAATTGCGAATCAAAATAAACATTCAGCCAACAATTTAAGATAAGCATATTCTCGATAGAATAGTGAAGATTTAACGGATATAAATCAATCGCCCCCACTTCAGTAATTTCAGGAAGAAAATAATGAATGGCGCCAACTTTGTTGTTCAAGCATTGAAACAACATAATATTAGTCAAGTCTTTGGCTACCCGGGAGGGGCAATCATGCCTCTTTATGATGCTTTATATGATGGTGGAGTTGACCATCTCCTCTGTCGTCATGAACAAGGCGCAGTAATGGCGGCTATTGGTTATGCACGCTCAACGGGTAATGTCGGGGTTTGTATTGCAACATCAGGCCCTGGAGCGACCAATCTAATCACCGGGCTTGCCGATGCAATGATGGACTCGGTTCCAGTGGTTGCCATTACAGGGCAAGTCGCCAGTCACCTTATTGGTACCGATGCTTTCCAAGAAATTGATGTATTAGGCCTATCACTCGCCTGCACTAAACATAGCTTTATGGTGCAAAATGCAGAACAACTAGGCCCAATTATTGAACAAGCCTTTGAACTTGCGGCCTCGGGAAGACCAGGTCCGGTTTTAATTGATATTCCTAAAGATATTCAACTTGGTGATGCCGTTAACTTCGCATCTATCTGTAAAGCGCCGATAACTGAAAAGGTTGATCAAGAAGCTATTAACAAAGCGCTAGCAATGATCAGCGATGCACAAAAACCACTGCTCTATGTAGGTGGTGGTGTTGGCATGGCAAAAGCGATAACGCCACTTCGTCAATTCATTAATACCACTAAAATCCCTAGTGTTTGTACCCTGAAAGGGATTGGGGCAATTGAGCATGATTCAGACTACTTTTTAGGTATGGTCGGTATGCATGGCAGCAAAGCGTCAAATTTTGCTATTCAAGAGTGTGATCTGTTAATCGCCATTGGCGCACGCTTTGATGATCGCGTCACCGGTAAACTGGATGAATTTGCTCCTCACGCCAAGGTAATTCACCTTGATATTGATGCAGCAGAAGTGGATAAGTTACGTACTGTTGAACTATCAATGACAGAAGATCTGAAGCATATATTACCACTACTTGAAGTTGAAATTTCGATTGAGGATTGGCAACAAAAAGCATTAACAATGAAAGTCGATTTTGCCAACCGTTATGATCATCCCGGTGAGGCTATTTTCGCCCCTGCACTATTACGCCAATTAGCACAGATGCAACCCCGTGATACGGTTATCTGTACCGATGTAGGTCAACATCAAATGTGGGTTGCCCAGCATATGTTTGTCGACAGACCCGAAAACCATATCTCAAGCTCAGGTTTAGGTACGATGGGTTTTGGTATTCCTGCCGCGGTTGGTGCTAAAGTGGCACGTCCTGATGACATGGTCATTGCTGTTTCTGGTGACGGCTCATTTATGATGAACGTGCAGGAGTTAGGTACCATCAAACGTAAAAAATTACCGGTTAAAATATTACTGATTGATAATCAACGTTTAGGTATGGTTCGACAATGGCAAAAGCTATTTTTTGATGGTCGTTATAGCGAAACCATCCTCACCGATAACCCTGATTTTGTGACTCTCGCGAGTGCCTTTGATATTCCAGGGGAAACAATTTCAACAAAATCTCAAATACAAGATGCATTAACACGGCTACTTGAAAGTGAAGGTGCTTACCTACTTCACGTTTCAATCTCTGAAGAGGAGAACGTTTGGCCACTCGTCCCACCCGGTGCGGCAAATGATAAGATGATGGAGAGCCTACAATGAAATCGCAACTAACCATTGAAAGTCAAAATAGCCCGGAGCTTTTAGAGCGCTTATTACGTGTTGTGCGCCATCGCGGCTTTAATGTGCAAACATTACAAGCTGAAACCACCGACAATGAACAGAACTTACATCTGAGCTTAACGGTATACAGTGAACGTGAGATTAGTTTACTCACTAAGCAACTAGAAAAAATATTTGGGGTTACTAAAGTAAGTCTATTAGCCCAACAAGCAGAGATTAAAGCAAGTGCATAGGTTGTGAAAGCAGGTGTTATCTGGTTAAATCAGGTAACACTTTTAACTGCTGATACCACAGCCCTGCAAGTGCTATCACTCAAATTAAAACCTAACCAATACAATTAAAGTTATCATTGAATAAATGCTCAGAGCCAAGCTAATTTATCGTGACAATACAGCACCTTAAATAAAAGCCTAATGAGCAGTTACATTAAAATAAAGGAATTTATATGCCACAGTATCGTTCAAAAACATCTACTCACGGCCGTAACATGGCAGGTGCTCGTGCTCTATGGCGCGCAACAGGCGTAAAAGATGATGATTTTGGTAAGCCAATCATTGCCATCGCGAACTCATTCACACAATTTGTTCCTGGTCACGTTCACCTAAAAGATATGGGACAATTGGTTGCTGGTGCAGTTGAAGCAGCTGGCGGTATCGCAAAAGAATTTAACACTATCGCGATTGATGACGGTATCGCAATGGGTCACTCTGGCATGTTATACAGCCTACCTTCTCGCGACCTCATTGCTGATTCGATTGAATATATGGTTAATGCACATTGTGCTGATGCAATTGTTTGTATCTCTAACTGTGACAAAATCACACCGGGAATGTTAATGGCGGCGCTACGCTTAAATATCCCTGTCATTTTTGTTTCAGGTGGTCCAATGGAAGCGGGTAAAACTAAGCTTTCAGATCAAATCATCAAACTAGACTTAGTTGATGCAATGGTAATGGGTCCAGATAAAAATGTTTCCGATGAAGATCTTGCAAAAGTTGAGCGTAGTGCTTGCCCAACATGTGGCTCTTGTTCAGGTATGTTTACAGCGAACTCAATGAACTGTTTAACAGAAGCATTAGGTTTATCATTACCAGGTAACGGCTCGATGCTAGCAACACATGCGGATCGTGAGCAACTATTCTTAGATGCTGGTCGTCGTATTGTTGATATTACTAAGCGTCATTACGAACAAGACGATTACTCGGTATTACCACGTTCAATTGCCTCTCGCGCTGCATTTGAAAATGCAATGGCATTAGATATCGCAATGGGTGGTTCAACGAACACTATTTTGCATCTATTAGCTTGTGCACAAGAAGCAGAGATGGATTTCACAGTTGAAGATATGGATAAGATGTCTCGCCGTATTCCTCAACTTTGTAAAGTTGCACCTTCAACACCTAAATATCACATGGAAGATGTACATCGCGCCGGTGGTGTAATGGCTATTTTAGGTGAGTTAGATAGAGCGGGTTTATTAAACAGCGATATTCCAACTATTCTCAGCCCAACAATGAAAGAACAATTAGCACATTACGATATCATGCAGACTAAAGATCAAGCGGTTATCGATTTCTATCGTGCAGGTCCTGCGGGCATTCGAACAGTGAAAGCATTTAGCCAATCTTGTCGTTGGGATACAGTGGATAATGACCGTGAAAATGGTTGTGTTCGCTCACTAGAAAATGCATTCAGTACTGAAGGTGGTTTAGCCGTATTGTTTGGTAATATGGCCGTTGATGGCGCAGTGGTTAAAACCGCAGGTGTTGATGATGACAACCTTACATTTACTGGTCCAGCTAAAATCTACGAAAGCCAAGATGATGCAGTTGAAGCTATTTTAGGTGGTAAAGTCGTATCGGGTGATGTTGTGGTTATTCGTTATGAAGGCCCACAAGGTGGTCCGGGTATGCAAGAGATGCTTTACCCAACGTCATACCTTAAATCAATGGGACTCGGTAAAGAGTGTGCATTGATTACTGATGGTCGTTTCTCAGGTGGTACGTCAGGGCTTTCAATTGGTCATGTTTCTCCTGAAGCAGCAGCTGGCGGTGTGGTTGGTTTAATCGAAAATGGTGACATTATCGATATCAATATTCCAACACGTGAAATGAACCTACAAGTATCAGATGAAGTGCTCGCTGAACGTCGCGTTAAGCAAGATGCTATCGGATGGAAAGCAGTAGGTCGTATTCGCCCTATTTCAGCAGCATTAAAAGTATATGCGTCAATGGCAACCTCTGCCGATAAAGGTGCAGTACGTGATATGAGTAAGCTTAAATAGCTATCAGCTATCACATAATTAAAAGCCAGCACTATTTATTTAGTACTGGCTTTTTTATTTCTATTTTTTGTTGCTATCTTAGTAGCAGCTATTCGCTAACAGTGAAGTTGGTTTTACTGACCGCTGACAGCTAAAGACTGAAAGCTATGCTTTGTGTTTTTTAAAACGTATACGCCAAACCCGCTGAAACAATTAACCCATTCTCATCATAAAAAGTAATATCCGAGTCTTTCTGGCTATAACCAGCAATCAAAGTAAAGGTGACCGGTTTCCAGTTAAAGGCTTCTGCGTAGCTATAAACAGAGAAAATACCTAAATTGATAGAATCTTGTTTGTTATCAAAAATAGGGTTCTTGTCTTTATAACTGCTATTGCCAATATTAAACGTAGTGATAGAAGTATGTCGTCCGCTAAAAATAAGCAACCCTAACTGAAAATTGTATTCGTCATAGCTAATCGCATCACCATCAGCAATACGAGCTGTATATTGTAATGTTGGTTTCAAAAACACTTTTGTCTGCTGTAAGTAAACAGGAAACATCGTTTCTATCTCTGCACGATGATACTGACTGCTGCGTTGTAAGCTCTGCAACTGCTGCGTGGTTAATCCTGACCAGCTTTCGCCACTGTTATCATTATCCACTTTGTTACGTGCATAAGCATATTTTAAGGTGATTGGACTACCTGCAATACGATCTAACTGGATACGTCCACCTTGCGCGTTATCATCAGTTTTTGTACGGGCTTGATCCACTAAAAAAGGGTCTTCCCAGGTATCATTAAATAACGGTAATTCAGGAAAGTAAGCTGCGGTTATTTTACTCTTATCGGCAAACTGATGCGTTACACCGAGCTCATATTGAAACTGTGAGGTTGAGATTTGATCGCGGCTATTACCAAGGAAAAACTGCGTGTTTAAATCTTCTGTTGTGTATTGAATACGTGCAAAAGGGAAAGCGATAACACTATCCGTTGATTCCGCTTTGCTATCAACATCGCTAATAATTTCGTTATCATCGGATGTGGACAGGTTTGACTGACCACTGACATAACCGGCATTGAGACTGATAGTAAACTCCCATCCCGCTTCGTTTGCTAACGGTTTAGCACTCAGGGGAGTAACTAACAAACTACTTAATAGCAGCGCTGGAAAAAGATTTTTCATTTTTATCGTCCTTGATAGATCTAGGGATTAACCCTAACACACTAAATATTAACAAATAATAGACAGTTTAAAAGGCTTGTTTAGAAACTATACGCCTCAGGTCAGCAATTAGATCACTAATAATAGGGCATAAAAAAACCGCGACAAGCGCGGTTTTAAATAATAATCAATGAAGATTAATTATTATAGGCTGTTCGCTGTATCAACAACGTTTTTAACAGTGAAACCAAACATTTCAAACAGTTCTTCAGCAGGAGCAGACTCACCAAAGGTAGTCATACCAATTACTGCGCCGTTTAGGCCAACGTATTTGTACCAGTAATCAGCAATACCTGCTTCAACTGCAACACGTTTAGTCACAGCAGCTGGTAATACAGACTCTTTGTACTCTGCAGATTGTAATTCAAACTGCTCAGTACAAGGGATAGAAACAACACGTACCGCTTTACCCGATGCAGTTAGTTCTGCAGCAGCTTGTACCGCTAGCTCAACTTCTGAACCTGTTGCGATAAGAATGATCTCAGCAGGTGTAGTTGAATCAATAAGAACATAACCACCTTTAGCAACGTCAGCTAATTGCTGTGCGTCACGAGCTTGTGGCTTAAGGTTTTGACGGCTGAATATTAATGAGCTTGGCGCATCAACAGATTCAATCGCAAATTTCCAAGCAACAGCAGACTCAACGCTGTCACACGGACGCCATGTGTTCATGTTTGGCGTTAAACGTAAACTAGCAATTTGCTCTACAGGTTGGTGCGTTGGACCATCTTCACCAAGACCGATTGAGTCATGCGTAAATACTTGAATTGAACGTTGCTTCATTAATGCAGACATACGTAGTGCGTTACGTGCGTATTCCATGAACATTAAGAAAGTAGCACCGTAAGGTACGAAACCTTTGTGTAGTGCGATACCGTTAATGATAGCGGCCATTGCAAACTCACGCACACCGTAGTGGATGTAGTTACCAGATGCATCATCAGCAGTGATAGCTTTAGTACCAGACCACATTGTTAAGTTAGATGGTGCTAAATCGGCAGAACCACCTAATAGCTCAGGTAACATTGCGCCGTATGCTTCGATACAGTTTTGTGATGCTTTACGTGTTGCGATGTTACCTTGGTTTTCTTGTAAGTCTGCAATGTAAGCAGAAGACTTAGCTTCCCAGTCAGTAGGTAATTCGTTGTTTACACGACGTTTGTATTCAGCAGCTAATTCAGGGTAAGCAGATGCGTATGCCGCAAATTTCTCATCCCAAGATTGCTCAGCTTGTTGACCTTGTGTTTTAGCATCCCAACCAGCATATACATGCTCAGGGATTTCAAAATCACCGTAGTTCCAACCTAGTGCTTTACGTGTAGCAATAATTTCGTCAGCGCCTAGTGGAGCACCGTGACAGTCATGCGTACCTTGCTTAGCAGGAGAACCAAAACCGATGATTGTTTTACAACAGATCATTGTTGGTTTAGTTGTTTCAGCACGTGCAGCGATGATTGCCGCTTTAATCTCTTCAGGATTATGCCCATCAACAGAGATTACTTGCCAACCGTAAGACTCAAAACGCTTAGGTGTATCATCAGTGAACCAACCTTCAACTTCACCATCGATAGAGATACCGTTGTCATCCCAGAATGCAATCAGTTTACCAAGACCTAACGTGCCAGCTAGTGAACATGCTTCATGAGAGATACCTTCCATTAGACAGCCATCGCCTAAGAACGTGTAAGTGTAGTGATCTACAATTTCATGATCTTTTTTGTTGAAAGTCGTTGCTAGAGATTTTTCAGCAATAGCCATACCAATAGCATTGGTGATACCTTGACCTAGTGGACCAGTCGTTGTTTCAATACCGGGTGCGTAACCGAATTCTGGGTGACCTGGTGTTTTTGAATGTAGTTGACGGAAGCTTTTAATATCATCCATTGAAAGGTCGTAACCAGTCAGATGTAATAGAGAGTAGATAAGCATTGAACCATGACCGTTAGAAAGGATAAAACGGTCACGATCAGCCCACTCTGGATTAGTTGGATTATGCTTTAGAAAATCAGTCCATAGAACTTGCGCGATATCAGCCATACCCATTGGTGCGCCTGGGTGACCTGAATTAGATTTCTGAATGGCATCCATGCTTAAAGCACGAATCGCGTTAGCTAGCTCTTGACGAGATGGCATAAAACTCTCCTGATATGGTTTAGTTGGGGTAAACATCGATAGATGGGCGCGATTATCCCAAAGGTTAGGGGCAAGTTGCAATGGGAAAGTTAAAAAATTGGAACATATTTTAACAAAAGTATTATAAATACCTTACTACAGCGTATGTTTACTAAAAACTAGTGGCTTTAGGCTACTTATCTACTAAAAACTTATTTAAAACTGTCACCACTGCACCAATAGATAATAATGACTGATTGTTACTACAGTTTCGAACAAAGTGTTCTAGACAAAAGTTTCACATAAAAAAAGCGACTTGCGTCGCTTTTATAAGCATACCTTTGCAGCAGAATTACTTAAGACTGTTGTTCAACATAACCCGTTTCTTTGTTGGGTCCAAAAACAAGCACGATATTTTTATCAAACAATATTTGCATGGTTTTATCGAAGAAGCTAATCGCATCATCGGTTGGCATATGCTTTAAAATAAGCTCAATAGCAATATCACAACCTTCACTATCCGGCATCGCTTTCAATAATTCACCTGACTCAACAAAATGTAAGTAGGTATTGATTTTTTCTTGCAGGGTAAAAAGATGCACATTTTCACTATCCCAAACAAGCGGATCAACAATCGTTAGAAATACCCTTTTAGCTTCTTTATCTAAACCAATAGCATCGATGCTATCTGTATCTACTACACTCATCATTAACCTTTAATTTTTCTTATGAATACTATTTTATTGAGCATTTTCTTCGCAAGGCACTAATTGACGCCACATTGCCATACCACCTTCGACACTATAACAATTTTCATAGCCTTGCTCAGCTAAATACTGTGCAACACCTTTACTGCTATTACCATGATAACAAACCACAAACACAGGCGTTTCAAATTCCACTGCATCCGTAAACTCTTTCAACGTGTCATTAGTTAAATGGAAGGCCCCTTCAACATGGTCCGCGGCAAATGTTTGCTCGTCACGAGTATCCACTAGAATGGCCTCTTCACTTTGCAAACGTTGAATTGTTTCTGCAATTTCTATTAGTTTAAATGTTGGCATTTCCATGTCCTTAAAATTTAGCGCAAAAATCATAAGCGTAATTTAACAAGAATTGGTGTTTTTTAACAATTTTACATTTAAATAGTATAAAAGTATTAGTAATTTCTAGGTACCAATCAGTATAATCAGGCCTAGGCAACTTTGATAAATTAAGAGTTAAGCATGTTCATCGTAAGTGATAATGAGATTTATTGGTCGCAATATAATACAACTTTAACGGCCCCGCGAAACATTGTTCATATGTACAAGAATTAGCACATAATGCAGACGTTAACAGGGAAAAGTTTTGATTGCATTAAGAAGACTTCCATAAGGTCTTAGTCCGAATGCCACTAACAATACTTAACTACGCGCGATTAAGTATTACTGGAACCACTCTAAGTGATTTACCTTCAGCCAAATTTAAAACTGTTGAATAGGATACAAAAAGACATATGAAGAACATTAATGACAAAAAATAAGATACCACAAAACATTTACAACTTATTAATACTTTTACCTTACCTATGGCTTGTTACTGGTTTATTTTTGTACAAAGATAGCGACAAAGGGATGGTCATAATGATGGCTGTTGCAGTTATAGCCTCTATCGCGACTCAAGGTTTAAAAGTGGCTAAGGAAAATATAGCCAATAGCAAAATGTTATGGTTGATTTTTGCTATAACCCTATACGCTATATTTTCTTACTTTTATCATGGTTTGAGTTCAAGAGAAATTCGAGCATTTATTGCTCTTTCAGTTTTTTTGCCTTTTTTCCCGAAAGATTTACTAACTAAGAGATTGCTAATAATATTAACAATTATTGGCTCGTTCGTTAGTTTTATGTCAGCTTTTTACTATTCAAGTATTATTGATTTGAATAGAGCCCATTGGCCAATAAATGCAATCCCTTTTGCAACAATAGTAGCAACGTTATCATTGTTGTCATTGAACCTTCGACTTATCGCAAACTCTAAGCCTCAAAAGAATTTACTATTAATTTCTTTTTTGTTTTCTATCATAGCATTAGTTTTGAGCCAAACTAGGGGAGTATGGATTGCATTCTCAATTAGCATATTAGTTAATATTGTTTTAATAGTTAGGTCTAGTAAAATAAAATATGATTATAAAAAAATATTAGCAACCCTCACATTATTATTAATAACCATAATGCTCTGTTATCCAAAAATAGAGCAGCGCTTTCAAGAAACACAATATGATATAAATAGGGTATCTAAGGGACAAATGACAGGGTCTATTGGCCTGAGGTTACAAATGTTAGCTGTAACACCCGATATGGTAAAAGGCGATCTACTTTTGGGAACAGGTAATAAACAACTAGAAAAATTAAATAGGCTATATTCAGAAGGAAAAGTACCACTTTATCTTTACCGCTATGGTCCTCCCCATTATCATAATCAATATGCTGATAAATTAATAAAAAATGGCGTGATAGGGCTAACACTATTTATCTTACTATTAACCTTACCCTTAATAGAAGCAAAATATATTACAGCAAACAACAAGCGTATAACTACTTGTATAATTTTACTTTTTTCAATATCCGCACTCACAGATGCCCCATTTAATCATGGGCAAAGTATTTTTATTTTTGTATTGATTATTTATGCGCTTAATAACAAACCGCCTTCCTGTACTAACGAGAAGGTTATAAGTGAAAAATAATATGATGTTTATCACTAAAAGACAGAAAGCATTTAAAATAAGCAGAATCATGCACTATCTGCATATAATTGAGAAAAAACACAATGGATATTAATAAAAAAATTCAAGCAGCATCTCATTCAGGAGCATCACTAAAAGTGATGAAAAAAAATGAAAAATTCATTGTTCAAAAGACAGTCTACGAATCCATTGCACGTAACAAATTAGCAGTAGAGAAGCAGCAAAGGTTTACTAAATTACTCACAAGTAGCTATGAAATTTTATCAATCCCTATAGATTTTATAGATGAAAAACCTGAAAAATTAGTCATTAAAATGCCCTATATTGAAGGGGTTGGCGGTGACTCAATGCCAAACAAGGGCACTAGAATTACAGCTAATAATATTAAGGTTGCATTAAATTCATATTTAATAGATGCATTAGCCAAATCAGAAGTTAAAACCATCAGCAGCACTATCGTATTAAATAAAATACAAGAAATAGAAAAAAACACACGTCATAACATTCATCTTTTTCCCTCTTTGAATTATATTATTTCTCAATTAAAAGAGTGTTGTTTGAAAGATCTAACCTTACCTATGGGCCCCTGCCATGGAGACTTAACGCTTTCAAACATGAAAGTAACCCAAGAAAATAAGCTTTATATTTTCGACTTCTTAGATAGTTTTATCGAAAGTCCTCTTCAGGATGCGGCCAAAATTATTCAAGATATGATATATGGCTGGAGCTTTAGAAAAGAAAAAAGTAGCTTAAGATTAAAAGGGCAGCTTTTTTGTAAAAAAGCTTATCCTAATTTTATAGATACCTTAATACAATTATATCCACGAGAAATGAAGGTATTAGAGATAATGACATTATTAAGAATAGCACCATATATAGATGAATCTGACAGTGTTACCATTAACTGGTTCAACAAATCCCTCTGTAAAAGCTTAAAAAGACTAGAAGGTTAAAAATTATGTTTACTCTATTACTCCCCGTCGCAGGTCGTTCGTCTAGGTTTCCTGGAATGAGACCCAAATGGTTGCTAACAATGCCTGATGGAAAATTAATGATTGAAAAGTCTATCGAAGGATTAGATTTAACATTATTTGATCGTATTGTTATTGTTTGCCTGAAAGAGCACTTAGAAAAATATACCAGCGAAGAAAATGTCATCAATAGTTTCTCCGCATGTACAGGTATTAAACCAGAGCTAGCTATACTTGATGAACCGACATCATCACAGTCTGAAACTATTTATAGCGCAATCGGTAAAGCATCTATCAAGGGTGCTATTTTCATTAAAGATTGTGATAACGTGTTTACTTGCGATGCCAAGCCTATTAATGCAGTCAGTACCATCGATCTTAATGATGTGGAGCTAGTTGACGCAAAAAACAAAAGTTACGTAGAAGTAGACTCACTGGGTATTATTTCAAATATTGTTGAAAAAGATGTGATAAGTAACTTCTTTTGCTGCGGAGGTTATAGCTTTGAAAATGCAGCAGAGTTCTGCCGAATATATGAAAGCATAGACTCTGATGAAGAGGTCTATATCTCTCATATTATATACAAAATGTTGCTTGATGAAGCTGAGTTCAAATTAATTAGCGCAAACACTTATCTCGATTGGGGAACTTTAAGAGAGTATAGGCATTATTGTAAAAAGCATTTTACTCTATTTTGTGATGTTGATGGTGTGCTACTCAAAAATGGCAGTAAATTTGCCAAGAATGGTTGGCGAACAGAAGGTATCACTAAAAACCTAGAAAAAATTGCCGCTTTACAAAATGAAGGGTATTTATACCTTGTGTTAACATCTTCACGCCCAGAGAGTGAAGAAGCGTATACAATTGAAGAACTAAAAAAATATGGTGTTAGAACAGATCGTTGTTTATTTGGATTACCTCATACTCGCCGCTATTTAGTGAATGATTACTCTCCAACAAACCCATACCCGTCTGCAGTCTCAATTAATATTGAGAGGGACAGTGATATCCTCGATTCAATGTTTGATGACTAACTAGTTAGAAAACTGGTTTCAGTGTTTAAAAAGCTTAACTCCTCTTATAATTGCCACCCATGAGTTAAGCTTTTTTTATTCTTTAGTTAGTGGAGTACCAATTTAGCTTTCTTTTCATGATTCTAAATTTCGCCTCTATGTAAAGAGAATGCGTATACATTAAACGATAAATAAATACTTCGATTTTCTCCACTAAAGAACATTCAACATTGAACCCAGAGTCGCAGTGTTTTTTATAAAGCTGCTGCCATTCAAAAAAATAAATATGAGCACATTTACCTTTAGGTCTAGAGACTCTAGAATTTTCTATAAACCTTTTACAAAGTCCCAAACCAATGTCACTAGGTTCGCCAATAATTATGTTGTTCGCATAGCAAATATCTGACTGTTTTAACTTTGCTTTTGAATTATCTAATAGATGTTCAAGTTGTATCGATGGATCAAATTTATTTAATGCTTTCAACCAAAATAGCTGAGCACAATCAATCACATAATTAGGATGGCTATCATGGTAGGGTTGCTCCTTAGTTGGAATAAAATCCTCTACTAACGGTAAATCCCAAAGTGTTAATAGATCTTTAGTGAGACCAAAATAAAAAAAGTCATTTAAGTGAAAAGCTACTTTATGGCCTTTTGAATACTGCCTAGCAAACACATTCGACATAACAACACGTTCTTGCAAGAATTTATAATCATTACAGCGCTTTTGAAATTTTTTCTGTAGCATTACAAAATCATTAGAAGTAAGGTAGTTATCACTTCTTAGTTTCATCGCATACTTTGTTGTTACTTTCTTTAGCCCCTCACTACTAGAAACTATTTGTCTATTATTATTATAATATCTAGGTGTTCCATCTAACTTATATTGACGAATATTTTGCCCAGGATCATCACACAAAACGAGTTGATCGTAATCTAATCCTTGAAGTTCTTGACCATGCCAAGTAGACAGTATGATTTTTGCGCCGGGTAAGTGCTCTCTGATAGACTTTAAGCACTTTACTGTGATCCCTTCTTCTTGTTTCCTATCTTTAAAAGTTTGCACGGGCCCTTGTACAACAACGGTAATATCACAAATTTTTTTTTCTAAATTCATTTCTAACCTATTAATATATGAGTTGCTATTTCTTATTTTTTTTATTGGCAATTTTATCTTCTTGTTCTAGGTACCATAACCCTGCATATTTATTAAATGAAGCCTGAGCAAACATCACTGCCATCATCAATCCTCGGCTGCCATCTAAAAACCCGAGTCTAATAATATAAATTAATAGGAACGTCCAAATAGCCCTTAAGACGGCAAAATGCACACCTAAACTTGGTCTTCTATTTTGAAAATACTTTAGTGTGGTCTCCCAAGAATAAACTCTATTTTTTTCAAGTAGATGCTCAAAACTACGTAATGAATTATGCATTAAATAGCCTTTTTTCAAAGTAGATACTTTTCCTTGAGTTACTACATTGGCATGGACAACTACTTTAGTTATTTCAGCCCCTTCTCTTTTAAATAACCTTTTTGGAGCTCGAGATGAACGACCAAATTTCATTAATTTATTTAGTATTAGATTTCCCCAAGGTAATTTAAATGCAACTTCTTGAAGACTTGGATCCGATAACTGCTTAGTTATTTCATGTTTCATTTGATCATCTAAATATTCATCAGCATCAATAATTAATACCCAATCGCCAGTGCACTTCTCTAGTGCCCTTGCTTTTTGGAAACCATCACCTGGCCAATCCTCTGTGACCCATATTTTATCGGTATATTGCTTAGCAATTTCTACAGTTTTATCAGTGCTTCCAGAGTCAAATAAAATGATTTCGTCTGCGAAACCTTTAAGTGACTCAAAACAGGGAGTAATTCTATCTTCTTCATTTTTACTAATAATTAATGCTGATATTGTTTTCATGATAATAACTCTATTAAATTAGAATTTAAGTTTACTGCGATCACTCTATTTTACAATAGTTAACCCTTTTAATTTAGGGGCGAATAGCGATGACTTTTGATATCATATTAGACACCTCTTTATCTTTATGGAATTATTATGAAAATATTAGTATGCGCGTCCTATAATCATGCGTTTAACAGTATTCGTCCTGAAGCAGAAATTTTTATTGAAATGGTACAGCAAGGGCATGAAGTCACCATAATGACAGAAGGTGAGTCAGGATACATCGATAGGTTAAAAACGAGTGGTGTTAATGTCATCGATTGTTACCCGACTAAAAAAATTTGTGTTAAAACGATTAAACGTATTCGACAAGAATTAAAAACAGGCGGATATGATATTTGCTATGCTTTTAACTCTAAAACGATTCCTAATGCTGCATTTGCATGTATTGGTATTAAGGTAAAGTTAATTGCTTACAGAGGTACAACAGGTGGCCTATACAGACACGATCCAAGTGCTTACCTAACTCAACTTCATCCAAGGGTAGATGGCATTGTATGTGTCTCAAATGCCGTACAAAAAGATGTAGCCTCTCGAGTTTGGAAAAACAAAAAAAACGTGGTGACCATTTATAAGGGGCACCAGTCTGATTGGTATACAGTACCAGCAACCCAGCGAAGCGAATTTAAGTTAGATGAATCGCATAAAATTGCAGTTTGTGCTGCACACGTTAGACCAAGTAAAGGAATCTCAGTTTTAATTGAAGCAACTCATGAAATCTTAGATGAAAATTTTCATTTGATTCTAGCAGGTAGTGGCTTTGAACCACACTTTGAAGAAATAAAAGCAAGCCCAATGGCCAATAGAATTCATTATATAGGCCACAGAACAGATATTCCCTCTTTAATGACGATGGCCGACTTCCAAGTACAACCTTCTATCAGTGGAGAAGGCTTACCAAGAACGATTATCGAAGCGATGGCTAATGGAACACCATCAATAGTTACAACAACAGGCGGTTCTCCCGAGTTAGTAGAAGACGGTAAAACAGGATTTATTGTTGCAACGAATGATTCTTCGGAATTAGCTGCAGCAATGAATAAAATGCTTGCCGATAAAAATATAAGTAAACAGATGGGGGAAACAGCTAAAAAGCGCTTAGCGACTCATTTCAGCTCACATAACACTGTTTTAGAGCACATAAAGTATTTCGAAGAATTACTTAAGTAATAATGAAAACAGACTGTATACCTGCGTTTAGTGCTCATTGAAGTTGCACAGTGAATATTAACATCTAAGCAGAGGTATTAATATTCACATCTATAGAAACTGTAGAGAAAGACTGTAATAAAAATGATCTAATTGGTTATAATCCTACTGTCGATTGGTATATAACTCTGTATTATCATGGTCGATCTTCCAAAGATCTCCCCAAAGGTTTGCATACTCACTAGGCGATAGTATTTCCATACCATTTGCAGGAGTGAACGTCATTTCACCAAAATAAACTTTTCCATTGATATTATAAAAATCAACTCAATTATCAATTCGCCCTCCTTTACCGCTATACAAAATCAGTAATCCAAGCTTATTTATTTAGCTTTATAACGGCAGGATTCCCATAAACTGTCGCATTATCTGGTACATCCATATTTACAAGGGTATTTGCCCCTATAATGACATTATTACCAACGGTAATATTATTAAACAATGTTGAGCCGGCGAAAATTGTAACATTATCCCCTAGTGTAGGGTAACCACCATGACCTTTTCCAATTGTAACATTTTGATAAATTTGGCAGTTCATTCCTAAACGAGCCCCCCCCCCTATAACAATGCCAATTGGATGCGGAAAATCAACTTTCTTTCTATAAAAGTATTGAATCCTTACCCCCTCTTCATTTTTAATAGAAAAATCATTGCAAATAAATAATTTAAAGGATTTCATTTTAAAAACACTATAATAGAAGTCCCTTATATTTCTTGAGCTTAAAGGCCTAATTAATAAACAATATATAGGTGAAAATAAATTTTTAAACACTTTTTTAAACATTTTACCTCTACTTTACGATACGCCTAATATAAAAATAAGTTCAATTAGAAACCGTCCAAGTGATGTTTATAGAAATCTAGAGCGTCATCATATTAGATATTTACTAATAGAATTTGGTACTAATTTATCAATCAATTTAACTTTCATATTAATCACTTTCTAGAATAATTTATTTTAATAACACAGTTACTTCGAGTCACCTATTACAGCCATTTGTTGAGATATTATGTTTTCAAACGAAAGCCACTCAATATCCTCATAGGTAGGAAGAATAGGGTCAATTAAATATTCATTAATTTTATTTGCTAATGGAATATATTCTCCTTTAGGCATTATTGCATTACCTAATCGCCCTTTCAAAATTTCATTAGCAGGTCCACAATCAGTACTAACTACTGGCGTGCCACACGCTAAAGCTTCAGTGATTACATTTACAAAGCCTTCAAAATCAGAACTTAAAACAAATAGTTTTGCGTTTTTATACCAAGGGTAAGGGTTATTAACAAATCCAGGCATAATAACTGAATCCGCCAGTTTTAATTCAGAAATGAGCTTTTCAAGCTCTCCTCTTTGATTCCCCTCACCTAAGATAACCAGCTTATAATTTTTTACCTTAGCTTTATGGTAGGCTTTAATCAGTAGATCAAACCGCTTTTGTTTTGTTAATCGGCCAACACCTAAGATATAAGGTTCTTCAAGTACCTCAACTTTTTGCTCACTCAAAAACTTAACGCGTTCTATATCACAAGGATTATTAATTACAGTGAGTAACTCAGGCGATACATTGTGTATAGTTAATGACCCCCTTAATGCAACAGCAATGTATTCAGATACAGTGAATATTTTTTTATCTTTAAAAAGACAAGAGGCCTGCCAATGATTATAACGACCAATGAAACCTTTATTCTGTTTAGGCAAGCGGTATGGTAAATGAATGCTGTAAATAGCTTCTTTACGCTTAAACCACCAAGTTCTTTTTATTGCGCGCGAACCGCGAATGAAAATGGCATTAAAACTCTTTTTTGATTCCAGTTCATTCAAAACATTTAATATTTGCGGTTTAAAAACGGGTTTTGCAAAGAAAAATTCACTCTCAGGTAGGAGGTGTCGTAACAACACTTTATAAAGACCATAATAAACAGCTAAAAAGGGATTTCTTAATAAGAATTTAGCAAGATCAAGCGTGTGTACCTGACAATCAAAATCTACATCTATTGCCTTTCCTTTCTCTAAACAGAGAATATGAACTTCATTGCCAAGTAATGCGTGATTTCTAGCTAACTCAACAGTGATTTTTTGTACACCACCAAACTTCAAGTTGTGTACAATAAAGAGAACTTTTTTCATTTATAGCCCAAAATAGATATTTTAAATTTAAAGATATTTGATTGTAAAAGATTAATAGAGTTTACCACTTCCAGTAATTCAATTTTTTTCTTAACTTATATTTACGAATCAAATTCAATGGTTTGCTTGCAAGACTGTTGTAATTACCTGCTGAAAACTGTTCAACTGCTTGCAATACACGTGTACTCGATTTCCCATCATTGTAGGGATGAATATTATTACAATAATCATCAATTTTTTTCATTAACTGTTCCGATGGTGCTAATGCTTGGCAAAGTGCAGTATAAATATCTTCAACTTTATCGATATGTATTAAGCATTCGTTACCGCTGTTGTTATTAAATGCAACCACTGGTTTACGCTGTAAAAGGTGCATGATTAGAATTGATGATGTATCGCATAACATTACATCTGCAGCTTGCAACATTGGCAGTACATTATCGGTTTCAATAAACTGCAGATTTTCACTTTGGATAGATTTATAAAGATCAACAACTGCGGTATCCATTTTAGGATGGAACTGGATTAGCCAGCGCCACTCTCCCGTTTCCGATAAAGCTTTTATTTTTTCAAAAACAATCGGTGCGCAAGATAAGTTACGCGAAAACGTAGAACACATTAAAATGGTTTTTCTTTTATCGTTGTTATCTAGATAAGGGTTATTAGGTGATTTAGTAAATAAAGGATCAAGTGTTGACCAGCCTGTCTCGACAACTGAAAATGTCTTATGCTTTACAGAGAGGGCTTGAAAAGGAATGCTTGTGTCAGGGCCCTGTGTGCAGTAGAGATCAAAACAATTACGAATTTCAAAGTGGTCAGGACGTCCGCGACGATTCAGTTTACCCACACTAAAGCCATGAAATACGCCCACTTTGATACCCGGAATAAAATTTGGCACAACGTTGCCAGGAACCAATACCACTTCAGGGTTCCAAGCACGCACACTATCAATGGACAATAATTGCTGCTCATCATTTGTCAGATGTTTGGGAGAGACTTCCTTCCCCTCTAGAAACCAAGCAACCTCTCCTCCACGTGCTAAAATCTCTTCTTGCAAAGGGCGTAAAATTGCATAAGAGTAATTTTGAGAGATATACATCAAATATTTTTTGAGAAGCATTAACAACGTTTCCATGGATGATGAAATGAAATATTCAGAGAAGCTAGGATTATATCGTGTAATTTCTATATGATACAATTTTAACTCTACTCATTATTAGGAATAACAATGATTATTCGATGCTTGTATAGCATTTTGCTTTTCATTATCGCTCCCTTTTTTTTATACGGTTTATACAAAAGCAAACCAAATAAACCAAAATTTGGATCTCGTTGGAAGGAGCATTTTGGTGTTATACCACAATTAAAAGAATCGAAAGATGCCCCGATTTGGATCCATGCAGTTTCCGTGGGCGAACTGTTGGCAGTAATCCCATTAATTAAAAAATTAAAAGCAGATAATCCAGCGCAAAGTATTGTAATCACGACCACCACCAGTACAGGAGCGGCAGAAGCAGATAAGTTAGATGATTTAGTTGAGCACCGTTATATGCCTTTGGATTTTTCCTTTGCAATCAAACGCTTTATTAAAACAATTAAACCTAAAACGCTGTTTATCATGGAGACGGAGCTTTGGCCTAATACTCTAGCTTGCTGCCAACAAAAAAACATTCCCATCGCCGTGATTAATGCACGTCTCTCTCAACGCTCAGCTAATCGTTATAAAAAATTTCCTGCTGTTTTTAACATACTGTTAAAAAACATTAACCTCGTACTGGCACAAACGGAGCAGGATGCACAACGCTTTATTGATCTAGGCATGAAACCAGAACAAGTTAACGTAACTGGCTCGATAAAATTTGATATTTCCGTTAGCCAACAACAGACCCAGCAAGCCGCTACGCTACGTCATAGCTTTGATCAAAATCGCGAGGTTTGGATCGCAGCGAGTACACATAAAGGCGAAGATGAACAAATTATTGCTGCTCATCAACAACTGTTATTGGAAAAGCCCAATGCACTATTAATCCTTGTTCCACGTCACCCTGAACGCTTTTTAAGCGTTAAAACACTATCTGAAAATAGTGGTTTGTCAGTTGTAACTCGCAGTAGCCAACAACCGATAGAAAATAGTACACAGCTCTATTTGGGGGATTCGATGGGAGAGATGATGGTGTTACTGGGTGTTGCTGATATCTGCTTTATCGCGGGTAGCTTAATTGGCGACAAGGTTGGGGGGCATAATCTGCTAGAGGCGGCTGCGCTTAAAAAGCCTATTTTAAACGGGCCAAGTTACTTTAACTTCAAACAAATTACCGAACAGTTAGTAAAACTTAATGCCTGTACTATCTGTCAAAACAGCAATGAAATAAGCGCGAACTTACTAAAGCTGTTTAATGATGCAAACCTACGCCAACAACAGGGTAAAGCCGCCCTAGATTTTGTTTTACAAAACCAAGGTGCACTCAACAAAACAGCACTGACGATAAAAAATTATCAGGCAGAATGGTAAGCGCTAATTAATAGCTGCCAATCGCTTTGCTGCCATTTTATTTGACGCTTATTAAGCTCTTTATTAAAGGACCTTAATAAGCGCTGAATATTACTCTCTTTCCAGCCTTCACCAGACTGTTGATAACACTTATCAAAATCGATCAGCCATACCTTCCCCTGTGTATCGAGCAATATATTATGGATATTCAAATCAGTATGGTTAACTTGCGCTTGATGCATCTTCTTAATCTGTTCTGCTATCGCACTATATTCATCAGGGGTAAGAGCACGCTGCAGAAGAATGGAAACGAGATCCTGTGCGTTGGGAATCTTTTCAGAAAGCAGATCTGCTTGGTAACAAAAATTTCTTTTTTTAGCGATAGCAGCAATCGGCTTAGGGACATTCACCCCCGCTTTATTAAGAGTTTGTAAAAGTGAAAATTCAGCAAGTGAACGTGTTTTTGACCAACTTGTGAAAATATAATGGTCAGACACTATCTTGCCAAACAAACCACCACGGCGGTAATGGCGTAAAGCCCCTTCAATTTTATCTAATTGCACAAACCAAGTTGTGCCACGCCCCTCTGCAGAGCCAATGATTTTATTGTGCGTTTTCCAATATTGCGCATCAAAACAGGCTTCAACATCATCGTGAATTAAACTATCATCAAAAACAATGCGTAGTTTATTGTGCTCAATCGTTTTCAACATAGCGATTTATCCATATACTCTTTAAATAACCTGACTTTATAATTGATATTAACATGCCTCTATTTACAACTGCACCAAAATCTATCTGTCTACTTCGTCTCTCAGCCATTGGTGATGTTTGTCATGCTGTGGCGATGGTACAAGCGATTCAAAAACAGTGGCCATCAACTCATATCACTTGGATAATGGGCAAAATAGAAGCGCAGTTATTACATGACCTACCTAATGTCGATGTCATTGTGTTTGATAAAAAAACCGGTTTAAAAGGGATGCGAGCGATATGGAAAAAGCTAAAGCATCAAAAATTTGATGCTCTATTACATATGCAACTTGCGCTGCGTGCAAGCGCGCTTACTTTAGGTATTAAAGCCAAATATAAAGTCGGTTTCAACTTTAAACGCGCCAAAGAAGCACAATGGTTATTTACCAATAAAAAGATAGATGACACGGCATCAAGCCATGTATTGGATAGCTTTTTTGAGTTTGCCTACTTTTTAGGGATAGATAAAACAGAGCCCACTTGGCATATTCCACTCTCTGACTCAGATCTAGCCTTTGCAAAAAATATCAATGTTGAAAATAAACCACTATTTGTGATTAGCCCTGCTGCGAGTAAAGATGAACGTAACTGGTTGGTTGAGCGATATGCAGCTGTTGCAGATTATGCCATCCAACAAGGTTTTCAAGTGGTGTTATGTGGTTCACCTGCACCAAGAGAGCTAACCTTAGGTGAAAATATTGAGGCTTTGATGCAAGGTGATGCCACTAACCTTATTGGAAAAACATCTCTTAAGCAGTTAACCGCAACCATTAAACAAGCAAAACTAATACTCGCACCAGATTCTGGTCCAGCGCATATCGCAACGACGCAAGGTACACCGGTTATTGGATTATATGGCCACAGTAATCCTAATCGCACACGCCCTTACTTAAGTGCGAATAGCGTAATTAGTGTGTATGAAAAACATGTGCAGGAACAGCACGGAAAACCGCTAGAGCAGCTACCTTGGAGTGCACGCGCTAAAGGCGAACATATCATGGCCGACATTAGCACCGAACAAGTCGTTGAACAGTTTAACAAGTTCTGTTGATTAAACAGAAGAGCAAGTTAAACCGTTAAACTTGCTCTTCTAACTTTATTTTATTTGATAAAAGCTCTTGTACCATTGCACAAACTCAGTGACGCCTTGCTTTACAGTGACATCAGGCTTGTAGCCAACCGCTTCAAAAAGATCCGTCGTATCTGCGAAGGTTTGGTAAACATCACCCGCTTGCATCTCTCGAAAGTTTTTCTTAGCTTCAATACCTAATTCATCTTCAATTGCTTTCACAAAGTCCATCAAATTAATCGGAGAGCCGTGACCAATATTATAGATTGAATAGGGTGCAGAACTACTCGCAGCAGAACCCGCTTCAACAGTCCACTGTTCATCTTTAACCGGCGGCAGTTCAGCAACACGAATAACCCCTTCAACGATATCGTCGATATAGGTAAAGTCACGCCACATATCGCCATTATTATTAATATCGATAGTTTCCCCATCTAATATCTTTTTCGTAAAGATAAAAGGTGCCATATCGGGTCTCCCCCAAGGGCCATAAACGGTGAAAAAACGTAATCCAGTAGTTGGAATATCGTAAAGGTGAGAATAACTATGAGACATCAGCTCATTAGATTTTTTACTCGCTGCATAAAGTGAAACGGGATGATCAACACCATCCTTTGTCGAGAATGGTACTTTAGCGTTTAAACCGTAAACAGAGCTTGATGATGCATAAACCAGATGTTTCACCTTAGTTTGGCGACACCCTTCTAGTATGTTGATATGTCCAACAAGGTTACTATCCGCATAAGCTAGTGGATTTTCAAGAGAGTAGCGCACTCCAGCTTGGGCACCTAAATGGATAACACGATCAAACAACTCCGTGGCAAAAAGAGCCTTTATCCCCTCTCTATCCGCTAAATCTAACTTGATAAAACGAAATAATTCGTGCTCAGCCCTTGTTAAACGAGCTTCCTTTAGCGTGATATCGTAATAATCATTTAGGTTATCAATCCCTACCACTTGATGCCCGGCCTGCGTTAAACGCTCAATCACTGCACTACCAATAAAGCCTGCTGCACCTGTCACTAAATATTTCATAAAACCTCACAATTTCGATAAGTTGTTCATCATATCAGATAGATAAACAGATACAAAAAAGCAGCGGAAATCGCTGCTTTTTTAATAACTTAGTTTATGACTTAGTTGATGACTTGAAAAATTATTTCCAAGCTTTCCAAGCATTGATTAAACCATTAGTAGAGCTATCGTGTGCGTCTACTTTATCGTTGTTATTAAGCGCGGGCAAAATCTGACCTGCTAGTTGTTTACCTAGCTCTACGCCCCATTGATCAAAGCTGAAGATATTCCAGATAACACCTTGAGTGAAGATCTTCTGCTCATACATTGCAATCAACTGACCTAATGTTTTAGGTGTAATTTTATTAACCAGAATAGAGTTACTTGGCTTATTACCGTCAAATACTTTGAATGGAACTAGCTCTTGTACTTCTTCAAGCGTTTTACCCGCAGCAACAAATTCAGCTTCTACTTGCTCTTTACTTTTACCAAATGCTAACGCTTGCGTTTGTGCAAAGAAGTTAGAAAGCAGTTTAGCGTGATGATCGCCTGCTGGGTTATGGCTAACAGCTGGCGCAATGAAGTCACAAGGGATCAGTTTAGTACCTTGGTGAATTAATTGGTAGAAAGCATGTTGACCATTGGTACCTGGTTCACCCCAGATAATTGGACCCGTTTGGTAATCAACTGCATCGCCATTGCGATCCACACATTTACCATTTGATTCCATGTTACCTTGTTGGAAAAAGGCAGGGAAACGGTGCATATATTGGTCATATGGAAGAATCGTTTCTGTTTCTGCGCCGTGAAAGTTGTTATACCAAATACCGATTAACGCTAAAATAACTGGGATATTATCTTTAAATTCAGTTGCAGCGAAATGGTTATCCATCTCATGCGCACCTTCAAGCAGCGCTTCAAAGTTGTCATAACCGACTGTTAATGCGATTGATAAACCGATTGCTGACCATAAAGAGTAACGACCGCCAACCCAATCCCAGAACTCAAACATATTTTCAATATCAATACCGAACTCTGTGACTAACTGAGCATTGGTTGATAACGCAGCAAAATGTTTAGCAACGTGCGCTTCATCTTGCGCGAAGTTTAAGAACCAATCACGTGCACTGTTAGCATTAGTCATTGTTTCTTGTGTCGTGAATGTTTTTGAAGCGATTAAGAATAGCGTTGTTTCAGGGTCTACTTTTGCTAGCGTTTCAACAATATGTGTACCATCAACATTTGATACAAAGTGAGTTTGAATGCCTTCAACTTTGTATGGAGAAAGTGCTTCTGTCACCATGTAAGGGCCAAGATCTGAACCACCGATACCGATATTTACGATATCAGTAATACGTTTGCCGGTGTAACCTTTCCACTCACCCGAGTGTACTTTTGCACAAAAGGCTTTCATCTGCGCTAACACTTTATTAACTTGTGGCATCACATCAACGCCATCGACGATTACTGGTGTATTGCTACGGTTGCGCAATGCAGTGTGTAATACGGCACGGTTCTCTGTCACATTGATTGTTTCACCAGAAAACTGAGACTTAATCGCCCCACTTAAATCAACTTCTTCAGCAAGCTTCAATAAGCTGTTAAAGATCTCTTCTGTGATTAAGTTTTTTGAAAAATCGACTAAAAGTTCACCATTAAATTGGCGAGAGAATTGCTCGAAACGGTTTGAATCTTGAGAAAAAAGTGAGGATATTTGCATATCTGAACTGTTAGCAAATAATGTTTGTAATTCTGACCAAGCGTTTGTTTGTGTAGGATTGATATTTTTCAACATGACAAAGTTCCAAAGTTAGGGATTCACAAATGATTATTAATCATTACAAAAAAATCAGTTTTAATCTATCAATTTTATCGTAACGGTTATTGATCTACTGTAACAAAAAGCAACATTGATCAAGCTTTCGATCTTCTGTAAAAAAGTTGCTATTATGCTCACCTATCCAAGTATCTATTTAAAAAGAGATTTCCATGAGCGAGAGAGAAGAGAACACGACCCATTTTGGCTTTAAGACCGTTGAAGAGGAAAAAAAAGTTGAGTTAGTTGCTGAGGTATTTCACTCTGTCGCCGCTAAATATGATGTGATGAACGATGTTCTGTCGATGGGCATTCATCGTATCTGGAAACGCTTTACCATTGATTGTTCTGGAATTCGCCACGGACAAAAGGTATTAGATCTTGCAGGTGGTACGGGCGACTTAACCGCTAAGTTCTCACGTATTGTAGGTCAAGAAGGACATGTCGTCTTAGCCGATATCAATGACTCAATGCTTAAAGTCGGACGCAGCAAACTGCGTGATTTAGGTATCGAAGGTAACGTAGAATATGTACAAGCTAATGCTGAAGAATTACCTTTCCCTGACAACCATTTTGACTTAGTAACAATTGCTTTTGGCCTACGTAATGTAACCGATAAAGATAAAGCACTCGCATCTATTTACCGTGTTTTAAAACCCGGTGGTCGCTTATTAGTACTTGAATTCTCTAAACCAATCTATAAACCAGTGAGCAAATTTTACGACTTCTACTCATTCAACATCTTGCCTAAACTAGGTAAATTAATTGCCAACGATAGTGAAAGTTATCAATATCTTGCTGAAAGTATTCGTATGCACCCTAACCAAGAGTCATTAAAAGAGATGATGGAAAATGTTGGCTTTGAAGGCACCGAGTTCTTCAACTTAAGTGCAGGCATTGTGGCGTTACATCGTGGCTATAAGTATTAATTAAATCGATCACAAACTATTTTTCAATACAGTGCTTCAAAAATATTGGCACTGAACCGTTACAGAGAGAAAGTTATGCCGTTAGATAATCTTGTATGTGGTTTATTAGAAACCGGTGTTAACAAATTGCATCAGTTAGATAGCAGTGCCAAACAGAAGCGAAAAGCACTTGATGGCACCATTATTGGCGTATCATTGAAAGAGATTAACAAGCCTCTATATTTTGTTATTAGCAATCAACAAATTGATCTATTGAGTCAGTTTGAAGGACAGCCTGATTGTTTTATTCGTGTAAATTTTCTAGCTTTAATTGAACTACAAGATAACCACCAGCTAACCAATTTAATTAAAAGTGGTCAGCTAGAAGTAGATGGTGACATAAAAACAGTACAAAAATTTGCACAACTATTAACCGAGATGGATATTGATTGGGAAGAGCACCTTTCCAAAAAAGTGGGTGATCTACTGGCACATAAAATTGTTTACCATGCCAAACAATGCAAAAAAACATTCACTAAACAAAGCGATAAAGCACATAAGCAACTTACTGAAATTATTACCGAAGAGCTTAAAGTCGCACCTGGCCCATTAGAAGTGGCCTACTTTTGTGATCAAGTAAGCGATATTGAAAAACAGGTCGCAGCATTAGAAAAACAGCTAGCTCGTTATTAACAATGATGCGTTAATAACATCATCTAAGTGTTTTAATACTCACTTAACTCGCACTCTATCTTCATCTATGCAGGACTGTTGATGATCAAACTTAAAGAACTATCCCGTTTGTACAATATCAATAAAACCATTGTTGAATATGGTTTAATTGAACTGTTACCTCGTCAGCATCGCCCATTTAGTTATACATTGATGCGCATCGTACTGTTTTGGGTACGTACTAAACATCAACACCTTTCTTTACCTGAACGGTTACGCTTAAGCTTACAATCACTCGGCCCTATCTATATCAAGCTTGGACAGATGCTTTCTACTCGCCGCGATTTACTACCGCCTATTTATGCAGACCAACTTGCCTATTTACAAGATAATGTGCCGCCTTTTTGTGGTGAATTAGCCATTAAACAGATCGAAAGCTCACTCGGTAAAACCATTGACGAGCTATTTGAAAACTTTGATGCAACCGCATTAGCCTCGGCGTCAATTGCACAGGTACATACGGCAACCCTGCGCGAAGATAATCGCGAAGTAGTTATTAAAGTTATCCGTCCTGAAATAGAAAAAACCATTCAAGCCGATATTCAATTAATGAAATGGCTTGCACAACTGATGCAGCGCTTTCTTAAAGACTCTGAACGTTTACGCCCTGTTGAAGTGGTTTACGAATATGAAAAAACCATTATTGATGAGTTAGATTTAATGCGTGAAGGCGCTAATGCGATTCAGCTTAGACGTAACTTTTTAGGGTCAAAATTACTTTACGTACCAGAAATTTATTCTGACTACTGTACTAAAAATGTATTAGTCATGGAGCGTATCTATGGTATTCCCGTCTCCGACATCGACGCATTAGAAGCTCAAGGTACCGATTTAAAACTGCTTGCTGAACGTGGTGTTGAAACATTCTTTACCCAGGTTTTTCGAGATAGTTTCTTTCATGCTGATATGCATCCTGGCAACGTATTTGTATCCTATGATCACCCAGAAGACCCTCTTTGGATAGGTATTGACTGTGGTATCGTGGGTACTCTGAATAATGAAGATAAACGCTATTTAGCGGAAAACTTCTTAGCCTTTTTTAATCGAGATTATCGTCAAGTTGCTCAGCTACACATCGATTCTGGCTGGGTACCAGAGGACACCCCGCTAGAGGAGTTTGAGTTTGCGATTCGTGCCGTATGTGAACCGATTTTTGAAAAGCCACTGTCTGAAATATCCTTTGCAGCGGTGCTTATCAATTTGTTTAATACCGCGCGCCGTTACAATATGAAGGTTCAGCCTCAGTTAGTCTTATTACAAAAAACCTTACTTTATATAGAAGGATTAGGACGACAACTGTACCCACAACTAGATCTTTGGGATACAGCAAAACCTTTCCTAGAGGATTGGATGAAAGAGCAGGTTAGCCCAACGAACCTACTCAAAAAATTACAGCAAAAGGCGCCCTTTTGGTTAGAGAAATTGCCCGATCTTCCAGAACTTGTTTACCATAATTTGGCAAGTGGAAAATCCCTACAAAAGCAACAAAAACAATTAATTGTATCAATTACAAAGCAGCAACAAAAAAACAGTAAAAGTTACTTTTATATTGGCATTGCAGCCACCTTAACATTAGTATCAACATTAGCTTATCTACAAACAGATAAAAACTTAGCTATGATTGCAGGTATTCCCGGGCTTTTTGCATGGTTCCTTGCATGGCGTCATACCAATAATGAATAAAATTTGTTATAAAGCACTCTAATAAAAACAACTCTTTCAATACAATAATAAATTAAAGGAAAATATATTATGGGCGGTATCAGTATTTGGCAGTTAGTTATCATCGCTGTGATTGTGATTTTACTCTTTGGTACTAAGAAATTACGCGGTATTGGCGGTGATCTTGGTGGTGCAGTAAAAGGCTTCAAAAAAGCGATGAGCGACGAAGATAAGAGCGCAGAAAAGAGTGAAGAAAAAATTGAGAGTCCAAAACAGGATGCCTCTTTTAACAGCGAAAGCAGTACCGAAAAAAGCAAAGAAAAAGACCAAGCATAATGTTTGATATTGGCTTTTGGGAGATCGCCCTGATCTCCATTGTCGGTCTCGTCGTATTAGGTCCTGAACGTTTGCCCACGGCAATTCGTAGCGTCATGCAATGGATTAATACCGCCAAAGGCATGGCTAATGCAGTCAAATCAGAGATCACTGAAGAACTAAAGCTGCATGAGCTCAATGAAATGAATGAAAATATGATCAAAGCGAGCAAAGATGGACTGCAAAGCCTTGATCCCGATCTTCAAGAATCAATCAATGAGATGAAAAAAAGTGCACAGGACTTGGCACAACCTTACAAATCTGAGAAACAAGATAAACAACAACCACTCACAGCTGAATCTGATATAAAACAACCGATAAACGCAGAACAACAGGGTAAAAAAATAGATGAGTGAAAGCGACAAGCAAACAGAAACGGGTTCAGCATCTACACAACATAGCCTGCCGCTCATTAGCCATCTATTAGAGTTACGCGATCGTTTATTACGTATCATTGCAGTCGTAATAGTGCTGTTTTTAAGCTTGGTTTATTTTGCTAACGATATTTATCATTACCTTGCGATTCCATTAACTAGCCAGTTGCCTGAAGGCGCTAGTATGATTGCAACAGGTGTAGCAACACCATTCTTTACGCCTATAAAGTTAACCATTGTTCTCTCTATTTTTATTGCGATACCGGCTATTTTACATCAAGTATGGGCATTTATTGCGCCGGGTCTTTATAAACAAGAGAGGCGCCTTATTGCCCCGCTGGTAATTAGTAGTGCGTTACTTTTTTACCTCGGTATGGCCTTTGCCTATTATGTAGTTTTCCCCTTAGCATTCTCATTTTTTACCAGTACCGCACCTGAAGGTGTCACTATTGCTACCGATATCAGTAGCTATTTAGATTTTGTATTGAAACTATTTTTTGCTTTTGGATTAGCTTTTGAGATTCCCATTGCCACCTTAGTATTGTGCTGGACAGGTGCAACTACCCCTGAAAAAATGAAGCAAAAACGCCCCTATATCGTGGTGGGTGCCTTTGTCTTTGGTATGTTATTAACGCCGCCAGATGTCATTTCACAAACACTATTAGCAATACCGATGTTAATCCTATTTGAGATTGGTTTATTGTTTGCACGCTTTTATGTGCCAAAAGAAGATGAACTAGAGCAGGAATAATATTTATTCATCTAGCTAAGATAAATGAAGATCATTAGGGATAACGTTAATATTTATCCCTGATTAATTCAATCTACCCCGTTACCACACAATTCTTGCCGCGCTTTTTCGCCTTATGCAAAGTAAAGTCAGCTCGCTTCATCAGATCATCAAAGGATTGAGTTGGTTTTGATTGCACTACCGCAAAACTTGCACTGAGCTCGATACCATCTTTTAAGGTACGATAAATCATCGCGCGAAGCTTCTCTGCCAACACTGCACCTTGTTCTGCTTTACAAACAGGACAAAGAATCAAGAACTCTTCCTCTCCCCAACGTGCAACAGAATCGGTTTTACGCGTATTTAAAGAGACCTTTTGCGCAATATCCATTAGCACTCTATCGCCCTCAATATGTCCTAAATTTTCATTAATATCGCTAAAATCATCTACATCAAATAATACCAAACAGAAATCTTCATGGTAACGTAGGTAGCGATCCCACTCCGTTGCTAAAGCATGCTCTAGCGTGCCCCTATTAAGTAATTTAGTGAGCGGGTCTTTTGACGCAGAATGCTTAGTTAAGCGAGCATAAATAACACTTTTTCGCCATAAACGAGCGAATATATACAGCGTGCTGAGTAATATACTAATGCAGAGTAACAACAGTTCACCCCATTTAAGCAAACCATTATTTTGTGTGAAATGATAAAAACGCTGAAAGAGATCCACCTCAATAAATACAAATAGCAGTACTACATTTATTAATATGATGAAAATAAGTTCAATAAATAAAGTTTTCTTCCGCATAGACATCTTTACCTCCCCTTCCATAGTGAAGTGTTTGAATAAGCCTAGACTACTCCTATAAGCTTATTCAAAAGAACGATTGTTTTTGTGAGAGATTGACCTCTGGGCTTTGGACAATGATTAAAATGACCACGCTATAAAACGACTCACCTTCTGTCCTTGTGCCATTTTCACCACTTTAATCTGCTTCGCATTAAGTTGTGTTAAGAGTTTTTTCAGCGGTGCTACGTTCTCTGATTTAGAAACAAGGCTTGAAAACCACCTGACTTGCTGAGCAAATTCAACACTCTCAGTCGCCATTTGCTTCAGGAACGCTATCTCGCCACCTACGCAGCAAAGCTCATTCTCTTGCCCGGCAAAGTTAAGTTCAACTTTCTGCTTGGCTTGCTGCACTTGTAAATGGCCTGCTTTGCCCTTATTAAGATTGGTCACCTTACGTGCACTGCCTGCCTGTGCTTTTTCCATTGATGCATGGAACGGTGGATTACACATGGTAAGTGAGAACTTATCATTGTCCTTGATAATATGCTTAAAAATAGATTTTTTATCTTGTTGCAAGCGTAGCTTAATATATTGATTAAGGTTTTTATTCGATTTTACAATCAGCCCCGCCATTTTGATAGCAACAGGATCAATATCAGTGCCGACGAATGACCAACCATAACTTTGGCTACCAATAATCGGATAAATACAGTTTGCGCCCATACCAATGTCGAGCACCTTGATTTGCTTACCGGTGCGTAGGTTTCCTTGTTCATCAGCAAGCAGGTCCGCTAAACCATGGATATAATCCGCTCGTCCAGGGATCGGTGGACATAAATATCCTTCAGGTAATTGCCAAAAATCAACATCGTAAAACTGTTTTAATAATGCCTGATTGAGTGCTAAAACGGCTTTAGCATCGCTAAAATCAATGCTTAAATTTCCGTATGGATTAGTAAATACAAAGGGCTCTAATTCTGGCAGCGCATTGCATAACACCTTAAAGTCATACTTTCCGTGGTGCTTATTACGCGGGTGTAACGCTTTAGGGGTTTCTTTCTTAGTGGTTGCCATGATTACTTTCCGCCGCTTTTATTCTTTCTACAATCGCTAATAGACCATTAGCACGTGAAGGGCTGAGGTGACTCAATAACCCTAATTTTTCAAACAAAGAATCGATATCGACATCTTTTATTTGTTGCCCTGTTTTATCTTGAAAAATGATCAGTAGGATCATCATCAAGCCTTTTACAACACGTGTATCACTGTCCATTTTGAAGTGAAACACCGCCGCATGTTGTTCAACAACACACCAAGCAATGCTTTCACAGCCTTTTACTTGATTAGCCTCTGTTTTTTCAGACTCATCAAGTACAGGCAACTTTTTCCCAAGTTGAATAATCAAGCGATACTGTTTATCCCAACTCCTATTATCACTGAATTTTTGCAATAATTGCTCGAGGGAGATTAATGGTTCAGTCACAGGTTTTTCCTTATTTTCTATCATCTGTCATTCTAATTTTTCTGTTTCATATAATTTGAGAAAAGTACCAGCGCCCCACTGCTTCCAGATAACTTCGCGCTTTGGTTGTCATCACGCCCAACCCAAGTCGTCACTACTTCTCTATCATCGAAACCAACAAACCAACTATCTTTTAAATTATTAGTGGTGCCCGTTTTCCCACCCGCAAAGCTTTGCCCAGGATTACGCCAACGTAAACTGCGCGCTGTTCCCTCTGTGGTCACTTTATGCAAGGTATCAGTTAATTGCTTAACCGCCTCTTTTGAAAAGCGCTGTTCGCCATTTTGATGGCGCTTATACAGTAACTCCCCCTGCTTCGAGCTAATACTACGTATCATTTGTAATGATTGATAACGCCCTTGTGTCGCGATCGGTTGGTACATTTGTGCTACTTGAAAAGGTGACAACGATACACTGCCTAATACCAATGAAGGATAGGCTTTAATTTTCTCTTTAATGCCCATTTTATGCAGACTGTTGATCACATTTCTCAATCCAACTTGCATACCCAGGTTAACAGTGGGCACATTCAGGGAACGATATAATGCCTCCTCAAAACTCACCTCTCCACGAAATTTGCGGTCATAGTTTTTAGGCTGCCAACGCTGACCCGTACTATTTTTCAATACAATTTGTTTATCATTCAACCTATCATCTAAATGGTAACCCGCCTCGAGTGCCGTTAGGTAAACCGCCGGTTTAACTAGTGAACCAATTGGACGATTTGCATCTAAAGCACGATTAAAGCCACTAAATTTTACATCGCGCCCAGAGACAATCGCAAGCAGCTCTGCATCTTTACGATCGCTGATGACCATTGCACCTTGTAATCCTTTTTGCTTATCTTTATCAACCAGCTCTAATCCCTTCTGAACCGCAAATTCAGCATCCTGCTGTGCAACCGGATCGATAGAGGTAAAGATATGCATACCGCTGGTTTGTCTTACCGCCGCAGGTACTTGCTCTCGTAATTCACGGTGTAAAAAACTAATAAAAGCAGGGTTAGCACGATGATTTAATGCGTATTTATTACTCAACATCAGAGAGTCAGATACCGCATACTTATAATCATTACTATTAATTAGGCCATTTTCAACCATCATGCGTAATACTAAATCTCGTCTTGCTAAAGCACGTTCAGGATTACGCCTCGGATTGTAATAAGATGGCCCTTTAATAATAGCCACCAGCAAGGCGACCTGTTCAATACGTAGTTCGTTAATAGGGCGTGCAAAGTAAAAATCACTCGCAAGGCCAATACCGTAAACGCCACTTTTCCCATTTTGTGCCAGATAAACCTCATTAAGATAAGCTTCTAATAACCTATCCTTACTGTATTTATGATCCATCAATACTGCGATGTAGGCTTCTTGAAATTTACGCCACAAACTACGCTCTTGGGTTAAGAATAGATTTTTTGCTAGCTGCTGCGTCAACGTACTTCCGCCTTGTACCGTGTAACCCGCTTTAAAATTAACGATAAATGCACGCACAATTGCAAAAGGTGACACACCTTGGTGGTGGTAATAATTTCTATCTTCCATCAACAATAGAGTATCAATGAAAAGATCCGGGATCTTTTCAAAAGGAACAAAGACACGATCTTCTATCTGAGACGAATGCAAACGCGATAAAAGTAAGGGGTCTAAGCGAAAATGCTGCAGATCGTTAGCGCTACTGTCCCTAATTGTCACTATCTGATCATTGACAAAGGTGACGTTTACCTTCTCTTTGCTTACTAAGGTATCTGGAAAATCAAAAGCACGACGAAAAATAGTTACTCGCTCACCTTTAACCGAGAACTGTCCGGGGCTATTCACAACTTCAACGGGACGATAGTTCAATAGCCTAAGCTCTTTGATCAGCGCAGACTGCGTTATCGATTGTTGCGTATCTAATACTAACGGCCGAGCGTAAACCTGCGCAGGTAACGTCCATGCAGATCCATCTAATCGGCGTTCAATTTTTTTATCAAAATAGATCCCCGCGATCACCATTAGGGCAATAACAGCGAGACTACTTTTCCAAAATAGGGACCAAATAAAACGTAAAAAACGCTGCTTTAATGATAACTTTTGGACTTTTTTAGCGGTGCTTTTCTTTTTACCGGTTTTCTTCTTAACAGCTTTAGTCTTAACGTTTTTTTCCGTTACTGTTTTTTTATTTTGTGCCATCTATTTTCTACTTAATAACCTGAACGCGAGTTGAGCAATACTGTAACTTAAAATGAAGGGATGCTTTTACTTATAATTAAACATTATCACTTCTCTATAATTCAGATCACATATACTTTTTAGTACGTTTAGTTGCTTGCGCTTGCAACGGGTCATCAGGCCAATAATGCTTCGGATAACGACCACGCATCTCTTTTTTAACATCCTCATAGGCGCCTTGCCAAAAAGTCGTCAAATCCTGTGTTAATTGTAGCGGCCTTCGCGCTGGAGATAACAGTGCCAATTGTAATTTGATACGTCCTTCGAAAATACAAGGAGTCTGTTGCTGCCCAAATAACTCTTGTAAACGTACCGAAAGAACCGGGCTTTCATTGTCTCGATAATTGATTTTAATCTTAGACCCAGTCGGTACCACTGCATGAGTAGGGAAATGCTGTTCAAACTGTTGTAAAACCGGCCAACTTAAACGCGCGAGCAAAGCCCCTTTTAGATCTACTCGCTTTAATTGTTCAGGTTTATTGATACCCGTCAGAAATGGCGTTAACCAGTCATCAAGCTCTTCCAGTAAACTTTCTGCGCTAAAATCAGCAAACTCTATTTTATAGTGATGGCGTTGATATTGTTGCTGAGCCGTTTGTAAGCGCACTAACAGTTGTTGGTTCTCATCAGACCAAGTGAGTACTGATAAACCAGCTTTTTTGATGCCCTCAATGAGTGCTGCACTTTTCTTATTATTAGCAACGTCGATAAGGGGTTGTTTAGAGATGCATAATTTATTGAGCATCAAGCGCTTTTCAGCAATCAACTTCGGTTTACCAACAAACGACCAATATAACGTTTCAACCTCTTGGAAATAGTGCGCTAAATGTTGTTTAAGTGTAGCCAGAGAAACGGAAGCCGCTTTATAGATAACACTGTTTACACTGCGCTCAGAAAAAGCGAGGTCTGCGACCACCAACATTTTCTGTCCGATTAAGGGGGATTCATACCATAATGATGCCCCGATGCCGCTGCTCAATTGGTAGCTTTCTTTATTATCACGTGACAATGCAATGCGGTCGGGGAAAGCAATCGCAAGTAATAAACCACAATGATCAGTAGCAATCGCCACCTGACTATTTCTTACATTTAATTTTTTTAAGAGCTGTTTTTGTTGCTGCTTAACGGCGTAGCTCGGTTTAAGCATCAATGCTTCCAGATCATCCCCCGCTTTTTCATTGCTTTCTAGTTGCGCAACTAACAAACACGCAAGTTCAATAATGCCATCGAAAGGTAGTTGCTGTGCTGTAATTAATAGATGGCCTAAACGGGGATTAACACCCAATGCACTAATTGCCTGACCATGTTTGGTAATTCGCCCTTTTGCATCGATAGCATTAAAGGTTGCTAGGAGCGCATTGGCAGTATCGATATTTGCCTGTGGCGGTTGGGTAATAAACGTCAGTGCTTGTGGACTGCTGACACCCCAATTAAGTAGCTCTAACATCAATGACGTTAGTTCACAGCGTTTAATCTCTGGCTCACTTTGTGGGCTTAAACGTACTTCAGAAGACCATAAGCGATAACAGTGCCCCGCACTTAAACGACCCGCACGACCCGCACGCTGCGTCGCACTCGCTTCGCTAATACGTTGTGTTTGTAGTTTACCAATGCCCGATTGCGCTTGATAACTCATGCTACGCTCAAATCCAGAATCGATAACAACACTAATCCCTTCGATGGTTAAACTAGTTTCAGCGATATTAGTTGCAATCACGATTTTACGTGTGTTTTTTGCACAGTTGTTAATTGCAAGCTGTTGCTCTGCTAATGTCAGCGCACCATATAACGGCGCAATGATCGTTTGTTCTGAAAGATGGGCTTTGAGCAGCGTCTGACATTGCTTGATCTCTTTAATACCCGCAACAAAAACTAAAATGTTACCGCTTTGTTCATTAAAAGCACGTAGCGTTAGCTTAACTAATTCCGCTACCATGTTATGTTTATTGTTTTTTAAATCACTTTGATAAACGGTTTCAATAGGATAACTGCGCCCTTGCGAACTAATAAAATGCGCATCGGGCAATTTCTCCTGAAGTTGACTATTATCAAGTGTTGCAGACATGATCAGTAGTTTTAGCGAATCACGTAATCCAGCTTGTACATCCAACGCTAACGCAAGGCCGATATCCCCCTGCAAGTTACGTTCATGGAACTCATCAAAGATCAGCAGATCTACGCCAGTCAGTTCAGGATCGTTCTGTAGTAAACGCGTTAATACACCTTCGGTGACAATCTCTAATTTACAATTTTTACCGACACGACTTTCACCGCGCATTCGGTAACCGATTGAATGCCCAACTTCTTCATTGAATAGTGATGCCAAGTAATAAGCGATATTTTTTGCTGCCAAACGACGCGGTTCGAGCATAATTACCTTGCCGTCAAACCACTTTTCTAGCACTATTTTAAAGGGTAAAAAAGTTGATTTCCCAGCTCCAGGAGGTGCTTGTAAGATAACTTGCGGGGAAGTTGATAAGCTAGATTTAATCTCACTAAGCACAGATTGAATAGGTAAAGAGGACAAAATAAGCGCCTGCTCCTTCAGAAAGTAAAACGATAAAGTGGTTAAATGCTCGCCATTTAAACAGAAAAACTAAGATTCAACTTAACAAAACAAATCAGGTTATTTGACTCAAGACTTTAAATTTGCTATAGATAGCCGCCGAAAATGAGCAGAGTCAATTTTAGCATCAAATAACGACAGCTTCTCTGTTAATTAATAATTGGATTAAAGTTCTATATTTATACGCTTTGATTAAAGGAAAATACTATGCCCGCAACGAAAACAAAAAAAACATTAGGCATTCTAGCCATTGCTGGTGTTGAGCCGTATCAAGTAAAGAAAGATGAAGAGTACATGAGCCCGGAGCAAATGGAGCACTTTACAACCATTCTTGACTCATGGCGCACACAACTTCGTGAAGAAGTTGACCGTACTGTTGACCACATGAAAGATGAAGCTTCTAATTTTCCAGATCCAGTGGATCGTGCAACACAAGAAGAAGAGTTCAGCTTAGAACTACGTGCACGAGATCGTGAACGTCGTTTAATTAAAAAAATCTCTAAAACATTGAAGAAGTTAGAAGAAGATGATTTTGGATTCTGTGATTCTTGTGGTATCGAAATTGGTATTCGTCGTCTAGAAGCACGTCCAACAGCAGATCTTTGTATCGATTGTAAAACGCTTGCTGAAATTAAAGAGAAGCAGATCATCGGTTAATTCTGCCCGCTTTAATGATAAACGGTTAGCCAAGTGCTAGCCGTTTTTGTTTATGGAGTTTTATTTGTCCCAATCCACCGCTTATATTGGTCGCTTTGCCCCGTCACCCTCAGGTCCACTTCACTTTGGCTCGCTCATCGCAGCCCTTGGCAGCTACCTACAAGCTAAATCTCAACATGGTAAGTGGTTAGTCCGCATTGAAGATATTGACCCGCCACGTGAAGTAGCAGGCGCTAGCGAAGACATTCTTGATACCTTACAAGCTTATGGATTAAATTGGGATGATAGCGTTATTTATCAAAGCCAACAAAGTGTCGCTTATGAACAGGTACTGGCACATCTTGATCAGCAACAGCTCAGTTATGCCTGTGCTTGCACACGTAAGATTATCAAGCAACAAGGTGGTTTATATTTAGGTCATTGCCGAGATAAAAAACTCAGTAATAACAATAATGCATTGCGTATTAATGTCTCTAAATTAGCGGCACCAATCACGCATTTTCAGGATAAATTACAGGGTCATATCACATTAGATGCACAACAAGCTGACGAAGATTTTATTATTAAGCGTAAAGATGGATTATATGCCTATAATTTAGCAGTTGTGATAGATGATATTAACCAAGGTATTACAGAAATTGTACGTGGAGCAGATCTGCTGCCAACAACCGGAAAACAGATTTCATTATACCAATTGTTAGGTAAGCCAGTTCCAACCTATGTACACTTACCCCTAGCAGTCACAAAGCCTGGGTTTAAGCTTTCAAAACAGAACCATGCATTAGCAATAGACAAACAAGATCCAATACCAACGCTAATACAAGCACTCTCTTTCTTAGGACTACCAACGGCAGATTTAATTGATAAAAGCAGTTGCTCAATCATCCTAAAGTGGGCTGTTGCAAACTGGCAATTAAACATGGTACCTAGGCAAACCGAGATTCAGGTATAAATTAATTTGTGTTTATCGGGGCGTGCACATAAAATAGGCGCTTCAATTTTAAATCATCATATCGAGGATAAGATCATCAAACGATTAAAAAAATTCGTTAAAAGAGTGTTTAAAAAAGGCGATAAAAAGTCTCATGAAGAAAACACTAAAAAAGTAGCAACGGAAACATACGACGCTTACAAAATCCCGCGAAGCCAACACTCTATTTCGCGTAACGATATTGATGATAATGCTTTAAAAGTACTTTACCGTTTACACAATGCCGGCTTCCGTGCCCTACTCGTGGGTGGCGGTGTGCGTGATCTGCTACTTGGTTTAAAACCAAAAGACTTTGATATCACTACCAATGCAACACCGGAAGAGGTTAAAGCCTTATTTCGTAACTGTCGCTTAATTGGTCGTCGCTTCCGCTTAGCACATATTTTATTTGGTCGTGAGATTATTGAGGTGGCAACTTTCCGTGGTCATCATGATGATGATAATGGTCAAGACAAGCAAAAAGTAAAACAATCGCAGGGTGGCATGCTACTCCGTGATAACGTTTATGGCTCCCTTGAAGAAGATGCAGAGCGCCGTGATTTTACTGTTAATGCGTTATATTACGATATTGCAGATTATTCAATATACGACTTTTGTGGGGGCATGCAGGATCTTGAACAGCGAAATTTAACGCTGATTGGCGATCCTGAAGTTCGTTACCGTGAAGATCCTGTGCGTATGTTACGTGCGATCCGCTTTGCTGGAAAACTTGATCTGGAAATTACTGAAGAATGTGCAGAGCCTATCCGCCGCTTAGCTCCTCTATTACAAGATATTCCAGCTGCACGTCACTTTGATGAAGTGATCAAGCTTTTACTATCTGGCCAAGGTTTAGATACTTATCGCTTACTAAAAGAATACAAACTAATTCAAGTGCTATTCCCAGTTCTCTTTAAAGAGGGTGAGGATGACAAAGCAAACAGCATGATTGAGCAAGCACTAAAAGATAGCGATCAACGCATTTTAGAAGGTAAGCGTGTTACTCCAGCTTACATCTACGCGATTATGCTTTGGTATCCGGTTGAACAGCGTGCACATGCAATCAGCTTTGAAAGTGGTATGGAATATCACGATGCGTTCTTACTAGCGATGAATGAAGTATTATCCATTCAAGTGAAAACCATCGCCATCCCTAAACGTTTTACGGCAACAATTCGTGATATATGGAGCCTGCAGCTGCGTCTACCTCGTTACGGCGGTAAACGCGCACAACGTGTGTTCCATCATATTAAATTCCGAGCCGCTTTTGACTTCTTAGAGCTACGTGCAAAAGTAGAACAAAGCCAAGAACTTGCAGAACTCACCGCATGGTGGCAGGAGTATCAATTACACAATGAACTGCCGCAACATGATCACAGCCGCAAACGTAATAACCGCTCAACAGAGCAAAAGCCTGATGATCAAAATGTAGCCGCTAAGAAGCCCTATAAAAAACGTCGCTATAAAAAACCTGCAGCAAAAACCAGTGAGTAAAAGTATCCTTTTATACTGAGTTTTGTAGACCCGTTGAGTGAATTATATCTGCTCAACGGGTAAACCTTAAATAACATACATAAGTAGTGAGCGTAATGATCAGTTATATCGGGGTAGGCAGCAATCAACAACATCCTATCAAACAAGCACAACAAGCAATTGAAGCATTAAAAAACCTCCCAACCAGCCAGTTAACGGGCTGTAGTTCACTTTATTGTAGCGCACCGATGGGGCCACAGGATCAACCCGATTATATTAATGCGGTGGTTGAAATTGACACCAAACTTAGCGCAATCGAACTATTAGATGCACTGCAAGCAATAGAGCAAAATCAAGGCCGAGTTCGCAAAGATAATCGCTGGGGACCACGCACGTTAGATTTAGATATTATTTTATACAATGACCAACAGCTACAGTGTGAACGACTCACTGTTCCTCACTACGGTATGCATGAGAGAGAGTTTGTGCTCTACCCTCTACTTGAAATAGCACCAAATTTAACACTACCAAATGGCACTCACTTATCGCAATTAACCGAATTATGTGATAAAAATGGTCTGACCACGATAAGTGACATTGATCACCTTTAATAAAACTTAAAAATTTTCCAACGACGGAGTTAACATGGCTCGAATTAGCGTTTCTCATTTAGCTAAAATGAAAACTAACAATCAAAAAATCACCTGTATAACAGCTTACGATGCGAGTTTTGCTGCTATTTTTGACCAAGCAGGGATTCAAGTTTTATTGATTGGAGACTCGTTAGGCATGGTTTTACAAGGCCATGAATCAACGCTACCAGTAACCGTTGATGACATTAAGTACCACACAACTTCAGTAGCAAGCACAGCAAAACAATCCCTGATTATTGCCGATCTTCCCTTCATGAGTTACAGCACACCGGCACAAACTTATGATAATGCAGCAATATTAATGCGTGCAGGCGCAAACATGGTAAAACTTGAAGGTGGCGAATGGGTTGCTGAATCAGTTAAAGGACTTGTCGAACGTGGCATTCCTGTTTGTGGACACTTAGGTTTAACACCACAATCGGTTAACGTATTAGGCGGTTATCGCGTACAAGGCCGTGAAGATGCACAGGCTGAGAAACTACTTAGTGACTCATTGTTACTAGAGGCCTCTGGTGTGCAGCTATTAGTACTCGAGTGCGTACCAGTACAGCTTGCAGAACGCATTAGTAAAGCATTAACGATTCCTGTCATTGGTATCGGTGCCGGCGCACAAACCGATGGACAAATTTTAGTGATGCACGATGCCTTTGGTATCTCTGCCGGCTTCTGCCCTAAATTCTCAAAAAACTTTTTAGTTGAGACTGGCGATATACGCCGTGCAGTCGCACTGTACAAAGAACAGGTTGAGGCAGGCACTTTCCCTGCTGACGAACACAGTTTTTATTAAATCGTACTGATAAGCGATAGATAGATTAGGTATAGAAAAATGTTAGTGATTGATTCTCCTTCTGAATTGCGTGAAGCGATTAAACAGTTAAAACAGCAAGGTAAAGCGATAAGCTTTATCCCAACGATGGGTAACCTGCATAGTGGCCATATAGAGCTCGTTAAACAGGGACAGAAAGTTGCGCCTATTACTGTTGTCAGTATTTTTGTTAATCCGATGCAATTTAACAATGCTGACGATCTGAATAATTATCCAAAAACATTAAAGGCTGATTGCCAAGCACTTCAAGCAGCGGGTGTTGATATTGTATTCACCCCAAGTAGTGAGGTTATCTACCCTAACGGTTTAGCAGCACAAACCTACGTAGAAGTACCTGGGTTATCAGATTGTCTAGAGGGCGAACTGCGCCCAGGCCACTTTCGTGGCATGAGCACCATTGTTAACAAACTATTTAATCTAGTACAGCCGGATTATGCGTGTTTTGGTGAAAAAGATTTCCAACAATTAGCTATCGTTAAACAGATGGTCGCAGATATGGCGATGCCTATTGAGATTATTCCTGTGGCAACGGTACGAGAAGCTTCTGGCTTAGCGATGAGTTCACGTAATAACAAACTCTCTGAAGAAGAAAAACTAACTGCGCCATTATTAGCAAAAGTGATGAATAAACTCGGTGATGATGTAATCAATAACACCACACAACATTCTTTGTTAATTCATGATGCTTGCCGAGAATTAGAAACTGGCGGTTTTGATACTGACGCCATTCATATTGTTGATGTTTCGACATTACAGGCCGTTACTTCAGAAACAAAACAAGCAGTTATATTGATGGCGGCCTTTTTAGGCGCAACCCGTTTAATTGATAATAAAGTAGTTACCTTAAATTAGCAGCGCAACCTTGAAGGTTTACTTCAAAGGAGCATTTGCACCGTTAAAGAATTTACTTTATAGTCGCATTCTTGCTGAAAAAATCAGCAAATATTTAAAATGAATAAGAAAGGTTTTGTATGCAAAAAACATTGTTGACTGGCAAGCTTCACCAAGCGCGCGTAACACATGCTGAATTAAATTACGAAGGATCATGTGCAATTGACCAAGACTTTCTTGATCAATCGGGTATTTTAGAATACGAAAAAATCGAAATCTATAATATCGAAACAGGTGGGCGTTTCTCTACTTACGCTATCTCTGGTGAGCGTGGTTCAAAAATAATCTCTGTTAATGGTGCAGCAGCACGTATGGCAGCGGTAGGTGATCGCGTTATTATTTGTGCTTACGCAAGCATGAATGAAGAAGAGATTGCAGTGCATAAACCAAGCTTGGTTTATTTAGATGCGGATAACAATATCGTACGCACAAGTAAAGATGTACCAATGCAAGTTGCTTAGTTTTAAGTAGTTTGATGCACACTAAAAAGCCCAATAACAGTTTTCTGTTATTGGGCTTTTTGTTATTGCGAATAAAACGAGGTAATTAGCGCCGTTTAAAGAGTGATAGAAAGTAGGGTTTACGCTCAAACAGTAAGAAAACACAAACAGCTAAATAGATACTTGCTTCAATTAATCCTGATTTTACAGACCAATAATAATGAATCGTCGCAAATAATAGTGCCCAGTAAACAAAACGGTGCAAAGTCAGCCAATTTCGCTTCATACTTCGCTTAATGGCATTAATAGAGGTAATACTCAATAGCAGTAGAATGACCCATGTAATCGCACCAAGGCTTAAATAGGGACGCTTAACAACCTCATCAAAGAATAACAGCAGATGCCAATCTAACTCTAACCAAACAAAGACAATTAAGTGTAAACATACCCACGCAAAACTATACAAACCTAATAAACGCCGTACGCGAATCAATAAAGGCTGCTTAAAGCGCTTTATTAATGGGGTCACTAATAGAGTAAGAAATAAAAAATTAAGTGACGTTTTCCCCAGAAAATGAATCATCTCCTTAACTGGATCCGCACCTAGGTGATCCTGTTCAACCAAATAGGCGAGCCAGATAAAAGTTGCTAGGGCTGACAGATGTATCAGCCCTTTCAAGTAAAAAATTCCTCGAGGTGAAATTTTCATTAATAGTTTCTTTTCAGATCGAGGTTTTTATAAAGATGCGCAACTTCATCGGCATAACCATTAAACATCAATGTTTCTTTACGCTTTTGCGCAAATACACTGCCCTCGCCAATAAAGCGTTCAGTAGCTTGGCTCCAACGCGGATGATCAACACTAGGGTTTACATTGGCATAAAAACCATATTCTGAATGAGCAATTTTCTTCCACGTATTTATCGGCTCTTTATCCGTTAATGTAATACGTACAATGGATTTAATGCTTTTAAAGCCATACTTCCATGGCACCACTAAACGAATAGGTGCACCATTTTGTGGTGCTAAAGTTTTGCCATATAAACCAACAGAGAGAAGAGTGAGTGGATTCATTGCTTCATCTAAGCGTAATGCTTCTACGTAAGGGTAATCGATACCACCACCGATTCGACGCGATGCTTGACCACGCATCTGTTCTTCATCATGCAAGGTTTCAAAGCGCACATATTTTGCAGATGAAGTTGGTGAAACAGATTTTAATAATGCAGCAAGGGGGAAGCCTAACCAGGGAATATTCATCGACCAAGCTTCAACACAACGCATGCGATATAAACGTTCCTCAATATCGAATGTTTTAAGCAAGTCTTCATAATTTAATGTGATAGGTTTATCAACCATGCCATCAATCGTTAACGACCAAGGATCAACTTTAAACTGCTGTGCAAATTCAAAGGGATCACCTTTACCGGTCCCAAATTCATAAAAATTATTATACTGCAGGATTTTCTTTTCAGGTGTTAGCGGGGTTAATGCTTGGTAGTTTGGAGGACTGCTATAGTTTAATGGCGTACGCTGAAAAAGCAGGCCACTATTATCAGGCGCATCGGCATCACTAGAAAAAGCATCAAATAATCCCGCTTGAGCAGCAGGAATAAAAGGGATCGACGCAAGCCCAATGCCAAGCTTTTTTAATAAAGAACGACGTTCGATATAATGAGTTTCACTGGTTAAGCTTGATTCTTTTAAATCTGATTTAGCCGTGTTTTTGATCAGCATAGTATATCCCTTTATTCACTCGGTTTAACTTTCTCTATGAGAATAGAACGAATAAAGGGAAATTAAATTTCAATTAACGACTATTTATATTATTTTAATGTAGAAGTTAAACGCAAAGAAGTCTGCCCACTTGCCCAGTATTTACGTTCAAAAGGCGTTATAGCACTATCAGCATGATAACCTTCTACCTTCGATTCTTGCCCCGCTAAGCTCAATGCTCGAGCAAACTCTTTGATATAAATGTCCCAATTACTACGTAGTTCTAACTCACCACCTAATGTAATGATAGAGGGAAATACTGCACTACCATGCCAACGACGTTGTAAATGTTTCGACTTCGGCCACGGGTTAGGATAAAGCAAATAATGATGTGAAAGCGTCCAATTTGCTTCGACCGCTAAACGCCAAAAATCATTGAGGTTCACTTGCAACAAACGATAATTATCAACGACATCAAAACCGTGTTTTGCTAAACGATCCGCCGATTTATCCATTCCAAGTACAATAGCTTCAGGATGTGCTTTCGCTAAATGATAAGTACTTTCACCGACACCACAGCAAGAGTCGAAAATAATTGGCTTACCCTGCTGCTCAACCCATTTTTCGATCTCTCTAAAGGCTTCTAAGGTATGCGTTTGATAAGGTTTACGAAATGGATGCTGTAAATGCTTAAGCACCACCCCATCTAATTGTTCATTTAAACCTTCTTGGTTACTCGTAATAACACGAGAATTACCTAATTCACTCATGAGCGGATACCTATTCCTTTACTCAGTAAAATAGCTACTAAGCTATATAAACCAACAATAAATGCTGTAATAACTGAAAATGACCAGACTAATGAGACATCAGCAACGCCTAAAAATCCATAGCGGAATGCATTAATCATGTAAAAAACAGGATTAAAATGCGACACTGATTGCCAAAATTCAGGCAGTAAATTGATCGAGTAAAACACACCGCCAAGATAAGTCAGTGGTGTTAAAACAAAAGTTGGAATAATACTAATATCATCGAATGTTTTAGCGAAAATAGCGTTCAATAATCCGCCAATTGAAAACAGTACTGAAGTACAAAGCACGCTTAATATTAATATAAACATATTAAAAATATGTAGGTCTACAAAGAACAGAGAAACACAGGTAACCATGAAACCAACCATTAACCCACGTGTGACACCACCACCAATATAACCCCAAATAATCACGTAATTAGGGACTGGTGCAACAAGTAACTCTTCTACATTACGTTGAAATTTAGCACTGAAAAAGGAAGAGGCTACATTCGAGTAAGAGTTAGTGATAACAGACATCATGATCAAACCTGGTACGATAAATGACATGTAATCAAAGCCATTCATCTGCCCAATACGAGAGCCAATTAAGTTACCAAAAATAACAAAGTACAGGCTCATGGTGATAACGGGTGGCACTAAGGTTTGCACCCAAATACGTAAAAAACGGTTAGTCTCTTTACGCCATATGCTCTTAAGAGCGACTAAATAACTAGGATTAAACATTTTTCGCTCCTTTTTCAACAAGTTCGATGAAGAGTTCTTCTAAACGATTAGCTTTATTACGCATACTGTTAACACGAATACCTTGCGCACTTAACTCAGAAAAAACTTTATTCAGCGACTGTGCTTTGTCAATCTCAACCTCTAATGTCACTTCATCAGTTTGTTTAATACTGAATGCATCACTACTTGGCAAATGTGTTGGAGGATCAACATCCAGAATAAAGGTCTCGGTACCAAGACGCCCGAGTAAAGACTTCATGCTAGTGTTCTCGACCAAACGACCTTTATCGATGATACCGATATTTCGACACAGCATTTCAGCTTCTTCTAGATAGTGGGTGGTTAATATAATGGTAACGCCCTGCTGATTGATTAGCTGAAGAAACTCCCACATAGAGCGACGCACTTCAATATCGACACCCGCGGTAGGTTCGTCCAGAATCAGTAAACGAGGCTCGTGCATTAAAGCACGTGCAATCATTAAGCGACGCTTCATACCACCAGATAGTTCACGAGAAGGCTGGTCGCGCTTCTCCCATAGGTCTAATTGCTTAAGATATTTTTCTGCACGCACAAGCGCTTCTTTACGCTTAATCCCGTAGTAACCTGCTTGGTTAACTAATATCTGCAAGGGTGGCTCAAACTGATTAAAGTTGAACTCCTGCGGGACTAGTCCAATTTGACTTTTAGCCTGCTCTAATTGAGTATCTAAATCGTAACCAAAAACAGTCACCTTGCCAGCACTTTTATTGACTAGCGATGAGATGATACCTATCGTAGTCGATTTACCTGCGCCATTAGGACCTAACAGTGCATAAAAATCTCCTTCTTGAACCTGTAATGAGATCCCTTTAAGAGCTTCTACGCCACCTTTATAAATTTTCGTAATACCTTTTAGATCGATTGCATACATGCTGTGTACAGCCTTAATTAAGTAAAACTAACGTAGCCAATGTAAGGGAGGTTACGGTAAAACTGAGCGTAATCGATCCCATAACCAACAACGAATTTATCTTCAATAGAGAAACCAATCCAATCAACATCCACTTCAACTTCACGACGTGAAGGTTTAGTTAATAAAGTGCAAATGGCAAAAGATTTTGGATCGCGTAAAAGTAGCATTTTTTTAATTTTAGTTAATGTATTACCCGTATCGATAATATCTTCAACGATTAAAACATCACGCCCTTTAATATTTTCCGAAAGCTCTTTTAATATTTTCACATCACCTGAACTTGCTGTACCGCTACCGTAACTTGACGTTGCCATGAAATCTAGAATCACAGGAACCGTAATTAAACGCGCTAAATCCGCTAAAAATATAGCAGAGCCACGTAATAAGCCAATCAGCACAAGACCATCCGTATCTTTATAACGCTCATTAATTTCGTTCGCCATCTCTTGGATGCGAGTCTTAATCTCTTGCTCAGAGATCATAGTAGTAACGATGTGGTTTGGGTTCATGGAAAACTCCAGTAAATAAATTAGCCGCAAATTATATCACTAAATGAGATTGCCTAAAGCTTCAAAAGTAAAGAGAACAAAAATGATACACTATTTTGACGTTTAATTTTAAATTAATGCAATAATAACAAATGCTTAAACAATAACTTATTATGATTTCTTAATGTTTTTTATTTTCTATAATGGCTAATTGTATAAAAATATTGAGCTGGATAGCCTTCAGGGGCGACAGGGAGAAGAGCGACATAGTTTTATCTTTGGGATATTTTTTGATTCGCAGAGTCGCGTGATGATATGCGACACAACTTATGAATTGTCGCTTCACGATATTCACCTGCTATTGCATAGTATGAATACCACTGCCAAGCAACTATTACCCATGTTTGAGTAGTCATTGCTTCAACATGCTAAAACCGTGGGTCGGTCTTTAGGCGGTCAATTGTGCGAAGCCCGATATGTATTTTCTCTTTGGGAATTTATTGATACGCAGAAGCGCTTGGCGATGGGTGAACATTCCTCATGAACCATCGCTTCGCAATATTCGCCCTACTATCCCATGATTTGATACTGCCTACTGCAGACTGTCCACCTTCCCCATGTGAGAGTAGGCCCCATTTATCAAGTGGCTAAAACGAAAAAATCCCTGCTGACGTGAGTCAACAGGGATGTTTCGTATTAGGCGCTTGGCGATGGGTGGACATTGCTCGTTACCCTTGCCTGTCGGCAAACTCGCCCTACTCTCGAGTAGGTCATCATAAATCAACAGAATTAAAAAAACCCAGTAAGAAAAGACCTACTGGGTTTGTTTAATTAGGCGCTTGGCGATGACCTACTCTCACATGGGGAGACCCCACACTACCATCGGCGCAACTGCGTTTCACTACTGAGTTCGGAAAGGGATCAGGTGGGACCACAGCGCTATTGTCGCCAAGCTAAAAAGTTAATTAGAAAAGCTGTTTTGTTCTTGAATTCGTTCGTCTTTAATCAGGCTTTGTATTAGTAAAATACGTTACGCAAGCGTATATATTTTTATGTCTTCTTTGACAAATCTTGGTAAACACTACAAAACTCTTAGAGTTTGTATGGTTAAG
>NZ_BSPQ01000027.1 GCF_030161115.1 Psychromonas marina
GGGATTTAGACACGGCAGGTGATGGCGTTAATATTGGTGATACTGACACCAGTTACCCAGCGATAAAATCAGGCGCCTTTGTGATTGCGGCAGGTGAAGACCGCCTTGTACCCGATTCGGTTAAAATTGATCCCGATTTACAAGCGGATTTAATCACTGAACTACAAAATGAACTCAGTTCTGGCGGACAACCACTGACCTTTAGTGTTAATACTAATGGTGATTTAATCGGTGAACTTGCTGACGGTACGGTTGCAGTAACCGTTGCCTTATCTGGTGCACAGCAAGGTCAAGATATCAACGTCACAGTCGTGATTACGCAACAGCTGCCACTTGATCATAACGACACAGACACAGCAGGTTACGTGACCTTTGATGGTGATGATTTACACATTAATGTGCCTGTACAAGCAACCGATACCGACGGTGATGATCTAGATAAACCGGCGAATGTGGATATCATTATTACCGATGGCGCAGACGCTGTGTTTGGTCAAGACATAACGGGCGTTACCATTAACGAATCGGCTGCCATTAACGTGGTGAGTGGACAAATTCCATTAGATGTTGGCGCCGATGAAATCGCGACGATTGCGTTCCAAACAGCACAACCAGGCTTAACAGGTATTACCAGTAATGGTGCAGCGACGACCTTTACAGTGGCAGGCGATACCTTAACCGTACTCGACAGCGCGGGCGCAGCCGTGATGACGGTGGTTATCGCGACCGATGGTTCATACGAACTGACGATCACAGGGCCTGTTGATCAAAGCGATAGTCAATCAACCCAGTTCAACTTAAATGTCACCGCCACTGATAAAGATGGCGATAACAGCGATGGCGCAATGAATATTACCATCAACGATGGCACCAATGCTGCCGGTGATGATCAAGGCACAGTCACACTGACCGAAGGGGATTTAGATGTTGATGGCAATGGTGTGGGTGGATCTGATACCAGTTATCCCGCATCACAATCAGGTACTTTCGTTATCAAAGCGAGTGAAGATAGACTCGTACCCGATTCGGTTAAAATTGATCCTAGCTTACAAGCGGATTTAATCACTGAACTACAAAATGAACTCAGTTCCGGCGGTCAACCACTGACCTTTAGCGTCGATGGTGATGGTAATCTTGTTGGTTTATTAAATGGTGAAATTGCAGTAACCGTTGCCTTATCTGGTGCACAGCAAGGTCAAGATATCAACGTGACTGTAACCATTACGCAGAATGTCCCGTTAGATCATAATGGGTTAAGTGATGGTGGTTATGTCACCTTTGACGGTGATGACTTACATATTAATGTGCCAGTACAAGCGATTGATACGGACGGTGATGATTTAGATAAACCGGCGAATGTCGATATCATTATTACCGATGGCGCAGATGCTGTGTTTGGTCAAGATATAATGGGCGTTACTATTAACGAATCGGCTGTCATTAACGTGGTGAGTGGACAAATTCCATTAGATGTTGGCGCTGATGAAATCGCGACGATTGACTTCCAAACAGCACAACCAGGCTTAACAGGTATTACCAGTAATGGTGCAGCGACGACCTTTACGGTAGCAGGCGATACCTTAACCGTACTCGACAGCGCGGACGCAACTGTGATGACGGTGGTTATCGCGACTGATGGTTCATACGAACTGACGATCACAGGGCCTGTTGATCAAGCTGACAGTGAATCAACCCAATTCAACTTAAATGTCACCGCCACTGATAAAGATGGCGATAACAGCGATGGCGCAATGAATATTACCATCACCGATGGCAGCAATGCCGCAGGTGATGATCAAGGTACAGTCACACTGACCGAAGGTGATTTAGACACGGCAGGTGATGGCGTTAATGTTGGTGACAGTGATACCAGTTACCCAGCGATAAAATCTGGCGCCTTTGTGATTGCGGCAGGTGAAGACCGCCTTGTACCCGATTCGGTTAAAATTGATCCTAGCTTACAAGCTGATTTAATCACTGAACTGCAAAACGATCTCAGTTCTGGCGGACAACCATTGACCTTTAGTGTTAATACTAACGGTGATTTAATCGGTGAACTTGCTGACGGCACGGTTGCAGTAACCGTTGCCTTATCTGGTGCGCAGCAAGGTCAAGATATCAACGTCACCGTCGTGATTACGCAACAGCTTCCACTTGATCATAACGACACAGACACCGCAGGTTACGTGACATTTGACGGTGATGATTTACACATTAATGTCCCAGTACAAGCAACCGATACCGACGGTGATGATTTAGATAAACCGGCTAACGTGGATATCATTATTACCGATGGTGCTGACGCTGTGTTTGGTGAAGACATAACGGGCGTTACCATTAACGAATCGGCTGCCATTAACGTGGTGAATGGACAGATCCCATTAGATGTTGGCGCCGATGAAATCGCGACGATTGCGTTCCAAACAGCACAACCAGGCTTAACAGGTA
>NZ_BSPQ01000028.1 GCF_030161115.1 Psychromonas marina
TACTCGACAGCGCGGGCGCAACTGTGATGACGGTGGTTATCGCAACCGATGGTTCATACGAACTGACGATGACAGGGCCTGTTGATCAAAGCGATAGTCAATCAACCCAGTTCAACTTAAATGTCACCGCCACTGATAAAGATGGCGATAACAGCGATGGCGCAATGAATATTACCATCACTGATGGCACCAATGCCGCAGGTGATGATCAAGGCACAGTTACACTGACCGAAGGGGATTTAGACACGGCAGGTGATGGCGTTAATATTGGTGACAGTGATACCAGTTACCCAGCGATAAAATCAGGCGCCTTTGTGATTGCGGCAGGTGAAGACCGCCTTGTACCCGATTCGGTTAAAATTGATCCCGATTTACAAGCGGATTTAATCACTGAACTACAAAACGAACTCACTTCTGGCGGTCAACCGCTGACCTTTAGCGTCGATGTTGATGGTAATCTTATTGGTTTATTAAATGGTGAAATTGCAGTAACCGTTGCCTTATCGGGTGCACAGCAAGGGAAAGATATCAACGTGACTGTAACCATTATGCAGAATGTCCCGTTAGATCATAATGGGTCAAGTGATGGTGGTTATGTCACCTTTGATGGCGATGACTTACATATTAATGTGCCAGTACAAGCAACCGATACCGATGGTGATGATCTAGATAAACCGGCGAATGTCGATATCATTATTACCGATGGTGCTGACGCTGTGTTTGGTGAAGATATAATGGGCGTTAGCATTAACGAATCGGCTGTCATTAACGTGGTGAGTGGACAAATTCCATTAGATGTTGGCGCCGATGAAATCGCGACGATTGTATTCCAAACAGCACAACCAGGCTTAACTGGGATCACCAGTAATGGTGCAGCGACGACCTTTACAGTGGTAGGCGATACCTTAACCGTACTCGACAGTGCGGACGCAACTGTGATGACGGTGGTTATCGCGACCGATGGTTCATACGAACTGACTATCACAGGCCCTGTTGATCAAAGCGACAGTCAATCAACGCAGTTCAACTTAAATGTCACCGCCACTGATAAAGATGGCGATAACAGCGATGGCGCAATGAATATTACCATCATCGATGGCACTAATGCTGCCGGTGATGATCAAGGCACAGTTACACTGACCGAAGGGGATTTAGACACGGCAGGTGATGGCGTTAATGTTGGTGATACTGACACCAGTTACCCAGCGATAAAATCTGGCGCCTTTGTGATTGTGGCAGGTGAAGACCGCCTTGTACCTGATTCGATTAAAATTGATCCCGATTTACAAGCTGATTTAATCACTGAACTACAAAACGATCTTAGTTCTGGCGGACAACCACTGACCTTTAGTGTTAATACTAATGGTGATTTAATCGGTGAACTTGCTGACGGCACCGTTGCAGTAACCATTGCATTATCTGGTGCACAGCAAGGTCAAGATATCAACGTCACAGTCGTGATTACGCAACAGCTGCCACTTGATCATAACGACACAGACACCGCAGGTTACGTGACCTTTGATGGTGATGATCTGCATATTAATGTGCCTGTACAAGCAACCGATACCGATGGTGATGATCTAGATAAACCGGCGAATGTGGATATCATTATTACCGATGGCGCAGATGCTGTGTTTGGTGAAGACATAACGGGCGTTACCATTAACGAATCGGCTGCCATTAACGTGGTGAATGGACAGATCCCATTAGATGTTGGCGCCGATGAAATCGCGACAATTGTATTCCAAACAGTACAACCAGGCTTAACTGGGATCACTAGTAATGGTGCAGCGACGACCTTTACAGTGGTAGGCGATACCTTAACCGTACTCGACAGTGCGGGCGCAACCGTGATGACGGTGGTTATCGCAACCGATGGTTCATACGAACTGACGATCACAGGGCCTGTTGATCAAAGCGACAGTCAATCAACGCAGTTCAGCTTAAATGTCACCGCCACTGATAAAGATGGCGATAACAGCGATGGCGCAATGAATATTACCATCACCGAT
>NZ_BSPQ01000029.1 GCF_030161115.1 Psychromonas marina
CAGTTGCGCCGATGGTAGTGTGGGGTCTCCCCATGTGAGAGTAGGTCATCGCCAAGCGCCTAATACGAAAAATCCCTGTTGACTGACGTCAGCAGGGATTTTTTCGTTTTAGCCACTTGATAAATGAGACCTACTCTCGCATGGGAAGGTGGACAGTCTGCCGTAGGTAGTATCAAATCATGGGATAGTAGGGCGAATTGTGCGACAACACAGGTTCATGAGCAATGTCCACCCATCGACAAGCGCCTCTGCGTATCAAAAAACCTCCAAAATAGAAAGTGCATATCGTGCTTCGCCCAATTGTCGGCCTAAAGACCGACCTACAGTTGAAACTCATTTTTTCGTTTTAGCGCTTAGAGGACATTGGCCCACTATATGGGGCAGCAAGAAATGATTAATCATCATTCTCAGATGGTTCACGTTTCGACTGGCCAATACGTATAGTGATACTAGGGCGAATTGTTCGACAGCAATGGTTTATAATACCAATTCCATTAATTAATTGGTCAGATTAGTCCACGATCTTGAACATAATGAAATAACTCTATTGATGTCACTTCTGAAATGATTCCAAGCATTAGCGCATTTTTCTACAATATCGTCATAATCTCTGAAAACGCGATTAGCAATTTAATTTTGTCGCATCCATGACCAGACTTGTTCAATTGGATTTAATTCTGGAGAGTATGGCGGGATGTGGATAATACTTAAATTGGGGAATGCGTCGCCTAAGTATTCTTGATGCCAGCTCGCACCATCCATTATCACTACAGCATGCCGGCCAACCTCAGTTGCGTTTGCAATGAGTGCTAGATGTTCTTTCATTATTTCCATATTACTAAACGGTG
>NZ_BSPQ01000030.1 GCF_030161115.1 Psychromonas marina
CCCCACGTTTTGGCATATTCCCAAGCATTACTCACCCGTCCGCCACTCGACAGCAAAGTAGCAAGCTACTTTCTGTTTCCGTTCGACTTGCATGTGTTAAGCCTGCCGCCAGCGTTCAATCTGAGCCATGATCAAACTCTTCAATTTAAAGTTTAATGTGCAATGTTGTTACCAACACTGCGACTCAATATTACTGACTAAAACTAAGTACCTTTGCAACAAGTGCAATGTACTGTTGTTATTCTGAATTAATGAATTAATTCGTGTGTCATTGATATTGATTCTTTTTGTCCCCTCTTACAAGTAAGGAGGACTTTTTTGAAATCTACTATCAATGCTCACACAGATTGTTTGATTAAATTGTTAAAGAGCGTGCCTTTCGGCGAGGTGCGTATAATACGCTACCTGCGAACCTTGTCAACACCTTATTTTAACTAAGATTTTCGACTCAAACTCTAGGAGCTTGTTGGTTCCGACTAGGTTAGTGGCTTGCGCCTCAGTCCTTGTCTGTGCGGCGTATTATAGGGAGTTGAATTACATTGGCAAGGGTTTATTAGTGATTATTTCAATTTAATTTCAAAGCGGTTAATAGTTAAACAAAAAGCAGAAGAAACGTTTATTTATCGACCTTTATTAATCATATTTGGTCTTTATAAGCGGCTTACTTTGCTTGTGGGGGAAGAGCTTATTTGCAATAAGACGAGTAATGGCAAAACCCAGTGCTGCAGAAACAGCAGAAAGTGCAATTAATATCCCTTCATTTACCATAAAGGTGCTTTTAATTAATAGTGCGCTGCCAATAAAGAATACGAGAGGAAGTAAATAGATAAGTGTGGCACTTTTGATTAGGTCTCCATTACTGATATTAAGCTCTATAAAGGTATCAACTTTCATCCCTTCTTTATAAGGAAGCTCAAAAGAGTGGCTCTTATCAGAAAATGCTTTGGATACGACACCAACACCACAACTCGTATTGTTATTACATGAAGAGCAAGCAGACTTTGAAATACACTCAACACGTGCAACTATTTCCCCTTGCACCTCTTCAATCGCAATAATTTTACCGGTTTCAGTTATCATTAGTAACCCACACCAAAGATTTAACCAAACGTTTGGCTGTTGCTATAGGGACGTCACCGACTACATTAACTTCATTTATCCCTCGCTGTTCCGTATATAAGACTGTTGAACCATGACGAATTAGTTTTTGTTTTTCATCTAAAGCTAATTTTTTAGGTGAGATGTAGATGGAGACATTAACAATGCCGTCATCTAGCATGATATAACTAACCATCTCATTTTCATTCATTGCTAGCTTATGCTGATCATTTTTTACAACAGTAAATCCAGCGGGTAACCAAGAGGTTTTCCAACGAGACGTTTTCTCTGTTGCTAATTGTCTAATGTGAACAACTTCAGGTCGTGGATTTTCGGTTAATTTTACCAACCATGGGTTGACCTTTTCAGAAACTTTAAGCGAGACAACCATCAATTGCTCTAGTAAAACATTAGAAGGACTAACAATATCTAAACGAAGCGGCAATAAAGAATGCAAATCACACCATATAACATAGCTATAGCGATAATCATCTTTACTGATCACACGAATCGCAATAGATTGCTTTCCAGCTATTCGTCCCTTTCCTAAAATGACATAGTCATAGTTTTCTAGCCCTTTTTGATAATCAAAATTAGCAATATTGGCAAAAACATGACGGTTATGGTTGGATTTTAATGTGTAAGCTGGAGCGCCTTGTTCAAAATAGCTAATCTCTCCAGCGAATTGAAGAGACTCTCTAATGGCACCATTAAGATAACGGAAATAACTAACTTGTTGCCCATCAACAACACCATGAATTAATTGCATCGGTTCAAGTTGCTTTTGCAAGCTACTCAAATAAATCACTTCATAATTTTTCATTTGATAAGCATTTTGCATTAATTGCAAATACTGAATAGCAGAAGGTAAAATTTGTTGTTCAGCAGGCATTAATGGCTGATGATCTTCATCACTTTCGTCAGCCATAGAAAAAGGAATAAAAAACAGTAATAGTCCTGCGAATATTATTCTAACCGATGAGACTTTATTCATTGACCAACCTGTGTGTATTTTATTGCTGCACTTGTAATTGCAATTGATGGTCTTTTAATAAAGCTTCTAATCGTTCATGACGATCTTGTAATGCTTGCTTCGACAACTTTTGGCTTGCTTGTAAGCTTACAGGCGAAGCACCACCACCAAATGGAACCGTATTCAACACTTCAATACCGCTATTTTCAACAACAGGTTGAGAAGTCATAAAGCTAGTCATTACAACAACACCGGCGACAGACGCAGCAATGGCATACTGACCAAAACGTTTTACAAATGCGATAACGTTATTGTCAGCTTTTATTGGTGTTGGTTCATTTGCAATAATTGGCGTGACTGTTTCTAAAGTCGGTTGCTTAGCAATTTCAGCCATCACCTGTTCGCTGATATCGATATTGATTGCATTTTCATTACGCATGACGTCACCCATTAACTGGTAACGAGAAAACACAGCTTGTTGCTGCTTATCATTAATAAGGGCATCTAATGACTTGCTGTCGATATTTTCATTATCAATCAAACTGGAAAGTTGTTCATTAGTTTCTTTCATATATTCCCAACTACTCTTCTAATAAAGGCGCTAACTGCTTATCGATGGCATCACGTGCTCTAAATATTCTTGAGCGAACCGTACCAATAGGACAATCTTCTATTTTTGCTATTTCGTCATAACTCATGCCTTCAAGTTCACGTAACGTAATAGCTGCTTTAAGTTCTGCAGGCAATTGATCGATGGTATTCATAATCACCTGCTTTATCTCTTCAGATCTTAAAATACTTTCTGGTGAATCTGCTTCTTTAAGGGCTTCACTACCATCATAGCTATCCGCCTCAACTGCATCAATGTCTGACGCTGGAGGGCGTCGGCTTTGACTGGTTAAATAATTTTTAGCTGTATTGACAGTAATACGATATAACCATGTATAAAAAGCACTATCTCCACGAAATGAGGGCAGTGATTTATGAACCTTAATAAATACTTCTTGCGTTACATCTGCAATATCACCTGAATTACGTACATAACGCGTTAATATGTTCGCCACTCGATTCTGATATTTACGAACCAATAATGTAAAAGCTTGTTGCTCTCCATTCTGAATACGCTGAATTAATTGAAAATCTAAATCACGCTCATTCATTGAGCTTTTCTACCTATTATTATTGTTAGCCTTTCTGGCATCTACAGTTATGACTAAATAGTTTGAAGAAAGTTCCAAACTATTTCAAAAGAAATCATTTTTAGCTAAACTGCATAAATACTTCATTAACTGCAGAGCATATAGTGCCATGACAGAAAGTAAATCAATAACTGAACAACATAGCTGCGATATTTTAATTATCGGCGCAGGTGCAGCGGGCCTTTCACTTGCATTAAAACTAGCGCCACATGCAAAAGTAAATGTATTAAGTAAGGGTAAACTTTCCGAGGGATCCACTTTTTATGCACAGGGCGGTGTAGCCGCAGTATTTTCCGATACCGATAGTATTGACTCACACGTTGAAGATACATTAATAGCTGGTGCGGGTTTATGTGATGAAGAAGCAGTACGTTTTACCGTTAGCAACGCAAAAGAAAGTATGCAATGGTTAATCGATACCGGTGTTGATTTTGACACTGAACTCGATGCTGATGGCAATACGCAATTTCATTTAACCCGTGAAGGCGGTCATTCACATCGACGTATCCTGCACGCTGCTGATGCGACGGGTAAAGAGATTGAAGATACGCTGTTGGGTGCCGTAAAAAAACATAAAAATATAACCTTGATGGAAGGTTTTAATGCGATTGATTTGATCACTAGTCGTAAATTAAACTTACCCGCTAATCGCGTATTAGGCGCTTATGTCTGGAATCGTACCGCAGAGCGGGTCGAAACTATTAATGCACATTTTGTAACACTTGCTACTGGTGGCGCGAGTAAAGTCTACCAATATACCAGCAACCCTGATGTTTCTAGCGGTGATGGTATTGCCCTCGCTTGGCGTAGTGGTTGCCGTATTGCTAATATGGAATTCAACCAATTTCATCCAACTTGTTTATTTCATGCCGATGCTAAAAACTTCTTACTTACTGAAGCATTACGTGGCGAAGGTGCACACTTACTTCGCCCAGATGGCACACGTTTTATGCCTGACTTTGATGAACGCGGCGAACTTGCACCACGCGATATCGTTGCACGTGCAATTGACTATGAGATGAAGCGCCTTGGTGCCGATTGTATGTACCTTGATATCAGCCATAAACCAAAAGAGTTTATCATTAAACACTTTCCTACTATTTATCGACGCTGTTTATTATTAGGTATTGATATCGCTCACCAACCAATGCCAATTGTGCCTGCGGCACATTATACCTGTGGTGGCGTGATGATCGATCATCATGGTCAAACAGATATTGATGGTTTATATGCGATTGGCGAAGTTACTTACACGGGTTTACATGGTGCAAATCGTATGGCTTCTAACTCATTGTTAGAATGTATTGTTTATGCACACGCTAGCGCCAAGGACATCATCAATCGTTTACCATTTTATCAAACAAGGAAACTCGCCACTATTCCTGCATGGGACGATAGTCGCGTAGAAAACTCTGATGAAGAGGTCGTTATTCAGCATAATTGGCACGAACTGCGCCTATTTATGTGGGATTATGTTGGCATTGTACGTACTGATAAACGTTTAGAGCGTGCATTACGTCGTGTACAAATGTTACAGCAAGAGATTGATGAGTATTACAGTAATTTCAAGGTCGGTAATAACTTGTTAGAGCTACGTAATCTAGTGCAAGTCGCTGAATTAATTATTCGCAGTGCGATGTTACGTAAAGAAAGCAGAGGCTTACATTACAATTTAGATTACCCAGAGCAGTTGGATAATCCAAAACCTACTATTTTATGCCCACAAAACGATTAACAAACATATAACTAGTTTCGCCCGCTATTTATAATGCGGGCGAGCAATCTGTAGTCCGCCACACTAATTGCATCTCTGTAGATAAGAACAAACTGCTTTTCTCCTTTATCAAACAAACCGCTTTTCATCTCCTTTAGTATTAAGAAAATAAAAAAACGATTATAAAAAGAGGCTTCGCTTATTTGTCCTGCATAGTCCTTATCTCCTAACTTCCTCTCTACAAGACCAGATTCACTTAGCAACAACTCCGCAACTTGCCTAACCGCATATTTAGCGGCAATAAATGCGATCAGAAAAAGCAGTAAGTATAAAATAGAGGAGATGAGCGTTAATGGCGTTACAAAAAGCGCTAACAATATGGCAAGACAATACAGCAGGAAAACAACAATACCTGCGTAATAGGAGGGGTTAACGGTTATTTTATACCTTAACGCGCTTAAGGATGACATCAATTATTTTTGCTAACTCTGCATCAGGGCAGACTTTATGACCCATAAACCAAGCAAAGAGTTCAGGATCTTCACAAGTTAACAAACGCTGAAAAGTAAACTGATCGGTTCTTGATAAGTCATCAAAGGCCTCTTTCACAAAAGGCATAAATAATACATCTAACTCTAACATCCCACGACGACATGCCCATAATAGGCGAGATTTATTAACCATTTCGGTCATTCTTTTATTCCCTGTTATTAAATAACCTCAATGACGGAATCACAGTTGAGGTTAAATACTAATTATATTAACTAACTGATAAATATTACTGGTTAAAAAAGTTACTCGTTTTATATAAGATAAAAAAACATACCCACATCATAACAACAACAATTTATTAACAGCAACTACTGACAAAATAGGTTGTGAGCTATACCATTGTAAAAAAATATAAAATGAGGAAATTATGCGCAAACTGAGTGATTTAGATAATATTAGCCAACTAGCTGATTTAGTATTATGCCCACTTGATAGCTGGGATCTCATCTCAGTTAAAGGTGACGACCGCATCTCCTTCTTACAAGGACAATTAACCTGTGACCTAGCCGACCTAAAACCAGGACAGCAAACATTAGCAGCACAGTGTAATCCGCAAGGAAAAGTATTTAGTATATTCCGCGTTATCGTATTAGAAGACCGTGTATTACTCACTCAACCAAGTTCTGTCACGCCTCGTCAACTTCCTGAACTGCAGAAGTACGCAGCCTTCTCTAAAGTCGAAATTAGTAAAGAGACAGAATATAAAGCACTTGGCTTAGTCGGCTGTAAATCAGCACAATACATTGCTGAAAAAGTTGATACCGCAGCAACGCATGATCAAAGTCGTTTATTAGAGAGCGGCACCGTTATCATTAAACAACCTTACCCCTCTCTCCGCTATTTAGTGGTGATGAAAAATGCAATCGCAGATGAGCTATTAGAAGATTTAAAAGACCGCGCTGAAATTTTTGATGATAGTTTGTGGAACGCGATGAATATTGCTTCAGGCATCGGCTTTATAGAAGAGCAAACTTGTGCTTCATTTATCCCGCAGATGTTAAACCTACAAGCATTGAACGCGATTAGTTTTAGTAAAGGTTGTTATATCGGACAAGAAACGGTTGCTCGAGCTAAATATCGCGGGGCGAACAAACGCGCGCTGTTTATTTTAACCGGTCGTGCAACACAAGCACCGAAGGTAGGTGACAATATTCAAATGCTCGTTAGCAATAACTGGAAACGTATCGGTACCGTTATTTCTGGTTGCCAATACGGTGATGGTCACATTGAAGTATTAGCGGTATTGCCTAAAGATTGCAGCCCTGAAGATGTTTATCAGGTACAAGAAATTGAAGGCTCGACGCTTTATTACGCACCATTACCTTACACATTAGAGGAAGCTTGACTTAACAATATATGTCCCTGAATAAACTCGGGGATGTTTCCCTGTATAAGAATATAATGTTACAATGCTCACACTTTTTGTACCATGTTTTTATCAACACAGTATAATCCTAACAAAAGAGCAGGTTTTGAATTGAGTCGTGAAATAATCAGGCTGCGCGAAAAAGCGATGAAATTTAATCGCTTGCGCATCCAATCAGCGCAAGTATTAATGGGCAAAGATGAATTGAATGTATTTCAATCATTTCCGCTTTTATTTCATTTTAATCTTCCGACACTGCCTGGTTATATTGATAATGACGAGATGCCTGTACGCATCTGTCAGTTTGAACTCACAGAACACACTCAAAGCCTTCTGAATAACTTTTTTCATACTGAACTGCCTACTCAAGAAAGCAAAACATGCGATATTCTTGGCTTATATGCAATGGGCAGTACCTCTTCTATCGGACAGTCTTCTGAAAGTGATCTCGACGTTTGGATCTGCTATCCACATCAACTTGATAGTGAGCGTGTTAAACTGCTAGAAGAGAAATCTTGGCTCATTAGCCATTGGGCAGACAGTTTTGGTGTAGAGCTCAACTTTTTTCTCATTCCAGATAATAAATTTCGTATTGATAATGATGCAGGCATGTCGAGAGACTCCTGTGGCTCTTCACAGCATATGCTTTTATTAGATGAATTTTACCGCACTGCATTATTGATCGCCGGAAAACCCATATTATGGCGTCTCATCCCTATTGAGCATGAGCAAAACTATGATCAATATGTACAAGCACTTTATGATGATGGAACACTCAATAAACACGACTGGTTAGATCTCGGTGGATTCCACCGCATCCCTGCTGAAGAGTATTTTGGTGCAACACTTTGGCAACTGTATAAAGGCATAGATACCCCATATAAGGCGGTACTAAAAACCATTTTAATGGAAGCCTATTCATGGGAATACCCCAATACAGAGCTGATCGCTATTAGTTATAAAAAGCGCTTTCAAACACAAGAGTATTATGACGAACAGCTTGACCCATATTGCTTAATGCTTGAAAAAGTAACAGCATACCTAATTGAAATTAAAGACTTTAAACGCTTAGAATTGATACGTGGTTGTTTTTACCTAAAAACAGAAGAAGCCCTTTCTAAAGTTTGTTATAACGACAATACGGCTTGGCGACGTACCATTTTAAATAAGTTTGTAAATCAATGGGGTTGGGCTGATGAGCAAATTATTGATCTCGATAATCGTAAAAACTGGAAGGTAAACGATGTCACTAAAGCAAAGGATATTTTGCTTGAAGCATTGATGGTAAGTTATCGTAAACTACTCTCTTTTGCACGCGACAACAATATTGGTGAATCGATCAGTGCTGAAGATATCGGTGTTTTATCGCGTAAGCTATACGCAGCTCATGAAACACTACCGGGTAAGGTTGACCTTATAAATCCTAATATCTCTCCTGATTTATCAGAACCGGATCTTAGCTTTATTCAAGTGCCTGAAGATCATACTAACCCTGCTGGTTGGTATCTTTTTAATTGCTCATTAGAAGCCCATGCTTTAATTAAAACTAAGTCATTAATGCATGCAAAATATGTGTCCAAATTAGTTTCATGGTGCCATATGAATGGTTTATATGAAGAGGAAACGAAACTACACCTATACAATCAAGGTGCCGACCTCGTTGATAATAAACTAAATCAGTTTATTCAAGATCTGTACTCTGTTTTTCCTGTATTTGTACCTAAAGCTAGCAACCAAGCTCTTAGCCAGCCCTGTGAAATAAAGCACCTTACTATCTTTTTAAATGTAGAAAAAGATCCAACGCGTCACTGGCAAGATGCGCATGAAGATGATGATTTAGAAAATGATAATATCCTCTCCTATGGGGAGCATAATGAATGCTTAATTGGCAGCATCGATCTCATCTACCGTAACTCTTGGAACGAAGTACGTACGCTACATTTTGAAAATAACTTCGCTGTTGTTGACGCATTAACCACGATTTTAGGCAAAATGCACCAAGATGCGCGACCACCAGAGCAGATCGACCTTTTCTGTTACAGCCAACATTTTCGAGAGCAAATCTGCGCAGCCTTTAGAAGTAAACTTGAGGAATATATACAACTTCGCTTAGACTCTCTTACACAACGCTCTGTACAGACGCTTTGGACCGGTGGAAGAAAATTTGGTTTTTACTTTGAACGTACCGGTGTATCACTGCAACACCTACAAAGTACCGTGGATATTTACAGCCATATTTCCAATAAAAAAGTGTCAACGAGTGCTATCAGCCTCAAGAATACGTTTTTTGACCAAACAGCAAAAGTGATCGAATCCCATATCAGCGAAGGGCTCATCCAGTTCTTTTTTGAAAATTACCCTGAGGGATTTAATGTCTATATTGCAAATGCAGAAAATGAAGTAGAAAGTTTTCAAAGTTTTGCTGGTAGTAAGGATGATTTAGTACAGAACGTAAATCGTTTTTATGCCTCTAATAATCACGAAAGCAGTGAGTTAGAAGCACAAATTAATTTCAACTTACCACAATTCTATGAAATAGAATTGGGTGATAATAACCAATTACAATTGTCGTCATTCAAAAGTAGCATTAAAAATAGTGAGCGCACAGTACACTAATTACTCTGGACGCAAGCCTAAAGAGTGACAAATTGCATAACTTAAATCGCTTCTATTTAACGTATAAAAATGGAAGTCTTTCACCCCTTCTTGGCTTAATACCTTGACCATGTCCATTGCAACCGACGCGCCGATTAAATTACGTGTCATTGGATCATTATCCGTGCCTTGATACAGTTTATGCATCCAATCAGGTACATTCACATTGGTTAACCCTGCAAATTTTACTAAGGTTTTATAATTAGAAACAGGTAAAATTCCCGGCACAATATCACCATCAATTCCCTGTTTAACACACTTATCTCTAAAGCGTAAAAAAGTTTCTGCATCAAAAAAGAACTGTGTAATAGCACGATTAGCTCCCGCATCAAACTTAGCTTTTAAGACATCTAAATCGAATTGTTGGCTTGAGGCTTCTGGATGTTTTTCAGGGTATGCAGCGACTGAAATATCAAAGTCAGCTTCCTTTTTTAATAACTTAACCAAGTCAGTTGAATACATATGAGGCTTCGATTCTCCTTCAGGGATATCACCACGTAATGCAACAATGCTACGAATATCATTAGCCCAATAATCTCGTGCTATTTGACGTAATTCCTCTTTGCTGGCATCAATACAGGTTAAGTGTGGCGCAGCAACCATACCCGTTTTAGCCTTGATATCTTTAATGATCTCATGAGTTCGATCACGCGTACCAGAATTGGCCCCGTAGGTAACAGAAACAAACTTAGGTTTTAATGTCTTTAAACGCTCAATCGATCCCCATAAAGTTTCTTCCATAACAGGTGTCGATGGTGGAAAGAATTCAAATGAAACACCGACCTCGGTTTTAATATCGGCAATATGTTGATTCAACTTTGCTAAGTATTGTGCTGAAAAATATGATTGTTGTTGGTTTTCATTTGTCATGCTTTTATCCCTTTAGCCATCTAAACGTCTATATGTGGTTAATTTAACTAAATATTAATTTATGTCAACAAAATTAAACCAACATGAAAAAAATTAAAGTTAACATTAATTTTCTTCAGTTTTTTCAACGAGTTTAGATATATGAGAAGGTGGTATTATTATGCTCTAAATGAATGGCTAAAATGATATTAGGCTTGGTTTTTAACTATATTTAGCAATATAGCTCAGACTTCTAGAAGTCTATTTGCGATCATCGATAACAATCGTTAAAATGCCCTACTCACACTATGGGTAAAACAGGAATATCATGTCTAAAAATTGGAACGGCGAATATATCAGCCCCTATGCTGAACACGGTAAAAAGAGTGAACAGGTTAAAAAAGTAACCGTTTCTATTCCAACTAAAGTGTTAAAAATACTGACCGATGAACGTACTCGCCGCCAAGTAAATAATCTTCGTCATGCAACAAATAGCGAACTTTTATGTGAGGCATTTCTTCACGCTTATACAGGTCAACCTTTACCAGAAGATAGTGATTTAGATAAAAGCCAGGAGCCTTTAGAGATCCCTAAAAGCGTACAAGCACTACTTAAAAAGTAACATTTCTCGCACTAGAAATAAAAAAAGCCCCTTGTTTTATAATCAAAACAAGGGGCTTTTTATTATTCGCTTTTAAAAATCACGAATTATTTATCTACATGAACATCCATTTGTGGGAATGGAATTTCAATGCCAGCTTCATCTAAGGCATTTTTAATCGCTTCCATTAGCTCAAAACGTACAGGCCAGTAATCGCCGCCATTAACCCAAGGACGAACGACAAAGTTAACACTTGAGTCAGCAAGTTCAGCAACAGCAACCGTCACACCAGGATCTTTTAATACTAATGAGTTCGCTTTTACAACACTTTCCAATACCGCTTTAGTCTTTGCTAAATCCGCTTGGTAACTTACTCCAATAACCAGGTCAATACGACGCGTTGGTTTACGAGAATAGTTAATAATATTGCCACCCAGAATCGCAGAGTTAGGCACAACAACGAATTTATTATCTGGTGTTACTAACGTTGTTGCAAAGATTTGTACCGATTCAACACTGCCTGAAATACCGGCTGCTTCAATGTATTCGCCTGATTTAAACGGGCGTAAAATAACAATTAATACACCTGATGCAAAGTTAGAAAGCGATCCTTGCAATGCGAGACCGACTGCTAAACCCGCTGCACCTAGTATTGCTATAAATGAAGTCGTTTGTACACCAATACGACCTAATGCAGCAATAACTACAAAGGCCACAATTACATATTTCACCATATGTGAGACAAATTCAACAATCGTTGGGTCGAGTTCACGTTTGGTTAATATACGATGAAAGGTCTTAGAGATCATTCCTGCGATAATCATACCGATAACAAGTGTTGCTATTGCAGCAGCGATATTTAAACCGTACTCAATAATCAAACCTTGGTTATTATTAATCCAATCAACGCCACTATTGACAACATCGGCGCTATTATTCATAACTTCAGTCGCAGTTTCCACTGGTGTTACATTTTCTTCTGACATGCTTATTTCCTTATTTAGCTATATTGAATCGAATATAAAAAATTAACTTTGTTTTAGTTGGTTATAAAAAAATCCCCATTGAACTTTAAAATTTTGTGTTGGTTTTTGCTTAAATTGAGAACGAACAAATTGGTTCATACGCCCCTCTACGTAAGCAAGTAGCAAATTAGCGATAACGGCTTCATCACTATTTAGCTTATCGCCATCTAACATCGGCTTTTCACGCAGAATCTGTTTTATCTGCGACTCTAGTTTAGAGAAGATATGCTCAATGCGCACTTGCAAACGTTCATTTTCTCCTAATAATGCGTCACCGGTTAATATTCTAGTGATACCCGGGTTCTGCTCAGCAAAACCAAGCAGAAAATGTAAAACGTGCTCGATACGTATAAATGTTTGTTTTTCCTGATCTTTAATTAAGTTTATTTGAGTGAAAATAGTGTTCTCAATAAACTCGATTAACCCTTCAAACATTCGCGCTTTGCTTGGGAAATGGCGATATAGCGCAGCTTCTGAAACACCAACTTGAGCAGCTAATTTGGCGGTTGTAATGCGTTGCCCAGGTTTGCCCTCCAACATGACTGCTAAAGCACGTAAAATATCATCCTTGCGATTTGTTTTCTTCTTTGTTGCTGTAACCATTACTGTTAACTTCCTTTGCTTATAATTTACCTGAATGCCCGAAACCACCTTCGCCACGATCCGAGGATTCAAAACTATCTACAACTTCAAATGTTGCTTGTACTACGGGTAAAAAAACCAATTGCGCTAGGCGCTCCCCCGCTTCTAAAGTAAATGCGTTCTCACTACGATTCCAACAAGAGACCATTAACGGACCTTGATAATCTGAATCGATTAGCCCAACTAGGTTACCAAGTACGATACCGTGTTTATGACCAAGTCCTGAACGTGGTAAAATCGTTGCAGCTAAATTAGGATCAGCAATATGAATAGCAATCCCAGTAGGGATTAATTGTGTTTCACCCGATTGAATAATCATTGGTTGATCAATGCATGCACGTAAATCCATGCCCGCAGAACCCGCCGTTGCATGTTCCGGAAGTGGAAACTCTTTACCGATGCGTGCGTCTAGGATTTTAAGTTCTATCTGTTTCATTTTTATCTACTCTGAGAATATTGTTGTGCAATGATGGTTAATAGCTGGCTTGCTACCAGCTTTTTATCTGCAAGCGTTATAGCAAACCTTTCTGTTTCAGAGAAGACTGTAAGTGCATTTTTTTCACTATTAAAACCTTGTCCTGACTTTGCAACATCATTTGCTGCAATTAGCTTCAACTTTTTACGTTTTAGCTTATCTAATGCATAGCGTTCAACATGTTCTGTTTCCGCAGCAAAGCCAACACAGAAAGGTGCGTTTTCTGTACTCGCAACATCAGCAATAATATCTGGATTCTTAACTAATTGAATCGTTAAATCATCGACACCCTGCTGTTTTTTCATTTTCTGCGTTTCAATATTGGCGGGACGATAGTCTGCAACGGCTGCACAAGCGATGAAAATATCACACTGGTTAAGACTATTTAAGCTTTCTTGGTGCATCTGTAGCGCACTAGATATATCAATACGTTGAACATCTTTAGGGGTTTTTAAATTAACTGGACCACTAATCAAGGTCACATTAGCCCCCATCTTTTGGGCCATTTCAGCGAGTGAAAAACCCATTTTCCCCGAGCTATGATTGCTAATATATCGAACAGGATCGAGCGCTTCTAAGGTCGGACCTGCTGTAATCGTCATATTCACATTAGCTAAAAGTTGATTTTCAGCACTAAAAAAATCAATACAGCGTGCCACTAAGTCATCAGCTTCTAACATCCGCCCAGGGCCAATATCACCACAGGCTTGCGGACCATTTCCCGGCCCCCAAATGTGTAAACCTCGAGAGCTCAAAACAGTAATATTGTCTTGTGTTGCTGGCGCTAAATACATCTCCATATTCATTGCCGGTGAAACAGCAATAGGAGAGGGTGATGCTAAACAAAGCGTTGTTAATAACTCATCAGCCATTCCTGCACGTAAACGTGCGATCAAGTTAGCCGTTGCGGGTGCTAACAAAATTAAATCAGCCCATTTAGCCAACTCAATATGGCCCATCCCAGCTTCTGCACTCGGGTCAAGCAAAGAATCAGCAATGGCATGCCCTGAAACAGCCTGCATCGTAAGCGGAGTGATAAATTCCTTCGCAGAGCCGGTCATCACGACACGTACATCAGCCCCCTGATCTTTTAAACGACGGGTTAATTCAGCGCATTTATAAGCGGCGATACCACCAGAAATGCCTAATAATATTTTTTTTCCATGTAAAGAGGACATAAAAAAGACTCATAACGGAGTTTAAAGATGGCGGCTAGGATAACATAAACATTTTCAGCAATATGTGATTTTATCGACTAGATTTAATATCAATTAAACCTAAAAACGATGCTAATGACAACAATAAAAGACTGGCCAAATCAAGAACGCCCACGCGAAAAGCTTCTATTAAGAGGCAGCCACGCGCTTTCAGACGCAGAATTATTGGCAATATTTTTACGCACTGGCTGCAAAGGGATCGATGTTGTTGCATTATCACGCTTATTACTCAATGAATTTGGCTCATTACATGCTATTTTTGCCGCCTCTGAAACAGAGTTTTGTGCTAAAAAAGGATTAGGCCAAGCAAAATATGTACAACTTCAAGCGGTATTAGAGATGTCACGTCGCTACTTAAAAGAACCACTTCAAAAAGGAGTTGCCTTGACCAGTGCCCAACAAACAAAAGAATTTTTAGTCGCTAAAATGCATGCTTATCCTAATGAAGTTTTTGCCGCAATTTTATTAGATACACAACATCAAATAATCTGCTTTCATGAGTTCTTTTTTGGCTCAATTGATAGTGCAACAGTCCATCCTAGAATAATTGTGCAGAAGGTTTTGCATGAAAATGCAGCTGCAATTATCCTTGTTCATAATCACCCAAGTGGTGATCCCACAGCCAGTATTTCCGACAAAAAAATAACAGCAAAAATCATCGATGCGATGCGATTAATTGATGTCCGAGTTTTGGATCATTTCATCATAGGCGATCAAAAAACCACCTCTTTTGCCGAAAAAGGGTGGATTTAACGCTTAAATTAACAGATTTGTTGATCTTTCATACTCAATCATGTATAAAATGCGCCCTCGACGCCTTTGGCGACGGCTAAAAAAGGTGTTCGACTATTTTGCTCGAGTAAAACTAAATATTTGGAGAAATCGACATGTCTAGAGTATGTCAAGTTACAGGTAAGCGTCCAGCTACTGGTAACAATGTATCACACGCGAAAAACCGTACACGACGTCGTTTCTTACCTAACCTACAAACACATCGTTTTTGGGTTGAGAGTGAGAACCGTTTTGTTAAATTACGTCTAACTACTAAAGGTATGCGTATTATTGATAAGAAAGGCATTGATGCCGTTCTTGTTGACGTCCGTGCCAATGGCATTAAAGTTTAAGGAGCTGTAACATGCGCGATAAAATTCGTTTAAATTCAAGTGCTGGTACTGGCCATTTTTATACTACTGATAAAAATAAAAAGACTATGCCTGAAAAGTTTGAGATCAAGAAATTTGATCCAGTTGTACGTAAGCACGTTATGTACAAAGAAGGCAAAATCAAGTAATTTTGATTTTATCTAATAAAAACCCAGTTTATACTGGGTTTTTTTATGTCTAAAGGAAAATAAAAATATGCGATTATCAAAAAGAGGCTGGAATAATGTGCTTATTTTTGCTGTATTAATTGTTGTTTTTCTATTTAATTTTAGCCACAAACTACTGCTTCAACCTAAAGTCCACGAACGTACGTTAATTAGTAACGATGCCATGATTGTGGAGATAAAAACCCCCGATTTCTCGATCAAACGTGTAGGGCGCAGCTGGATAAGTGAGCCTAACCTTGGCCTATCTGAGCATCAACTATCGCTATTAGTGCAAAACTGGCAAACACTACCTCTGCAAACGAAAAATGCGCAGGTCGCACCTAAAGACCCTTTCATTATGCAAGTTTATACTGCAAATGAAGCACAACCGATTATTGTAAAGCTAATCCAAGAAGGTGACGATTATCTGTTACAAACAGATCAACAAATGTCACTATTTTTAAGCGCTGAGCAACTGCCCCTGTTTCTAGGTCGATAGTTCAAGTGGGCTTGCGGGTTAAATCCCGCGCTAATATTAATGACAGCCCAATCATCTGCAAAAAAATAGACCAGTTACGTAAACGAGAAACTTCACTCTGTAAAAACATCTCTAATTCGACCAACTCTAAATTTAAAAAAAACTTATTGTCGATGTCATTACGAATATCTTCCTGATAGGCATCTATTTTATTATCCACCAATTGTATATCCGTCAATGGCAGTTGCTCTTGTAGGTGATAGGCGAGTAAGCGACTGAACTGGGTTGCTATCACTTCATTTAATTGGCCTTGATTAGCAAGTAGATAAAGCGTCTCTCTTTTCCGCTCCACCCCTTCTATCTGTACCCAAAGTAAACTTATCTCTTTTTCGTTATTATTCATCTGCATTGATAAACTGTTCAATTGATTAGTTTTTTCATCAATTAAAAAGTGAGTGATCAATGCGGCTGAAATATTAAATAATAGACCGATTAACACCACCAACCAGGTTGGTACGCTTAACATCGCTTTTCTCCCTAAAAAAAGTACACTTGAATGGTAACTGGTATAAATATTAGACTAATGGAGATAAAAAATGCCTGAATTACCCGAAGTTGAAACCAGTCGTCGTGGCATTAGCCCACATATTATTGGTTCAACAATCAGCGACGTAATTATTCGTCAGCCACAACTGCGCTGGATAATCCCATCTGATCTATTGAATCACTTACAAGCGAAAAAATTACTCTCTATCGATCGTCGCGCTAAATATCTATTATTAAACTTTGAATCAGGCACCCTGCTTATCCATTTAGGTATGTCAGGAAATTTACGTATTTGCCCATTAAATAGCGATGTTGAAAAGCATGATCATGCCGACTTTATTTTTGATAATTGCTTATTACGCTATACCGACCCACGTCGATTTGGTGCGATTTTATGGTTAGGCTTAACCCCACAAAATTCAACCTTACTCTCCCACTTAGGCCCAGAGCCACTCAGTGAAGAATTTACTGGCAAACACCTTTTTGAATTAGCAGGAAAAAGAAAAATACCAATAAAACAATTCATTATGGACCAGAAGGTGGTGACAGGCGTGGGTAATATCTATGCGACAGAAGCACTATTTATAGCAGGCATCAGCCCAATACGTGCAGCGGGTAATGTATCTTTAAAACGTTATCAGTTATTAACTAGCGCGATTAAAGAGATTTTAGTTGAGGCAATCAAACAAGGTGGAACAACTCTCAAAGACTTCGTTGGAGGCGATGGTAAACCGGGCTATTTTCAACAGACACTGCATATCTATGGAAAAACAGGTGGTAACTGCCCTAAATGTAAAAGTGGCTTAAAATCGCTTAAATTAGCTGCTCGTAATAGTGTTTATTGTCCAAAATGCCAAAAATAAATATTAAATAGCGCTTACTAAATTAGCGCGTCATCTTTTTAACGAATACCACCACAAACAGTGCGATCGTAAAGCTGCCCGTAAAGGCCTCAAGGGCGGCAACCACACGTGAAAATCCGACCGGAATAAAATCCCCATACCCTAGGGTGGTAAAAGTCACCACGCTATAATATAAACACTCAAAAAAGAAAATAATATTCTGCTCTAGGCTCTGTTGCATTGAGAATACTTGAAACTCTCCAGCAAAACGCAACCCAAAGATGTAATAGAAAAAAGCACTAAAAACGATCAACACCCAAGAGAACGTAACGACACGTAGCGGATCTTCCCCGTAACCACAAAAGAGATCCACAATTTTAGAGGTCAGACGATTCATTGAATAACGCGGCTCCTGAAAGCGACGCATGGTTAACTCTTTACGTAAGAAAGGTCCTGCAAGGGTCACCAATCCTTGATGCTCACAGGCTTTCCTTAAGTTACGATATATCTCTTCGGCTTGTTCATATAAATCTCTAGCTTGCTCGTGATCGCCCTCTTTTTCTAAGGCTTTAGCATTGCGCTCTTGTAGTAACACTTTGCCTACTTTTATATGCTCAACCTTTGCTTTGGTTAAGTTAACTCCGAGTAAATTGCACTCTTCAAGGTGCGCACAATGGACATTTGCATGCGAAAGGTCCGCTTTCATTAGACTAGCACGAATTAAAACGGTATTAAAAAGATGTGCGCCACGTAAATTAGCACGATAAAGATCAGCACCGGTCAGGTCAAAACCACGTTGCGAGCCTCTTTTCACTAAATTTAAGTTTTCTAAATTAGCGTGCTTTAAGAATATGCCATGCAGCATGCCACCTGCACGGGCGAACTCTTCTAGCTTGTGAGCACTATCTGGGGCTGATTTAATAATTTCAGGATCGTGCCAATAGCAGTATTGGGAAGAGTGAGAATGGCTATGACAACGCTCACCAAGATGATTAACGTAAGTGCATATTTCATTTATAGTCATGGATCCCCCTTTCTATAATCTTTATATTATAGAAAGGGAATGACGTTTTGCTTGGTAAAGCTGAGTAACGCTAAGGTTTGGCAACCTGTTTACTAAGCAATGCTTTCTGTACACAAAGCGGGGCTAGTTGACTGATATCACCACCATGTTTAAAGACCTCTTTTACCACCGTTGAGGAGATAAAACTGCACCCTCCATTCGCTGCTAATAATATCGTCTCTAATTCAGGGTTTAACGCTTTATTGACCTGTGACAACTGTATTTCATAGTCGGCATCTGTTGTCCCACGAATACCACGTATTAATGCCTGAGCTTGCTGCTCAATAGCCAAATTTGCAAGCAGCCCAGAAAAGGGAACAATGTCCACACCGTCAATATGTTGCGTTGCTTCAATGAGCAGCGCTGAACGTTCATGTAGATCAAACAGCGTATTCTTGGTTTCATTTTTAGCGATCGCAACAACCACCCTTTCAGCCAATCTTGATGCACGTACAATAAGATCAAGGTGACCATTAGTAATCGGATCAAATGAACCGGGGAAAATAACTGTTTTCATTAATACTCTCTGTTTACACAAATCACGGGTTATTTAACTACCGCATCATTGATCTCTTGCAATCCATCACGTGCAGATTCGGCATTCCAATAAAAACTAAGCCAAGGATCAGGGTTCTCTTCTGAACGCAAATTCGCTTTCGGAAATTCGACCGATAAATGATTATCTTCGAATGCATAAAGTGATGCACCAACCTCGACATCACTGGCCAACCACACCACAATTAACAAAATAATTGGATAGATAAAAAATAGTTTAAACATATTACTTCCTTGTTAACTTATCCGACCACTACAGGTAGTGATTCGATAAGAATCTGTTTGTTAAATAATAAAAAATAATTTTGTATTTATTAATCATACTCAAATGAGTATTGAGCAATACCCACCTATTTTCAATAAAAAATAAAAGCTATTCAAAACAAGCGATTATTTAATGATTGAAAAAACAGGCAACATTCTCACCCTAAAAACTCTTTTTTTCTAACAAATATGTTCTATCTTTAAGAGAATTAGTTCGAAGCTAAGGAGAAAAACAGATCATGACTTATAACAAAATAATTGTTAGCGAAGCAATGAAAAGTACATTCCTAACCACAGCCTTGTTCACCCTTTTTGATATAACAATTCAAGGCTACAGCGACTACCACAACTGGATTATCAGCTTTTATGTTGGCGCCTTTAGCCTCTACTACCTCATTGCCAAAAGGTATTTTTAAATGAAAAAAGTAACGTTAATCAAACGTTACTTTTTCTGCTGACTGCTTAAAAATAGCCTGCGATAAAAAAGTTAAAAACTCATCACCGCTACGATCATCAATCCACTTACCGTCGACGTAATCATAATGGTGACCATTCTCTAAAGTAGCTAACCAAACTTGATGTAAAGGTTGCTGGCGATTAATGATAAGTTTACTGCGATTTTCAAACTCTAACGTTAACAGACCACCATTTTGGTCATAATCTACGTCTGCACCTGATTCTTCAATGCAATCTTCTATGGTTTGATACAACTCATCCGCTAATTGTTGAAATTGACTGTCATTCACGATCTATCTCCTTTGCTTTTGCACAATGAAGTGCGATTATAGAGGGCTAAAATTATTTAACTATATTTAACTAGGATAAGCGATGAAAAAGCTGAATTTATTATTAATACCCGTGCTTTTTTCAAGCTTATTAGCTGGTTGTGGGATGAAAGGGCCACTATATAAAGCACCAGAAACCCCAAAAACAGAAAAACAACCAGTGACATCTGAAAATGAGCTCACAGAGCAAAATAAAGAGACGACAGAAGGTAAATAGTTCACAACGCAGTTTGTAGTTCTTTATTCACTATTACATAATTCACTCTCTATTTTTTATAAATTCAAGAAAATAAAAAGGATTTGAAATTGGATCACTTTAATTACCAAAATGATGGACGTCTTTTTGTAGAAGGACTTGCTATCGAAGACGTTGTTGCAAAATCTGGCACACCGGCTTATATCTACTCTCGTGCAACGATTGAACGTCATTGGAAAGGATTTAATGAGGCAGCAGGCGCTCACCCTCATCTTATCTGTTATGCCGTAAAAGCTAACTCTAATTTGGGTGTATTAAACCTGATGGCACGTTTAGGCTCTGGTTTTGATATCGTTTCCGTGGGCGAATTACTGCGCGTTATCCAAGCGGGCGGTGATCCTAAAAAAGTCGTTTTCTCTGGTGTAGGTAAAACCGAGGTTGAAATTTCGACCGCACTACAAGCTGGTATTTACTGTTTTAATATCGAATCTATCTCTGAACTTTACCGTATTAACGAAGTCGCTGGCAGCTTAAACATGAAAGCGCCGATTTCGATTCGTATCAACCCGAATATTGACGCAGGTACACATCCTTATATTTCTACAGGTCTAAAAGAAAATAAGTTTGGTATTGAGATTGAGCAAGCATCTACCGTTTATCATCTAGCCAACGACCTTGAGTTTCTGGAAGTGAAAGGTGTAGATTGTCATATTGGCTCACAAATCACTGAAGTTGCTCCTTTTATAGAAGCGTTAGATAAATTATTAGTCCTCATCGACCAACTTGAAGCGCAAGGGATTAGCATTAGTCACCTTGACCTAGGTGGTGGCCTAGGTGTGCCTTACGATGCAGAAACTCCACCTGAACCAAAAGAATATATGAGCGCAGTGATTGACAGAATGGGTGATCGTAAACTCAAGCTTCTCTTTGAACCTGGCCGTGCGATCATGGCAAATGCAGGTATCCTGGTGACTAAAGTCGAATTTTTAAAAATTAACGACCATAAAAGCTTTGCGATTGTAGATGCCGCAATGAATGACCTGATTCGCCCAGCTTTATATAGCGCTTGGCAAAATATTATTCCACTCAATAATACCTTTACTGAGTCGGATCAACGCCCTTTACGTAACTACGATATTGTAGGCCCTATTTGTGAAACAGGTGATTTCTTAGGCAAGGACCGTCAATTATCTCTCGCTGAAGGTGATTACCTTGCTGTAAGAAGCGCCGGGGCTTATGGTGCTACAATGAGTTCTAATTACAACTCTCGTTGTCGTCCTGCAGAAGTAATGGTGGATGGCGAAAAAGCATTTATCGTACGTGAGCGTGAAGAGCACCGTACTTTATGGGCTGGCGAACACGTTTTACCGTAGAAAAATAGATGGAAATAAAATAATAAAATGAACATCCAGTTTTCAAAAATGCACGGCTTAGGCAATGACTTTATGGTTATTGATAACGTTACGCAGAATGTTTTTCTCTCTAAAGATGCGATCCGCCGTTTAGCGGATCGTAATTTTGGTATTGGTTTTGATCAGCTATTAATGGTTGAAGCGCCTTACGACCCAGAACTTGACTTCCATTATCGTATTTTTAATGCTGATGGCAGTGAAGTTGAACAATGCGGTAACGGTGCTCGCTGTTTTGCACGCTTTGTGAAACTCAAAGGATTAACTCAAAAGCGTGTGATTAACGTGAGTACGGCGAAGGGTAAAATCCAGCTTAAAATAGAGCAAGACGGTAATATCACCGTTGATATGGGTAAACCTATTTTAGAGCCTGCAAAAATTCCCTTTGAAGCACAAAAAGAGGAAAAAACGTACATACTACGTGTAGAAGATCACACCGTATTATGTGGCACGGTATCAATGGGTAACCCACATTGTGTGGTCATGGTTGATGATATTGAAACAGCTCCCGTTGAAACACTAGGCCCATTATTAGAAAACCATGAACGTTTTCCAAATAAAGTTAACGTAGGATTTTTACAAGTTATTAGTCGTGACTTTGCAAAATTACGCGTTTGGGAGCGCGGTGTAGGCGAAACACTAGCTTGTGGTACCGGTGCTTGTGCTGCAGCCGTCGTTGGTCAGATACAGGGCAATCTTGATACTCATTGCACTATCGAGCTGCCAGGCGGAAAACTTAAGTTTTTCTGGCAAGCGGGTCAAAATGTACGTATGACCGGTGCGGCTGAATTTGTTTTTGATGGACAAATTCAAATTTAATAAGGAGACAGATGGGTCCCCCTATCTGTCTTTATAGCTCCCCCTATGAAAGCATTACAAATTCCTATTGATAAATACTTAAACCACCTAGCTAGCCAACGTGGTTTAAGCCCGGTCACCATTAAAAATTACCAACGGAATTTAGCAGAGTTCATCAAACTATTACCTGAAAAGCAGGTAATAGAATGGAATGATTTAGAAAGTGACCATGTGCGTTTAATGGTAAAACAACTTAATCAAAATGGCATAAAAGCACGCTCCATCGCCACTAAACTTTCTGCATTACGCTCATTTTTAGAATATTTAGTTCAAAATGAAGTGCTCACTTTTAATCCTGCCAAAGGGGTCGCCGCACCAAAACTTGATCAACCATTGCCTAAAAACATCTCTGTTGATGAAGTTTTTCAACTACTTGATATGGATGGAGAAGAAGACCCACTTAGTCTGCGCGATCAAGCGATGATGGAGTTAATGTACTCTTCTGGTTTACGTCTAAGCGAATTGGTTGGCATTAATTTAAAAGATCTCAAGCTACGCGAAAAAGAGTTAATGGTTTTAGGTAAAGGTAGTAAACAACGCCTATTACCGATTACTAAAAAAGCTGTATTAACGATTCAAGCATGGTTAAAAGTCCGCCCTGACTTTTGCGAACCAGGTGAGACAGCTCTGTTTACCTCAAAACTCAAAAGACGTATTTCAGTACGCAGCGTACAAGCTCGCATGGAGAAATGGGGCTTGCAACAAAACCTACAAAGCCACCTTAACCCACATAAGCTGCGTCACTCTTTTGCAACACATATGTTAGAATCTAGTGGCAACTTACGTGCAGTACAAACCCTATTAGGACATGCTGATCTGTCGACTACACAGGTCTATACACATCTAGACTTTCAACATCTTGCCGAGGTGTATGACAAAGCCCACCCCCGCTCTAAACGGAAGAAATAATGAAATTTTACAGACCATTAAAACCTTTTAAAGCGATCAGCTTTGACCTTGATGATACCCTATACGACAACCACCCGATCATCAAAAAGGCAGAAGCTGATTTTATTGTTTATCTGAATAAAACCTACTCAGAACTAAGCGAGTTAACTGCGCATCAATGGGGTTTATATAAAAACCATGTAGTTAATGAGTCACCTGAGTTAGTGAACGATGTTTCATTATGGCGAATAGCAATATTAAAGAAAATCATGACCATTTTTGGCATTGCAGAATACAAAGCGATTGAATATGCACCGATCGCTTTCGCAGAATTTTTACGTTTACGCAGCAATTTTACCGTGCCAGCAGAAAGCTTAACCTTATTAGAAAAACTAGCAGAACATTATCCAGTGATCGCAATTACTAACGGTAATGTCGATGAAAAACAGGTCGGCCTCGAAAATAAATTTCAATTTATTCTTAAAGCTGGCGCCCCTTTTAAAGCCAAACCACATCATGATCTTTTCGTCGAAGCTGCGGATCGACTTGATATCAAGGTCAGTGATATTCTGCACATTGGTGATCATCTCATCAGTGATGTCTTTGGTGCACAAAACAGCGGCGCACAAGCAGTTTGGTTAAATGAACACAATCAACCACTCACTGGTGCACGATTATTACCAACGGTTGAAATCAACCATATTAATACTCTATACTCACTAATCACTGAATAAATAAACAGGCTTTTTTATGGACGTTTCCTACTTAATCGATGGCTTAAACGATTTTCAACGCGCAGCAGTTTCAGCACCAGAGCAAAATATGTTGGTATTAGCTGGCGCGGGTAGTGGTAAAACACGTGTATTAACCCATCGCATCGCATGGCTTATGCAAGTAGAGAAAATTCCAACTTACGGTATTTTAGCGGTAACGTTTACTAATAAAGCAGCTAAAGAGATGCGCGGTCGAATCACCGACATCTGCCCTTTCCAAATCGGCGGAATGTGGATCGGTACCTTCCATGGTATCGCGCATCGTTTATTACGCTTACATTATCAAGAAGCTAACCTACCTGAGCAATTTCAGATTATCGACAGTGATGACCAACAGAAAATGGTTAAACGTATAATCAAAAGCCTGAATCTTGATGAAAAATATTATCCTGCAAAAGACATGCAGTGGTATATCAACGATAAAAAAGATGAAGGTTTACGCGCCAAACATATCGATGCGGGTTATAGCCTGCAAGATAAGCAACGCCTGCAGGTTTACCAAGCCTATGAAGAAGCGTGTCAGTTAGCGGGATTGGTCGATTTTGCAGAGTTACTACTGCGTGCGCATGAGTTACTACTTAATAATGCGGCACTGTTGCACCATTACCAAGATCGTTTTAAGCATGTTTTAGTAGACGAATTTCAAGATACTAACAAACTACAATATGCATGGCTAAATCTACTTACCGACCGTGATAACTACCTGACGATTGTTGGTGATGATGACCAATCTATCTACGGTTGGCGTGGTGCTGACGTTGAAAACATTCAACGCTTCTTAAAAGAAAAAACTAACCCGGTGACAATTAGATTAGAACAGAACTATCGTTCGACCGGACATATTCTGAATGCCTCAAACAAGTTGATTCAAAACAATAGCGATCGCTTAGGCAAAGAGTTATGGACCAGTGGTGAAGATGGCGAACCGATCGCTATTTACAGCGCGTTTAACGATTACGACGAAACACGCTACGTCACCTCGCAAATTCAAGCATGGGAGCGAGAAGGTAATAAGCTTTGTGATTGCGCTATCTTATACCGTAGTAATGCCCAATCTCGTCTCTTTGAAGAGCAGTTTATGGCGAACCAACTGCCTTATCATATCTATGGCGGTCAACGCTTCTTCGATCGTTTAGAGATCAAAGACAGTATCGCTTACCTGCGCTTAATGAATAATCATCAAGATGATGCTGCTTTTGAGCGTATCGTTAATAAACCCAAAAGAAAAATCGGTAATACCACCCTTGATAAAATTCGTCTATGCGCACGTGAGCAAGGTTATACCATGTGGCAAGCCAGTGTTTTCTTAATTGAAGAAAAACAGTTAAGTGCAGGAGCTCGTAGCTCATTGAGTGGCTTTATCGAATTAGTTAGCCGCTTTAAAAGTGAAACTTCTGAACTTCCGCTTTTCCAAATGGTGGATCACATCATTAACCATTCAGGCTTAAAAGCGATGTTTGAAGCGGAAAAAGGTGAAAAATCACGTAGTCGCATTGAAAACTTACAAGAGCTTGTTTCTGCGACGAAAGGATTTGTGATTCCAGAAGAAGAGCAAGAGATGGATGAACTGACCGCCTTTTTAGCTTATGCCGCACTCGAGTCTGGCGATAATCAAGCTGATGAGTTTGAAGATGCAGTGCAATTGATGACCATGCACTCAGCGAAAGGCTTAGAGTTTTCACAAGTATTTATGGTCGGTGTTGAGGAGGGAATGTTCCCTGGGCAACGCTCTACTGAAGATGAAACTCGCCTCGCAGAAGAGCGTCGTCTTTGTTACGTCGGCATGACACGTGCGATGCAAAAATTAACTATTTGTCACGCTGAAAGTCGTCGTTTATACGGCCAAGAAAAGTTTCATTCGGCGTCACGTTTTATCGCCGAGCTACCAGAAAAAGATATTCACTTTGTACGCAAACAAGCACAGGTTAAGCGTATGCAACCCGCCTCGATTAAAGCCCCCGTTTTTAATGGTGAAAGCCAAGATGTGCAAGGGTTTAAATTAGGACAACAAGTAAAACACGTTAAATTTGGTGAAGGTACTATCATCGCGCAGGAAGGAAGTGGTGAAAATAGTCGTCTACAAGTGCATTTTTCTGACGTGGGTAGCAAATGGTTAATGACAGCTTACGCAAGGCTAGAAGCGATATAACAGCTAACTACCTGATAGTATTCGAAGCATGCTCTTAATAGGAGCATGACAACACAAAACGCAACTATTCTGTTGGTTATTTATACAAAAAACAACAAAAGGTAACTATGCTTGGAGAAGGAAAATGATCCCCAAGGAGTCTACAATGCGTTTTAAACCGATTAAAGAATTCTTTACCTACATTGAAGAGTGCCATAAGGCACTTGCCGAGCTTTATCTACGATTAAGCCTCGAAGCTACCGATCCTAAAGTAAGACTACTACTCGATTTTATGCGCAATAAAGAGCAATTATCATACCTTCACCTACATGATTATGCACAACAAGCGCCTACTAGTTTATTAGAAACCTGGTTAGATAATATATTTGATCAAAGCTTTCCGATGAAATGCCAACAATTAAAAATACAGCCAGATTTAGCCATTGAAGATGTGGTGGCGATCGCAATGGATTTGGATATGCAATTGATAGAGCTAATGCAAAACGCAGCTTATAACTCCCCCACCGTTGAAGCGGAACTTGCCTTAGAAAATTTAAGTAACCAAGAGCAAAAAACATTGCATCAAGTGGTTATAGCAAGCAATGAATTTGAATTTATGTAATCGTAAATATTCAATGCAGTCGCTAAAATAATTTTAAATTAATAATGTTTATTTAAAAGCGCAACAAACATACATAGGCATTTATAAAAATAATGCCGCGCTTTAAATAAACAGCGCATAGGCTAATGGTTAGCATTTATTTAGTCCAAAAGTAAAAAGTACATAAAATAACCAATAGCGGTTCCTATCCCCTCTAGTTTTCCATGTCGATAAATTGTAGAATTCATTCTTTATTATTAGTACGTATCAATTGGTGAGTTATCTATGAAAGCATTTATCCAGCAACAACTTGAACAAGCGATTGTTTCCCTTAAAAAACAGCAAATCGTTCCTGAAGATATCCAGCCACGTATTTCCATTGACCGAACTAAAGACAAATCACACGGTGATTTTGCTAATAACCTTGCATTAATGCTAGCAAAACCAGCAAAACAAAATCCTCGTGCATTGGCAGAGTTAATTGTTAGTAACTTACCGGAGTCAGATCTAATTATTAAAACAGAGATCGCCGGTCCTGGTTTTATTAACTTTTTTATTAATCCAAACTACCTTGAAAAGCAGATTGATGCCGCTTATGCAGATAGCCGCTTAAATATTGAAGCGGTTAAAAATCCGCAAAATATTGTGATGGATTACTCTTCTCCTAACCTTGCAAAAGAGATGCATGTTGGTCACTTACGCTCAACCATTATTGGTGATGCGGTAACACGTACTTTAGAATTCCAAGGGCAAAACGTTATTCGCCAAAATCACGTCGGTGATTGGGGAACACAATTTGGTATGTTACTGGCTTACATGGAAGAGTTACGTGCGAAAAACCTTGAAGTTTCAAAAAACTTATCTGATTTAGAAGTTTTTTACCGTGCCGCAAAAGGGCGTTTTGATGAATCAGAAGATTTTGCAAACCGTGCACGTCAACTCGTTGTTGAGCTACAAAGCAGCGAACCAGAATGTATTCGTTTGTGGGAAGAATTTAGAGAAATCAGTATCTCTCACTGCCAAGAAGCCTATGACCAACTTGGCGTAAGCTTAAGTCTAAAAGATATCCGCGGCGAAAGTGCTTACGATAAAGATTTATCTGTAGTGGTCAGTGATCTTGATGAAAAAGGGTTACTACAAGATAGCCAAGGCGCAAAATGTGTCTTCTTAGAAAACTTCAAAAACAAAGAGGGTGAACCACTCCCTGTTATCATCCAGAAAAAAGATGGCGGCTACCTATACGCGACATCAGATTTAGCAGCAATTCGCTACCGTCAATCAGTGTTAAATGCAGATCGTGCAATGTACTTCGTAGATGCACGTCAAGGTTTACACTTCCAGCAAGTATTTGAAGTAGCACGCATTGCTAACTACATCAAACCTGAAACAACATTTGAGCACATGGCATTTGGTACGGTAATGGGAGAAGATGGTAAACCATTTAAAACCCGTGCCGGTTCAACTCCAAAACTAGCTGACCTATTAGTTGAAGCTGAAGAGCGCGCTTATGAGTTAGTAAAAGAGAAAAACCAAGATATGCCAGAGGACGAGTTGCGCCATATATCTTCTGTTGTAGGTATCGCTTCAGTAAAATACGCCGACCTTTCTAAAAATCGTACAAGTGACTACACATTCAGCTTCGATAGCATGTTAAGTTTTGAAGGTAACACAGCACCTTATCTTCTATATGCTTACACACGTGTAGCAAGCATCTTTAACAAAGCAGGTATTGAGATGGATAGCATCACTGCTGATGTTACTTTTACAGAAGAAAAAGAGAAAGACCTTGCTAACAAATTGTTGCAACTTGAAGAGATTATTAACCAAGTAGCAAAACAAGGTATGCCACACTTCCTATGTGCTTACCTATTTGAATTAGCGGGCCTATTTTCAAGTTTTTACGAAGCATGTCCTATTTTAGCAGCTGAAAGTGAAGCACAAAAACAGAGTCGTTTAAAACTAGCGGCATTAACAGCTAAAACATTAAAACAGGGCTTATCACTATTAGGTATTAACACCCTAGAGCGTATGTAAACATGGCGCCACCTAACAGACGTAAAAAGAGCGCTCCAGCTAAAAAAACTAGGCGCAGTGCGCCTAAACGCCCAAACAAAAAAGGCAAGCAGGGTTTCCCTTTTTTAGCTGTTGGCATTGCGATCATGCTTTCAACTTTCATTGGCTATTTCATCTTTGCAGTAGATAAGCCTGCGCCTATTGTAGAGACCGTGAAAAAACAGACCATTAAAAAAGAGGAATCACTACCAGAGAAACCTCAGCCTAAATGGCAGTATGAAAAATCACTGCCAAGTAAAGAGGTGATTGTTGAGATTCCAGAGGTCGAAAAGAATACACGTCCTTACCAGATGCAATGTGGCTCTTTTAGGCAACAGAATGATGCTGAATCACTAAAAGCACGTATCGCTTTTCAAGGGTTAAATAGTACGGTGAAAAAAACGGGATCCTGGTATCGCGTTATTTTAGGTCCCTATGAAAGAAAGCGATTAGCAGAGAAAGATCGACATAAACTGCAACGCGCAAAAATTAATGGCTGCCAAGTTTGGTATTGGCGATGATTATTAAACAACATTAACCATTGATTAATAACAACTATAGAAAAGGATAAATAAATATTTATCCTTTTCTATTTTATCCCCCCTTGAAATTCCTACGATCTCCCCTATATCTATTAAATACACTTCAATGAACAGGTAATTAAAATGACAACTATTGTTTCAGTTCGCCGTGGCAACCAAGTGGTTGTGGGTGGTGACGGTCAAGTTTCTCTCGGAAATACAGTCATGAAAGGTAATGCACGTAAGGTGCATCGTTTATATAACAATCAGGTTATCGCAGGTTTTGCAGGCGGTACAGCAGATGCATTCACGTTATTAGAACGTTTTGAAGCTAAATTACAAGCACATCAAGGTAACTTAGAGCGCGCAGCCGTTGAGCTTGCTAAAGACTGGCGTACCGACAAAATGTTACGCAAATTAGAAGCACTATTAGCTGTTGCGGATAAAAATCACTCTTACATTATCACTGGTAACGGTGATGTGGTTCGTCCAGAGAATGACCTTATCGCCATCGGCTCAGGTGGTAACTTTGCACAATCAGCAGCAACTGCATTATTAGAAAATACTGATTTAGATGCGAAAACAATCGTAGAGAAAGCATTAACTATCGCAGGTAATATCTGTGTATTCACCAATACTAACCAAACTATTGAAGTGATTGATTTTGATCTCACTAACGATAGTAGCGATAAATAGGATAATAATATGTCAGATTTGACTCCAAAACAGATAAAACACGAATTAGACCGTCATATCATTGGTCAAAGCAAAGCTAAACGTGCCGTTGCTATCGCATTGCGTAACCGCTGGCGCCGCATGCAACTTAACGAAGATATTCGTCAAGAAGTAACCCCTAAAAACATTCTCATGATCGGTCCAACGGGTGTTGGTAAAACAGAAATTGCACGCCGTCTTGCTAAACTTGCGAACGCACCATTTATTAAAGTTGAAGCAACTAAATTTACTGAAGTAGGATATGTCGGTAAAGAAGTTGAAACAATCATTCGTGACCTCGTTGATGTATCTATTAAGATCACTCGCGAACAAGAGATGAAAAAAGTAACCGCTAAAGCTGAAGATTTAGCGGAAGACAAAATTTTAGATATCTTAATTCCACCGGCTAAAACAACAAGTGAGTGGGATACAAGCGGCGATACGGTTGAAGAAGGCGCTGCACGTCAATCATTCCGTAAAAAACTACGTGAAGGCAAACTGGACGATAAAGAGATTGAAGTAGATGTGCCTGCACCACAAATGGGTGTAGAGATCATGGCACCTCCTGGTATGGAAGAGATGACCAACCAGCTACAGGGTATGTTCCAAAACCTATCTGGTAAAAATGAAAGCAGCAAACGCAAAATGAAAATCAAAGATGCGTTAAAAGCAATTATCGAATCAGAAGCTGCGAGTCTTGTTAATCAAGAAGACCTAAAAGAGCGTGCTATTTTTGCCGCAGAAAACAACGGCATCGTATTTATTGATGAGATAGATAAAATATGTAAACGTGGTGATAGTAGTGGCCCTGATGTTTCTCGTGAAGGCGTACAACGTGACTTACTACCTTTAATTGAAGGTTCTACGGTAAGCACTAAACACGGTATGGTTAAAACTGATCACATGTTATTTATCGGTTCAGGTGCATTCCAAATCGCAAAACCTTCTGACATGATTCCAGAGTTACAAGGTCGTATGCCGATTCGTGTAGAGCTAGAAGCGCTTAAAGAGGAAGACTTAGCACGTATCCTAACGGAACCGAAAGCATCGCTTAGCGAGCAGTACCAAGCGCTATTAGCAACCGAAGGTGTAAGCATTGAATTCACTCAAGGTGGTATCGATAAAATTGCTAAATCAGCATGGCATGTTAATGAAACGACTGAAAACATTGGTGCTCGTCGTTTGCATACATTAATGGAACGCATTATGGATGAACTATCCTATGAAGCGTCAGATCGCCACGGTGACTCTATCGTTATTGATGAAGCTTATGTGGCAAACGCATTAGATGAATTGGTAGAAAATGAAGATTTAAGTCGTTACATTTTATAATTTAATAACGACGACTTTTAGCTTAAAACGCTAACAAAGAAATTTGTTAGCGTTTTTTTATAAGCTTAATAAATAGAAAAGCCGCTAGCGAGGTAAATCACTAACGGCATATAAGCACACTTTTAATAAATATTATTATTGATAAAATGCAGACCTAACCAATAAACATCAAATTACCAAAATGGACTCTCTTTATCTAACGCTTCACAAAGCGAGATTATTGCCAGCGCTAATGAAGATTTAATGACCTGTTGCTGCCTATCTACCTGCATTTGATAAAAAATTAAATCAATATCATCCTGTGCTGCAGAAATTGACTCAAAGGACTGCATATTCATTTTTTTAGATATATGAAGGTCCTGAATCGCACTAACAATAACAGGGTCAGTAAAAGTATAATCTGCACTATCGTTGTTTAACAAACTCTTTAGTTTTATCATCCCCTCTATATCGTGATAAATAGTCTGAGGAACAACTCCTAGACCAAATAATAGCTTCAACCGAACAGACAATTCACCCAAGGGGCCAGAATTTTGTAATAAAGGTCCAACCACTGATTGAACTGCAAAATCATTTTTTAGAAAAACACGCTCAATTAAGATTTGAATCACTTGCTCAAAAACATCAACAGCGGAGATAAAAAAGCCACGAACGGTTAAACTCGCATTCAAATATTCTAGTATTTCATTTTCTTGTAGTTTGTTTGACATAAGCTCTGCAGAGTTAAGTGATGCGGGGAACTAAGCCCCGCTATATTTTTAGTCCATCGCTAAATATAATTTTTCAATTTTTATCGCCTCATCACTTTCTGGCGCTAAACCTGTATATTTTGCAAGTGTTGCGATAAAGCCAATGCTCACTAATGATGTTTGCAACTCAATTGCTTGTGGATCATCGCTGTTTTGATATTTAAATGCTGCGGCAATTCCTTTTAATAACATATCATTAGCAATACCATACTCAATAGTACCCAATAATGGCTTGATTAAGCGATCATTTTCTCCAAGTTTTCGAATTGGTTGGCGTCCAACGCGATCGATCTCGTCATGCAGGTAAGGGTTAGCAAAACGACCAATAATTTTTTCGATATAAGCACTGTGTGAATCACGATCAAAGTCATAGCGCTTAATCAATACCTCACCACTCTCTTGCATCGCTTGTTTTACCTGCGCACAAATAGCTTCATCATCAATCGCCTCTTTCACGGTCTTATGACCCACTAGCGCACCGAGATAAGCGGTCATGATATGACCGGTGTTAAGGGTAAACAATTTACGTTCAATAAAAGCCATTAAGTTATCGGTTTTTTGCATGCCATCAATAACTGGAATTTCACCTTTGAATTGCTGCTCATCAACAATCCATTCACTAAAGCTTTCCACTGTCACTTCAAGCGGATCGTTAGATTCAGAGGGAGGTACAATACGATCAACAGCTGAGTCAACAAAACCAACCAAGCGTTCTGTTTGCTCATGGTATTTTTCATCTAAATGCTTATAAACCTCTTTTTTAAGAAAAGTGGTTCCGCGGATCATATTTTCACATGCAATGATATTCAATGCAGCTTCATTTTTTGTATCAAAACGTAATGCTAAGCTTTGTGCAATGGTTTTTGCAATAATGACTAATACATTTGGTCCAACTGCTGTGGTAATTAAATCTGTTTCACTCAATACAGTTACAAGTTCATCGCTCGTAGAGTTAATTGCACTTACACCAGAAACAACTTCTGTTTTACATTCAGAGCCAACAACTTTTACATTATAAGTATTCAAGCTTTTTAATAAACTTACGACTTGTTCATCAACATCAGCAAAAGTAACAGCGATACCAGCATCCGCTAATAATTTACCAATAAAGCCGCGCCCTATATTACCTGCGCCAAAATGAACTGATTTCATGATTTTTTCCTTCTAAATAATTATCGTTAAACGAAAAACGCTGGTAAAAACCAGCGTTTTTATTGCTCTATTTTTTTAACTTAATATGCTCAATACTTTTTGAACGTCTTTACTATTGATTAACGCTTCAATAGCATCAGGATCATCCAATGCGTTTGTGATAGTCGTAATAACGCTAATATGCTCATCATTTTTAGCAGCAATACCGATAACCAATTTAGCGATATCATCTTCATCATCACCAAACAATACGCCTTCTGAGTATTGGCAAACAACAATACCTGTCTTAATAACACTCTCTTTTGCTTCAATAGTGCCGTGTGGTACTGCAATCGATTCACCAAGATAAGTTGTTACTAATTTTTCTCGGTCAAACATACCTTGTATATAAGCAGGCTCTGCATAACCCAGTTTTACTAGTTGCTCACCCGCAAATTGAATCGCTTCCTGCTTGTTATTTGCTTTTAAGCCTAAGTGAATATTTTTGGCTGCTAATTCAAAGACCGGTTTTTTTTTGTCTCTTCAACAGGTGAAGACGTTGCTGCTGATGCACCTTGTGCAGCAACAAGTTCCGCTACAAGACCATCATAAAGCGCACTATCTAAGAAGTTAGTTAGTGATAGATGCTTAGCTTGTGCAACCTGTTTAATGGCACGTGGCGTTAGATCTTTATGCGTAATAACAATATCAACATCACCAGGTAAATTGTTAATTGCTAAATTAGTCACGCTAATATTAAGACCTGCTGATTTTACTTTTTTAGCCAGTAAGCTTGCACCCATTGCACTTGACCCCATACCAGCATCACAAGCAACGATAATATTAGTGACGTCAGCCATATTGATCTCACCACCTTTAGCTGCGCTAGTGTTTTTAAGATCTTTCATTTGGTTAGCAGCTTCAGCTAATTTGTCGCCTTCATCTTCACCTGTATCTTTTTGCGTTTTCATTAATAAAGAAGCAACAATAAATGATACTGATGCCGATGCCGCAACTGATAGTAATACACCAATTAAAGAAGCTTTTGGCGTCATAATTAATACAGCAAAAATAGAACCAGGAGATGCAGGAGAGATAAGACCAGCATTAAACATAGTTAGTGTGAATACACCTGTCGCACCACCTGCAATGACAGCAAGGATTAAACGAGGATTCATTAATACGTATGGGAAGTAAATCTCATGGATACCACCAAAGAAGTGGATGATTGTCGCGCCGCCAGCTGTTTGCTTAGCAGTACCTTTACCAAATACCATGTATGCAAGTAATAAACCTAAACCAGGACCAGGATTTGCTTCAATTAAGAAGAAAATTGACTGACCAACTTCAGACGATTGCTGAATACCTAAAGGAGAGAAAATACCGTGGTTGATTGCGTTATTTAAGAAAAGAATTTTAGCAGGTTCAACAAAGATAGATGTGAGAGGCAATAATCCAGCTTCAACTAAACTATTAACACCAAATGCAAGGCCTTCAGATAGTGCATTTACAAAAGGACCAATGAAGTAGTATGAAAGGATAGCTAAAATCATACCGATAATACCGGCAGAGAAGTTATTTACTAACATCTCAAAACCACTTTTCACTTTACCGTGAACAGCAGCATCAAATTTTTTGATTGCCCAGCCGCCTAATGGACCAACCATCATTGCGCCCATGAACATCGGAATCTCGGTACCAACGATAACACCCATCGTCGTGATAGCACCAACAACACCACCTCGATCACCGCCGATTAATTTACCACCTGTAAAACCAATTAATAATGGCAGCAGGTATTTAATCATGGGGCCAACTAATTGCGATAACCCTTCGTTAGGAATCCAACCTGTTGGGATAAATAGTGCGGTTATAAAACCCCACGCAATAAATGCCCCAATGTTTGGCATAACCATATTTGACAAAAATCTACCAAAATTTTGTACCTTAATCTTCGATTCTGATGATATCATATCCTTTCCCCACTCCGTGTAATATTCAATAATGTTAGTTAAACGGTTCGCCAAAACCGCTAATTGCTTTAGACACAATTAATTTAGCACACAATCTGAAATATGAAATAGAGTGGGGTTTTCTGTGATCTGCAGTATAAAAAACAACCAGAAAGCAAGCCTAGCAGTGATCTACATCACTTAAATGAACTGTAATTTTACAACAATTGTATAATCCTCAGCTTCAAACCAACAAAAAAGAGACATTCATCACAAAAATAAATCACACCAACACAACGAAAAAGAGAGGCCCGTCACACTTAATATTGAGTCAATATCCAATTTCAATATTTCCAGTGACATATATCACACTGTAAACTCTTGTCGTTTTGATGCGATGTTTTTTTATTACACAAGTTAAAATAGATCTTGAATCAGCCCCACTTACATAATGGTTATTTTTTATAAAATATATTTGTATTATTCCTCACCTACTGGGCAAGAAAACATCACGTACACTTGTAAAAAAGAACAAAAAAAACCACCTACTTGAAAACAAGCTAGGTGGTTTAGTTATGAAGAAAAACGCTTCTCTTACAAAAGATTATTATGCAAGTGCAGCAACGGCTTCTTTAACTAGAACGCCGATTTTTTCCCATTCTTGATTATCAATTAAATCAGCAGGGACCATCCAAGTACCACCACATGCAAGTACAGCATCGATGTCTAAGTACTCGTTGATGTTAGCTGGAGAAACACCACCAGTAGGCATGAAGCTTACTGGGTAAACAGCTGTTAGTGATTTCAGCATTGAAACACCACCAGAAGGGCCAGCAGGGAAGAATTTAAGGGTAGTTAAACCCATTTCCATCGCTTGCTCAACTAAAGACGGGTTGTTTACGCCAGGGATGATAGGCATGTTGCGTTGTAGACAGTATCTAACCGTTGTTGGGTTAAAACCAGGGCTAACGACGAAATCAACACCAGCGTCAATTGCTTCGTCAACTGTTGCGCTAGTTAGTACAGTACCAGCACCAATTAACATCTCAGGGAAAGCAGCACGCATGTTTTTGATTGCTTGAGCAGCAGCTGGTGTACGGAAAGTGATTTCAGCACATGGCATGCCATTTTCTACTAATACTTTACCTAGTGGCACAGCATCTTCAGCGTTTTTAATAGCAATAACAGGGATCACTTTAAGTGACTGTAATTTTTCATTTAATGTTGTCATTTTACATCCTAATAATTTTAAAAATTAATCTACAAATGGTGCAGTAAATTGTGCGTCAATTAACGCGCCTTTATGCTGAATAACAGTACCAGCTAGCTGATGCCCTTTTTTAGCAGAAACTTCACTGGTTTCGCCTAATACACGTTTTGCCATGTAACCCGCAGCAAATGAATCGCCAGCAGCCGTTGTATCAACGACATTAGCAACTTTAGTTGCTGGCACACTGATAGTTTCATCAGCAGTAACGATCATACACTCACCGCCACCACGTTTAATTACGATTTCTTCAACACCTAGATCACGTGTACGAGTAAGACATTCTTCTAACTCAACATCGCCAAATAAAGCTTGTTCATCATCAAATGTTAATAGACCAGTATTGGTTACAGATAAGATGCGTTTGAAGCTTTCAGCAGCTTCTTCAGCAGAGTTCCATAGCTTAGGACGGTAGTTATTGTCGAAATAAACCTTGCCACCCGCTGCTTTACAGCGACCTAATAGATCATAAAGTTTTTCACGGCTCGCTGGGGATAAAATCGCTACGCTAATACCTGATAAGTAGATAGCATCTTGTGCTACTAGTTGATCAATTAACTCTTCGCTCGCAGTTTCAAGCCAGAATTTAGCTGCAGCATCGTTGCGCCAGTAAATAAAGCTACGCTCACCCGTTTCATCAGTTTCAACCATGTATAGACCAGGTTGTTTCGTCGCAGAGCGTTGTACAAATTGCGTGTTTATGCCTTCAGCATTCCAATTATCAATCATTTCTTGACTGATTTTATCTTGGCCTAATGCAGTCACATAACTAACATTAACACCTTTCCCCGCAGTTAAGCGTGATAAATATACGGCAGTGTTTAACGTATCACCACCAAAACCTTGGCGGAAGTTATCTCCTTCATGCAATAATTCAATCATGCACTCGCCAATTAAAGCGATATTTAGGTCAGTCATTATTTACCCCTATTTTATAAAAAGTCAGCAACACTAATTGCTTTTTTAAGTGCAAATTCATTCTATTTATTCGGTTTTTTGGCCATAGAAAAAATTGTGCTTAATAATATGGTTATCTTTTGTTGCGTCTTTTACACATCAATCAACGTATCAATTTTAGAGTGCTTATCTGCTATTTGAGCAACTCAATTGTGGTTGACTCAACAGTAATTCAATTATTATATAGCGCCATAATTGAGTAGTGAGGAGCAAGCTCCCCACTAACAAATCATCTAAAGACTAAGCCAAATTAAGCTTCTGTTTCAGACTTTATCACTGCTGGTTTGCGTGCAGCTTGCAGTAACAGAATACCCGTTACTAATACCATGCTTCCACATAGAACAAACATTCCTCGACCCCATGCTTCATTTGGAATCAACGCCATAACGATAATACCGAAACCTGCCGTACAAATTAGTTTACCTAAAATAGAACGTTGTTTTGTATCTAGGTCTTGCTGCTCTTCACCTTCAGAAAGAACCGGAGTATCCCAATCACGGAATAACTCTTCAACTTCAGCTTCACGCTCTTCACTTCGAGGTTTAAAGAAGAAGTAAGTACCCAGGAAGAAACCACCAGTAATAACAACATGTGCAGCTAAACTAATACCTACTTTCAAGTCGCCCCATTCACGTGCACTTAATGCAGTGTCTAGGCTAAAGAAGTTTTGAACATCGTCTGCAGTTAACGCAATACCAAATGCATAAGAAACCACACCACCAACAAGTAATGTTGCCCAACCAGACCAATCTGGTGTATTGCGCACCCACATACCTAGTAATACAGGAATTAACATAGGGAAGCCGATTAGTGCGCCTACGTTTAAAACGATATCAAATAAGCTTAAGTGTTTTAGCGAGTTAATGAATAAACCAATCGCAATGATGATAATCCCCATCGCAACAGTTGCGAGACGGCTTGCCAACATTAATTCTTTTTCACTTGCTTGTTCTTTACGAATAACAGGTGAATAGAAGTTACGGATAAAGATACCTGCGTTACGGTTTAAGCCTGAATCCATTGAAGACATGGTTGCTGCAAACATTGCAGCCATCAATAGGCCAACCATACCTGAAGGCATTACTTGCTGTACAAAGATTAAATAGGCAGTGTCGGCATTTGTGTTTAATTGCTCTACAAGAGCGGGATCAGTAATAAACCCATTCACGTACCAAGGTGGTAAGAACCAGATAACAGGACCAACAATCATTAGAATCGTAGCAAGACCTGCTGCTTTACGTGCATTTTCACTGTCTTTAGCACATAGGTAACGGTAAGCATTAATGCTGTTGTTCATTACACCGAACTGCTTCACCATAATGAAAACAATCCAAAGAATAAAGATACTCACGTAGTTAAGGTCACTTCCCATCATGAAGTTACCTTGGAAATTATCTACGATATTGATCAGACCACCACCGTGGAAGTAAGCAGCGATAGCACAAGTAATTGTAACAGCCATAATAACGAGCATTTGAACGAAATCAGACGCAACAACAGCCCAAGACCCACCGGTTACTGACATCACTAGCAATACTAAACCAGTCGCAATAATCGTTGTTTCCATTGGAATGTTAAATACAGCAGCAACAAAAATTGCAAGACCATTTAGCCAGATACCCGCCGAGATGATGCTGTCAGGCATACTACCCCACGTAAAGAACTGCTCAGAAGTACGACCAAATCGTTTTTGGATCGCTTCAATTGCAGTTACTACACGTAACTGTCTAAACTTAGGCGCAAAATATGCCCAGTTCATGAAATAACCAAATGCATTGGCTAAGAATAAGATAACAACGGTGAAACCATCAGTGAAAGCTTTACCTGCCGCACCGGTAAATGTCCACGCTGAAAATTGAGTCATGAAGGCAGTAGCACCTACCATCCACCATAACATCTTACCGCCTCCACGGAAGTAATCACTCGTAGAGGTGCTAAACGAGCGGAACAACCAACCTATTGCGATTAAAAAACCGAAATAGGCGAGTACAACAACTATATCTATATTCATACTGGACCTTTATAGCTTTGCTTCCGTGCTTGCGAATTAAAATAATTAGAAAAGTGTATAATACCTGAGATCATTTGTAATACAAAACAACATGATGTGTGATATAGATCATACTTTACATAAAAATAGAATTTACCCTTTAAAAATCAACATCTTAATCGCTAACCTGCTTCATACTTATAATTTATAAATACTGATTTTTCTTTAAAATCAGTAACTAAAGAAGAAAACACTCCAAGCTTAAGGGCTAAAATAACTGTAAACGAACAAAAGACCTGCAATAATTGCTGATAAAATAACTAATATAGGTCAATAAATAATGACACTTATAGCCAGATTTCAAAAATTAAGATGATTTTTTGGCTTATTTGTATTACTTTATAGCCACATTGTAAACTTTATAGAGGTCATTATGCTTTCCAAGTTAAACTCAGTTCTTATGAACCAACAAGAGATAGAAGACATTCAAAAGGAGCTGGGCGAAAAAAGCTTAATGGGGTTAAGTCTCGATGCATTAATTACTGATACCGACAACTACATTGCATTACCTATTGATGTACCAGGACATAGCCCAGCAGGCGGTTATGCACACAATAAACATCAATCAAATTATAAATATATTGACCAAGCGGGTCGCTTGTTTCTTATTACTGGCGATGAAAAATATGCACAATATGCAGCAGACCTATTAACGCAATATGCAGATAAATATTTAGCGCTTGGTTTCCAAGTACAGCGCAATACTAATCCTCCTGGTCGTCTTTTCCACCAGATGTTAAATGAACATGTGTGGTTACTTTATGCGAGTCTTGGTTACAGTTGTATTAGTCACTGGTTATCTGATGAAAAACGTCAACACATCATTGAGCGCTTATTTGAACCGATGCTTGAAGTGGCAACCGTAAAATACCATTTCGATTTTGATCGCATTCATAACCACGGTGTTTGGGCAGTAGCAGCAACAGCGGCATGTGGCGCAGCGATTGGACAAGAGAAATATATCGATCTAGCACTACATGGTTTAGCAGGTGATGATATTCAAGGTGGCTTCTTAGCGCAACTAAGTAACCTATTTGCACCTTCTGGTTATTACATCGAAGGTCCTTATTACCACCGTTACGCAATACGCCCTCTTTGTTTATTAGCAGAGCTGACACAACGCTTCCGCCCTGAAGTTGATATCTTTAACTTTAAAGATCAAGTCATAGGCAACACAATTCAATCATTATTATCAACAGCTTATCCAAATGGCGTTTTCCCTTCTTTAAATGATGCTTCAAAAAGCATGGATATTAAAGATGAAGGCGTTGTTATTGCGGTCAGCTTATATGCAAAACACTACCCTGAAGACAGCAACCTTTTTGGCATTGCAAAAATACAAAACCAAATTTGGGTAAGCGGTTGTGGCGTTGCACTTTCTCAAGCTTATGAAGCACAAACATCTGTTGAATTACCTTGTTTACCAAGCGTTGAATTAAATGAAGGTCCTAATGGCGATAAAGGCGCACAAGGCTTTATCCGCATGCAAAATCAAGATGGCAAAATTAGCCAATTAGTGATGGCTTATGGTCAGCACGGCATGGGCCATGGGCACTTTGATACATTGGGTATGACTTACTTTAATAATAACCAAGAAGTCTTACGTGATTACGGTTTTGGTCGTTGGGTTAATGTTGAGCCTAAATTTGGTGGACGTTACCTTGATGAAAACAAATCTTACGCACGTCAAACCATTGCTCATAACCTAGTGACTGTTGATGGCGGTTGTCAAAACAACTTTGATGTTGAAACTGCTGATAGTAAGCACGGTGTACCGCACTTCTTTATTGGTAGCGGTAAAACACAAGCAATGAGTGCTTACACTTATGACTTTTTCCCGGGTGTGACTCAGCAACGTTCATTAGTATTAATTGAAAATGAGCTATTTGCACAACCACTTTTAGTGGATCTATTCCGTTTAAGTAGCGAAGAAACTCATCAATACGATTACGCATTACAATACCAAGGTCAAATTGTACGTACTAACGTTCAATTAGAGCAGCATAAGACACTTAATACCTTAGGTGATGACTTTGGTTATCAACATTTATGGAATGTTGCCCAAGGTCCTGCACAGGAAACAACATTAGTTAGTTGGTTACAGGGTGAAAGCTATTACACATGGTTAAGTGCATCTTCAGCGGATGATACATTATTCTGTACACGTACAGGCGCAAATGACCCATCATTCAACCTACGTAGCGAAACTAGCTTAGTATTGCGCAGAGAAGCTAAAAATAGCTTATTTGCCAATATCATCGAAACACACGGTTACTTTAACGAATCTGTTGAAGCTAGCCTTGATGCACGCGGTAAAGTGCAACAAATAAACATCGTTGGTTTTAATGACAATGCATCTGTTATTGAAATTGTTGGCGAAGGATTTGTATTAACCGTAATGGTAAATAATGACCCTAACGCGACAGAAGAAAGCCAGACAACAGTAGAACTTAATAATCAATCATACAGCTGGCAGGGATTTCTGGCCGTTACAACTAAAAGGTCTTAAAACATGAGTTATCAACCATTATTAATTAGCTATGAACAAGCTGCTGAATTAGGTCAATACGTAGGTACTGATTCTCTAATCGGTCTTTCTATTGCTGAAGAGATTGAAGCACTTGAAGCTTATATGCCAATCGGTATTGAAATTCCTGGACACGGTGAAGCTGGCGGTTACGAACATAATCGCCATAAACAAAATTACATCCATTTGGATTTAGCGGGTCGTTTATACCTTATTACAGAAGATAAACGCTACCTAGACTATGCAACAACGATGTTAGTTGAATACGCAAAAGTTTATAAGCACCGTGAGCTAAACATTAGCCGCGATTCAAATAAACCAGGTCGCCTATTTCATCAAACACTGAATGAAAATATGTGGATGTTATACTCATCGTGCGCTTACTCTTGTATTCGCCATGAGCTAACTGAAGATCAACAGCAGTTAATTGAAAACGATCTTTTCAAAGTAATGCTCGAAATGTTCGTTGAAACCTATGCTGAGAACTTCGATATTATCCATAACCACGGCTTATGGTCAGTCGCGAGTGCGGGTATCTGTGCTTACGCAATCAATGATCAAGCAACGGTAGACAAAGCAATCTACGGCCTAAAAGGTGACAGTGTTTCTGGCGGATTTATTGCACAACTAACACAGCTTTTCTCACCTGACGGCTACTACATGGAAGGTCCGTACTATCACCGTTTCTCGTTACGTCCAATCTTCCTATTTGCAGAAACGATTGAACGTCGTCAACCTGAAATCGGTATCTACCAGTTAAAAGATGAAGTGATTAAAACAACGGCATACGCGGTAATGTCTACGGCATTCCCGAACGGTACATTGCCTGCATTGAATGACTCATCACGTACCATGGACATTAAAGATCTTGGTATTCTATTAGCCACTAATATCTGTTTCGATCGCTACGAGCAAAATGAAACATTATTAGCAATGGCTAAACACCAAGGCAAAGTTTGGGTTCATAACACTGGCGCGACATTATCTAATACATTAGAAAACAATGCTGATGTAGCAAACTTTAGCTGGGGCAGCCTAAGCCTAACCGATGGTTCTGCAGGCGAATGTGGTGGTGTTACTATACTACGTCACCGTGACGCTAAATCAGATGATAGCATGGCACTACTTTGGTATGGTCAACACGGCAGTGACGCGAAACTTCACTCAGCGTTAGATCACGGTCACTTTGATGGTTTGCACTTAAGCCTATTTAACAATAATCAAGAGTTCACACACGATTACGGTTATGGTCGTTGGGTAAATATCGAGCCTAAATTTGGTGGTCGATACATTCCAGAAAATAAAACTTACTGTAAACAAACCATTGCACATAACACAGTGGTCGTTGATCAAATCAGCCAAAACCAAGGTGTGACAGCGATTGCTCAAGTGCACAATGGGGAAAAACATTTCACTCTACTAGATGATAGCAAACTACAAGGTATGAGCGCATTCGCACGTGATTACTACCCAGGTATCGATCAGCAACGTACTGTGTTAATGGTTGAATTAGCGGGTATTGAAAAACCAGTTATCGTGGATCTATTCCGCATGATCAGTGAAGAACAGCACAGCTACGATTACCCTGTACATTACACCGGTCAAATCGTACGTACTAACTTTGAATACCAAGGTCATAACAGCTTATCAACAGTGGGCGATGATCATGGTTACCAGCATTTATGGAATGTTGGCCAAGGTAAAGTTGAAAACTCTTCACTAACAACTTGGTTGATGGGTGATAGCTACTACACATTAATCAGTAGCGCGAACGAAAACAGTGAATTTATCTTCGCACGAACTGGTGCAAACGATCCTGACTTCAACCTACGTAGTGAGCCAATGTTTATTCTACGTCAGCAAGGTGCTAACCACCTATTTGCAAATGTTTACGAAACACACGGTTACTTTAACGAAGCTGTTGAAGCAAGTTTAGATGCACGTGGTCAAGTTGATTCAGTTACTGTATTACACTCTGACGACAGTGCTTCTATCGTCTCGCTTAACCTAGTATCTGGTAAACAGGTACAAGTATGCGTTTCAAACGTTGTTGATGTCGCTGAAACGACAGAAAATAACATAACCGTAGATGGTAAAGTGATTAGTTGGACAGGTGCTGTCGCAATATTTGAGTAATCACCGACAGATATTTATCTGTGACTAATAGCAATAAATATTAAATAAGAAAAAGGCGAGTAAAATATTTTACTCGCCTTTTTTATTGGTAAAAATAACAGTTAAAATAATTATTATTCAATTTTTAAATGTCGGAAAGAGGCTTTGGTTCCTGCAAAACGTTTCTTTAATAACGCTAAATACAATTCAGCTGTCGCTAACGCATCTATTAATGCCCCATGAGCAGAGTACTCAGGCAAACCGTGTCGAGCACGCGTTGATGCCAAACGGAAGTCTGCTGATTTATGAGTACCTTTATGCATCGTTAATGATTTTTCAATCGAGAGAGTATCAACCCACAATAAAGGTAAAGGGGGGAGTTGAAAATGCTTCGCGATATAATAATCTAAAAAGCGTTTTTCTATAATACAGCCATGTGCAATTAATACTTTTCCTGTTATTGCGGAAAATAGCATATCCATCACCTCATCCAATGGTAAGCCTTTTTCTAGCATCTCCGGGACAATATGGTTGATCACTGCTGTTTCAGCTTTAATTTTTTCTGATGACTTGATAAATGTTTCAGCAGCCTCAGAAACCAAAATCTTTTGATTAGAGAGTGGTAAATAACCAACGCTCAAAATTTGATCTTGTTCTGGGTAAAACCCTGTGGTTTCAAAGTCTAAAGCAACATAATCAACCTCAAATAGATCATCATCTAAACCAGGTAACGGTGCCTTTAATAAGGATTTTATATTATCAGGTAGATCATACTTGCTGATATAACGCTCTCGCTTTCGCTTAAGTTTATTAAGAGCGTGATAATAATTGAATAGTGGAACCATAAAATATCTTCCTGATAAATAGATTATTCTCTGATAAAACGTAATTTAGCACTATCTTGCAAATCAGAAATAATTCTAAATGCATCTTTTAAGTGTTTACGTTCAAAACTACCGAATATATTAGGATCAATCTGATTATCAGGTTCTCTTCCCTCTTTAAGATCTTCAAGTTGATGAGATAATCGTATTTGAGTAATGAATCGAAAAGCACCTAACACATTCTTGAGCATATCTTCGCTTAATATATTTTGCTCATGGGCATGAATAAAACGTGCCGTTGTTTCCGTTTGCTGCGATCCTGACGATAGGCCATAAATACGCGCTAAGTCGACTAACAGTGTTAATGCAAATCTTTTGATATTTAATGTGTTTGAGTGCTCACCGGTTTTTTCTAATACTAATGAATTAAAGATACCAAGTGGTGGATTTACCGAGATAGAGTCCCGTACTAATGAGGGTAAAAATCCATTTGATTTTTCAATATCTGCGAAAAGATGTGATTGTAATTCTGAGACAAATTGTTGATTACCACATAACCATCGGGTTTCTAAGAATACGCTGACGTTCAGTAAACAATCGTATTCAGGGTTGGCAACCCATTTATCATAATAGGCTTTCCAAACGCGTAACGGTTGACACCATTTAGGATTAGCAGCCATAAATTTACCAGTACAAAGTGGGAAACCACAAGCATCTAAAGCATTACAAATCCACATGGCAAAGTGCTGAAAATATAAACGATCACTAGCAGTGGCATTATCAGACAAAATGATTGCACTATCTTGGTCTGAAAGCATATGAATTTCATTACGTGCATGAGAACCCGCAACAATCCAAGCATATTCACAAGGTACTTTTCCAAAGTGATCTTCTGCCATCTGAATTAAACGACGGTTATAAGCATCCATGATCATCGTCATTACATGACCAATAACATCGCCGTTAACTTGCCCTTCAACTAATGCTTCAAAGATAGCTTGGCGTTCTGAAGTCAGTAATGCTAAATCCTGTGCTGTTTCAGCATAATTTATTTTTTGAATTAAAAAGACCGCTTGCATACGGTTATTTCGCACTAAATGCGTCGTTGTAAGTACACCCAATACATTGTTATTTTCAACAACGGGTAAACTACGTATATTGTGTTGCATCATCAACGAGGAAGCTTTTAACACCAGATCATTTGGTCCAATCGTTAAAGGATTCAGCGTCATCACTTCAGAAACAGGCGATTGAATATCAACACCAGCCAAAATAACTCGCTTGGTCATATCTCGATCGGTTATTACCCCAACGATAACGCCCTCTTCCATCACTACCGCCGTTGGTGAACAGACCTCAATGATGAGACGCGCAACTTCCTGAATAGGTGTATATGACTGTACTACTGCAATTTTATCACTAGCAACATCAGAGACTTTTTTTACAAATATCCCTTTCTCACTATCAGACCACACCACATCAAGTGCAGAATGTAAGCGAACCTGTGCATTACTGGCAAAATGCTCCGCAAAGAAGGGGTGCTCTTCTAATATTTTTAAAAGCTCAGCATGCGGGATTAAATACAGTAACGTACTCTCTATAGCCGTTGCACTGTAATCTTCAGCATCCTCTTTATGTTCTTCTAAAAATGTAAAACCAAATAGATCTTCTTCGCTCAATTTTGCACGTAACATTCCACTTCGCTTTCGCTGCTCCATAGAGCCAGTACGAATAACATATAAATAACGTAATTCATGCTCCCCACCAAAATGAACTTGTTCACCTTTGGCTAAATACGTAATTTTAATCGAGCCTGCAATTTGTCGCTGCAACTCTCTAGGTAACTTATCGAAAGGATCGATTTTAGAGAGGAAGTCATGAATATTAGGAATAAGTGTTTGAGGCATAAATAATCCATTATTGAATTCTAAAATGGTATAAACATAAAATGTAGTCTATTGAATATGACATTCAAGGTGATATAAGGCTAAGTGCTTATATTTTCTTTCAGTAGTTTTCGCATACACAACTTATTAATAAAAATTAGAAAGTATGAAACGGTTCAATAGTTGATTAATCTGTTTATTAAAATTTAAAATTTTTGATGCTGTAGTAAATCGGACTGTAGCGTAATAATTTATTAAAAATAATTCGATAGCGCCTATTACTGAAAATCTTGAATAGAGGTATTTAAAACTAAAACAAGATGCTTTTATTAAGTATCTGCTCATAATATATCCACTATATTTGTATTACAATATAACTATTAAAAAATCATTCAAAGATGAGGTTATTGAGGAAGTTTAATCGCGGTATAAAAAATAAAGAGGGTATTGAAAGAATTGCAAGCTAAAAGCTCGCAACTCATATCAATAATCGATTACTTACTAGTAGGAAGACGGTGATTACTATTATTCAATAAGTTAATATTAGCTTGTCGTGCTTTATCAACATTACCTGCCATGATTGCAGTATAAATTTCACGATGATCTTCAATACAAGTACCACCCTCTGATGAAGAGTAGCCAATAAAACTTTTGAACATCGTGCAAAGCACATTAGCAAAAGGAAGATAAAAACTATTACCCGTTGATAAGAATACTAAACGGTGGAACTCCATATCTGCATCTGTCCACGCTTGACTGTCGAAATTTGCTGAAATTTGATCCATCTTTTGAAAAGTAGCAGATAATAAAATACGTTGCTCTGCTGTAGCAAATTCAGCTGCTAATGCTGCTGCTTCTGGTTCAATAGCAATACGTAAAGCTAAAAATTCTTTATAGATAGCTTCATTATCAGCAAGATCAGTTACCCACTCTAGCAGTTGGGAATCTAAGAAATTCCAGTTATCGCGTGTTTTTACACGTGTTCCAACTTTTGGTTTTGATTCTAATAACCCTTTAGAGGTTAACAACTTTATCGCTTCTCGTAATGCCGTTCTACTAATACTAAATTGTTGGCATAAGGTCATTTCACTAGGAATGATTTCATTCTGAGCTAATTCACCGGACAATATTTTGCGTGCTACTTCACGTGCTACTTGCACATGCAAACTGCGTTTAGAGCCTGCAATTTGTAGGAAGGAATTACTCATAAGATCTCTTACTATTAATAAAATATTATAAATTGTATGGTAAATAAGAGATATTAGATACGGTTCTATATCTCAAAAATATAATTTACCACTTGAATAATAGTCGATTTGGAACTAGAAACTGTAACGAATACCAATACGACTTCTTAATTCACGTGTATCTTTATCTGCAGCAACACTCACGTCACCAAACTCAACAAAAGGAGTCCAATCGCCAACTTTGTAACTAGCAGATAGATTATTTTCATAGTTTGTATCTTTATTATTAAATAGGATATAAGACTCTTCGTGAGATTTGTAATAGTTCATCTCTAGACCAAAGCTCCAATTTTCAATGCTATAGCCTAAATTGGCAGTATAACGATTACGGAATTTTTTATCATCTTGACCAGGTTTGATATCAAGACGGTAACGACCACTAACAGAAAAACCTTTAACAGCTTCTGGAGTATAAGTTACTCGTAATTGTGGTTTATACGTTGCACTTTCAGCACCAAATTCAATTGGCATACCTGGCTGTAAAGCCCATTCATTATTAATAGCCCATTTGTAACCTAGGTCTAGCTCGGAACCATTATTCTCTAGGTCCTTCATGAACTTGCCATCTTTGCCTTTAAACTTAAGCTCTAAACCAATCGAGAAGTTATTATCAAATGTATTACCCATTTTTACACGACTAGAATGTTGATCAGTTTTGCCTTTGTATTCATGGCGAAAATCGACTGATGCCGAGTACGCATTTAGAGAAATCACGCTAGTTGCAAAAAGGATTACAGAGGATTTGATAAGTTTCATAAGATACCGTTTAATTTATTCACATTAGTTAATTGTCATACAATACTATATGACCTACAGAATGGTAAGGAAATACATTGTTTCTTACAGAAAAGGGGGATCCAACTCTAAATATTGAAGTAAATTACGAATTGTTACAAATATAAGCACATGATTTTGATCTAAAGATAGTAAAAATTACAACATTTGTAAGACAAAATAATAACTAATTAACAATTAAATAGACTTATGATAGAAACTAATTTACACCGAGTTAAAACCGCTCAAACAACTCAAGTCTGGGCTTCATTAGCTTTAAAGTTAGCAACAGGCCAACCATCAAGGTTAACCAACGAACAGCTCTCTCAACTAAAAAATTTTGTTGTTTCTTCAGCTGTAAAGGCCGATGGTGGCAGGCTACAAGGGAATGATGTCCAGCGTTATGTTTTAGCAGAGTTTGGCGTACAGTTTGAAAATTCAATATTTACAACCTACTACACGAACTAAATATTAGTTGGATCACGACGCGCTCAAAGCACCCTAAACAATCAATTGACGCACAGGAAAGTTTTAAAAAAATTTAAAATAAAAACGATCCTTAAGATCCCTGGTCATGTGGCTTTAGATCGTGTGGATATCTGCTTTCAAGATGAGGCTCAGTTCGGGCAACAAGCAACAACAATACACTTATGCCTACCTGTTTGGTGCAGTTTGCCCGTCTAATGGTAAAACAGAAGCCATTATTGCATCGTTTAGTAATATGGAAATAATGAAAGAACATCTAGCACTCATTGCAAACGCTACAGAGGCTGATCGGCATGCAGTAGTGATAATGGATGGTGCGAGCTGGCATCAAGAATACCTAGACGACGTATTCCCCAATTTAAGTATTATCCACATCCCGGCATACTCTCCAGAATTAAATCCAATAAACAAGTCTGGTCATGGATGCGACAAAATGAAGTTGCTAATCGCGTTTTCAGAGATTATGACGATATTGTAGAAAAATGCGCTAATGCTTGGAATCGTTTCAGAAGTGACATCAATAGAGTTATTTCATTATGTTCAAGATCGTGGATTAATATGACCAATTAATTAATGGAATTGGTATAAGACAAAAATGAGATTCAACTGTAGGTCGGTCTTTAGGCCGTCAATTGGGCGAAGCCCGATATGTATTTTCTTTGTAGGATATATATTGATACGCAGAGGCGCTTGGCGATGGGTGGACATTGCTTATGAACCTGTGCTGTCGCACAATTCGCCCTACTATCCCATGATTTGATACTGCCTACGGCAGACTGTCCACCTTCCCCATGCGAGAATAGGTCAAGTCATAAACCGTAATAACGAAAAAACCCCACCCTGCTATGCAGGATGGGGTTTATCTGGATTTGATTGCAAGCTTGGCGATGGGTGAACATTGCTCATAAACCTGTGCTGTCGCACAATTCGCCCTACTATCCCATGATTTGATACTGCCTACGGCAGACTGTCCACCTTCCCATGCGAGAGCAGGTCAAGTCATAAGCCGTAATAACGAAAAAACCCCAGCCCTTCTATGAAGGACTGGGGTTTATCGTAATTAGGCGCTTGGCGATGACCTACTCTCACATGGGGAGACCCCACACTACCATCGGCGCAACTGCGTTTCACTACTGAGTTCGGAAAGGGATCAGGTGGGACCACAGCGCTATTGTCGCCAAGCTAAAAAGTTAATTAGAAAAGCTGTTATTGTTCTTGAATTCGTTCGTCTTTAATCAGGCTTTGTATTAGTAAAATACGTTACGCAAGCGCATATATTTTTATGTCTTCTTT
>NZ_BSPQ01000031.1 GCF_030161115.1 Psychromonas marina
TGATTAAATTGTTAAAGAGCGTGCCTTTCGGCGAGGTGCGTATAATACGCTACCTGCGAACCTTGTCAACCACTTATTTTCAAAGCTTTTTAATGACTCAAACTCACTGAGTTTGTTGGTTCCGACTAGGTTAGTGGCTTGCGCCTCAGTCCTTGTCTGTGCGGCGTATTATAGGGACTCAGATCACATTGGCAAGCGTTTATTAGCAATTAAATTTCGTTCGCTCATTAAACGTGCAAAACAATGGAATATTGGTTATTTAAAGCTAAAAATGTCGACAAAACATACCGTTCAACTCGCTTGCACTCCCATATAGCGAGCAGGTATAAATACAATTTAATTAAAAAGAAGGTTACCAGCCGTCAATAATAACCCTCTTTATTTTAATAAGGCTATTTATAACCTTGTAAAACATGCTTTATTCTAAATTCACCATGCTTTTGAATTGATAAACTAACAATAAAAAAAGCGCCAGCTATTACGTACATCGAAACTATAGGAATAATAGACAACTGGCTAATGAAGTGAACGGGTTCATTTGTGAATAATAATGAAGTAGGCAAATTAATAAATTGATAAACGAAGTGATCTAATCCACTCATTGGAAATATTAATCCGAAAGCCACTTTCAATGCATAGATACCAATAAGTGTTATTAATAACGGTGACTCCGATAATTGCGATACTGCAAATATCACGCAAGCAAAGGGTAGCAGTGCAATGCCAATAAAAAACATATTCATTAAAAAGCTAAAATAGTTTTGTAAAACACTTAGAAAGCTAATATCACCAATTAAAAACTTCACGTGATCTGGGCTAAATATTGATAAAATCCACAAAAACAAATCCGCGCTTAACACTAACATTGAGCAAACCAATGGAATAATTAATAGTGCAAAACCTAATTTAACAAGTTGTGTTGATAAATCTGATATCGGCATACTGCGCCAGAATGCAATACTTCCATCCTGCCTATCACCACATATCGCCTTACTTAAATACAATGTAGACAATAAGAACGAAACTATCATTGCGCCAAAATTAATTGTAGCAATGACCCCTTCCTGTAAATTCAGTATCTGGTCATTTCCTATCCCACTTATGCTAAATTCTACATTGGCATCAAAATTGAAAATAATGAATAGACTTAATAGTATTGTAAATGCCAGTACGAACAGTGGTAAACGTGTGACTATTTTATGCTGCAGAAACTCTTTTTCTAACATATAAAAGATCGGGTGCATTAGTGATCCTCCTTTTGTAAGGCAATAAATAAATCCTGTAATGTGATACTTGATATTTCACCATATTCGGTAGCTTGCTGTTTATGTTCTGATTTTATCAACCACTTTTTAGTCCCTAAACCAGGCCTTAAATAGATAGGTTGGAATGTTTGAATTGATCCAGTAAAACTATCCGTTACTTCAAGAGTTATGTATTGTTGCAGTACATCTTCGATAGATCCCTGTGCAATACAGTTACCTTGCTTTAACATTAAAACATCTGTTAATAAGTGTTCTATCTCGCTCACTTCATGGCTAGCAATAATCAAAGTCCGCTCCCCATCATGCATCCACTCAATTAAGTGGCGATAAAAGGTCTCCCGATAGATAAGGTCGAGCCCTAACGTGGGCTCGTCCAAAATTAACACCTTAGTTTCAGACGCAATCGTTAATGCTAAATGGAGCTGTACTTTCATGCCTTTTGATAATGTACCAATTTTACTCATGAGTTGAATGTCAGTATGGGTAAGTAACTGTTCTGCTTTCGCCAAATCAAAGTTTGGTTGCATGCCATCTGTGTAACGCAAAATTTGCTTTACCGTCATCCATTTTGGTAATACATCACCATCGGATATATAACCTAAGCACTGCATTAATGGCACGTGTTGGTTTATTGGATTTAAGCCACAAATAGATATTTCACCTTGATAACTTTTAAACCCAAGTAACGCATTAATTAATGATGATTTTCCTGCACCATTGTGACCTAATAATCCGAGCACTTGTCCACCTACTAAACTAAATGACAAATTATTAACGACTACCTTAGATTGATAGTTTTTACTAAGATTTTGCACACTGACCAATTTCATCATGGTTTTCCTTTCATCTGTTTATTTAATTCTTTTATAAAATCATTAACAGGCATATCAAGTAACTCCAACGTTTGAATCAACTGTGGGATACCTTCATTTAAAAATGCTTTAGTTGTAGTTGTCTTTAATTTCGATCGCGCACCGACTAATACAAACATGCCTCTCCCACGCACTTTCTCAATAAGTAGTTCATCAACTAATATTTGATAAGCTTTCATTACTGTTAAGTGATTAATTTTTAAATCTGATGCAACTGTTCGTACTGAGGGTAAAGCTTGCCCCTCTAACCAGATACCAGCTAAAATTTGTTGTTCGATCCGCTGTTTTATTTGTAAAAAAATGGGCTGCTTATCATTCCAATCAGTCATTCAACCTCCATAGTGATATACACAACTATAACACCATATCAGCATTCTAATTAACTGCAAGTATTCTGGCTAATAACGTTATTATTCACTTTAAAACGAGATAAAGTGATAGTGATTAAACGTTTAAAATTGGCATTCAAATACACTTATGTGACGCTTTATGAACTTGTAAATAATTTACCACCAACTTTACACTCTAAATTAAACACATACGGACACCTCTTCACTTGGCTGAAAGATAATGAACTAGAAAGTTTTACGTTTATTTATTTTGACGATAGCGCTGTTCAAGCAATAACAAAGAATTTAATAAAGTGTTCATTATTGTTGGCGAAATTACTACAACACACTATAGATGTTGAAGAGGCAACAAGACCGCTGTAAATCACGCTTTATTAAAATTATCTTGTGTATTTAAACATTGTTCAGTAATTAAATTCTATTGATATAAATCGAGCATAGAATGGGTTTATGCAGCAAGTTACTCATGTTGAACCATTGTGTAAAAGAGAGTGGGGGAGTCTGAACAAGAATTAAATTCGTTTGGTATCACTATACGAAGCGGTCACTTTTAATCGAAATGGATCATCAAACATGATGATTCATCATTTTTTTCCTAAATAGAAGATTTTTATTTCCATATTCGAATCATCATCTCTTCAAAGTGCTAAGACAAGAAATGAGATTCAACTGTAGGTCGGTCTTTAGGCCGTCAATTGGGTGAAGCCCGATATATATTTTCTCTTTAGGTGATTTATTGATACGCAGAGGCGCTTGGTGATGGTTGGACATTGTTCGTAATCTTGCCTTTCGGCAAACTCGCTATACGCATTGGCCAGTCGAAACGTTGAAGCATCTCAGAATGATGATTAATCATTTCTTGCTGCCCCATATAGTGGGCCAATGTAGTCTAAGCGGCTAAAACTAAACAATCAAGTACAGCTGTAGGTCGGTCTTTAGGCCGACAATTGGGCCAAGCCCGATATGTATTTCCTTTGTAGGATATTTACTGATACGCAGACGCGCTTGGCGATGGGTGAACATTGCTCATAAACCTGTGCTGTCGCACAATTCGCCCTACTATCACATGAT
>NZ_BSPQ01000032.1:0-269 GCF_030161115.1 Psychromonas marina
CTAAATTTTAGACAAAAAAAAGCCTGAATAAAAATTCAGGCTTTTTAATGTGGCTCCTCTTGCTGGGCTTGAACCAGCGACACACGGATTAACAGTCCGTTGCTCTACCAACTGAGCTAAAGAGGAATTGTCTTTTCTACAATGTTAATCCGTTGTAATGAATTAACAGTGTTCTCGATCGCTCTACCAACTGAGCTAAAGAGGAATAGTTTTGAAACTCAAAACTATAAAAGTGGCTCCTCTTGCTGGGCTTGAACCAGCGACACACG
>NZ_BSPQ01000033.1 GCF_030161115.1 Psychromonas marina
AAAGAAGACATAAAAATATATGCGCTTGCGTAACGTATTTTACTAATACAAAGCCTGATTAAAGACGAACAAATTCAAAGAACAATAACAGCTTTTCTAATTAACTTTTTAGCTTGGCGACAATAGCGCTGTGGTCCCACCTGATCCCTTTCCGAACTCAGTAGTGAAACGCAGTTGCGCCGATGGTAGTGTGGGGTCTCCCCATGTGAGAGTAGGTCATCGCCAAGCGCCTAATACGAACAATCCCTGTTGACTCACGTCAGCAGGGATTTTTTCGTTTTAGCGCCTTATGGCGTTGACTACTCGAACATGGGAAATGAATAGTTGCTACGCAGTAGCATTCATTCCATGTGATAGTAGGGTGAGTTTGCCGACAGGCAAGGTTTACGAACAATGTTCACCCATCGCCAAGCGCCTCTGTGTATCAAAAAACCTCCAAAATAGAAAGTGCATATCGTGCTTCGCCCAATTGTCGGCCTAAAGACCGATCTACAGTTGTACTTTATTTTTTCGTTTTGGTGCTTTGAAGTGATGGTTTATGATCAATGTCCACCCATCGCCAAGCGCCTAATACCAATTCCATTAATTTTGTGATCTAATAAGGTACAATTTAAAGGTGCTGGATATGACTCAAGAATTATCTAAAATCATTAACTCAACATCAGATGCGAGACTAAAGCTTCCCTTATTAGCGGCTTCTCACTTCCTCGATGGTAAAAATAGAACTCAAATATCTGAATACTTAAAAGTAAGCCGAACGAGTGTTAATAGCTCGATACAAACCTATTTAATACAGGGGATTTCAGGGTTAAAAGAGAAAAAGCATACAGGCCGTCCAAGGGATTAAGCGCAGAACAGCTCTCTCAACTAAAAGATTTTGTTGTTTCTTCAACTGTAAAGGCCGATGGTGGCAGGCTACAAGGGAAAGATGTCCAGCGTTATGTTTTGGCGTACAGTATAAAAAATCCAATATTTACAACCTGCTACACGAACTAAATCTTAGTTGGATCGCGACGCGCTCAAAGCATCTTAAGCAATCAATTGACGCACAGGAAAATTTTAAAAACTTCCAAATAAAAACGATCCTTAAGATCCCTGGTCATGTGGCTTTAGATCGTGTGGATATCTGGTTTCAAGATGAGGCTCGGTTCGGGCAACAGAATACAACAACTAAAATATGGGCTGAAAAAGGCACGAGACCACGTGTCGTTCAGCAACAACAATACACTTATGCCTACCTGTTTGGTGCAGTTTGCCCGACTAATGGTAAAACAGAAACCATTATTACAACGTTTACTAATATGGAAATAATGAAAGAACATCTAGCACTCATTACAAACGCTACAGAGGTTGACCGGCATACAGTAGTGATAATGGATGGTGCGAGTTGGCATCAAGAATACTTAGACGACGCATTCCCCAATTTAAGTATTATCCACATCCCGCCATACTCTCCAGAATTAAATACAATTGAACAAGTCTGGTCATGGATGCGACATCAATAGAGCTATTTTATTCTGCTCAAGATGGTGGGTAAATTTGACACCTTTAGTTTTGGTGATAGGTGTAAGATGGGAAAATACTATTATCAGTGAATCTTAAAATAGATTTTAACACCTCAACTTTCTTAAATTATTATTCCTACTTATCAATACTCTAATAAAAAAAGTGATGCAAAGTTAAGTTGTCATTACACTTTAATGTATGAAATTAGCTTTTTTGACTAACTTTACGTTTTTATTTGGTTATTAATTGCCATGAGGTTCTTAAATGGTGGTTTATTTGCAACCACTCACTAGCTTAAATATTTTATAGTTAACACATGGATAGCGAGCGATGTTTTTAATCGAAGACGGGTGGTTATACCCTTACCAAGGTGCACCAACTCGCTAATTCTTTTTCTCGCCATTACCCTTCAATTGCAAATAAGGATGTTTCAAGTGTCTACTATAGCTCAAGCTAATTTTAATCATAAAAAATATCGTGCTTATACACCTATTAAGAAAATAGATAGACGCTGGCCTGATAAAGTTATCGATAAAGCACCACAGTGGTGTAGCGTAGATCTACGTGATGGTAATCAAGCATTGATTGAGCCGATGAACCCAAGTCAAAAGCTTGAACTGTTTAAATTATTAGTAGATGTAGGTTTCAAAGAGATAGAGGTTGGTTTTCCTGCGGCTTCCGCTCCAGATTTTGATTTTGTTCGTCAATTGATAGAACAAGACCTTATTCCTGACGATGTAACTATTCAAGTACTGACTCAAGCAAGAGAGCCGTTGATTAAGCGTAGTTTTGAAGCTTTAAAAGGAGCAAAAAAAGCAATTGTTCATCTATATAACTCTACATCTACCGTACAGAGAGAACAGGTTTTTAAAAAATCTCGTGATGAAATTAAAGCCATTGCCATTCAAGGGGCTGAGTGGGTACGTGATTTTTCGATAACTCAACCTGAAACTCAATGGTCATTCCAGTATTCACCGGAAAGCTTCACCAACACAGAGATGGATTATGCTGTTGAAATATGCGATGCAGTGATTAGCATATGGAAACCTACTCCAGAACATAAAGTCATTATTAACCTACCTGCGACAGTAGAAGCATCAACTCCAAATGTGTATGCAGATCAAATAGAGTGGATAGGTGAGAATATCAGTCACCGTGAATCAATAACAATAAGTTTACATACTCATAATGACAGAGGTTGCGGTGTAGCAGCGGCTGAATTAGGGGTAATGGCAGGTGCGGATCGTATTGAAGGAACCTTGCTTGGTAACGGAGAACGTACTGGTAATATGGATATTGTAACTATGGCGATGAATATTTATAGCCAAGGTATCGATCCACAATTAAATTTTTCTGATATGGATCGAGTTATAACTACGGTTGAACGTTGTACACAACTTGCAGTGCACCCACGTCATGCTTATGCAGGAGAATTAGTTTTTGCAGCTTTTTCTGGTAGTCATCAAGATGCAATTAATAAATGTATGGCAATAGATGAGAATAAACGTGCTGTTGATCCTGAAGCGCACTGGGAAGTCGCTTATTTGCCGATTGATCCTAGAGATTTAGGAAGAACATATCAACAAGTAATACGAATTAATAGTCAGTCTGGTAAAGGCGGAGTCGCTTATGTACTTGAACAAGACTATGGGGTGCAAATGCCACGCTGGATGCAGGTTGATTTTAGCCCGTATGTACAAGAACATGCAGAAAACTATGAAAGTGAAGTATCTTCAGCGACTATTAATAATATATTTACTGAAACTTATTTAGCACCTGATAATAAAGTCACCATTGATAACTATCAATTAGATCGCCAAGCCAATAATGATAGATTACAAGCAATTGTTATTAGTAATAATACTTCGGTGAGTATTGATGGTCAGGGTAAAGGTGTGCTTGACGCTTTTGTTAGTGGATTAAGCGGGCTAATTAAAAAAGAAATTACTTTAATTGATTATAATGAGCATGCATTACCGAATAAGCTAGGGGCTGAAAATGAACAATCAGAAGCCATTGCTTATGTACAATTGAGTATTATGGGAGTTCGTTACTGTGCTGCAGCGAAAAGTTTAGATATTGTTAATGCTTCTTTACAGGCCGTATTGAATGCAGTTATGAGAAGTGGTGTGAATATTAACCATCACAGCACAATTAAATTAGCTGCTGTATAATAAAAAGCGACAATAATATTGACTAACGTCACCTGAATTTAGAGTGACGTTAGTGATTATTCTTCTATCAATCCCCTTGAACCTCCTATTTTGTCGATAAAAACAGCCTTTTGTTTGTTTACTGAGCGAACGAAATTTAATTGCTAATAAAGGCTTGCCAATGTGATCTGAATCCCTATAATACGCCGCACAGACAAGGACTGAGGCGCAAGCCACTAACCTAGTCGGAACCAACAAACTCCTAGAGTTTGAGTTGATAAACTTAATAAATTAAGTTGTTGACAAGGTTCACAGGTAGCGTATTATACGCACCTCGCCGAAAGGCACGCTCTTTAACAATTTAATC
>NZ_BSPQ01000034.1 GCF_030161115.1 Psychromonas marina
CCTGGGGCTGGATCACCTCCTTACGTAAAGAAACTACTATTAGTGCCCACACAGATTGTTTGATTAGAATATAAAAGAGATGTATAGATAATTGACTCGTTCAATAATCAAATTGGGTCTGTAGCTCAGTTGGTTAGAGCGCACCCCTGATAAGGGTGAGGTCGGCAGTTCAAATCTGCCCAGACCCACCAATTTGACTCTGTACAAACCATGTTGGGGCTATAGCTCAGCTGGGAGAGCGCCTGCCTTGCACGCAGGAGGTCTGCGGTTCGATCCCGCATAGCTCCACCACTTCATTGAAGTGTACCAACATAAAGAAAAACCTTAGATAAGATATTGTTTATTTTATCTAAGGTTTTTTCTAACGAAAAAACCTGCTCTTTAACAATTAGGAAAGCTGATAAAGTTCTTATTAGTACACAATAACAATGACTTGTTTACAAGTTGATTGGTGTGTTGATAAAACGAAAATTTTTATTTTTACTTTGTAAAAATAAAGAGTTCTCAGTATTTAAAATGACTCTTGAGTCAGATTAGATACTGTAATCAAGCAAAATAAAAAGCACATTACATGCAAATGTAATGAGTACGTATCTACTC
>NZ_BSPQ01000035.1 GCF_030161115.1 Psychromonas marina
TATCTATCAACAATATAATGTGGAGGCTAGCATGAATAAACATAGCATACTTTTCATTGGGTTAGATACTCACAAAACATTTACTGAAGTCGCATATATCGAAGATAATCGTGGTGCAAAACCTATTCATCTCGGTCGTATTCTCAGCAACAAATCAGCATTCAAAAAACTCGTTAGGCAATTACAATCTAAATATCCGCAAGCAACACTGCATTTCGTTTATGAAGCAGGCCCTTGTGGTTACTGGATATATCGATTACTCACCAGTTTGAACCAATGTTGCTACGTCATTGCTCCATCACTCATCCCAAAGAAGCCTGGGGATCATATAAAAACAGATAAACGTGATGCATTGAACCTCGCAAAGCTGCTCAAGTCTGAAGATCTAACACCGATTTACGTACCTGAGCCAGAAGATGAAGCGATGCGCGATCTATCTCGGGCACGTGAAACAACGATGAAGGATCTAAAAGATGCAAAATATCAGCTTAAAGCTCTCCTTTTACGCAATAACATTAATGCGACAATAAAAGATAATTGGTCATCTCAACACCTAAGATGGTTAGCTGAATTAATTCTGCCCTCACCTTGCCAGCAAATCGTATTACAGGAAGCAGTACTGACAATAACAGAGCGCATACAGCGACTAAAACGACTCGATAATGAGTTAACACATCAAGTCAAAAATTGGCGTTATTACCCTGTTGTTAAAGCATTACAAGCGATGCGAGGTGTACGCTTACTAGTTGCTACAGGTGTTATTGCAGAATTAGGTGACTTAACTCGATTTGATCATCCTAGAAAACTAATGAGTTACCTAGGACTGGTGCCAAGTGAACATTCAAGCGGTGGTAAACGCCGACTTGGTGCTATTACCAAATGTGGTAATAGCCGTGCAAGAAGACTACTAGTCGAAGGTGCACATACCTATAAATACACAGCCAAAATATCGAAAGAGATGCAGTTGAGGCAAGAAGGACTACCGAAACAGATCACCGATATTGCTTGGCAGGCACAATGTCGTTTATGCCGAAGATACCAACGGTTAATACATAAAGGTAAACATCGTAATGTTGTGGTAACAGCTATCGCAAGGGAGATGGCTGCGTATATTTGGGCAATTTCACGCGAAATCGTATTAAGCCCAGTCGATATTAGATCACGTATTGCGAGGTTACCCGCATGAGTATAAGTTTTGAATTAGCGTATAGAATCAAGCATCGGGTGTGGCACAACCACCGACGGCGTTATGCAGGCAACGAAATCTATTATCGTTGAACCACGAACATAGACTGAAGACAGGTGCCACGACGAAATAAGTAAGGTAGGCGCTGCTAACCAGTAGGTTAGTAATCCACGAATATCAGCATGATAACCGACGAAATTACTTGCTTCATTCTGTACGTTAATTCTCTTAATAACAGAGAAAACA
>NZ_BSPQ01000036.1 GCF_030161115.1 Psychromonas marina
TACTAGAAGACAATACAAAACTTATACCAGTGAATTTAAAACTGAAGCATTAGCGTTAATCAGTGAACAAGGTTATAGCGTTCAAGAAGCGGCATCTGCTTTAAACGTCACGACTAGCCTGCTTTATAGTTGGAAACAAAAAGCGGAAGAACATGCTAATTCAACTGTTAATTCTGATGAACGATCTGAGTTATTAGCCTTGCGCAAAGAAGTAAAACAGCTACGTATGGAGAAAGAAATACTAAAAAAGGCCAGTGCCTTCTTCGCAAAAGAAATGAAGTAAAGTATCGGTATATTCGAGCAAGTCGCTCTAAATATCCCATAAAACTGCTTTGTAATGTACTGCAAGTAAGTCGTAGTGCATTTTATGATTGGCTTGAACGTCCAGCTAAAATTATCTGTGAAGAAGAGTTAAATATGTACCGAACAGCACGGCAACTATTCAAGCGCAGTCGTGGTAGCTTAGGCTCTCGACAGCTATGTAAGAAGTTAAGAGAAGCTGGTTTTAATATCGGTCGTTATCGTACGCGTAGCATCATGCGTAAACTAAAGCTTGTCGTAGTACAACGCCAGGCATACAAGGTAACAACAAAGCGCAAGCACAGTGATAGCGTTGCAGATAACCTGTTGAACCAACAGTTCAACCCTAAGCAAGAGAACCTAGTTTGGGCGGGTGACGTAACCTATTTGAGAACCAATCAAGGTTGGATGTATTTAGCTATTGTTATGGACTTATACTCTCGTCGGGTTATCGGGTGGTCTATATCGAAGCGCATGACTGTTGATTTAGTTGAACGCGCATTGCAAATGGCGATTAACATCAGGCGACCTAAAGCAGGCTTAATGTTCCACAGCGATCGTGGTTCTCAATATACAAGTGGGCGATTTAGTCACTTACTGAGCAAATATAAAATAATAGCCTCAATGAGCAGTGTTGGAGCTTGTTTAGATAACGCAGTTGTAG
>NZ_BSPQ01000037.1 GCF_030161115.1 Psychromonas marina
TGGCACCAATGCTGACGGTGATGATCAAGGTACAGTAGTACTGACCGAAGGGGATTTAGACACGGCAGGTGATGGCGTTAATGTTGGTGATACTGACACCAGTTACCCAGCGATAAAATCTGGCGCCTTTGTGATTGCGGCAGGTGAAGACCGCCTTGTAGCCGATTCGGTTAAAATTGATCCCGATTTACAAGCAGATCTAATCACTGAACTACAAAACGAACTCAGTTCTGGCGGTCAACCGCTGACCTTTAGCGTCGATGGTGATGGTAATCTTGTTGGTTTATTAAATGGTGAAATTGCAGTAACCGTTGCCTTATCGGGTGCGCAGCAAGGTCAAGATATCAACGTCACAGTAACCATTACGCAGAATGTCCCGTTAGATCATAATGGGTCAAGTGATGGTGGTTATGTCACCTTTGACGGTGATGACTTACATATTAATGTGCCAGTACAAGCGATTGATACCGATGGTGATGATCTAGATAAACCCGCTAATGTCGATATCATTATTACCGATGGCGCTGACGCTGTGTTTGGTGAAGATATAACGGGCGTTACCATTAACGAATCGGCTGCCATTAACGTGGTGAATGGACAGATCCCATTAGATGTTGGCGCCGATGAAATCGCGACTATTGTATTCCAAACAGCACAACCAGGCTTAACAGGTATTACCAGTAATGGTGCAGCGACGACCTTTACGGTAGCAGGCGATACCTTAACCGTACTCGACAGTGCGGGCGCAACTGTGATGACGGTGGTTATCGCGACCGATGGTTCATACGAGCTGACGATCACAGGGCCTGTTGATCAAAGCG
>NZ_BSPQ01000038.1 GCF_030161115.1 Psychromonas marina
CGAGCGTTAATCGGAATTACTGGGCGTAAAGCGCGCGTAGGTGGTTAATTAAGTCAGATGTGAAAGCCCAGGGCTCAACCTTGGAACTGCATTTGAAACTGGTTAACTAGAGTTTTGTAGAGGGTGGTAGAATTTCAGGTGTAGCGGTGAAATGCGTAGAGATCTGAAGGAATACCAGTGGCGAAGGCGGCCACCTGGACAAAGACTGACACTGAGGCGCGAAGGCGTGGGGAGCAAACGGGATTAGATACCCCGGTAGTCCACGCAGTAAACGATGTCTATTAGAAGTTTGTGGCTATATGCCGTGGGTTTCAAAGCTAACGCATTAAATAGACCGCCTGGGGAGTACGGCCGCAAGGTTAAAACTCAAATGAATTGACGGGGGCCCGCACAAGCGGTGGAGCATGTGGTTTAATTCGATGCAACGCGAAGAACCTTACCATCCCTTGACATCCAGAGAATCACCTAGAGATAGATGAGTGCCTTCGGGAACTCTGAGACAGGTGCTGCATGGCTGTCGTCAGCTCGTGTTGTGAAATGTTGGGTTAAGTCCCGCAACGAGCGCAACCCCTATCCTTATTTGCCAGCGAGTTATGTCGGGAACTATAGGGAGACTGCCGGTGATAAACCG
>NZ_BSPQ01000039.1 GCF_030161115.1 Psychromonas marina
TCGGGGTTTGGGACACTGTTTGGTGGGTAGTTTGACTGGGGCGGTCTCCTCCCAAAGAGTAACGGAGGAGTACGAAGGTTGGCTAATCACGGTCGGACATCGTGAGGTTAGTACAATGGTATAAGCCAGCTTAACTGCGAGACAGACACGTCGAGCAGGTACGAAAGTAGGTCATAGTGATCCGGTGGTTCTGAATGGAAGGGCCATCGCTCAACGGATAAAAGGTACTCCGGGGATAACAGGCTGATACCGCCCAAGAGTTCATATCGACGGCGGTGTTTGGCACCTCGATGTCGGCTCATCACATCCTGGGGCTGAAGTCGGTCCCAAGGGTATGGCTGTTCGCCATTTAAAGTGGTACGCGAGCTGGGTTTAGAACGTCGTGAGACAGTTCGGTCCCTATCTGCCGTGGGCGTTTGAGAATTGAGAGGAGCTGCTCCTAGTACGAGAGGACCGGAGTGGACGAACCGCTGGTGTTCGGGTTGTATCGCCAGATGCATTGCCCGGTAGCTACGTTCGGAATCGATAACCGCTGAAAGCATCTAAGCGGGAAGCGAGCCTCGAGATGAGTTCTCACTGGAACTTTAAGTTCCCTAAAGGGCCGTTGGAGACTACAACGTTGATAGGCAAGGTGTGTAAGTGCAGTAATGTATTGAG
>NZ_BSPQ01000040.1 GCF_030161115.1 Psychromonas marina
ATACTCCTAATTGACCGATAGTGAACCAGTACCGTGAGGGAAAGGCGAAAAGAACCCCTGTGAGGGGAGTGAAATAGAACCTGAAACCGTGTACGTACAAGCAGTAGGAGCGGACTTAGTTCCGTGACTGCGTACCTTTTGTATAATGGGTCAACGACTTAATTTCAGTAGCAAGGTTAACCGTTTAGGGGAGCCGTAGGGAAACCGAGTCTTAACTGGGCGAATAGTTGCTGGGATTAGACCCGAAACTTGGTGATCTAGCCATGAGCAGGTTGAAGGTTGAGTAACATCAACTGGAGGACCGAACCCACTAATGTTGAAAAATTAGGGGATGACTTGTGGCTGGGGGTGAAAGGCCAATCAAACCAAGAGATAGCTGGTTCTCCTCGAAAGCTATTTAGGTAGCGCCTCATGTATCACTGTTGGGGGTAGAGCACTGTTTAGGCTAGGGGGTCATCCCGACTTACCAACCCTATGCAAACTCCGAATACCAACAAGTGCAATCATG